>NZ_JANIGL010000003.1 GCF_024518675.1 Pseudoalteromonas shioyasakiensis
GAGTTTGCGAGTTTGCGAGTTTGCGAGTTTGCGAGTTTGCGAGTTTGCGAGTTTGCGAGTTTGCGAGTTTGCGAGTTTGCGAGTTTGCGAGTTTGCGAGTTTGCGAGTTTGCGAGTTTGATCAGAATAAATTTTTAAACGCGGTAGTCAAGTACTGCGTCTCTTTACCCTCGCTAACTTTTTGTAAACCCCCTTTACACTAATAATGTGAGTAACCCCTTACATACTAAAACCAAGTATCGGACTTTGTCGCTTAATTGAGTTAGTAAAATTTCGGTTTATTGTAATATCAATCAATTGAGTTGGTAAAAAATCGGTTTGAGTCACTGTTTATGGCGTTTAAGTTGGTAAAAAAGTGGTTTGCCCTTGTTTAGAGTTAGTAAAAAATCGGTTTATATTTTTTATTTAATGGCTAATAGCAGGTATTTTCACCTGCAATCCCGCTTCTTGTTCGGCAAAAAAGCCATTAAAGCGGACTTTTTCTTAAAAAGTAGCAAGTAAAAGGTTAGCTGATAAAATCCTAATCCAAATATTTAGGCCAAAATGAGCAGCTAGTTAAACTCTGATCCAGATTGCCGTTTGAAACTTTAACCTAGTTAAATAGTGATCTGAGTTGGCGAGTTAGTTTGTGTATAAAACCAGTTGTGCGCAAGCTTTTTTACTTAGCTCTGCAGGAAAAAAGGGCCTTGCGGCCCTGGTAACATTGTTGATAGGAATAGATTAGCTAGTAGGTAAAGCTAAAACTGGTTCATAGTGTTTGCTTCGCCACCGGCTTTAAGCGCATTCTCACCTGAGAAATACTCTTTATGCGTATCACCCATATTTGACCCTGCTAAATCTTGGTGCTTAACAGATGCTTGCTCACGGCGAATTTCTTGACGTTGCACATCACGTACATAAGCAAGCATTCCTAAGTCGCCAAAGTAGCCTTCAGATAGAATATCTGTACTCAATGCCGCTGTGTGGTAAGTAGGTAATGTAATTAAATGATGGAAAATGCCCGCTTCACGTGCGCCGTCACGTTGGAAGTTCTGTACTAGCACGTCGGCCGCTTTCGCAAGCTCAGTGTTATCCATTTCTGGCGCCATGAGTGCTTTGTTATCATCGATACTTGGGTAAGCTGAAAGGTCTTTACCTTCATCAAGCCATTGTTGATAAACCTGTTCGCGGAATTTCAACGTCCAGTTAAATGATGGTGAATTGTTATAAACTAACTTGGCATTAGGTACTTGCTCTTTCACACGATTTACCAGCTCTGCAATTTGTTTAACATGTGGCTTTTCAGTTTCAATCCACAATAAATCAGCGCCAGATTGTAAGCTGGTGACGCAATCAAGAACCACGCGATCTTTCTCTGTCCCCTCACGGAACTGATAAAGGCCATTTTCAAGGCGAGTTGGTTTACACAATTGGCCGTCTAGCTTCATTGCCGTATCGCCTTCGTTTAAATCTTCTACCCCATTAATAGGCGTAGTTTCTAAAAACGCATTGTATTGACTTGCTAAATCGCCTGGCGTTTTTGATACCGGCACTTTTTGCGTTAAGCTAGCACCGAGAGAGTCTGTACGTGCTACGATAATCCCGTTATCAATGCCCAGCTCCAAAAACGCATAACGTACCGCATTAATTTTTGCTAAAAAATCTTCATGCGGCACCGTTACTTTGCCCGCTTGATGTCCACATTGTTTAGCATCTGACACTTGGTTTTCGATTTGAATCGCACAAGCCCCCGCTTCAATCATTTTTTTAGCCAGTAAATAAGTAGCTTCTTCGTTACCAAAACCTGCATCAATATCAGCAATAATGGGCACTACATGACTTTCAAAGTTATTGATTTTATCAAGCACTGCTTGCACATCGCCACCGCTTGCTTTTGCGGCATCGAGGTCTTTAAATAAATGGTCAAGTTCACGCGCATCAGCTTGTTTTAAAAAGGTATAAATTTCTTCAATCAATGCTGGCACAGAGGTTTTCTCATGCATGCTTTGATCTGGCAATGGGCCAAATTCAGAGCGTAGCGCTGCAACCATCCAGCCACTTAAGTATACATAACTACGTTTTGTGGTTTTTTGATGACGCTTAATGGCCATCATCATTTGTTGCGCTGTAAAACCATGCCAACAACCAAGTGATTGAGTGTACTGACTGGTATCTGCATCATATGCCGCCATATCTTCACGCATAATATCAGCGGTAAATTGTGCGATATCCAGCCCAGTACGAAAGCGATTTTGTAAACGCATACGACTTGCATATTCTGGATTAATTGCCTGCCACGTTTTGCCTTGAGTTTGGCAAAGAGTTGCTAATGTGTCTGTGTGATGTTGATAAGTACTCATAATAAAAATCCTTTGAACGGTTAAAGCAAATATTTATTTTGTTGTGAGAGAGACTATGGGGCATGTGCTCCGTAGCGCTTAATTCAACATTAGGCGGATTTTTTAGATTTAGTAAATTTATAGTTGTTATGCCGGGTATATTTTTTATGAATGTTTAAAAGGCATCCATCTTGGCATTTTTACGTTATGGTTAGCACATAAGATATTTATGCACCGTGACCGTTTAAAGGATAGCAACTATGACAACCTCCTCTCACAGCCTATTTGGTTTAACTGTTGATACGCAGTTAGCTGACTTTATTAATCAACAGCTTCTACCTGACACAGGTGTTAGCGAGCAACAATTTTGGCAAGGCTTTGCTAAAATAATCGAAGATTTAACGCCCACGAATCGCGCACTTCTAGCTAAACGCGATGTTCTGCAACAAAAAATTGATGAATACCATCAAACTAATAAACAGTGGGATGCTCAGCAGTACCACAGTTTTTTAACCGAGATTGGTTATTTGGCACCACAACCTGAAGATTTTCAGATTGAAACCCTCCAAGTTGAACCTGAAATTGCACAATGTGCAGGCCCGCAGCTTGTAGTGCCAGTGAGTAATGCCCGATTTGCCTTGAACGCCGCCAACGCCCGCTGGGGCTCACTTTACGATGCGCTCTATGGTACTGATGTATTATCGCAAGAAGATGGTGCAGAGAAAGGGGCTACTTATAACCCTGTTCGTGGTTTTAAAGTGATGGCTTATGCCAGACAGTTTTTAGATAAATCACTCCCCCTAGAAAGCGGCTCGCATATTGAAAGTAGCAATTACTCTATCGTCAATGGGCAATTAATAATTACCCTCAGAGACAGCTCTCAAACGTGCTTAAAACAACCAGAACAGCTTGTTGGTTATATTGGTGAAGCACAGAACCCGAGCTCTATTTTGTTGAAAAATAACGGTTTACACATCGAACTACAAGTAGATCATCAGCACCCTATTGGTAAAGCTGATAAGGCAGGGTTAAAGGATGTAGTACTGGAAGCTGCCCTAACGACCATTATGGATTGCGAAGACTCTGTTGCAGCAGTCGATGCAGAGGATAAAGTGCAGGTTTATCAAAACTGGTTAGGCTTAATGAATGGCAGTTTAGTGGAAACATTTGCCAAAGCAGACAAAACCGTCGAGCGCAAGCTGAATGCCGATAAACACTTTACCAGTGTTGATGGCAAGCAACTCATTTTAAAAGGTCGTAGCATGATGTTTGTGCGTAACGTAGGCCATTTAATGACAAACCCAGCCATCCAAGATAGCCACGGCCAAGATGTGTTTGAGGGAATTATGGATGCGATGATCACAGCCACAGCCGCATTACATGACTTATTAGGTAATAGCGCGGTTAAAAACTCATCGGCTGCGAGCATAAACATTGTAAAACCTAAAATGCATGGGCCAGAGGAAGTCGCTTTTACTAATACTTTATTTTCACGCGTTGAAGAAGTATTAGCATTGCCAAAAAATACCATAAAAATGGGAATTATGGACGAAGAACGCCGTACCTCGGTTAATTTAAAAGCCTGTATTGCAGCAGCTAAAGAGCGCGTAGTGTTTATTAATACAGGGTTTTTAGACCGCACAGGTGATGAAATACACACCTCGATGCAAGCAGGTGTAGTACTACCAAAAGCGGCTATTAAACAGCAGCCTTGGATTAGCTCTTATGAAGATAGAAATGTTGATATCGGTTTACAAACAGGTTTAAGTGGCCGCGCACAAATTGGGAAAGGCATGTGGCCAATGCCCGATAAAATGGCGTTAATGATGAAGCAGAAAGTAGCGCATCCGCAATCTGGTGCTAATACCGCCTGGGTGCCCTCGCCTACCGCTGCCACATTACACGCAATGCATTACCATGATATTGATGTATTTGCCTGTCAAAAAGCCATAGCAACGCGCATTGAGGCAAGTTTGTCTGATTTACTTACACCGCCATTAATGGCAGATCCTAACACGCTAACTAAAGAAGATATTCAAGCCGAGCTAGACAACAACGCGCAAGGGATTCTAGGCTATGTCGCGCGCTGGATAGATCAAGGTATTGGATGTTCAAAAGTACCTGATATTAACCACATAGGCTTAATGGAAGATAGAGCTACATTACGGATTTCTAGCCAACATATGGCCAACTGGTTGCATCACGGGGTGTGTACCCAGTCACAAATAGAAAATACAATGGCAAAAATGGCTAAAGTGGTCGATGAACAAAATGCCCACGATCCGGCTTATAAAAACATGGCGGATTCAGCCCAGAGTTTAGCGAATAGCACCGCCTATCAAGCTGCATTAGCCCTTGTATTGGAAGGGGTAAAACAACCAAGTGGTTATACTGAACCACTATTGCATGCGTTTCGGATTAAATATAAAAGTGAGTTAGCGAGTTAGCCATAATAAAGTTTGTTTGTGTCATAGCCAGCCTTAGCGCTGGCTTTTTTATTACCTATTCATAACTACAATGAATGGCTAACATTCAGCAACCAACAAAAAAGCGCATTAAAAATAATGCGCTTTCAAAACAACGGCGTAATCTTACGCAAGATTTATCCTAGCTAGCTTTACTCTCGCTAACTTTACTTAACTAATAACCGTTGCATTGTGATAGACGTTTTGTACGTCGTCGCAGTCTTCTAGCATGTTGATGAATTTTTCAAAGTTGGCGATATCATCTTCATCAGTTATATCAACATGGACTTGTGGCACAAAGGTGATTTCGTCTACTTCGAAGTTGATACCTTCAAATGCTTCTTCTAGGGCTGTTTTCGCTTTGTAATATTCTGTGTGCGGTGCGAAAACAGATACTTTTCCATCTTCAACCTCTACATCGGTTACATCCACGTCAGCCATCATCAGAGCTTCAAGTACCACTTCGTCATCATCACCACTAAAACCAAGTACAGCGAGGTGATCAAACATGTGAGCTACACAACCAGGGGTGCCAATTTTTGAATCTGTTTTAGTAAACGGTAAGCGTACATCTTTGATAGTACGATTTGGGTTATCTGTTAAACAGTCAACAATCACCATGCAGTTGCCAGGGCCATAGCCTTCATAGCGTGCTGGTGAATAATCTTCCCCTGCCCCGCCTGCTGCTTTTTTAATCGCGTTATCGATTACGTGGGCTGGAACTTGATCTCGTTTAGCACGCTCAATGATGCGTTTGAGTGCTTGGTTGACTTCTGGATCAGGTTCACCGTTTTTGGCAACAACGTAAATTTCTTTACCGTATTTAGAATTAACTTTCGTTTTCGCATTGGCAGTTTTTGCCATAGAATTTTTGCGGACTTCAAATGCTCTGCCCATCTTGTGCCTCTATTGTAAACTCGATATGACTGATATTTTACCAATTCAAACACTGTTGAGCTAGTAGCTAACGCACAATTATAAGTCACGGCTGTAACTGTAAAAAGAGCCCTCTAATCTAGTTAGGTCTAGTTAAAAACAAAAAACAGGGTAATTTAACATAATACACTAATTGTGAAGTGCTACATGTTGCTCAGTAAGTTCATCAATCAATAATGCAAGCTCACTAAAGTGGTGCAAAACATAATCAGCTTGCTCAGCATAATCAGGAACTTTACCCGGTGCATATAAGCATGAACGCATATTAGCATTTTGCGCAGCTTGTATATCATAAAGGTAATCTCCCACATAAAGCAGCTGAGTTTGCTCTAGCTGCCATAACGTAGCAATTGCATTAAGTGCGCTAGGATCAGGTTTAGGTGGAGCATCGCTTCGGGTTAACACCGTTTGAATAGGCAGGGGGTTATTTTTTAATTTCAGCGCTGCGGCACGATCATAGTTGCGTGTAACAATAGCCATCGGCATACCGAGCTCTTTTAAATAACCAACCGTTTTTGCAACGCCGGGGAGCAAACTTGCATGCTGAGCATCAATAAGTTCATGCTGATGTACGATATTCATTGCTTCTTCTCGCATATAAGGCGAAGGAAGGGCTGCTATGTGGCTAAGTAAATCATGCTCTTCAGGGCAACCAAGCTGGGCTTTTATCAAGGTAAAATCCAACTCAGACGAAACCAAAGTGCCATCTAAATCAAAGATAACACCCTTCACATTGTCATGATGACTATTCATACCATTCCTTGTATATGATTGTTTTTTCATAGCTACATCCGCATTACTTTAAGATAGTGTACGCGGCTTGTTTTGCAAAGGATCAACTGATCTTTTTTAGTATATTAATCTATCTAAATTTAAAAAACGCGCACAAAACAGCTGTGCGCGTAGGTTGGGAACTGAACTATTTACTGTGAGGTATTCGCTTGCTTTGGTTCAAAACGCGCTTCTAGCCAGGTGTCATTCTGAGTGAAATGTAAGGTTTTGACTTTACCTTTACCTTCTACATTCACCATGTTGACTTGTGCAGGCCAAAGATCTCGCAACGCACCATGACTCATTCGAATTCCTTGAATATCCTCAGGAATAGGCGCTTCTTGATAAACCCAAAAAAACTTACCATCAACCTGCGCACCCACTTCAACCAAATTAAGAGGGTCGCCCGATAACGTCTGCAGTGCTACATGAGATTCTATGTACTTTGCAAAGCGCTGTTGATCTTGTTTATTGCTAATAATATCTGCACCACCAGGAAACAAATGCTCCACTGCATGCTCTGTATCATGTAAGTAAAAGCGATGCATAAGCTCAATATTATTAGTGCGTTTGTTAAATAAAACCGTTGTTACCGATGCCTTTAATTGATGCGCCATCACTGGCGCAGCAATTATAAGAGCTAAAAAAATGAGCACTAAGCGCATTAATTTTGCTCCTTAGTCTCTTTTTCTTCGTCTGTTTTAAGTTCAGTTTTAATATCTTGCATGATATCGCGACTTACTTTCGCTTTACTCTTTTCACGTTTATACACTTCGATACGTGAAGGAATAATACGACGCGGGTAGTGGTTGTTTTCAACATCAACGTCAGCAGTTTCCCAGCGAGGATCCACAGATACAGACACTACAGGTTTATTTTTATCGGTAATAATTAGCTTTTGTACATGCTTATGATTACGACGCCAAATTTCGGCAGGAATATACTGCTCTTCTTTACTGCCATCTTCATAAGTCAACTCAAGTAAGATAGGCATTACTAAGCCACCTAAGTTTGAAAACTCCAGCACGTAGTAATTTTTGTCTTCTTCAATGGCGCGATCAAATACTTTACGTTCCCATGGCTCTAGGCCTTTTAAGAACTTGTTGTAAGCATTACGCTCTTTATTTGTGACGGTAAAACGGTCATTAGCATCATAGAAATCAGTCACGTCTGGGTTTTCTTCAACCCATAACTTTTTACCTTCAGCTCGGTTACGCTCAACAAATAATGGCATTGGTTTATCTGCTTCAATGTCACGTAAACGTTTGAAATCAATATCAGGGTTTTTCGTATCTAACTGTAATTGATAAACCTTATCGAGAGAGATATCAACATGATCCGTTGTGTAGAACCAGCCACGCCAGAACCAATCTAGATCCACCCCTGAGGCTTCTTCCATTGTACGGAAAAAGTCAGCCGGAGTAGGGCGCTTGTACTTCCAGCGCTGTGCATATTCTTTAAAGGCAAAATCAAATAGTTCACGACCTAAAATCACTTCGCGTAAAATATTAAGTGCGGCAGCAGGTTTAGTATAAGCATTTGGACCAAGGCGTAATACGCTATCTGATTGAGTCATTACAGGCACTTGATTTTCAGACTTCATGTACGCCACGATATCGCGCGGTTCAACACCCCATGGGATTGTATGATCCCACTCACGGCCAGCAACACCGTCTAAAAAGCTATTTAAGCCTTCATCCATCCAAGTCCATTGGCGCTCATCTGAGTTAACAATCATAGGAAAATAGATATGGCCGACTTCGTGGATAACTACGCCAATTAAAAAGCGTTTTTCAGCTTGCGAATAAGTACGGCTACCATCATCTTGCAGCTCAGTACGCGGGCCGTTAAAGGTGATCATTGGGTATTCCATACCACCTACAGGACCATTTACTGATTGTGCAACCGGATATGGGTAGTCAAATGAGAAACGAGAATAAACTTCCATGGTGTGAACCACAGATTCAGTAGAATATTTCTTCCATAAGTCGCCACCTTCTTTAGGGAAGAATGACATAGCCATTACTAATGGTTGCTCATCGCCACCTTGGTTATAACCTTTAGCATCCCACATAAATTTACGTGATGAAGCCCATGCAAAGTCACGTACATTTTCTGCTTTAAAGTGCCACGTTTTAGTTTTATCAGTGCCTGCTTTTTCGTTCTCAAGAGCTTCTTCTTCAGTCACAATGAAAACAGGGCGTTTAGCATTTTCAGCGTCTTTTAAACGACTACGCTGAGTGCTAGTAAGAACTGAACGAGGATTATCAAGCTTACCCGTTGCTGATACGATATGGTCAGCAGGAACCGTTAATTCAACATCGTAATCACCAAATTCTAAGGTAAACTCACCACGACCTAAAAAGGCTTTATTTGTCCATGCCTCATAATCGGTGTAAGCCGCTAGGCGAGGGAACCACTGCGCAAGTAAAAAGATGTCGTTACCATCTTCTTCAAAGTGCTCATAACCTGAACGAGCGCCTACAGCATCTTCCTCAACAATATTAAATGCAAAGTCCATGCTGAACTCAACGTCTTGACCAGGTTTAAGTGGCTCATTTAAATCGATACGCATAAGTGTATCTACAATTGTAACCTTTAACTCATCACCACTGTCGTCTTTAACATTGGCAATGGTAAAACCTAGCTCGTTATCGCTCATAAATTGCTGGCGACGTAATTGCCCTAAACTAAGCTTAGTTGGTTTGGCATCAGGGCGGCCTTGTAATTTACCAGCATTAAATGTAGCGGTGCGCTCAGCGATTGAATCACTTTTAAAAATATTTTGGTCTAGTTGTAACCATAAGTATTTTAACGTGTGAGGCGAGTTATTCTTATATTCAATACTTTGACTTGCAGTCAAACGACGGTTCTTCTCGTCAAGCTTGGCATCTATTTCATAATTTACTTGCTGCTGCCAGTATTTTTCACCCGGTTCACCTGCGGCACTACGATATACGTTAGGTGTTGGCAACGCTTCATCAAGTTGGCGAAATTTATCAACAAATGAGCCTTTAGTTTGCACTACCGAAGAAGCAAGTACCGCACTCGACATTGCCAAAGGTACTAGCAAAGCACCTAAAGTAACAACTGCCTTTTTCATAATTAATCCTGTTAAATTTACGTGATAATACTTTGGCAAAACACATGACTAAATTCAATAAAATAGCGACCAAGCCCCGATTTAATAAGGTAAAGAATATGTTATTCGTCAGCTCTTAATGTAAAGGGGGTTTACAACCTAATTCAGGTTTAATTCAGACCAGTTTACTAAAGTATAAGGTAGCTACTTAATAGGAGTCCAAGATGAAATTTTACATCGTAAAAAAAGATCAATGTGTCGCAGCAATTCCTGCACAAGAATCTCTCCTTAACGAGTATAAAAATAAAGGTTTTAAGTTTGTCGAAGTCATCGCCGCAAGGGACAAAAATGACGCTTTAGATCGCCATCCAACTCGGCGTAAAAACAGTAAAAAGTGGCGCGCTTTATGCACAAGTTTGCTGCTTTTAGCGATAATTTTAAGTATTTACTCTCTAATTGATAAATAGTGAATTTTTTAGTTGATCTTTACCGTCATTTGTATTTAAAATCGCCCACTTTTTTGATTTGAGGGGAAGCAATAGCGCAGCTTTTCTCTCAAACGTGTTCCAAAATGAAGCAGAAAATACGGTGGGCGTATGGATTTTTATATCCTAAAAAAACAACAAGAATTAATTGCTATACCAGCGGACGAACAAAGTTGTAAACAGTATCTAGATTCAGGCTATTTTTATATTGATAAAGTGGCAGCCTGCAATGAAACTAATGCATTAAAAGCGCTTCAAGCTAAACAAACCCGCGCTTTAAAAGTACCGTTAATGATGGCCCTACTTGCCTTACCTATTGTTATTTTTGCTTGGTACAGTTTAAGCTCGTAAAGATTTAAAGTAGGCCCTTGCATCTTGTTTTAGCTTGGGTATATTGACGCTCTTAACCTTTTTTAAGAGCGTGACATGAAAGTCTTACATACCTCAGATTGGCACCTTGGCCAACAATTCTATGAACACTCTAGGTTCCATGAACATCAAGCGTTTTTTCTTTGGCTCATCGACACGCTCGCAAATGAAAAAATTGACTTACTCTTAGTCGCTGGTGATATATACCATACTGCAACACCAGCAGCGAGTGCTGAAAACCAACTATATCAATTCGTAAAAGATGTTAAAAAGCGCTGTCCCGAATTACAAATAGTGCTGATTGCGGGAAATCATGACTCTGCCAATCGTATTTTAGCAGCCCAACCTTTATTAGCTCAGTTTGACACCCATGTAGTAGGGCGCTTTGAGGCGCAGCAACCTGAAAATGTGGTGATTAAGATTAACCATCAAAATACCTACGCCCATATTGTCGCTATGCCTTTTTTACGTGCCAGTGACGTCAGCACACTAAGTAACACCGAAGATGGCGTAAGCTATGCTCACGGCGTAGCACAAGCCTATGAGCTCAGCACCCAAAGCGCACTCACAAATAAAGCCAAAACCACACCACTCATCATTATGGGCCACTTGCACGCCAAAGGGGGTGACATTTCCAGTGACTCCGAGCGTAATTTAGTCATAGGTGGTGAAGAAGCCATAACTGCGAAGGTATTTAGCGAACATGCTGATTATGTGGCTCTGGGTCATTTACACAAAGCGCAAAAAGTCGCTAAATCTGATGCGATTAGGTACAGCGGTACACCGATGCCTATGTCGTTTTCTGAGCGAGATTATACCCATCAAGTAAATGTCATTGAGTTTAATACTGAACAAAATCAACAAATAACAACAACTGTAAAGCCCCTTTACATTTCGCGTACTGCCGATGTCATTGTGTTACCCAAGGGAGAGTGTGTGCCCTTACCCGAACTGTGCAAACAAATTAAAGACTTAGATATAGCAAAAAATATTGCTCCTGCGTATTTAAGAGTAAAACTTAAATCCAGTGATACTGACACCACATTTAGAGAGCAAATAGAACAAGCACTTGATGGTAAAAACGTACGTTTTTGTGGTATTGAACGGGTGCGAGAGCATAAACAAACACACAGTGACAACACCGTGTTTGAAGATCTAAACCAAGTCGAGATGCTCAATCCGCTAAGCTTATTAGAGCAAGCTTTTGCCAATGATAAAGACATGGCTGGAGAGGCCGTACCTGACGAACTTAAAGGTTTGTTAAACGAAGTTATTAGTGAACTGACGGAGCAAGAACAACTATGAAAATAACCGCAGTACGCATACATAATTTAGCCTCAATTGTTGATGCTGAAATTGACTTTACCCAAGCACCACTGAAAGATGCGGGTTTATTTGCTATTACCGGTGATACCGGTGCAGGAAAAAGCACATTTTTAGATGCAATCTGCCTCGCTCTTTACACTAAAACGGCACGTTTAAGGGGCGATAAGGGGAATTTAATTGATTTTAATGGCGACAATATCAAGCTAAATGACCCTCGTAACTTGCTCCGAAGAGGGAGCTGGCAAGGTTTTGCTGAGGTTGACTTTATTGGCCAAGATAAACAAGCTTACCGCGCGCGTTATACAATTCAAAGAGCACATAAAAAAGTAACGGGTAAGTTAAAGACGGCCGAACATAGTTTATATATTTTGCCTGATCTCGTTCTAATAGCTGACAAAAGCCAAGCCGTAAAAGAAGTAGAAACTAAGATAGGCTTAAGCTTTGAGCAGTTTTCTCGCGCTGTACTATTAGCGCAACACGAATTTGCCGCCTTTTTAAAGGCCACAGGCGATGAACGGGCACAACTTTTAGAATGTTTAACCGGTACTGATAAGTTTAGTTTAATCGGTAAAAGGGTATTTGAACGCCATAAAGAGCTAAAAGATGAACTTGAGATACTCAATGCTAGCCTAGCAAATTACACCTTGCTCAGTGATGAAGAGTTAGCAGCTAATAATCAGCAGGTAACCGATTTAACACAACAGCTAGCACTTAACAAAGAAAGCTTTGCGGTGTCAGAGCAAGGTGTTAATTGGTATAAACAAGCCACAGTACTAGAGCAAGCTCTCGCCAACGCTTTAGCCGAGCAGCAACAAGCCAATGACGCGCTTGAAGCAATAGCAGAGCAAAGCAACCAAGCAAAGCAAGCCCAAGCAGCGGCAGAAATAAAAGATAATAGAGAGCGCTTTGAGCAGCTTAATACGCAAAATAATGAGTTGAAAAAGACAATCGCTGACTTAGAGCAGATTGATCACGCTTCAACTATAGCTAAGCTTGCTGAAACAAAGCAAAAATACAGTGATGACTTACAAAAAGCAAAACACCAACTGCAAGCAGCAGAGCCTGTTATAGCGCAAGCTCGCCAATTGGATAGCCAACTTGCTATGCAGGCTCAAGCGATAACCAATACGGGGCAACAAGTTGCTAAAGAACAAAAGCAACTGAGTCAGTTACAACAACAAATTAAGCAAAGCACCTGTCACCGTGATGAAGCCATCAAACTCAGTGAGCAGTGCCAAAAATGGCTCAGTCCACATAGCCAACTTAAACCGTTAGCCTTAGATTGGACATACTATCACCACAGTTTTAAACAGTGGTTGCAGCTCAAGCAGCAATTAAGCGCTACAGCGGTTCAAAATAGTCAATTAGATCGAGAGCATCTCAAATTGAATGAAGTGCTCGCGACGCAAAACGCACTGACCGAACAGAGTGAGAAAGCATTACTCAGTGAGCAAGCAGCCCTTAAGCAGCTTAATGAGCAGCAAGGTAAGTTTAATATTGAGCAGTGCGATACTCAGCTTAAAAGTATTGAATACTTACAAGAGCAGCGCACGCGTTATCAGCAGTTCAATCAAGAACTCAAGCACAGCTATGAGCAACAAAATCTAGTTACAACAAAGCTCAGTGAGAGTGAGCGCATACAAAGCACGTTAAAGCAGGATGTAGCTAGTGCAGAGCAAGCTGTTAAACACTGTGAATACAGCTTAAATCAAGCGCGTCTTCGCGCCAGTGAGAATGTTGAGCACCTACGAGCACAACTGACACCCAATGAGCCATGTTTAGTGTGTGGAGCAACTGAACACCCTTTTATAACGGAGCAAAACCAACAGTTCGATAACTTAATCGCCGACTTTGAAACTCACTATCAAAATGCTAAGCAGCAATTAGAACTGGTACTTAAACGGTTTCATCAACAACAAACTCAGCATGCTGTTTTACAGAGTGAGCATGAGCAATTACAACGTACAATAGAAACTGCTCGAGCGAATAAACTTGAAATTAGTAATACGATGCAAGCTACACGCGGTGAACTAAATGAATTATCACCAGAGCAATTAGCCACTCACTATCAACAGTTAGCACAGCAAAAAAGCCAATATTTTGAGGCGCAACAAAAGCTACAACAACGCCAAGAAACCGTCAACCAATTACAAAATACTCTAAAGGCTCAGCAACAGACGCAGCAACAATACAACACCCAGCATACTGATTTAATAAACCAGCAAACTCAATGTAATAACAAACTAAATGAGCTGACTGCTCAACAAAATGAATTAACCACCACGCTTGAGTCACAGTTCGCTCAGAGTGAATTTTGGCATGAATTACAAAACGATGCGCTCGATTTAGCCGATTTAAAGCAGCAGGTTGAACATTACCAGCAAACACAAACCCAGCTTGAGCAAGCCCAACAGAAAATCAATACAGCTGAGCAGCAAATTCAGCAACTTAGCCCTCTAATAAATGAGGTAGAGCAAACCTTAAAGAGACTAAATGAAGAGTCAGACAAGCTACAGCTGCAACAAAGCAACTCACAGGCCCAGCGTTTGGCACTATTTAATAATGAAAACCTAACTGCTGATGAGTACCAAACCAAGCTAAACGCACAACTTGAGCTTAGCCAAACACAGCTAACGCAAAGCCAGCATAGCTATGACAGCGCGGTAAAACAACGTGATGAGCAAGCCATTACGTTAAAAGGGCATCAATTACGCTTATCAGAGAACAAACAAGAGCAAGCTAAACTGCAGGCTCGCTATGAGCAATGGTTTATCGAGTTTAAAGCTCAATTCACCACGGTGACTCATGAGCAGGTAGCACTTCTACACAGCTTAAATAATGAAGAAATTAAAGCACAACTAAAGCAATTTACGCAGTATAGCCAAGCCTTGATTGATGCTGATGCCGCGTTAAAACAGCAACAAAACACACTTTCGCAGCATCAAAATAATAATAAGCCAGCACAACCGCACAGCGAGTTAATTGAGCAGTTAAACGCCTTAAATGAGCAACATACCAAGCTGCAAAAATCACTGTTAGAGGTAAGTACCAAGCTTGAGCAACACAAGCAAAATCAGCATAACTTGCAAACCAAGCAAAATGAACTCAAAACATTGCAAAAGCGTGTTGAGCAATGGCACTTATTGAATAAAGTCATTGGTGATAAAGAAGGCAAAAAAATGCGTAATTTAGCGCAAACACAAACCTTAAAAATATTGCTACATTATGCAAACAGCCATTTAAAAACCCTGAATAAACGCTACGAGTTAACGGCTATCGCTCAAACTCTCGATATTGCCATTATTGATCGCGATATGGCGGACGAGCAACGCTCTGTTAATACACTTTCTGGGGGAGAGTCATTTTTAGTTTCACTGGCGTTGGCGCTCGGCCTTGCGTCACTGTCATCAAACAAAGTAAGTATTAACTCTTTGTTTATTGATGAAGGGTTTGGTACGTTAGATAGCGAAACACTCAGTATTGCAATGGATGCACTAGATTCACTGCAAGCACAAGGGCGAAAAGTGGGGGTTATATCTCATGTATCGCAAATGACTGAACGGGTTGCTAACCAGGTTCATGTAGCTAAAAAACCAGGTGGTTATTCAACTATTTCTATTATTTAAAGGAACTAGACTATGCCAACATTTACACAAGATGAAGCAACTGAATACGACTCTCGTATCACACGACTAATACCAGGTTATGACTTGCTCCATAACACCACGGCCGCACAGCTTAGTGCAACCTTGGGTGATAACGCCCATATTTTAGTTGTCGGCTCTGGCACTGGCAAAGAAATTGCCGAGCTTGCGAAAATAAATGCGACGTGGCGCTTCACCGCACAGGATATTTCCACTGATATGCTTAATATTGGCCAGCAACGCTTCTCTGATTTAGGCATAAGTGAACGAGTGAAGGTTCATGTTGGCGACGTATCGCAGTTAGAAGAGCCAGTTGATGCAGCGCTATGCTTATTTGTTATGCATTTTTTAGCAGATAACGGCGATAAAAAAGCAATGTTTAAAGCAATCTCAAAGCAGCTCAAACCACAAGCGAACCTGTATTTAGCTGATTTAATGCGCCCAGAAACCGGTTTTGAGCGTGATGCTCAATTTGCCCTTTGCCAGCAACTGGGGCTTACCGAAGTAGGCGTTGAGCGAATGAAACACAATTTTGAACATGAGTTTTATCCGCTTGATAGAATTCGCCTAGCTGATCTGCTCGATGAAACTCGCTTTAGTGTTGCAAAGCTGTACTTTAAAGCGCTTGGTTTTAGTGGCTATGTAATGCATAAGCGTTAAACTGTACTTTAACGCTTTATAGATAGCTATTTATTAGCAGCGTGAGTTTGCATTAAGGCGTTTTTGAAACCATTTATCCAACTACGGTAAATGGTTTTAACATCTCCCATATTGAATACTTTCGTGTTTTGCTGCCACTGATCCATGGTTTGTCCCCGATCAGCGGCTTTTGCAATAACCGTATTATCTTTTCCATCTTTGACTTGTGCTAACAACATCATTGAGCCAGAGTTTTGTGTGTAGGTTGCACCGCCCGCTGTTTGAAAGCTACGACGAGAACTTTCTACCGGCGCGCTTAAACGAATATCAGTAATCGCCACTTCAACAATTAACGTATTCTCATCCACTGAGTTAACCAATTGGTATGGTTGTTCACCATCAAACACATCTTTAGCTACGGTATTAAAAGCGGTTGCAAGCTCTTGCAGTGTTTTATCATCCAAATCATAGGTTGCGTTTAACCCATCAGCGCGGGTGTCTATTCGCGGGGCTTTATAACCCTCAGGGTGATCATTAGTAACAGTCACAGGTGCAAAATAAATTTTAGTAAAGCGACTCCAATCCATGCCTGCTTTAACATAGGCCATATTCATTTTGCCGTTTTCAACTTTTGATAATCCGTCTTTAGTTTGCTGTGTTGTATCGACTGAAAGAGGCGTATTAGAGCATGCTCCAAGTACTAGACTTAAGCTTAAAACCAGTAATGATTTAGTCATTGTTGTTTTCCTTATCAATAGAGATTATTAATAGTACTGTTATTTTCGAGTGTGGAAAGTATTTTTAGCTAACTCATGCGCCATCATACAGATACTTACAGCTCAGTTTACATTAATAAAGCCCACACCGAATATTGACGCGGCCGTAGATTAAATAGTTTTACTAATAGTAAATAAGCTAAATTCAATAAAAACCACGTTAAAACTATAAATTTACTCATCTGTTTTCAGTTGTTTAGCTCGCTCTTCTGCCGCGATTAACTGCGCAGATTTTGGTGCTTTCTTTTTCGCCTCTATCTTTGGCTTTTCATCGTTATTTGGATCCCAAGTTGGGTCTAACGATAAATTTGCAAACGGGTTAGCTTTATCACCCTGCTCTTGAGCAGATGGGTTACTATCATCTGTGACGTTCGGCTCATCTTTGTGTTGCTCTGCGTCTATTTCGTTATTAAGTGCAGCTAACGCCTGGGCAATTTCATCCTCATCGTCAGACATATCTGCTGAGCTTAATGGTGTTTCATCGGATATTGGTACTGATGGCGCAGTGGTTAGTGTTTCGTCATTTTGTAACGTCGCCGGATCAGTGTCTGGTTTAGTGCTAATATCGAAATCCTGAGTACGATTGCCAATATCATTGTCTGCAATTGGGCTAGGCGCTTGCTCGAGCTCATCGGCTGCCGACTTATTTAACTCAGACTCTAGGTGTTGTTCAGATTTTTCAGCTTTAGTGTGCGATTCAACGCCTGCCTTTACACCTGGTAAAGGCGCATTAGGATCAAACGTGCGTATTTCTGGTTCTTTAAAATCGTGCTCTGTACTGAGCATTGGTTTTACCGAATCAGTAGTATCAACTGCGAGTGTTTCGTCGCTAAGCTTTGAATCAGCCGCGTCACTGTCACTATTTACACTCAAATGTTCGCTTTGTTGCATGTCTGTTTGTGGTGGAGCGGGCTTTATTGCTGCATCATTAATTTCATTAACTGACTTTTTCGCAACAGGTGGAACATCAGGTTTGCTTTGAACAAGTTTACTCGACTGTTCACGGGACTGCTTTTTCATGCGCAGTTTGTATAGTACCCAGCCGGCAATTAATAATACTAAAATAATTATTAATAGTGGAGTCATTAATGAAGTTGGTTGTTCTGCTGCTGTTATGGGTGGATTTATAATCGGCTTCACGGGCGGCGTTATTTGTTTTACAGCAGTGCTAGGTTCAATATCAGTTACGACCTGTTGTTCCTCAACTGCTACCTCTTGCAGCTTTTCATCTGCTGCCACTGCTTGCGTATTCTGCTCTATAGCTTCAGCCACAAGCTCAGTAGAACCATCAGCTTGCTCAGTTACTAGCTGCGTATTTTGTTCTGTACTGTCAAGGGGGTTTACAGTATCCGTGAGCGGCTCTAAGTCAGTATCAACCGGCTCATCTTCAATTATGTCAACCTTGGCAGGCTCTTTAACTATCTCTTGGGGTTTCTTTTCGACCGGTGGATTACTACAGTTTTTGTCAAAATCACGTTTTGCCTTGCGATAACTTTGGCTGCTTTTATCATAACTATACTGCTGCATTTGCTGCTTATACAAAATACACATTGCCTCGCTGTATTTTGCCGTACCGTTAAAACTACAACTAAAAAGAATGAATAAAAAAAGTCGTGTATACATAGCCATTACAAATATCTATCACCGATAAAACACAATGACTCAAGTGTAATATCACTATGCTAATTAATCTAGTCAATGACCATCAGTGAACGATACTCATCATAAGCAAACTGATCTGTCATACCACTAATGTAATCTTGAATAAGCCGACAACGATAATAAAATTCATAAGCAGCAAAGTGATCAGGTTCATCGGTTAAATGATCGATCGCTTTTTGGTAGCTATTTATGTGCTTTTTAGATAGTTTCTTGATTAATCTGGATTCAATTAAAAATCCTGTATCACCTTTTAATACTCGTTTAAACGCATCACTATTGAGCGCCAGTAATGGCTTATAACAATCCAGTAAGCCACTTATTATGCGATATCCTTGTAACTCTAATTTGCCGACTTCTTGATGACAAAATACATGCTCTAAGGCGACTTGTTTTAAAGTTTTAGTCACTGCATGCAAATAACTTTTATCTTCTAGAAGAGCTTGATTAAAATCACCATGGTAAATTGCATCAATATGTTCAATAAAGCGTTTAGCCGCATGATTAACTAACGGATGCATTAACGACACGCGTAGATAAATAAAGAATTCACTATTGAAATTATAAGGTTGTTCACTTGCCTTGTTATAAGCATAATCAATAGCCTTTTCTGCAAAGTCTAGATGCTCAGTATCATCGATAGTGAGATTTATCAAAGTACGGGTATATTGATACTTTAGTTTTTCACATAATGATTCGACACTGATAATCCCTTTTTCAACCGCATCTTCAATATCTGCCAAACAGTAAGAAATATCATCAGCTGCTTCCATGATATAGCTGACGGGGTGACGACAATATTGCTTTATCTCTAACTCATTTTGTAATGCTTCAATAAACGGCTTTTCACTAAAATAATAACCAACCTTTTTCATTAAATAGTTTTTATCTTTTGGGCTATCACTCTTTGCCATACTAGCAGGGCGCGTGTATTTTAATATTCCTGCCGTTTGGCTATAGGTTAAGTTAAGTGACAATAATGAATGTACAATTCGAATCCCTTGAGCGTTCCCCTCAAAGTTTTGAATATCATCGCGCAGATGTTTAAAAATAACACTAATTCCGGTGTTGGCAGTTTTGCAGCGCTCTGGTGTAATGCTTTCAAGGTGGGTTTGAAACCATTGGTTAATTGCCGCTTCACCAAAGTGGCCAAACGGTGGATTACCAATATCGTGCATTAAACACGCCATTTCAACCAAGCTCTCTAGTGGCCGTTCTAAATCGAGTAAGCCATAGTTTCGCTGCTCTGCTTTCGTTAAATAATGAAAAATACGCTGTACGATAAAGCGTCCCACTTGCTGCACTTCAAGCGAGTGAGTAAGTCTTGAGCGCACAGCTGCATTGCGTTCTAACGGGAATACTTGGGTTTTTTGCTGTAATCGACGAATTGCCGCACTATTAATTATTCGGCCTCGATCACTTTCCAGTGCCGTGTGCAAATTAGCAGTCGAACGCAGTTCACGCGCAGGCGTTATTTTTTTTCGAAAGTCGATCATAGCAGCTCCTTTTATTACTTAGTTTTAATCTAACAGCTTGTTTAGAAAAAGAGAATTTAATATTTTCCCCATTATTAGGTCTTATTTTTGCAACAGATGCGTATTACACTAGTAAAACACACGGTTTAAATTTAAGTAATTGATGATGAAGTTTTTTATATATTTATTGTTAGCTGTCAGCTGTATAAGTAAAGCTAACGCCTCAGAACCATCGCAGAACACTGTGGTGCTCATTTCCCTTGATGGTTTTCGTTGGGATTACATTGAAAAGCATGGTGCTAAAAACATTGCTAAAATAGCGCAGCAGGGAGTACGAGGCCTTAAAATGCGCCCAGTGTATCCCACTAAAACCTTCCCAAATCATTTATCAATAATTACTGGGCTGCTGCCTATCAACCATGGGGTTGTAGATAACCGTTTTTGCGACAGCGAACGTAATGAATGCTATAGCATGGGTAAGGGCAAAGACGAC
The DNA here is from genome assembly GCF_024518675.1 of Pseudoalteromonas shioyasakiensis. Lineage (GTDB taxonomy): Bacteria > Pseudomonadota > Gammaproteobacteria > Enterobacterales > Alteromonadaceae > Pseudoalteromonas > Pseudoalteromonas shioyasakiensis_B. The sequence goes on from NZ_JANIGL010000003.1 coordinate 20,438, forward strand.
AGCACTTGGTTTAACGGCATTCCATTATGGAATTTAGCCTCAATGCAGGGCTTAAAGTCAGCCACCTATTTTTGGCCAGAATCAGATGCGCGCTTTAATGGTATGCTACCCGATTATTATTACCATTATTCAAAACATAGCGACTATCAAAATCGAGTTGACCAAATAGTGCAATGGTTAACACTGCCTAAAGCACAGCGACCTCGCTTGGTGATCAGCTATTTTTCATTAGTTGATAGTATGGGACACGAATTTGGCCCTGATGCAAAGCAAACCCAAGCGGCGGTACATCAACTTGATGAATTAATTGGCCAATTACATTCACGTATCAATGCGCTATCGCTTAATGCTAATTTAGTTTTAGTTTCTGATCACGGTATGAGTAAAGTTGACCCAGAACAAAGCATTCCTTTGAATAGCTTACCTGAAGATGACGCATTTATGGTTAAAAATACCGGCCCTCGGGTACTTATTTATGCCAATAATAAAACCACTCAAGGGCAAATAACAGCGTACAAAAAGCGCTTGGCTGAAGCTGCAAAAGGGCGTTATACCGTGCTGACTGATAGTCAACGGGATGAGTATCATTATCCAAGTAATGGCCGTACTGGCGACATTATTTTACAAACAACTGCGCCTAGGGCATTTTCTAATGAAGGCAAAGTGAACTACTTAGGGACTCATGGCTATGCATATAACGATGATATGGCAGCAACCTTTATAGCAAATGGGCCTGCATTTAAACAAAGCTTAGTGATTGATGAAGTTAATAACTTAGATGTTTACCCGCTCATTGCTAAAGTGTTGGGGATTAAAATACTCAGTCAAATTGACAGCGATGGTAAAACACTTCAACCAGCATTAAAATAAAAAGTCTGCTAAAAGTGATAATGGTTAGACCTTAGTCATAGTTTTAAAATTGTACCTAGCGAGAAAAAGAAAGCTTAGGTATAACTGGTTTAACCATTATATCAAGGCACGACATGCAAATCTCAGATCAAATACTTAGTCGAGTTACCGCCGGGTTGGTAGCTGTAATTATTGGCTTTACGAGCTCAATCGCACTGATTTATCAAGTTGTGATAGTGCTTGGTGGCACTGCTGACTTAGTTGCCAGTTGGGTACTCACGTTAGGCCTTGCAATGGGCGTGACCTCCATTGGGCTGTCTTATTATTATAAAATACCAATATTAATTGCTTGGTCGACTACAGGTGCTGCTTTGTTAATAACCAGCGCACAAGGTTATAGCTTAAATCAAGCGGTTGGTGCGTTTATGTTCAGCGCATTACTGGTGTTTATATCCGGTATCACAGGCTGGTTTGAAAAAGTAATGCAGCGCATTCCCAGTCAAATTGCCTGCGCAATGCTCGCTGGCGTGCTGGTCACTTTTGGCATCGATGTGTTTAATTTCATGGCCAAACAGCCACTGTTAATCGGTGTGATGGTGCTAATTTACTTGCTTAGCAAACGCTTAATGCCGCGTTTTACTATGTTAATGGTGCTCATGGCGGGGTTTATTATGGCGGGTGTAACAGGGCAAATAGATACCAGTAGCTGGCAATGGAAAATGAGCGAGTTTGCATTCATTGCGCCAGAATTTAACTTGCAAGCGATGATCAGCATAGGTATTCCGCTGTATATTGTCACCATGACCTCACAAAATTTACCTGGAATTGCAGTACTCAAAGCACATAATTACCCAGCGCCGGTTTCTGCGTCACTAAACGTGACTGGGTTTACAAATATTTTTATTGCGCCATTCGGTGGTTATGCGATTAATTTAGCAGCCATTACCGCAGCAATCTGTATGAGCAGTGAGGCAGATAAAGACTCAAGCAAACGCTATTGGGCAAGTATTGCCGGCGGGATTTTTTATATTTTGATGGCAATTGGCGCAGCAACACTAGTAGGTTTAGTTGCCAGTTTACCGCAGGCACTCATATTAGCACTGGCTGGGATTGCACTGTTTACTACGATTGCTTCAAGCTTACAACAAGCACTGTCAGACAGTTATTACACTGAGTCTGCCATGATCACTTTTTTAGTTACAGCGTCTGATCTCAGCTTGTTTTCTGTAGGCTCTGCCTTTTGGGGAATATTAGCCGGCGCTTTAACATTGTGGCTAATACCACGTAAATAAATATGCACTCTGTACGATCATGAAGCCAAGCCGCCTTACCTTAGTCAAACGCCATCATGCTAATCAAATGTATGGTGGCGGGTTACCTTAAAGCGATTAAGAATATGGTGCATAATATACACTGCACATAAACTTACCAAAATAGCCACCGACACTGACGAAAAACGATACAAAGCGCTATACACTAAGTCCTGCCCCGGCCCAAGTGACTGGCCAAATAAAATGCCAAAGGTAGTGATCACGCCAAATCCAACACCAGGCATTCCGCCAGCGACTATATGATACCGACTAAAGATAAAGGTTAAACTCCATAGTATTAACGCAGGAAACACTAAAATATCGGTGTAATTATATAAAAATAGTTGCGATATCAACGCCAAATTACAGCCAATAAGCGTACCAACTGCCCGTTGCCAACCTGCCATACCTGCTGCTTTCCAACATAACGGGAATAAAATTAAAATAAAGGCTGCCTGTGCTGAGATTGAATCTTGTAAGTCAAATATTTGAAAAATCACAAACGATAAGGTTGCCACACTTGAGCACAGCAATACTTCATGACGCACACTTTCTATCGCTTTATTTGGCCGCTCTCGAGCCGGGCGTGGAGCGACATCTGGAAACACAAAGTGCATTAATATAGCAGTCAATACAGTTGTCATCACCGCTAACCCATTACTAATAATGAGTGGATAGATACTCGTGCCACTTCCCACATAGCTGGCGAAATGCAGCTGAATAGATAAACCAACCACCCCCAGCGCACCAAACAAAAAGTTAGCTCCTCGGCTCATCTGATAAAATAAAAAAGCAAAGGCGAAAAAACTTAACAGGGTCATCACAACAGGCAAATGCGAAAACAACCCTTGCACCACTAAGACAAAAAATGCGCTAAACGCCGCACTAGCAAAAAACTGGCGAATAATATGGCCGTTTAAAATCGGCACTAAACCTAGTAACAACATAGGATAAACAGTAAAGAAAATGCCATTAGGCCAATTCATTAGTTTACATAAACTAAATCCAAGCGCGCTGCCGCCAGCAATACGCAGCGCTTGCCTCAAGCCATTTTTATCGAGAGAAGGTGCTGTCATACTGCCTTGCCTAATAAATAAAGTGAAGTAAACTAATTAACCGAATTTGCGCACTGGCGCACCACTGACCAAGGGTTGACTCTGGTAGAAGTTGAACTGTCGCTCGGGCACCACTGGGTAACTGGCTAAGCAGTTGTGGCTGTTTTAACTCGATATGAATACGCTGGCGCTGGGCATCTCTCACCCAACGATTACTACTTTCAGTACTGCTTAATAAGCCATTTGCGTTGATCTGACCATCACTCACCCCTGCTTCAAATGAACTAATAACACCCTCAAATACTTGACCTGGTAAAGCGTCAAACGTTACTTTTGCGACGCTTTTTAGCTTGAAATGGGTTAGTGATTTCTCTCTAAAGTCAGCAACTAAATCAGCTTTATTAGCGACAATAGCCAACATGGGCTGCCCTTTGTTAGCATAAGTACCGCGATTTACTTGCAAATTGGCCACTTTACCATCCACATCGGCACTGACTTGGCTATAAGACAAGTTTAACTTAGCTTGAGCAAGTAAGTTTTGCGCATGACGTAATGCAAGATTCTCATTACCAACTTGACCACGAGCAAGTTTTGCCTCTGTTAGCTGCGATTCGACTGCGGCAACATTCGCTTTACTTGATTGAAAATTAGCACTGATAGTTTCATATTCTTGTTCAGATATAGAGCGCTGTTTGAGTAACGACTCACTACGCTCAAATAACAACGCCTGCTCATGCAATTTCGCGTTTGCAGCCGCTAGTTGAGCCTCTATCGCTTTAACACTGCTATCAAGGCGCTGATTCTGTAACTGCGTATCAGCATACGCTAACTGCGCTTGTTCAACCGCTAATTCAAATGCAGTAGGTTCAATTAAAAACAACGTGTCACCTTGATTTACGGCTTGATTGTTATTCACTAAAACATCATTAACACGACCACTTACTTGGGGTGTAACTTGTATCACAGGGTGAAAAACACGTGCCTGAGGAGTAACAGGAAAATACATATCTGCAATTACAAAATAGGCAAAAAGGAAGATAAATCCAGCTAAGGAAATTTTGACATAACGGGCAAACTTTTGATCAGGTGTCATCGTTTATTTCTCTTGATTTAACAGTGTTAAACAACGTCGAGCATTCTCTTCCATTTGCACCAGACCATAAGCCATCACATCAAGTTGCTCGGTGCTTAACCCGGCGTATAACTGCTGTTTTATGTCAGTGATCAATACGGTTAGGGTGGTGAGTAGTTGCTTACCTTGATCAGTAAAATAAATTCGACGACTTCGTTTATCCTCAATATCGACACGACGAATAATGAGTTGTTGCTGTTCCAGTTGCTTAACGGTTCGAGTCAGAGAAGGCATTTCAATTCCTAGACTGTGGGCTAGCTGTTGTTGCGTAGCCCCATCAGGCAAATGATTAATGTGAATCATCGCGGTCCAACGTGACTGAGTTAACCCCAAAGGCTCAACCGCAGCAGTAATGGCCTCACGGCATAAGCGATGTACACGGCCCATATTACCGCATAATGTTAAATCTAAAGTTTCATGAAAAGGTTGTGACACAATCTCGGCCTCACTTAGTTAGCATGCTAACTAGTTTAACATTAGTTAGCAGGCTAAGTAAATATTTGCTTTATCTTGTTGTTTCACCCTAATAAGTAAATTACTTATTAGGGTCTTATATCAGAAGTTAAGTAAATTAGCTGGGGAGTATTGGTCGGTTAATACTTTGGTGTCTTTAGGCCAATCTTGATTGTCGTGGGTAGACTTCATACCTTGACTGATGGCTTTAATATCAATGTTATACGGAGATAATAACGGACTTAGTTGCTCAGCCCGCTTAGCCATTATTTGCTGTGAAGGGGCGTTCTTAAACCCCGCTAAAATGATGCGGTTACTGTTTTTTTCTGTCGTTACATTTATAAAATCACCAAACACAGCATGATAAGTTGCAGATTCGTGTTGATATAGCTTGCTAGATGAAAAGGTATTTGCAGCCACAATACCACCGGGCGCAAGCACACTTTTTATCTCTGTGAAAAACTCTTTCGTTAACAGGTGCTCGGGAATGTAATCACCATTAAACGCATCAAGAATAATCCAATCATATTGCGCTTTTTTAATCGCTGCCCGTTTTATAAAAATACGCCCATCTTGCACTTTTGCTGTGACGTTATCGGTTTCAATAAAATCAAAATAGTCTCTAGCAACTTTAATTACGGCGGGGTCTATTTCTACATTTTCAATAGCTGCATCGGGGTACAACTCATGTATTACGTTTGATAAAGTACCGCCTCCAAGGCCAATAATGAGCACGTTTTTCGGGTTTTCAATCATCAGTAAGCTAGCAAAAGTCAACTTAGTATAATTAAAAACCAACTCTTTCGGTTTGCTGATGTACATACAACTTTGACTGCTTTTACGTGTTTTTTCGTCGAACTTTAAACACCGTAAATCACCATTTTCTTCCACTAAGATATTGCGATAGAGTGAACGTTCCTTATGAATAATATCAGCCATTGTCGGCGCACTTGCGAATAAAGCTAAAACCGCAATTAGGTGAAAGTAATTACGCATAAACGGGTTCCTTCTTAGCGATTGAATCAACCACAATAGCTAATAAACCTAAGCACCCTATAAAACTCGCAAACCCGATAATAATGGTGTTTACATCGAACGCCAGCACCATGTAAAACGAAGTAATGATAGTACCTAGAGCGCTGCCCAATGTGCTTACAAAGTATAAGCCGCCAGCCACTTGCCCGCTATGTTCACTATCAGTGACTAATAAACGAACTGAGTAGGGCGATATCATGCCTAAAATAATGGTTGGAATAAAAAATAACGCGGTCGATGCTATCAGTGAGCCATAGCGACTATCCTCAATATGGCTAAAAATGAATGCCATAATCGGCTCAGCAAACAGCGCTATCGGTAGTACCATAACGCTTGCCACTAAAAAGATAAGACCATACTTAGTTAATGAAGGCTGCTTTATCGACAGCTTACCGCCAAGCAAGTAACCGAATGATAAACTGAGCATAAATACAGTGATAATACTGCCCCAAATATGCACGCTGCTGCCAAAAAACGGCGCTAAAATTCGCCCACCGAGTAACTCGATCCCCATGATGCTGAAGCCACTACTAAAGGCTAAAAGATAAATTAGTGCATTGGTTTTATTTAACATTCATTCTAATTCTTGTTGTTTAATGTTAGAGCCATCTTAACGTGATGTGCAGTAGTGTGCTAGAGGAAACGGTTGAATTTTATTCGGCTAAAAGTTAAGTTTTGCTGTAACTTTCCATGTATTTCTAAAACTGCTAGGCTTGCTACATTATAAATACAATCAAAAAACAAAATGATAAAACGGATTTTATTTCCTACACTGTTAATTTTCAGCCACAACTTACTAGCACAGCAAACAATTTACTCTCAGTCCACATGTGAGCAATTACAGCAAGCTCAACAAAATTTACAAAAACAGATAAATAGCAATGGCTCAGCACAAAACAAACAACAATTAATCGACAAAAAATCTGATTTAGCAGATACTTATACAAAATATTGCCGTTATTTTAACTCCAACCACTCCTCCTTTGCAGGACAAGAAAAATCACAGGCAGGTGAGTCAAACGACACCACATTACAGAAATTTAATCAACTACCTCCTCGCTGTACGCAACCAACTATTAACCAAGCTACGCAGCTGTGGTGTGATGAATTAAAAATAGAGCAACGGGCTTTGTTTGAAAGTCACAGCTCAGCTAATACCGCACCTGTAAATCAAATGCCTACGAAACAGAGGGCTGTTATTAATCAAGAAAAAAAACAGCTAATAGAGAAAGCTCCCGCTCAAAAAGTTAGCCAGACATCGTCGTATAGCTCTAGCACAGTGCAAACGGATACAACTAACGAGCCAGACACTACCAAGCTTCCTATATGGGTGTTTTTTGCCCTCACCGCAAGTGTTTTTTGCAGGTTTGCTATATTTTAAGCGCTTTAAATAACACTAAGCTTTATTAAGTAGCATGCAGATCTGCGACAACAACAAATTTCTATCGACAGGTTTTGGTACATAGCTATCGAAACCTATTCGTTTATAAAGTAATTGATCTTCACTGAGTGCATTGGCAGTAAGTGCAATTATGGGTATACCTGAATCAGCAGCTTTTATATTTTTACACGCTTCAATACCGTCCATTTTCGGCATTTGAATGTCCATTAAAATTAAATCAGGCGAAAGCGTTGTGAATAACTCAATAGCTTCTAAACCATTGTTTGCAATGTGAACCTGAGCATGTGCTTTAGTTACCATGGTTTTGACAACTAACTGGTTAATTGCATTATCTTCTGCCAACAAAATAACAGCATTGTTAAAGTTATACTGTAGTGGTTCAATCTCATGATTTTCATCAGTATTTTCAGTCCGTTCTAATGGTAATTGAATGGTAAACAATGATCCTTGATTGAGTTGGCTTTCAACACTAATTGAGCCACCCATTAGTTCAACTAACGATTTTGTGATAGATAAACCTAGACCTGTACCACCAAATTTACGCGTAGTAGACTTATCACCTTGCTCAAACCGAGAAAACAACTTACTGACTGACTCTTCTGTCATGCCAATACCGGAATCTTTAACAGTGACAATTATTCCTTGATTAGCTTGGTCTTGTGTTAAGTGCACAGCTATATTTCCAACTTCGGTAAATTTAATCGCATTGGATAAAATGTTCAGTAGTATCTGGCGGATCCTAACCTCATCTCCTAACCAGTAATGATCTACAAGGCTCGATGATATATCCAGAGCAATGCCTTTATTAACCGCTAATACTGAAAACTCTGAGCGTAAATGTTCAATTACTTTTGCTATATTAAAGGGGCGATTTTCAAGGGTTAGTCTTCCTGCTTCAATTTTGGAAAAGTCTAAAATATCATTAATAATGGTGTTTAAGCCCTTCATTGAGTAAATCGCTTTCTCAAGTAAGTTGCTACCGCTGTCGGTATGCGGCTCATCCTTTAAAAGCTGTAACGTGCCATATAAGCCATTCAAAGGAGTTCTTATTTCATGACTCATATTTGCTAAAAAAGCTGATTTAGCATGGCTCGCCATTTCTGCTTCTTCTTTGGCTTCTGACAACGCCTGTTCATGTTCTATTTGCTCGGTAAGGTCATAAGCAATACCTAAAAAGCCATCCATGTCATCATCAACTTCACCAAGCCCTGTGATTGATAAGCGCATAGGAATATGGCGCTGATCTTTAGTGACATAAGTCCAGCGATGTGTATCGATTTCACCCAATCTTGCCTTTGCCGCAAAGCACTCTAAACCTGGCTTTATATTTTGTTGTAACTCGTCACTGAGCTCACACGCACGAGTCACTAACTCTTCTTTTACATGAAAAATTAATGGACTGTGTTTACCTATTAGTTCTTCTTTTTTATAGCCGAGCAATCGCTCTGCCGCTGGGTTAAATAAAGTAATAATGCCATTATTATCAATCGCCACGATTGGGTAGCCAGCAGCATTAACAATACTGCGTTGTAATCGGCTAAACTTGATGGTCTCTTGCGTTCGTAGCTTTACTTCTTGTTCAAGTTTTACATTTAACTCCTTGAGATGCTGCGTTTTTTCGATTTCAGCTAGACGCGTTTGCCTCTCATGCTCTTGACGACGAATAATAATGCTCAAAAGGTTAAATAAGGCAATGGCAAGTAGCAGCGAAATAACCGAGCTAATTACTAACACTGTACTTGGGCTCAATAAATTGAGTGAATTGGCAAACTCATCCGTTGATTCTATGTGTACCAGCCAGCGGCGGCCAAACAACATGACAGGTTGCTCAGCAGATTCAATATAAGCAGTTGCTTTGCTATTTTTAGCGAGGTAAAAAGGCGCTGCTTGTGGATCTTCTGTAATGTCACTAATAGTTAAAGTTAAATCACTTTTGAGTGATGCTAAAGAGTCTATGATTTCATTAATGAGCAATGGGGAGTATGTCCAGCCAACCAGTTGCTTAAGTCTTTGCTCTGGTGTTTTAGGGGCGATAGCGGTTTTATAATACGGTGCAAGAATTAAAAAACCATACTTCACTTGGTTATCTGCTTGTACTAACGTTATTGGTGCTGTCAGATGGGGTTTATTTGTTTTAGCTGCAGCTAACGCAGCCTTTCTTCTATTGTGTTCTGAGCCAATGTCTAAACCAACCGCCTGTTTATTCAGCGACTCTGGCTCAATATATTGAATAATAAAACGACTATCATTATGTTCGTTCAATTTTCTAATAGCAAAATCACGTTTTCGGTCGCGTATTGCACTTGCAATAAACTGCGCCTCTTGCTCAACCTCAACATAGCGAATAACTCCCAACCCACGGGCTCCAGGAAAGGCTTCTTTCAAGTCTTGGCTTTGGGTATAGCGTAACATCGCTATATAGTTAAATTCATTTTTTGGTTGTGAGTTTATCGCCGACTTAAGTCCTAATATGCCATAAGAATACAGTGTTACTCTTTCATTAAGAACATCGATAACCTGCAATAGCCTATCATCAAGCGCATGCTCAACATGCTGTTCATATGACTCTGCTTGCTGGATATAAATAAAACCATTAACAACAACACCAAACAGTAATAAGAAAATACTCGGTATCAATAAAGACTTAGCTATTTTTATCAAAGTTTCCTACCAAAAAAAGATACCAAAAAAAGAACGTAGAAACCGCTTAATTATGGGGTAATTAAATACGACTCTACAAAGGTAAAGTTTTGATTATAGTCAAAGAAAAAAATCCAACCTAGTTTTTCCCAAAATAGTGCATATTTAGGTGTTTTTATTTTTAAACACTCAAGTTTTTAAAATTATGTTATATTTTATTAATTACCTTTTCGCCTTTTATTTAAGGAAGCAAATTGTTGAAAAAGTATATTCCATTGCTACTTATAGCAGCTATTAGCTCACCAAGCCTTGCTGATGTCACACGAGTAAAATCGAGCATTAACCGCACAGAAACTCCCAGTAAAGTGCAAGAAAACCTAGTATTACCGTATTTTTTTAGCTCTGAAACGATGGGCTTAAATTTAGGGGTAGGGGGCATGCTAAAGGGTTGGCATCAAGATCAAATGAGCCTAGGTGCAACTGCATTTAAAGGTGATATTAGCCATGGTTTTTGGGCCGGGGTGTTTAATTATCGCATTAACGATAGCGAGCGCTGGTATTTAAGTGCAAATGGATTATTTGCATACTTTCCTGATCAACGCGCTTACTCTGGAGGACGTGTCCCCATTGCTCCAGATGAAATAATGCCCGGTAGTAATGAGTCATCGAATGAACAATATTTAGAAGCCGATGGCGACTCAAACTGGGTTGATATGAAGCTAGAATATGCCCTCCCATTTGGCGCAACAAAAAATAAAGGCCTTATCGACTATACGCTTAAAAATGGCATCTTGGTCTCAGAACCTTCAGGTGGCCATGAATGGAATCCACTCACTTCTGGAGCCATGGTGGCAACGACGCGATACTTTAGTCGGTTTCAAAGTTTCGAGTATGAAACAGAGCAAATCAGTGGCGATATGTCTGCGTTAGAGTTTGGTTTGCTATACGATAATACTGATTTTGCGACTAACCCAAGTTTTGGTAGTCGCCAATACATCTCTTATTCGGTGTCTTCACCTTGGGGGGATGATGACTATGATTGGGATTTATGGCAATTTAGCGCCAGTAAATTTTTCTCCTTCGGGGAAACTGAATATGCCCACCAACGGGTATTAGCGTTAAACTTTTGGACAGCATACTCTCCCAGCTGGCAACTAGTCACTAACCCAGATGGCACACGGCAAATTACCGACGCCGCTCCTTACAATGAAGGTGCTAACCTTGGTGGGTTTAAGCGCATGAAAGGCTATGATTTTTATCGTTTCCACGACAAAGCTGCTATCTATACCACCGCAGAGTATCGTCACACTTTAAAATATAACCCTATTGAAGACGTACAATGGCTTAAGTTTTTAAAGCTAGACTGGTTCCAGCTAGTAGCGTTTGCAGAAGCTGGTAGAGTGGCTCCTGAATATCACTTAAGCACATTAACTGATGATATTAAATTTGACTATGGTGTAGGGCTCAGAGCCATGTTGGCTGGGCTTGTGGTGCGAACTGATTTAGCGGTATCTGATGAAGGCACCAATATGTGGGTAATGGTTGACCAACCATTTTAAATTGAGGGGCTGATAAACTTAGGCCCCTTAATTCACTATTTTATTCAGTTGTTTTTCTAAGGTACTTAAATTAAACGGCTTCACAATAAAACCCGACACTTTAGCCGCTATTATCTCTTTAATTGGTTCTTTGTTATCTTCGCAAGTGACCATCAAAACAGGTATTTCACTTAATATTTCATCATTACGAATACGGTTAAGTAAGGTTTTACCGTCCATTTTAGGCATGTGCAAATCTGTTATCACTAAATCAAAATGCTGTTGTTGCATTAGAGTGAATGCCTGAACGCCATTAGATGCCTCGGTGATATCATTTAGATTTAGCTTACGCAGCATATTAACCAGTACGTTTCGCATCAAGGGCATATCGTCAACTACAAGTATTTTCATTAAGTTAGCTAAGCAAAAAGAAGATAACCTTAGGTTAGCTACTTTCTAAACAATTAGCTACTAATTGGCTCAATCGCGCTATTTTAATATTACTTAATTGACGATAATCAAAATAAGGGCAGACAATAAGTTTATTGGCTTTATCTACTGCAAACTCATCGTCTAGCCAATCTAGTTGAGCTGTTAACATAGCTTGATTAATTAAGTTTTTCGCATGGGTGCGCCCTGCAATAATATGCAACGTATCACCTTTAGTTAGCTCTGGCGGGCTAAATAATAGGGCAGTTTTACTCGAGTGTTGAAGCAAATACTGATCGCGATACTGCTGCCAAGTGGCGGTTAGCTTTGCAAAACTGTAATGCTCACTTGGTAATGCAAATAGTACCTTTGCATACACGTTAAACACTTTGCGCCAATCATTGCCACACGCTTGGTTAATAGTATTGATATGCTCACAAGTTAACGGAGTCAAAGTGGTCATATTGCTATACTCTGGCATCGGAGGTGGCTTAGCCATATACACTGCGATGCTAAAATTTTGATCACCAAATCCAATGTTATATAAATCGGTCATTTCTTTTGCGCTAAAATACGGTCTAAATTATTAGCAAAGTTTTGCCTGTCACTTTGACTAAGTGGAGGTGGCCCGCCATTCATTTCGACACCACTTGAGCGCATCGTATCCATAAAATCACGGACATTAAGTAATGAACGAATATTCTCTGCGGTGTATAACTCACCGCGAGGGTTAAGCGCTTGCGCGCCGTTATCAATCACTTCTGATGCCAAAGGAATATCACCGGTGATCACCAAATCATTTGCAGCAACTCGTTTTACTATTTCATCGTCAGCCACATCAAATCCTGAGGAAACTTGAACACGACTAATATATTTTGATGGCGGCACTCGCATCGCATGATTCGCTACTAAAATAGTGTCGGTTTGCGTGCGCTCTGCAGCACGAAATAAAATTTCCTTTATCACAACCGGACAGGCATCGGCATCTACCCATATCTTCATTTAATTATGCACTTGTTGGTAAAAATGTGATCCTATCGTACACCTAAACTAACAGCCAGAACTAAGTGAACTTTTTGCAAATAGGTTACGTATAATCTATTTTTACAAACAAACACGGTAAACCTCTATGCTTAAATCTTTCATTCTCAGTCTAGTTTTATTCTGTACAGTGTTGATTTCTGGCTGTACAGGCCTGCCGCAAAATATCACACCCGTAGATAACTTTTCGCTAGAACGCTACCAAGGGAAATGGTACGAAATTGCTCGATTAGACCACTCATTTGAACAAGGTCTAAGCAATGTTACTGCACACTATACATTAAATGAAGATGGATCTGTCACAGTACAGAATCAAGGCTTTAATGATGCTGAGCAACAATGGAGTAAAGCACAAGGAAAAGCAAAATTTGTAGAAAATGCCGATATCGGCCACTTGAAAGTATCTTTTTTTGGCCCCTTTTACAGCTCCTATGTAGTTTTTAAAATGGACAAGCAATACTATCAATATGCATATGTAGCTGGTTATAACACTGACTATTTATGGCTTTTATCTCGGACACCGAGTGTTTCTCAAGCACGAAAAGATGATTTTATAAAGACAGTTAAACAGCGTGGTTTTGATGCAACATCTTTAATTTGGGTAGAGCAAAATACCCAACCGTAAAGCCCCTTTACAAAATTGCAGGCTGTATTAAAAGGGTAATATCAAAGTAATAAATATGACATGGATTCAGGTTAATATTTACGCCATAGAGTAACTAGTTTCTGTCTTACTCTATGTGTTGACATGAGTATCCCCACTATTTATACCCAGATTTTGGATATAACGGCAAGCCAGATTGGCTTGCCTTTTTTATTTCTGCGCGGTGAGATTTATCGCAGATCAGATTTTTACCAACGTATACTAATAAATGGCAAAAAATAAGCCACTAAATAGAATAACGCTTATATTGATGACACTCATAGCCTTTACCCAAGAGGTTTTAAAACTATAAAAAATCATTAAAATTAAAACACTTAGCGCCATGTAACCACAAAAAAGTAATGCCCCATAGCCTTTATACTCAACCACACTCAATACTAAACTTAGTAAAATACTGATCCAAGCAACCACTACAAACTGATTACTTTGCGTTTGTGTTGGTCTAACTTTAAATACATCACGATAGTGATTAAATTTTGCTAATGCAAAACAATTAAATGCGAATAAACACAGGCTAAATTGCAGTATTTCACTCATGTATTTTGCTCCCTTAAATTACTTTTTCCAGCTCGATTAGCGCGAAAAGGGGCTGTTGGGGCATGTAGTTGAGTACGTAATTTTTTGGCTTGAACAATAAATAACACTGCACTTATTAGGCACATTAAGTCAAAACTAAACAGCGCCCATTGGCTGTTTAATACGTAGCTAATCAGGTTACCATTTGTTGTTAGTGCATTAACCAGTGAAATGCTAATACAAGCAATACAATTGACCCACGCAAGCATAATCCATTGCTGTTTTGCACGTTTAAACAAAGCAAACAAGGCAACGGCTAGCCAAGTCACAAAAAACACCAGTATTTCTTTATCAGCACGTTCTGCGGTGGTTATCGGTAATAACCTATTTGCAATAAAAAATGCGCTGGTCGCAACAGGCAACCCCATTAATGTGGCTAGGTTTAAGCCTTCTACTAGCTTTAAGCCAAATGATGGAACCTGGTCTTTCTTCATCCGCTCACGAATACGTTTAGCCCACATAATGCAACCCGTTGCTATCATGACACAGCCCGCAACTCCACATAGAAAATATAACCAACGCAGCAGAGGATTAGCCAAACGCCCCGTATGTAAAGCCGTTAAAGAGTCATAAAAGACCTCAGTGGCAGAAAGTTCATCGCGTGTTTTAGCCATTAAACTGCCATCCACACCATTAAAAAGGAGAGTGGGGGTTTGATCACGCACCTGCGTTCCTGTCGCAGCACGAACCGTGATAGTGGCAGACGCAGTATTAGGATCGCGAATAGCAAATTGCGTTATATCGGCATTAGGCCAGTTAGTATAAACTTGATCTAAAACCGTCTCTACTGCAACTAATGGGGCACTTTCGGCACTTGACTGAGTGCGTACATTGGTTGGCAGCACATCATTAAATAGCCCTCTTACCCCGTTGTCATAAGCAGTCATTGCCGGATAAGGAAAAAGCATAAATATTAATGTTATCAAACCTGTATAGGTTATCATTATATGAAAAGGTAGAGCTAAAACTGACGATACGTTATGACCATCAAGCCAACTTCGGCTGCCTTTGTTTTTTCTAAAACTAAACATATCTTTAAAAATACGTTTATGAATCACAACCCCAGATATCAGTGCCACCAACATAAATAAACTTGCAAAACACACTATCCAGCGCGCTGTGCGTACATCAATATAGTGCAGATCAAAATGCAGCCGGTAAAAAAAGTTACCGCCTTTGGTTTCTCTAGGCTGCTGTATCGGCGCACCTGTTTCTGGATTAATATAGTAATCGTTCCAACCACCAAAACGCTTCCCTTCAGGGCGGGGTTTTTCATACGCATATATCAGCCAAGGTTCGCGCTCGCTCGGCAGGTAAATTCCCCAACGATTTGACTCTGGCGCTACCGTTTTTAAGTATTCAACTCCCGCTATTATTTGTTGATGCTGAAGCCCGATACGCTCTTGCGGCACGTGAGCGTCATGTAACGCAGGTTTGCTCCAAAGTGTTATCTCATCACGGAAAAAACTAACCGTTCCGGCAAAAAAGATTAAATACAGTAACCAGCATACCAGTAGGCCAACCCAAGTATGCATCCATGTCATGGAGCGAAAAAAACTATCTTTCATAACCAACCCTTTAATAAGGCAATGCTCAACCCGCATGCTGATGATGTTAGTAAAATTGTGATCCAAATAGTTTTTAAAGACTTAACAGCAAATACCCAAATAAAAACACAGCTATAAATAAAAATAGTCAGGCTGATACTTAAAAGTACGGCGTCTGATTTTTTTAGTGGTAAAGTTATACTCATTAAAGCAGTAAATACGCTGGTAAAAAGGTAACCCCCTACAATGGCCGCAAAAAACCGAGAAACAACAGCAAGCTGATATGCATATGATTGATAGTATTGACTAATTTTAGCAACCAACATAAGTAATTGGCTGTTTTTTTGTGATTGGGCATGCATAAATAATCCCTTAAAACCCATAATGGGAAACGAATAAAAAGGGTATTATATATTTTGGGTTCAGAAAAGATAGTGATTCGTATTTAACTTCACGATAATTCGACTTAATAAACTTCATAGATCATATTTTTACTAAGTAAAAATATGATCTAATCAAAAAAACTTAGTAGGCACCTTCACTATAAATAAGCTCATAACTATGGCTGTAAATCTCTAAAATATTACCAAATGGGTCTTCCATGTAGATCATACGATATGGCTTTTCACCTGGGTAATAGTAACGCGGCTCGGCCATACGCTTTTTACCGCCAGCGGCAACAATGCGTTCAGCAAGCTCTTCAACATTAGGGTCTTGCACACAAAAGTGAAAAATACCTGTTTTCCAGTATTCAAAGTTATCTTCTGGGTTTTCTTGGTTTTTGAATTCAAATAACTCAACGCCAATACGATCGCCTGTCGATAAATGTGCGATACGAAATTTCTCCCAGTTTGCACCAAATACATCAGTACACATTTCACCAATAGCGCTATCGTCTTCAACTATTTCAGTTGGCTTCATAATTAAATACCAACCTAAAACTTGAGTATAAAACTCAACCGCTTTTTCAAGATCTGGTACCGAAATACCAATATGTGAAAAATTACGTGGATAAACATTACTCATAAACTGTGCTCCTGTTGCATATAAAATACGAGAAAGGCCACTTTACGAACAATCAACCATTAAGTAAAATTATCATTAAACATAATTATGAGTACAATTTGTAATGATAAATCCTGTTTGGCTAAATACCTTTTGCACACTTGTTGAAGTAAATCACTTTACTCGTACTAGCGAGCGCCTGTTTATGACGCAATCAGGAGTAAGCCAACATATCAAAAAGCTAGAACAGCAGCTTGACTGCCAACTGCTTGAACGCCACGGCAAACAATTTACCTTAACGGCTCAAGGACAAAGCTTATATAACAAGGGCAGCCAGCTACTTAAAGATTGGCAGTTTTTAGAACAAGAGCTGCATAGTGATTCCCCTTATAATGGCAATGTAAAGGTGCAATCCCCCGGCAGTTGCGGGCTAAAATTTTATGCTCAATTACTTACGTTACAAACGAAACATCAGCATCTGACGATAGATTATCGATTTGCGCCAAATGAAAGTGTCGAGCATGCCGTTGCTAATCACAATGCTGATATTGGTTTTTTAACACAAGCCCCTACCTTGAGTGAGGTGACAAGCCACAAAGTTGGTCAAGAAGCACTATTATTAATAACCCCGGTAACTTGTGAGTCGCCGACTTGGCAAGCTTTATGCGACCTAGGTTTTATTAGCCACCCAGACGCAAAACACCACGCTCAGCTCTTACTAAGCGAAAACTACCCAGAGTTTGAGCATATTGGCCAAATTAAGCGTACTGGGTTTTCAAACCAAATCAGCTTAATTTTAGAGCCAGTTAGCCTCGGCTTTGGTTTCACGGTCTTACCTGCTCATGCTGTTGGAGCTTTTAATAAACCCGAGCTCATTAAGGTTCACCACCTTGCCAACCCAATTAACGAATCTATTTATGTGTGCCACCATAGAAATCGGCCATTAGCTAAACGCATGCATACTGTTATTGATGCGATTAAAACCATAAATACTCAGCCGATAAAGTAAACCTTTACTGTAATTTCTGTTAAGTTGATATATGAACTCACATAAAGGATAGCCGGTATGCAAATAAAGCAACTTAAAAGTATGAGCCTGACAGGGTTAAAAGTACGCACCTGTAATGCTAATGAAATGAATACCGACACGGCAAAAATAGCAGATTTATGGCAAGCATTTGGCCAAAAGTATGGCCCAAAACTCACCGCTGATACAAAGGTTTATGGTGTTTATACAAATTATGATACGGATATGACAGGTGACTTTGATGTCATAGCCTGCTGTGATGATAAAAATATTAAAGTAGCGGATTCAATAAATGTTGCCACTAAAGAAAGCCGTTATTTAGTATTCAATGGGGAAGGCGAAATGCCTGATGCTGTTATCGACTTGTGGGGTGAAATTTGGCAATACTTTAGTAGTGAAGATTGCGCACACCAACGCACCTATACCAGCGACTTTGAATATTATAAAAGCGATTCTGAGGTTGAAATAGCAATTGCCATAAAAGCGGAGTAACAATACAAAGCAGCTAGGTTATATATACCCCAACCTAGCTGTGTTAACTATTTTCCATAAAGCCAATCAAGCCCTTGAATTAGCGTCGTTGGAAATGCCGTACTATGTTTAGCCCCATCAATAAAATTAACCTGCAACTTAATATGCTTACTGCCATTTTGACGTATCTTAGTCGCAAGCTTGTTAGCTCCCGCAACCATATTTTGACCTTCACCAAACTTAGGGGTTTCTTTACTACCTACTGATATATAGACTTTAATTTCTTGCTTAGGTGCTGTGATTGGCTGAGATAAAATCACCTCATTATCAAACCACACCGACGGACTACCAATAATATAACTGCTAAATAAGTCCGGCTGAGTAAAAAGCACATAAGCGGCAAATAAACCGCCAAGAGAATTTCCCACTAAAGTACGTTGCTTTGGATTAACGCGGTAGTTAGCGTTTATATGCGTAAACACCACATCAGCAATAAAATCGATGTGTTGCGCGGCTTTACCGGTTTCGAGCTGCCAATCCTTGGCTTTACTCGGGGTGTAATCACGTATTCGGCTTGATGATCCTTTAGAGCCTTGCGAATAACCTATTGCAACGAGTATAGCTTCATCCATAGCGCCGCTATTCATAGGGAAACGGGTAGCTCCCGATGCCACTTGAAACGCATACGAGCCGTCAAGTAAGTAAACCACTGGGTATGTTTTATCAGATTTAGCTTTGTAACTTCGAGGCAATTTTATAGATAGGGAGTAACTGAGCTTAGTATTGTGATCAACCACCTCAACCACTTTACTTCGTGGAACCTCATAAGAGTGTTCCGCACTAATGGTAAAACTAGCAAGTGATATAAAAATAAAAAGAAACTGCCTCATACTGACCCTATTTTTATTGTTTAAATTTAGCGCTATAAATTGAGTACGATAACGCTAAGCAAATGCAAATAAGCGCAGGAATAAATAGCGCATTAAACTGAAAGAAATTGAACAAGTACGCTCCGCACGCCCCTCCTGAAACAAACCCTGCTATGATCAGTGAAAAAAGAAAAGCCTTTCTCTTATCAAACGGTTCACCACGCAGCCTTGCGCCAATCATAATGCCTAAATCAGTAAAAATACCGGTCACATGGGTAGTACGAACAACCGCGCCGCTAAAGGTAGTTGCAAGGGCATTTTGCAACCCACATGCCGCTGACGCAAAATAATGTCCATGTACCCAGTCATTTGATAAAAAGTATACTGCAGCAAATAAAAGCAATGCTTCAAGTACTAATAACCCACTATAGTTATGGCCTAACTTTAGCGATCCACTGCGTAAAAACAACCCAGATATAATTGAGCCGATTAAAAAGCTAGCTAAAATAAAACCAAGTTCCAGAACATCACTAATGTTTGAATTAACCAAACCTGAGCCAAATGAAGTCGCTGTACCTGATAGGTGAGAAACCGATTGATGTTTGAACCCTAATAAGCCAATAGCGTTTACCAGCCCAGCAACTAAAGCAAGTATAAATGAGCCATACTCAACCCAACGGGGCAACTTTTTGATCACACAAATCCCTAATTATTATATATAACTTGTAGTTTGCTAGTACTTACATACAAATCATGTGGATACTAATTTATAATATTCGCTAAACCCTGTGAGTATATTTGTAGTCGCAATTGCCGATAAAATTAGCCCCATCACACGGCTAATAACACTGGCGCCACTGCTGCCAATTACTTTACTGATATAGCCAGATAGCAGCATTAATATATATACCACAATTAAAACAGACAGCATCACTAACGCAGTTTGTAATTGTTCCCAAAGGCTAAAAATAGCATTTTCGGTTAACAATACAGCGGTTAAAATGGCCCCTGGACTAGCTATTGAAGGAACAGCAATAGGGTAAATTGCCGTTTCTCTATCTGACTTCACAAATCGCTTAAGTTCTTCTTCGGGCTTGCTGTCACCAAAAATCATGCTCAAAGCAAATAAGAATAAAACAATCCCACCCGATATTTGAAATGCAGGTAATGGAATAGACAACGCTTTTAAAATGATTTCGCCAATAACAACAAAAAAGATTAACACTGCAGCCGAAGCTAATGTCGCCAAAAGTGCAATACGTCGCTTGGTTTTCGCATCGTATTTTTCGGTCACAGCCACAAATACAGGTACCGTGCCGATGGGGTCTATAACCGCAAAAAAAGTAATAAAAACAGCAACAAAGTCAATCATGCACTTTCCCCTATTTTAACAACAGTATAGAAAGTAACACTTTTTATTAATAATTTGGATCAGATAAACGAAATATTTATAAAAATAAAAAATGCACTTTGTAAGCAAACTAAACTGCAATGCAGGTACGGCTAGTGTTGCTTCTGACACTATCTAATTAATTGATGACTACAATCGCTTTAAAGCTTTGATCTAGATCTAGTTTTTTAACATTTATCCTCTATATTAATTTTATCAGGTGAACTTTTTATAAGGCAGGATAATCAACCCATTAAGCTAAATAGTAAGTTGATTATTTTGAACTAAACTTTAAACGTAGTTTTTAAGGTAGCGTTATACATTCCGATACAGGAGCTAAAAATGAGCAATTCAGGTGCGGGCAAATGCCCAATCATGCACGGTAGTAACACACAATCGTCTAAATCCAACACTGATTGGTGGCCGAACGCATTAAATTTCGACATTCTTCATCAACACGACACAAAAACTAATCCCTACGGTGATGATTTTAATTATGCCGAAGAGTTTAAAAAATTAGATCTTGAAGCGGTAAAAACTGATTTAAAAAACCTCATGACGCAAAGCCAAGAATGGTGGCCTGCTGACTGGGGCCACTATGGTGGTTTAATGATCCGCATGGCTTGGCATTCAGCGGGGTCTTATCGTTTAGCGGATGGACGTGGCGGTGGTGGCACCGCAAACCAGCGTTTTGCGCCGTTAAACTCATGGCCAGATAATGCCAACCTTGATAAAGCCCGTCGCTTACTGTGGCCTATCAAGAAAAAATACGGCAATAAATTATCATGGGCTGACTTAATTATTCTGGCCGGTAATATGGCCTACGAATCAATGGGCTTAAAAACCTTCGGTTTTGCCGGCGGCCGCGAAGATATTTGGCACCCAGAAAAAGACGTTTATTGGGGTGCTGAAAAAGAGTGGCTTGCACCTAGTGACGACCGCTATGGTGATTTAACTAAACCAGACACCATGGACAACCCTTTAGCTGCAGTACAAATGGGCTTAATTTATGTTAACCCTGAGGGGGTAAATGGCCAACCTGATCCATTAAAAACGGCAGCGCAAGTGCGCGAGACCTTTGCCCGTATGGCGATGGACGATGAAGAAACGGCAGCGCTTACAGTCGGTGGTCATACCGTTGGTAAAACTCATGGTAATGGCAGTGAAGAAAACGTAGGCCCAGAGCCAGAAGCTGCTGATATATTTGAGCAAGGCCTTGGTTGGAACAACCATAAAACACGTGGCATAGGCCGCGACACTATGACATCTGGTATTGAAGGCGCATGGACCACACACCCGACCAAATGGGACAATGGTTATTGCTACCTGCTATTAAATTACGATTGGGAGTTAACAAAAAGCCCAGCAGGTGCATGGCAATGGGAACCGGTAAATATCAAAGAAGAGGATAAACCCGTTGATGTTGAAGACCCATCAATTCGCTTAAACCCCATTATGACCGATGCCGATATGGCAATGAAGATGGATCCTGAGTACCGTAAGATTATCGAACGATTTAACGATGATTTTGAGTATTTTAGCGACGTATTTGCCCGTGCTTGGTTTAAACTCACTCACCGTGACTTGGGCCCTAAAGCACGTTACTTAGGCGCTGATGTACCAAGTGAAGATTTAATCTGGCAAGACCCTATCCCAAGTGTAGATTACACGTTATCGGATACTGAAATTAGTGAACTTAAAACTAAACTACTTAATTGTGGTATCGCAGCGAATGATTTGATCAGCACAGCATGGGACAGTGCTCGTACTTATCGAAGCTCAGATCACCGTGGTGGTGCCAATGGTGCACGTATTCGCTTAAGCCCGCAAAAAGATTGGCAAGGTAATGAGCCAGAGCGCTTAGCTAAAGTGCTCACTGCGCTTGAAAAAGTACAAGCTGATTTAAGCAAGCCTGTTAGTTTAGCGGACTTAATTGTGCTTGCTGGTACCGCAGCCGTTGAGCAAGCAGTTAAAGCAACGGGTTATGACATTACCGTACCTTTTGCTCCTGGACGTGGTGATGCAACTGACGACATGACAGACGCCGCATCGTTTGATGTATTAGAGCCAATTCATGATGGCTTTAGAAACTGGTTAAAACAAGATTATTCTGTATCCCCAGAAGAGCTACTATTAGAGCGAAGCCAATTGATGGGCCTTACAGCCCCTGAAGTCACGGTACTAATGGGTGGTATGCGTATGCTTGGCACTAACCACGGTGCAACCCAACACGGTGTATTCACAGATAATGTAGGGACTTTAACAAATGATTTCTTTGTTAATTTAACTGATATGAACAACCGCTGGGAGCCTGCAAGTAAAACGACCTTTAATATCGTAGATCGCAGCACCGGCAACACTAAATGGACGGCAACTCGTGTTGATTTAGTGTTTGGTTCAAACTCTATTCTAAGAGCACTTGCTGAGTTTTATGCCCAAGACGATAACAAACAGCGTTTTGTACAAGACTTTGTAAAAGCTTGGGTTAAAGTAATGAACGCCGACCGCTTCGATATTTAACTAAAGCACTAAACCCATTTAAAAAACAGCGCGAGAGTTTACATTCTCGCGCTTTTTTATTTATCGAATCCTTCCGAGAAAACCCATTGTTCGACGCGAAGCGGCGTTGATGGGTAGTTCACAACGACATATACCGAAGACTGTAAACCCCCATTACATAATGAAAATTATTAAAGCCGCAGTTATGTCGATACAGTATCCTCGGCACAGTTTTGCAACGACTTATTTTCTGACATATCAATAATTAAGCATTTATCTGGCAGCGCATGATTAAGATTATCGTAAATACTGAATGCTTGAGTTAGAGCTGTTCTTAACTGACAAAGGTTTTTACCTTTATTGTCACTGCTAGCGGTGCATCTTGTATTGTTACTTAATATATTTGCCATTGTTTGATAAGTTTGCTGAGTTGCTTGGTTAATATCAGCAAATGCAAGTGATCCAGCATTGCGCACTAAGTAAAAGTCAGTGATAAAATCTAGGACTGTTTTAGCCTGTAAGCCTTGGCGTTGTGCTTTAGATAACTGACTATCATCGCTAAACAAAACCATGACCTCTAATAGCGACATATTCAATATTTGCTCACGAAAGTCCTGTGGCCATTCTTTAGGAATAAACCGCCACTGCGCCAATGCGTGTAAATGCATTTTACTGTAACTGTGATAGTCCTTGGCCGTTAAAATAATGTCATCCCAAGCTTGCTCTGGATTGTTTTTTATAAGGTAATCATGCTCTTTTTGGTAAGCACTAAAAAGTAGGTCAAACTGGGCAACATTATCAATAGTAATTGTATCTACTTTTGCTAGCTGTTTATCAAGTGTGACTAACTTATAAGCAGGGCGGTATGCTGCAATAGACGGGGCTTGAATATTAAACAGAGTGTTATGTTCGCTCTCAATGACCGATGTGTCATTCATATGCATATGCCCGCCAATGTGCAGTTTCAAGCCTGTTTCGGCGAGTAGTTTTCGTGTATCACTGTTAGGTTCGCGGGCTAACTGAAAAGCCGTATCACCAAATAACGATTTAATCGACCGAGTTTGACCATCGTAAAACTCCCCCATCGGAAAGTGGCTAAATGCTATCAATGTTTTATTTTGCTGCTTAGCACGCTCAACGATTTCCGTGATCCAGTCTAATAAAAAAGGTTTCTCAGTCAGTACCTTGTTATAACCTGCATTACCTGAACCTTGAAAAACTATAGTGCCATTTTTAAACTGCGGGATATATACATTGGCATCTATAGCAAGCAACCAAAGTCCCTTCATAGGCTCAACTAAATAACTGGTATCAGGTACTAGCTTACATCTATTGTTGTCATTCTTTGCACATTGGGAATAACGACGCTCAGCCAGTGAATCCTCTTTACCAAAGGGTGTTTCCCACAGTAAATCACGATTATCAGGTAACAAACCAAACGATCCCATTATTTCTACTATGCCTTTATAACCTGCATGGGCTATTTTATCGCTGCATATCAACCCATGCTCCTCTTTTATCGATGCTTTACAACGAGGGTGATCAGTGGAATAAATCCCCACTTGCTGGCCTTGCTGGCCCAAAAAGTCAGCTTTACCGCCTGCGCTTTTAAATGGTTTAACTGGATCGTGATTACCTGGAATAGCAAAAAAGCGCATACCATGGTTTTTTGCGTAACTATCAAGAATAGCTTTTAAGCCCTGTAAATGTATTGGTTGACCGTCATCAGTGAAATCCCCCGGTAGTGCGACCAACTTCACACCTTTAGCCGCAATGTCATCTAATGTGGCAATTAACGCAAAGTAATTTTCATTAAATAAACGGGTTGAATGGATCTGCGCCTGCATACTACGAATACTTACAGGCTTTTCTGCTTTACCTAATTCAATGCCTGCAAACCCTTCTGTTGAAAAATCACCATAAATATCATGAAAATGAATATCCGGCACAAAGGCTATTTGCGTATTACTTAGTGGAGTAGCATGTAATGTTGTAGTAACTATGCACAGTATTAAAGGTAGCAATAACTTCATAAAAATGCCCTGCTATCATATTTAAAACAAAAAAGCCGAGAGCGTACAGACTCCCGGCAATATGAGTTTTTATAATTAAAAAATAGCTCTAAAGCCTAACGATACACGTCGACCTGAGAACTCATACATAGTCGGGAAAGCAGGATCAAGAGTATAACCTGTGGTTTCTTCGTCAGTGATATTAATACCTTCAAGCGTTACCTTCATAGAGTCATTAATATTGTAACCTAATGAAATATCTGTTTGCCCGTAAGCATCACGATAAACTGGGTACATATCACGCTCAATATACTCAACATACTTGTCTTTGTAGTTATACGAAATACGCGCATCAAAGCTCTCATTCTCATAATAAAAAGTCAGGTTATAGGTTTCATCAGCGAGACCTTCTGGCGGTGTTGGAATACCTAGATCAGATGCACCCGTTAGTGAATTATCTAATGTCGTGTAGTTTGCGTTTATACCAAACCCATCTAACATGTTGTGAAAACGAACAAACGGAATTTGCGCGATAAACTCAATACCACTGACATCATACGAACCCTCAGCATTCACTTTTTGATAAACATCAAAATCATAAACACCATCAACAGTACCGTTATCATTGTACTTAGTCACACCTTCAACTACACCGGTGAGGGATTCCCGAACAACACCTTCAATTTCTTTTTCAAAGTATGAAACAGCAAGTAATCCACCTTCTTCTAAATACCATTCAAGGCCCACTTCCCATTGGTCGGCATAAGTTGGTTGAAGATCTGGATTGCCATCACGATATTTAAACTCACTCAAACTCACTGTGCGTTTATAAGCAATATCTGTTAGAGCTGGGCGCATGAGTGTTTCAGATGCCGCAGCTCGCAGAACTAGGTCATCATTAAGTTCAAGAGTAAAGTTAATACTTGGCAGTAAGTCGGTGTAGTTACCACTTTTTGAAACTGGCTCTGAAGTGTAGTTTGTTGTACCGTCATCATTTTGAACCTGATGGTAACCTGATGAATTTACATCAGTATCAATATAACGCACGCCTGTATTTAGCGTTGCAGGCATATCGCCGATATCGAAAGCAAAGTCAGCCATTGCATAAATTGCCGTGGTTTTCTCTTCGACTTGATAGTATTGGTCTGGTTCAAAGTCTACCCCAAAGCCATCATATCTAAGTTGATCGCGAGCATAACTATTTGAAACTTGACTCCAACCTTGCTTGGATGGTACTTCAGATAAGTACTCGCCACCATTTACCAGATCTGTAATACTTGTCAGCTCGCTATCAGCTAAGGTACGCGTACCCACCCACGATGTATCACCTTCTGAGGGGCCTGTTACTCGATTAGAACCGTAATTACGCTCTTTTGATTTATCAGTGTACCGTGCGCCAAATTGCACTTTGGTTAACGCAGGGAAAAACTCTAAATTTAACTGACGAGTGAAATCTAATTGCGCAGCATATTTATCATCTGAAATAGCCTCACGATTAACTTCATTGTAGTCAAATAAATAAGCTTCTGGAGAATTATACATATCAAAAGTATCTGCGCTATCACTTGGAATAGTCTCTGCACCGGTACTAGTATAACGCGAACGAGTTGCACGATAGGCTGTGTGCTTTAAGTTTGTCGACTCAATTGATTTATCCGCACCACTGTAACCAATTAAACCATTGATATCCCAATTACCAATTAGCCAATCCATTGCAATGCTGAATTGTTGGTAATCTGTATCACTGCTGTTTTCTTTACTTAGGAACTCATGTTGAGTCGCGGCATAATCAACATCGGTTAAAACAGTAATACCATAATCACTTAAGGTTGAACTGTCGTATTGATTTACGCGCTCTAAAGAGCTAACACTTGAAGCAGCATAGGCAGCAGCATCATACTCATCCTCATGATCGTCAAAATTCCCTAATAGTCCGTCAAAAGTTAAACTAAATTCGCTGCTCGGTTTATATTGTAATGAAAGTGTTGCTCCCCACTTTTCTTGCTCCGTTAAATAGGAACGATCGCCTACTTTATTTAAAAACACCACTCGACTGGTTTCATCGCTGTCGAAGCGGTCATTAATCGTAATTCCCGTATCTCGCTCTAGTACGTCCGCAGCTTGATCTGACTGCCATTGTGATGAACCTGATTTTTCTAACCAGCGTGAAAGCGGACGAAAATCTATTCCAGAGTTACTATCTGTACGATTTGTTCGCTCGGAATAAGCTATCGAAGCAAGAGCCCCCCAATCACCAAACGTATTACTCGCTAGAAATGCAAATTTAGGATCTGTTTGTTCAGAAATTTCGTTGTAAGCACCTTCAACGGATGCCACTAATTTGCGTCCTTCATAATCAAATGGCCGTGCTGTTGTAATTGCAACAGAGCCCGCAATACCGCCTTCTTCATCAGCAGCCGTCGGCGATTTTTTCACCGTAACACTTTGAATAATCTCAGAAGCAAACATATCAAATTCGACATCTCGGCCACCACTACCTGACGCAGTAGCAAGATTATTAATTGATACAAATGTAAACTCGCTTGGTAAGCTACGTACATTAACTTTTTGGCCTAACCCCTTGTTACGCTCAATGGTTACACCTGGCATACGTTGTAGCGCTTCAGCTAAATTTTGCTCTGGGAAGTCAGCAATATCTGACGCCACTATTGAATCTGAAAAACCGATGTTCTCACGCTTTAAATCTATCGCTTTTTCTAAACTCTTAATGTAGCTACCTGTTACGACGATTTGCTCCATCGCTTGTTCTTCATTTTCAGTGTCTTGCGCATATGCAGGTGCGACGAACAGTGCGCTTAATGCTAGTGCTAAAGGTGATAATGTAAAAACTCGCTTAGTCATCATGTTGTTCCTGTTGTAAGTATTACGACTTTAAATTGATTTCGCTTCTAATGACGCAGCTTAAAATTAATAGGGGACGTATTTATTCGATGAAGTTTTTGTGTCGGTTTTACGACAACGACATCATAAAAGTGTCATTAAATCATCATAAAAAAGGTGTCACCTTTGCTCTAGTATGAGCGTCTATTAAAGAACCTAACGCTATAGATAACGATAAAAATAATGCCGCAAACACAGACATCGCCATTACCAATAAGCGAACAAGGCAAACAAAATAGACCACTTGTGAAATGCTTTATTGCCAACCAAGATGCATTGAAAAGTTTTTTTCGTCGTGGGGTTGGTGACGATGCAGATGCTGATGACTTATTTCAAAAACTGCTAATGAAAGCATTAAAAATTGAATGTACTGCACATATAGATAACCCATTAGCTTATGGCTATCGCATGGCACATCATTTGGCCGTTGATCATCATCGAGAACAAAAGAAATCTCCAGAGAGCCTAGAGCACGAACCTCAAAGTAATGATCTTTCTCTAGAAAACCTGCTTGAGCATGAGCAGCGACTCAAGGTGTATCAGCAAGTATTGGCGCAAATGCCTGCGCTACGCCGAGATGTATTTATACGTAGACGCCTACATGGAGAGAGCCGTCAACAAATATCGCAAAGCTTAGGCTTATCAGAAGAGGCGGTTAAAAAGCATATTTCACGCGCTATGGATATGCTCAAAGATGCTATCAGCGCATTTATCGCCGACTAATTGTCCCCTTAGTGCACGTTAAGTCGTTATATTAGTAATAAAGACAGATAGAGAAATTTAATGCATACCCCATTCAAACCTAACGATGAAAGTAATGAGCAGCTTGAAAAAGCAATTTGGCAGGACGCGGCACTCCTTGAAGCATTACAAAAAGCAGATTCACAGCAAAAGTTGGATGAACCTATTGCAATAGCACCTCATAAAAAGAATCCTTTATTGATGTGGGGCAGCGCGGTTGCTGCATCTTTAATTATGGCGTTTATTGGCTTAACTCACTTAAGTGATCCAACAACACAACAAGCATCTACACTTGTTGCTGCGCAGCAGTTTTTTGCAACAAAAGCATCTGATATTACTTTATCGGATGGCACAGAGGTCGCTTTAAATACGCATACTAACTTACTGTTTAATGAGAACGATAAAACCAGGCAAGCCACTTTGAGCAAAGGTGAAGCGTACTTTTCAGTAAAGCGAGATGAACGACGTCCATTCACGATTGATGCAGGCAACGCTACAATTAGAGTATTAGGCACAGCTTTTAATGTTGATAAAACCCTACGGGAAACAACAATTGATGTATTTCACGGCAAAGTCGCAGTTAATACGGCAAATAATTCAAAGCAAGTAGAGCTAGTTAAGGGCCAGCGCGCACGTGTTATTGATAATGATATTGTTGTTACTACATTTAAAGCAACGCACCCAGACTGGAAACTTGGCTGGCTAGATTTAGAGAATGTAACAATTAACGATGCAATTTTTCAACTTAATCGTTATGCCGATAAACCGTTAGTGTTAAATAATGTTGATGCTCATCTACGCGTTAGCGGCCGCTTTAAAACCACTGATGTTGTGGGCGCAGCAACATTGATAGCGCAATTAAATCAACTTGAAATCACTAAATTTGACGACAGTGTTGTTTTAAGCCCCATAGAGTAATGAGTTGGTTTTATTTATCCCCAAATTATGGGTGCTGTCATAAATTATTCATCTAAGTTCTTCACACTTAGAGTTTTATGAGATTAAAAGGCCGTTCATAGATGTTACGTATAAGCAGTTTATTATGTGTAGCACTTGTGGGCCTTAGTTTTACAGCGAAGGCAACGAATTCAAGTTTAATAGAACAACTTACCAGTTTGTCAGAACAATCTAATACAGCATTAATTTACGATACCCAATTACTCAAGGGGCTAGTACAAAAACCAATCCAAGTTACAACTGTGGAAAACACACTTAATCAACTACTTAAACCTCATCGATTAAGCTGGCAAAAAACACCTGCTGGTATCATTATTTTTAAAATACCAGCATCAAATGAAGTGCCCTTATCATCTAAAAAAGTAAATTTATTAGAAGAAGTTACGGTAACTGGGCAGTTACCTACAACGTCCACTATTCAAGCTTACAATACTGATTATCATCAGGCTGTTAGTTATGCGCAACAAGCAAAAAGTGATTATGCAGGGGAGAGTGAAGTAGCAATTGGCGCAATGTTGACACAATTACCTGCTGAAAACCTAGCCGAAGCATTACAAGCCGTACCGGGCTTAAGTATTACTCGTGACCGAGGTGAAGCGCTTAACATCAATGCTATGGGACTAGGTGCTGAATACCAATTAACGCTCTTTAATGGTCGCCGTCTAGCTAATACAGAAAATGTTCGTAACTCAAATCAGTATGGGCAACAACATAGGTTTGATATTTTCAGCGCTGGGTTATTCTCCAATATCACGGTATTCAAAACTGCAAACTCAAGCTTACCAAGTGGTGCTATAGGGGCGACTGTCAATTTATTAAGCGATGACCCACTAGCTTACGAAGAAAATAATCTACAAGTAATGCTAACCGCAGCAACTTTAGAAGATGAGCGTAACTTTCAACCGAGCTTCGGCTTAACTGCAAATGGCAAAAACGACAAGGTAGGTGTTATTTTCAAAATGAACTACGAAAATCGCTTACAACGCCAATATCAGTTTGAAAGCTGGCATTGGGGTGATAATAGTGGTGCCCCGAGTGAATATCAGTGGTCAGGATTAGACGATAAAATTTTAGTACCTACAGACGGTTTAGCTATTACCATCGAAAACGAAGATCGTACTCGCGCCACTTATTACGGCGCTTTAGCATGGCAAGCTTCAGATCATTTAACGCTCAATACACTTTGGTTTAGGTCCGACACTGACTTTTCGTTTGATGAGCATAGACTAGGGATCAACCCTCAGAGTCAAAATGCAATTGCAGAGGTTTCAACACCATTAAATAGTATAAATAAGTTCTTTTTTAATAATGTAAATGCTAAAACCAGTCGTGAAGAGTCTAACTTATATTATGCGAATCAAACGCTGCAAGTAGACGCACACTGGCAACCAAATGAGCAAATACCATTAACTCTTTCTCCTTTTTATAGTCGTAGCGAAGCAAAAAGCGAAACCAAAGAGCCCATCACGAGAGTGCATGCTGCACTTTCCCCTATGAATGCCTACGTTGATTTACAAACTGACTCTGTAAATGACTATAGCTTTAGCCGTAATTTAGGCCTTGTTAATAGCTATTCACATATCAATCAAATGAGTAAACGTACTATCAATGTACTTAATCAAGTGAGTGAATGGGGAATTGATGGCAGCTGGCACAGTTCAACTGAGTCTGGTTTTCAGCATTTGCAATTTGGCTTTTTAAGTTCAACACAACAATATAGTTATACTCGCAGAGATATTAGTTTAGACGCCCAATCTTTAAACGCTTTGCCGAAATTAGATGGCCGCTGGCTTGAGCCAATTCAACATGGCTTTAGCGCTGGTTTTATGAATTCTGAAGTGCAGTCGTGGCTGATCCCAAAAAGCGATTTATTTCAGCTCTATGATATTAATTTACCGTTTAATAATATTACTGATAACGACCAACTTAATAGTTATCAAGTTAGTTTTGAATCAAATGAAGGGTACATATCTTCACGATGGCAATTAGCAAACGTTACTTTAAACGCAGGGCTACGTTACAGTAATACATTAAATGAAACACAAGGTGCTCAACTTACAACTGATGGTGAATTAACACCTTTGAAACACAATCATCACCATAATATTTGGCTACCTTCAATTAATATAAAATGGCAACCATCAACCTATTGGCAATGGCGAACAAGCTATAGTCGCTCGGTTAATCGGCCAAATTATTCGGATCTTAACCCCAAACTACATGTTAACTCCGGTGGTTTACCTTATGCCGAACTTGGTAACCCAAATTTAGAGCCTGTTATTGCTAATACCAGCACACTTTCAGTTAATTGGTTACCAGAGGATTTAAACTTACAGCTACTAGCTTTTAACCATAATATGGATAATTTCATCGTTGAACAAACTAAAACGATTAACTATGAAGGGCTAGATTATATTTCCCTACAACAGACTAACGATGGCAAAGCGACTGTAAATGGTTTACAGGCTAGTTCACAATGGCAACTACCACTATACAGCCCATGGTTTTTACAAAGCCAACTATCTGCCAACCTTACCCATATAACAAATGCTGATGTTATAACTCCTGGTGAAAATAATTTTGATGTTGAAGGGGTATCTGATTGGGCCGGTAATCTGCGGTTTTTGGTCAGTGATGATAAATGGCAAGCCGCGATCAATATAAACTATCGTAGTGACTTTTTAGAACATCGGGACATCAGTAATAACGCTGATATTTATGTTGAAGCTTATACCAGCACTGACTTAAGTTTCAGTTGGTTTTACTCAACCAGTGCAAGTCTTCGCCTAGATGTATTTAATGCCACCAACGAAACTCTTACTCGCAGCGCCAAAACTGACAACGCCAGCTCATTAATGAAAGTAGAAGAGTTTGGCCGCCGTTTTGTCGTAAGCCTGTCACTAGAAATTTAGGATAGTGCTCATCGAAATAATTAAATCTTTAACAGCTGCTTTAGTTTATCTGCGCCTGCGCGGCTGGTACTAAGTTCAGATTTCTCATCATCATTTATAATCACCATTAGCTTGCCGTTAAACCAGCGCTGAATTTCTTTTATGTGGTCAATATTTACAAGGTAACTACGGTGGATACGCACAAAGTTCTGGCCAGATAAGCTGTGCTCTAGCTGATCTAAGGTGTCACTTAAGTGATGTAATGTTGTACCATCGTGTGCAAGGCTATTTCCTTGTTCTGATTTAATAAATTTAATATCTGCTGGTGATAGTAAAAAAATTCGCTCGCCACTTTTACTAATGAGTTTATTAAGTTTGTTGTCGGCTAATTCATACTGCACTCTTTTAGGCTCAGCATTCGCACGTACAATAGCCTGTTGTTGGCAAAGCTGCTGTAGCGCTTTCTCCAGTGCTTTTTTTAGCCGAGCAATGGGGAAGGGCTTTAACAAATAGTCAATTGAGGCATGTTCAAATGCTTGCACGGCAAATTGATCGTAAGCAGTTGTGTAGATGATCAACGGTTGATGAGCAAGTAAATCAACAAGCTCTAAACCATTAATTTCTGGCATTTGAATATCTAAAAGCGCAACGTCAGGTTTAAGTTCGTTTATTAATGAAATGGCTTCTTTGCCATTACTAGCAATGCCCACAACCTCAACGTTATCCATGAGGCTTAGTTGATGAGAGAGCTTTTCTCGTGCTGGCAACTCATCATCAGCAAAAACCAAGCGTAATTTACTAACAGCTTCACTCATAACGCTAACTCCAAACAAACCACCGCACCACCGTGATTACTCAGGGCGATTTTACTATTACCTAACTGGTTGACTCGCTGCTGTATGTTCTTCATACCAACCCCTGAACCGTATCCTTGCTTTAAAACCTCTTCATTAAATCCTTTACCGTTATCGCTAATTTTCACTTGCACACCTTTGTCGATCACAGCAAGCTCAATCTTTAAAACTAAGTTACTCTGCAGCGCGTTATGTTTGATGGCATTTTCAATAATCGGCTGAATAATGAGTGGTGGAATATGAATATTTTTTAGCTCTTGAGGAATAAGAAAATGCACTTGCAACTTTTCACCAAAGCGCGCTTTTTCAATATTTAAATACTTCTCAATAATGGCGAGCTCTTGCTCAAGCGGAATGAGGGTTTGCTCTGCTGTATCGAGGGAGTAACGCAAAATGTCTGCGAGTTCATGCAGTACTTCGTCAGCTAAATCAGGGTTTGTATGAATATACGCAGAAATAGTATTAAGGCTATTAAACATAAAGTGCGGATTTAATTGATAACGCAACGTGGCAAGCTGTGCTTTTTTACGTGAGTGTTTTTCAGTGGCGACTTTCTTTTTACTTTCGATGTAAATACTTAAAAAGTATGTACAAGAGCCCCAAATCAAGCCATTAAAAATAACAAAAATACCAAGAGGTCGGTAATCGTCATATAAACTGAGTAATACATGATCGGTGACAAGATTACCCACAGCCATAAATGTAACGGCGATTAGCCATTCAAAAATTATCTTCGCATAGCCCTTATCACGAAGATAAAAAATTAACGCGGCAGCAGCCCATACAGGTATCCAGTAAAAGGTTACAAACCAAACAAGCGAGGCAATCACGGTGTCACCAGAAATAGGGACTGAATTGGCGATTACAAGGCCAAACGCATAAGCGATATCTACAATTAGCAGAATACAAAAACTGTATTTATAAAAAGGGTGTTTAAACATAATTAAGATTCTTTTTTAAAAACCATAACAAATAAACAAGGCCAAAACCAAACTTATTGATTATGGCCTTAACTGTTTAATAGTAACTAAATTCTTTAATTTCTAATGTGTTGCTTAATATTGTCTCTGCTGCGCTGGGCATTTTGCGCCACATTAGATTAAATCCAGTAATTTTTTGCGCAGACCACGTAACAGAGTTACCAAAGCCAAACTGCTTAAATTCACTAAAAGGAAGGTCGATTGTGTGCCATTGAGCGCTGGGTTTTACTAGCACACTAAAGTTGTCCCAGTCTTTCACATCACTGTGGTAGATTGCTAAAGCAAATGGCACTGTAGACCCTTTATAAGTAAGTCGCACACCGGTATAGGCTGATGCATCTACTGGCTGTGCGTACTTTATTTCAGCACCCGCCCAAGCACCAAAGTTAGTTGGTTTAGCGACCGCAGTCTCAATTGTTAAATACTGGGGACTTGGCGTTAATATAACACTTGATTGGCCACCCATAACCTCATCACTTAACTCCTGCCAAGGTGATTGGCCGTTAAAGTCATCAATACTTTGTTGTGTCTTTGTACTTTGCGCTGCTTGATTACATGCAGGGCCTTGTGGTTCGATTTTAGCATTTTCGCTTAGTAGCTCTTCTCGGTTAACTTGTTGACCCGACTTATAAACCTGTGAAATTGTATGTATAGCGCTTATATCTTCAATGGGGTTTTGCTCTAGCAAGATAAAGCTTGCCTCAAAACCCGTTGCTAGCTGGCCGATATTTTTACTTTGATTTATTGCCTGTGCGCCATTAACTGTTGCTGCATCAATAATTTGTGCATTCGTTAAGCCCGCCTTTTTTAGCGCGTCAATCTCGTTATGCAAGCCTAAACCATGCAACGTGTAAGGGTTGCCCGCATCTGAGCCTGTGCCAATCATAACGCCCGCCTGCTGTAACTTTTGAATATTAGCGTAGGCAATACTGCGTGCTTGCCAGCTGTGCTCTTTCCATTTTGATGGCGCAGGCACGTTCTCAAATAAGCAGCCTTGCAGTTTATTTGGTACGGGTTTTAATAACTCAGATTGCGAGCTTAATGCGTGATTATGTTTTTCATCACTGTGATTATGGTAAACCGCAAGGGTAGGAATATAAGTCACCTTATTTTGCTTCATTAAGGCAATAAACTCATCATCAATCGCTTCACTATTAATACCATGAGCAAGCGCAGTGGCCCCCGCTTTTATGGCTCTTTTACCATCCGCTAATGTAGATACGTGCACAAAGTAAGGTAAGCCAGCGGCTTTAGATCGTTTACCAAGTTGTGCTAATTGGCTATCTGTGAGTGAGCTGCCAGTACCACCAAATGTTTCAATCACTGCTTTAGTAAGATTTGGATTGGTAGCCATATGCTGTTGCCATAATCCATCAATGTCGCTGTCATTACTGATTTCATAAACGCTGCCACCAAATTGAGTGCCATGACCACCCGGGTTGGTAAATAAGGTGCCGGCATAAAATAAGTTAGGGGTGGTCTGCGTCGCTTTTAGTTTTGCCGCTTCATCAAGGGTTTGTTGAAATGAAAACAAATCAACAATATTAGTCACACCTAAGTATAAATTAGCATTGAAATGCGATTTTACCGGTAAATATTGAAACTCTGTGAAATTGCTCCCTGAAGAACCTAAATGTACGTGCAAATCAATCAGCCCAGGTAATGCAAATTGATTATTCGTATTAAAGATATTATCAGCCTGCTGCTTCTCGCTCGACGCCTTAGTAATGTTTACTATTTTTCCGTCATCAATATAAATACTACTCGGCGCAGAAAAGCCTTGCGATTCATGTTGGTATATACGTACGTTATCAACTCGCAAATCAATGGCGTATGCATTCAATTGAGCGACTAAACATAATCCGGTGAATGTTTTTGTTACAGCTCTTGTTATAGCTTTCATTTTAAATTCCTTATCAATACAATTTCTGAGTTGTTGATATGAAATTTAGCGCTTTAAATTACACTATTCAGTAATGTTTGGCTGAACCGACACAATTTGCACTTGAATCGACATTTATTAATAACTTCACTTTTTACCTTGCTCCTTGAATCTTCCACCTCAGCTGTAAACCCCCATTACGTTTTGATTAAAAAAGCCGCACACTAATAATTAGTATGCGGCTTCAGTATTTTACTTTTTTAAATCGATTACTTAGTTAATAAGTTATTTTCAAAAAACTCGGCCATCATAGTGTGATAGTGCAGGGCAGTGCCTTTACCTTCACGTAGGCTGTGTGAACGGTTTGGGTATGAGAAAAACTCAAACTGTTTATTGTGCTTAACGAGTTCGTCAATTAAACGCTCTGAGCCTTGGTAATGCACGTTATCATCGCCAGTGCCGTGAATCAGCAATAGCTTACCCGTTAGGTTTTTAGCAAAGGTGATAGGCGAGGTGTTATCGTAGCTCTCAGGATCGATATTTGGGTTACCCGCGTAACGCTCTTGGTAAATAGTGTCGTATAAACGTATATCTGGCACTGGCGCAGAGGCAATACCCACTTTAAATTTATCACCGTGGCGGAACAGTAAGTTAAGGGTTGAACTGCCACCACCTGAGTGGCCCCACACGCCAACGCGGTCGGTGTCTATTACATCCCAACGTTTTGCCATAGCATCTAGCGCATCAACTTGATCTTGCACGGTGACAGAGCCGATTTTTTTATAAATCGATTTGCGCCAATCGCGGCCTTTTGGTGCACGTGTACCGCGGTTATCAACCGATGCGACAATAAAACCTTTTTGCGTTAACAGTGATTTATACAAGTAGCTATTGCCTTCCCAGCGGTCTTGTACTGTTGAGCCCCACGGTTCGCCGTATACGTAAAACACAATCGGGTATTTTTTACTTTTATCCATGTTCTCTGGGAACATAATGTAGCCATCAAGCTCGGTACCATCTTGCGCATTCACTTTAAAAAACTCATGGCTTGGTAAGCTTTGCTCAGCAAGTTTTTCTTTCAGCTCATTATTTTCAACTAAGGTTTTAACATTACTGTGATCGCTTACTTTAATGATTTCTTTGGTTGGTGGGGTGCCAAATTTAGAATAGCTGTGCATTGCCCATGAGGCATCCTTAGACATGTAATAGCTGTTAGAGCCTTCAAACTCATCAGGGGTTACACGCACAGGTTTGCTACTGCCATCAAGCGGTGTGCTGTATAAATAACGCTGACCAGGATCGTTTGGCGAGGCAATAAAGTACATGACATTTTTGTCTTCATTGATAGTGAGCATATCAACAATATCGTAATCGCCAGGCGTTAGGTCAATAATGCTTTTGCCATCGCGCGATACACGGTAAAGATGACGCCAGCCGTCACGTTCGCTGTGCCAAATAAAGAATTTGCCGTCTTTTGACCAATTGGCTTTATAAAACCATTCAATAAAGGCATCATCTTTGTCTTCTAAAATTTTAGTCAGTTGCTGCTTTTGCCAGTCAAATAACCATACCTTATTGTGGCTTTGCGGGCGGTTTAAGTCTTGGATCATTAACTCATTCCCAGTACCTGCCCAGCTAATACGCGGAATGTAGCGGTCGCGGTTGTCGCCTTCAAGCTCAGCCCAACGGGTTTGTTTGTCGCTAAGGCTTACCACACCAACACGTACTGCTGAGTTGGTTTCACCGGCTTTAGGGTAAGGGAATTCTTTTAGAGTAGGGTAGAGCTCATCGGTGTTGTTGATCATAGTGAAAAATTTAACGTCGCTGGTATCAAGCTGCCAATAAGCAATTGATTTGTTATCTGGGCTCCAACGAAAGCCATCAGCAATGGTGAACTCTTCTTCGTACACCCAATCAAAGTTGCCGTTAACAATAGTGGCGCTGCCATCGGTTGTAAGCGCTGTTACATCGTTACTACCAACCGCTTGCATATAAATGTTGTTATCGCGCACGTAAGCCACTTTTGAGCTATCTGGCGAGAACTTAGCAAACATTAACTTAGTTGGCTCAACGTCTGCACCACCTAATTGCTGTAATTGGTTGGTCTCTAGATTGAGTAACCAAAAATCTCCGCGGCTGCGTGAACGCCAAACTTGCTCGCTATTGGTAAATACCATAAGCCATTTACCGTCTTTTGACCATTGGTAGCTTTCGATTGCCAACGGCTCATCAACGCCTTCTGGGTGTAGCTTTTCAAACTCAACCAACACTTTACGGCCCGTACCGTCAGCATTGTAAAATACAATGTCGTTACCTTTTACGCCGTGCTCTTTGTCGTCATCGGCTTTGCTATTATCAGCGTCGTCTTTTTTATCTTTTTCGCTTTCGCGTTCTTCAAGTACGGTGTAGCCAGTGCCATCGTCTAGCCATTTAAAGTACGTGCTACGTTGTGCTTTAAAGTATTTATCTTTATAGATTTGCTCAAGGGTGAGTGGATTACTAACTTGGCTCATCGCAGTATTCCCTGTGGTATTTTGTGTTACAGAGCAGCCTGATAACGAAAGCCCGGTGAGTACTGACAGTACTAAAACCGAGGATTTAAGTAGTTTCATGTGGAGATCCTAAATGCGCATAGCGCTTATTGTAATTATTTATGTGAGTTATATCACTTTAGCAAAAAATACCTTTAAGATCTGAACGTTTGTCGCAATATAGGTAAGGTTAAGCTCAAAAGCGATAAATTAAAATTTCCTCGTAAATAAATTGTAGGTTGAGCTGCACAAAGTGCTTTTCAGCTTTTTCACAGCGCAACCTTCACTGCAAACTTTAATTTAAGTACCAAATTACATTATTAGCACTCACTTGCCCTTTTAAGCCACCTGCAACAGGCTCTTCACACAATAAGTAAACTTTATAATGCGCTGCATAAAGTGCTTGTATTTCGCTTGCTACGACACTAAAAGGAGGGCCTGCCATTTCATTATGATCATACTCAAATACCGCCAAAAGCTGCGGCGCATTGCCTGTTATTTCAATAAGGTGTTGGCTGTAGTTTTCTCTAATTTCATTGGGTAGGGCAACAAGTGCTGCGCGATCATATATCGCATCAACTTTAGTTAATAGCGACTTGTTAACGTTAAAAATATCACCAACCCAAACAGTTAAATTACCAGCGCTGTAGCATTTTAGTTGATCATGCTTGCTAATAGTGGGGGTAAGCGAAAGCTCACTAAAGAGCTGCGAAATAGCAATTTCGCTTAATTCAGCACCGATGACTTTTAAGCCTTTATTCAACAAATAATGAATATCGTAAGTTTTACCGCACAATGGCACAAAAACGGTACCTTCTTGCTGTAAATTTAACTTAGTAAAATAACGATCTAAATAGTGGTTTACTTCACCTTCGTGAAAGCCAATTTCGTTTTTTTCCCAACGTTCATGCCAATGATTTGCGTCCATTTTGATTCCTCATATTAAAGCTGAAACAAGCTAATTTATAATATAAACAATGATAATCACTTGCAAAAATGTTAGATATAACAAATAAATCAAACTTAAATTGCAAAAGTGGAATCATGTTAGACGATATTGTGTTATTTGTGCACATAGTGCAACAAGGTGGCTTGTCCCAAGCAGGGCAGTACTTATCGCTCCCTGCGGCAACCGTTACACGGCGGCTACAACGTCTTGAATCTCGGCTTGGGCAAAAGCTGCTGCATCGCTCTGCGCGCCAGTGTACCTTGACTCAACAAGGCCAAGTTTACTATCAAAGCTACGCCAGTTTAGTTGACCAATTTGAACAAACCAGCCATCAACTTAATCAACAAAAAGAACAGCTCAATGGCAAGTTAAAAGTACTTGCACCACTTAATATTTGCCATGGTTTTTTAAGGCCAATGTGGTTGTCGTTCACTAAAGCGTACCCTGACATTCAATTAGAGCTTATTTTAAGCAATCAACTAGAAGACATAATAAAAAGCCAAGCCGATATAGCCCTACGAATAGGACCACAGGAAGATTCGCTATTACAACAAAAAAAGCTC
Organism: Pseudoalteromonas shioyasakiensis; assembly: GCF_024518675.1. Classification (GTDB taxonomy): domain Bacteria; phylum Pseudomonadota; class Gammaproteobacteria; order Enterobacterales; family Alteromonadaceae; genus Pseudoalteromonas; species Pseudoalteromonas shioyasakiensis_B. Next base: position 60,631 of record NZ_JANIGL010000003.1, read on the forward strand.
GGACAAGCAGACTCTATTTTAGTGGCGACCCCTAGCTATTTAGCTAATAGCACGAAGTTAGAGGAGCCAAGTGACCTTAAACAACACCGTTTAATTGGCACAACATTGAGAAATAATTGGCCACTTACTAATAACCAAACTCGCGCCAGTTACACACATATGTGCCGCTTTAGCAGTATTTATAACGATACAGGCTTTGTGAAGTATCAACTATGTGATCATCAAGGGGTAGGTTTACTGCCGCGCTTTGAAATTATAAACGAGCTTAAAACGGGCGAGTTAGTAAGGGTGTTATCAGCTTGGCAAAGTTTGCCAAGGGAGATTTTTGCTATTTGGCCAAGTGGGCGTTTACTTAGTAAAAAATCGGTTTGTTTACGTGATTACATGCACGCTTTTATTCAACAGCAGCTACCAGAGGGCTAAGTTTTTTTATGCCACTGATATTCCATTTGCTTTGCTGTAAGTTCTGCATGTTCAGGGCTTATCAACTGCGCAACTAACGCTAAGCTCATATCTATTCCCGCAGAAATACCGCCTGAGGTGGTAAATTTACCTTGTGATAGCCAACGCTTATTTGCAATCACCTTTAGGCTTGGAAACATATTAGCCAGATCGGCTTGATCTTCCCAATGTGTGGTAACCGTTAAACCGTCTAATAAACCTGCTTTTGCTAGTAAGAATGCTCCGGTACATACTGAAGCAACGTGCTTTGCAGAATCAGCTGTTTGTTTGATCCAGTTAATTACTTGCGGTTTAATTAATTCAGCAGTATGTACACCACCGACAACAATCAGCACATCTATGGCTGGATGATCAGCAAAACTGTAATGGGGGTTTACAACAAAACCACCTCGAGCTGTAACGAGACTTTTGTGCTCAGCCACCAAAAATACCTGCCAGTTATTATCTGCCAAACGCTTTGCCGTGCTAAACACTTCATATGGGCCAGAAAAATCCAGCACTTCTGCATTATCGTAAATATAAATACCAATGTTCATACTGAGTGCTTCTTAAGTAGGTTTAGATTCATCTAGCTCTAATTGCGCTCGCTCCAAGGTTTCGGCTGGTAACTCTTTTTGTACAGAAACCCCTAGCTCTTTAAACTCAGAAGCTTGTTTAATTAGGTTGCCTTTACCACGATATAACTGCGAAAACGCTTTATCATAGCTTTCTTTGGCTTTATCTAACTGTTTACCTACGCCTTCCATACTTAATAAAAAGCCATTAAGTTTGCTGTAAAAACGTTCCGCGCGGTTTGCCAGCTCTTTTGAATACTTCGTTTGCTCTTCAAAACGCCAAAGTTGTTTAACAATATTCAAGCTAGTTAAAAGGGTAGTGGGTGTGGCAACCAGTATATTTTGTTCAATAGCTTGTTGGTAAATATCGCTTTGATATTTTAGGGCTTCAACAAAGGCAGATTCTATCGGCACAAACATGATCACCACTTCAGGGGAGTTAAGCCCGGGTAGCCGGTCGTATGACTTACTAGCTAGTTCGTTAATACGAGCTTTAACCGCTTCCACATGCTCTTTAATCGCTTGTTGCGCTTGTAAGTCGTCATCTGCATTTACAAAGCGTGTATAGGCATTTAACGATGTTTTAGCATCAATAACTAAGTGACGCCCTTGGGGTAAATACACTACTACATCTGGGCGCAAACGACCGTCTTCAGTATTAAACGAAACCTCACGCTCATAGTCAGTACCAGCACGCAGTCCTGCGCTGTCGAGCACGTTTTCGAGCATTAATTCCCCCCAATTCCCTTGAGTTTTCTTTTGCCCTTGTAGCGCATTACTTAGCTTATCAGCCTGTTCGGTAACCGCTTGGCTTTTAGCTTGTAAGTGCAGTAACTCAATTTTAAGGGCTTCACGTTGTTTTGAGTCTTCAACATGAATAGATTCAAGCTTATCGCGAAACCCTTTTAATTCACCTTGCACGGGCTTTAGCAGTTGTTCTATGCTCTCTTGGTTAAGGGTTTTAAACTTTTGTGATTTGTCTTCAAGGATTTGGTTTGCCAGGTTTTCAAACTCTTTTTTCAGCTGCTCTTTGCTGTCTTTTATATGTTGTAGTTGTTGTTCAAAGTGAGTTTGCTTTTGTTCTAGCACGGTACGTAATGAGTTAAGCTCTACATCTCGAGCATTAAATTCACCGCGTAATGAGGTTAAATCGGCCTCGGCTTTGCGCCAATAATGATTGTACTGCTGACTTTGTTTCTCTTGTTCACTAAAGCGGGTTTTAAAATGTTGTGTTTCGTCTCTTTGTTCTTGGTAACTTTGCTCAAGTAAATCTTGTTCATCAACTAATGCCACATATTGTTGCTGCTTTTCATTATATTGAGTTTGTAATAAAGCAAGCTGATGCTGTTGCTCGTTAAGCTCTTTGTAAAGAGACTTGCGTCGCGCAGCCCCAATCACACTGAAAAGCACAGCACTGAACGTAAAACCTACGCCAACACTAACCCAATCAAAATTTGTAAGTAGCTGTAAATACATAAATAAACTTAATTAACCAAAAGACAATTCATCATAGCGAATCTAAAAATGCCAAGATAGGTATTTTTACTATTTTATTGCAGCGAAAAAATATTACACGGCATTACAAACCCCTTAGTAAAATGCACACAGGTATGTATAAGAATTGAATATAGGTGAAATTTCAATTAGCTAAGGAACTATTTAAGTAAGGGGGTTTTAACACAAGTATAAAAAAGCCAACTCAAAGGGAGCTGGCTCAATATTACTAAAATTAGTAACTAAATGGGAAATCAACATGATGCCTGGGTAAACTGCAATTTAACGCCACGCATAATAGTAGACGCTGCGATTTGCAGTTAGTTCAAAAAATAAATAAAAAAGATCAAACTGACGGCACATATACCCAAGCATAAAAAACACTCAGGCATAAAAAAGCCAACTCAAAGGGAGCTGGCTCAATATTACTAAATTAAGTAACTAAACGGGGAAATTAACATGATGCCTGGGTAAACTGCAATTTAACGCCACGCATAATAGTAGACGACGTAATTTGCAGTTAGTTCAAAAATAAATTAAAAAGATCAAACTAACGGCACATATACCAAGCATAAAAAACACTCAGGCATAAAAAAAGCCAACTCAAAGGGAGCTGGCTCAATATTACTAAATTAAGTAACTAAACGGGGAAATCAACATGATGCCTGGGTAAACTGCAATTTAACGCCACGCATAATAGTAGACGACGTAATTTGCAGTTAGTTCAAAAATAAATTAAAAAAAGATCAAACTAACGGCACATATACCAAGCATAAAAAACACTCAGGCATAAAAAAAGCCAGCTCAAAGAGAGCTGGCTCAATATTACTAAATTAAGTAACTAAACGGGGAAATCAACATGATGCCTGGGTAAACTGCAATTTAACGCCACGCATAATAGTAGACGACATAATTTGCAGTTAGTTCAAAAATAAATAAAAAAAAGATCAAACTAACGGCACATATACCCAAGCATAAAAAAAGCCAGCTCAAAGGGAGCTGGCTCAATATTACTAAATTAAGTAACTAAACGGGGAAATCAACATGATGCCTGGATAAACTGCAATTTAACCACACGCACAATAGTAGACGGCAAAAGCCATATTAAGTTCAAAAAAGTTTGATATAAATTTTATTGCTTAATTAATGACAACATTTGCGTCTCATCAAAGCTGGTAAAACTCATTGATTTATCGGTAAATAATGCGTCAACAAGGGCTTGTTTTTCTTGTTGCATTTTAAATACTTTTTGCTCAATTGAATTAGCCATTATTAGCTTATAAACAAATACGGGGTTGGTTTGACCAATACGATACGCACGATCGGTTGCTTGCTTCTCAACAGCAGGGTTCCACCAAGGATCAAAATGAATAACAGTATCGGCCTGCGTTAAATTAAGCCCAGTACCACCTGCTTTCAAACTGATAAGAAACACGGAGTTCTTACCTTGAGTAAATTCATCAATCACTTTTTCACGATGCCGTGTTTGCCCGGTCAATAAACTATAATCAATGTTTAAAGTATTTAAGTGTTCACCAAGTATATCCAGCACTGAAGTAAACTGGCTAAAGATGATAACTTTTCGCCCTTCATTCAGCATGGTTGGTAGGTGTTTACTTAACCACGCTAATTTAGCACTGCCTGCATTTGTATCTGGATCAACTAGTCGGGGATGACAACAAACCTGTCTGAGTTTAAGAAGAGCATCTAAAAAAGCGAGTTTACTTTTTTGCACACCTTGTGCAGCAAATAAATTAATCATTTTCTCTTCTAATGAGTGTGTGATCCCCTCGTACATTACTTTTTGCTGAGGCTCAAATTCAAACTCCTTTACTAACTCAGTTTTTAAAGGTAACTCCTGCGCAACTTCAGCCTTAGTACGACGCAATATAAATGGCATTATTAGAGACTTCAGCTCGTTTGCCCTTTCGTTATCTCCATCGCGCTCAATGGGTATTTGAAAGTGTTGTTTAAAATGCGAAACAGAGCCAAGTAAAGAGCTCATAGCAAAGTCCAACAAAGATTTCAGTTCAAATAAGTTATTTTCAATCGGCGTTCCACTTAAACATAGCTTAAAATCAGCATTTAAACGTTTTACCAATCGCGAAACTTGCGCACTGTCATTTTTAATATACTGCGCTTCATCAAGAATAATGTTTTCAAAATACAGTGGTGTGTAATAGGCTATATCACGCTTTAATAGGGGATAGGTCGTTAATATACAATTGGCTTGTGCAAGATGCTGTAACGGCTCCATACGAGATGCACCAAAGAGAGTCGTAACTTTTAAACTGCTGGCAAACTTTTCAATTTCGTTTTGCCAGTTACTAACTAAACTTGTTGGACAGACGATCAATGTTGGACCCGCTTGCACTTTGCGTTTAGCATTAGCCAAAAAAGCGATAACTTGTAACGTTTTACCTAGCCCCATATCGTCAGCTAAAATCCCACCTAACTTGTGGCGCTTTAAAAAGTTAAGCCAATCAACACCTTGTTGCTGGTAATCACGTAATTTAACGCCTTTATTAAGGCCCATTAGGGTTTTACTAGGGCTCGAATTAGAATTATTATCCAGCTCTTGTAGATAAGATTCTAAATTATCATCAACTAGGTTAACAGCTATACACTCTAACGCCATGAGTTGTGGCAAAAATGATAATGGGATCAGTAGTTCATCACGGGTTTTTATTAACTCAAAGCGGTTAATAAAATCAGATAAAGTGTTAAACGCGTTTTTATCTATTACCGCAAAACTTTTACCACTTGGGAAATAAAAGAACTTGTTACTTTGCCGATTTAAAGACTGATAATTTGGGTTATCGTTAGCCAAGACAACTGAAGCTTTAGATTTTGAGATCAAGATTTTACTAACTATTTGATGACCTTTACCTCGTTTTACTTCGAGTGTAACAGGCACTTTTGCTTTCTTTATTATTAGCTTTTTATCTGAAACCTGCCAACCACGTTGCTTAAAACTAGGTATTAGATCAAACTTAAACCAGTGCTGATAAATATCATCTTGTTTATTAAATATAAAATTATTTTGTAAAGGGCCTTTACAGTGCTCAAAACCGAGGTTTATTAATTCTGTTATTACTGTATTTTCCAGCGCTGTATTAAGTATGGTGGTTGGTGCCTCGTTTGGAGTGTAGTGTTTACCTTGATAGTTAAATTTTAAATTTATATTTAACTGACTATTAATGTTATCAACTTCAATTATTGGTGCAATTGCAGCATGACGTTTTGGTTTTTGCTGCGATGAGGGTAAGTAATGAGGAATAACCCCCTCACCAAAATTAGTGCTTATTTGTGTATAAACACGCGCTAAATTATCTTTATGGATAGCTGGTATAGATTGAATATGCGAAACTTCTTCACCACTGAGAGGGGTTCGTATACGGCCTATTGTTAATGTTTCAGTGTCTAAATAAGTTGGCGGGGTTGTTTTTAATAATAACCACGACTGTTTATTTTCAATGCCAACATTAAGCTGTTTTAAATTGTCTGAATCTGACCAAACAAAATTTAAATCAACTGCTGAAGCCGGTTTAATAGATTTACGAGAGCGACCAAAAAACAACCTTTGTGTTGCGATAAGCTGTTGCAGTGCAGCAAAGCCCCATTGTCCTTTTAGCTCGAGGCTACCTAGCGCATTTTGCGAGCGGATCCAGCTATATAATCGAAAGTCACTTTCAAGTAAGTGCGTTGGAGTAACAAAGCTATTTAGCTGTTGATCAGTGAGATTACGGCCTAATGTATAATTATGCTCAGCAGATGCACCTGCTATTTTAGGTGTTATGATGACTTTAGATGCCTCAACATCAAGCACAAATAAAAGCACATTTTTAGCTTTATCGGTATGAGTATGTTTGATTTGTTTAAGCTCATCAAACCAATCATTCATAATATAGTCTTGACCATATTCTCCGGAGTTATCAATTTTTAATTTTAGTAAAACGGCTGCTATATGACGGCAATTAGTTTTTGCATTACATGAACAGTGACGATCGACTGAAAATCCATTGGCTAATTTTTTAATTTCAATATGTTGAGTAAAGGTACTACCTTCATTGCCCAACATTGAGGCATCAATAACAGAAAAGTCACTATTATGCTCTAACCAGTTAATTTGTCCGTTTGCTACATACTCTTTTGCTTGGGCGAGCACTTGTGGCTTAAATAACTGTTTAATAAAGCGTTCAGAAAGAGGAAACAAAGTTTCTTGTTCTTGTTTAATTTCTTCAAAAATAGCAAGCAGATCAGATTTTGATAAATTAGCAGACATAACGCCTAAGGCAGTGTAAATAAAAAATAATTCTACCAGTATATGATTTATCGCTCCGCAGCTAAAGCATTAAAATACTTATTGGCACTGGTTGGAGTAGCTAAGTTAGTAAAAAATCGGTTTATGTGAAAATAAAGCCATATAGTGCAGTTAGTTAACAGCTAGTGCACAAGTTATATACAGCTTAACAGCAAAGCAGGGACTTTACAGATCAAAATTTTACTAAGAAGTGGTTTAAAGAGAAGTTTACGGCTCAATTAATAGTATAAGTACGTTAAATAATGATCTAAAGGGAAAGAAAAGGCATGATTTTATAATTTAGATCATTATTTTACTAACTAAATGATATGTTGAGATCATGATTTGACTAACAACACCATGATCTCAGATCAGTATTTTATTAACTAGTTGAATGCTTTAAGCAGTTTAGTTAATTGTTCTAAGCGTTTGTCTGTCATAACTTTATTATCAATCTTGATCGATAAGTCACCGCTTTTTAAATTACGTTGTACAGTGATAAAGTCATTCTCGAGTAAGGCTTCTTTGCGTGATGTAGCTTGCGGCTCAGCGGTAAGTAATTTGGTTATCGCCATTGCACGCTTATCATCACCTTCCATTGCAATGAGGCTTTGATCATCAATTAAACGAGTTACTGTTTGATTAAAGCTATTTTCATCACGCTCTTTAGCGGCAATGAGTTTCTTTGCAACTTCACGGCCGACATGGTTAGCAGTAGGATAAAGCGCTAAAACATTGGCAGGCAACTTCTCAAAGGCTTTAATGGCATCGGCTACAGCGGTATGAGAAACCCCTTCAATTGCTGCAATTTCACGATATGAGCCTTTTTTTCCTTGAGCGACTAACTCATCTTTCGTCTGCTGATAAGCTTGGCCTAACTCCCAAAGGCTAGGGGCAATATACTGGTCTGACGAAACGGCTAAAATCTTTGCATCTAATTCCGTAAAATCAGGTGAGCTCAAAACCATGTAGTCAGCATTACTTAAAATACACGCCATACGACGACGAGAGCCGGCCAGTACCAGTGTTTCTTCTCCTTTATCCCAACATAGCGCAGGATGTTGGTTACGTCCGTCCTCGCTAATTGCAGGCAAAATATCGGCAACTGACTTTTCATTTAAAAGCGCTTGAACACGGCGATTTTTACCATAAACTTTTGTCGTTTTCTCAATTTGAGCATGAGGAATAACTTTGCAAATTAGTGTAATCGAGCGTGTAGGGTCACTCGGTGCAGGCATTTTTATAACATCACCTGCACTGGCCTGTTCTAATAACTCATCAAGATTACTGTTGCCAATTGATGTTGCAAAAGGGTCAAGGCTGGTGTCGTTTTTACGTTTTTTAGCCATTTTTATAAACTACCTTACTTAGGATCTTTTAGTTGTGATTCAGTTGATTTCCAATTCGAACGAATCAACATTTCTAGTTCATCGACAACGTCTTTAATATTTTCTTGAGCACGAAGTAAAGACTCCCTGCTAGCTAAGCTATCCGAGGTTTTTTGGTCAAATATAGTGTTGAATGATGATGAACTGGCTGTAATTGCAGAGCTATGATTAATAGGGTAACTCATAACTTGTCGGCCAAAAGCACTTCTGACATCTTTTACAATGTCACGTTGTGAGTGGTTACCTTTAACATAATTAGTGACTAAGAATTGCATGAAGTCCCAACCTTCATGACCTAAAGATGCAACCGTGTGATAAATTTCGCCCAAACGTTTTAAATATTTATTGTTAGCATCAAAATCTACAGCTTCTGGATGTACTGGAATAAGCATCGCTGTTGATGACATTAAAGCATTATAAAACATAAAGTTAAGAGAAGGTGCTGTATCAATTAAAATAATATCAAATTGATCTTTCACCGGTTCAATTACTTTCTCTAGTAATTTATGATAATGACGAGTTTTGTCATAACTAGAGCTATCTTTGAGCAAGGTCGCAGTTTCATGTTCAAAGTAAAAATCATCCATTCCAGAAGGTAACATTCTAATATTTGGAATATGAGTCGGTAAAAATGAATTTGAAACAAGTTGCTGCCAAGTTTCACCTTCGTCTAATTCAATACAATCTCGCATTAAATCGCCAACGGTGATTGGATCGGGTTCACTAGGCGGAAAAAAGCTTGAAGACGAACCTTGTGGATCTAAGTCAATGATACCGATACGGTATCGTTTGATGTTAGTCGTTGCTAGAGCTGCTGCAATATTAACCATGCTGGTCGTTTTACCACAACCACCTTTAAGAGAATTGATAACAATAACTTGTAATTTATCATCATCTTTGCGGTGATCAGGCTGAATATCCATAATATCAGCCATAGCAAAAATATTGACCAACGTATAGGCATAGTGGCCATTAGCACCACGTTTAATATTTAGCTCATCAAAGTCACCGTTATCATGGCGGCGTTTTAATGTTCTATTATTACATCCTAAGAGATCAGCTGCTGCTTTTTGGGTATAAGTACGTAATTCTTTTTCTTCTGATTTTAAGTGGGCACGATAATGCTGAATACGTCCTTCTAAAGATTTTTCTGCAACTTCTGCTGTTGCTTTTAAGAGCCGGTAAGTGGCTAATGCATTATTATGAATTGACATGCTTTATTCCTCAAAGTTAGGCTTTAAGTATAATGTCCATTCAAATGACTGTAAACAAGTATTTATGGCGACATGCCTTTTAACTAGAAGACATTTAAATCCTTATTTGTAATTTTAATATTGCTTAGTATAAATAAAGAAGTTTAAAGGTGGTTAAATATATAAGGTAGTAAAGGTTAGGGTAGTAAAAAAATCTATTAATATATTGATTTATAACAATAATATTAAAAAAATCAGATCAACTTTATACTTAGTTAAGATCAGATCTTTTACAACATGAAGATCACTATTTTACTAAGTGGAATTGTCGCTAGAGACTTATTCACAGCTTTGGCACAATGTTAATCACAAAATTGACCTGTTAGATCAGTTTTTTACTAAGTAAAATAATAAGTTATACACTATCAATGGAGTGTTTTATAACTTTTAATTAGTATAGATCTGATCTGTAGTAAGTACAGATCAGATCTATCATAACTGAAAACATAGTTATACACAGTCAAATTAAATGAAAAGGGTTTTTGTCGTGGTATTTTCAGAAAATAAGTAATTTTAATGGACAAAAATATGCCTGAGTTAGTAAAAATTTGAGCTGTTATAGCTTACTTAGTAAAAAAGTGATCTGAAAAAGGTGTTTATAGCATTTGCTTAGTAAAATAATGATCCGAAGATTTATTTTGAACTCAGATCAAGTTTATACTAACTTAAACATTTAACTTTTGACCTTTTATGTGTTGTTATTAAGTGTCGCAATAAAAATTGGAAATAAGAACAATGAGCCGAAAGGTCAACATCTCGGTAGATAACTTGCCCGATACATTACGGGGTCAAATCCACGGGGTGGAAAGTGCAATCGATAACGAAAGTTTAGCTTTATTTACAGATAATAAAGATGTACGTATTTCAATTGAAAACGTAGCACATGGATTGCGAGCATATTCAAATACATTTAATCATTATGATTTATGGGGTCGTTTTGTCCGCTCGGGTCATAAAAAGTTACCGCTTGAAGAAGCACCAAAGAAAACTATCATTACGCGTAAAATATCAGAAAAAGTAGATGGCATCTTATACGATGGCGAAATTAAAATTACACCTGCAGTCGTTAGCTCACGCAAAGACGGCGAAGATGTTGAGTATTTAGTTTGGCCGTCAGATCGTGAAGAAAAAGTTGAACGAGCACTTATACGTCTGGCGTCTAAAGGTAAGATAGTAAAAATTAATTTTAAGTCCGGTATTCAATATGCTGTGGTTTTTTCAATGAACGAATTAGCCCAAGAATTAAAAGCTGTTGGGCAATCAATGCCGTACCCGCAAATCAAAGAAGCATTAGAAGCTTTGCAAGGTTCTAAACTTTCATTTAAATATTCTGCGACAGATACAAAAAATACAGATATTGATGATTCATTTTATGAGTCGAATATGAACTTTTTATCATCATTACATTTTAGTGGTAAGAAAGGGCAGGGCGGTAATGTAAAATGTGTTGCCTGCTTGAATGCATTTGTTCATAACATGATTGATAACTTAGAATATAAGGGATATTACTTTAATAGTGCGCAAGAATTAAAACGCGGTTTGTCGCGTTGGATGATGCTAAGGTTATATCATTTATGGCGCTATGCGGCTCCGGGAAAAACCTATCATTTTAGATTGTTATCTATCATGGAAAAATACGGTTCGATTTATTCAACTGATGATATCACTGAAAATAAGTTAAAAGCATTACGCCGTGATATGACTACGACTATGAAGGATTTGATCGAAAAGGGCGCTATTTCAGAATACAGCATAACAAATGTAAAAGATGATAAAACCGGAACTATTATTGATTACACCTATGAGATGTACCCATCAGATCAATTTTGCGATGAGATTCTTACGCTTAATAAACACAATAAGCGTATTGAAATTCAAGGTGGCAAACGTATTGTAGAAAATGCCGTTTTAATTGATGAAGATAAAATAGAAGAAATCGTCGAAGATAATTAAACATTAAGCCTTTAGTAAAGCTAAAGGCTTATTTGTATTAGCAAAGTTTATTAGTACTGTCAGTTAAGTTAATTACTCTACAAGATTAAAAAACAATGCTATTTAACATAATAAAACTAGTGTTAGATAGCAATTAATCAGTCTGTTACTTGCTCTAAGTAAAGTCTATCAACTAAAAAATCATACTCTCTCTTTCTGGGGTGAGTATCGGGTTTTAAGTAATTTGGTAATGTACCAAGTTTTACATCTGGTTCCGGATTAATAAGAATAAAAGGTAAAGCGGCACTAACATGGTATCTATTTTGTGCTGTGTATCTTACATTTACTTGCGGACTAACTCTTGTCGGTCTTCGAATTCTAAGCTTTTCTGTATCACCTAAACTTGCAACACGTAATTGTTCTTGTGCAACAAGTGATTGCCAACTTTGTTGGTCTATCATTCTAGGGTTCGAATAACCGGCGGATTTCTCAAGCATGGCCAACGCCATTTTTTTAGTGAGGGTTTTTGTTGCGTGTTTATGCATCCATGTAAAACGAACCGAAAAAGGGGATTCATGCTCAAAATGTACTTTTCTGTATGCTGCTAATGTTATTAAATTTGGTATAGCATTGTGGACAGCTTCAAATCTAGCATCGTTATTATCAATAGCAAGAATACACTCTTTAAAAGCCGCTTTAGCTTTATTAAGCTGTTGGATACGCGCAATTAGACTTTCTTTATTCGCATTTTTTAAAACTAATAAACCTGGATGACGCTTTAAAATACGAGAGCTAAGCCCTTCTTTTTTATATATATCCTTGTAAGCATTTAAAATAGATTTATGCGCTATTGCCCCCGTTTGTTGCGAAACTTCAATAGTGTGAGGAATAATTTTCTCATCTTTACTATCTACTTCTGGAAGCTGATAGCATTCAGCCTTAGAATACTCATAAGATTCTAAGTCTTCGACAAATAAATTTGTTAAATCACTTAATAAATCAAACTGACTGCGAATTTGTACTTTAGAAACCATAAGAACACATCATACTGAATATATATTTATAGCATACCAAATTTCAATTTTATTTCTATCTTTGTTTAACTTTAATATATATTTATTAGTTATTGCTGAGATTAGACTTATATAATAGTAAGTATGATGTGTTCTTATTGGGTGTGTGAATAAAGGTATTTAATAACTAACATCATTACTAATCTACCTACATCTCATTTCTCTAGACTGGATGTTGGATATAGAGTAGTAGCTATGTCTGGTTTCAAATAAATAGTTAGGGAAGTATCTTAGTTAAATGCAATCCGGCCTTTAGAGTATAATCTCTTCGGGTTTATTCCCAGGCGCTTGCGGCGTAGTATTGAGAATGAGCCAATTTATACATAAAAGCGACAATGTGACAGTTTTACTTTATCACTTAGTTTTCCCAGCAAAATATAGGGGAGCGCTTCTTGATGTAGGAGTTGATAGGGCAAACAAAGAAATTTGTGTGGCAATAGAAAAACGTTACGAAATAAAATTTTTAGAAATTAGGGCGGATGAAAAGCATATTCATTTTTTAGTTCACCTATAGCATTACAAAGTTGGTAACGATGATTAAAAATTTAACGGCAAGAGAGGTTTTTAAAAAGTGCCCTCATGTTATAAAGCAGCTACGGGGAGGGGAATTTTGGTCAGATGGTTATATTACAAGTACCCTAGAAAAAATGATGACGAAACAATAGTAAGAAAGTAAGTGAAAACGAAGGAACTAATTATGACCAACTCCATTCGGATCATCAGTTAGCTATGTTCTAACCAAATACCTGCTCACGAAGTGAGCTCTGCGTTAGCAGAAGGACTGGCGCTTGCCATGAGAATGTTTACTCGCAAGATTTGCCACGAGCGGCTTGTTGTAATTGACATAACATACAGACGTGTGTTGTTTGATCATTAAGATAAGAAAACTAAATATAGCGATTAATTATGTTATGAACCTATCGCTAGCACATAAAGTTTGTCTCCGCCAGTTTTGGAAGTTAATAAGCATAAATACATCGTAAAGCTAAGATTACAGAGCCCCGCCTTTTTAGTATGATGTGTTCTTTTCTGGCATTTTGGGCAATATCATTCTTTGTTAATTTTATAACAAAGATATATTTATTATATTTCAGTACGTTACAGCATTTAAAGCTCACCATAAACCGATTATATAGTGATTAAAACTAAACAAATAAGCGATTTAATTTATGTCATAACTAAATAATTGATAATCGGTGAATATAGTCCTTGAACAGGGGGGCTGCATACGTTAATTTCCTTGTAACAGGTAATAGTAGGAATGAGGAAATAACATGCAGTCGTGGAACCCAAATAGCTGGAGAGAACTCCCTATACTTCAGCAACCACAGTACCCAGATCAAGACGCTCTTAAAACCGTTGAAGGTCAATTAAAAAGTGCGCCCCCTTTAGTTTTCGCTGAGGAAACTCGTAGTCTTTTTAAACAACTTGAAGATGTATGCGAAGGCCGAGCGTTTTTACTGCAAGGTGGAGATTGTGCAGAATCATTTAGTGATTTTAATGCTGCTAATATTCGCGATACATTTAAAACACTTTTACAGATGGCTGTGGTGCTCACATATGGTGGCAAATGCCCGGTAGTTAAAATTGCCCGTATGGCGGGTCAATACGCTAAACCACGCTCTGCCGATATGGAAACGATTAATGGCGTGTCGTTACCGTCTTATCGTGGCGATATCATTAACAACTTTGAGTTTACTGAAGAAGCACGTATACCAGATCCACAACGCTTAATGACTGCCTATCATCACAGCGCAGCTACGCTAAATTTACTACGTGCCTTTGCACAGGGTGGTCTTGCAGATTTACACCAAGTAAACCGCTGGAATATGGGCTTTGTTGCAGCTAATCCACTGAAAGAAAAATACCAGCAACTTGCAGATAAAATTCAAGATGCACTAGAGTTTATGGAAGTATGTGGCATTAACTCTTCAATCGCACCTAGCTTGAAAGAAACTGACCTTTATACATCACATGAAGCATTATTGTTAGGTTATGAAGAGGCGCTTACACGTCGCGACCATTTATCTGGCGACTGGTATGATTGTTCTGCTCACTTTGTTTGGATTGGTGAACGTACTCGTCAACTTGACCATGCACATATTGAGTTTTTCAAAGGTATTAAAAACCCAATTGGTGTTAAAGTCGGCCCAGGAATGGACCCTGATGAATTAATCCGCCTAATTGATGCAGTAAACCCAGATAACATTCCTGGTCGCCTTACTTTAATTACACGTATGGGTGCAGACGTATTACCAGAAAAACTACCGGCGCTTGTTCGTAAAGTTCAACAAGAAGGTCGTAAGGTTATTTGGAGCTCAGATCCAATGCATGGTAATACAGAGAAAGCTACATCAGGTTATAAAACACGAAGCTTTGATAATATCCTACGTGAAATTAGCCAGTTCTTCGCTGTTCATAAAGCTGAAGGATCATACGCAGGTGGTGTCCACTTAGAAATGACAGGGCAACATGTCACTGAATGTACAGGCGGCGCTTATGGTTTATCTGATGACGACTTAGCGCAACGTTACCGTACACAATGTGATCCACGCTTAAATGCAGATCAAGTACTTGAGTTAGGTTTCTTAGTTGCAGATTTACTAAAAGACGCACGTAAGTAAGCATCTCGCATTAATAAAAAAGCCGCAATTGCGGCTTTTTTAATGTCCGATATTAACTTTATAGTTAGTACTTACGTCGCTCAAGGTTAGTATCAGATATAATCTTCGCAGATATTTCTTCTACTGAATGGTGGGTTGAATTTAAGTATGCCAATTTATGTTTTTTATAAAGCATTTCAACTTCACGCACCTCAATTCGACATTGCTTCAAAGACGCATATTTTGAATTTGCCATTCTGCGTTGGCGAATATCAGCTAGCCTAACAGGGTCAATGGTTAAACCAAACAATTTATGTTTATATGCTGTTAAACATGCGGGCAGTTTACCTGTTTCTAAATCGTCTTCAGTTAATGGGTAATTTGCGGCCTTAATGCCATATTGTAAGGCCAAATATAAACTCGTTGGAGTTTTACCACTGCGGCTAACGCCAACTAATATAATGTCAGCTTCTGCATAATTTTTAATATTAGCGCCATCATCATTGGTCAGGGCATAGTTAACTGCGTCTATTCTAAAGTCATAACTTTTTTCGTGCATCGAATGAGTACGGTGCACCTTTGGCACAGGGGCCACTTGCAATTCTTTACCAATTTTATCGCTATACGTTGATAAAAAGTCATAACACACCGCACACGAAGAGTTTATTATTTCACTCAGTTCATGATTAACAAAGGTATAAAATACAAATGGTTGCTCGCCATCGCGTTGGGCTGTTTTATCTATCAATTGTTTAACTTCGTTTGCTTTTTCTTCAGTTTCAACAAACGGAATGGTTTTATGGTTAAATTCGACCGGAAAAAGCGATAGCGTCGCATGGCCAAATACCTCTGAAGTAATGGCAGTGCCATCAGAAATATAAAATGCAGTTCTCATATTAACCTTTTTATTACCTATTCTAGTAAATTGCGTCTCCACACGGTTTACGTATGGACTGTTGCCAGTGTAGAATGAAGGTGACCTTTTTAGAAGGTTTTCTTTCTTAACTCTCACAGTTAATACTACAATTTGTTTTTTGGAGAAAGATCCCGTGCAAGAATACGTTCTCTGGTATCAAGAGCTTGGTATGCAAGATGTTCCTCGTGTTGGTGGTAAAAATGCCTCACTCGGTGAAATGATTTCAAACCTAGCTAACGCTGGTGTGCAAGTCCCTGGAGGTTTTGCTACAACTGCAGATGCATTTAATGAGTTTTTAGATCAATCAGGACTCAATGCAAAAATCCATGACATCTTAGACACCCTCGATGTTGATGATGTAAATACACTAGCCAAAGTAGGTGCCGATATCCGCCAATGGATTATCGACACACCATTCCAACCTAATTTAGACCAAGCAATTCGCGAAGCTTATAGCCAACTCCACGGCGATACAGCAGCAGATGTTTCATTCGCAGTGCGCTCGTCAGCTACCGCTGAAGATATGCCAGATGCATCATTTGCAGGTCAACAAGAAACCTTTCTAAATGTTCGCGGTATTGACGCTGTCATGGTTGCCATAAAACATGTCTTCGCTTCATTATTTAATGACCGTGCAATTTCATATCGTGTACACCAAGGTTATGATCACCGTGGTGTAGCATTATCTGCTGGTATTCAACGTATGGTACGCTCTGATAAATCAGCATCAGGGGTAATGTTCAGTATTGATACCGAATCTGGTTTTGAAGATGTTGTTTTTGTAACATCAAGTTATGGTTTAGGTGAAATGGTTGTTCAGGGTGCTGTAAACCCAGATGAATTTTATGTTCACAAACCTACGCTTGCTAAGGGTAAACCTTCTGTAGTTCGCCGTAATATCGGCTCTAAAGCTATTCAAATGATTTACTCAACCGATGAAGCCCATGGCAAACAAGTTGAAATTGTAGATGTCGATAGCGCACTTTCTAACAAATTCTCTATCACAGATGCTGAAGTAGAAGAACTCGCTAAACAAGCTGTGATTATTGAACAACACTATGGTCGCCCGATGGATATCGAGTGGGCCAAAGACGGTAACGACGGTAAGCTCTATATTGTTCAAGCTCGTCCAGAAACCGTTCGTTCAAACGAAGATACCAACGTTATGGAGCGTTTCCAATTAAACGGCAGCAGTAATGTTGTTGTTGAAGGGCGTGCAATTGGCCATAAAATTGGTTCAGGTGTTGTTCGTGTACTTAATTCCATTGATGAAATGGACCAAGTTCAAGTGGGTGATATTTTAGTTACCGACATGACAGACCCTGACTGGGAACCAATTATGAAGCGTGCGGCTGCGATTGTAACAAATCGTGGTGGCCGCACATGTCACGCAGCAATTATTGCACGTGAACTTGGTATTCCAGCTGTTGTAGGTTGTGGTAATGCAACCGATTTAATCAAAGCAGGTCAAGAAGTCACTGTTTCTTGTGCAGAAGGTGATACTGGTTATATCTACGAAGGTATTTTAGATTTTGAAATCCTCACCTCTCGTGTAGATGAAATGCCTGAACTGCCTATGAAAATCATGATGAATGTTGGTAACCCAGATCGCGCATTCGATTTTGCTCGTTTACCGCACGCTGGTGTTGGTCTTGCGCGTGTTGAATTCATCATCAACCGTATGATTGGTGTTCACCCTAAAGCACTACTGAATTTTGATGCACAAACTGGTGCATTAAAAGAAGAAATCACCGACATGATTGCCGGTTATGATTCACCTGTTGAGTTTTATATTTCTAAACTTGTTGAAGGTATTTCAACACTCGGTTGTGCATTCGCGCCGGAGCGTGTAATTGTTCGTATGTCTGATTTCAAGTCAAATGAATACGCAAACTTAGTCGGTGGGCAACAATACGAGCCAGAAGAAGAAAACCCAATGATTGGCTTCCGTGGTGCTGCACGTTATATCTCTGAAGATTTCCGTGACTGTTTTGCTCTAGAGTGTGAAGCAATAAAACGTGTTCGTAATCAAATGGATATGACTAATATTGAAATCATGATCCCATTTGTTCGTACGCTTGAAGAAGGCAAACGCGTTATTGAGCTACTTGAAGAGCATGGCCTTAAACGTGGTGAAAATGGCTTAAAAGTTATCATGATGTGTGAACTACCATCAAACGCGTTATTAGCAGATGAGTTTTTAGAACATTTCGACGGTTTTTCTATCGGGTCAAACGATTTAACACAGTTAACTCTGGGTCTTGATCGTGATTCAGGTCTAATCGCACATCTATTTGATGAACGTAATCCTGCTATCAAAAAGCTTTTATCTATGGCAATTCAGACAGCCAAAGCTAAAGGTAAATATGTAGGGATTTGTGGTCAAGGGCCTTCAGATCATGAAGACTTTGCTGCATGGTTAGTAGAGCAGGGCATTGACTCTGTTTCACTAAACCCAGATACAGTACTAGAAACATGGTTATACCTTGCTAAAAAGCTAGCAAACTAATTCAATTTAGTGATAAAAAATGCCAGCAATATTGCTGGCATTTTTATTTACTCAATTATCGTTTATAAAATTAACGAGCTAATTTTTTGTCTAAAAATGCGCACGATTTAGTTAACGCTTTTTGGCATAATCGCAGATAATAGCGTGCTTTAGGGTAGTAAAACGAATAGCACATTAAACCAGCAATAAAAAATATTAATGATGGCCCAGGCACAACCACAAAAAACAATCCTAGCACCATAAAAAAGCTACCAAGTAGTAGCAAGACACATTTCTTCATTTTTATAACTCGTAATTCAAATCATTAAATTGAGTATAATTAATACACGCCTAAATACGATAAAAAGAGTGTTACAAACTGTAAAAACATCAATTTTATATCGCTGTTTGCATGGTACAATATAACAAATGTCTTAATTTATCACCGTCATGATAGCAACAATAAGCCAACAAGATAGCGCCAGCGAATTAGTAGTAAGTTACATAAAAACAATAACTAATAAAGGGTTTTCTGGAGATACTGATGCAACCTATGGTACCCGTTTAACCGCCGCTACCGATAACAGTATTTATCAACAAATACCGCAAGGGGTTATTTTTCCAAAGTCTGAAAAAGATATACAAATTGCGCTACAAACTGCAGCGCAAGACCCATTTTTATCACTTACGTTCGGCCCACGCGGTGGCGGTACTGGTACCAATGGCCAATCTTTAACACCTGGCATTGTTGTAGATTTATCTCGCTACATGCGTGAAATTTTAGAAATAAACGCTGACGAAGGCTGGGTCAGAGTACAAACTGGCGTTATTAAAGATCAACTTAATGATTTTCTACGGCCATATGGGTTTTTCTTCGCACCTGATTTATCAACCAGTAATCGCGCAACGATTGGTGGAATGGTAAATACAGATGCATCGGGACAAGGCTCACTTGTATATGGTAAAACCAGTGATCATGTATTAGGTTTAACAACCTATTTAGTTGACGGCACACAAATGTCAACTAAGCCCATCGAAATTGAAAAAGCAAAATTAATCGCCGAACAAGACTCTACCATTGGCAACTTATATGCAACCGTGCTTGATGTCTGTTTAAACAATCGTGACGCTATAATTGACAAGTTCCCGCGGTTAAATCGCTTCTTAACCGGCTATGACTTGGAACATGTACTAAGTGATGACTTACAAACTTTTGATATGAGCCGGCTTATTACCGGATCAGAAGGCTCATTAGGGATAGTCTCTGAGGCAAAACTTAATATTACGCCTATAGCAGAATTTAAAACCTTAATTAATATTAAGTACGATAGCTTTGATTCAGCCCTTCGTCATTCACCTTTTTTAGTGGCTGCAAATGCCACATCGGTTGAAACTGTCGACAGTAAAGTTCTAAATTTGGCTCGCCAAGATATTGTATGGCATTCAGTATCGGACTTAATAAAAGATGTTGAAAATAAAGATATGCAAGGGCTCAACATGGTTGAGTTTAATGCTGTGTCGGCGGATGATATTGAAGAAAAAGTTAATAGATTATCTGACTTGCTTGATGATTGCGTTAAAAATCAAACCAGTGGTGTAATTGGTTACCAACTCACAAGCAACAAAGCTGACATTTTAAAAATTTATGGCATGCGTAAAAAATCGGTAGGCCTGCTCGGTAATGTAAAAGGAGCACAAAAGCCTCTCGCATTTGCTGAAGATACCGCCGTTCCACCTGAAAATTTAGCCGATTTTATCGTCGAATTTAGAGCTTTACTCGACAGCTATAACTTACAATATGGTATGTTTGGTCATGTTGATGCGGGTGTTTTGCATGTTAGACCGGCACTGGATATGTGTGATCCAGAACAAGAAAAACTACTGCGTTTAATTTCTGATGAAGTTGTAAAGCTCACCGCAAAATATGGTGGCTTGATGTGGGGTGAACACGGCAAAGGTTACCGTAGTGAATACGGTCCAGAATTTTTTGGCGATCACCTGTTTAAACAGTTACGAATAATAAAAGCCGCTTTTGATCCTCATAACCGTATAAACCCAGGTAAAATATGCACTCCCATCGAAAGTGATGACTCACTAGTAAGTGTTGATGATCAAAAACGTTCATGGTTTGATAAGCAAATATCAATTGATGTTAAAACCAGCTTTAACAATGCAATGACCTGTAATGGTAATGGAATTTGCTTTAATTATGATGAAAACTCACCTATGTGCCCATCATACAAAGTCACTGGAGACCGTCGTAATTCACCCAAAGGGCGAGCGAGTTTAATGCGTGAATGGTTACGGCTACAAGAAGCTAAAGATATTGATCTTCTTGAAGTAGAAAAACATCTTAACCAAGGTGAAGTAATCACATGGTGGGAGCGTTTTCAACATGGCCGCGATAAAAACAAAGGAGTGTATGATTTTTCTCACGAAGTAAAAGAGTCAATGGATGAATGTTTAGCATGCAAAGCTTGTACAACTGCTTGCCCAATTAAAGTGGATGTGCCAACTTTTCGCTCACGATTTTTAAATTATTATCATAGCTACTATGCAAGACCAGTTAAGGATTATTTAGTTGCTAATATTGAAAACAGCGCCCCAACCATGGCCACTTTTTCTCGGGTGATAAATCCAATTGTAAAAACAAAACTAGTGTCAGCATTAATCAAAAAAACGATTGGTTATGTTGATACGCCTACACTTAGTACACCTCGCTTAAGTAAACGGATTAACAAAGAACACAGTTTTAATTTTGACAAACTTTCAATGCTAACAAGTGAAGAACAAAATGACTACGTGCTCATTGTTCAAGACCCATTTACCAGTTTTTACGAGGCTGAGTTAGTAGAAAGTTTTATAAAAGTGATCACCGCGCTTGGCAAGAAACCAATTCTGTTGCCATTTAAACCAAACGGAAAACCTCAGCACGTAAAAGGTTTTTTAAACGAATTTAAAGCGACAGCAAAAAATGCAGCGCAATTTTTAAATTCACTCAGCGAAATTAATGCACCGCTTGTCGGTTTAGATGCATCATTAGTTATGTGTTATCGCGATGAGTATAATTCTATTTTAGGTGAACAACGTGGTGACTTTGAAGTTTTACTCGCTCATGAGTGGTTGGCAAAACAATCTTTCAACCATCTAGCTGACAATATTAAATCGAGTGACACATATACCTTATTAAGTCATTGCACCGAAACTACAGCCATGCCAAAAGCTGCTAATGTTTGGCAAAATATATTTTCTGATTTACGTTTATCATTAAATACAACTGCAACAGGATGTTGTGGTATGGCGGGAACTTATGGTCATGAAGCGCAAAACCAAAAAAATTCTCGTGCACTTTATGAAATGAGTTGGCAAAGTGTAGTTCAAAAGAATAAACCTGAGCAATTACTTGCGACCGGTTTCTCATGTCGAAGCCAAGTTAAACGTTACGAAAAATTTAAACCCAAACACCCAATTGAATTACTGGCACAACTTTTTTAACGTTGAAAATACAGTGCGGTGAGTTGCAAAACTCACCGCAAAATTTTTTAAATTATTTAGCATAACTATCGGCAATGGGTTTAGTACTCATACCATGAATAAATACACTAAATAATATAGTGGTCATGGCAACTGTTGCAATTTGATATTTATTTTCTATTTGAGTATCGATCACCATCAGCGTAAACACTATTGACGCCAAACCTCTTGGTCCAAACCAAGCAAAAGTAAAACGCTCTTTAATATTTAATTTAGTAAATTGTAAACTCAACATCACTGGAATAATACGTAAAAGTGTAACACTCAAAATTGCAAACACGGTGACTTGCCAATTAATCTCAGGGAAAACTAAATAGCTACAAACATAACCAAATAAACACCAAATTAATAAGCTTGTAAAATCAGCAATATGCTCACTGTCTTCAACTAATTGCTCTGTTAAACCTTTATCAGTAAATCTATCAAAAATTAACCCCGCAACAAACACTGCAATAAATCCGCTACTATGTACACATTGCGCAATCGAGAAAATAGCCATCGCCATTCCAATGACCAAAAACGGGCTCGTGTTATTTGAAAAATAATGTCGCTTCATTGCAAATTTAATCAATGGGATAAACATCGCCATCGCAACAATGGCAATAACAATTGCAACCACAAGTTCACGGCTAAAAATCCCAGCAATAGATGCAAGGCTAACTGACGTTTCCGGTTCTTGTGCGAACAACATTAACACTAAAAAAACGGGAACACATAAGCCATCATTCAAACCACTTTCTGTATTTATTCCTTCACGAATTTTTTCGGGTACTTGCTCACTACTTAATAACCCTTTACTTAATGCAGCATCTGTCGGCGTTAAAATAATTGCGATCAATCCAGCTTGAACCAGTGTTAACTGAGTAAACATCAAGCTTGCAATTACAATCCCCGCAAACAAAGTTAGCGGTAAAGCTAAAAATAATAATAAGCTTGGATACTGAAAACTATGCTTTAAAACGGATATTTTTGTTTTCGCCGCATCGGTAAATAAAAAAATACTTAGCGTTAATTCAATTAACGGTAACAGCGTATCTAAATCGGATTGTAAAAATTCAGCTTTACTAGTTACCGATGTTGGCATCATATAAGCGATTAACATACCAACTAAAACGAAAAACATAGGGCCAGTGATTTCTACAATTTCAAGTTGGCGTATTGAGACTGAATAAGCTAAAAACGCTAAGCCAACACTTGCTAATACAAAGTATTCCATTAAATTTTCCTTTTAATACCTGATTTTGCACGTTCTTTTATATTTGTTTGAATATAAATTTGATCGGTTGTCGCTATTTTTGCATGACCTAAATCTTCAGATAAATGCTTTAATGGCCGAGTTTGAGCATCATGAGTCGCGCCAGTATGACGTAACCAGTGTGCTGTTGCCGATTCTAATTGCTCAGCATCATCAGTAAAACCATCATCTAATAAAGATTGCTTAGCTAAATCAAAACTTTGTTGCACTAATCGACGTATTTGCCTAACAGTCATACCACCTTGACCGCGTATTTTATGTACCAGTGGATCTGATTCATCAACGCGGGGCAGGGCAGTTAAACCACGATAAAGTCGATAACGTTTTAAGTATTCAATAAAATCTTCACTTAATGTAACGTCTCTTAATTTATTACCTTTGCCCATTATTCGTAAAAACCAAAAGCCGTCGTTATCTTGCCAAAAGTGTGACATTACAGGTGACCATTGTGGCCGCTCTGATAATTCTGAAATACGTAGATATAAACCTTTCAAACACGCTAGCGTAAATAAATTTCTTTCAAAATCAGGTTGTTGTTCACATTTATCGCGAGTTACACCAAACACATATTCCCATTGAATATCACTGAGCGTATCTGGAATTTTTATCTGAGATTGTACAACAAGATAAGGACTGTTCTTTTTAACAACAGGAACAAAGTTAGCAAATGTCTTTTCTTCTAAAATTGCAAATTTATAAAATACATTAAGCGCTGTAAACATTGCAGCTAAAGTTTGTTGGCTGGCAATTGACTCTTTGCGCATAAAAGGGCGCCAATTACCGTTTAACCGACGCACTCCTTGTTCATCTTTATAGCGCCACTGAACTGAAGTTGTTGACCAAGCGGGATCTGGCTCAACCATAAAATCTACATACGCTTCAATATCTTCGCGTTTTAAATCAAATACTGATTTTTCTGCAATAAGCCATGACCAAAGGTAAAATCGTTCAAGTTCATTGCGAAAACGATTGTAAGTTGCTTCTGATTTTCGACCATATACATATAAAAATTGATATAAAAATACTAGGTCAATTTTCGATTCAGCGACAGTCAAGCCAACTTGCTGTATAAAGGATGCAAGTTCAGGGTATTCTGATTGCAACGTATCATCTTCAAGGTGAGCAATTTGATACCGTAATTGTTTTAATGTATCGACCAAAGCAACAAGCATATTAAGCTAATTTCTATTAAAATAAATTAGTTACAGTTTAATAGTAAAGTCCGATACTGTCTAGTATTGGACATTAACAGTTTCAATATACTGTTAATTATGTCATGTTGCTGTTGTCGTTATTTAAGGAAAGCATATGAAAAAATTGATTGTTTTAGGTTTAGTTACTCTTACGTTAGTTCTATCTGGCTGCGCTACAACAGGCAGTGCATCACCCAGTGAAAAACGTAACCTAGTACAAAACATGCGTGCAGATACACTAGCTAAATTATATAAAGAAAAACCTGATGTTAAGCAACAAATTGCAGGTTCTGCTGGCTATGCTGTATTTGATAATGCCAACGTAAATGTGGTACTTGCTAGTTTTGGTGGTGGTTACGGTGTTGTAAAAAATAACCTAACTGGCAAATCTACTTACATGAATATGGGTGAAGCAGGTTTAGGCCTTGGTTTAGGTGTTAAAGACTTTAATGTTGTGATGGTTTTTCATAATCAAGATGCATTAAACCGCTTTATTGAACATGGTTGGGCATTTGGTGGCAACGCTGATGCAGCCGCAAAATACCAAGATCAAGGTGGCGCTATAGTTGCTGAAGCGATTGCGGATCAAGTTACAGTATATTCATTGACCGAAAATGGCCTTGCACTTCAAGCTGTACTAAAAGGCACAAAATTTTGGGTAGATTCTGAGCTAAATTAAGCTTTTAAAACCCTGCTAAAAGTGGGCTAGTTCGTGTAACTACGCCCACTTTAATTTAAATTAGTTAATTTAACATAACGTAATTTATGGGGTATAAGCCGTAAGCCGTAAGCCGTAAGCCGTAAGCCGTAAGCCGTAAGCCGTAAGCCGTAAGCAAAAGTATTTTCGCAGCTTAAAATTGTCAATTCTTTGATATCAAACTTTGTTCTTGTTAGTCATTTATCAAACCACAGTTAAAGAGGATTTTAATTATTAATCTAGACTATTACTTTATTGCACTTGCCATAAGGTCTATTGTTGAGTTTTTTCATTCCAATGAAATTTAAAAATAGTGAATCATGATTGTCAGCTTTTATTGATATTTATTCTTCATACACCACAACTTTATTACGGCCTGTTTCTTTTGCGGTATATAACGCTTTATCAGCATTTGAAATTATATAATCAATATTATCTGTTTGAGTTACTTCACTGACACCAATAGACGCTGTTACATTGCTGTATATATCTGTATAGCCTTCAATATGGGTTTGTTCAATTTCTGTTCGTATTTTTTCAGCAATTCTATGTGCTCCAGATTTATCTGTTGAAGGTAGTAAAATAGCAAATTCTTCTCCGCCTAATCTACAAACTAAATCTGTTTTTCGTACATTCATAGCCAATTTTTTTGCTATTTGTATCAGTACTTTATCAC
This sequence comes from Pseudoalteromonas shioyasakiensis, assembly GCF_024518675.1. Taxonomy (GTDB): domain Bacteria; phylum Pseudomonadota; class Gammaproteobacteria; order Enterobacterales; family Alteromonadaceae; genus Pseudoalteromonas; species Pseudoalteromonas shioyasakiensis_B. Next base: position 86,452 of record NZ_JANIGL010000003.1, read on the forward strand.
CAACTAAATGCCCAGCTTTGTCATTAACGAGTTTAAAGTGATCAATATCAACCATTAATAAGCAACTTGGGTTTTCTTTACTTTTGGAATTTCCAATTTCTTTTTCTGCTAAATCCATGAATCGGCGTCTATTAGCTAATCCTGTAAGGCTGTCATGTGTAGCAGCTTTAAGTAGAGCAAATTCAGCAATACGTCTTTTTTCATCAACTCGTTCTTGAATTATCGCGCTTGAAATTATTAATATAATGATAAACCAAGATATAATAACAACATATAAACCAAATAAGTCTTCGACTTCACTAAATACTATTGTTTTTATAAATAAGTATCCGATTAATACAGGCACAACATAGCCCAACATTACTTGGAAACGTGCTATTCGCCCACCAATATGTGGTGATAATAATGCATAAACAGCCCCACTTTCAGCATTAATACACAGCACACTTAACGCCAGTAACAAACCATAGGTTGTTGTTAAAATAGACATTTCACCAAAAAAATTGGATATTCCATACGCATAGCCGATGATCGACAGCATAGGGACTGCCATTCCAATAAAAGCGAGTAATTGGCTTGTTATTTTTTTATTCAAACTTGTAAAAATCATCGATAATGATAAACACGCTAACATTATGGCTGTATTTATTCCCATAGAATTAGATAAACCTAATTTATGCTCATTATTTATTACTGCTTGAAAAGGTGTGATATGACGGGCTAAATCTGTGTTGAAATAGCTATCAAATATAATAGTTGATGAAATAACTAAACTCAGAAGACTAAAAATAGGCTTTATATATTTTGATATTTTTTGCTGTTGAAGTAATACAGTCAAACTAATAAAAATAACACTTAAAGCCGTTAGAGGGTTTGTTGCGGCCCCATTTAGTAGTGGACGATACAGCTGAGGTACGGAAAAAATATAGCCAGTGATTGAAAGTAATATTAATAAGAAACAACCTAATGAAAATGCTTTGGCCATTACTTTTACATAACGAATTCGCTGATCATATGTCAGCGCTTGTTGTTCATTATGTAACTTTTCAAATGTAGCTATCGCCATACTCTATACCGTTTAGTGCTTTTTTTTTAGAGGTTTATGATATAGGTTTGAATAAATTAAGCAATTATTATCGCATTTAGAACATTTATTATTCCATTAAATTGACCTTGATTTTATTATTCAACTGTTGATCAAATGCATCAGCTAGTTTTTCTGTTTCACTAAATACGGTGCGCCAGTATTTAATCCGGGTGTCGGCATCGAGATCAGTAAAGTCGGTTCGATCTGGTATTTTGCCATAAGGTAAGCTTGCGATAAATTCTTGTGATGGTGTGATCATGACTACGTTGTCGTAGTTTTCTGGGGCGACGTTGCGTTTTAAACTTTTATCAAACCACCCTGCTTTTGGCGTTGAGTTAAAATGTGGATATAAAATTAGCCCCGGGTTATTTATTTTTAAGTCAAAATGGTAATCAATAATTCCGCCATCGCGGTACATACCAGGTGGTGAGCCGGCAATATTTTTTATACCTTGCATAACTAGCGGTATCGAGCCCGATGCGAGTAATGCATCTTTTAAATTATCAGTGGTTAAATCTAATTGTGTGGTTTTAAATTTATAACTGTCTTCAATAGTTAAATCACTGTTTGGCGCTTGGTATATAAAGCGCTCATATTGCTTGGTTAAAAACCGGCGATGCACGCGATTACTTAAATAGCTTTTTGTTAAGCCTAATAACTGTAATGCCTTTCGCTCACTTGCTACCAAACCATTTGATTTTGCTACAATAAAGTGTGATTTGAATACAGGGTTATTAATTATTTCAGTAACGCCATTATCGCCAAATACATCTTCAAGTAAGGCGCGCGCTTTGGTTGTTATTTCTTCAGGGGTTGGTTTATTGGTTGCGTAACGAGTTTCACTGTAAGTTTTTGCTAATCGCGATATCGCAGCAACAGGATCATTTTGTGAAAAACAGGCAGCACGAAATGCTCCCGCAGATGAACCTATTAAGTTTAATTGCTGCGTTCTACCTTTAAAAAATTCGCCAAAAAGGTATTTATCTAAACCAAATAAGGTAAACCATTTTGGCCCGCCGCTTGCGCCTAAAAATGATGTAAAAAGTTCAGGCTTTAGGCCTTGTTCATTTATTATTTTTGCAGCCGTTTTACCGGCGTGTATTTCAATCATCTAATATCTTAATCTACTTAACGCTCAAATTGCATAAGTATGCAGGTTGATCATTTTAAAATGAGTTAATGCCAAATCCCTTTTTCTGTTTTTCCCTGAATTTTAACCTTGTTTGCATCAAATTCTGGCTCGGTATTTTCTGCTCTTTGTTTATTATAATCGCCAGTTACCGCAAGTATTGTTGGTGTTAAGATGATGATAGCAATAACATTAACCACCGTCATTAACCCTAACGCAATATCCGCTAAATCCCACACTTCTTTTAACGTGGCCGATGCGCCCCACATCATCATAGATAAATACAACAGTGTATAAATGCCGCGCCCGAGTTTGTTATCGAGTTTAAATAAATGCAGGTTACTTTCAGCGTATGCATAATTAGCAACCACTGAGGTGAAAGCAAATAAGGTAATTGCAGCTGCCACAAAGTATACTCCCCCTTGTGCTAGATGGGCTATCATGGCTTCTTGCGTTAAACGAATTCCTTCCATCTCACCACTAATATCAACATCAGCTAATAATATAATTACAGCGGTACAACTACACAGTACTATGGTGTCAAAAAACACCCCCAACATTTGAATGTAGCCCTGAGTAACGGGATGGTTTGGGATTGGAGTCGCGCAGGCTGATGCATGAGGTACACTCCCCGCGCCTGCTTCGTTTGAATACAACCCACGTTGAATACCATTTTTTATAGCTGCGCCCATTGCGCCGGCACCTGCTTCTTGCAAACCAAATGCTGATAAAAAGATATCTTTAAGCATGGCAGGTACTTGGGTGAAGTTTATAATGGTTATGAGCACCGCCGCTAATACAAATACAATGCCCATGATGGGCACAACGCGCTCGGCAAATCGGGCGATTGCTTTAAACCCGCCGAGTATAATTGACCCTGCAAGAACAGTAATAACAATACCAGAATAAAAGGTTGGAATTTCAAATGCGTAATTAAGTGCATCGGTTATAGTGTTGGTTTGCATTGCGCTGAAGGTAAAACCGTAACCCAAAAATAAACACAGAGCGAATGCAATTGCGAGAGCTTTGCTTCCTATACCTTGTTGAATGTAATAAGCAGGCCCGCCTCTAAATTCGCCGTTACTATCGCGTACTTTATACACTTGCCCCAGTACGCTTTCGGCAAAGCCTGTGGCCATACCTAAAATGGCAATCATCCACATCCAAAAAATTGCGCCACTGCCGCCAAGTGATATAGCAACGGCTACACCGGCTAAATTCCCTGTACCTACTCGCGCACTTAAGCCAGTACACAATGCTTGAAATGAACTAATATCGTTTTTATCGCATTTGCTGCTTGTGCGTAATAACGAAAACATGTGTTTAAATTTTACGATTTGAATAAGCTTTAAACGCACTGAAAACCAGATACCCGTGAACAATAAAATGTAAATGAGTATTTGCCCTTCGCCCCACAGTAAGTTGTTAATTGTGCCTACAATCAAATCGAACATGTTTTGCCTTTATAATTTTTATAAAACAAAGATAGAATATAAATTCTTAAATTAAGAATATTCATCACTTTATCTTTATTTATAAAATACTCAAGGGCTTTTGTTTTTAATTAACCATAATGGTGCTGTTTATCTGTTTGTGGGTACTGATGTTTAAGATAATCATTACCTGCAGCAAGTCCTAATTTATAATCATTGCGTAAATCTGCATCGGTACTGCCGAGTAACTTACTGTGTAATTTGCTGCCAGCAAAAATCTGTATTACTTCGAGATCTTCAGGCGGGTTTTCCATAAAGTTTAATTCGTCTAAGTAAGCCTGCTCATGCTGTAGTAGATAATCGAGTGATTTTGGGCAGTAACCTGATGCGCAAACAAAGGTTTTCAGTTTATTTACCCAAGCTGATTGTATTGGCAAGCTGGCATCAACGGTACGAATAACAACTATCTTGCGCGCACCCCGATTGTAAGCCTCTCTTACAGGTAGCGGCGCAGCAAGGCCGCCATCTAAAAAGAAGTCATCGTCGGCTAAAGTACAGGTACTGCATTCAGGCTCTTCGTTTGCAGCTGCTTTATCAAGCCAAGGAGTTAATCTAACGCCTTGTTTATATAAAAATGGTAACGCACTGGAGGCTTTTAACAGCTCACGCCATTGTTTGCCTTCACCTGTTGGAGTTAAGAAGTATGGTTTTCTATCGCGTGCATTGGTGGCTGTGATCAGCAACTCTCTTTGACCTAAGCTGGTTTTAGCTGTTTTAAAATCAAGAGCACGGTTAAACTCGGTGGTTTTATCGAAATACCAATCAAGATCGACAATACTTTTACCCAGGAAACCACGGCCAAGTTGGAAAAAACGTTTATGACGTGACAAACCTCTGATCAGGCGTTTTGCATAGCCTTTTTGTCTAGCTAAAAAGCTTGTCAAATTTTGTGAGCCGGCAGACGTGCCAATAAAAAGGTCGAATGGGTCATACTGGTGTTCAAGCCACGCATCAAGAACGCCTGCGGTAAAGATCCCTCGTTGCCCACCTCCTTCTGCGATCAATGCTGTTTTATTGAAAGTGTTTGAGATTGTAGCGTCTTGAGATTTCACTGCCTTTCTTCCTTTGTGTTTGTTACTGGTTTATACCCTCATTCTAATGAGTTTTCACTAAACGTTAAAATTGATTATATAAATTGAATTAATTAATAAAATAGAACAGTAAGAAGTTCGCTTACCGCTATTTTTGATATGGCTACTTTAGCAAACGCTAAATGTATGTTTGCTTAATTTAACTTAACGACTTTTTAAATCCGCTAATATTTCCAGCGCTCGCTGCCTGTGTTCACTATCATATAAATCATTGGTAAAAATAAACTCATCAACGCCGAGTTCTTTAACAATCATTTCGAGCTTATGTTTCACCGTTGCAGGGCCGCCTACAATCGATAAGCCGAGAAAGTTTTCTACTTGGGCTTGTTCTTGCTCACTCCACAGCGCATCCATACTGGTAACGGGCGGCTTTAACCACAAAGGATGGCCACGCATTAACGCTAAAACGCGTTGTTTAGAAGTGCTCGCTAAGTAGTGCGCTTGTTCATCAGTATCTGCTGCAACCACAGGTAAACCCAGCATGACATAGGGTTTGTCTAATACTGCTGATGGTTTAAATTCACTTCTATACAAAGCAATTGCATCATATAAAAAGCGCGGTGCAAAATGCCCTGCAAAAGCATAAGGTAAACCTTTTTTAGCTGCCAGTTTCGCACTGTATAAGCTTGAACCAAGTAACCAAATGGGCACATTGGTGTTTTCGCCTGGTATAGCACGTACTGGGGAGCGCTCATCACTTGGGCCTAATAGCGCTTGCAGTTCGGTTACTTCATCGGCAAAGTTCTCTGCTCTGCGTTCATCGCGTCTAAGTGCTCGGCTTGTTATGTGGTCACTTCCTGGTGCTCGCCCTAGCCCTAAATCAATACGCCCAGGATATAAGCTCTCAAGCGTACCAAACTGCTCAGCAACAACTAGTGGCGGGTGGTTAGGTAACATTACGCCGCCAGCGCCAACACGGATATTACGTGTTTGCCCGGCGATATGACCAATTAATACAGACGTTGCTGCGCATACAATGCCAGGCATATTATGATGCTCAGCCATCCAAAAGCGATTAAACCCTAATTGATCAGCCTTTTGCGCATACGCTACACTGTTTGCTAATGTTTGCGACACGCTCTCATGCTCTTTCATTGGGCTTAGCTCTAATAATGAAAAATGCATATTTTTAAGTACGCTCATAACACTCTCTGTTTAAGTTCAATATAAGTATACAGTGGTGCCGCAGGTTTATTTTTCAAATGCCGTTCAAGCATTTGATTGATGCTGTTTTTCGACTTTTAAACCATCGGCTGTTATGCCTTGCTTCCAATACGCTGAGCAAGCAATGTTTTCTCTAGCAATCGCAAACTGTGAGCGTGCAATGGTGTTTATTTCACGAATAAGTGACGACTCCAGTGCCATAAATATCACAGGTTTATTGCCTGTTGACCTTGAATTACTTGCAGTCAATTGCGTTATCACTGCATTAATTAAGTCAACTTGTGGTTGCTCGCTTACGAGCCAATTAACCTGATAATGACTGGGTACTGTGTCTAGTTCAATAATATCGCCTTCATCAGGTACATGAATGATTGCGTTTACTGAGGCACTGGCTGGTAGTTTTTGCAAATAGCCATTAATTGCATTCACAGATGTTAAATCACCAATTAATAAGTACTCAGATTGGCTAAAGTCAGAAAGTTTGCGAGGGCCGGGCCCTGCGATACCAAGGTTATCACCTATTTTTGCTTGTTTTGCCCAGTTTGTCGCGATACCGCGATGTTGGTTTATGACAAAGTCTAGCGTAATGGCACCACTGTGTGGGTCGATATTACGAATAGTATAAGAACGCATTGGCGCAGGATTATCCGCTTTTAAATTTAACTCAACCTCGGTTTTACCTTCATGAGGAAAAAGCACTTTTACATACGCACCTTGTTGATCAATGGGGAAATCAGCAAACTCGTCAGAGCCAACAACAACTCGCATTAAGTGCGGTGATATCTGTTTGCTGCTTATTACCTGTGCACGACGTATTTTTTTACTCATGGTTGTCTCCAATTATTTAGTAATGATTAATTGCACAACGCCCCATTGGTTGATAAAATCAACTATATACTTTTAATTGACTTTGTCAACTAACTAGGTGTTTTATGACACAACAAAATTTAGCCGCTACTTTATTTGCTCTTGCTCAGAGCTACCGTGTGACCGTACGCAATTCAATTAACGCTAACGAGTTAGGTATCAACGCATTACATGTACGCTGCTTACATATTATTGCGCAAACGCCTCATTGCACAGCAAACGATATTGTTCAGCAAACTCAACGTGATAAAGCACAAATAGCACGTTTGATCAAAGAGTTACTCAAACTTGATTTAATTACTAAATGTGCCGATGAAAATGACAAACGCTGTTTTATCCTCTCGTTTACCGCGGCGGGTGAGCTGTTATTACAAAAATTACATGCTGCGGAGCAAAGTGTTGATGCCTTACTGTGCCAAGGGCTAGATCAAAACCAAATTGATAATTTTTTGCATACAGCTAAGACTATGATCAGCAATATAAAAAATGAATAACATAGCTAATATACGCTAGCGATACTAATCTAACCCTTGGCATTTTAACTTGCCAAGCACTATACTGTACAAATATACAGTTAAGTGTGTTTTAGTATGCGTGTTATTCCAATTTATATCGAAGCAGGCGTGTGCGGGTTTGAATCCCCCGCCGCACAATATAAAGAATTAGGCTTATCTCTTGATCAATTATTAATAAAGCACCCCGATGCCACATTTATCGGTGTGGCCTCCGGTGAGTCAATGCAAGGGGTGGGTATTTTTGATGGCGATTTACTGTTAGTTGACAGAGCTGAAGATGCTAAAAATGGTGATGTGATCGTTGCCAACTTAAATGGCTTATTTGTCTGTAAGTTACTCGATAGAACTAACGCACAGTTGTTGTCAGCATCCCCTGCCTATGGGCCTGTACAACTATCAGCCAGTGATGAGTTTCAATTAGAAGGCGTTGTGACCCGCTCTATTCGCCTACATCGTTTAAGCCCTGAGTTACACCAATGTATGCCTTAGTCGATGCGGTATCGTTTTACGCCAGTGCCGAAAAGGTATTTGATCCTGCAATTAGGCGCAAACCCGTTGTTGTACTAACTAATAACGATGGCTGCGTTTGCGCTGTATGCCCGATTGCGCGTAAGTTAAATATTCCTAAATTTCAGCCGTATTTTAAAGTAAAGCATTTACTAGCAAAGCATCACGTGATTATTCGCTCATCTAACTATGAGCTGTATGCTGATTTAAGCGACAAAATGATGAATGTGATCAGTCGCTTTTGTGATAACCAACATATCTATTCGATTGATGAATCATTTTTACACTTTAATGGCTTTGCACCTTTAATTAAAGATTGGCATCAATATGGGCAAATGATACGCCACACAGTGTGGCAAGAAACGAAGTTACCTGTCGGCGTGGGATTTGGTTCAACACCCACACTTGCTAAAGCCGCCAACCATGCCGCTAAAAAGCTTAAGGGCTTTAATGGTGTTGCAGTAATTGATGATGAAAACTCACGTAAACACGTTCTTAGTTTGATGGATGTCAGCGATGTGTGGGGGGTTGGTCGGCGTATAGCTAAGAAGCTAAAATTATTAAATATCAATACCGCACTTGATTTAGCCGAGCAACAACCACGACGTATTAAACGACAATTTAGTGTTGTATTAGAGCGCACTGTAAATGAACTCAATGGCATAAGCTGCTTAAGTTGGGATGAAGTACGCCAAGATAAACGGGAAGTATTTTCAACCCGTAGTTTTGGCAAGCGTTTAACCGACCCTATTGCATTAAAAACGGCGTTAGTGAACCATTGTGTTGTCGTGGCAAAGAAATTGCGCCAACAACGCTCAGTAACTAAACGGCTATTATTATTTGTCGCAAGCTCCCCACATGAACAGTATTACTACAAAAAATCATTAATCTATGACTTTACTATACCGAGTGCTGACAGCCGTGTGTTAGCCAGTGCAGTGAGTTGTTTATTTGATCAGCTTTATCAGCCTGGGGTGAAGTTTTATAAATGTGGTGTCGGTGCACTCGAGCTAAACTCGGTGCAATTTCAACAAGCCGATTTATTTGCGGTGGCAAATGATAATATTAAGCTCATGCAATGTTTAGATGCCATTAATCAGCGTTATGGCAGTGATACACTCAGCCTTGCCAGTCAACATCAAACACAATCATGGCATATGAAACGCGCGTTTTTATCACCGCAATACACTACACGCTGGCATGCTTTACCTAAAATAACGTGTGACTTATAAACGCTGTAGCTCGAAGGTACACTCAACATCGGTGTTCTCAATGCTGTACTGTATTTTATGGTCGGCTAAAAAGCGTAAAGTTTGACTGGTATCGAGGTTGTCACTGTCATTCTCACAACGGTTGTGGCGAAGTGTCATGGTAAGGCCTTCACTGGTGTATTTAAACTTGGTGGTTACTAAACAAAAGTTAGGCACTTTATTGGTTTGAGTCCCATTGTGTAATGCATTAAAAATAATACCGCTTCCGAGGCTAAAACCAAGGTCGGTCTCGTTTTTATTATGCCAGCTAAGTTCACCGCTTGAGCAAATATCACTGTTCCCAGCAATTAACTTATAACTTCCTAATTTAGCGTTTAATAATTTAACAAATTGGCTTTTATTACTGGGCAACACAGATTTAGCATCACTTACTTGCGTAAATAATACGCCTACCATACAAAATAAAGCTTTATAAAAATGCATTAAATACCTAAGTTTAGGATGACCTATCTCTTTAGCATAGCATAGGTACAGTGATTAAAATAATGATAAAGCAAGTAACAAAACTCGCTTTAAATGATCATTATTGCCAATACTTAGCAAACAGTTGTGGGTAACTTAATTTTAAAAATTTTGGTTTATCTTTAAACCGTTTACCTTTAGGTTGATTTAGCCCTGAAGGCACAAACGGTAACTCATCATCGTTACGCTCTTCATACAATAACCCGGCGATAAGATCATACTCGTCTAAGTACGGGTAAGGTTGCTCATTTAAGTAATAAAGCGGCGTGCTGTCAGCTAATGAGTCAGGGTTTGCAATGGCAGCATTGAATACTGACTCACCACGAGAAATAAGCCAACAGCGAAACTCTGAAAAGCCATAATCATCATTACAGCCAGCCATAACAAATGCTGCACCAAATAAATCCCAGGTATAGCTCTGGCGCATGCAAATACTAAACTGTTTATCAAAAGCAATGAGTTGCTCGTCATCTAAATCAGCGAGTAACGCTTTTAATCGTTTACTAACTGACTCAGGATCAGCGGTTTTATCTTCAACCGTCACTAATTGCCAAAATTCAGCTTCTGTAAATTCGCTCATGAAACAATCTCTTTAACACGCCCTACTTGGCCGTCTTCTAATTGCACTTTAATGCCATGAGGATGATTCGGTGATTTAGTCAATAAACGCGAAACTATACCGTTAGTTAATGTGCCACTACGTTGATCTTGTTTTAAAACAATGTTGACTTCAGTGCCTGGGGAAATTTGAGAACGAGTAGGAACAGCCATAAATGTATCTCTTTTACAATTTTTAAGGATTATAGCTTTATGTGCAGGCTATACAAGGGTAATGACAATGGACTGGCGCTCATTGGCAGTTAAAATTGCGATTAGTCGTGCATGTATGTCACTCGCATTACCGATTATTTGGAAATCAAACCCTTGTCCATTACCATCTAATATACAACTTAGGTAATTGTCAGCAATTGCAAGCGTGCTTATACGAGAAATATCCACCTCAGATACTTTTTTAATTAGCGCTTGTTTCACCACCAATTGCTCATTAACCCGAGTAAGGGCGTTCACAATCGCATGTTGTTTTATAAATTTATCACTGTAGCGACGTGAAAATGCCCAAAACGCAATTGCAATAACAAAGCCATTACTAAAAACAGGTATCGCAGTGTCATTCGTTGACGCGGTTATTTGATAAATACCTAGAATAAAAAACAGTAACGCAAGTGCCAATAAACTATATTGTTTTTGTTTGTTAGATAGATTTGAAAAAACGGTTATCATATTAAAGTGAGTCCGCTAAAAAACTGATTGCCTGTGGTTTGATGTTGATTACAGCAAGCTGCGCTTTTATTTCACTTTCAAGCGCTGGTAATTGTTGTTTGCTGTTAGCCTCAGATAAAGCTAATTCATCAATAAAGTAACAGCTTACCTGTAAACTGCCCGCTGGTTTTTTTAAATTAACTTCATGGGTTAAATACGCAAAACCGCTACAATCATATTTAATATTTTCACAGGCAATGGTCAACATTTTTCGAAGTGATTTATCGAGTAATTTTTCTGTTTTAGTCATTTTGTGTTGTTTGCTCTGTGGCTCTATTTTTTTTGTATTCGTCGTAACTATCTTCTTGGCGCTTAATGCATTCGTGATATTCTTTATCAGCCATATAGTTACATTCATCTAACCGCGCAGATTGAATTTCATGATAACGACTATCAGATGTACAAGCCGATAAGATAAAAATCATTGAAGCACTAAAAAATAATTTCAGTGTATTGAAAACCATTAAAAATTCCTTACATTTTATAGCGCAAAACTAATTCATCAAACGCGCTTTTGCTGTATATTGCTCTCGTTTTATATTAATTACAATTAAGGCTGTATTATGATGTTGTCGCAGTTACAAGAGCTGTTCCAGCGTATCGATAAAAGTAAAATATTTCAATCATTTGTTATCGCCGTTATTGTGGTCTCCGCGCTCACTGTAGGAGCTCATACCTATTCGTTACATCCAACAGTTGAGCTTGCTTTACATTGGATGGATATAGGGATCACTGTCTTTTTCTTAATTGAGCTGATTATCAGGTATATAGCCAGTAAAGGAATCAAAGATTTCTTTTCCAAAGGCTGGAATATCTTCGACTTTATCATTGTAGTAGGGAGTTTATACCCTGCTGCTGGTTCAACCATATTTATTGCCCGTTTATTAAGAATATTCCGCGTATTGCGCTTGGTATCTATGATCCCCGAGTTACGGTTATTGGTAAACTCACTGATCAAAGCCATCCCACAAATGGGCTATATCGGTTTATTAATGTTTGTGATTTTTTATATTTATGCAGCAATGGGCAGCATGTTATTTGCTGATATAAACCCCGTATTATGGGGGGATGTGTCTATTTCAATGTTGACTCTCTTTAGGATTGCCACATTCGAGGATTGGACTGATGTCATGTACGAAACCATGGCGGTTTATAAGTTAAGCTGGATTTTCTACTTAACATTTATCTTTTTAACGGCGTTTGTATTTTTAAACATGATGGTCGGGGCAATTTTAGAAGTTATGTCTGAAGAGCACCGTAACGCCCGCGAAGAGCAAGCAGATGTAGACTCATTACCTTCAACCCAAGGGCAAATCAATGAGCTTAAAGCGCAGCTTGACGAATTGAAAGAACTTATAGTCAATAAAAAATAAGTGAGGTTTGAAGTAAAGTATTAGGCCCCCCTAATACTTTACAATTAAAAAATAGCAAATAACTAACAAATAATTGCATTTAATAAACTATCAATGTCTAATAAAAAAATGAGTAATTAACACTGATTACAATGCATTATTTCAGCCGTTATTTTTTACTATCCGATAAAGACAATTCACACACTTTTATACCTAATTGGCGAATTAGCGCACTACGTATTATTTTAGCTACTGGGCTCATGTTATGTTTCTCTGTCCTATGCCATACTTTTAATGCAGCTATAAAGTTTGATTTAGCTTACGTAATTATATTGTCAGTCAGCTTTCTTGCAGCCATGGTGTCCCTACTTATAGCAAGTAAAAAATACTATGTATTTTGTTCTCATACACTTTTGCTCTGTATCGTTGCGGCAACAGTATCAATGAACCTCTTTTTAAGTGATTTAAATCTCATTAAAGTTGGTTCCATGTATATGTATGCTTGCCCTATAATTGCACTAATGTTGTTAGGCACTAGAACTGCGTTATTCTATGCAATCTTAAACATTATCCCTTTCTATTTTATAATCAACGATATAAACCTTTCTTCTTTGACTTCTATAAGCACACAACTACCAAACGCAGACTGGTATATATCTGGTTTGATATTTTTATTTTTTAATGTCTGCATTCCCCTAGCTGTAGCACGAACAATTGTTGCAGCAAAACGATTAAATAAAACAATGAAAGAGTCAAATACATACTTAAAGGATAAAAATGAGCTTTATCGTACTTTTTTTACAGACTCTACAATTACCAAGTTGATAATAGATAGTCAGCTAAAAATTATTGACTGTAACGATAAAGCGAGAGAATTGTTTAATTTTAAAGATATAACATGCTATATGGAGGTAGGGCTACACACTATATTACCCACAGTGAAAATTGAATCTAAAGGTAAACGAACCCAAATAATAAAATATAAAAATACATACCAAAGTGTTCACTGCCAAAAAGTGTTAAGTTCAGATTATTATGTACTTCGGTTTGATGACTGCACAGAAGAACAAAAAATAAAACAAAATCTATCCGCAATGGAGCTTGAAAATAAGCGTTTACGTTATTGTGACGGGCAATCGCATTTACCAAATAGAGAATGGTTTGTATTACAAAGTGAAAGATTGATAGCTAAATATCAACGTGGTTTTTATATCGTTGTCGCACAAAGTTCAAACAGTGAATATTTAAGCCTTAAATATAATAAGAATGATTCTAAGACTTTACTTATTACATCACATAAGCGATTAAAAGCAATTGATGCACTATTATTTTGTGCCCATATAGGTGATGGGAAATTGGCGTTTATTCTTAATACTACGCCAATAAATGAACCTGAACATAAGTTGCTTGACACTATTAAGCGTATCTTAGATGAACCCTACAATCTTAGAGGCACAAAGTGTCAACAAGCTTTTTTATTAGGCTTTGCCCATTACCCAACTCAAGGTAAAGACAGTGGAAATGTCCTCAACAATGCAATAGAAGCACTTAAACTGGGTAATAATTATAAATCTATTAATCGATATGACGAGAAACGCTCACAAGCATTTTTAGAAAAACATGAAATATCAATGCTATTAGACGAAGCTCTACAAAATGGTGAGCTAGATATGCATTATCAACCTAAAGTAACAAATGAAGGTAAGTGTATTGGCCTTGAAGCATTGGCTCGATGGAATAGCCCAACACTAGGCGTAGTTTCACCTGCGGTATTTATTCCTATCGCAGAGGAATACAGAATGATCAGCCGATTGACCGATCTAGTCATTCAAAAAGTCTGTGCACAAATTGAAATGTGGGCAAACACTAATACACCTTTAGTCCCTATTGCAATCAACATTTCGTTAATCGATTTTAGTCAAACGGATTTTATGTCAAAGCTCGTCAAGTATTTAGCTGATTTTAACGTAAAACCAAATCAAATCGAGCTAGAACTCACTGAAACATCATTAGAAGCAAATCAAGAGCACTCGTTATCATTAATTCAAAATTTACAATCGTGGGGTTTCATAATATCGGTCGATGATTTTGGTGTTGGGTATTCTAATATAGCCCGTTTAGCTGATTACCCTATCAATAAATTAAAACTAGACAGATCTTTAATTAGCCAAGTAACAACATCAATAAGACAAAAAAGTCTAGTGAAAGCAATACATGCAATGTGTAAAGAGCTTAATATTGAATGTGTCTCGGAAGGCGTTGAAACAAAATCACAAGTAGATACGATGGCTGATATGGGCTGTAAAGAGTTTCAAGGGTTTTATTTTGCAAGGCCCCTACCCGCGAATGAGTACACCAAACATATAGAGCAAAACGGATTATATTTCAATCAACAAATGAATAAGAACAGAAACTATAGCATTTAAGTAATACAAAAATAACAGTACCTAAAAAAGAGAGCTTAAGCTCTCTTTTTAGACATCTTGTTTAGCCTTCAACAATAATACGTAACATACGGCGAAGTGGCTCTGCTGCCCCCCACAGTAATTGGTCACCCACAGTAAACGCACTAATGTACTCAGGCCCCATAGATAATTTACGGATTCTGCCAATCGGAATATTTAATGTACCAGTCACTTTAACCGGTGTTAAATCTGTCGCTGTAATATCACGTTCATTGGGTATCACTTTAACCCATTCGTTATGCGACGCTAAGATTTGCTCTACTTTGTCAACGCTGATGTCTTCACGTAGTTTAATAGTCATAGCTTGTGAATGACAACGCATGGCACCAATACGTACGCATAAACCATCAACAGGAACAGGTTGCTTAGATGAGCCTAAAATTTTATTGGCTTCAACTTGCGCTTTCCATTCTTCTTTTGATTGCCCTGATGGCATAGGCACGTCAATCCATGGGATTAAACTGCCCGCTAGCGGTACACCAAATTGATCTTGTGGTAAATCACTTGATGCAATTTGCTCGGTTACCAGCTTATCAATTTCTAAAATAGCAGCTTGTGGATCTGCAAGCTTATCAGCTACGCTTGCATGAATAGAGCCCATTTGCGCGATAAGCTCTTTCATATTACGAGCACCGGCACCAGAGGCTGCTTGGTAAGTCATTGGGCTGACCCACTCAATCAAATCTTGCTCAAATAAACCACCTAGAGCCAATAACATGAGTGAAACGGTACAGTTACCACCCACATAGGTTTTAACGCCTTGTTCAAGACCTTGTGCAATGACATCTTTGTTTACAGGATCAAGTACAATAATACTGTCATCGCTCATACGAAGAGCTGACGCGGCATCAATCCAATAGCCGTTCCACCCTGCTTCACGTAACTGTGGGTAAACCGCTTTAGTATAATCACCACCTTGGCAGGTGATAATGATGTCCATTTTAGCCAGCTCTTCAATGCTAGTGGCATCGAGTAAAGGTTTTGCCTCGCCGGCTATGTCAGGCCCTAGTTGCCCTGCTTGAGAGGTGGTAAAAAAAGTGGTGTCAATATTGGCAAAATCATTTTCTTGCTGCATACGTTCTAATAACACTGAGCCAACCATGCCCCGCCAACCGACTAATCCTACTTTTTTCATTGTTTGTTCCACTATTTGAGTCATAAGAAATACCTAATACGTTAAAAATTAAAATTCATTGCGTGAGATTTAATTTTTAGACGAGTTAATCTAGCATTGCAGTAAATGCAAAACCAGTAATAGTCATAGAACATAAAAATATTTCATATTGATTCTGTAACTTAAAGATCAATCAATGGTTATATCTTCTAAACTGGGATCTAATGCAGGTGGCGATAAATCAACGCCTTTGCGTAACTGTTTTACAACTGTTTTAAGCACCTCAATACGGGCATACCATTTATATTGTGCTGCAATAATATGCCATGGCGCAGCTTTGGTATTGGTATGAACAAACATATCGTTAATAGCATTTACATACTCACCACGTTTTTCACGATTGCGGATATCTTCGCTGGTGAGTTTCCAGCGTTTATAAGGGTCTTGCAGGCGTCCTTCAAAGCGCTTTAACTGCTCATCACTACTGATATTTAAAAACACCTTAACAATGCGTACCTCATCATCTATTAATAAGCGTTCAAATTCATTGATCTCTTGATATGCACGTTGCCACTGCTGTGAACTGGCAAGTCCCTCAACTCTTTCTACCAAAACACGGCCATAATAGGATCGATCAAAAAAGGCGATAGTGCCTGGCGCAGGTAGTTTAGTCATAAATCGATACAAATAATGTTTGCCTTGCTCTTCAGACGTTGGTGCAGCAATCGGGTAAACAGTAAACCCTCGGGGATCTAACCGCTGCGTTAAACGCCTAATTGCACCGCCTTTGCCTGCCGCATCCCAGCCCTCTAAAACAATAACGGCGCGACGCCCTTGATGAAAATAAGCTTGCTGTACATGCAACAACTTAGTTTGCCAGTGTTTGAGCTGTCGCTTATAAGTTTGTTTATCTTTAACCGATGGCCACTGCGCTTGTGACTCGTCTAACACTAATTTATTTTTATTGAGTTTAATTTTACTAACAGAGTGCACAATAATTCCTTTTCAACAAGCAGCTTGGGCATTTGTAGGTGCCAATAAGCATAGCAAACAGCTGGGCAAAAAAAAGCCCTACAAATGTAGGGCAATGAAGTGAGGTTATTGTATTCGCCTTCCTAGGCTAAACTAAGCTAGAACTCGTAAGAATACGCTATACTAAATTTAGTCCCTTCTTCTTTTTTCCAGAGTGATAAACCTTCTTGTTCAATTTCTTTATCTTGACCAAGAATATTTTCAACTTTAAATTTCACTTTACTGCTAAAGTTTGGAAAATAAGAATAAACTAAATCTAATGAATGGAATGATTGCTCCTCAGCGTCTTCATTACCACGAGTACCTGGTACGATTATTCTAGGCCCAAACACATTATAAACTAATGATGTTGAATGGAAGCCATCATCTGAGTCATAACCCATTTGTAAGTTAGTTACCCATTCAGAGTGACCTACAAGTCGACGCTCATTATTTGTAACAATGTTAGAAACAGAATCAGCTTCTAATGCATCTTTTAATTGCTGTTCAAATAAAGAATCTACGCCATCAGAGTCATCAATACCAAGATTAACTGATGAATCTGACAAAGTTAAATTACCTGATACAAATATATTAGCTAAAGACGAGTCAATAAAGCTAAAGTCAGATAAAAAGTCTAAC
Source organism: Pseudoalteromonas shioyasakiensis (assembly GCF_024518675.1). GTDB lineage: Bacteria > Pseudomonadota > Gammaproteobacteria > Enterobacterales > Alteromonadaceae > Pseudoalteromonas > Pseudoalteromonas shioyasakiensis_B. The sequence continues at coordinate 103,942 of NZ_JANIGL010000003.1, forward strand.
TCGATACCCGTTAACTCACCAGACTCTGCATTGGCTGTTAATAGCTGTGGTGCAGCACCGCCAACCCCAGCAAGCTCAACCATTTCAATTGGATTCTCAATATCTTTATGGAATAAAGCAACTGAGAAGTTATTTCCTGATTGCATATACCATTCGAATCTAAAGTCAATGTTCTTTAATTTAGAGCTTTGTAAACTAGGTGAACCACGAACCAAAAACTCAGTTAACGGATCAACATAGTAACTAGAGCTAACATCACGCATATCAGGACGAATGGTTGTTTCGCTTAAGTTTAAGCGAAATTGCATTTCTTCATCCATAATATAAGTAACCGCAAGAGACGGAAAGAAATCGTCATCTTTAATTGCTACTTCAGTGATTTCATCAGTCGTTGCATCAAATTCATTGCTATGAGCTTTAAACGGTACAGATACTTGTGCAAAATCTTCCCAACGTACACCACCTGTAAAGCGCCATGTATTATCTAAGAAATAATCAGCCATGAAATAATAAGCATCTAGCTTATTCGCTGCAGTGTATGAATCTCCATCAGCTGTTCTATCATCAAAAATGCCAGAACCTGTAGCACTCGTGTAGAAGTCATCGTTGTTGATATTATCATCAGCGAAAATTTCATCTAAGCGAGAGCCATAGCTAAATTCATCAGCGATGCCACGGTGAGTAATACCAAAACGCGTATTTGAAGCATCTCGAGATTTTTCAGAGAAGTCGCCACCCGCTTTTAATTCTAGCTCATAACCATCACCATAAAATGGCATGCCCATATTCCAGCCCCAAGTATCCACCTTATCATGCAGGGTTTGAAACTCTCGGCTTAAATTTGTTGCAGAAACATCTTGCAGTTGTTCAGATTCAAAAACCCCATCGCTATAATTTTTTTGAAAAATAGCGTCAACCATACCTGGTGCATCACGATTAGCACGGCTAGTGCCTGCGTACCAATCAACAAATAGGTTGTTATACTCTATAAAGTTATGAGTACCTTTTAACTGGCTAGAAAACATTTCGCGTTCTTCATACACGACATCGACACGACGTAATTCACGAGTTCCTTCTTCTGACTCATTGGCATCATAGAAGTTACGGTCACGCACACGATCACGCATATCATGTAAAGCAATATTAGTTAACTCAACTTTATGATTTGAGTTAAATTCATAACCCAAGTTTAAAGTTCCACTCCAGCGAACACTTTGTTCTGTAGAAGTGCCATCATAATATTGCGCGAAACATTTGTCTTCACAGCCTAAGCTACCTAGGTTGGTGCCATTTTGCTCTTGGCTGACTTCCCACTCGTTTTCATACGAAACAGCCGCTAGTACACCAAAAGTACCTAAGTCACTCTCAAATCGGTCTCCAAGTGCAACTGAAAAGTCCATACCTAATGGAACATCTTTTTCGGTTGGTCCTATGTTCCAATCAAGTGATGACATTAACGCCTGACGCTGCTCAAGTGTGGTATCAAGGTTACCTTCTATACCATCAGCAGCAAATGCATCAATGAACTCTTGGGGTAATGCACGTGTCCCATCATCACGCCCCATCCAATCATCATCACCGCCCTCATAGAAATAGCCTGTTTCACTATTACTGGTATCGTATGAAGTACCAACATCAATTTTAAATAAGAAATCACTTGGGATAGATTTAGTTCTGATGTTGACGTTACCACCACCGAAATGCGCTGGCATATCAGGTGAAAACGATTTTTGTACACTTAAGCTTTCAATAATGTCTGATGGAAATAAATCCAAAGGAACAACTGAACGCGTAGGATCGGGACTTGGAACGTACATCCCATTTAATTGCGTACTCGAGTAACGTTCACCTAAACCACGTACATAGATAAATTTGCCATCTACAAGGGTTAAGCCTGTTACACGGCGCAGTGCTGCAGCGGCATCACCATCGCCTGTTCTTGAAATTTGATCGGCACCCATAATATCTGCAACAAACGCTTGATTTTGACGCTCTTGCAATACGGCACCCGCACTTCCTTTTAAACGCTGTCCAACAGCGACCACTTCTTCTATCTCTTGGTCAGATTCTTGCGCTTGAGCAGAATTTATCGACAAACCCAAAAGAGCAGCAACAACTGCGTAATTTAGCTTTGAACGACCAAGTTTAGAGGGGTTAAAAGAATTCATTATTATACTCCGAAACATGAACTAGAAGCTGGGTGAGAGCGAACTCCCACCCATGGTTATAAAAGAGGGGTTATTCAAGACCTACTTTTACCCAACCTGCTGTCCAGTCAGTTTGTGCGTCCATTGCACCTATGTAATCAACTTCGTCAAAGAAGCTGTTTAAGCTTGATGAGTCAAAACCTTGCCCAAGTAATGCAGAGTCTGAAGTTGGCATGTAGCCATTCTCGCTTAAACCTAGCATAGCTGCTTCCATTACAGAGTTACCATCTTGAGCTGTAAACCAAGCCTGTGCAGTATCACCATTAATTGTTTGCTCTGTGAAATTGTTTTCAGCAGAACATGCAACTACAGAGTTAGTAATAGACAACTTACCGTCTTCTGCGTGAGGCACAGAGTCTGAACCTATACGTAAACAGTTACTGTAGCTATCAGGGCCTGTAACAACTAAGTTTTTAATAATACCTGCAGTACCTGCACGTAAGCGCACGCCATTTACATCAGCAGCACCAATAATGGTTACATTTGAAATTGTTGGCATTGTTAGTGGTGAAGCTTCTGAATCAAATTCAGAGTTATCAGCTTCGATTGCATTATCACCATTTGTTGAACCTTGTTTGATAAGTACATATTGAGCATTACCAGTCCAACCAAATGACCAATCAAGTGAATCGTCACCGATATTAGTTAATACCAAGTGGCTGATACTTGCTGTACCACCAAAGAACTCAACGCCGTCATCAAGATTTTCATGAACGTGGATGTAATCAAGCTCTGTTTGGCTACCTACACCCGCAATAGTGATACCGTTAAGCTCATCACCATTACCTAGTGTTTTACCTGCTTGTTTTACAACAACGTATTTTAATGTACCTGAATTATCTTCTGGGTCTGTACCACCGAATAAACCTGCATCACCTTCAGCCGGAACACCACAGTTTGCAAGCTCATCAGCAGTTGTTTCACCTTCTTGGTCGCCACATGAGTTAGCTGGTGCATTACCTAGTAATACTAAACCACCCCATTGACCAATATCGGTTTCAGCGCCCGTCATATCTTGTATAGACGTCATAGTGATTGGCTGAGTTGCAGAACCAACAGCTTCAATTTTAGAACCACGACGAACCACTAAGAAGTCATCACCTGACTCACCAATTAAAGTTGTACCAAACTGAACATAAAGAGTTGCGCTATCAGTGCGGTCACCACCTACAGCAGTACGGCCTTTCAAAATCCAGTGAGCGTCATTAGTAAGCGTTACATCTGAAGTAAACACAACATCTTGTGTTAATTGGTAAACAGGTTTATCAGTAATTTGTGGGAAGCTTGCAGAAACATCTGTAGCAAGGTTCTGAGCTAGCGCGTTTTCGATATCTGTTGGGAAGTTAGGCGTTACAGCAACGGTCCAACCGTCCATCCAGTTATTGTCTCCGTCGAATGCACCAATGTAATCAGTCTTGGTAAAGAATCCATCCAACTCTGAAGCATCAGCACCAGCACCTAACAGAGGTGAACCTGACTTAGGTGTGAAGCCGTCAGTCGCTAAGTTTAAGTTTGCAGATGTGAGTGTTTGGTTACCTGCTTGTCCTTCGAACCAAGACTGTACATTGCCTGAGCCGATTGCTTCATCACCAAAGTTATTATCAGCGTTACATGCAACTACTGAGTTTTCAATTGATAACTCACCAGACTCTGCATTAGCAACTGAATCAGAACCTACGCGTAAACAATTTTGATAACCATCTGGGCCTGTGATAACAACATTACGAAGAATACCCGCAGTACCAGCACGTAGACGAATACCATTTACGCCATCAGCACCAACAACGGTAACATTAGAAATAAGTGGTTTTGTAAGCGGTGTCGCATTTGAATCAAATTCAGAGTTATCTGCTTCAAATGCATTGTCGCCGCCTACTGAACTTTGTTGGATGTAAACATTTTGTGCACGGCCTGTCCAACCGAATGACCAATCAAACGAGTCATCACCAATGTCAGTTAATACAACATTACGAACATTAACAGTACCACCAAAGAATTCGATACCGTCATCTAAGTTTTGGTGAACCTGGATATACTCAACTTTTGTTTTAGAACCAACACCACCGAATGAAATGCCGTTTAGTTCATCACCATTACCTAGTGTTTTACCAGCGTGTTTTACAACAACATAGCGAACAACACCTGAGTTATCTTCTGGGTCTGTACCACCAAATAAGCCTGCATCACCTTCAGCCGGAACGCCACAGTTAGCAAGCTCATCAGCGGTAGTTTCACCTTCTTGGTCACCACAAGAGTTTGCTGGTGCATTACCTAAAAGAACTAAACCACCCCATTGACCTATGCCTGTTTCAGCACCTGTCATATCTTGGATTGAAGTCATTGTAATTGGTGCAGTTGCATTACCATTTGCATTAATTTGAGAGCCACGACGAACAACTAAGAAGTCATCACCTGTCTCACCAATTAATGTAGTACCTGCTTGAATATAAAGTGTTGCACTATTTTCACGGTCACCACCAACTGCGGTACGACCATTTAAGATCCAGTGTACATCGTTTGTTAATGTTGCATCAGCAGTGAATTCAGTATCTTCGGTTAAGCGGTATACAGGTTTATCAGTAATTTGTGGGAACTCACTTGATACATCCGTTGCAAAACCTTGAGCTTGTGCGTTCTCAATATCAGTTGGGAAACCACCGTTAATCGCAACTGTCCAACCTTCCATCCAGTTAGTCGTGCCATCAAATGCACCGACTTGACCATTTGCCAACAATGGTGAGCCAGCTAATGGCATATAACCATTGTCATCAAGCATTAAATCAGCAGGTGTTAATGTTTGGTTTGCGTCTTGCCCTTCAAACCACGCTTGAACAGTACCGCCATTAATTGTCTCGCTGCCAAAGTTGTTAGCAGGTGTTTGACATGCAACGATAGAGTTGGTGATAGTTAAAGAACCATCTTCAGCACGAGGCACAGAATCAGAGCCAACACGCAAACAGTTTTCATAAGTTGCAGGACCTGTTACAAAAACATTCTTAAGAACACCAGCTGTACCCGCACGAAGACGAATACCGTTATTCGCATCGGCGCCAACAATGGTTACATTTTCGATAGTTGGCATAGTAAGCGGTGACGCTTGTGAATCAAACTCTGAGTTATCAGCTTCGATTGCATTATCACCCACATTTGCTGCTTGTTGGATGTAAACATTAGTTGCTTTACCTGTCCAACCAAATGACCAATCAAGTGAATCATCACCAATGCTAGTTAGTACCACATTGCTAACACTTACTGAACCACCAAAAAACTCAATACCATCATCTAAGTTTTCGTGTACTTGGATATAATCTACCGTTGTTTCAGAACCAACACCTGCGAATGTAATACCATTTAATTCATCACCATTACCTAGTGTCTTACCAGCTTGCTTAACTAAAACATACTTTAAAGTACCTGAGTTATCGGTTGCATCTTCACCACCGAACAAGCCAGCATCACCTTCAGCTGGAACACCACAATTTGCAAGTTCGTCAGCTGTCGTTTCACCTTCCTGATCACCACAAGAGTTAGCTGGTGCATTACCAAGTAATACTAAACCACCCCATTGACCAATTGCAGTTTCGCCACCAGTTACATCTTGAATTGATGTCATTGTAATAGGTTGAGATACTGTACCCACAGATTCAATTTGTGAACCACGACGAACAACTAAGAAGTCATCACCTGATTCACCAATTAATGTAGTACCCTGTTGTATGTATAGAACTGCATTGTCAGCACGATCGTTACCAACAGCTGTTCTGCCTTGTAAGATCCAGTGAGCATCATTTGTTAAACTAGCATCAACTGTAAATACAGTATCAGCAGCTAGTTTATAAACAGGTTTATCTGTTATTTCAGGGTATGAGCTTGAAACATCCGTAGCTAAACCTTGAGTGAAAGCATTTTCGATATCAGTTGGGAAGCCAGTTGTTGCATTTTGTGAATCATCACGGCTTGAATCATCCCCGCCATTATCTCCACCATTGTCGCCACCATTTTCATAATTATTATTAATAGTGTCGCCTTCATTCACAGTTGTATTAGTATCGCCTTCTTTAACGACTAAATCACCACCACAACCTGCTAAAGAAACTGCTGCTGCTACTAAACTAACTTTAAATAAGTCAGATAATTTCATTGTTCACTCCGTTAAGATATTTAATATTTAATTATTTTGTTAGCGCATTAAGTTAAAACTCAAGTCACTTTAAAACACGTTAAACATGTTCTAAGGTCACTTGAGTTTTTCAACGGTGTCTACCTTACGGCAGCTATATGACAAACGGGTTACACTTTCATAAACATAAAATGACAATAATTAGTTATCTAATAACAATAAGTTAGAAATTTAAAACGAAAAAAACCGCCCGAAGGCGGTTTTGGTGTTGCGATTATAAACTGGGAGTTACTAACGAATTATTAGCAACTAAAGTAAAGCTGTACGTAATGTTTCAGCATGTACTTTTTCATTCTTCACATACTTGATCCATTGCTCAGCTAAACGTTGCGATTTTTTATGTTTTTCAGCTTGTTCAAACGCTAAAATTGACGCATCAAAATTCTTTAAATTATATTGCGCCATACCTAAAGCAACGTACACGTTAGATTCAAAATCCAAGCCGCCTTTATCAAGGGCAGCACGGGCAGCATCGGCTGCTTCTTCATAATTTTGGGTATTAATGAGTACTTCAGCTAAGCGTTGATCATATTTACCATGCGATGATAAATCAGCGGCTTTGGCAAAATATTGCACCGATTTATCATCTTCTTTGGCTTGCACCATAGCCTCTGCAATAAATGCATAGTTTTTAGCTGTTTTTTCAGCAACGCCTGAATCCATTGCCTGCTTCATTACATCGGCTGCTTTATAAGATAAGCCGTTATACATATAAACTTGGGCAAGCTGGGTCAACTCAGATTTTGATTTTAAAAAGCCTTGCTGATAAGCCGCTTCTAACACCGCTAACTGTTTTTTCTCAGCGCCAGTTTCACCATACATGCCACCCAACTGCACCCAGTATTCAAGCTTATTGTAAAGTTTTACCATGCGCTCAAGTACATCAACAACTTTCTGTGGTTGATTTAGCGAGTAATACATAGCACGTTGTAATACTAACCAATTTTCTTTTGGCTCTTTGCCTTCACTATCTGCTTGAGCAATAGCCATATTAATACTATCTATACCTTTACTGTAGTCTTTCATTTGGTAATAAGCTTGCGCTTTTAACACATGATAAGCATCAGTTTTAGGCTTAGTATTAATTTTGTCCCAATCATTTAAAAATGAGATAACTTTATCGTAATCACCATTAGCCATTGCTAATTGCGCCAAACTAAACGTGGTACTTAAACGTAAACTCTCAGGAATTGCCTCAGCATTGACCACCTTTTCAAATGAAGCAATTGCTTTTGGTAGATCGTTTTCGTTGTAGTAAATAAAGCCATAAAAGTTATACATCATGGCAATTTCATATTCGTTCATGCTTGATGAACGCTCTTTAATGCTATCAAGGGCTTCAAGCCCTCCTTTTGCATCGCCGTCGTCTGCAAGCTTTTGTGCACGCGCTAATTGGCTGTAAACTTTCTCACGCAATGCAGGAACTCGTTTAGTTTTTTGCTCTTGCGCATGAGCCGTGGCAATGCTCACGCCAGGAAACAAACTAACAATACTCGGTAGCGCAATACTACTGGTAAATGCTGTGGCACAAATAAGTGCAATTTTTAATGGTTTCATAATCGCCTCGCTTCTCTATCCGTTTATTAAGTACTCTTAATGCAGTACTAACCGTTAATTTGGAAAGAAATTTTGTTCTGTACACCCGCTACTTCAACAGCTTCGCCATTGACTACGCGTGGTTTGTATTTAAATTTAAGTGCCGCATCCATCGCTGCACGGTCAAATAATGACTCTGGCTCTGCCCTAACAACAACAGGGTCACGTACTGTGCCTTGCTTTGTTACTGTAAATTCAACAATTACATAGCCTTCAATACCGCGAGAAAGTGCTCTACGTGGGTAGACAGGTGCAACTTTAACTATAGGTAAATATTCACCATCACTTGACTCTAATGCTAAGCCACCAGAGAGATTGACATCGGCCTCTACATTGGCGCCAAAATCAAAGTTTGATGCACTCGCATTTGGATCACTACTTTGCATTTGCGGTGAATCCATAGGCGGAGGCGGCTCTTTTGGTTTAGGTGGCTTTTGTGGTTTACGTTCTTTCTTTTGCACCGTTTCTTCTTTTTTAAGACGAACAAAGTCAAGTACGTTGCCTTTTACTGGCTCACTCATTGCCCCTTCACCGCCAGTTATTAACGCTTGCATACCTAAAAAAAGTAGAAACGTAACAACACCGGCAATTACTAATGCAACTAAATATCGCAACATATCAGTTCCTTAAGATGCTTCTTGAGCAGCAATTGAAACGTCAAACGCACCTGCAGCACGTGATGCATCCATCACTTTAATTAACACTTCTGTGGTGGCTTTTTTATCCGCTTGGATAACAACGCTACCTTGAGGGTTTTCTGCTTTTAAGCGTTCAATGTTAGCTTGTACTGCACGTTCATCGACTTTACGTTTGTTGATCCAAATCTCACCAGTATCAGAAATCGCAACTAAGATATTCGCACGTTCTTTTTTAACGGCTGTTGCAGCTTCAGGGCGATTCACATCAATACCTGCTTCTTTAACAAAAGAGGCTGTTACAATGAAGAAGATAAGCATGATGAATACAACGTCTAACATTGGTGTCATGTTAATTTCTTCTGCTTCGTCTTCTTGTAATAAATTACCTAATGGGGCTCTCATCGTTTACTCCTTGGTAAAGCAGCCTGTTGACTGCTTTACAAAATTTTCTATTAGTGGTCTAAAACCATATTATCTTCAAGTAGCTCTACTTCACGCTTGGCACGGCGTTGTAAAAATGTAGAAGCAAATACACCAGATAGCGCACCAACCATTCCCGCCATTGTTGGGATAGTGGCTTTAGATACACCTGATGCCATTGAACGTGCACTACCAGTGCCTGTGACTGCCATTACATCAAATACTTCTATCATCCCCGTTACTGTGCCTAATAAGCCAAGTAGTGGACAAAGTGCAACCATAACGTTGATTAACGCTAAGTTTGTATTAAGTTGCATACCAGCACGTGAAATCATAGCTTGACGTATTTGCTCTGCATTCCAGCTATTACGCTCTGGGCGATTGCGCCAAGTTGCTTTCACATCACGCTTGTATTGCTTATACCCTTTGAAGAAAAATATAAATCGCTCGAGTATCAATAACCACATCGCGAAGATTAACACTCCGATGACCAAGAGGACTTGGCCACCAGTGTCGAGAAAATCACGGATAGCATTGATTGAATCAATCAATAGCACCATGGTTTATGCTCCTTTCTCGCTACGTTCAGCGATAATACCTGCGCTTTGCTCTTGGATAATTAACAAGATGTTTTTAGCGCGAGTGTTAAGCAAGGTGTATAAAAATACAGTTGGAATTGCCACAACCAGACCAAGTACAGTTGTTACAAGTGCTTGAGAGATACCACCAGCCATTAGTTTCGGGTCACCTGTACCAAACAAGGTAATAGCTTGGAAGGTGTTGATCATACCGGTTACAGTACCAAGTAGACCAAGTAGCGGTGCAACTACTGAGATAATTTTGATAAGTGTTAAGTTACGTGTAATTTTAGGCATTTCACGTAAAATCGCTTCGCTTAACTTAAGCTCTAATGTGTCATACGCAACATCTGGGTATTGGTCTTTAACTTTCATTACACGACCAAGTGGGTTGTCATCACGAGCAACACTATCTTTAAGCTGACGACGTACTTTGCCACCAATCAACATAAGCGATAAGAAACGCTCAATTGCAATAAGTAGTGCGATAACACCAACACCTAAAATCACATAGCCAACTGTTCCACCTTGGTGAACACGCTCTTCAGTGTCAGGCGCTTGTACTAATAAACCAAGGATTGAACCACCTGTTGGGTCAAGTGCAAACTGTACGACACCAGAGTCTGTATTTTGTAACTCTTCTGCAGTTGCTGTAAAACGCGCTACAGGCTGGCGAGTTAACTGGCTAATTGTATTTGTTGCCGCGTTATACTCTAAGTATTTACCGTTAGAGATAAGGTTAAATGCACCAACACGAACCACTTCTTGTTGTGCTTTTGCGCCGCCTTCTACGATTACGTCAGTATTAAAACGAGTAACTTTACCTTGCTCTGTCATTTCGCGTTGAAGTTCGTACCACACTTTTTCGATATCTTCGATTGACGCTAGGTTTGAGGTTGAGCCCATTTTTACTGCCAGCTCATCCATAAACTTACTACGGTCTTGAATCTGTGCTGATACTACAGATGTCATAAATTTATTGCTTGAGTCACCTGCAACTTGCTGCAGTACACCAAACAGTTCTTTTAATGAACCCATACGGTTAGATAAAGTGTCTGTTAAATTTGCTAACTTAACTTCGTTCTCTTCAAACTGAGTTTCAAGACGTTCAGACTCAGCAAGCATTTGGTTACGTTTAGCTTGCGTATCTTTAAGCATTTGCACTTGCTCGTTTTGACGCGATTTAAACTCTTGTTCACGTTGCTGATTTTGTGCTGATTGTGCAGATTTACCTTGCTCTAATGTTTTAAGTAAGGCATCTAAATCCATTGGTTCTGCTGCCATGCTTGTTGCAGCAAAGCCTAGGCCTGTTGCTAACGCGGCCATTTTTGTCATTTTGGTTAATAATTTCATTGTCATAAACCTCTTATTCAGCCGCGTGTACTGGTAGTGTTAACATATCTGGGGCAAGTTGCTTACGAGCAATGCGTAAGCCTTTACTGATTTGGCTAATCGTTGAGTCATGTAGCGCAACAAAAGACTTTGTTTTTTGATCCCAGCTACCCGCTTTTTTGCCATCGCGAGTTAAATAGATAAGCTCTAAACGACCGATGCGAAGAAAATCAACTTCACGCTCTTGGCCTTCTACACTCAATAATGCTGTGTAAGCTTCAATCGTGCGACCGTAATCAACTTCCACTTGGTATGCTTCTAGTAAACGGCGGAATTTTTCACTTGAATTGATATCAGCACGATCCATCATTTCTTTTAAAGAAGTAATACGTTTTGCACGTTCTTCTTTTAAGAAAGGCACATCAAGGGCAACGAATTGCTCAAGGCCTGTGATCATACGAATCATTAATGGGGTAATTTGACGCTCAATAACCGATACTTTATCCATAGAAGCGTTTAAGTCTTCCATTTCTGTTAGTTGGTTATTAAGTTGCTTTGTTAACTGGGCGTTGTATACAGCTAGGCCGTCAATTTCTTTATTTAGGGCTGTGAACTGTTGCAGACGTCCTTGCATTGAATCTGCAATCTTGTCTATTTTTGTTTGTGATTGCGCAGCTGATTGGTTTATTTCACTGCTTTTGTCGATTACCTTATCTAGTTCATTTGCATGTACTGTTGCAGTTGCTGCTACAATACCTGCTAGAATCAATGGTTTAACGCCTTTCATCGCATACACCTTACTCGTTAATTACAATTGGTTTGTTTTAATGAGCGAGATTCTATAGCTTAAAAATGACAACAGTGTTGCGCGAAAAAGTCTTTTTTATGACAGCCGTAACAAAAGTAACGCATTGACAAGTAAGAAAAGTGTTTTAAAGCCTTTTGTATTAACAAGATTGTTAGGCAATAACGAGGAGTTAACGTTAGCTAACTATTTCAAACATATTTTAGTGCTATAAATAAAAAATAAAAAAAGTTTCATAGCTATAAAGTTGCATAGCTATTTAACATTGCAAATTAATATATCACTTCATACCTTTTATTGTGCCAAGCTAAGTTACTTTAAAATAGAAACTTTTTGTACCTATATAAATTTCAACAAGATGAAAATACTGCATCTTGTTTACATAAAAATTCATATATATTGCTTTTTTTGCACAATTAGAGCGTTTATACTTTGTGCACCACTTTTGCTAATGCACATTAGCACCCTAATTTTATCCAATATTGTGAGGACATGTATGTCAGCCCCTTCTATGACAAATGAACAAATTAGTCAGTTAGCCAACATTTTATCTACCGCTCGTAAAGACAATAAAATATTAGATACATTTCCAGGCCCAATTCCAAGTACTCTAGAAGAAGCTTATACCGTTCAAAATGGTTCAATTGACGCATCATCAGACGCAATTGTTGGTTGGAAAGTGGGTATGGTACCACCGGAACTAAGAGCACAATACGGTGAAGAGCGAATTTTAGGTCCTGTGTTTAAAAACATCTATGTTGATTTAAATGAACAACAAGCCTCAGGTGAAGAGTTTAAGTTACCTGTTTATGCCGGTGGTTTTATTGCTATCGAGGCAGAGCTTGTAATTGAAACAAACCAGGATATTTTACCTGGAACGATTAATACCGCAGAAGGTGTTGAGCACCTTGTAAAGAATGTATATGCAGGTATTGAAATTGCTAGTAGCCCTGTTATTGATTTAAATAGCTATGGCCCAACCGCAATCATTGCAGATATCGGAAATCAATATGGTTTGATCAAAGGGGCTGTTATTGAAAACTGGCAAGATAAAATCTCTAACATGAACACCAGTGTTAGCATTAATGATGAACTAGTAAACGAAGCACCAACAGATGGCATATTAAATGGCCCGATGGCAGCATTCGCGTTTATGATTGATTGCTGTGCTAAGCGCGGTATAACGCTACCTGCAGGTTCATTGTGTAGCTCAGGTGCGATCACCGGCGTGCATGAAACATTAGTAGGAGCAAAATCTACGGTTAAATTTGGTGACATGTGTACAATGAATTTTGAGTTGGTTGACAATAAATCTCTATAACTTAAGCTGATCACCACAAACAGTTAAGGGCGGTTTTGAAATCCGCCCTTACAATTCCCCACTTTATATACTACTTAATACCGTATTAATTTCTGAGTAAGTTGCCTGCGCATCAGTGTAATTAACTGAAATGGGATACAAATGATTATGTTGTTTAATAACTAATGACGGAAACCCTTGAATAGGTAAACGCCTAATATAGTTTAGCTCTTCTATCAGCTGCTCATTAACCGCTGAACTTACTAGTTGTTGTCTAAACTCTTCAGCACTACAGATACCAAGCTCTTGTGCTAACTGGCAAAGCACATCGTCATCCGAAGGATTTTTTGCCTCTAAATAATAAGCTTGTTGAATAGCTGCTATCATTTGGCTTTCTTTATCACTTGCGCGGGCGATTATCGCCGCTCTACATGCTGGATAGGTTGAACGCCTTGGTTTACATACCCGCCAAAAGTCAAAATTAAACTCAGTGCCTAATTTTGTCGCAATGGTGCACCAAGTCTGTTGGAGCATAGTTTGCATCTGCACTGGCATGTCGGTATCTGAATCTGCTGCAAGTCCTCCAACTTTATAAATAACCTCAATGTCATCATTAAGTAAGGCTTGTAATCTAGACCACGTAGGCGCATAGCCCCAACACCAACTACACATTGGATCATGAATATAAATGAGTTGAGCTTTAGGCTTCATTATTATCCTTTTTAAATGATGAAACCACGCGGTTTCTACCTGAATCTTTTGCTTCATAAAGATGATCATCAGCCATCTTAACTGCTTCGTTAAATTCTTGAATAGTATTTACTTGAGCCACACCAATACTACAAGTTATATCGATTGTTTGCTCTGTAAAAATGACTGGGTGATGCTGTACATAGTGACACAGTTTTTCTGCCACCTTGTGCGCAGCGATTAAGCCTAATTGAGGTAAAATAATCATAAACTCTTCACCGCCATAGCGCACTTTTATATCAGATGAGCGTAGTTGATTCTCTAGTATTTTACTAAACTCAATTAAAACTTGATCACCCACACCATGGCCATAGGTGTCATTAATCGTTTTAAAGTGATCTAAATCAACCAGTAACACTCCCACAGGTAAGTATTGCTCAGGGCGAGATTTTGCCAAAGGAAGAAAATGATTAGTAACAAAACGGCGATTAGCAAGTCCGGTTAATTGGTCTGTGTGTGCATCTTGCTTTTGCAATAAGGTCATTTGGGCAATCGCTAAATGACTTTTATTACGGAAGAATTCGCCAATTAACGTAAACAAAAACACTAATACAAATGCAAAGGTAAAACGAATTTTTTCAGCCTGCTTATAATCAACTTGACCGACATCAGGGCCAAATAACAAGGTACTTGTTAACAGCAGCAGAATAGACACAACCACAAAGCCTAGACGAAAACCCAAAGTAGAAAAAGCTACTATTGGGTAAAACATGAGCCAATAAAGAGCCGTATTTTCTTTACCGCCTGTGTATGCCAGAGCCAAACAAAGTAAACAAATAATACTCATCACAATTAGTGCAACGGTTGTGAGTTTGTTGGTTTTAATAAAATATGCGGCACAGGATAAAAGTGTGATATCAGCTAAAATCATAACCACGGATAAAATCGGATCATAATCCTTATAATTCAACACAACTAATACGGTGATCAGTAACACAGCTATTATGATCATGGTAAAAAATGTGAATGCCCTGCGCTGTTTTTCTGCACTGTAGACATTTTCTATATTGATAATGTTTAACCAGCTCGGTTGGTCTAAAGGATCGGTCATATTTTTAGGGCTCCTTTAAAGTGACAATTACACTTTAAATCGCAGTACCATTTTTTCAAGATCATCAAATTGTAGTTTCAGCTTAGTACATTCTTGCAAGGTTTTATTTAAATTGCTTTGTCCTTGCTGGGATAGTTCACTAATAGTGTGGATATCGTTATCGAGTGATTGTATCACTTGGTTTTGCTCTGTTGTCGCATTCGCCACACTGTGGTTTACATTATCTATTGCGTCAATGGCTTTAGTGACATCAGCCATCTTTTCACCTGCACCGTGGGCTTGTTTCACGCTGTTTTCACTTTCAATTAAACTTGATTTCATTACTGCAACAGCACTTTCAGAGCCTTGCTGTAATTGTGTAACTGTATTTTCAATCTCTTGAGTGGATTGTTGTGTTCGTTGTGCTAACTGCCTTACTTCATCAGCAACCACGGCAAACCCGCGGCCAGCTTCACCAGCACGAGCAGCCTCAATTGCAGCATTTAAAGCCAGCAAATTAGTTTGTTCACTTACACCTTTTATCACCTCTAACACTTGCTCTATACTCGCTGAGTGCTTAGCGACCGCATTGATGGTATGTTGCGCTTGTTCCATATTATCTGAAAGTGAGTTAATAGCAGCAATATTATCATTCAGTGAACTTTGACTTTGCATCGATTGCGAATTTGCTTGTGTTGCCAGGGTTGATGCATGACCGGCACTATTTGAAATTTCAATAGCGCTTGATGATAATTGATTTATTGCTGTTGCTACATTGTCGGTGCGTTTTGTTTGATCGCTATACATAGTAAGGGTTGACTCGGTTTGCTCTACCAAACTTTCAACCGAACGTTCTAACTCAACAGTAGTGGTTTTTACTTGATCTATTGACGTGTGAATTTTATCTATAAAGGCATTAAAGTAGCCTGATAGTTCGCCAAATTCATCATCATTTTCTATTTCCAACCGTCTGGTTAAATCCCCTTCACCTTGCGCAATGTCTTTTATAGCATCATTAAGTCGGTGCATTGGGCGCATTAAGTAGCGCAAAACATATTGCATCATCAGCACTATCGCAGCAATGCCTAAAATCATATACACAGCAGCCATGTTGCGAAAAGACGCTACCGATGAATATGCAATTTCTTTATCAATAACAACTCCTAAATACCAATTAACATTTTTAATCCCTTTGATTTGGGTAAAAGACACTAAATGCTCACTGCCATCGATACTTATTTCAACAAACTCAGGATTAAGTGGCAACTTCTTGGCAAAAAGTTTATCCATGCCCTGATCGTTTAATTTAGTATTAGGGTGGCTGAGAATGCGACCATCACTGTCGAGTAAAAAGCCATAGCCGAAACCTAAAAAATCGATTTCGTTTACTATATTAGTAATTGTTTGCATATCAATGTCTGCACCAGCAACGCCAATAAATTCACCAGCAATGGTGATAGGGGCTACCGCAGAGATTGTTAGTTCATTAGTGGTCACATCTATATAAGGGTTAGTGAATGCTGTAGTGGTTTTATTTTCGACTAATTTATACCATGGTCGAGTGGTGGCATCATAATCAGCTGGTAATACGATAGATTGATCGTTTAAAACAAACCTGCCATCGGGCTTTCCAATATAGGTATTTTTAAAATCCCCTGCCATTTCAGCGGTATTTAACTGACTTAAAGTAAGTGCTTTACTGTCATTCTGTTGATGAGTTTTAGCAATTGCGACAACAATCGCCAGTTTATTGTTTAGCCAGTTAGCAATGTTTTGAGAAACCGACTGAGAACTTTCTTGTAGCACTGAAGAAAGCTGCTGCTGTGTTTGCGATCGCATAGAAACAAAGTTATTGATTGTGAACAACCCGAGTACCAACACCAACACAATTGACGCGGCAATAGTCACTTTAGTAGTGAATTTAAACGAACTAAACATGGCAAGCCTATTTTATTTATTATTTGATAGCACCTTAGTTTTAGCAAAAAAGAGTTAACTTGTCTCATTTAATCGGTATTTGTTACGGTAATATGAACAAAAACTGGTTTTTAGATTGTTTGTTGAGCAAAATGGGCAATCAATAATAAAGCATAGCGTTATTATTATTATAATAAACGCAATTAGTTGGAACGTTCCTACAAATTACTCATACACCTAAGCTTGAATACGTATTCATACCCTATTTATACAAGCTAGGTATATAAAATAGTGAGAGCATTGATAGTAGTAAAACTCTTACACATACACTGTGAGCAACTCAGGAGAGCAACGTAGCTAACGCACTTACATAAAAAAATGCACTTAATAAAATCAAGTGCATTATATTATTGCGATATTGTGCTAAAGCGTGTGTTTACTCGCTAATTTTGGCTTTCCATTTAGACGATAATTTAACAACGTTTAAACCATACCAAGCGATAAAGGCATAGCAGATAGCTGGTACAAAAAAGCTGTCTTGAATATTCACAGTGTCCGCTATAAAACCTTGTAATAGTGGCACTAAAGCTCCCCCGACAATAGCTAAACATAACCAGCCAGAGCCTTTACTTGTCAATGAGCCTAAACCTTCAATCGCAACTGAAAATATAGTTGGGAACATGATTGAATTAAATAAGCCAATCGCTAACACACTGTAAAGTGCAACATTACCTTGCGTAAAAATAGTGACTAACAATAGTGCTATAACAGCGAATGCATTAAACGCTAACGCTTTAGAAGGCGCTATTTTTTGTAATAAAATAGAGCCGATAAAGCGGCCAACCATTGCTCCGCCCCAATAATAGGCAATCAGAGCAGAAGCCGCATGCTCTTCAAGGCCAGCAATATGCGCCTCACCAAAAAAGTTAACTAAAAAACTACCAATAGCGACTTCGCCGCCAACATAACAAAAAATAGCAACTACACCCATAATTAAGTGTGGCGCTTGCGTTAAAGAGTGATCCTTAGCTTTACAATCTTGTTCTTCTTTATGCGCACTAATCTCAGGTAATTTCAAAAATGCAAAAACCACAGCAATAGTTAATAAAGCGCCCGCTAACATTAAATAAGGGACTTTTACTGACTCAGCGCTCGCTGCTCCTGCAGTTAATGAACCTGCCGCACCAAAAAATAAAATACCACCGACATATGGGCCGACTGTTGTACCAAGCGAATTTAATGCTTGAGCTAAGTTTAAACGAGACGATGCGGTTTTTTCTGGGCCAAGGGCTGCAACATAAGGGTTAGCAGACACTTGAAGAACAGTAATACCACCAGCAAGTACAAATAATGCAGTTAGAAATAACCAGTACTCGTGTACAACTACCGCTGGATAGAATAATAAACACCCTATTGAAGCCACAATTAAGCCTGTTAGGACTCCATTTTTATAGCCAAATTTATTGACTAGAACCCCGGCAGGTAAAGAAACAATAAAGTAAGCACCAAAAAAGCAAAACTGTACCAACATGGCTTCAGTGTAACTTAAATCAAATACCCCTTTTAAGCGGGGAATTAATACGTCGTTTAATACGGTAATAAAACCCCATAGAAAAAATAGGGTTGTCATCGCCGTTAATGCTGGCAAGTAGTTTTTATTTTGTTGCGCATCATTGGTGGCAAAGCTTTGGTTTGTATTTATTTCACTCACGTGATTTTCACTCCATTAACAAGTTATGAATGATTCTACACACTGAGCAAATAAGATCACAAACTTTTAATTGGAACGTTCTTAAACATAAGTATGAAATTATCGTAATTTCAACGGTCAAATTAATAATGTGAATTCGTTAAACTATAAAATGATGCCTGAACATAATCGTTAGGATCGCCTGTATTATTTTGATTATAAACACCCGCTTTAAAATACATATATTGGTCATCCCCAGTATGGTAGCCACTATTGCTCATATCTACTCGTTGAGAAACATCTGCTTTGCCTTCGCGCATAATAGTGACCAATAAGGTGTTTCCTGTCACTTTTATCGAGTAAGTAAAGGTTTCACCCAGTGCTATGCCATCAACAGGGTCCACTGCTGTGCTACTACTTGAACCAATCATGTTATAAAGCTGGTCACTTCCACCATTAGGCTCATGTGCTAAATAAATCGAGCCTTTACTGTTGTCTTTTAATTTACGGTAGTAAAGACGCGCTGGTTCATCATCTTTTGCATGAATTTGCCCGATAATTACCCGCCCGACCTGTGAGCTATCCCCTGTCGTTGTCACATGATCAACTTTCAATGTCGCAATTAATTCACCGTCAATACCACCAGCAGCTTCTTTATCATCTGATGAGTAGGTTGAAAACACCCAGTTGTTTTTATTCACTCCTTGCGTGCGGATACTGGTATCTCCAGCTCGTAACATTTCGCGTAATTCACTTCGACTATAGCTGGTATTAGCGGATGTTTTAGGCGCATCAATTGCCACTTTAAACACCATGGCACCATCATCAGCAGTATAAAACCATTGAGGATGTTGGTAGCCCGCAGCAAGCTCACGTTCTGATATAGAATCTGATTTACCATCACCATTTTCATCAATAGGTACCCCTAAGTACCAATCTGATAGATCAAAATTAGCTGCTGGCGCTAAACTTGAATCTAACTGTGCTAATTGACCCCTCGTTTTTGCCAACTCCAACCAGTTAAGTTCAAAGTCACCATCAGAAAATGCCAGTTTTAGCGTGTGCTGACCACTCGTTAAGTAGCCTAAATTAATCGTTTTAGTTTCCCACTGCACTGTAGCAGGTACGGTAAACATCGCTTTTTCGAAACCATCTATAAAAAACGCAATTGCGCCGCCCCCATTACCCGAAGCGATGCGTAAATCAGCAGTATATTCACCACTGCTACCAACATTAATAGCATACTCTAACCACTCAGTATCCGTTACTAAGTCAATATGATAATCTCCCGACACATCAGAAGTTTGAACAATATCGACATCATCTGTGCGATATTCGCCCCCTTGATTCCCAGATGTTGAATCATAAGCAGAACTGTAATCCTCAGCTTCAATTCGAGCAGGAGTCATATCAGAACCCTGCTCTGATTGGGCGGTAAATTTCACTGCAGATACAGGCTTTGACTGATCATTACTAGTATCTAAGCCGACAATTCTAAAGTACCGAGCTGTTACCTTGTCAGCTAAATTAAATGTTTCAAACTCAGTGCTGTTAACTGCACTGACAGTATCTAGTTGAGTAGTCCAAGTTTGGTTATCGTTGGATGAGTCAAGCGTAAAATGGTTTGAACGCTGGTTACCGTTATTAAATGCAATGTGAACCGCATTTATAGTTACCGGCGAAGAAAAATCAAAGAACTCCCATTGACTGCCCTCATCAGTAACATCTGAGCTGTTATCAACAGGCTCAACAACAGCGCTTGATACCGGTGTACTCGTTGAGGTTGACGAGCCACAACCACTGAGTCCAAATATCAACAAACAACTAACGAGAGTACAGTAGCAAAGTAGTGTGATTTTCATCATCACCCCCCCTTTAAATTTATTATTGTGTGTGGTTACCAAAAAAGAAAACCGATTACATAAATTGGTTAACCTATTACTCACTAAAACTCTAACACATTAGTTTTAATTAACTAACAATTTTATAACTCTTTACAAACAAAAACTTACCCCTTTTGACTTTTTGTATTTTTCTAGCTTAATAACAAAGAGTTAATAACAACTGGCTATTCGGCAATCCTGAATAACATCAAAATAAAAGCTTACCACAAGACATTACCAATTTATTTTTTGTCATATTGCAAACATTACAGCAAAAAATAAAAATCAAACTATACTCAATTTAGGCAGCAGATAAACGCACAAGGACTGAAAATGAAGAAAACTCTCCCCTTCTTACTAACAACACTTTGTTACTTTGTTAGTACACAGGCTTACGCTGAATCATGGGATTTTAAAATTGAGCCTTATCTCATGTTTACCAGTATCGATGGGGACACATCAATTGGCACTGTAGATACCCCACTTGCAGTGGATTTCGACACCATTTTGAATAATCTAGACAGTGGTTTCATGCTCAGAGGTGAGGCTTTTAATCAAAGCAACTGGGGGCTACTATTTGATTGGGCTTACATGGATTTAAGTAAATCAAAGTCACAACCCGTGCTGGGTGTATTAGACGCTAGAGTCAGGCAAGGTGTGTTGGAAGTCGCTGTTGCCCATAAACAATCAAGCCCTAGTGTAGGTAATTGGGTGAACTATATTGGTTTACGCCGATGGGACAATACCTATCAATTTACCCTTGAGCCTAACAGGCTACCCTCAAGCTCTATAATCGATAGAGATGAAGACTGGATTGATATTATATTAGGCTACAAAATTGATAGACAGTTTGCAGAAAACTGGTTATTTACCTCATCCGGTGATATTGGCGGGTTTGGCCTCGCTGCCAAGCTAACAGGAAGCTTAAAATTGGGCGTGAGCTACAAGTTCAGTGAACACTGGGATGTATCTGCTTTATATAAAGGCACTTATGTTGATTACAGCACTGGCGATAAGGCAGATAAAAGTCACTTTGAATATAAAACAATCACGCATGGACCAATTATTAGTGCATCGTACCAGTTTTAATGTTTGAGGTTAATGATTTAGGTTTTTGCCCATTTCATTTTATTGTTGGTATCGCGGCTTTGTTTAATAGTCGCGTCTGAACTTTCAACCCCGCCTATTTTGGCTAGTCGATCGTACAACACGACATTACAGGTTGCCGCTAGATTCATACAACCAATTGTAGGGATATAAACAACTTCATCACACCAATTTAGTACTTCTTTGCTAATTGAGCCATCTTCAGGGCCAAAAATATAAAAAGCGTTTTCTGGGTGAGTAAACTCAGGTAAAGGTGTGGCGCCTTCAATAAGTTCAATCACAACCGCTTTAGCCCCCTCAGGCTTTGCTTGCTTAAGATCGTCAACAGAAGTCAGTGGAATGCGTTCAATCACATTTTTTGTATCTGTATGAAACTTTTTTGCGTTTAAATAACGCGTACCGGTAAAAAACACATGCTTGGCGTTATAACAACCTGCAGCACGTAAAACACCGCCTACATTGGTTGGGCTTTTTGGGTTTATTAAGCCTATTGTCGCGACTAAGTCAGTCATTAATCAGCGTCCTGTGTTGGCCAATAAGCCACGTATAAATCAAAATCGTCTAGCTCTACGTCACAATCTTTAACGGTTTTATCTCGCACTGAAATATCAAGATCATGCATAAGTTGTTTGCTGCCACCATTGTTTAATGGATGCCAAGATGCCAGCCCTCGCCCTTCGTGTAAGCGACGGTAACTACAGCTTTGTGGCATAAAAAAGATGCTATCGAGGTTTTCTTTGGTCAATTTTACACATGATGGCACTAACACTTGGCGGTTTTCATATTCACTGCATCCACACGTTTGATTATCAAGGTATTGGCATACAATGTTAGTGAAAATAAGCTCTTCACCTTCACGCAGTTGATCTGTTGCTGTAAATTCGTCTTCATCTTCACTGTCAATAAATGTGTTTAAACAGCATTTACCACAGCCATCACAAATGGCTTCCCATTCAGGTTGTGACATTTGCTCAAGCGATTTTTTAAGCCAAAATTGATTGTCTAACATGTTAATACTCAGCGCCCCTAAGAGCGCGCATTCTACCGCAAACAGCCAATGTGCGCAAAGCAACTCACGTTACGCACCAGGCTGTTGCACTAGATTCGCGCTAAAGGTTATTTTTGTGCTGCAACCCACCTTTTAATTTTAGCTTCTAAAATAGGCATTGGCAGTGCACCGTCAACTAATATTTGAGTGTGAAACTCTTTAATATCAAATTTATTACCCAATGCTTTTTTACAGTAATCGCGTAACTCTTGGATTTTAAACTGCCCTAACTTATAAGAAAGCGCCTGTCCTGGCCAAGCAATGTAACGTTCTACTTCTGCTGTAACATCACTTAACGCCATTGAAGAATTAGCTAGCATATAGTCAATGCCTTGCTGACGCGTCCAGCCTTTGGCATGAAAACCGGTATCAAGCACTAAACGCATTGCACGTAATTGCTCGTCCGCTAAACGGCCATACCACATATAGGGGTCGGTAAATAAGCCAAGCTCTTTACCCAAGCTTTCAGCATACAGTGCCCACCCTTCGGCAAAAACGGTATAGCCACCAAACTTACGAAATAATGGAAGTCCTTCTATTTCTTGTTGTAAGGCTATTTGAAAATGATGCCCAGGTGCTGCTTCGTGAATTGACAGTGTTTCAAGTAAGAACTTAGGCTGCGCTTTTAAATTAAAGGTATTGATATAAAAAATACCCGGACGAGAACCATCCGGTGCAGGTGCTTGGTATGATGCGCCAGCAGCCGACTCAGCCCGATACGCTTCAACCGCTTTGACAATGTAATCCGCTTTTGGAGCAACATTAAATAACAGTGGCACTTTGGCATCAATTTTAGCCTTTACTTGCTCATAAGCTGCAATAAGTTGCTCAGGCGTATCATAGTAAAACTCATCAGAGCTACGTAAGTGTTGAAAAAACGCCTTTAAATCGCCCTCAAAACCAACGGTTTGTTTAACCTCTTTCATTTGGGTCAAGATGCGTTCAACCTCACCCAAGCCGATTTGGTGGATTTCATCCGCACTTAATTCTAAAGAAGTATGTTTTTTAATTTCATACTCATACCATGCCTTACCATTAGGCAGAGCACTGTAACCTATCGATTCACGGCTACTCGGTATATATTCATTAGCTAAAAACTCACTCATTCTTTGATATGCAGGTACTAAAGTTTGCATGATCATTTGGTTATAGCCTGCACTAATTTCAACACGCTGCTGTTGCGTAAAATCTTCAGGAAAGTTGTCTATCGGCCCCCAAAATAAAGATTCAGAAGCGTTTGAAACAATATGTGCTTGAAACTGCGGGAGTAGCTTTTCAGCTAACGGTTTTGGCAGCACAACACCTTGTTTAATACCTTCTCGCATCATATTTTCAACGCTTTGTAACCAAGCGGTGTATGCATCTGCTCGCTCAATAAATGCAATGTAATCTTGAGCGGTATTAAACGGTTGCGCACTTTTACCAGAGCCAAAACCTGCAAATGTATTGTGCGCACCACTCATTTGATTTATTGGCATTAAATGGCTTGGAAACTGCTGCCCTTGTAAAATTAACGCCAGATCTCGCGCTAGTATTTCATAACTAAGTAGCTCTTGCCCTGTTAAAGAAGATTTATCTATTTGTGCAAGTTGCTGCTGATAACTGAGATAAAAGTCACGCTTTTTAGTAATGTTAGTCTCGTTAATGGGCGCAATAAATTGATTATTATATTCTGCTCGGCCTAAAAATGTGCCGCCTACCGGATTAAATGCAAGTCCTTCATCAAAGTAATTGCTGACTAAAGTATTGAGTTGTTCAGCCGCTGAAATAACATGGTCACTTGGATTACTTGGAGCAGATTCAGCACTTGACGATTGCTGTACCAGCTCTTCCTTACAAGCACTCAGAGATAGTACGATTGCAGTACTTAATAATGCCAGCTTAATTTGTTTCATAATAAAACCCTTGAATGTGAGTGCTGTCAATTATGCGTGTTGCGGTTAATCATTAGCAAGCTTTGCTGTAAGTTATCGCGCATTTATTTACTTAGGGAAAATGAATTGTTAAATTGAATAATCAAATCCTCATATAACCCTAATTAAATGAATAAAAAATTACTTGCTTTGTCTATCGGTCTATTTAGCTTGGCGACAAATGTGCATGCCACCACTTACCTTAGCGCAAAAGCCATGCTTGATGTTGCTACAGGCAAACTAAAAAGTCAGCCCTTGATAACCATTAATGATGGTGTGATCACTAACATTGACTATAAAAAATCGCCGACTTTAGCAAAAGGTGATGAACATATTGAACTACCTGAATTAACCTTACTTCCTGGTTTGATGGATATGCACGTCCATTTAACCAGTGATCCAACGGTGCCAAGAAGCGAGCGTATTGGTCAATCAGTGCCACGCCAAGCAATTAAAGCGGCTTATTTCGCTGAAAAAACATTAAAAGCAGGCTTCACCACGCTACGTAATGTTGGCGCAGGTGGCTACAGTGTTATTGCAGTAAGAGATGGTATAAATGCCGGTGATATTACAGGTCCTCGTATTTGGGCTGCAGGCCCATCACTGGGTGTGACAGGCGGACACTGTGATAACAACCGACTACCACCTGAAATGAAATATACCGCAGAGGGCGTGGCTGATGGCCCGTGGGCAGCAAGAGCAAAAGTGCGCGAAAACATAAAGTATGGTGCCAACGTTATTAAATTTTGTGCCACGGGGGGAGTATTCTCTAAAGGCACAAAAGTGGGTATTCAACAATATAGCCAAGATGAAATGAATGCCATTGTTGATGAAGCCCATATGCGCGGTGTGACCGTAGCAGCTCACGCACACGGCACCAGCGGTATAAAAGCTGCAATAGTAGCCGGTGTCGACAGTGTTGAACATGTGAGTTACGTTGATGATGAAGCAATCAAATTGGCAAAAAAACACGGCACCTGGTTTTCTATGGATATTTATAACACCGAATATACTTTAACCTATGGCGAGCAAAATGGTGTTGCTGAAGAAAACTTAGCAAAAGAGCGACTTGTTTCAAAAAGACAACGGGATAGTTTTTCTCGTGCTGTAAAAGCCGGTGTTAACATGGTGTTTGGTACTGATGCAGCTATTTACCCACATGGCGACAACGCAAAACAGTTTTCACGCATGGTTGAGTTTGGCATGACACCGCTACAAGCCATTCAATCAGCTACAATTAATAGCGCAAAGTTACTTAAACAAGACAGTAACCTAGGTCAAATTAAAGCCGGCTTTGCAGCTGATATAATCGCCATTAAGGGAAACCCGCTTGAAAATATTAGCCAACTTGAACAGGTTGAATTTGTGATGAAAGCAGGTAAAACATACAAATAATCACGTTGATGGGGTTAATAATTAATCCCATCACCTTCCCCTCTTATAATTAACATTCCATGTTCGCAATTCAACCACTTGTTAACACATGAAAAAATAATAGTTACTACGATATTAACACACTAATTAATTACCTATTTCAATACATTTTAACTTGAAATGAAAACGCAACACATTATCATTACATAAAATTTCAAATGATAACTATTTATGACAACACATAAACTTTCTTTAATTACACTCGCCTGTTTAACTTCTTTTACTGCAATGTCTTCAGAGCAATCAGATCTTGAACATATCACGGTTTATCAAAAGCAAAACCAAGTCGTGCTTAACTCTGGACTTGCCACTAAATCTGATATGTCACTAATGGAAACTCCTGCTCCTATCGTTGTCGTTGATCAAGAGTTAATAAATTCACAAGGTGTCGATAACCTGCAAGATTTAGCACGTAATATCAGTGGTGTAACTCAAGCAGGTAATAACTACGGTATTGGCGATAACCTAATCATTCGTGGTTTAGGGGCCAATTTCACCTACGATGGAATGTACGGTGGTGCTGGTTTAGGTAATACTTTTAACCCCACCCGCTCGTTGACTAACGTTGAAGCAGTTGAAGTGCTAAAAGGCCCTGCAACCGGTTTATACGGCATGGGAAGTGCAGGTGGTGTGATAAACCTAATTGAAAAAAAGCCACAATTTGAAGCCCAGCACACAGTGCAAGCTGAAGTAGGCCAATGGAATACTTACTCACTGTCGTTTGATAGCACAGATGCAATCACAGATAACCTTGCGTACAGAGTTAATGCTAAAACCGCACGTAGTGATGGTTACCGTGATTTAAAAGATGACCGTGATGAGATATACACATCACTAAAATATGTGTTTGATGATAAGCAAGATATCATGATATCTGCGGCCTATATCAAGGATGCAATTGCCGTTGACTCTATCGGGCACCCTATTCGTATTTATAATGCAGAGTCGGTAAACGGCAAAACAGCAGGCGAAGTAACTGGCGATGATTTAGTCAATGACCCTACAATGGCTGGTTTACAATTGACCGATGCACAACGTGAGCAACTTGCCAACTCTCTATCTGCCTCTGATGGTTTAACACCTTATTCGTTTGGTCATAACGGGATCATTTCACCCATGGCCAAAGACAATGAAGGTGAAGAGCTGCGCTTTAAACTGACCCATAATTATTATTTAACTGATAATTTATTTTTAAACCAACAATTACAATATCGTAATTACGAGTCTAGCTTTGCGCGACAAACTGGTGCCTATAACTACGTTTATTGGCAACGCAATGGTGTGATCAACGAAGCCCCACGTGCGCCGCTTGTTATTGACGATGTACTTTACCCATATGCTGCGCGCAGGCAAGAATTTCGCCAAGTACAGGCGGATGAAAAATCATGGCAATACTTTGCAGACTTACGCTATGACTTTAGCCTAGGTGATATCGATAACGAACTATTAGTTAATGCCAATTACGAAGACCGTGATGTACGTTTCACACAATATTCGATTTGGGATAAAGATTACGTGCTCACCGATGAAAACGGCGACATCACTTATCAAGGTTCTTTACCTTATATTTTAGATATTCGTGACCCAAATTGGGCTGAAGGTGAATTTAGTGATTACGATCCGCTAAAAACCAGTAATTACAATAAAAAAGTACAAGCGTGGGGCGTTGGCATTCAGCACGTAGCCTATATACACGACACGTTTACCACCCGTATTGGTGTTGCCTTTAACGAAATTACACAGAAGTATGAACACTTTGGTGTAGACGCCCGTTACCGTGCAAGTGCCGCAGCTGCAACACCAGAAGCAAGCACTTCCGATAATGGCTTAACCTATAACTTAGGTGCAACTTATAAACCAAGCGATGATATATCAGTATTTATAAATCACTCTAAAGGCCACACCGCGTATAGTGTGTTAGGTTCAGTTGCAGGCAATGAGGCCGACCGTGAAGATGCACAGTCACTTAGCACTGACTTAGGTATTAGAATGAAAGGCTTTGATGACCAATTACTGGCCTCATTAGTGGTGTTTGATACCGCGCGAACTAACTTAGAATATGACAACCCAGCATTTGATGATATGAACCCCGATCCCTCAATTCCTGAGAGTTTTTTTGATGGTGAAGAAAAAACCCGTGGTGTTGAATTTGACTTAAATGCCTATTTAAATGAGCAGTGGAAAGTGAATATCAATGGTGTTTACCAAGATGCCCGTGATAAGAAAAACCCCAACTCAAGCACATTTGATACCCGCCAAAAAGGCGTGCCCTATGTAACGGCCAGTACATGGTTAACCTATAGTGCACAGTGGTTTGAACTTTCACAGCCATTAAAAATAAGTGCCGGTGTTAAATATGTAGATGACCGTAGTACTAACTCAACATCATTCGGTATTCCCAATGGATATGTACCAAGTTATACAATCTACGATGCAGCACTGAGTTATAACGCAGATAAATGGGGCGTACAGCTAAACTTAAATAATTTATTTAATAAAGTGTATTACTCTAAAGCAATGTTTTTAGGTGGCATGCCAGGTGAAGAGCGCAACGCTAAGTTAACCTTGAGTTATAAACTGTAAGTTTATCAGCTATTAAAAGTTGAGTGTGTAAGCGCACTATGTGCACTTTACACACTCTTTTTTCAGTCCTTAATAGCTGAAACTTCCACTGATTGCTAAATTATAAAGAAAAGATGTAAAACACATAACCAAAATAGAAACAACCGCAAACTAAATTACATGCACAGCACAATTTACAGGCAAATATATGCCGTTACTTGTAGTAAATCTTGCTATCAAGTTTCAGCGTGCTAGCATAGTTTTCATTATTTATTGAAACTTAAAAAGCTATGACATTATCTGAAAAGAACTATGCATTTGTAATGCATTGTGGCGAAATGGGCAGCCGTTGGGGATTTAACCGTACTATTGGTCAAATGTGCGGGT
Source organism: Pseudoalteromonas shioyasakiensis (assembly GCF_024518675.1). Classification (GTDB taxonomy): domain Bacteria; phylum Pseudomonadota; class Gammaproteobacteria; order Enterobacterales; family Alteromonadaceae; genus Pseudoalteromonas; species Pseudoalteromonas shioyasakiensis_B. The sequence continues at coordinate 132,719 of NZ_JANIGL010000003.1, forward strand.
TACTTATCATTACCAAAGAACCGATGACAGCCAATGAAATCGCGGATGCATTAAGCATTTCTCGCGGTAATGTCAGTATGGGCATCAAAGAGCTGCAATCATGGCGCTTAATTAAAGTGCAGCATATTCCCGGCGACCGCAAAGAATACTACGCACCAGCAGGTACAATTTGGGACATGGCCAACCGCGTATTTGAAGAACGTAAAAAACGCGAAATAGACCCAACACTCAGCCTATTACGCGACAATATTATAGAACAAGCCCACAACGATGATGAACGTTTCGCTCAGCAACAAATGCAAGAAATCCACGACTTGCTCGAAACCGTTACAAAATGGTCAGCCGAATTACAACGCCTAAGCCCAGAACAACTACAAAGCTTAATGAAACTAGGCTCAGGCATAGGTAAAGTACTCGACTTTAAAGATAAGATATTGAAGAAATAGAGTTTGCGAGGGACGAGAGTAAAGTTAGCGAGCTTTATTGTTCTAGGTTCTAGGTTCTAGGTTCTAAAAGTTTTAACCACAGAGGACACCGAGATCACAGAGAAATATACAAGAATTAATGTTCTAACTCTGTGCAGCGCGAAGCGCCTTTGTGTTCTCTGTGGTGAATAAAAAGATAAGTTGTACTAGTAACTCCCCACAGACAAATACAGTATTTAACCTCATACACATCGAAGTTATTTAGCTTTCTGCTGACTGAGTACTTTGAGCTAGTTAAGTAGTCGTTTGCTCACATATTCAAGGATATGAACGACGCGCGTATATTATTCCACTTAGCTTTGTTTGAAAGATAATAGAAAACTTAATGATAGTAATATCTTAGTTAATTTGTTAAAAATATATAAATATGAGTGTGTCGGAGCAGAAATATCCGCCCTTCGCGCACTATAAAATTGTTGTGTGTCTCTATAAGCACTAATATAAGTGCCGTGGAAAACATCTAATGCACGAAATGTTTCGAAAGAGATTAATTAAATAGAGGGCTCGCCAAGCTGTGATCGACAAAGCTTTAGTGCATTGGGAAAAGATAAAACATAAATCCATTGCGATTAAGATAAAAGCCAAAGAATCGTTGATTCTTTGGCATGCTAAAGGTTGGCAGCATGCCTATTTCCTAAAAAACTGGTTTTTCGAAATTAAGTCGAACTATGGTGGCAGGCTAGGATTGATATTTCTAGCGGTGCTAATAGTGACAAGCGCAATATTTGTTCCAGCGCTTCAAGGTTATTTTGAACCATATTTTTCCGAACCAGAACGACTCGACTCGATTAGGGCACTTTTTCTTACTCTTGGTGGCGCCTTGATCGGTGCTACCGCTATCGCGTTTTCACTCATCATGTTTGCAATGCAGGTTAATGTTGAGCGTATGCCGCATGGCTTATTCAGGAAATTTAGCTCAGATATAAAGCTGCTTGGAGCATTTGTTGCGACATTCTCATTGGCGGCGATCATCGCAGGGTTGTCACTGATACCAGATAAATCCTGGGTGGCTAGCGCTACTGCAGCAACAGCCTGGTGTTCGTTGTTAATTATATTGCTATTTGTGCTTGCGTACCGCAGAGCGCTTACTTTGATTAGCCCTACTATGCAGTTGGGGTTGGTGGTTGCTGATACGAAAAAGAATTTTAAAATATGGGATAGAGCCATAAAACGGACGGCGCCGATATTTCAAGAAAATGCAAATGCTGGAACAGAAGATGAGGAAATCAGAAGTAAATATGACATGGATCGTGTCACATATTTTCAGTTACACCCAAATTGGACAACATCAGCCGAGAAAGCAATTTTCTATTGCATTACCTTTTCAAGGCGGTACGCAGAACAAGGCGATCACGAGGTTTCACGAGTTGCGCTTAATGGAATAGTCGCAATCAATGCGTTGTATATTAAAACAAAAGGAAAAACATTTTTCTCAAACAACTATTTTTTCGATAACCCGCTGTCGTCTGATAGATTTCTGACAAACACACTTGAGCATTTGCGGCAGAATGTGCAAGTAGGTATTTCACGAAAAGATGAGCAATTCATTGAGCAAAATCTACAGAGTCTACTTCATCTCACACAACTTTACCTATCCATTGAATATGGAGATGAGCATGCTGTACGGTCTCATGCCCATCTAATATCAGGCTATCTGACAAGCGCTGTAGAAAGTGTTATTCCGCATGATATGGCTGATGTGTTAATTGAAGGTGTATCACTGCTAGGAAATGCAGCTAGACTTATCGTTGCACATGACAAGCCTGAGTACACAGCCTCTATCTCGGAGAAAATTGCATTTATAGCTTGCACTGGTGCTGTTAATAAAAACTACCAGCCGGTATCCCAAGTAGCAGTTAAACAGCTTGCAACTCTCACTTTCGAATTACTACGGAGCAAGTCATGGGATGTGCGCTATGCAGTCAAAGAGGTGCGAGATGATGTAAAACTGATTGCAGAAATGTATCTCAAGATACCTGATGGACCGCTAACGAGAGTTCATAGCACAAGCTTAGCGCCTTACTACTCCGGAACCAGCAACGATACATTAATGGCATGGTTGACGGAATTAGCAAATGCTTTATCAAATGCAGAACCCGGTGATGAAGCAGCACAAAGAGTTATCGGCCATATAGAAGAGTGGGCAGATGGGTTATATCAAACAGAAAAAGAATTATTATTGCTGGCGATTGAGAAAAGATCGCAACTTACGTTCGATTTAGTCCACTGGATAGTACATATCACAAAATTACTCCTAGCTGTTTCTTGTTCGGATGTTTGCGATGATCATCATAGAGACAATCTAAGAAAATCGGCTCATTGGTTGATTTATGTGCTTTCATGGATTCCTGATGATGAAGAGACAATAAAGTTTATAGAAACTTACCGTATCGCAGATAAAATATTCGAGTCCGCAGTAGATGCACATAAACGTGGTTGTGATACGGAAGCACTTGAAATTCGAGACCTACTTCTTAGCTGGACACGTAAGGTAGGTAAATATCAGACTGGTTGGGCATCCTTAGAAACAGCTTGTTGTGGGCTGGCGTGCTTAAATCTTATCCTTGAGTTGTCAGATGAGAAGCTATTAGCTGATATTGATACATATATTTCTAAGGAAAATGCCCCTACTTTTGATTTTCGTTCAAGAACCGCCTCTGATCTACGTGAAGAAGCAGATAAATACCGATCCGGATATGGTCACGGTAATATAGACATGGCAATGGCACATGTCGACCAATCGAGAATTAGAGTGCTGCTGCATGGAATAGCAGACCATTTATGCCCTGAAACTCATAATACCAAACCTGCTGAATCTTCGGATGAAAAATGAGATTTGCCACACAATCGGGTAGCCGGAGGTCTCTAACCTCCAGCCCCCACACCACCCATCATGCGGGTCCGCAATGGGCGGTTCACCTCCCGTAATGAATATTGATCCAAATACCTCTCAATGACGCTAAACCTTGTGATGCTAAGTAGTTATTGCCTAGCGCAATGTTAATTCCTTTTGTTTTTGAGCTTCTACAAGGGCCTTCGCTTCCAAGCGCCTACTTTTGGTACTGGTGATACCACAGGCTATGGCGAGTCGTTCGCTAACACCCAATTTCATTAAACTGCGTACTTTTGTGCGGGCTATTCCTTTATAGAGAACGCCATTGCTGCCAGTAGCACATCCTTATCCTACGGCGAATCCAATGTTCTAAATCCACCGTTAGCTATAAAGACAAAGGGGTCAAATCTTGTCTTCACAAGACAAAGGGGTCAGAGACAAAGGGGTCAAATCTTGTCTTCACAAGACAAAGGGGTCAGAGACAAAGGGGTCAAATCTTGTCTTCAGACATCAAATCATTTTAACTCTGTGCTTATGACACAAAGCAGTCTATTTTCTACCCTGTTACTTATAGTTTTTAATATCTACTCTTAAGCACAGCGTCTCTTGCCCTCTTTGTGAAAAAATCACTTAAAGGCTTTAAACACACAATGCGAGAGCAAGAATACTTGATAATACTGAGCCAAAATGCAGACTGATGGGGTATTTTTTTGTTGGGTTTCGTTACACTCTACCCAACCTACGTAGCCAATTTTAACGCTGAACTTACCGCTTAAAGCTTACCGCTCTAAACTAGCTTTTATATCTACTCTTAAGCGCAGCGTCTCTTGCCCTCTTTGTGAATGAATCACTTTAAGAGCTTAAAACACACAATGCGAAAGCAAAAATACTTGATAATGCTGAGCCAAAATGCAGACTGATGAGGGATTTTTTCGTTGGGTTTCGTTGCACTCTACCCAACCTACGCAGCCAATTTTAACGCCGTTCTTACCGCTTAAAGCTTACCGCTTTTAGCTAGTTTATCTGTTTTAACAAACAAAAGCGCGAGATAAACTCGCGCTTTCTAAAAACACCCTAGAACCTAGTTACCTAATTACTTACTAAATCGCTGGATAACCAATGCGGTCTGATAAGTAACCTACGCTGGTGGCGAAGTAGTATGAACGGTTCCAATGCATGAGCGCTTTGTAGTTGTCATAAGTTAAGTACATACGACCGCCCATGTCATCTGGCATTACAAGTGCTGCGGTTACATCAACATTGGGTAAATCGGTGCCGTCCATTTTACGAACGCCAAGGGCTTGCCAATCAGCAAGTGAACGCTCTGATTTAGCCCAGTATTCGAGCCACTGTTTGCGGGTTTTGGTGCCGCGTTGTAATACATAACTTGAATCAAACCCATCCGGTAATTGCACTTGGCGACCCCATGTAAGGTCGTCATTCCAACCAGCTTGTTTTAGGTAATTGGCAATGGAAGCAAAAGCATCAGCTTGGGTGGTCCAAATGTCTTTACGGCCGTCTTTATCGTAATCAACCGCGTAAGCATTAAATGAGGTTGGCATAAATTGCGTTTGCCCCATCGCGCCTGCCCACGAGCCTTTGAATTTATCTAATGTAATGTGCCCGGCTTTTAAAATATCGAGCGCGGCCCAAAGTTGATTTTTGTACATGGTTTCGCGGCGACCATCAAATGCAAGAGTCACAACCGATGAAATAACATTATGGCCACCTTGGATTTTACCAAAGTTACTTTCAAGGCCCCATAGTGCAACAATAAAACGCGCCTGAACGCCAAACTCGTCTGCCACTTGCTCTAAAATTTCTTTATTTTCAGCGTATAATTTACGTGCGCGGTCTATTTTCCATTGGGGAACGCGTTTTGGTAAATAAGTTTCTAGCGTTTCAACCACTTCTGGTTGGCTTTTGTCAGCTGAGATTACTTTTTTCTTAAACTTAGCAGTGGCAAATGCATCTTCTATTAGTTGATTGTCGTAGCCCTTTTCTGCTGCTTCTTGTTTAAGGTTAGCGACGTATTCGTCGAACTTTTCTTGGGTATTGGCCAGCGCCGATGTGCTAATACAGGCACTGCAAATAATAGCAGCCAACTTAGTGGTTAAATTTTTAGTCACTTTCAACTCCATTTTGTTTTTTGAACTCAGCGAGTAAGTTTTCCTCTGGTGGAGGTAGTTGCAAGTAAAACCCATCATCTGTTAACGCTTGCTTAACTGTATTTAAGTCTGCTCCACCTAAGTGTTCACGCTTTGCTAAGTTAATAATCATTACATAGTGTGGTTGACCAAACATGGCCAGCAAAGGTTCCGGAACCTTACTAAAATCATCTCTTTTTTCAACAAAAAGAAAGGTATCCGCTTTTTTCTTACTTTTATATACCGCAGTGAGCATTATGACCCTACTAAAATCTTGCTTAACAGTGCTGCACACTATAACATGAGAGTAATAATAAGTTAGAAAAATTAGATTAGAAATTTCATCTTAACCCATATAAATTAAGGCTTTATTCAGCCTGTGTTTATTTAATTTTATTTCTAGTCAAAAAAAATACAATTGAGTGTATATGTCGGACCAAATTTTTGAGTTAAAGGGAAATCTTTTTACATTATCAGTTTTACACTTGTACAGTACTGATATAAACCTTTTAGCAGAACAACTTTATGTAAAAATATCTCAAGCCCCTCGGTTTTTTGAAGGCGCGCCTATTGTTGTTAATTTAATTGAAGTTAAAAACAATGAAATAGATTTTGTTCACTTAAAATCGCTAATTGAACGTTTAAACTTTAATGCGGTAGGTGTGTGTAACGGTTCAGACGAGCAGCATACTCAAGCTAAATCGGCAGGCCTTTCGGTTTTAAATTATTCACAAGACGTTAAGAGTGAGCCTGTTAAACAGGAGCCTAATACATCGATTGTTGAAAAGACTGTTCATTTACCTGCCCAGATCATCAACGGCACTGTTCGTTCTGGTCAACAAGTGTATGCAAAAGATAGAGATCTAATTGTACTAGGTGCAGTCAGCCATGGTGCTGAGGTTATTGCCGATGGCAATGTACATATTTATGGCACTTTACGTGGGCGAGCAATAGCTGGCGCACAAGGTTTAAAAGAAGCGCACATTTTTTGCCAAAAATTAGAAGCTGAACTAGTTTCAATTGATGGTAATTACTGGATCAGTGACTCATTGCAGGGTGAGCACTGGGGTCAGGCTGTGCAGATACAACAAAAAAACGAATCTTTAGAAATTTCAGCTTTGGTTAAAGGATAAATCTTATGGCAAAAGTAATTGTCGTTACATCGGGTAAAGGTGGTGTAGGTAAAACTACGTCAAGTGCTGCAATTGGCACAGGCTTAGCGCTTAAAGGCTATAAAACAGTTATTATCGATTTCGATATTGGCTTACGTAACCTCGATTTAATCATGGGTTGTGAGCGCCGAGTAGTGTATGATTTTGTAAACGTAATTAATGGTGAAGCAAATCTAAATCAAGCGCTTATTAAAGATAAACGTGTTGAAAAATTGTTTTTACTTCCTGCATCGCAAACACGCGATAAAGACGCCCTCACCCGCGACGGTGTAGAACGCGTTTTAAACGAACTGAAAAAAGATTTTGATTACATTGTTTGTGATTCACCAGCAGGGATTGAAGCTGGCGCAATGATGGCAATGTACTTTGCCGACGAAGCAATTGTTACGACGAACCCAGAGGTATCATCTGTACGAGATTCAGATCGTATTTTAGGTATTTTACACAGCAAGTCAAAACGCGCAGAAGAAGGGCTCGAGAATATCAAAGAGCACCTGTTGCTAACGCGTTACAACCCAGACCGTGTTGAAAAAGGCGAAATGCTTTCTGTAGAAGACGTGAAAGATATTCTGTCTATCCCTTTATTGGGTGTTATTCCAGAGTCTCAAGCCGTGCTTAGCGCTTCAAACTCAGGCCAACCCGTTATTCTTGACGCTGAGTCTGACGCGGGACTTGCATATGCAGATGCTATAGAACGTTTGCTAGGTGAAACAGTTGATTTTCGCTTCTTAGATGTAGAGAAAAAAGGTTTATTCAAACGGATATTTGGAGGTTAATGTGTCTTTACTTGACTACTTCCGCTCAGAAAAGAAAAATACAGCATCATTAGCAAAAGAGCGATTGCAGATCATTGTTGCGCACGAGCGCTCACAACGTGGTACACCGGATTATTTACCACAGTTAAAACAAGACATTCTTGATGTGATACGTAAGTATGTAAATGTGAACACTGATGCAGTGCAAGTTCAGTTTGATCAAAATGAAGATGATTTAGCCGTACTTGAACTCAACGTCACTTTACCTGACGAAGAGAAGAAGTAATCATTGAAGGCGCTGATAAGCGCCTTTTTAGTCTTCTATAAACACTAAATAGGAGTATAAAGGATGAAATTTCTTATTTTTTTAGGCACAGTACGCGATAGCACGCCGCCACGACCTGCTCGTCTAGGTTTAAGGGTTGCGAAATCCTGCCTTAGTTGTTTACAACAAAATTATAGCGATCATCAGTTTGAACTAATCGACCCACTTGATTATGAATTAGACCCTATCTTCAAGCCACAGTTCGCTTATGCTAAAGGAAAAGCCCCGCAGCAACTTAATATCCTTGCTGATAAAATAGCCGCAGCTGATGGCTATGTTATGGTAAGCCCTGAATATAATCATTCTATGAGCCCTGCTCTTGCCAATCTGCTCAATCACTTTGCAAGTTCTTCATTTGCCTATAAGCCAAGCGCGATTGTTACTTATTCCGCCGGGCAATGGGGTGGCATGCGTGCAGCCGTTGGAATGCGCACATTTTTAGCTGAACTGGGTTGTTTATCGGTCTCCGCAATGATCCACCTTCCTAAAGCCCAAGAGGTGTTCAATGAAGATGGTTCTATACAAGAAGGTGAAGATGAAAGTGCGTGGCTAAATTACTATGGCCGCACATTTAATCAATTGATGTGGTGGGCGTCAGCAACACACCAATACAAAGAACATGTTAACCCCAACGAGCTGGTCGGAGATTTTAAAACTTCACCAACACAACGCAACGCGCCTTAAGCTATTTATTACAAGAACACAATAAATAAACCCCAGTAAGAATTACTGGGGTTTATTTGGTTGCAAAAGCTGCGATACTGAAGCTAATTCTCTGTAACGGGTAATTACACATCCCACTCTTGTAATGCATCTTTTACATAATCGTAGCGCCAAGAGTTAAGTAAATCGGGCTTTAAATGTGTTTTACGTTGTTCAGGGGTTAATTTCCAATTCCAGCTGATCAGTTGGTTTATTTGCTTTTTAGACGCCATTACATCTTCAGGGATCCCCTGCTCTTTTGCCACTTTTGTGATTTTTTGTTTGATCTCTTTCGCCACTTTTTTATAAGCTGGGAAATCAATTAAGCGCTTAAGTTGCTCTGGGTAATCAGATACTGGGATCACTTTGGCTTTTTCGATACATTTTAATATCTCAACACCAGAACGATTTACTTCAATATTTTCTACATCAGGGATATTGCGTAATGCATTAAGGCTCGTCGGCTTGCGTTTCGCTATCTCAACAAGGTTATGCTCTTTGACTACAAAGTTTAATGCTAAATTTTTCCGGATGGCTTTATTTCTCCGCCAAGCAGCTAGCTCTTTTAAAATCACTAATTCTGATGGTTTTAATTGCCATGCATTTTTAATATCTTTGTATAGTAACTCATCTGGCACCTGATAAGCGCGTTTTTGAGCGACAAGATCCGTTTCATTAATCACTAACTGAAAGTAATTAGCTTCATTAATTTGTTCAATGATTATCTTAAAGCAGGGTAACAGATGAAATACATCAGCGGCGGCATAATCAAGTTGTTTTTCGGTCAACGGGCGTTGTAACCAATTAGTGCGCGACTCGCTTTTATCGATATCAATATCCAGTAATGCTTTTACCATATGTGCAAAACCCATACAGTTACCACGACCTAATAATTGCAAAGCAAACTGAGTATCAAATAATGGAGTTGGAACAAACCCCGCATACTTTTGAAATACTTCTATATCTTCTGAAGGCGAATGCAAAATTTTTAACACGCTCTCGTCACGCAGTATTTGCCAAAAATCAAATAATGAAAGTTCTGCTAATGGGTCGATCAGCGCCAAATGTTCGCCATCGTATACCTGAATCAACGCAACTTCAGGGTAAAGTGTTCTGCGACGCATAAACTCAGTATCAATAGCCAATAAAGGTTTATGACGAATTTGTTCAACAAACTGATTTAATTGCGCTTGGGTCTGAATCAATTGGTATTGCACTTTTGCTCCTACAATAAAAAAACCGGCAATTGCCGGTTTTTTTATAGTTGCTAATCTTTCAAAGCTCTTCTGAGTATTTTACCAACGTTGGTTTTTGGTAACTCATCCTTAAACTCTACGAGCTTAGGCACTTTGTAATTAGTTAAATTATCACGACAGTGCTTTATTATATCTTTTTCAGTTAAAGATGGGTCTTTTTTAACAATAAAAACTTTAACTTGTTCGCCACTTACATTATGAGGTATACCGATAGCCGCACATTCAAGTACGCCATCATGCATAGCAACCACTTCTTCAATCTCATTTGGGAACACATTAAAGCCAGATACAATGATCATGTCTTTTTTACGGTCAACGATATAGAAGAAGCCTTCATCATCGTAAGTTGCAATATCACCGGTAGCAAACCAGCCATCTTTTAAACACTCAGCGGTTGCATCTGGTCGGTTATAATAACCCACCATAACTTGAGGACCTTTAACCCATAACTCGCCCGGCTCACCTTTAGCGGCTTCTTCGCCATTATCAAGCACTAGTTTAAGTTCAGTACTAGGTGCTGGTAAGCCGATAGAGCCGTTGTATGCATCTAAATCATAAGGGCTAATAGTAACGAGTGGTGCGCACTCAGTTAGGCCATAGCCTTCCATTAATTTAGTTTTCGTAATTTTTTGCCATTTTTCAGCCACTGGGCGTTGAACCGCCATACCGCCACCTAATGACATTTTAAGGTGGCTAAAATCAAGCTCAGCAAACCCTGGGGTGTTTAATAAACCGTTAAATAGTGTATTTACCCCGGTAATTGCAGTGAATTTGTGCTGACTTAGCTCTTTCACAAATCCAGGCATATCGCGTGGATTTGTGATCAATAGATTAAGTCCGCCGTATTTCATAAATGTAAGGCAGTTAGCGGTAAGTGCAAAAATATGGTACAGCGGCAATGCTGTAACAACAACTTCCTTGCCACGCTCTAAAACGTTATCCAGACAACCAGACACCTGTTCAAGGTTGCCTACCATATTGCCGTGACTTAGCATTGCCCCTTTCGATACACCGGTCGTACCACCTGTGTATTGTAAAAAAGCCAAATCATCTAAATTTACTTCAGGTTTTGTATAACGACTTTCGTCCCCAGCAAGTGCCTGAGAAAATTTAATTGGGTTTGGTAAATTGTAGCTAGGCACCATTTTTTTGACGTGCTTTACCACAAAATTAACAATATGCTTTTTCAGCCCACCAACCATGTCGCCAACTTGCGTCACAACAATATGTTTTACCTTGGTGTTGCCAAGTGCTTTTTCTAACGTATCGGCAAAATTAGCAAGGATAAATATAGCATCAGACTCAGAGTCATTGAGCTGGTGTTCTAGTTCACGAACAGTATAAAGTGGGTTAACGTTAACCACTACACAGCCTGCACGTAAAATACCCAATATTGTCACTGGCGTTTGCAATAAGTTGGGCATCATGACCGCAACTTTAGCACCTTTCTTTAACCCTAAGTCGTTTTGAATGTATGAAGCAACACGTTTTGTGGCGCTGTCCATTTCGTTATAACTTAGTGTTTTGCCCATGTTAGTAAAGGCTGGTAAATCTTTGTAATCAGCGAAGCTCTTCTCAAACACTTCTAATAACGAATTATAGTGTTCAGGGTCGATAGTTTCAGGCATACCTTCTGGGTAGCGCTTAAGCCAGATCTTTTCCACTCTTAGCTCCTGTTCTGTTTATAATTTATTTTTATTAAACCTTAAACTATGTAAGGCACTTTAACAATCGAGCAAATACTCTAATGGGCAAATAATCCCACATTTGGGGCAATTATACAATTAACATGCACCAGTTTGCAGCATAAATGCATGAACTTGCAATAGGCATTGCTCATTACTTTGCATATGGCAGTGATGACCTCCTGGTACTTTAACTACATTTAAGCCATTGAAGTAATTACTGTATTTAACCAAATTCTCTGTTACAAACGGATATCCTTGCTCACCAATAATGAGCTGACATGGCACATTTATTTCCTTTATAATAGCTATACATTGTGCTTCATCAAACCTAAAACCTGAATGATTTTTAAGCTTTGGATCAGTTCTTAAGCTCACACCTGTGTCGGTTTCAATTAAATTCCTCTGCATCAATAACGCAATTAAATTCATCGGTAAATCTGTCGACAACGCGCGCGCTTTGTAAATTTGTTGTTTTGAACTATAGCTTCGTGCTGTTCGGTTACGTAACTCATAGCGCTTAGTAATGGCCTGACGAAGTTGTTTAACTACATCTTCGCTAGGTGTTGTGATCACTCCTATGCCTTCTATTAAAGTGACAGAGATTACTTTTTCAGCAAAGCAACTGGCAAACAGCCCTGCGACCATCGCTCCCATCGAGTGCCCCACTAGATGCACTTTTTCAACCCCCAGTTCTGCGATTAAGTTATATACATCATCTACATAGTCAACAAAATAATAGTGAGCATCATTACTACGCCAATCAGAACGCCCATGGCCTGGAAAATCAATGCAATACCATGTTGCATTGAGCGTAGCATGTTCAAGCATTGGCCGAAAACTATAACAATTATCTAACCAACCATGTAATGCAATCACAACTTCTTTACCTTCGCCAAAGGTTAGGCCATGAAGTGCTAATTCGCCACTTTGAACTGAAAATGATTGCACCAAGTTACTCCTCTACGTTTTAAGTCCATTTAACGAAAAATACATTTATTTATAATACATTGCATATACAATAACACCATACAATAAACAGGGTACAAAAATGAAAAAACAATTAAGTCTATTGGCGTTGCTTTGTTCGAGCAGTGTCTATGCAGAGCAAGCACCTAAGAACATCATTTACATGATTGGCGATGGTATGGGGCCGGTTTATACTACTGCGTATCGCTATTATAAAGATGACGCAACAACAAAGCCGATTGAAACAACTGTATTCGATACAATACTAACAGGCATGGCGTATACCTACCCTGATGATCATACTTATGTGACAGACAGTGCAGCAAGTGCAACAGCACTCAGCTCAGGTCATAAAAGTTATAACGGGGCTATTGCTGTTAATACCGATAAAAAACCTGTTAAAACCATGCTCGAAATAGCAAAAGAAAAAGGCATGATCACAGCGCTGGTTGCCACTTCGCAAATTAATCACGCAACGCCTGCGAGTTTTGCCTCTCATAATGAGTCACGTCGTAACTATGACGAAATAGCCAATGATTATATCGATAACAAAATCGCCGGGAAATTACCTGTAGATCTTATGCTCGGCGGTGGTACTAAGTACTTTATACGTGAAGACCGTAATTTAGTTGAAGAGTTTAAAGCAGCTGGATACCAATACAGCGATGACTTTACCGCATTAAAAGACATTAAGCAGCTCCCTGCATTAGGATTATATGCACCCGTTGGTATGCCATTCGCTTTAGATGAAAACCCTACACGATTAGCACAAATGACTAATAAAGCATTAAATTTGCTTGATGAAAAAAAACAGCAAGGCTTTTTTGTCATGATTGAAGGCAGTCAAATAGATTGGTGCGGCCATGCAAATGATATTGCATGTGCCATGGCTGAAATGGATGACTTTGCTAACTCAATTGAATTGGCTAAAAAGTACATAGATAACAACCCTGATACCTTGTTAGTGGTAACTGCCGATCACTCAACAGGGGGATTATCAATTGGTGCCCATGGTCAATATAAGTGGGAAACTGAGGTTATTAAAGGTGTAAAAGCGACAGCAAGTAAACTGACCGGTTTATTGCTCGAATCAAACGATATGAAATCAGTTTGGCAAGCAAATACTAATATTGAATTTTCAGCTGAAAATAAACTTAAGCTTGAACAAGCGAAAAAACTAGGTGAAAAACCATTGAACCTAGCCATTAAAGATATTATTAACAAGGCAAGCTTTACTGGTTGGACTACGGGCGGTCACACTGCTGTCGATGTGCAAGTGTTTGCATATGGCGCAGGTGCGAGCGAATTTACTGGTTCGCTGAATAATACCGATATCGCTGATAAATTAATAAACTTTATCAATTAAGCTTTTTTTAATAAGCTTAACGCAACATTAAACGCTAATGCTTTATTGTATAAAAAGCCCTGTGCAGAATGTATTTGGGCTTTTTTTACCACTGATTCATGTAATTCACTTTCAACCCCTTCGGCGACAATATTAAAACCAAGCTCGTCACATATTTGCGCCAAGTGTTGATACAGTTAAAACCAAATGCAACAATCGCAATATTTAACTTGATAATCTGAAATAACATTGTAAGATGTACTGTATGTATATACAGTATTCTTATCTATGTGGGTGTCCACAACAAAACTTGCCAAGATTGAGGGCGTTACAACGCAAACAATTAGGCGAAAAATAGAAAGCGGGTTTTACGAAAAAGTTAAGCAAACTGAGGGCGGTCACAACCGCGTTTTTATTACCCAACAACGGAGGATATGCTATGCAAGAGTTAGTTCAATCAAGCAAAAGTCTAGTATCGACACGCAAAAGCGTATCCTGCTCGAACGGTATCCTGACGCAGAATTTATCAGTGACGTTGCCAGTGCTTTCAACTTTAAACGAAAAGGACTGCAAACCATTCTGGAATCAGCAATGCTCGGTCACTCAGTCCACATTATGGTTGCCACAAAAGACCGACTCGCAAGGTCTGGTTTCGAGCTTATCAAATAGCTTGTTGAATTATCGGGTGGACGAATCGAGATCTTGGATGACTCGAATAACACCACTGAATCGTTCGACACCGCTGAACTTATCGGTTTTATTACCTCGTTCTGCAATAGCCATTACGGAAAACGATCCGCTGAAAGGCGCCAAAGTAATAGCATCAAAAAAGATCAGGTTCTACCCAGAGAATGAGACTGCTTACTTTGATGCGTTGGCGCTTTATCGCAGATCTTACAATCTAGCTGTCGAGCGATTCCGCAAGGATGATTACAAGGATGAAAGCGGTAAGTTCATCAATATGCGTCCCGCAATTAAGGCGCAAGTCGAACAAGAACAAAAAGTGTCTGGCAGGGCTTATAACTCCTTAATATCTGATAACGGAACTTTAGCTGCTGCCACGACATTCAAAGCGGTATGCAGCAACAACAAGAAATTGAAAGGCGCCAAGTCTGGTTTTAGTGAGATTAGATTTAAGAGCCGCAAGGGCTCTAAGCATTCTTTTAGTATCGACCGCTTACCAAAGGGGTTAAATCCTTGCGTAAATGCGTTAGGAAAGATCCACCTAACTGAAAGCATACCAAGTGAGGCAATTGGTAAAAGTTGCATTGTCACTTGCGACAAAGGACGATGGTTTATCCAAGTGCAGCAACACATCAAGCTTCAAACCGAGATCCAAGGTGAAGTAAAATGTGTTGGTGTTGATCAAGGTGTACGAACGTTTGCAACTTGCTTTAGTAAAGATGATGCGTTGGTCGTAGGTGATAACTTTGCCAAAGAAAAGCTATTCCCGTTAATGAAACGTGTGGATAACCTGATCGGTCAAAAGCAAAAAGTGTTAAACACTCAGAAAGGCGTTAAATTCCCTGATATGCCCCAATGGGCTAGAGATCGTATCGTTCATTTTGAGAGTGAGATTAACCGTTTAAAGTGCAAGAAAGATGACCTTATCTTGGACTTACACAACCGACTAGCTTATGAACTTACATCGAGCTATGACGTTATCTTTTTGCCGTCATTCGAGACAAAAGGGATGGTTACACGGAAAAATAAAAATATTCGAACAATCCGCCGCAACACTTGCCGCCAGATGCTTGATTTAAACCACTACGGCTTTAAGTTGCGCCTAAAGTGGTACGCAAAAAAGTACGGTAAGCAAGTTGTTGATTGTAACGAGGCATACACATCTAAAACTAGGTCTTGGGATGGTTCTATTAATACAAAACTAGGTTCATCAAAAGTCATTAAAGGCGATGGCTTTACCGTTGGCCGAGACATGAATGGTGCGAGAAACATCTTGCTTAAACATTTAACAAGGTAGCTTGAACCTTAGTCATAACAACGAATGTTTCGTTCGTTGCGATTTAAATCAAGAGCGCGGCCGATTTTACGTTATCACACTCGGGTAATAAGCTTTTATCTAATTTAATGGTATTTACATTAAGTAAGCGTATAGCTAACGACACCTAGCTTTGCTAAAGTTCCAAGGCAGAAGTGGCTCAAGGTTATCTGGCTGCTCCGCAATATGTTGTAAGCAAGTAGTAATATAGTCATGCACTACAAGATCATTGGCCTTTGCGGTTTCAACAAGGCTATAGAGTATGGCGCTGGCATGTGCACCATTGCAGGTATTTGAGAATAACCAGTTTTTTCGCCCTATTACGAACGGTTTTATGGCTCGCTCTGCGCGGTTGTTATCAATACTCAGCCTGCCATCATCGAGGTAACGCCTGAATTTATCAAACTGATTTATCGCATAGGAAATTGCTTTACCTAGCACCATTTGAGGAGGGATTTTGTCTTTGTGTTTGAGTAACCATTGATACAATTCATCAACGATTGGTTTGGCTTTTTGCTGCCTAACGGTGAATTTTTCATCGGCCAGTTTACCTTTGATGGCTTGCTCAATACCATAGAGTTTGCGAATAAGGTTAAGTGCTACATCCGCTTTGACGGTTTTTTTATTATTGCCTTTGGCCTCGATGAACTTACGGCGTATATGGGCTAGGCACGCAACCAGTGTTGCATTCGTTTGCTCGTAAGCCTTGTAGCCGTCAACGTGCATGTAGCCTTTGTAACCATCAAGAAAATCAACCGCACATTGGCCTGCGCGACTGTTATGGTAATCAAACAGGACAATATTAGTGCCTTTACCCGGTTTATCATCGCCACAACAATACAGCCACATATAGCTGGTCGCTTTATCTGCGTTAATAACGTTTAACGAGGTTTCATCGCCATGAATAACCGCTTGAGATAGCAAGATTTCTTTTAAACGCTGATAGAGCGGTGACAATAATTCAGCACAGCGTAACATCCAACTCGACATGGTTTGTCTGCTCAACTCAATACCGATATCAGAAAATAACGTTTCTTGGCGATAAAGCGGTAAACCAAACTGGTATTTACACATGATTATTTGGCTCAGCAAACTGGGCGTTGCAATGCTTTTTGGAATAACTGTTGCGGGCATCTTTGCGGTTTTCACCACACTTTCAATCCCTTCTCGCTCACAATGACGACACGTATATTTTGGACGAATGGTTTTGATTACTTTGATATGCGCTGGCACAAATTCGAGTGCTTCACTGCTGCTTTCACCCATTTTATGTAGTGGGCTTTGACAGCAATCACACTTTTTATCACCCTCATTAAGGTCAATAACCACTTCAACTCGAGGTAACTGTGCTGGCAGTGGGCGGCGTTTCGGTTTGGCTTTTTCTGTCTTTACTGAGGCTGATGTTGCCAATAGCGCTTTATCATGTTCATCAAGAATGTCTTCGGCTTCATTGAATACTTCGCCTGCACCCGGCATCTTTTCAGATTTCTTTGCGTACTCTTTGGCAAGTTTTGCGTTATAAGCTTGCAGTAATTCGTGAATTTGCGCGTCTTTTTCAGCTAACTCTTTATCCTTTTTCACAACGATGTGTTGCAACTCAAGTAACATGCGTTTGAGTTGTTCTGGGTCGTCAGGCAGTGAGTGTGCATCGAGTTTCATACCTGCAATTTAACAAAACTTTGTGCACTTTTCTTGTTTGCATGGCAGATAAAATAGGATGTGTGGCAATGATCGTTTACTGTTAATTAGATCATAGATTGATACTGCAACTCCTCATGACCAAGAACATCATACCCCGACAACAACCAATCCAGTTGCTGGGGACTGAGTTCAAAATCTTGTAGACTCGCTTGGTTTGGCCATTTGAATTTTTGTTTTTCTAACCGCTTGTACCACAATGCAAATCCCGTTCTATCCCAGTAAACCAACTTGAGTTTATCTTTCGCCTTATTGCAAAACAAAAACAACGCGCCAGTGTAGGCATCACGTTCAAGCTCGCCTTCAACGATAGCGACCAAGCCATCAATAGATTTTCGAAAATCCACAGCATCGCGGTGTAAGTAAATACATTTAGGTTCAAGAAACATTTTCATCGGGCAAGCTCGCGCAGTAATTGGCCTAGATAAGATGCAGACGTTGTGGGTGGTAAGCTGACTTTTACTTTACTAATCGAGAGGATGATTGGCTGTTGTGGTTCGATGATATCGACGTGTTTCGTGACGTTTGCTCGAACAAAGCTTCCTGATGAGGCATTAAGTTTACTTAGCGCGGCATAAAACGTTGTTTTTGATAAAGCATTTTGCTGGCAATAGTCAGTGATAGTTAAATCACTGGCTTGTTGTTCTTCAATAATACTGCGCCACTGTTCTAGGCTACGCGTTTTTCTCATGACTATCTCCTCATTGAAATTTGGAAATAGCTTAATCATTTTACTGAGTTACTGGCAGGTGTATTTTGCTAGACGCTTACTACATTAAGTTTAGACAATACTGATAAACATGAATACCCCGTACCAAAGTCATCCATTGCACACTTGATCTGATGTTTATTAAGATATTCTACGAGTTTAACGGTTGCTTCAAAATCTTCTATATAACTGGACTCTAAAATTTCAACTTCGACTTGATTTGGAAAACGAGCAAATGCATTTACCACACGCTTATAAGCACCGGCTAATAAATTTTGTGGCGAAATATTAAAGCTAACTTTCGGTTTAAAACCTTGCGCGGCAAAATTAGCTAAATCGACTTCCAACTGATCAATGACAAAGTCATCAATAATATACATCAAATTATGTTGTTCTAAGGTATCTAAAAACCAAGGGCCAACGACTTCACCATCCGCTTGAACTAACCTAAGAAGCGCTTCAAAGCCGACTATATTTTTCGATATGGGATCTATTTTGGGTTGATAATATAACGTAAGCGCCCCTTTATTTAAGGCATCAGTCACCGTCTTTAAACTATATTGTTGTAATTGATTTTTGGAGTGGGAAATTACAAAGTTTTGCTCAGAGCTGCCCTCAATTGTCGCCCCAGCACTGTATCGCTTCACCAGCATATCAACCGCTTTGCCAGTAATATTATAACGCTTATTTGCCAATACAAATGGGTAATAAATTGCCACATTTAACAGGATTAAAACCAATTGTAATAAAATACCTGTCCAACTATGTGTTGCCATCCAGCCGCTTAAAAACACCGGCGTAAACCAAGGAATATTATCACTGGCATTGATCACGACAAACCCATACTCAACCACAGTGTAAGCAATAACACCGTTTACAATTGGTGTTAACAAAAAAGGAATTAAAAAGAAGGGGTTAAACACAATGGGTAACGCATAAATCATCACCTCACTAATATTAAAAACCGCCAATGGCATCGATATACGTGCAATACTGCGCTCATGCTCAGCGTCTTTCAGTAAATAACAGGTAATGATCAATCCCCAGATACACCCCGTTCCCCCTAATAACACGAAGATACTAAAAAAGTTATAGCTGGTTAAGCCACCTAAAAGGGTATAGTTGGTATAAGCTGCTGGCGCTAAAATATGATAAGCATTATCACCGTGTATACCAAAAAACCATAAGATGTGCGCACCCAGCATTTGTAAACTAACTTTGCTGAAAATAGACACGTCATCATTTGAGCTTACTAAATAGGATAATCCAAGTTTGCCAAGTTCAGTGATAACTGGGATCACTAAAAGAGTGAGCAGACTGACTATCAAATAAGGGAAGATCAAGTTTAAGTGCTTTCGTAAGAATAAACTTATGGTACTGATCCCAACCAATTTTAAAGCACTAAATGAAGAAAAAAACTTAAGTAGATAACAACAAAAAATAGGCATCAAAATGGAGTATAGAACCCCTGCGCGGTTGTCGATCTGGATTTGCGTCCCGGTATCATAAAAATAACCCGTACTGGCAGTAAAACAGGTTATCACCAACACGGGCACTGCAATGGTATTTAGCCGTAAATTTTTTGCTAGGTAATAGCTAAAAGCCAATAACGTAATTAAAGGAAACAAAGCCCAAATTAATTGATTAAAGCTATTTAAAAATGCATAACCCCCACTTCTCCCTGCTATATTAAACCATTGATTTAATAGTGTAATTAATGAAGCAACTATAAAAAAAGGGATCAACGCAATATAGCCTTCACGCAAAGACAATATTACTGTATTAGATGACACTTTTACCGCTAAACGATTAAAATGATGAAAAATATTCGTAAAAAGCACGGTGAATTTCTTGTTATTTTTTTTATACAATACCTAAATAAGGAAATTTAACAAGTCGAACCTATTGCTAAATCAAAAAACCAGCAACTAAAAGTTACTTAAAAGCAACATCTGCATTACATTTACTAGATGATGTAATTAGTGCTAGCGCCATAATAAGCGATTACTCTAAGCGTAAATATCCACACCAATTAGGTTTTGCACTTCGGCGCGGCGCTCAAGGTTGGCAAATTCAGTATAAGTGGAAATGGCTTTACTTACTTTAGGTGAGGGTTGGTCATAGATTGTTTGTTGATATTGGGTATTGGTTTTGTTGCTGTTTAATTGAAGCTTCTGAGCAAGATCAAAGCCTTCTTGACTCGACTTAACATATTCTGGCTTTTGTTCATGGGCATTAGATTGCTCTAATAAACGTTGCGGTTTATTAGCTACATTCTGTTTAGAGGTAATCTTACCGGGAATATCCCCCGTGTAAAAACCTGAGCCAATGGGTAAAGTCACATGCAGTTCTCATCAAAAAGGTCACTTGAATTATGTGCCATAATCCGTGACCTTGCAAGTTTGTAGTTTATTCTATTCGCGACCAGGCAGCTTTTTCCAGGTTACGGTATCACGTACATATTTAGGCTGTGCTTGAGCCGCTTCTACAGTTTGGTTATGGACAAAGCCCTTAATAACTGATGCCGACATATACAACGCATTTGGCAGTGTAATGTCATTATTAAGCGTCATACCAGCAATACCTTGTAAAGTTTCTGGGTAAGTTTGCCAGCCAGTACCAACAGCCACCCCCTGCTTATTATTTAAATCAAGATTATCTGGCTTAAGTACTTGTTCTTTGCCCACTAATTCCATGGTGCTATCTGCTGCAAGCTTATATTGAGCGTAATAAATTTCCCCCATACGCGCATCAATGGCACTAAATACCTCTGTTGCACCGGTTTCTTGATATGCTTGCTGCGCCATCATTTGTAGTGTGGATACACCAACTAACGGTAAGTTACAGGCATAAGCAAGGCCCTGGGCTATGGCAACACTAATTCTCACACCAGTAAAACTGCCCGGACCTTGTCCAAAGCCAATGACGTCTAAATCTTGCAAACGGCAATTTGCTTTTTCTAAAAGAGCATCAACTAAAGGAAGAATTTTTTGACTGTGTTGCTGAGGACACTCTTCAAAATGCGAATACGTCTGACCATTTATAGTTAACACCAAAGAAAGTGCTTCTGTTGATGCATCAAGTGCTAAAAAATTTACCGCAGGATTAGTTGCTGTATTACTCATGTTTGGTTTCTCTAATTTATTTGTTCTAAAAACTCACTCGCCACTTCAATGCTTCTGGTACGGCGCATTGGCGGTAAACTTTTCAAAAAAACTTGGCCATATTGGCGGGTAACTAAGCGATTGTCACAAATGACTAATACACCTTTATCTTTATTATCACGAATTAATCGCCCCACCCCTTGTTTTAGTGCGATAACCGCTTGAGGCAATTGAATATAAGCAAAAGGGTCGTGCCCTTGCATTTGTGCATCCTGCATTTTTGCTTGTAATAACGGGTCATCGGGGGCTGCAAATGGTAACTTATCTATGATAACACAACTTAACGTACTGCCTCTGACATCAACCCCTTCCCAGAACGAGGCCGTGCCTAATAATACAGCATTACCATGGCGGGTAAACTTCTCTAGTATGATGCGTTTAGACATTTGGCCTTGCATATAAATAGGGTAATCGATTTGAGCGCTTAACCCTTCTGCGACTAAATGCATCATGCGATAACTTGTAAAAAGCACAAAGCACCGCCCTTTCGCTGCTTTAATAAGTGCCAATGTATGCTTAATAATTGCATGCGGCATATTCGCGGCATGTGTTTCAGGTAGATAGCGAGGTAAACATAACAATGCTTGCTCATGGTAATCAAACGGACTATCTACCATCATGCTTTGTGCAGGCTTAAGACCCAGGCTTGCATTAAAATGCTCAAGGCCATTATCAACCGATAAAGTAGCCGAGGTAAATACAAAACCCGCGCCAGTTTCTTGCATCATTTGCGCAAACTTAACGGACACATTCAATGGGGTAACATGCACGGTTAAGTAGCGACGGGTCGTTTCATACCAGTAACTATAACCCGTTTGGCTAATGTCAAATACACGTTCTAATTGCCCTTTGAATACAAGGGTTCGCTCAAAAGGGTGTTCTATTTTGTCACTTCTATCTAAACAATGCTTCAGCACTTGATAGAGGAAATCTAGATCACTGATCACTCGGTGCAAGGCTGCACATACATCCTTATTGGCAAGTTTTTCTCGCCAATCCCCGCGGCTGCTGTCTAAGCCAAATTGCAAACGTAAGTCAGCCACACTGGTCTCTAACTTATTGAGGGTTTTACCTAATTGCAGCATATCTTGGATTTCAGCACGATAAATAGCACGTAAATCATTAATTAAATCAATTAACTTTTTGCTACTAACACTTTCTCCAAAATAATCACTGGCAATTTCGCTAAGTTGATGGGCTTCATCAAAAATGTACGCATCTGCAGTGGGGATAAGTTCAGCAAAACCTGTATCTTTCACTGCCATATCGGAAAAAAACAAATGATGATTGACAACCACAACGTCGGCTTCCATGGCTGTTAACCGTGCTTTTCGGATATAACACTCTTGAAAATCAGGACATTCTTTACCTAAGCAATTATCAGCCGTGGAGCTGACATAAGGCAGCACTTTGGCATCTTCTTCAATGCCAATACAATCGGCTAAATCACCGGTATGAGTTTCACTAGCAAATTTAGCCACCATAGCGAGTTGATGCATGACATCAGAGTCATCTGTTGGCACATGAGCAACATGCTGACTCAAGCGGTAGGTACATAAGTAATTGCTGCGGCCTTTTAACAGAGCCGTTTTTTTACTGGCGCCTAAGGCTTTAACCAATTGCGGTAAATCACGATGATAAAGTTGCTCTTGCAGCGCCTTTGTCCCCGTTGAAATAATGGTTTTGCCTTTTGACTTTAATGCAGGAGCTAAGTAAGCATAGGTTTTACCCGTACCAGTCCCCGCTTCAACTACAAGTTGAGAACGGTTTTTCAGTGCTTCGCTTACCGCAACAGCCATATCAATTTGTGGTTGCCGAGGGGTGTAACCATCAAGGGAAAGCGCTAATGGGCCTGTTGCACTAAAAAGCTCTTTGATAATATCGTTCGCTTGACCAAATATAATTGCGGAATTTTACAAAAGCAGAGCCTTAAGGGCAAGTTAATCCATCACGATAACCCAAGAATCTTTATACAGTCCATTACTTGTAACAACACAAGTTAGGCGGAACACTAATTGCTTATATTTTCAGTTAAAAGAGTAAAACGAATAAGCGCAAAGGATGCTAATGCTTGATAAATTAATGCAATACAATTCGTTTGATGAACCTTGGCTACTACTTATTGCTGGCACTATGTCATGCGCTATTATATTGTTTTTATTAAAATATATAATTTTTTGGCTATTGAGAAAGTGGACAAAATCAACTGGGTTTGTGTTTGATACTTTATTGGTTAATTCGCTTTCCACACCGGTTACATTGTGCACTATTATGGTGCTATTAATTATTTTTAGTCACCTTTTAGATGCAACAGGCTTTATGGCAGAGCAACCTTTGCCTATTGAAGCAACTGCAAAAGCGATTTGTATTATTGCCTTGATCCTATTTTTTGATAATTTTTTATTTGGTACTGTTGATTATTACAGTCGAAAATCGACCGTGGTTTCAAATAGCCACAGTATCATAAAAGGTCTGTTACGATGCTCCATTTTATGTATCGGGATGCTTGTTCTGCTAGGTACTCTAGGTATTTCAATTACACCTATCATCGCCTCTTTAGGAATCACTTCATTGGCCGTTGCACTTGCATTACAGCCAACGTTAGAAAATTTTTTTTCGGGTGTACAACTGGTAATAGATAAACCTATTCGTGTTGGTGATTTCATAGAACTTGAAAGTAAAGAGCAAGGGTTTGTTGAAAAAATTGGCTGGCGCTCTACCTGGGTTAAAATGCTACCTAATAACATGATTATCATACCGAATAGCCAATTATCTAAATCTAAAATCATTAATTACTTTTACCCAGAAAAAGAACTAAGCGTTCCTGTGGAAGTCAGCGTACATTACAAATCAGATCTAGAACGAGTAGAACAAATTACCCTTGAAGTTGCACGAGAGATTTTAGTCAGCCATGAATGGGGTGTCGATGATTACAGTACATTTGTTGTCTATCATACTTTTGACCAATCAAGTATAAATTTTACAGTAATGCTCAGAGTGAAAGAATATTTTAATCGGTTTTGGGTTAAATCTGCATTTATAAAAGCGCTGCATAAACGCTTTAGCCAAGAAGGAATTGTTATCCCATTCCCTATCAGAGCAATCAATACAAACCAAGAAAAAGACACTTAGGTAACCGATTAAATTTAGCTGTAGGTCAAAAAATTATAAATAATGTGACACATATGACTTTGCGCAGTAGCATATGTACAGACTTAATTTATCACTAATAGTTTTCAGTAGAAAATCACTTTTAAGGTTAACCTATGAATGCTTGGTATCTGATCTGTTTTTTATCTGCAATTGCAATTTTTATCGCATTTGCTAACCAATACATCCTGAAAATGCAAACCACCATTGCCATAACGACAGGCTCAGTTGTGATTTCATTATTATTAATTTTAGCAGTAAAACTACAAGGCGACTCAACCGCCCTTGAGATCACCCAAGTTGTTTCAAGTATTAATTTCAACCAATTGTTGCTCAAAGGGATGTTAGGGTTTCTACTGTTCGCTGGCGCGCTTGAAATCAATCTCGCTGCGCTAAAAAAGCAACGCTGGGAAATCACTGCTCTGGTGTTATTTTCAACCTTGGC
Source organism: Pseudoalteromonas shioyasakiensis (assembly GCF_024518675.1). Lineage (GTDB taxonomy): Bacteria > Pseudomonadota > Gammaproteobacteria > Enterobacterales > Alteromonadaceae > Pseudoalteromonas > Pseudoalteromonas shioyasakiensis_B. Next base: position 157,558 of record NZ_JANIGL010000003.1, read on the forward strand.
TTCAACATTCATCATTGGTTATTTAAGCTTTTACGCATTTGAGCTACTTGGGTGGTCTGTCCCCTTTATTTACTGTTTATTGTTTGGCGCACTTATCAGCCCAACCGACCCTATAGCTGTGCTCGCTATAATCAAACAAATGCGTGCTCCCGAGGGGATATCTGTGCAAGTTGAAGGCGAGTCACTGTTTAACGATGGTATTGGTTTGGTGATCTTCACCACCATTTTTGCAGTGGCGTTTTATGGCACTGAAGCAACAGTCGTTGATATAGGTGAGTTATTCTTAGTTGATGCCATTGGTGGTATCGTATTTGGCTTAGTTATTGCGCTAGTAGGCCACTTTTTAATAATTAACAGCCGCGATGTTAACATTCGTTTATTACTCACTTTAACTATCCCAACAGCAGGATTTGCTGCTGCCAATATTTGGGAAATATCAGGTGCATTGGCCATGGTCACCAGCGGTATATTGCTTGGTAATATCACCCGCAGCAAAGCCACTGAACGCACAGGGCCTGAAGACACACGCTACGTAAAAGATTTTTGGCACGCCACTGATAGCTTTCTAAATGCGTTATTGTTTTTGATTATTGGTATGCTCATTGTCACTATGCCCATCAGCCTTGCGGAAATTGGCTTAGGTTTACTTATGGTACCAGTTGTACTTTTTGCCCGTTTTATCAGTGTTGGCGCGCCGTTTGTGGTGTTCAAGAAGTTTAGAAAATACGACAAACATACAGTGAAAATCTTAACTTGGGGTGGTTTGCGTGGTGGTTTGGCACTAGCAATGGCCGCAGCAATCCCACGTGATGAGGTGTTTATTGGGCAATCAGATTTGCACAACCTTATTGTTATAATTACTTATGTGGTCGTGATATTCTCTATTATTGTTCAGGGTCTAACTATTTCCCCTCTCATTGAAAGTAGTATCAGTGCCAACAAAGAAAAATAAAATTAAATAGCTATCGCCGCGATAGCCCTATCGCGGCTCAGCAAAAACTAATTAATTATGCTATTGAGGTGAATAAGTTATCACCCTTTTTTACGCCCATGTATCTAAGTGGTTATCATCTTCGTTGTTGTTTTCCTGCTGTTTTTTTCTTTCTTGCACGGCTTTTTCTGCCATTTTAGTTTGCTGAGCCAACTCCCTTTTTTGCCGCTTTTCACGCTCAATTCGCTGCGCGTTCGAGTCTTTTAGCCCCGCAATATGAAAAGCACCTTTAGATTCAATCTGCAAGCGAGTTATTTGCCCTAAATAAGGGATCATAATATCCATGCGTTCCTCCTTTGGTTACTCTTATCATCGGCCGTTATAGCTTATTCTTTAATTTATGCAAAAAAAACTTGCCACCTATAACAAAAATATGTTTTTCTATATGTGAAATTTACTTAAACAGATTAAACACTTTTGTTTCGACTCTGTAATACAAAACAAAATGTTATTTAGGAAATATTATAATGCGCTTAAACCTGACAACAGTACATCATCACCACCATTCACCGGAATAACCTGTCAGGTCTTTCGCTGAGAGGTTATTCCTAAAAGGAACCTCTGGCGAATCAACATACTAGATTCATTTTCGCCCTGAGGTTCCCTCGGGGTTTTTAGTTTTTAAATTAAAGGAAAATGAATAATGAGTAACAGCAACCGTCTACGTATCGCCATTCAAAAAGGTGGCCGCCTTTCTAAAGATTGCCAAGACTTACTTAAACAATTGGGTGTTAAACTTAATTTACGTGAGCAGCGCTTAATTGCACACTCTACAAACATGCCAATTGACGTACTACGTGTGCGCGATGACGATATCCCGGGCCTTGTTATGGACGGTGTATGTGACTTAGGTATCGTTGGTGAAAATGTACTTGTAGAAGTACAAGCAGAACGCGAGCGTCAAGGCGTACCTAGTGAAGTAAATAAACTTGCTAAACTTGATTTTGGTTTTTGCCGCCTAGCACTTGCATGGCCACAAGAGCTTGGCCCACAAGATAAAAGCTGGTTTGAAGGCAAGCGCATTGCTACCACTTATCCTGAAATTCTAACACAATACCTAAAACGTGAAGGCATTAACGCAAGCACCGTTATGCTCACAGGTTCTGTTGAAGTCGCCCCTCGTGCTGGCCTTGCTGATGCAATTTGTGACTTGGTATCAACCGGTGCAACACTTGAAGCTAACGGCTTAATGCAAGGTGATACTATTTTAGAGTCAAACGCCTGTTTAATTCAAAATAAAGACTTACAAGATTCTGACAAGTTAGCCCTTATCAATAAGCTCATGCCACGCTTACGTGGTGTAAAACAAGCAAAAGAAAGCAAGTACATCATGCTACACGCACCAAAAGATAAGCTTGATGAAATTTGCGACTTATTACCAGGGACAGGTCAACCTACTCTACTTGCTTTAGCTGGTTCTGATGATTATGTTGCACTACACATGGTCAGTAGCGAAACATTATTTTGGGAAACGATGGAGCAACTAAAAGCGCTGGGCGCAAACTCTATCTTAGTAATGCCAATTGAAAAGATGATGGAGTAACTAAATGCTGCGCTGGAATGAGGTATCCGCAGACGAACAAGCAGCGGCGCTAATGCGCCCTGCTGTTAGTGCGAGTGCAAAAGTAGAGGAAATTTGCCAAACAATTATGGCAAATGTAAAAGAGCAAGGTGATGAGGCCCTGCTCGATATGGCAAAGCAATTTGATAATCGCCCATCGCCGCGATTATTAGTGCCTGTTGAAGAGATCAACAATGCAGTACAACAGTTAAGCCCTGAGCTTAAATATGCTATCGATACGGCGTATGCAAATGTTAAACGCTTTCACCAAGCTCAATTGCCAAAAGATATTCAGTTAACCACTCAACCAGGTGTGTTATGTGAATTAAAATATCAAGCAATTGAGGCAGTCGGTATCTATGTACCCGGTGGTAGCGCGCCATTGCCTTCTTCTGTGATCATGCAGGGTGTTCTTGCGCAACTTAGTGGTGCTAAAACAGTTGTTCTAGCGACTCCGGTGCAAGGCGATGCACACATCAATCCAGCAATTTTATATGCGGCTAAATTATGCGGAATCAATACAATCGTAGAAAGTGGCGGCGCCGGAGCAATCGCCGCCATGGCTTATGGTACTGGATCTGTGCCCAAAGTGAATAAAATCTTTGGCCCCGGTAACAGCTTTGTCACGATGGCAAAACAACTTGTTGCACAAACAATTCCTGGCATGGCAATCGATATGCCAGCGGGCCCGTCAGAGGTTCTAGTTATTGCTGATGAGCGTGCTAATCCTGAGTTTATTGCCGCTGATTTGTTATCTCAGGCTGAACACGGTGCTGATTCTCAAGTCATTTTACTCAGTAATAGTGAATTAACCATCGAGCGTACACAACAAGCAATAGAGCGCCAGCTTACCAAGCTATCGCGCCAAGATATTGCAGCACAAGCGCTGGCCAATTCATCATTAATATTAGTTGATTCTATTGACCAAGCATTTGATGTATCGGCTCAATATGGCCCTGAACACTTAATTTTGCAATTAGCCGATGCTAATCCGTATTTAGCTAAAGTTAAAAATGCAGGCTCTGTGTTTGTTGGTGATTATACCCCAGAGTCTGCGGGTGATTACGCCTCTGGTACTAATCACGTGTTACCCACTTACGGTTATAGTGCAACCTATTCGAGCTTAAATTTGCTCGACTTTTTTCGCACATATACAGTACAAACCATTACCCAAAGTGGCTTAAAAAACTTATCAAAAGCTATTTTACCACTGGCTGACGCTGAAGGGCTTGATGCCCATGCCAATGCAGTAAATGTGCGTTTAGAGGCTATGAATAGAGGCAATGATAATGAGTAATAATCCTTTATTACCTGCAAATATTGATGCATTAGCAGCGTACAGCTCTGCCAAAAGTGAAAAGCTAACAGGTACCACTTGGCTCAATGCTAATGAAAGCCCGTATGTGAAAAACATTGATATTAATATTGATGATTTAAACCGTTACCCAGATCCACAACCTGCTAGCGTAATTAACCGTTATGCAGAGTATGCGCAGTTAAGCACCGAGCAAGTATTAATGACTCGTGGTGCAGATGAAGGTATCGAGCTACTTGTGCGCACATACTGCGAACCAGCCAAAGACAGCATCGCGTTATTTTTGCCCACTTATGGTATGTATAAAGTCACCGCTGATACTCACAATGTCGCTATTAATGGTTTAAGCCAAGCTCTACTGCTTGAAGGCTCAGTGGATGACATCGTCAGCGCTGTGGGGAATTCTAAGTTAGTGTTTATTTGTAACCCAAATAACCCAACAGGTAGTTTAACCTCGCTTGATAAAATTAAAGCCATTGCAACGGCCCTTGAAGGTAAAGCATTGGTTATTGTTGATGAAGCTTATATTGAGTTTTGCCCAGAGCAAAGCGCCAGTAAACTAATCAACGACTACGCCAATGTTGTGGTGCTTCGTACATTATCCAAGGCATTTGCGTTGGCAGGTTTGCGTACTGGCTTTACGCTGGCACAAGAAGCGGTGTTATTACCGATTCGTAAAGTAATAGCGCCGTACCCGGTATCAACCGTTGTCGCAAGCATTGCAGCAAATGCCCTAAGCGCTGATGCAATTACTTCAATGCGCCGTCAAGTAAGCATTTTAAATGCCTTAAAAGAGAAACTAAAGCAGTGGCTCAAAGCCTCACCGGCGGTATTAAACGTACTAAGCGGTGAAGGCAACTTCGTTACCTTAAAACTTGCCAATAAGAACAGCTTTAATATTGCCCTAGAACAAGGTCTAGTAATGCGGGCATTCACTCTGTACGGTGAGAACGATTGGTTGCGTATATCTATTGGCAGCGAACAAGAATTAGAACAAGTCAAAATATGGTTAGATGGCCTTAGCCAAACAACCAACTTAGTAGAGCAGGAAGTATCATGAGTAACCCTTATTTATTTATTGACCGTGACGGCACTATCATTTCAGAGCCCGTTACTGACAAACAAGTCGATAGCCTTGAAAAACTAGAATTCTTACCGAATGTGATCCCTGCCCTGCTGCAATTGCAAGCTGCGGGCTACCGTTTGGTTATGGTGTCAAACCAAGATGGTCTAGGCACTGACAGCTTTCCAACGGCTGATTTTGATATCGCCCAAGATAAAATGATGGATATTTTATCTAGCCAAGGGATTAAGTTTGACGACGTGCTAATTTGCCCTCACTTTGATGAGCAAAACTGTGATTGCCGCAAGCCTAAAACAGGCTTACTTACTGAGCTTATGCGCTCTGGTAAAGTTGATTTAGGTCGTTCATTTGTTATTGGTGACCGCCAAACAGATATTGGCCTTGCACAAAACTTATGCTGCGAAGGCATTTTATATGACGGTGATTGGAACGCGATTGTCACCAAGCTTACCACTGCCGACCGCCAAGGCCGCGTTACGCGTAATACTAAAGAAACGCAAATTGATGTAAAACTTAATTTAGACCAAAGTAAAAATGGTGAAATAAGCACTGGTCTTGGCTTTTTTGATCACATGCTAGATCAAATTCGCACTCACGCTAACATCGGTCTTGATATTCAAGCTAAAGGTGATTTACATATCGATGAGCATCACTTAGTTGAAGATATTGGTATCGCTCTTGGCCTTGCGTTAAAAGAAGCGCTTGGTACAAAATCGCAAATTGCCCGTTACGGTTTTGCGCTGCCAATGGATGAATGTAAAGCAGAGGCACAAATTGACTTATCAGGGCGTGCATCATTTGTATTAAATGCTAACTTTAGCCGGGAAAAAGCCGGAGACTTAGACGTACAAATGGTTGAGCACTTCTTTAAAAGCTTAAGTGATAACGCTGCAATTAGTTTAATCATGTCTGTAAGCGATGGTAACTGTCATCACCAAGTAGAAGGCTTATTTAAAGCATTCTCGCGCGCGTTACGTATGGCTATTGCCGCTGACGCTAGCCAGCAAACAGCCAGCTCTAAGGGGTGTTTATGATTGCCATAATTAATACCGGTTGTGCCAATATTAACTCAGTGCGCTTTGCCTTTGAGCGCCTTGGCGAAACCCCTGAGGTGATCACCTCACCTGAGCAACTGAAAAACTTTGAGCGAGCTATTTTACCTGGGGTTGGCCACGCCTCTGTCGCTATGAGACGCTTAGTTGAAGGTGGTTGGCAACAAGCAATTAATGAATACCAACGCCCGCTTATGGGGATTTGTTTAGGCATGCAGTTGTTATGCGACAGCACTGAAGAAGGTAATGTGCAGTGTTTGGGAAAAATCCCTGGCCAAGTTAAAGCACTCGATGTCGGTAATTTAACCTCGCCACACATGGGCTGGAACAACTTAACGCTTAATCGCGAGCACGCCTTAACCAAAGGCCTTGATGTAAACGACCAAGTGTATTTTGTGCATAGTTTTGCCCACACAGTTAACGATGCAACACTGGTTAGCGGCGAATACGGGCAAACGTTCTCAGCGATTGTCGCCAACGACAATTACGCGGGGATGCAATTTCATCCAGAGCGTAGCGCAAAAGTCGGCACTCGGTTATTACAAAACTTTTTAGACTGGCAGCTATAGGCTGCTGGCAAACAAAAATTAAAAGAGAATTTAACGTGATTATTCCAGCATTAGATGTATTACAAAATCAAATCGTGCGTTTATATCAAGGTAAATACGATACCGCACAATTTTACCCGTTTGAGCTTGGCGCACGATTACAAGAATATGCACAAAGCGGCGCAGGTAAATTACACCTGGTTGATTTAGAAGGCGCACGCGACCCAAGTAAAAAGCAATGGCAGCACATTCAAGCGGCCACTAAAGCACTTAATGTGCCCTATCAAGTTGGTGGCGGTATTCGCACTGAGCAAGATGTCAGTGATTGGCTAAACGCTGGTGCTAACCAAGTTGTTATTGGCTCTATGGCGGTTGAAAAGCGTGATGAAGTGAAAAACTGGATTGAAAAATTTGGTGCTAAACACTTTGTGATTGCCCTTGATGTCAATAAAACAGCTAGCGGTTGGGCGCCTGCTACCCATGGTTGGTTAAGTGAGTCTGAATTTGGCTTATTTGAACTCATCGATTTTTATGTGGCATTGGGTGTGATTGATTTCCTATGTACGGACATCAGTAAAGATGGCACCATGACGGGTCCTTCTTTTGAACTGTATAAAGATTTAGCAAATCACAACAGTGATATTAAAGTACAAGCCTCTGGTGGTGTAAGCTCACTTGATGACATTAAAAAACTCAAAGAGCTGGGTGTGGGCGGCGTTATTTTAGGTAAGTCACTACTTGATGGCGCTTTTAATGTTGAGGAGGCGCTGGCATGTTATCAAAACGCATAATCCCATGCTTAGACGTAAAAGACGGCCAAGTAGTTAAAGGTGTTAAATTTAAAGGCCACGAAATTGTTGGGGATATTCTCACTCTTGCCCAAGCATACAGTGAAGCAGGCGCAGACGAACTGGTTTTTTATGAAATTAGCGCAAGCGTTGAAAAACGTTTACTCGATGTAAATTGGGTAGAAAGTATAGCGCGTCATATTGATATTCCTTTTTGCGTTGCTGGTGGTATAAAATCTGTTGCTGATGCAGCACGCGTACTTGAACGTGGTGCAGATAAAATCAGCATCAACAGCCCTGCTATTGCACGCCCTGAGCTTATCAAAGAGTTACACGATGAGTTTGGTAAGCAATGTGTAGTAGTCGGCATCGATAGCTTTTATGATGAAGTCACCGGCGAATATTTAGTATATCAGCTTACTGGCGATCCTAATGCATCGAGCCGTACACGCTACAAAACCGAGGAATGGGTTAAGCGCGTGCAAGATTTAGGCGCAGGCGAAATCGTATTAAATTGCATGAACCAAGACGGTGTACGTAATGGTTACGATAACCAGCAGTTATCTAAAATGCGCGCTTTATGTGATATCCCCCTAATTGCTTCAGGTGGTGCTGGTACCATGCAAGACTTTGTTGATGTATTTCAACAAAGTCAGATTGATGGCGCACTCGCAGCCAGTGTTTTTCACAAAAATGTTATCAACATCGGCGAATTAAAACAATATTTAACAGATAACCAAGTGGCGGCGCGACTATGCAACTAACTAAAGAAAACCTGACTCAAGTTGATTTTGCTAAAAGCGAATTGATCCCCGCCATTGTGCAAGATGCCCGTACTGGGGTTATTTTAATGCAAGGCTTTATGAATCAAGAATCACTGGAAGTGACTTTTGAAAAGCAAAAAGTGACATTCTATTCGCGTTCAAAAAACCGTTTATGGACCAAAGGCGAAACCTCAGAGAATTACTTAGAGGTAGTGTCGGTGCATACAGATTGCGACTACGATTCAATCTTAGTGCTAGCCAACCCACTTGGACCAACTTGTCACTTAGGTACACAAAGTTGCTTTGGCGATGCTGCAAAACCAAGCTTAAGCTTTTTAGCCCAACTTGAGCAAGTGATTGTAGAACGCAAGAATGACGACCCAGAGAAAAGCTACACTGCCTCTTTGTTTGCCAAAGATTTAAGCCGTAGCTGCCAAAAAGTCGGTGAAGAAGGCGTGGAAGTCGCCTTAGCTGCGATGAAACACGATAACAATGAGCTGACTAACGAATCTGCCGATTTGCTATATCACTTAATCGTGTTACTACAGCGCCAAGGTTTAGAATTGCAAGACGTTGTAGCATGTTTGCAAGGACGCCATAAGTAAGTTTTTTTACAATCTAAATCACGCTATGCTCTCAAGGCCTTTCTTTTCTGCTAGTGAGAGCATTTTTAGCGCTGCGCCTCTTGGTTTGCTTTCACCTTGTTCCCATTTTTTCACTAGTTTATCACTAACATTAAAATAGCGAGCGAATACAGGTTGGGAAAGGTTATTTTTTTGCCTTAATGTACGAACTTGCTCGGGCGTAAACTCATGTACCGTAGTTAAACACAGTGCATCAAATTTTCGCATGGTAGTCTTATTAATTACCTTAGACTTTTGCAAGCCTTTTGCAGTTTTATGTACTGCAGTTAAAATATCACTCATAATTTACTACCTCAATCAGCTCACCATCTTCTACTAATTAATTGGTTAAGCTCAGTCTGATTAAACGCTAAAAACTCCTTTGCTAACTCTTTTAAAGCAAGTTTTTCTTTGCCGTTGATATTAGCTCTGTCGCTTCTAGAAAACGCATACAGGAAAAAGTACTTTTCTCCTATCACAGCACCAACAATAGTGCGATACCCTGCACTTTTACCCTTATTCCCAGCAGCAATACGTTTTTTAAAAACATTACCACCCAACTCTGCATCAAAAAGCCCTTTGCTCATCTGCTCACAAGCGTTGATAAGATCATTATCTGACAGGATTTCTTTTTTAGTTAAAGATACGAAAACCTTCGTTTTGTAAATAAAAGTATACCCCTATAGGGTATATTTACAAGATGTAAAATTGGTACTAATAATGTTGACACATTTATTTTCAATACCTATATAGGGTACTTCTATTAGATAACTTTAATTTAAAATAAAAAATTATCAAATCCGCTTTAAACCTTTCTGACTACTCTTGCGACTAAACTAAAAACACCACAAAAAAGAAAGGGAATAATAATGAGCAACACATTTACTCGACTCACTCTGATCAGCGCAGTATTGCTATCAACTCAAGCATTAGCGTGGAATAACGATATGACATTGCAGGATACACAACAGCTGACACTTGATGCACAATCGCTCACAGCATTAAATGTAGAAGCAGGCTCTGGTTTTTTAAATATTGTTGGCAGTGATACTGACTCTATCACTGTAAAAGCTGAAATTTATCAATATGAAGCGCACAATAATTATTGCCTTAATTTGGTTAAGAAAGTCATTGCAGCGAAGCTCACCGCTAATAATTGTGATAACAATAATAACGAGCAACAAACACGCATTGATTTAACGGTATCATTACCGAAAACATTGACGCTTAATATTACCGATGGCTCTGGCGCAATTTCAGTTGATAATGCATCAGCTACAACAATTCACGATGGTTCAGGTGAAATACAAGTGCGCAATATCAAAGGTGATCTAGACATAGAAGATGGCTCTGGGGCAATTGAGGCACGAAACATTACCGGTAATGTAGACATTCACGACGGCTCGGGCAGTATTAAACTTGTAAACTCTAAGCAGAACGTGAAAATTAGCGATGGCTCTGGCAATATTACAGTAAAGAATACACAGGGAAATGTGACTATTGCTGATGGTTCTGGTGGTATTAATGTTGATAAAGCAGCAAGCTTTACCCTATTATCTGATGGTTCTGGCTCGGTTACAGTAAACAATGTGCCTAAACAAAACTTATAATTTATGGCGTTATTTTTTAGTCTTTAATGGCATTTTTTCAAGCCCTTAGGTATCCTTTAGGGAACTTCGAAGGATTAGCTATTACAAAAGGATAGCGCACTATGAAAAAGTCTTTAACGGTATTATTTACTGGTATTATTTTAGCTGGTTGTACATCTTTATCTCCAGAGCAACAAGCGCAAATTGATAACCTCACCCCTTGTGAAAAAATCAATGGCTTATTAGGCTCTTACGATAACCGCTTTGAAGGTTTAAAACGTACCCGTGTAAATACTAAGTACATGGAAACCTGGACTGCGAAATATAATTTAGTGGGCGATCAATGTCAGATCACCGCACTAGATACCAATACAGTGACTTACCGTTGCCAGGAAGAATATAAAGAGCAGTCTAAAGCCGTTGCAACTCACCAAAAAGCTCTAGATTTCACCCGTGAATGCTTAGCGCAAAACAACTGGCATGAGCAACAAAAAGAATCGGCTGAATCATTACGTACCACTTTTGTACTTGACGAAAATACCCCGGTTATTTCAATTCATACTGGTAAAACATTATCACGCTCAACACCTTGGTCTACCTCGCTAGAAATTGGTAAGCCTGTAGCAGGTAAATAATTAAAGTGTTCGTTAATATCTAAGCAATGCAAACACGTTTATGGCCAACTGCCTGCAGTTGGCCGTTTTTATTAGATGAGCTTAATTTGTGTATTGGGCTTAGCTGCGGATAATTTAATAATATGCCCTTTACGCATAACGGTAAACTCGATACGCTGGCCTGCTTTCACATCTTTGATATAGTTTGCGATTTGTTCAAAAACTAGCGGCTCCCCCGTTATTGTATGTGGCCCAACAGCGAGTACAACATCACCGCCTAGTACTAAAGATTGTCCTTCTATCTTGGCTTGAACAATTCCACCTTGCAAACCTACAGCATCAGCAAAACTTTGCTTAGTAACACGCTCAATCAACAACCCCGATTTTTGTGGAATATTTAACGCTGCGGCAATACCACTGGGTAACGTGGTAAACTTTGTTCCAAACCAGATAGTCGGTAACTCAATCAACATTTGTTTGACTAAGTTACTACTGGCTGCAAAACCAAGCCCTTCATTACCGCCAGATTGTGTCTGAATATAACTAACCACACCAATTAATTCGCCCGATTGGTTGAACATAGGGCCACCAGAGTTACCTTGATTTATTGCAGCATCAGTTTGCAAAAACTCTAACTTAAGTTTGTCGCTACCTGGGTGAATGCGCCGACCACTTAAATGGCCAACTGTGAGTGTGTGACTCAACCCGTATGGAGTACCAATAATAAAAACTTCTTCTCCTATCGTTGTTTTATCTGAGTCAGCTATTTGAATATATTTAAAGTCATCATATTTGCTAATGATTTTTATTAAAGCAATATCAGCAGGTGCATAACTGGCAAGCACTTTTGCTTTAAAATGGCCTCGCTCTGGTACATCGACCGTTAACTCATCAGCATCATTAACAACATGAGCAGCAGTCAGAATTAACCCTTCGTCGTTAATAATTGATCCAGTTCCTAAACTATTGGTTTTAGTTTTTACCGCTTTGTTGTTCTCAAGGTGTTGTAAATCAGTCGCGGCATAAATCACCACAACTGATTGGTCGAGTTTCTTGTATAAGCTGCTATAATCTTTCGCACTTGTTAAGGTGGAAATTAAACTCAAGCAAATAATAAAAAATGTTTTCATTCCATAATCCCTTTTATCAATATTACGACTAGTAAACCTCAGCCAATAACTAAAGTACAGTGGTTAACCCTATTATGGTTACAAAGAACAATAAAAATAATAAAACTGATTACAAAACGGACTGTATTGGTCAGTGCCACCGCTTAAAGGGCTATTGCACAGGATGTGGTCGCACGAGTGAAGAGATTTTCGATTGGATAATATTATCTGAAGCTGAGAAACAGATAATACTTGATGCACCTAGGCATGACTCAAACAAACAAGCAGATAAAAAATAGCTTAACAGAGTTATAAAAAGTGGGCACAATTTATTGTGCCCAGTTCTTAACTTGCTTAGGCTTTATCTAATGCTTGGCTTACATCTGCAATAATATCGTCGATACTCTCAATACCTACAGAAAGACGAATCAAATCACGACTTACACCTGCTTTCTCAAGCTCTTGATCATTTAACTGACGGTGTGTGGTTGATGCTGGGTGGCACGCTAGCGATTTAGCATCGCCAATATTAACCAAACGTAGCACCATATTAAGTGCATCAATAAATCGGGTTCCCGCTTCTAAACCACCAGCTATACCAAAACTTAAAATACCTGACGCTTTGCCGCTGGTAATTTTTTTGCTGATAGCATTATAAGGGCTTGATTCAAGCCCAGCATAATTTACCCATAACACTTTTGGATGATTGACTAAATATTCTGCTAATTGCTGAGCATTCTCACAATGGCGCTCCATACGTAGGCCTAATGTTTCAAGGCCAATCATGATATCTGCAGCATTTTTTGGCGCAAGGGCTGCACCAGTATTTCTCAGTGGCACAACACGACAACGGCCAATAAATGCAGCTTCTGCAAATGCTTCGGTATAAACCACATTATGGTATGACGGGTCGGGCTCATTCATCATAGCAAACCGTGTCGCATTTGCTTTCCAATCAAACTTACCTGAATCGACTATCATCCCGCCAATTGCAGTACCATGACCATTAATGTATTTAGTTAATGAGTGCACTACGATATCTGCACCTAGCTCAAACGGTCGGCACAAATAAGGCGTTGCCACAGTATTATCAACAATCAATGGCACGCCTTTACGGTGAGCTATCAGTGCTAAGCGCTCAATATCAACTATATTACCAGCAGGATTACCAATCGATTCACAAAATACTGCGCGTGTATTGTCATCAATGGCCTGTTCAAATGCGGCGAAGTCATCAGCTTTAATCATACGCGCTTCAATACCTTGGCGTGGTAAAGTATGAGCAAACAAGTTGTAGGTTCCGCCATATACCTGACTGGTACTAACAATATTAGTGCCTACTTCGCATAAACATTGAATCGCATAAGTGATCGCTGCCATACCCGATGACACAGCTAACGCACCAATTCCACCTTCCATTGCAGCAATACGTTGTTCAAGAACCGCATTTGTTGGGTTCATAATACGGGTGTAAATATTCCCCGCCACTTTTAAGTCAAATAAATCAGCACCGTGTTGTGTATCGTCAAACGTATACGATGACGTGTGATAAATAGGCACCGCTGCTGATTTTGTCGTAGGCTCTGATTCATACCCGTGGTGCAATGCTAAGGATTCAAGTTTCATAATTTCTCCCTGAAAATCATTTCCCTTTAACCTAGCATTGATTGCTCACATAATGCACTTGAAATATTTTAAATAGTGTTGAATAAAATAACAGCAACGCAAAATAACTCTTGTTATAAAGCGTCTATGTATTGCAAAGCAACCCTATTACTTTACTTGGTAATCTTTATTACTACGAATATAAAGTGTTGCTTCATTATCGCTCTGGTTTTCAATAAAGTGGCTATATTTACCTTCAGATTCAAGGTAACTTCCAGGACTTAATTTCAACGGTTTTGTTTGTGATTTATATTCAATAGTGCCTGCGATAACTACTGCTCTAAACTCGCTCGCATCAGTGATAACCTTCCCTTTGAAACCTGCAGGAAGTTTGATCATAGAGCCATTCATTCCTACATCACTGCCCCATAGGGTAGTTGATAGCACACCATCCACCTCGATATTTTTCAGCTCATCAGCTTTGAGCCAAACAATATTGTTTTTGTGCAAGTTTAGCGGTCGCTCACCATTGTCGAATTGTTCTTTAGATGGCTTAACTAGGTAAGGACCTGAATCAATCTCAAGGTATATTAAGTTAGCGTTAGCATTAGCAGCCGTTGTATGATTTTCCCCTGCAGGCTGAGTCCAAAATGAGCCAGCAGGCATCCACATTTTGTCAGCATTAGGATCATCATTATGCATCTGGCCTTCTATCACCACGCCTCTATAAGTAATATTATGAATATGAGGAGGCGATTCAAAGCCTTTTTTAAAACGCACTAACATCCCCGTTGCGGTATCCGTTGTACGATTTCCCCATAAATCAGCAGCTCCAGGACTCTTATCCCCACGAAGTGGATTTAGATACCCCCATTTTATATCGCTGGCTGCAACAACTTTTGCTGTTGAGTCATTTGCAAAAGCAGTTGGCGCCGAGGTAAGTGCAGCGACGAATGTAAAAGTAATAAAGCATGGTAATCGAGTCATCAGAGATTCTCCGTTAGGTGTTTATGGCGTTTATAGGTCTATCTTAAGCCGTAAAATTAATTCGATAAATGGGCAAATCTTTAATACACTTTCGTCCAAACGTGGATAATAGCCAATATGCAAAATAGTGAACATTATGAAGATTGCTGATTTACAAGTATTACTTAAAGTTGCTGAATTACACTCCATCACTGCTGCTGCAAATAAATTAGATATGAGCTCCTCAGCTGCCAGTATGTCTTTAAAGCGTATTGAGCAATCCCTTGGCGCGCAACTTTTTGTGCGAACCACCAGACAACTACGCCTGACTCCAGAGGGAGAGCGTTACTTACCACTTTGTCAACAAGTGTTAGATTTACTTCAACAAGGTCAAGTATTGATTAACGAAGAACAACAATCGTTCAGTGGTGAAGTACGTTTAGCTGTATCTTCTGAAATGGGCCGTAACTTAATGCGAGTGCTACTTAATAACCTGATGCATAAATACAGTGAAATTACTGTGCGTCTTCATGCCAGTGATAGCCGAGTAGATTTTTACCGAGATGGTGTCGATGTTGCGTTACGAGCATTAACAAAGGAAGCTGTAAAAGAGCTTAATTTATATGGTTTCAAAATTTGTAATATTCCCCATTTATTGTGTGCATCACCTGAGTATATTGCCAAACATGGAGCACCCATAACCCCCGATGACCTACCTGATCACAATGCTCTACTTTATAAACTATATGAAGTAGTTCACGATAACTGGGAGCTTCATCACCACAGCCAAAAATACAAAGTAAAAATGAATAGCGATAGAGCTGTAAACGATGGTGATATTGTAAGACGGTGGTGTGTTGATGGTGTCGGTATTGCTAAGAAATCGGCTATTGATGTTGCCCAAGATTTACTATCAGGAAGGTTAAAGCGCTTGATGCCAGATCACAGTATTCCATTAACCGAAATGTGGTTAGTGTTACCAAGCAAACAATTAATTTCACCCGCGATTAGGCTGATCCGTGATGAACTGAAGCAGACTATCAATGAACTAAGGGAGCAGCTCATTGCCAATAACATTTTAAGCGCAGAAGAATGGCCAACAG
The DNA here is from genome assembly GCF_024518675.1 of Pseudoalteromonas shioyasakiensis. Lineage (GTDB taxonomy): Bacteria > Pseudomonadota > Gammaproteobacteria > Enterobacterales > Alteromonadaceae > Pseudoalteromonas > Pseudoalteromonas shioyasakiensis_B. The sequence continues at coordinate 173,270 of NZ_JANIGL010000003.1, forward strand.
CTAATCAAAATTAAAAAAGGCGCAGCCAAAAATGGTATGCGCCTTATTTATTGGCAACTTACTTTACGATTTTCATTTCGTCTAATAAGTTTTGTGCGTTATCTACTTTATCCATCACCCATAGCATATAGCGAGAATCAACGTGGATTGAACGGTTAAGTGCAGGGTTGTAATCCCAATCGCCAATGATACTTTCATACACACCATCAAACAGTAAACCTACCAGCTCTGCTTTGCCATTAAGCGTTGGTGAGCCTGAGTTACCGCCTGTGGTATCTACATTAGATAAAAAGTTAACGGGTACTGTATTCATGCCACCTGTGTAGTCACCATATAATTTAGCTTTGATCTGCTTTTGCAAGTTTTCAGGGGCATTAAATGGCTCTACATTAGTATTTTTAGCCAACAAACCTTCAAGTGATGTAAACGGTGTTGCTACTAATCCATCTTGTGGTGAATAACCACCTACAGTGCCATAAGTTACACGTAATGTGCTATTTGCATCAGCATACACAGGTTTATTTTGTGCTTTATTATAAGCAATAATTGCGGCCATTAGTTGTGGACGCGCTTCTTGAAGCTTACCTGCCAGCGCTTTATCTTTATCTTCTTGTGCTTTCATAACAGCAAAGATTGCATCGGCGTATTGAAGGAACGGATCATTACTTTGCTTAATTTGCGAAAATGATTGCTCAGCCAATTTTAAACGTGTGTCTTCATCATTAAGTGATGAGTTCGCATACATTTTATCTAGTAATGCACTGTGCTTTGTTTTATCAAAGCCATTTTGTAGACTAAATGCTTTATCAACTTCAGCAAAGCGCTCTTGTTTTGGTAGTGCGGCATAAAGCTCTAAAAAGTGCAGTAAAATTGCCTTATCAACTGCCACATCAAAACGACGTGTCATACGTTTTAAGCCAGCTTCGATTCTTGGTAAATCACGTTCTTGATAACCGGATTCACGCTCTTCATTTGGCTTTTGCTTTTCATAAGCAAGGCGGTATAAACGACGAGCCGTGCTGATCATTTGTGAACGATGTACATAACCTAACATACGGTCACGCTCGTTATGTTGCTGCGACTGCTCAACTAATGACGATAGCTCTGCTAAAACGCTGCCGTATTGCTTCTTCAGTTTGCGATCGTTATTGATCCAATTTGTTAAATCTTGTTCAAACTGTTTTTTACGCTCATACATAGTGCCTTTGTTAAAGCTTTCAATCATTGAGCCGAAATTTTTAATGTAGTTATTATACCCTGCAATCGTGCTTTCATAAGCAATACGAGCTTTACTGCCATCTTCTGAGTTTTCTTCGATTAACGATACATATTTACTATTGTGAATACGCGCTTTGGGGTAACTAGTATTGAATACATAATCAACCTCTGCTGCAATACGATAACGGTTTGTACGTCCTGGGTAACCCGTTACCATGACAAAATCTCCCTCCTGTACGCCTTTCGCACTGACGCTTAAGTACGAATCAGGAACATAAGGGACATTGTCTTCACTGTACTCAGCAGGCTTTCCATCTTTACCAACATAGGCGCGGTAAAAGGCAAAGTCACCGGTGTGACGCGGCCACATCCAGTTATCAATATCACCGCCGTATTTACCCACTCCCATTGCGGGTGTATAAGCTAGACGAACATCTTTAATTTCAAGTGATTTAATTAAGTAGAACTCTAAACCACCATGAAATGAATACACATTACAACGGTAGTTATCATCTGCTTCACACTCGGCCACTAGTTGTTTTTCGTTTTTTTCTAGTGCGTCATAGCGTGCTTTTGCGCTGAGCTGTTCAGTGCCTTTAATTACTTTATCTGTAACGTTAGTCACGGTTTCTGTTACATAAACTCGTGAACCTGGTGCCGCAGGTAAGTCATCAGCTGGCTTCTGAGCTAAAAAGCCATTCTCTAAAATATTATTTTCTGGCGTAGAGTTATATTGAATTGAGCCATAAGCACAATGGTGGTTTGTCACCACTAAACCTTTTGGTGATACGAAAGAGGCTGTACAGCCTCCTAGGCTTATCACCGCATTCATTGGGAACTCTGTTAACTTAGAAATTGACTTTGCATCTATCTCAAGTCCTTTCGCTTTTAATACAGATTCAAGCTCTGGTAGTTGATGTGGTTGCCACATGCCTTCATCAGCAAACGATGTGCCAGTAAATGCCAAAGCACACAGTGCAATAAGAGGTTTTAAACGCATGAAATTTTATCCTTTTTATTGTTTCTAAACTAGGTTACGCGTGAATAGTTATAAGGGTCAATATTTCTGCGACTAAACTAAGCGCTATAATGTAACAAAATATATAAACACTTCGCACATGCTGCGCTTTTAACTTAACAGCAAATGCTGCAATCAAATTGTCATCATTAATAGCTAAAATTTAATAATTATTAAGAAAAAAGCAGCCAACGATGCCTACTATTTTTGTAATCAACCTTGAACGCTCACCTGAGCGATTAGCGACCAGCCAGCAACAATTAGCTTCACATGGGCTTTGTTTTGAGCGTATCGACGCTGTTGATGGGGCAACACTTACGCCCGCACAGATAAACAGCCATTATAGTGCACGCCTCAATAAGGAAAAATACCACTACCCACTCAGCGTAGGACAAATCGGTTGTTATTTAAGTCACCGTAAAGCGTGGCAAACTATCGTAGATAGGCAGCTTGATTACGCTATTGTGCTAGAAGATGACTTTATTTTAGAAGAAAGTCTGACCGATACCATTAGCAATATTGAACAGTTACAGCCTGATTGGCAAATGATAAAACTCTCTGCTTATCAAAACCGAACACGTCCAATTGCCTACCAAGCGCCTTTACGACATCAGCAGTATTTAGTGATCCATAAAAAGTTGATGACTGGCTGTTGCGCTACCGCAATAAGTTATGACGGAGCCAAACAATTACTAGCAGCGACTGAAAAGTTTGGCCGCCCTGTTGATTGTGATTTACAGCATATTTGGGAAACTCAGGTTGCAGGCTATTCGTTAATGCCTTATCCGTTTGCTCAAAACTGTGAACAAGTTAGTGATATTAAAGCACGTAGTGCGGCCGATATTAAAAAATCATTTTTCGCACGCAAAGCTCAGCAATTCACCAGTGCTATAAACAATCACTTTGCTACGGCTGCATTTATTAAAAATGCGAAGCGAACTTTTCACACACCTAAAAGTAAAAAAGGAGCCACAGCCCCTTTTTACTCATAACACACCTAAAACAAAGCGATCAGTCGTTATTTATTAGCTCGGTTTGGGTGTTCAACGCCCATCCATGCTTTAAATAGCGCCATTTGCTGCTCATTGGCGTTTTCTAACGCTTTAACCTTTTTGGCTTTATCAAAGTCTTCACTGAGCACTAGAGTCGTACTTTGTAAGGCATCGCGACGAATAAAATCAATCGTTACTTTGTCACCGGCTTCGAATGCCTCTAACGTTGCTGTTAAGTCTTTTCCAACATGTTTTTTATTTATCGCGACAACCTTATCATCGGTAGTTAAACCAGCCTGCCACGCAGCGCCACCACGACGAACATGAGTAAGTGTAAGTAGCTCACCAGTATTTTTAGCAAAACTGTCAATGCTAGCCACAGACTTTGCACCTTTAGGGCGAGCAAGCTCTAACCCTACTTTTGCTAATAGGGCATCAAAATCTATCGCTGCCGGACTATCGACATTCATGGCCCACCAATCACTGTAGTCTCGCCCCGTTAAGTCTTTTAAAATAGCCTTAACATTCGCTGCGGTGAAACCATGTGGCATTTTGTAATCTTTATAAAGGTCACGGTGCACGTCTCGATAACTTTGCTGACCATTACTCTTATCAAGCAAGTCTATATCAAGGGCCATAGAAATTAACGCGCCTTCTAAGTAGATATTAGTACTGTAATTACGCCCATGATCGCCGCCTTGATTAATCCACTTATCAAAGCTCGTTTCTGTTGCACTTTGTACTTCACGTCCAGGGGTTTGCAAGTGACGATTAACTGTTTTAGTTAAAGTTTTAAAAAATTCGTCGGTAGTTGAAATCCCAGCACGTACCATCAAATGATCTTCAAAGTAACTCGTTGAACCTTCTGCAATCCATAGCAATTTATCAAAGTTCATATTAGTGTAGTCATAAGGTACAAGCCCTTCGGGTCGGTACGCTTTTACATTCCAAGTATGAATAAATTCATGAGCTGCGGTACTAATAAACGCAAGGTAATCTTCACGTGAACCAAAACGATTTCGTGGGCGCTGAATAATCGTGGAATTTAAATGTTCAGTGGCTCCCCCTGCCCCAGATGTTGCATGCACCATAAATACATAACGCTCATATGGGTAGTCATCCCAAATAACATTGCCTGTTGTTACCAGCTTTTTTAAGTCTTTAAGCATTAGTTCAACATCGTAATTACCTTCACCCCAAATGACTAGCTCGTAATCTCGACCATCAACCACAAATTTATGAAGTTGGTTAATACCTGTTTCGATTGGCGAATCGACCAGTACATCATAATCTGCGGCTTTAAAACTATGCTTTGAACCGTTGTTTGCCATGCCAGAAACTGAACGCCAACCTTTTGGAACATCAACCTTAACGGTAACTGGCTCTTGACGAAATGATTCGCTGAACATAAAAAAGCCTGATGCATCAATAAACGCATGGCTATCATCAATATGACGAGAACGTTTCCCCAGCTCATTAGCATAGATTTGATAATCAATATTAACTTCGGATGGTTCATTAAGGTGTACACGCCATGTGCTGGCGTTTATTTTTTCCCATTTAAGTGCTTTACCATCGTCGTCTTTAGCCTCAAAGAAACGTACTCCATTCGCTAAATTTAAAATTTCATAACGACCTGTGCGCCATGCTGGTAACTTTACGTCTAAATGTGCTTGTGCCGTTTCAGGGAACTCTACGCTGACATTACCTAGGTGATGTGCAGGCTCAGTGATGGACAATGAATAATTAACATCGGCCATGGCGGAATGCGACAACGCAGCGGCAACAGATAAAGCTAAAAACTTTTTCATAAAAACTCTTAATATTTATAATTTATTACTGCTGAGACTAACAATGATAGAAAAAAATGTGAATTAAAAGCGATAAAGTCCAGCTCTCACAAGGTCGATGAATAAAAATCAACATCAAATGCTAAGTTTTTGACTTGGTAACTACATTTGTGCCAATTTTGTTGTAAACTTAATGATATAGAAGATTCAATCAATGGCGGTAACTCTTAGTGTCAGAAAAGCTCGACGTTTTAAATAAAAAACTGAAACAGGCTATTGATACCAGAATGGTGCTTGAAAATGCCCGAAAGCAACAAGTAGATACGCTTTGTAATTTTGCAGCCAAACTTTCACTTAGTTGTAAAGGTATGGACATTGAGCTCGATAACCGCTTAGCAAAATTTAGGCGTGCACTTGCAAAAGGCGTTGATTTCGAAAATTTTGCCCCGTTAATTGATGAAATACTTAATATATTAAAAAACCAAGAAGTGCAGCAAACAGCGCAACAGCGTGAATTACATGATAGTGTATTAGAGGCAGGTAAATTACTACAGAAAACCAAAGGGTTGCCTGATGATACTCGCAGAACCTTACGCCACCTGCTAGATCATGAATTAAATAATGTTCAAGCAACCAACGACTTTATCCCTATTTTAAATCAACTTGTTGCAATTTATCATCAAGCACTCAATGTAAAGCTCACTTTATGTAAAGATCAGCCTGGCACAAGCCAACCAGGCTTAGCAAAGGAGTTATTAACCCTTGCTAATGATTTAGTATTTGAAGATGAAGCTGCTGAGCAAGTTAAGGCGATTAAAAATAGAATTTCTGAAAATGACTCTATTGATGACTTACTCACTGCTGCCATCGAAATTATTCGTATAGTTGCGAGTAATATTTCTAAAGAGCGCCAATCCGCGCAAAGCTTTTTAGTTTCTTTAAATCAAACCCTAGAAGAACTGCATCATTCTATTGTAGCTACAAGCTCACATTCTGAATCCATGGGGGTTGAGTTTGAGACATTAAATAAGCGTATCGAAGGTAAAATTAAGAATCTAACCACACAGACACAAAACGCGACCTCGATTGCCTCTTTAAAAGCACTGGTTGATGATGAACTTAAGTCTCTCAGTGAAGACTTAATTGAAAAAGAACGACTAGAGCAAGAAGACAGACAAGCCCTAATAAAAAGCTTTAAAGATATTAACCAACGTGTCGGTAACTTAGAAAGTAAACTCACGAAATATAAAAAACGACTCCATGAACAACGCTTTAAAAGTCTCCTTGATGGTTTAACAAAATTGCCTAATCGCGCAGCATTTGATGAAAGATTCAACCATGAATTTCATTTGTTTGCTGTTCAAGAATTTGATGTCACTCTTGTTGTTATCGATGTGGACCACTTTAAATCTATTAATGATAAGTACGGTCACAGTGCAGGCGATAAAACCTTACAAGTGATTGCTAAAGCATTGCAAATGTCGATTCGTAAATCTGACTTTATTGCTCGCTATGGCGGTGAAGAATTTGTGTTACTAATGCCTGGCATGGCATTAGAGCACGCTGCAGCCCCCCTTGAGAAACTGCGCAAAGCGGTTAAAGGCATTCCATTTAAATTTAAAAACAAAAGTGTTGAAATTACCATTTCTATTGGCGCAACTCAGTTTAAGAAAGGTGACACACCTTTAGTTGCATTTGACCGTGCAGATGACGCACTATACAAAGCCAAAAACACAGGTCGTGATAAGTTATGTATTAATAAATAATCACGACTGACAAGCCATTAATGCAAGTACAGCAAGGAATATGCCTATGTTAATACAGTTAAACCCGACAGGTGTGTTAGATTTACTGTCGCAATTAGAAGTCGATTTATTAGAGCAATCTTCCGCGAGTGAGCGCTATAAGCTATTTAGAAATTGCGCGCTGGCCGTTTTAAATGTTGGCAGTCATACAGATTCAAGTTCTGAAATTTATAATAAATACGAAGATTTTGATATTCGCTTATTAAGCCGCGAACGCGGAATTAAAATTGAATTAGAAAACCCACCTGAAATAGCCTTTGTTGATGGCGAGATTATCACGGGGATCCACGAACACATTTTCTCTGTGATCCGCGATATCTTATTTATTTGTCAAAAGTATGAAAAAGATTTAACCGAACAAAAAGCAATTACCCACATGGTTTTTGACATGCTGCGAAACGCAGGTGCACTGCAAGTCAATAGTGATCCCAGTATGATTGTATGTTGGGGGGGACACTCGATAAATGAGGTAGAATATAAATACACTAAACAAGTGGGCTATGAATTAGGTTTACGCGGTTTAAATATTTGTACAGGTTGTGGTCCTGGCGCCATGAAAGGGCCCATGAAAGGCGCAACAATTGGCCATGCCAAACAACGTAATACAAATAACCGTTATTTAGGCTTAACAGAGCCAAGTATTATTGCCGCAGAGCCACCCAATCCTATTGTCAATGAATTAGTCATACTGCCTGATATTGAAAAGCGCTTAGAAGCATTCATTCGTACAGCCCATGCAATTATTATATTCCCTGGCGGCGCTGGCACAGCAGAAGAGCTGCTTTATCTACTAGGGATTTTATTGCACCCAGATAACCAAAAACAATCGTTGCCAGTTATCCTGACGGGCCCTAAAGAAAGCGAAAGTTATTTTACTGAACTGTGTAAATTCGTTGAGCTAACATTAGGTAAAGAAGCACTGACAAAATTTGAAGTTATTATTGATGATCCACAATTAGTGGCCGTTAAGTTGAAATCTGCAATGGCCAATGTACGTGATTATCGCAAGAGCCAAGGTGATGCGTATTACTTTAATTGGACCCTGAAAATAGATCACGACTTCCAACAGCCTTTTGCCCCAACTCATGAAAACATGGCAAGCTTAGATTTACATTTGGATCAACCAAAACAAATTTTAGCTGCCAACTTACGCCGCGCATTTTCTGGTATCGTGGCCGGGAATGTGAAAGACGAAGGCATTCAAGCTATAAAAAGGCAGGGCCGATTTATACTCAGTGGCGAACCCAAACTGATGGAAAATATGGATAAACTTCTTCAAGCGTTTGTCGAGCAAGGCCGCATGAAGTTACCGGGTAGCAAATATATCCCCTGTTATGAAATAAAAGCGTAAAGGACAGTTGTGTCAGGACAATTACTTTTAATAGATGCGCTTAATTTAATTAGGCGCATCTATGCTGTTGATAGTAATCAAAATAAAGGCAGTGAACAACAAATGATAATGACCTGCTGCCAACGTGTTGCACAGGCTTGCCAAAAGTTGATCCGTGCAACCTCAGCAACACATGCAATTGCGGTATTTGATGGTGATAAAAGTTGGCGTTATCACTTTTACCCTGAATATAAGAATAGTCGTGCACCAATGCCGCAAACCCTAAAAGAAAACTTGGCTAAATTTCGCCAAGCAATAGAAGAAACAGGTATTGTGGTGTTTACCCCTAGTAATGATGAAGCCGATGATATTATTGCAACATTAGCTCATAAAGCTTCACAGCACCATGTTTCTAGTACTATAGTATCGACTGATAAGGGGTTTTTACCAGCGTTAAGCGATAACATTCAGGTTTATGACTATTTTAAAAAAGAATATATCCTAAACCAAGACATAGTGACTCGCTTTAATGTGGCACAACATCAGTTAATTGATTTTTGGGCATTAGCAGGAGACAAAACCAATGATATACCTGGTGTTAAAGGTATCGGCACTAAGAGCGCTCAAGAAATAGTAAGTAAACATCGAGATATTGCTCTCGCCCTTGAAGATGAGGCACTCTCTGCTGCTATTCGTAAGAAGTTAGAGCTGGGTATGCAAATGTTTGTCATATCAAAGCAGCTTGTAACCCTACGCACCGATATCCACTTAGGATTTAGTTTAAAGCAATTAAGACTCAATTAATCGCATTAACATAGCTGTTATTCATTGCTAAGGGTATAATGTTACTCAGTATTTAAAATTAAAATCACCAACTTTGTGGCATGGCTGCGTCGACTTTAAGAGAGAATAATGTTTAAAAAGGTTTTCCGTTATCTCATACTAGGCTTAGGAGTGTATGCCCTAATAGCCACTTTAGTGATTACCTTTTATAAAGATGATCCGCAAGCTATGATCTGGCAAGACAGAGAAGCGTTTAATAAACGCTTCATTGCAAAGCTAAGTATAGAAAAGCCAACAACCTTAAATAATGTGCTTGATGATTTAGGCAGTCCAGATCTCACTTATGCCAAGCGTGTTGATGAGGATGTATGGCAGGTGATTTTTTATCGCACTCAGCATGTGAAATCTGACGGTATTACCACAATGGATGAATGCACCGGCCTGCTATTTAAAAATGGTCAGTTAATCCTCTGGGGTCCCAGTGCACATGAAACGTATATGCGCCAAGGCTAACTTATGTCAATGCAAAACCCTAGCGCTGAGCAACTTATCACCCTGTATCAAAAAACCCATCAGTTATTAGGTTTGTACCACGATAAAGCACAGTGGGCTTATTGTTACCCATTATTAAACCAGTTAGCTGAGCAGTTTTACTTGCTTTATCAAACCAACCCAAACGCACTGCAAGCACAATTAACTGTCTATGTTGCCCGCTATGGCTATACAACGAATTTAGTGGTTAGCCAGTCTTGTGTGGTAGCCGCATTTTGTAAAAGTCTAAATTACAATGCTCAAGTTTCTCAACAGCTCATTGCAGTAAGTCTCACTAATTATTTGTGCGTACAGGTACAAACCAATAAGTTAGCTAAACAACAGGCCTTAAATCAGCAACAAAAGAGACAATGGCAAGCACGCCATCAGCTTGCGATTAAGTTATTACAATCAGCAAAGGTGGCTACACCACACATAGCACGAATTTTAGCCGCGCTGAATAAATATAAACAAGCTTTATTAAGTACGCCAAAAATTATGATTTATGATGGTGCCACAACGCTTGTCGCCTTGGCCAATATCATTGCGATGAATATCACCTACCGTGACGCTAATGATCACATCACACTGTTTAAAGCTGTTTCTGATATTTATATTCGCACCCCAAATAGTTTTGCTCAACACGCGTTAAAATCCCTAATCACAGAAATTGGTCCTTACCTGCCTGGCAGCATCGCAACATACGCTGATCAGCAGTTCATTTATGTTGGCACAACAGCGAACAATAAACTGCTGTTAGCAAGTCTTGCTGATGACAAAAGAGTGCGCTGGCATGCAGTTAGTGGAAAAATGAATTGCCAAGAGCGACAACGGCTATCACATGATAAGCGCTTGATCTACGGACTTTGGTTTAATGAACACTTGGCCGCGCCTATCATTAAGAGTAACGAAAAACAACAGCACATTTTATTGTTGATTAGCCAATTAAAAATCCAAAAAGAATATTCTTACCGTGCCTTAGCCGGGCTATTAAGCAATCAAGAAACCACTATAAACAATTTAACACAAGCAGTAAGACCTTATAATAAAGAACACTTAGCAGCAAAAGACTTACGTCATTGCTTATCTATGGTGGGGCTTAATAATGCACCAGCTATTATACAAGGCGTGCTTTTTCAACAGCTTGTACAGCTCCAACACCATCCATTAAAGCAACATATTCAAACTCGTCTTGCAGCACTGATCAAGGTTATTGCTTTATTACTCAGCAAACAAAGTAAGCTGCAATTTGAGCAGCTGACATTGCCTGTTTACGCCTATGTAAACTATCTATTTGAACATACCAGCAATGCTTTAAGCCGTAAAACGTTAAGTGAAGATGAAGCCAAAAGCGATATCAGCCCACCTTTGGCATGGTTGTTTGGCGTGCCAAATCATAACAAAGAGCAATTAACCAACTCTGTTTTAAGTTTGGTGGCAGATAACCCATGGACACAACCTTTACTTGATGCCGAACAGCTAAAGAAACAAAAGCTAAGTTATGAGTCACAGTTATGGGTCGCAGTTAAATTAGTTGTGTTAAAAGTATACCAGCCGAATATGCCAATAAGCAGCTGGCAGGAACAAACCCTCGACCAGGTTATTAAAACCCTAGGCTGGGACAGTAGCACGAATTTTTATTCTCACTTGCCTGACTTAAATCTGTCATCTAGCGTCTGATCCCGCCATATTATTAGACATATTGCCTAATTTAGCGGATTTTAGTGGAAATATTTTGAATAAATTGCTATAAAAGCCGCTTAAATTTTCATATTCATTCATGTAAATAAATCTAACAAGCAATCGCATAACTCTTTGCGAATTATTTATGTGCATTTCTAACTTTAATAGGAAAACTTCATGGCTAAACAAACCATCACAGTGATCAAAGGCGACGGCATCGGTCCAAGTATTATTGACTCAGCTCTTGAGATCTTACAAGCCGCAGGATGCGATTTTGATTATGAATTCGTTGATGCTGGTCTAGCCGCGTTAGAAAAAACCGGTGAGTTATTACCACAAGAGACTATTGAAACCATTGCGCGTAATAAAATCACACTTAAAGGCCCTTTAACAACGCCTGTAGGTGAAGGTTTTACTTCAATTAACGTGACGTTACGTAAGCAATTTGGTTTATATGCTAATGTACGCCCAGTTAAGTCGTTTGTTGGCACCAAAGCACGATATGAAGATATAGACATCATAACTGTTCGTGAAAACACCCAAGGTATGTACTCAGGTCTTGGTCAAGTCGTGTCAGAAGACGGTAATGAAGCTCAAGCCATGTCAATGATCACGCGCGAGGGCGCAGAAAAAATATTAACATTTGCTTATGATCTTGCAGTACGTGAAGGCCGTAAAAAAGTAACCGCAGTACATAAAGCAAACATACTAAAATCTACTTCAGGTTTATTCCTGAAAGTTGCTCGCGAAGTTGCAGAACGTTATCCTGAAATTGAATCAACAGAAATGATTGTTGATGCAACGTGTATGAAATTAGTAATGAGCCCAGAAGAGTTTGACGTTATTGTCACTACAAACTTATTTGGTGATATTTTATCTGACTTATGTGCCGGACTTGTTGGTGGCTTAGGTATGGCTCCGGGTGCTAACATAGGTGAAGATGCCGCTATCTTTGAAGCTGTTCACGGTAGTGCACCTGATATCGCAGGTAAAAACCTTGCGAACCCAACTTCTGTTATCCTAGCCTCAATCCAAATGCTCGAGCATTTAGAAATGGCTGATACAGCCGAGCGTATTCGAAGCGCTGTTGCTGACGTTATCAAAACAGGTGACCGTACAACACGCGATTTAGGTGGCAGCCACGGCACCACTGATTTCACTCAAGCTGTGATTGACCGTCTATAATTTAAAACATTGTTTTGAATATAAAAAAGCCAGTTTTAACTGGCTTTTTTATTGCTAATTTAGCGTTCTTTTCTTCTCAATAACAAGCCTAATGAGCCAAGTAATATCCAGCCAAATGAACCTCCACTTGACCCCGAGCTTGCAACCTGTTTTTGCACTGTTACCAACAAGGTAAACTCTGTCTCATGCGCGGTTTCATCATCAGTGACTGTTAACGTAACTGTATAGCTACCAGCTTGCTGATAAGTATGAGTCGGATTTGCTGTATTTGCCGTGTCACCGTCACCAAAATCCCATAGAAAGCTGTAACTGCCGTAACCACCTAGCGTATCACTTTTAAATATAACGGTTAGATCATTTGCAGTGTACTCACCTCGCGAGCTTAATGGCACCTCCACTGATATATTTTTTCTCTGTGTCAACGCCGTTTGCTGGCTATCAATTACAGTAACAGATAATGAGTAATTGCCACTGAACTGGTAACTGTGTGAGGCTACAATACTGCTCGAAGTATTACCATCGCCAAAGTCCCATGTATACGAATAGGGCGCATGCCCACCACTCACGGCCACAGTTGCGTTTATCTTTCCTTGCGTAATCTGACTCTCAATATCCGCTAATTTAAGAGGCTCGCTCAGGCTAATCGTTGTTTGTTCGGTGGTGGTTTCGCCAAACTCAGTAGTACGACTAAATGTAATATCATAGCTGCCGTAATCAGGAAAAGTCATGGTTGGGTTTAGCTCATGACTTTGCTCGTCATTACCAAACTGCCAGTTAAAACTATCTGTGGGGCTCAACTCCATTCCCTTAACTTCAAACGTCACTGTTAAGTTGTTTACAGTATAAGTAATACCAGCTTGAGCATTGTAATTTAGGTCAACTTCAACGCGTGAGTTATCAGACGCTTGATCAGCAATAGAAAAACTCAGACCAAATGGCTCGAGTTTAACCCCTGACTCAGGTTGTTGCACAAAACTGTAGTCAGTTGCGTCGTTAAATTCACTGTTCGCCGTTAAGTGACTATCACCCAGCCCTTGGCGCTGGTCATACACACTAAATGCCGCATCGCGAATTTGAATTTCTGTACTTGCTGGGGTTTGGCTTGTTCCTTTAGCTATTGCATTTTGATCAGCATCTATCACTAAAATTAAGCCCTCCCCAGGGTGCGCTGAAGTATTATTATTCTCATAGCCTAAATTTGCTAACCAAAGCAGTAAACCTGGAGAGTATTGCTCACTTTGTAAGCCACTATCCACACCTTCATAACTACGTTGTTGTAAATAGTAATGCTGAGGGCTACCGTAAACATAAGCACCAACACGGCTAAATCCTTGTAAGGTAAATTGTGATTGTAGCTCAGCATTATCTTGCCAAATAACTGTATTACCTTGGCTGATTTTCATATCATCAACTACAAAGCCATAATATTCAACAAAGCTATCTGTTACATAGCGAAAACCAAGGTTAATGGTTTGCCCAGCAAACTCAGTTAAATCAAATATATGCTGTAAATAATTGTGTGGCTGTTGGGATTCAGGGGAAGTAGCCGAATCACCGCTAATAAAATTGACCACTTGGCTGTGAAAAGGATTAGTATCATGAGTATATTGAGAAGCGATTGCTTGTCCATTCACTGTGATTTGCACATAGTCATAATCACTTTCAATGCTGTAATGGGCTTTAAGTGTTAATAGTGTCTCATCCTGCGAACTAGGAATAGTGATTTCTTGCGTCATCGTATTATCGAGGCTATTCCCTCTACCTGAATAATATTGAAAGGCTCCTTCAACTGGGGTATTAAAGGTTTTTAATTTAGCAGGTAAAATCACTTTTACTTGATTCAACTCCTCACCTGTGGCGCTGGCATGATATACAACTAGATTATTTACTTCGTTAATTTCATCCAGTGTAAACGTGCGTTGATTAACCCAATTGCCACTATATCTATTTTGCAAATACTCGAGCGCATAGGGGCTAAACATCACCGGCTCAGAGCCTCTAGGCACGCCCGCCCAACTCCCACTCGACATGACCGACCAGGAAGCAACAGGCTCACCTATATCTGAATTTGTTAAATCATATTCATCAGGCAAGCCTAGATCATGACCAAACTCATGCACGACAACCCCAATTCCAGCATCTATGGGATTAATGGTATAGCCAAATAAATCAACCGGGCTATTTGGTAAATCAGTTGCTTGAAACTGCTCATTGTACACATAGTAACGATGCGACCAAATAGCATCAGTGCCTAATAATCCACCACCCGCTTCTTCACCAACACTAGAATGAAAAATCATCACATGATCAATAATGCCATTAGGTTCATTAGTGATACCATCACCATCAACATCATCAAGATCCGTCAAGTCATAGTCCGTCAAATCAATATTAAACTGGGTTATGGCCTTCTCTACAGCTTCTTTGACTAAACTGGGCGCATCAATGTCCTTATCATCTCCTTGTCGTTCACCATAAGCTTTAGCGTTTTTATCCGCACGCACCCAGCCATATACTTGACCTGTAAAGTCTAAACTATTACCTGATGCTTGTTGGTAATATTGATAGGCACTATTTAAAGTTTGACCGCTAGGTCCTTCATAACCCGATATGGAGAACAGCATTTGCTGATAATGTTGTACATCATAGTCAGCATAATACATAGCGGTATCATCGGCTTGTAAACCATTATCGTTATGAGGTAAATCGGGGAAATCAACTAAAATAGCCAATACTTTCACTGTTGTTTTTGTATTTGTAGGCAGTAATGAGGCGCTATGTGCGGACTGTGCATTTTTAATCTTAGAAGTGACAGCGCCTTGCTTTTTTACATACTTTACAGCGTGAATCGCCGTGGCTTTACCGATAAAGTGGGTTACAGCTGCACTTTTGTTTTCATAGCCAGCTAAGTCATCTCGTTTATCAAGCCAATAGAGGATCCGCTCTTTGTTAACCACACCGATATCCGTCGGGCTATATTGATGTAATTGCGCTTTGACTGCAGTGGTAGATAACAAAAATAAAATGCTGGCACTTAACCTAATAAATTTCACAGTAAAACCTAGTTCACGATCTTATTAGCTTTATCATAACAAAGAAATGTTAACGACCCTATTGGGCATAATTACCAAGGACACTAAAAATGCATAACTTCTGCTTTTTTATCGCAATTTAAAATTCATTTCATTACAAATAAAATGAAAAATGATAAAAAGAGAAATATTCATGCAAAATAAAGCAGCTAACTGTTGACTTTAAGTAGTAAAAGACTTAAAAATAACCTATTAAAGTAAGTGACGATTTAGTTAATATTGACGTAGTTCAGTTACTAGCGCAAACAAATGAAAAGACATATAAAATGAAATATCAAATTCGCCTTTTTAACGTACTCGTACTGGTCTTAGTCCTAAGCCCAGCGGGGATGTATTGAAAGGTGAATTCGCTTTTTAAAAACCCCCGCCATAAACGGGGGTTTTTTTATGCATTTAAATTAAAAAATACCCTATTTATCACAAAAGGTATAAGGCACGCAGAGGATTGAGGATGAGTACACAACAATATAATGGATCTGAACTTGTTGTTCAGGCATTAAAAGAATTGAAGGTAAAGTATATCTTTGGTTATCCAGGAGGATCCGTTTTAGACTTATACGATGCCCTGTTTCAACAAGATGAAGTCGAACATATTCTGGTTCGCCATGAACAAGCAGCCACACATATGGCAGATGGCTATGCCCGCGTTACAGGCGAAGTTGGTGTGGTTTTGGCAACCTCAGGTCCTGGAGCAACAAACTGTATCACTGGTATTGCAACCGCCTACATGGACTCGATTCCTATGGTGGTGCTATCAGGCCAAGTACCAACCAGTTTAATTGGTGATGATGCATTCCAAGAAACCGATATTGTTGGGTGTTCTCGGCCTATTGTTAAGCACAGTTTTAACTGTCGTAGTGCTGAAGAAATCCCTTCGATCATGGCCAAAGCCTTCTATATTGCTAGTACAGGTCGCCCAGGTCCCGTTGTAGTTGAGTTGCCTAAAGATATGCTGAACCCTGCGCTCAAATATGATTTTAAATTCCCTGCTACCACTGAGCTTCGCACATACAGCCCAAATACAAAAGGCCATTCAAAACAAATACGTAAAGCAGTTACGGCTATATTAGAAGCTAAAAAACTAGTCATCTATTCTGGCGGTGGGATTGTTATTTCTAATACCTCAGAACAGCTTACTCATTTAGTTGAATCTCTAAATGCTCCCATTACAAATACATTAATGGGGTTAGGCGGAATTTCAGGGGTGCATCCTAACTTTATCGGTATGCTAGGCATGCACGGTAGCCTAGAGGCAAACAAAGCCATGGCAAACGCTGATGTTATTTTGGCATTAGGAGCTCGTTTTGATGATCGTGTTACAAATAACGTAAAAAAATTCTGTCCTAACGCAACCATTGTTCATGTTGATGTTGACCCAACCTCGATTTCAAAAACTATTAAGGCACATATCCCAGTGGTAGGCTGCTTGGCGACCGTGCTTGAACAATTACAAACAGCCATTGATAACAGCCCGATTAAGATTGACCGTAGTGCCCAAGAAGATTGGTGGCGACAAATAATCAGCTGGCGCGAGCAGAAATGCCTAAGCTACAGCACAGAAGGTGACAAAATTAAGCCACAAGCTGTCATTGAGGCCATCTACCACGCCACTAATGGTGATGCATACGTTAGCTCTGATGTTGGTCAACATCAAATGTTTGCGGCCCAGTATTACCCATTTAAAAACCCTCGACAATGGATCAACTCAGGAGGTTTGGGCACGATGGGCTTTGGCCTACCTGCAGCTATGGGGGTTAAATTAGCGTTTCCTAATAAAGAGTCAATATGTGTTACCGGAGATGGCTCAATACAAATGAACATCCAAGAGCTTTCAACCTGCTTACAGTATAACCTTGCCGTAAAAGTGGTATCACTGAATAACCGCTCTCTTGGTATGGTACGCCAATGGCAAGATATGATGTACAACGGGCGCCACTCGTCATCATATATGGAATCGCTACCGGATTTCGTGAAGTTAGTTGAAAGCTATGGCCATGTTGGTATCCGAGTAGACACTATTGAAGAACTTCAACCTGCGATTGATAAAGCCATGGCTATCAATGATAGATTAGTATTTTTAGATATCTGTGTTGATGAAAAAGAACATGTTTACCCAATGCAAATCAAGCTAGGTGCTGTAGATGAAATGTGGTTACGTAAAGGAGTTAAAGCATAATGCGTCGTATATTATCAATTTTACTAGAAAATGAGCCAGGTTCATTGTCACGAATTGTTGGCCTGTTCTCACAGCGTGCTTATAACATTGACAGCTTAACAGTTGGCACTACAGACGATCATTCATTATCGCGCATAACCATTACCACCATGGGAGATGATAGAATTGTTGAGCAGATCACAAAACAAGTTAATAAACTCGTTGATGTACTCAAAATTATCGATTTAACTGAAATGGCGCATATTGAGCGTGAGTTGTTGCTGGTTAAAGTCTTTGCCCAAGATGAAGCGAAACGCGCTGCTGTTACTCGTGTTGTTGATGTTTTTCAAGGCGCAATACTTGATATGGGTCGTAATAGTTATACCTTACAACTTGTTAGCAGCACCGATAAAATAGAGTCGTTTTTAGATACCTTACGCCATGAGACAGATATTATTGAAGTGGTGCGTTCTGGTGCAGTAGGGATTGGCCGGGGCGATAAAGCATTGAAAGCCTAAACGTTTATAGCAGGCACAAAAAAAGGGCTAAATAGCCCTTTTTTTTATTAATAAGATAAAAATGCTTATTAAGGATTAACTTGATCTTTAAGACCTTTACCCGCTTTAAAGCTTGGGATAGTTGCCGCTGAGATTTGGATCTCTGCACCCGTTTGTGGATTACGACCAGTACGTGCTGCACGCTCTTTTACAGAGAAAGTACCAAAACCTACTAATGCAACAGAATTACCTTCTTTTAGAGAGTTTGTAACTGCGCCAGTGAATGCATCAAGTGCACGCGTAGCTGCTGCTTTTGAGATTTCTGCATCAGTAGCGATTTTTTCAACTAATTGAGCTTTATTCATTTGTTAAATTCCTATTCGTTATTATTTTGCCTTCGCAAAACCTATCTTTATGCATTTTTAAAGTATTGGCAACAGCAAATTGCCATTTTTGCTTAAATTCTTAAAAAATGAGTAAAATTTAAATAAATTGTCGAAGAAAGTATGGTTTTTCATTAATCAATACTGAATAAACGCTATTAAACAGTTCAATCAGGGAGATTTAAATCACTCAACTTTTTCGATAACTAAGGTCACTTCCCCGACCTCAACCCCAAACTTATCAATAGCTGTGCGGTTAATCAAGCGTGATTGTGTTACCAAGTACATCCAATCATCAAAGTTAACTTCAATTTCACTATCATCCACATTTAACACTAGCGCATAGGTCCAATGAAACACACTGCCACTGCTTTTACCTTGAGCTATCCCCAAGACGTCACTTGCAGTGCCTGTTAAAGTATTATCATCATTGAGTGTAATATGCCAAACGCGGCGCTGCTTTTGGCCATCATCATAAACAAAATCTTCTTCAATTGTCCCTTTATTCCCTTCCCAGTAAGCGTGCATATCAACCACTAACTTTCTGGTTAGCTCACCTTTATAGTCTTGCACGACTCCGTAAGCTTTTAATTTACCATTAAAAAACTGTTTAAAGTTAAACTCTGGACTTGAGCTTTTGTAATGCTCGACATCGGGTGCTGCGCAGCTTACTAAAAAAATACAAACCAATAAGGTCAATATGCTAGCTAAATGTTTCATTATTGCGCTCCTATTAATTGTTTTCGCATTGTTGGTTCTGACGTGTCAGCTGAGAGCCAAATGGCCAAAAAGTCATTTGCAAAACCTTTGGCTTCGACTCCACCAAGCTTTTTTTGCTGATGATAAAAAACCCCATGACCCTGAGCGTCAGTAACAAAGCTGAGCGTTTCACCCTCTTTTATATCTGGCCACAAACTCAATAATTGCTGATCATACTTTCCGATTAATTCCACTTTTCCTAAGTGCTGCCACTGCTCGTTAGTGGCGTTTAATATATCTTTTGCGGCGAAGTCTCTTAGGTAGGTCAAAGACAGCTTTACTGGGTGTTGTGCTGATTTATAAGTGCCAGAAGGAGTCGCAAGTGTTGCATCGTACACATCCCAAAAATAATACTGAAAACGGCTTTGCCCGACGGTTTTAAATTCTATTGCCATAGAATAGAAAGAAATAAACACGATAGCGCAACATACAGAACGACTAAGAAAGATACCCATAACACACCTTTTTATAATTAATAACTATTACTACGTGATTAAGTGTCGCTACGATCGGATTGATACCACTTATTCGCAATATTTTTATTTATTATTAAGATAATGTTGAACATCAGCGCCCACGCTAAGCCATAGCTAAGCCAAAAATGCCAAACTGGTGACATAATTGAAATAACATCAAAGCGGGCACCGGCCCAATAACTTGCAGGGGCAAATACAGTACAGATGAGTACAGACACAAACCAAGGCAGCTTAGTTAAAAAGCCCATAGATGAATTGATAGTGAGTAATAAAGCCGACCATAGCAATATAAACCAGATAGGGTAAGGGTACACTTTAAAAGCTATCCACCCCAGTTGCACCATGAGAAATTCAAAACTCAACGATATTGCAAGGCCTAACAAAACGATTAAAATGTCTTGTTTAATTTGCTTCGAGAGATAAAACATTACACCGATGATGATACCTATCGGCAACAAGGCATTGTCTTCAAAGAGTAAGGCCATAAACCAAACTCCTTGAAACAGTGCAAAGTTAATAACTGAGCGCAATATCATCACTCGAATGGCTAAAACGGGGTTTACGTGCTACTAAATGCACCGTACTGGTTACCCTGGTGCGAAAAGCGCCTTCACAATAAGCCAAATAGAATAACCAAAGTCGATAAAAACGTTGGTCAAATTTCTTTTTATCGATTTCAGGCCAGCTCGCGATAAAACGAGTGCGCCAATCAGCTAACGTGCGGGCATAATGAACGCCTATGTCTTTAACGCTATGCACAACCATATTTGATTGCTGCATAATTTGTTTATTCATTTCATCAATACACGGCAAGCAACCACCTGGGAATATATACTGCTGTATAAAATCAGAGTTTTTCAGATAGTGTTGATAACGCTGATCAGCAATTGTAATTGCTTGAATCAACATAGCACCGGATTCTTTGAGTAACTCATTACATTTTTTGAAAAAGCTTGGCAAAAACTCGTGACCAACGGCCTCAATCATTTCAATAGATACCAGTTTATCAAACTGCCCTTCAAGCAAACGGTAATCTTGTTTTAACAAGGTCACTTTATCTGTTAAGCCTAAACGGTGTATTTTCTCTTCAACATACGCGTATTGTTCATCAGAAATAGTCGTGGTGGTCACGTGACACCCGTAATGAGTAGCAGCATGAATAGCAAAAGCTCCCCAGCCAGTGCCAATTTCAATCACAGTATCACCTTGTTGTAAGTCAACTTGCTGACAAATAAGGTCGAGCTTATGGCTTTGTGCTTGTTCTAAGGTGGCATCTTTTGAAGGATAAACAGCACTGGAGTACAACATTTCTGTACTTAAAAAGGCAGAATAAAGGTCATTACCTAAATCATAATGAGCAACAATATTCTTTTTCGATCCTTGCTCAGAATTTTTGTTTTTTAAATGATTTAACCTAAAGTGGATGTTACTAAAAAACGCGAATTTTTTTTCAAATGCATCTAGCTGAGCCTGATTTATAGCAAATATTTCAATTAATTTAGTTAACTGATCGCAATCCCAATGACCTAAAATGTAAGACTCACCTGCCCCCACACTACCACTGAGCGCAAACGCTTTATACATAGCACTATCATTAACAGTAAGCTTTGCCGATAGGGTTTTATCGCTTTGATTGCCAAAATGAAAAACATCGTTACCATCAATTAACGTTATTTGACCGACTTCAATACTATTGAATGCAGCAAAAACCAGCTTTTTGTAAATTTTTATTAACCAACTACTTGAGTGGCTATTTGATAAACTGGATACTTTTTCCATTACATCACCTAACTAGTTATGAAGCTGACTTAAGTGCCGCTTCCTGAGTGACCTATAAACGGTACCCGCTTTATAAACAACTTAAAAGCATGGATATAGATACCTTTAAAAATAGTCCATGTCATTGCAGGAAACTGCTTTAATACAGCTGAAACCTGTTGTTTATTTAACGGCTGACGTTTAAGCCTAAGTGTTGCATCAAACAACAACTCATTATCTTTTTTGTTTTCAATATGAATAAGTACCTTGTCATTACTAAACCGGGTAGACCAGTGGTAATTCATATCCAAATCCATAAAAGGTGATACGGAAAACACCTTTTTAAAGTTCACTTTTTTGTCAAGTTCGACCAAATAATAATGTCGCTCATTCCAAGGGGTATTACTCACCTCGGCAACCATATGAGTAAAATGGCCTGTATTTGATTGGTACAAGAAAAAGTTTACTGGGCTAAAATATATGCCCAAACAGCGCAACTGCCCGAGCATATAAATAGCAGAGAATGATTGCGTCACACCCAACTGAGCTATTTTAGACAGTGCCCGAGAGTAGATAGGTTCACCGTGTAAAGAAGGCGATGGTAAGTAATCAGATTGGGTAAACTTTAATGCTTTGAAGCCCTTAGTTCCAAGCATAGGATGCACATTATCCAATGATTCAGGGTCTGATAAATCAACCCACATCATATACAAAGGGTATTTAAATTGATGTGCTTTTACCGCATACCTACGATGCCTTACGTCCCCTGTGTAGACTGCACTACTCAAACTCAATACCTAGCTGGCGAGCAACATCAACGGCGCTTTTTACGCCATCTTCATGAAAGCCGTTATACCAATATGCGCCACAAAAATAGCTATTATTACATCCATCTATTTGCCCTTTTTGTTGCTGAGCGGCAATAGATGTTTTATTGAATACCGGATGATGATAAGTAAACTCACGAAGGATTTTTTGCTTATCAATACCCTCTTTATGATTTAAGGTGACACAAAACTGAGTATCGCTTTTTATCCCTTGTAAGATGTTCATTTGATAGGTCACAACCGCCGCTTTATCAGTACTGTCATTAAGCAAATAGTTCCAACTGGCCCACGCTGCTTTTCGTTTCGGTAAAATAGTTGTATCGGTATGTAATATAACCGAGTTTTCTGAATAAGGAATAGCGCCTAAAATAGCCTGCTCGTCAGCCGTTGGGGTTTGCAATAGCTTTAAAGCTTGATCTGAATGACAGGCAAAAATCACTTTATCAAACTGTTCTGATTGACCACCTTTAAAATGAATTGTAACTTTGTCATCAGCTCTTGATACCGTTTCAATATTGCTGTTTAAACGTATTTTATCTGAAAAGCCGTCAATCAATGGCGTAATGTATTCGCGTGAGCCACCCGGGATCACATACCATTGCGGCCTGTTAGTGATGTCTAATAAACCATGGTTATAGAAAAACTTGACAAAAAATTCAACTCCAACATGAGTCATCTCTTTAATACTGGTAGACCAAATTGCAGCCCCCATAGGTAAAATATAATGGTAACGAAAAAACGTATTAAATTGGTGTTGATCTAATAGCTGACCAAGGGTTTGTTCTTGAATATAATTATTATCCGCATGGAGTGTTTTGCACAATGTGTTAAAACGGACTATATCACGCAACAATTTGTAAAATCGTGGACGCAATAAATTGCGCTTTTGTGCAAATAAGCTAATAAATGTATGGCCATTATACTCAAAACCAGTTTGTTCATTATGAACGCTAAAGCTCATTTCAGTCGGCTTTCTTTCAATACCAATACGTTTTAACAATTTTTCAAAATAGGGATAAGTTCTATCGTTAAACACAATAAAGCCAGTATCAATTGCGTATTCAATTCCTTCAATGTCCACATCGACCGTAGCGGTATGACCACCAATATAATTATTTTTCTCAAATACGGTTACATCGTGGTATTTATGCAGTAAATGAGCACAGCTCAAACCAGAAATACCAGAGCCTATTATTGCTATTTTTTTCAACGGGATAATCCTTTTGCAAGTTTAAGCCAAAGTGGCAAAGGTAATATGCGAAGACATTTTAAAATAAGTGTAAAGCGGTAGGGAAAATGGACTTCTTTGCGACGTTTCTTCACGCCAGAAATAATATAATCCGCTGCTTTTTCTGCACTAACAGCCATTGGCATAGGAAAATCATTTTTATCGGTTAATGGGGTTTTAACAAAACCAGGATGAACCAAGGTGACATAAACATCCGTTAGGTCAACGGCCAAGCTTTTGGCTAAATAACTTACCCCCGCTTTTGATGCACCATAAGCCTCAGAGCGAGGCAACGGCAAATAAGTCACACTTGAACTGACCAAAACAAGTTGCCCACCCGGTTTGATTTTAGGTAATAATGCCTCTAAACAATACCCCATGGAGAGTAAATTAGTCGTCACAACACGACTAAATAGGTTGCTGTCAAAATGTCTGGCATCATCAATATATTCACAGTTACCTGCATTCAATATAACTCGGTCAAAATGTGTATAAGCTATAGTTGCACTCTTTATTGCCTGTAAATCAGTAACATCAAATTCACACGCTTCAATTTGAGGATGTTGAGCAAGCTGTATCAGCTTTTGTGTATTGCGACCACACGCGATCACCGTATCACCTAAGTCTGCATACTTTTTAGCTAATTGCTCGCCAATGCCTGAGGTCGCACCTGTAATTAAAGTAATCATACGCCCGTTGCTCGCTTATCAATAAGTTTGATGACTGAGCCAACAATAGGTATGTGGCGATAGAGCAATGCACCGACATCAAAAAAATCTTGGTGCTGAATAATTTTATTTTGTTGAAAAACAAGATGGCTGTGCCCACTAACGTCGATTTGTTTATTACCGGCAAGCTTTGGGTGACGATAAGTCATAACCCAATAAATAAAAGCATCATCGTCACTACAATATGTTGCGTTTATAGCAAAGTTACATTCGCTAACATTGCTGTATAAATCGGCAAAGTAATCATGCAACTGCGCAACTCCAGAAACTTTATGAAGAGGATCTGAAAAAACAATATCTTGATGATAAATATCAGCCAATAAATGCAAGGTGTGTTTATTTAACTGCTGATAAATAGTGACAAAGGTTGCAACTCTGGATTCGCTCATCGTATTCCTTGTTATACCTTAAATGCATCAAGTGCTCTTTCTCGTGCTGCTTTATGGTCAACAATCGCAGGCCAATAATCAGCTTCACGCCCAATGCTCGTTAAATATTTATGTGGAAAATGGATCTGTTTATCAGGCACACTTCCCAGCTCTGGTACATATTTACGAATGAATTCGCCATTTGGATCAAAGCGTTCACTTTGGGTAATTGGATTAAATATTCTAAAATACGGTTGTGCATCGCATCCTGTACTCGCAGCCCATTGCCAACCGCCATTATTTGAAGCTAAATCACCATCGATTAAGTGATTCATAAAATAACGCTCGCCTTTACGCCAATCTATAAGCAAATGCTTAGTTAGAAAGCTCGCTACAACCATACGCAATCGGTTGTGCATCCAACCCGTTTGTTTAAGTTGTCGCATTGCAGCATCGACTAACGGATAACCTGTTTTACCTTCACACCATGCAATAAAGTCGGCTTGGTCATCACGCCACTTTACTGCATTGTATTTTTCGTTAAAGTTTTGGTATCTATTTAAGGATGGGTAAGCAACTAACAAATGGCGGTAAAATTCACGCCAAACTAATTCATTGACCCAAGTAAATAAGTTGCTTTTCGCACTGCTAAGTACATCAATATACTGTTGCTGTACTAGCGTAATTAGTTGAAAAGTACTGACAATACCTAATGCTAAGTATGGGCTGAGTCCTGATGTTCCTTTAATTGCAGGAAAGTCTCGTGACTCTTTATAACCCATTAATTTATCATCAATAAAGCGTTGAATGATCTGACTGAGAGACTCATCATCCACTGGCCACTTTTGTGAGCTGTTATCACTTTTAAGTAAATCAGGTGCTACCCATTCAATTTCAGTAAAAGTACGTGGCATTGCTCTAAAAGAAAAATGGCTATCTTGGTGTTGTTTTAACCATTCGTTTTTGAACGGTGTAAATACTTTATACATTTCACCGGATTTTGTCGTGACAGTGCCAGGGGGGGCGATGACATCACCATCATATAAATAAAACGAATAGCCTTGCTTATCCGCCATGGATACGAACTGTGTATCCCGTTGCTGCTCGTTTATCTCATACTCTTTATTTGCAAGAACTTTTTTTACTTGGTTAGCAACACAAAACTCTGTTAACTGCTCGACACAACAGTGGTAATCATCAGCTTGCAAAACATGCAGTGTAATACCATGTTGTGCAAGTAAGTTACCTAAATAAACAAGCCTGCGTTTAAGTAAATCAATTTGAATAGCAGCCACACCATGCTTTTGCCACTGCACTGGCGTAATATAAAATACTGCGTGTTTAGCCCCTTGCTCAATCGCATCGTATAAAGCAAAGTTATTAAAAAGGCGCAAATCGCGCCTAAACCAAAAGAGTGTTTCCATTAAATGCCGTACCGTAATTTAAGTTCATTTGGGTAAGGGTTGAAAAAGACCTGCTTATCTAAATAATCGTTAGGGTGAACTTTCAGGTGATGTTTTAGTAAGGTCAGAGGAACATATAAAGGCACAAGCCCTTCTCTGTATTCATCAATGGCACCTCTTAACTCTTGCTTCTCTACTTTAGACAACACCTTTTTAAAATACCCTTGTAAATGCATTAAAGTGTTGCTGTTGTTTTTGCGAGAAGCAGGCTTTTTCAGTGCAGTCATTAAACCCAAAATATACTGATCAGCTAACGCCTCAACATCATTACCTTCAAACGTACCCAGTAGATTGCCCAAGTCTTTGTAAGCTTGATAGTTATGGGCCATTAATAAGTATTTATATTGGGCATGGAATTGGGTTAAGCGATGAACGGTTAACGCTTGCTCCCGAAGTTGCTGCCAGTTCTTATACACGTACACCCGCATGACAAAATTTTCACGCAAATGCATGTCGTTTAACCGGCCATTTTCTTCACAAGGCAGTAATGGATTATGTGCCATTATTTGCTGAGCAAAAAAGCCGATGCCTTCTGAGGTATTTCCTGTTCCGGCCTCATTATAAATCTTAATTCGCTCCATGCCACAGCTCGGGCTTTTAGCACAAAATACAAAGCCGCTAAGCTCTGAAGATTGCTCAGTAGCAATTTTTTTACCGTACTGCGTTAATTCTGGCCCGACATCGCCAGTGCCGTCTGGACGGCAAACTTTGATAGTTTCGCCTACCCGAACTTGCCTAATCGTCGGTCTAGGAATAGGTAAACCGACGGCAACTTCAGGACAAAACCTTTTATACTCTACATGCTTGGCAAACTCATCCATACAAAAGTTAGACTTTTTATGGCCGCTATCAAAACGCACCTTTTCACCAGCCAAACAAGCGCTAATTCCTATTTTTATTGTTGATTGTTGCATAGACACTCCTAGTAAATAAAGTTACCAATAGGGTTCAATAATTTACTTAACCCTTTATTAAAGTGTAGTGCACTGCTTACAACTGTGTAGCATAAACAACCTTCTTTCGTTATCGGGGTGTGGTTATGACGTCCATCTAACCACATAAAGTCACCAGCAACATAATCACCCGTTTCGTCACTGAATTCACCGGCCAATAACAGTGTTAACTCAAAGCCTGTGTGAGTGTGCTCTGGTATCTCCCCACCTGCGGCAATATGAAATAGGCTGGATCTTAATGGGCCATCTTCAAGTGCTATGCGCGAACGAGATAATTTACCCATTTGCATAAACTTGCTGTGCGCAATGCGAGAAAG
Organism: Pseudoalteromonas shioyasakiensis; assembly: GCF_024518675.1. Lineage (GTDB taxonomy): Bacteria > Pseudomonadota > Gammaproteobacteria > Enterobacterales > Alteromonadaceae > Pseudoalteromonas > Pseudoalteromonas shioyasakiensis_B. Next base: position 200,609 of record NZ_JANIGL010000003.1, read on the forward strand.
TGCGCGTGGTAGTTGGTAACTTTGCTTATTGATAGTTACTTGCTTTGGTTGCACGTCGTAAATATCGTCTACACCTTCATCCATCATGATGGCTTCGAGCATTAATTCGCCATTTTCAATAACCTCATCATCTTCAACCAGATTAGTGTCTTCAGTAAAAATAGCTTTTGCGTTACTCGCTTCGATAGCAGCAACTTTGGCTTTGCAACACGGACACATGTCAACGTGGATTGCCACAGCCACATTAAGGCTAGCTGGTAAGGCTGCGCTTGCGTATTGCGCAAGTAGCGCGTCTGATGGATGGTGTTTAATCATGGTTATCTCCCATCTCGTTGCGAAGTTTTTGTAACGCTAGGCGTAATCTTGATTTAACTGTTCCCACAGGGATCCCGAGTTGATCAGCAAGCTGTTCTTGCGACATATCTTGAAAATAAACCCCTCTGACGACATCTCTTTGCGCTTGAGGAAGGTTTTCAAGGTATTGTTTGATTTGTTTGTCTTCTAAATGATCACTAAATTCGAAGTTTTCGTTTTCATTTTGTTCTATCAAAGGCCAAATATCTTCACTGATACACTCTTCTTTAGTGCTTTTCATTTTTCTCAGCATGTCGAAGGAAGCGTTACGCATCACAGTGTAAATCCAAGTCGTAGCAGCACCTTTATCATTGTTATAAAGATGGGCTTTGCGCCATACCGAAGTCAAGGTTTCTTGCACTAACTCCATAGCTTGCGCTTCTGAGTTAAACTGCTTGATACCAAAACGTTTTATCTTCGGTGAAAAATAAGCAAATAAGTACGCAAATGCTTTTTTATCTCTATGTGTTGCAACTGCAAATAGCGCATCAGCGAGCTCTTTGCTTGGTGTTTGTTCCATGGCAGTGAAGTTACCTGTATTAGGTGTACAACGTGTTGACGGTTGTTGACTTACCATTGTTAGTTCCCCTTTGTATTCACTACTAGTTAATACGCAACAATAAAAGAATGGGATCACTTTTTTAGGTAAGTTCGTTATTAATTACAGTATGGAGGAAAGTTTGAATATTGGCAAAGCTAGAACTAAACGCAAGCTGTTGTTTTTTCTCGTATGAAATAGGAAGCAACTCAAGCCAACGAGCCGTAACCCAGGCTAAGTTATCAAATTCAGTGTGCTTATATAATGCAGCAATTTCATGATCCTGATTAAAAACAAGCTCTAGAGATGTTTTTAAATAATCATTTTGTGTAGTCATAGGTTGGGATTGGTACAGCCACTGTGGTGATTCCACCGTTTCTACTTTACCATGGCGTAAGTTAATTTTATTTTGGCTAACATTGCTAATTTTAACTAATGATTTTGCAACAACATCAATCAGCAAATGGTCGTTTTCATCTTTATCAAAATCAATAATTTCAACTAAACATCCATACTCTGGTACGTTTAACTGTGCATCTTGATCATAGAGGCATAGTACAAAGCATGAGTCATTTTTTAATGATTCTTTAACCATCTCAAGGTAGCGCGTTTCAAAAATTCTTAATCGCGTATAACCCTGCGGTAAAATAAATACAGGGAGTGGAAAGATTGCACGTATCATATTGCCCTACTTCTCTAATTAACTATGCATTACGTTACGTGCACCGCAGTGTATAAGATCAACATCAAAAAATGTTTTAGCTAATTAGCCTATATTCAACCATTGTCCAAGGTTACGTAATAGTTCAAAAGAAGCATATGCACTTAGTAAGCTTAATACAGGCGCAATCATTAAAACAAATAATCCTAATTCACTGCTCATCATGTTATTCCTCAATACTAGCCGTATTTACTACTACCAACTGTTGAGTAGCAATATTTTCAGCCTCTGTATCATTCGCTTGTGTTGTTGCTATAAATTGTGTCAACGATTTTTGTGAATCAGTAAATAAAGACTGCTGTAATTTACTTTTCAATTCATTGCTTGTACTTTCAATGTAGCTTGAAATGGTATTAGAAATTGTTTGAGTTAAGTCTAATTGAACTTCAGTTGCACTTACTTGTGTAGATCCAACAACCAAAAGTGCCGCAACAGATAATTTGATATAGCTTTTCATAATGGTATTCCTTATCGAGTTATTAAGTTAGTCGCTATTACTTAATCAAAGGTTGTGCCAAGTGAAAAATAAATCGTATTCCTTTAATATTAAACAAGTTTAATTACATTGATTTCAGCCCACATTCATCCGATAGTAAATTTAACCAGTAAAAGTGGTTAATTTAACTAAAAATTAGTTCACATTTTTGCATTGATAATTTCAGCGTACACTTGTACACTGAAATCACTTTATCTATCTTATGAGTATGCTATGAGTGTTGTTCCCGCTTATTCTCAAAAGGAAGAGCAATTAAATGCGCTCTCCCATGGGGCTGGGGTTATTTTTTCGGTTTATGTTTTATGGGAGTTACTGACTAAATCACAAAGCACTGCACACATAACCAGTGCAATTGTGTATGGCAGCAGTTTATTTTTGCTGTTTTTAGCATCAACACTTTATCACAGCAGTGTTAGTACACGTGCTCGTGCGTTTTATAAAAAGTGCGATCACTGTGCAATTTATATATTAATTGCAGGCACTTATACGCCCTTTCTCGTTCTTTCACTGAGTGGTACATTGTCACTTTTAACGCTGGTGTTTATTTGGTCGTTAGCAATTGGTGGGGTGTGTTATAAGCTGCTAGTAAAAAATCAAAACAAACGCGTATCACTCGCAACCTATTTATTAATGGGCTGGTTTGCTGTGGCTATTGTCTACCCACTTTATTTAAACGTAAATGTAAATGCACTGTGGTGGTTATTAAGTGGCGGTATTTTCTATAGCTTAGGAACGCTTTTTTACAGTGCAAAAGAACGCCAGTTTAGTCATGCTATTTGGCATGTTTTTGTGATTTTTGGTTGCGTCTGTCACTATATATCAATTAGCCAATATATTTTCTAGTCAGTCACTATGCTACTGCCAGCGGTAAATGCGCATATTTACTTTGCCATTTTTAAAGATGATCCCCTCGCTTTGTAGTAATTGATATTGCTTAAGGTATTGAGGGGAACCTTCAGGAAACGATATTTTCCCTTGGCTATTAATAACTCTATGCCAAGGAATAGTTGAATCTTTTGGCATCAGCTTTAGCAATCGCCCCACCAAACGTGCATTTTTTGCCAGCCCAGCCATGGCAGCAACTTGACCATAACTTGCCACACGACCGAGGGGAATATTGGCCATAACGGTATAAATTTTATCTTCTTTGGATACTTCACTATTAGTCATTTAAAAATCGTTCACTTGCTTGTTTAAATCCTTGCCAAATGGCGCGCGCTACTGGCCCATGGTGAATTGAGTGCTGTCTAAAAACTCTAATTTGTGCACTAAACATATGTTCTCTATCAATCACTTCCACCTGTTGCAACAGCCCTGATTCAAGCTCATGTTGGCAATGGGCTAAACTTATCATAGCCCAGCCTGCACCCGTAATTAAAAAAGACTTTAAGGTTGCGATATCATCGATCTTCATAATTGCTGAGCCTTTTGAGTACGATAGCCGCTCAGAATCAAAACTCATCTCACTTTCAAACATAGCTAAACATGGATAGTGTTGAAGTTGCGCATAGTTAACCCGTTTTGGCACTAAGCCCTTCGCACACACAATTCCAATATCAAGTTTACCAATAGGTAAGCTTTCCAAGTCTCCTGTAGCATGAAACAAATCAAACCATGGACCAATCCCTAAATCAGCCTGAGCAGTATTGACTTGCTCTAAGGATGCAAAACGTTTTCCGCTACTTACGCTAAATTCTGTACTTTGATACTGAGTGAATACATCGCAAATAATATCGTTGTAATAAGGCGCATGACAAAGCTGTTCATAACAAATTTTATAATTAGCTTCATTGCCTAGGGCAAGCTCATTGGCAAGCTGAGTCAAATGTGACTGCGCACTGAGCAACTGTGCAGCCTCTCGGTGAAACAACTTACCTTTTTCAGTCAGTGTTAATCGATATTGATTACGATCGAGTAATTCAAAGCCAATTTCTGACTCTAGCTTTTTAATCGCCAATGTCAGTGCCGGTTGTGATTTATGTAATTCACTGGCCGCTTTGGAAAGACTTTGTGTACGCACAATCGCATCAAGCATTTTTAATTGCACAAGGTTCATTAAGTACCCAAATTAATCTTCATAATTTTTATTTATGAACTTTTTAAAATTTAATAATTTTTATTTTATATGTTTGCGGCGTATGCTGCATCTAATTTATGTTTTCATAGCCACGGAGAAGACCATGAAACTGTCGCCAGTTTTAATTGTATCGATATTATTACTGAGTTTAGTCGCCTGTAAAGAAGCAGATGACCAGACGGCTGCACAACAGCCTATTCGACCAGTAAAGTTATTTGAAATTGATGTTAATTCAGACGAAACCATACGCAGTTTTCCGGCAGAGGTAGTAGCAAACCAAGGTTCGTATTTAGCATTTAGGGTCAATGGCGAATTACTGGAATTTCCTGCATTGGCAGGCCAACATGTAGAAAAAGGTCAACTACTTGCCAAACTTGACCCAGAAGATTTTGAGTTACAATATGATGAACGAAAAGCACGCTTTGAACTGGCACAATCACAGTTAGAGCGGGTTGAAAAATTATTCAAAAAATCGATTACCAGTCAATCTGAACTAGACCAAGCATTGGCCAATAAACAAGTTGCAGAGTCAGCTCTAAAAATAGCAAAAACGAATTTAGATAATAGTGAGTTACGCGCTCCTTTTAGTGGCACGGTGGCAAAGGTGTTTGTAAAAAACTATGAAAACATCCAAGCCAAACAAAACATTCTGCGTTTAGAAACCCGTGATTTAATGGATGTAATTATCCAAGTGCCTGAAAAGCTCATTGCACGTATTGATAAAGACGCACATTATCAACCAACTGTTGTTTTTGATGGCTACCCAGATAAATCTTACACGCTAACCATTAAAGAGTTTGATACCCAAGCCGATCCTGCCACACTAACTTATAAGGTGGTATTTTCATTACCGGTTCCTGAAGACTTTAACCTACTTGCCGGAATGACAGGTCGCGTCGACATTGATTTAAGTAAAATTACCCATTCACAGTCACATTATACTTTATTACCTGTAGAAGCTGTCTTCTCTGAACCAACCGAATCAGCCAATAGCAGCTATGTCTGGCTTTATGACAAACAGAGCGGCAAAGTAACTAAACAAGCAGTTAAAGTTGGGCAATTACATCGTAGTGGTATCGAGGTGCTTTCAGGAATAACACAAGGCCAAACAGTGGTTGCGGCTGGTGTCCACTATCTTGAAGAAGGGATGCAAGTGCGTCCTTGGCATAAAGAGCGAGGCTTATAGCATGAGTTTTGCAGAAGTTGCTATCAAAAACAAAGTGATAAGCTGGATGTTTGCACTGCTATTGTTAGTCGGTGGCGTGGTATCTTACTTAGGCCTCGGACAACTTGAAGATCCTGAATTCACATTAAAAAAAGCTATGGTGATCACGCTATACCCCGGTGCGTCACCACAACAAGTTGAAGAAGAAGTCACTTTCCCAATTGAAAACGCCATTCAACAACTGCCCTACGTAGATTACGTAACCAGCATTTCATCGCCCGGTAAATCGCAAATATCTGTGGAGATGAAAAGCACTTATCGTAAGCAAGATTTACGTCAAATTTGGGATGAGCTACGTCGTAAGATCAACGATAATGCTTCCTCATTACCTAGTGGCGTTTACCCAAGCACCATTTTAGATGACTTTGGTGATGTATATGGGGTCATGTATGCCGTCACTGGAGATGGTTACTCTTATGACGAACTTAAAGATTACGTTGATTATTTAAAGCGAGAACTGGTCTTAGTCGAAGGTGTCAGCAAAGTCACCGTTAGTGGCGAACAACAAGCGCAAGTCATGGTTGAAATTTCAACCCGTAAATTAGCGCAACTGGGTATTGCCCCCAATCGAATCTATCAATTGTTACAATCACAAAATACCGTGTCAAATGCGGGTAAAGTTCGTGTTGGCGATGAATCTATTCGTCTACACCCAACGGGAGAATTTAACGATGTTACTGAGCTTGAGAACCTATTGATCTCAAAACCTGGCGCCAGTGAACTCATATATTTAGGTGATGTAGCAACTGTATATCGTGAGTATGCAGAAGTGCCAAGTAATGTCATGCGCTATAACCAACAACAAGCTTTATTAGTGGGCGTGTCTTTTAGTACCGGCGTCAATGTTGTTGATGTAGGCGATAATATTCAAGCACATTTAGCATCACTAGAATATCAGCGACCACATGGGATGGAAATCAATACCGTTTACAACCAACCGGTTGAAGTAGAAAAATCAGTGAGTGGATTTATAGTCAGTCTATTAGAAGCCGTGGCTATAGTCATCATTGTATTACTGGTATTTATGGGCTTTAAAAGTGGCGTGCTCATTGGCCTCATTTTATTACTAACCGTCTTGGGTACCTTCATATTTATGAAACTTTTTGCCATTGACTTACAACGCATATCCTTAGGAGCACTGATCATTGCATTAGGTATGTTGGTAGATAACGCCATTGTTGTCACCGAAGGCATATTAATCAACCTAAAGCGTGGACAAACAAAAGTTAAAGCGGCAACAAATATTGTGCAGCAAACTAAGTGGCCGTTGTTGGGCGCAACAGTTATCGCAATCACAGCTTTTGCACCAATAGGCCTTAGTTCTGATGCCAGTGGTGAATTTGCTGGCAGCTTATTTTGGGTATTGCTGATTTCATTGCTGTTAAGCTGGATCACAGCAATCACGCTTACTCCATTCTTTGCTGATTTAATGTTTAAACAGTCCGAAGTTAAAGAGCAAAGCCATGATGAAGACCCTTATCAAGGCGCTATCTTCAATATCTATAAAAGCCTGTTACGCAATGCAATGCGCTTTCGTAAAACAACCTTGTTATTGATGGCGGTGTTACTTGTAAGCTCCGTATTTGGCTTTAAGTTTATCAAACAAGCGTTTTTTCCTGCATCGAACACCCCCATGTTTTATGTCGATTATTGGCATACCCAAGGAGCTGATATCCATGCGACCATGGATGGTGTATCAAAACTTGAAGCCTTTTTACAAAAAGATGAGCTAGTAGAAGACGTCACTTCAACAATAGGCCAAGGCGCGCCCCGTTTTATGTTGACTTATGCGCCTGAAAAGTCGTATCCAGCATATGGGCAATTGATCATTAGAGTTAAGGACCGTGAAGCAGTCACCACCATGATTGAAAAAGTACGTGACTATGAATACCATCATGTGTTTGATGCCAAACTTAAAATAAAACGCATGGAAATAGGCCCATCTACCGATGCTAAAATAGAAGCGCGTTTTTCTGGGGCTGATCCCGTTGTGCTGCGCCAATTGGCGAAAGAAGCGAAAGATGTACTTAGCCAAGACCCCGGCGCGTTTAATATTCGGGATGATTGGCGCGAGCGCTCAAAACTAATTCGCCCGCAACTAAATGAACAAAAAGCACGACGCTTAGGTATAGCTAAAACAGACTTAGATCAATTATTACTGACCAGTTTATCTGGCAAAAAAGTAGGTGTTTATAAAGATGGCACTCAACAATTACCTATTATTGCCCGCTCCCCTGCTGAGGAGCGCTTAAATGTTGAAAGCCTGCGTGACTTACAAATCTATAGCCCTGTACTTGGCGTATTTGTACCGGTCACCCAAGTGGTTGATGATTTTGTGGTTGAGTGGGAAGACAGCCTAATAATGCGTCGCGACCGCAAACGCACCATCACAGTCATGGCCGACCACGATGTTATTGGCGATGAAACGCCTGCTAAACTGTTTGCTCGTGTAAGGGGTGGTATTGAAGCAATAAAACTCCCTCATGGCTATGAGCTACAATGGGGCGGCGAGTATGAGTCCTCAACTAAAGCGCAAAAAGCTATATTTGGCTCATTACCACTGGGCTATTTAGCCATGTTTGCTGTAACAGTATTGTTATTTAACTCTGTTAAAAAGCCATTAGTGATTTGGGCAACCGTACCGCTTGCCATAATTGGTGTAAGCGCGGGTTTATTGCTAATGAATGCAGCATTTAGTTTTATGGCTCTGCTTGGTTTACTGAGTCTAAGCGGCATGCTGATAAAAAACGGCATTGTGTTAGTTGATCAAATAAACCTTGAACTCAGCGAAGGCAAAGACCCCTACCAAGCTGTATTTGATTCCGGAGTAAGCCGTGTTCGCCCTGTGGCTATGGCCGCTATCACCACAATACTAGGCATGATCCCACTATTATTTGATGTGTTCTTCCAGTCAATGGCAGTGACCATCATGTTTGGTTTAGGCTTTGCCACCATACTTACTTTAATCGTGGTGCCAGTGCTTTATACCGTACTATTTAAGATTAAAGTGCCGAAGGAGAGCTAATAAAAAAGGCCAAGTAATTCACATTACTTGGCCTTTATCAAAGCTTAACTAATCTGATGAGCTCTAGCTACTTTTTTAAACTCAGTGTGCCTGTTCTGCGTTTTGCAGTTGCACGAGGTTTATTAAAAGATTTATTGGCTTTAGCTGGTTGTTGCGACTTTGCTTTTTCAACATGCTTTTGAAAATCACGTTTTTTAACATCGGCTGTGCCATGTTTGTTTTCATCAATTGAACGCTCTTCTGTTTTGCCAGAATCCGCAATTGAGTCATTAATTAATGCCATTTCTTGCTGTGTTAAATGACGCCATTGGCCTACTTTTAATCCCTTTAGCGTCACATTCATGATACGGGTGCGTTTGAGTGTAACCACTTCGTAGCCAAGGTATTCACACATTCTACGTATTTGACGATTCAAGCCTTGGGTCAAAATAATAGTGAACTCTTTAGCGCCTGTTTGCGTAACTTTGCATTTTTTTGTGACTGTATCAAGAATTGGGATGCCTCCAGCCATTTTGTTTACAAACTGGCGATTCAGCGGTTTATCGACAGTGACCACGTATTCCTTTTCATGGTTATTACCGGCTCGAAGAATTTTATTAACGATGTCCCCTTCGTTAGTTAAAAAGATCAAGCCCTCAGAGGGACGGTCGAGACGACCAATAGGAAAAATACGATCTGGGTAATTAACGGCTTTGACAATATTACTTTGAATTTTTCGCTCAGTAGTACAGGTAATTCCCACTGGTTTATTGTAAGCAATATATGCGCGTTTAGGCACTTTTTTAAGTGCTTTCCCATCAATCAAAACAACATCGATGGTCGCGACTTTAACCCCCATTTCAGGACGCTTACCATTAACAGTGACACGACCCTCTTCAATATATTTATCAGCTTCACGTCGCGAGCAAAAACCAGTGTCACTAATAAATTTATTTAATCGTTTTAAATCTGTCATGGCTAATTCATCTTAATTTTAGAGGGCAATAGTTTAAACCACTGCTAAAATTTTTGCGCGATTAATTTTTGTTTTGCTGTTTATCTTTACGCAATTGGGCTACATCAAACTTATATACATCCTGTTTAGATTCAAATAATGACAATCTTTTAAAATCCAAAAATGACCAATCAGCTATATCAATTAAATAATCGTATTGTGCTATGTTGTCTTGCGTGATCACGCCCAGATCTATTTCAATTTTGTTGTTGTTTTGCCAAAAGGTGTTTCCGCTATGATGATCTACCAAGGTAACCAACGCCCAGCCTCCCATTAAGTAGTGGCCACCGACACTGGCAGTCAGTTTTTTTCGTTTAATTAATAGTAAATTATCCCGTAACCAATCAAAGCCGCCAATAAAAAAAGGCTGATCCTTATCTTTCACTGCGGTAAAAGCACCTAATGCCATCAAGTCAGAAGCTGTCCAAATCACATTAGTATTAGGATATCGCTGCAGTAATTTTTCGGTTTTACTCATTGCCTCTAACTTTGACCAGCTAGCGTAAACTGTTTGGTTAAGCTGTAAGTTATGTTGCTTTAAGTAATCTATTAACCCAGCACTACGACTATCGGATTCAGAGCCATAATGCCCATTGATGGCTACTATCTGTGGTGATAGCTTTTGCTCGATTGCTTTTGTTATCAATGCCTCAGCTAACACCTTACCCGCTTTGAAATTATCATGATAAATTTCGCCAAGCCAGTTTTTATAGATCTGCTTTGGCTGACCTATCGCAGCTTTTTCTTGGGCTGCAATCGTTTGCTCTAGCGTAATAAACTTTACGTCAAATTGTTCAAGCAGCGACATAGATTGCTCAGCGCCACCGGGGTAATTTAACAATACGACATAATCGGGGGTTGCTCTATATTTTAAGTATTTTTTCAGCTCTGCAAGTTGTATGTAACGATTACCCTCACCGTATATTACATCTAGCTTGACGTTATGCTGCGCCGCTGAAACTTCCATAATTTTTTGTACTTTTGTCCAAAAAGGCTCCCCTGCAATCGACGGGTTAACAAATAAAACAGACAACTTTTCAACGGCATTGACCTGCACGCTTAGAGTAAGCATTAAAATAGTAATGAAATACTTCATAAAATGACCTAATACTACATATAGTTTTAGCATAGCCGAGAAAACTCAAGTTGACAGCTTTCGCCACACAAATTCAAGGGGTCCGCGGTTAAAAAACTGGCTATAAATCTGACAAACGATCAACTGTATAATGGCAATGAAGGTGACTAATAAAAAATAGTCAATCCTATCAAAAGATAAAACCCAACTTGGGTAGAGCACTTTGAATAAAATAAGGAGTATAAGGGTTTGCATGATATAAACAGACAGCGATAAGCGCCCCATACATTGAAAGCTTGAATAGAATAAACGTCTCTCAGACCACTTCTTAACGACAATATGTATAAATAATAAAGCAACAAACAGCGCTGCAAATAAATTAATAGGTTCTTTTAAAGCAACAGCAAAATAAGAGGATTGATATTCTAAAATTACCCTAAGTGCTGTAAAAAATAACGCAGCAACACTAATATGTTTAATATAGGGCGCGGGTATTCCCTTTACGAACAGTTCTTTTTTGTAAGCAAATATACCAACAAGCATTAAACTGGCACTCATCCACATAGTAATCAGTGGTACGGCAATGATCATGATAATAAATGCTAAAGCATTGGCGCTCATTAATGTATCCCAGCTCGCGTAAGTGTCTTGATAGCTTTGGATAAACTCATTATCAGCGCGCGTCACAAGATAGCTAGGTTCAATTAGTAACAACAAAAATGAAACTATTGAGCTAAACACGAGAAACTGCACTGCGGTTTTTACAATAACCCGCTCTTCTCGATTGAGGTATTTACACGTCAACCAGCCAGCACACGCATAAATAAATAAAATATCACCAGCCCATAAAATAAAACCATGAAACAGACCAAAATAAGCTAATATTTCAAGGCGTTTTTTAACCACCTGTAAATTTTGATAACGCTGCCATTGTATATATAAGGCGGCGCCAAACAGTAAACAAAATAGAGTACGAAACCGCCCATCTATAAAAACCAGAGTAATTAGTTGTATAACATGATCAGAAATAGGCGGGAATTGCGCTGGCACATACCCATATTCAAACAAGCAAAAGAAATACACATTCATGTACATTAAGCCAAATACGGCTATACCACGAATGACATCCATGTTGTTATTTCGCATCAGTTTTTCGTCAATCGTATTTATGAGTATTGGACCATTCTAACGCATTTTGGTATAGCTTTGGCAAGCCATCACTGGAAATATTTAAAAATACCACGGCTTTTTCAAGTGCCCACCAGCTGCCCGTCTCATAGGCTTTTACAATTGATAAGATATAATACAGCGTATTTTTTTCAGCCATCAAAGCAAGTTTGATGGGTTCAGGAAACGGTAGTTTTTCCAACAATTGCTCCATAGGCCTATCTAAAATTGCGTCTAATAATGAAAATAACCCCGTTAAAAAAGCACTGTCAGACTGAGCTGGCGCAACTTTTTGCGCAATCAACTCACAAAAGCGAGCTCGAATAATGCACATTTTAATCAGTTCGGTTGGTTTAGATTGAGACATATGAGCAGTAATAATTAAGCTAATAAATTTTCTTATGTGCTCTTCACCTAAATATACTAACGCTTGTTTTATTGATTCGATTTCTTTTTGTACCGGGAACACCCCACTGTTGATCAATCGTAATAGCTTAAACGCAAGTGCAGTATCAAGCTGAAAAAGCGCAGCTATGGTTTTGATATTTGGGTGTTCTTTCATTGCTTGAGCATAAATAGATAGCGCCAGTGCGTAATTCATATCTATGTCTTTTTGTTCTACCATTACTGGCTTTGCAAAAAAATAACCTTGAAAGTAATCAAACCCCATGCTGTGGGCGAGTGTAAACTCATCATTAGTCTCAATTTTTTCGGCTAGAAGCCTAATTTTTTTATGTTTTTTTAGATGTTTAATTACACCACTGATGGTAGTAAGGGGGGTTATGCGAATATCAAACTTAATTAACTTCACAAATTTAAGAAAGCGATCCCATCTTGGTTCATAAATAAAATCATCAAGCGCTAATGTATAGCCTTTGTGGAACAGTTCACGGCACAACTGGTAATTTTCTTCGGTAGGTTCAATGGTTTCGAGTAACTCTAAGACAACGTCACTGCGGGGTAAAAAAGTACACAGATCCATTTTTAAAGAATCAGGTCCTATGTTAATCAAGGCTTTTTTTCCTGACGTGATATGACGAGTACCAAAGTTAAGTTGATTCTCCATAATCAACTTTGCTGTCGCAACACTTTCATCGATACTCGGAAAAAAATTATCGGAACTATTACGAAACAGCAGCTCATACGCAACAACATGTTGGCGGCGATTGAATATTGCTTGACGCGCAACAAATACTTGCACTAGCTATGCCCTTTTATTTCGACCTTTTGATGTATAAGTAATAACTTATAAATAGCAAAAAGTCATTATACTGATTATTATTTTCCGCACATTATAACTAGTTAATTATGAAAGAATAGCCCTTTTATTTATTGCTGGTACAAATCGGCTATATATTTTTTTGCCGCATCATGCCAAGTAAAACGTGAGTTTAGGGCGTTAGACACTATTTTCTGCCATAATTGCAGATTATTTTGCTGCACTTCAAGCGTATCTGCAAAACAATTAACTAAATTTTCACATTGAGATTGCAGGCTATCAGCAGAGAAACTAAAACCATTTTCTAAATGTTTTATAGTGTCCTTTAAGCCTCCAACTTGATGTACTAAGCAAGGCTGTCCCTCTCGCATCGCTAACATTTGGCTAATACCACATGGCTCAAACGAACTTGGCATTAAAAATAAATCACCTAGCTGATATAACAATTCACCTATTTTTTGCCCATACCCTCTTAAATATAGTAAATTACTATTTCGTGCCATTGCTTGAACAAACGTTTGTTCTAGTGCCTCATCACCCGAACCTAATATAATCATTCGACCTTGATAAGATGCTAATTGCGAGCATAGCTCATCAATAACACACACACCCTGATACGCTTGATGTAACAATAATACTTTTTGCTCAGTTAACCGGCCTACACTGGTGATCAGAGGGCCTGTACTCTCATGCTGCATAAACTGGAGTATTCGTTGATGTGCGATATAAAACCCTGACTCTACTTGTTGCGTTTTAGCCATCCACTTAAATAGTTCAGTGTTTATCTCTTGATATAAACTAGCCAAGGTTGGCGCAGAGTTTGAGGTCTTTGAGTCATACTCACAGCCATTTAATATACCCACCAGCTTATTAGCTGCTTGAGCATTTTGTAAATCTTGCTCTAACCCCTCACCACCAAAAAAGCCATTCATTGGATCACTTGGGCAAAGCACTTCATTTGCATATGTGGGCGATACTAAATGGACTTTATCAGCTAAATTAATTGCACTGCGCATTGGATTAAAACAATGAGGGTAACGTGGGTCACACAACACTTGCCCATCATAGCCAAGCGAAGGAAACCACGCTTCTAAGCTTGAATCATCGCCTTTAAAAGGCCGTATTCCCTGCAATGCCAAATTATGCACCGTATACACAAGTTTAGTATTGAAATAATGAGCAAAACGACTATCAAACTTAAGCAGCACTGCCACACAAGCGCTGTGCCAGTCATGCAGATGAATCACGTCAGGAGCAGGGATAATCCCCTGTAATAACCCTTCACAGACCGCAGCACTGAATAATGCAAATTTAATGGCATCTGTTGCGAAAGGGCGTCCTGGTGCATCATTACAATAAACCTGACCGTTATGTTGGTTAAAGTAATGGTGAGACAGCACTATCTGTCTCACCGATTTATCAGCAACGTTAAGTTGCCATGCATCCACATGATGTATTTGGCCTGCAAAAGGCACACTCAATTGCCCTAGGTGAACACGTTCTAATGCTGCAAAACCATAATCAGGAATGACAACATCAACACTCAGCCCAGCTTTGGACAACGCTCTTGGGCAATCACGAATTACATCTGCAACACCGCCCACCTTGGCATTTGGCAATGCGTCATTTTCGGCCGCTACCATCAATACATGCATTATTATTTTACTTCCTACTACTTAAGCTAATTGTTTATTTTCACGCTCTTGGCGTTCAATCTTTTTTGCAAGTTCAGTTAACATTTCACGTGTGACTAAAACTATACCTTTGTTTGATACTCTAAAACCATTTTCTTCATCCGCTTTTTTATCAAAGCCAATTTCAACACCTGCTGGAATTTCACAGCCACGATCAATAATCGCTCGACGAATTCGACAGTTTCGCTGGATGACAGCCCCAGGTAAAATAACTGACTCTTCTATTTCACAATACGAACGAATATGTACATTTGAGAACAGTAATGATTTACGCACCACAGAGCCTGAAATAATACACCCACCCGATACCGTTGAGTCGACAGCCATCCCTCTTCTGTCGTCATTATCAAAAATGAATTTAGCTGGCGGTAACTGCTCTTGATAAGTCCAGATTGGCCAAGTTGGATCATATAAATCAAGCTGTGGCTCTGGCATCACCAGCTCCATATTTGCTTCCCAAAATGAATCCAGTGTCCCTACATCTCGCCAATAGGGTTGTCCAACATGACCTGGATCTCTAAATGGGAATGCAAAGACATTATGCTCTTCAATAATCGCAGGGATAATATCGTGGCCAAAATCACGACCAGACCCCTCATTCTCAGCATCTTTTTTTAGTTGCTCAAATAAAAAGTCGGTATTGAATACATAGTTACCCATCGAAGCTAAACACGTTCCCGGCTTACCAGGTATTGAACTTGGCTTTGCAGGCTTTTCATCAAAGCGCTTTACCCGCTTTTCTTCGTCAACAGTCATAACACCAAATGTATCAGCCGCTTCATCACACTCAACCTCAATACAGCACACGGTCATGTCTGCACCGGTTTCTACATGCTTAGCAAGTAGTGCACCGTAATCCATTCTATAAACATGATCACCTGATAAAATCATCACATATTTAGGTAACTCATGACGAATGATGTCCATATTTTGAAATACTGCATCGGCCGTTCCGCAATACCATTCATCACCATAGCGTTGTGATGCGGGTAATATTTCAACTGATTCGCCAAGCTCCTTTTTAAAGTGGCCCCAAGCCCGATTCACGTGACGTATTAAGGAGTGTGATTTATATTGTGTCGCAATCCCGACTCTACGAATACCTGAATTAATACAGTTTGACAGTGGAAAGTCGATAATTCGATGCTTACCACCAAAGTAAACCGCAGGCTTTGCGCGCCAGTTTGTTAGCTCGTGCAGTCGAGAGCCACGCCCTCCCGCCAGAATCAACGCATAGGTCTCTCTCGTTAAACTACTTATGTAGCGATTTGCATAACTTGGCATAACTTATCTCCGTATTAATCTGTGCTGTGGGTTGTCGTATTCGATTTAAGCGGTGTTAAATGCCAAATATCTTCGCTGTATTGGCTTATTGTTCTGTCACTAGAGAAAACGCCACTGGCTGCCGTATTTAAAATACTCATTTGTGTCCAATGTTGCTGATTTTGATAAGCGCTCTCAACATCTCGCTGCGCACTGACAAAACTTTCAAAATCGTGTGCGACTAACCAAGGATCATGAGGACTTTTAATGGCACCAATTATGTCGTCAAATAAACCTGGTTCAAATAAATTAAAATGCCCACTTTCAAGCAGCTGCATAACATTAAATAAGTCAGGTGTAGAGTGAATGATATGTAATGGGTTATAGCTTTGCTTAATTGAATCAATTTGCTCAGCCTTTGCTCCAAATAAGAAGAAGTTATCAGCACCAACAGCATCACGAATTTCGATATTAGCTCCATCTAGAGTACCGATTGTAAGCGCACCATTCATCATGAACTTCATATTACCGGTGCCGGAGGCTTCTTTACCTGCTGTCGATATTTGCTCTGATAAATCTGTCGCTGGGCAAATTGTTTCCATCGCCGTGACATTATAATTAGGTAAAAAGGCAACACGTAAGAATGGCTTCGCAAGCGGGTCTTTATTGATGACTTCGGCTACATTATTAATCAATTTAATAATGCGTTTAGCCATGTAATAACCGGGAGCCGCTTTACCACCTAGCAATACACAACGTGGAACTAAGTTTTCTGTATCGCCGCGGCGAATACGGTCATACAGATGGATTACATGCAATACGTTAAGTAATTGGCGTTTATATTCATGGATTCGTTTTACTTGCACATCAAAGAGCATGTTAGTGTCAAAATCGACATTACAGCGCTGTCTTACTAAATCAACTAAACGTTGCTTGTTTTGTTGCTTAACACTTTGCCATTGTTGATGAAATGCCACGTCATCAAAGTAACGGCGTAATTGGCTGATCTGTGAAAAATCCCCCACCCAATTGTCACCAATTTTATCACTTATCAGTTGTGTCAGTTTTGGATTACAATGTGCCAACCAACGTCTTGGTGTCACGCCATTAGTTTTATTGTTAAATTTTTCAGGCCATAACTCATAGAAGGTCTTGAATAAGCCGCTTTTAAGTAACTCAGTGTGTAAAGCCGCAACGCCATTAACCGAAAAACTGCCCACAATAGCTAAATAGGCCATTCTTACTTGAGGTTCAGCCCCTTCCTCAATTAATGATAGTGCTTGTTGCTTCGACACATCGCCTGGCCAAGCTTGTGCAACCTGGGCCAAAAAGCGCGCATTAATTTCATATATAATTTCAAGGATCCGCGGTAATAAGCGAGCAAACAGCGCAACGGACCACTTTTCTAGTGCTTCGGGCAATAAGGTATGGTTGGTATAGGCCATGGTTTTAGTAGTGATTTGCCATGCTTGATCCCAATCAAGTTCGTGCTCGTCAATCAATAATCGCATTAACTCTGCAACAGCAATACTTGGGTGGGTATCGTTTAACTGAAAAACGTGATAATCAGCAAAGTCGCTAAAGTCATCGCCATGTTGCGACACCCAGGTTGCGATTGTATCTTGTAAGCTCGCTGAGGATAAAAAATACTGCTGACGTAATCGCAACTCTTTACCGTTTTCGCTGCTGTCGTTCGGATAAAGAACCATAGTAATTTGCTCAGCTAAGTTTTTATGTGCCACCGCTTCTGTATAACTGCCTGCGTTAAATTCGCTTAAATCAAACTCATCGGTGGCTTCTGACTTCCAAAGTCGCAAGGTATTAACAATGTCATTTTTAAAGCCCGGAACCGGCACATCATAAGGCACAGCTAACACATCATGGCTTGCAAGCCATTGTCTATGCTCCCTGCCATTTTTATCGGTGTAACTTTCAACATGACCAAAAAACTTCACCCGTTGAGATTGCTCAGGCGCACTCAATTCCCACGGGTGCCCTTCACGTAGCCAGTTATCTGGTTGCTCTACTTGGTGTCCGTTTTCTATAGCTTGATTAAACATACCGTATTCATAACGAATACCATAACCTATTACAGGCAGGGCTAAACTTGCACAACTATCTAAAAAACATGCCGCTAAACGACCTAACCCGCCATTGCCTAATCCAGCATCATGCTCGGCTTGGGCAACATCTTCAATATTCGTGCAATATTGCTGTAAAGCTTGGCTCACTTGCTCATCTAAATCTAAGTTTAGAATTGCATTGCCCATCGCTCTACCCATTAAAAACTCTAATGAAATATACGCTGTTTTACGTCGTTTTTCGCTGTGCATTTGTTGTTTCGTTGCGCGGCAACGTGCAACTAAACGATCACGAATTGTTAGTGCTAGCGCATTAAATAAATACAGCTGTGATTTACCCACTTTGTCACGTCCGAGGGTATAATAAAAATGCCGTGATAAATCGTCTTCTAATGTACTTTCATCAATTAAAGGGGCATCTTGCCACCCTTTTGCAACACACACTTGTTCACCATTATTAGCCATGACATTCGCCTTCTAAATTTGCTGAAATACCCAGCTGCTTTGTGCAGCAACGTGAAATTGTTTAAAGCTTTTAACTGTACTTTGTTCAACACTCGACACTGCTAGATGCCAGCTTCCTTGCTCTAATGTAGGCAATAAGCATTCAACCTCAACATCACTGGCATTTAAAATAATCAATAAAGCGGTTTCAAGCTGCGTATCATGTAAGCTGTACATCAAAAACTGTTTGCTGCCATCATGCCAGTCGCTTTCTTGCATTGCCTCGCCATGCTCAGTAAACCAATTTACAGCGAAACGTTTATCCGTATCGTGTAAAAAAACGCTGTGTTTGAATACGCAATGCTGTTTACGCAAACTTAATACATCATCAATAAATCGAGTTAATGGGTGATGCTGCTGAGAGTCTTTCCATGCTAACCAACTTGTTCTGTTATTTTGACAGTACGCGTTATTGTTACCACCTTGGGAGTGCGCCATTTCACTGCCAGAGGCTATCATTGGCACCCCTTTGGAGAGCAGCAATGTAAGCAACATATTCTTTTGTTGTTGTAAACGCAGTGCAGTTATTTTGGTATCATCGCTAAATCCTTCTACCCCACAATTAAAGGAATAATTAGCACTGTGTCCGTCGCGATTATGTTCACCATTCGCCTCATTATGTTTTTCTTTATAGCTAACAGAGTCCGCCAATGTGAAACCATCATGACTGGTTATAAAATTAATACTATTTAGAGGACCGCGTAAATTGTGCTCAAATAAATCAAATGATCCATGTAAACGCTTAGCTAAATCGGGAAGCATGTTTTGCTCGCCGCACCAAAAGCGCCTTACAACATCTCTATATTTGTCGTTCCATTCTCGCCAAGGTGCAGGAAAAGCGCCGAGTTGATACCCGCCAGGACCTATATCCCAAGGCTCAGCAATTAATTTAACTTGGCTTAACACAGGGTCTTGGTTGATAGCTTGTATAAAGCTGTGTGCTGAGGTAAAGCCTTGCGCTGTTCTACCTAAAATGGTGGCTAAATCAAATCTAAAGCCATCAACGCCCATGACTTCAACCCAATAGCGCAAGCTATCAAGCACCATTTTCAAACTGTATGGATCATCTATGTTAAGGGTATTACCACAACCGGTATCATTGATATAGACCTGTGGATTATCATGCAACGAACGATAATACCCTGGATTATTTAGGCCCCGCCAAGATAATAAAGGCCCATCTGTCCCAGCCTCTGCAGTATGGTTGTATACAACATCTAAAATAACTTCAATTTCTGCATTATGTAATTGCGTAACCATCTGTTGAAATTCTGCGATTTCATCATCGACTAAATAGGCTTTATGGGGGGTAAAAAAGTTTAAGGTATTATATCCCCAGTAGTTCTGTAAGCCTTTCCCCGTTAAAAACTGTTCACTAATAAAGCTGTGAACAGGTAAAAGCTCTAAGGTTGTGATGCCTAAATCACGAAGGTGCTCTATAAATGTAGCGTGACATAAGCCTAAATACTTTCCTCGTAAATGAGCAGGAATGGACGGATGTCGCGCGGTTGCCCCTTTAACATGACATTCGTAGATCACTGTTTTACCCCAGCTGTGCTGAGGTTTTTCTCCCTTATAGGGTTGCAACTCGCTGACCCTTGATTTTGGCATATCAATGGCATTGTTTACTGCGCTGAGTGTCCCAATTGGCATTTGGCTATAATGGCGCTCACTCCATGTAAATTCACCAAATAAATCTTTTGCATAAGGGTCTATCAATAATTTTTGGCTATTGAAGTACAGCCCTTTTTCAGGACGGTACTCTCCTTCTGCACGATAACCATATAAAGTACCTGCTGGTAATGGAGTGATAAATAAGCTCCAAATTCCGCCTTCATTATTGTTCATCGCCAATTTAAGAACTTCTGTATGGCCGCTTGAATCAAATAAACAGACATATAATTGTTTAGCTAAAGGGGCATAAACAGCAAAGTTAATGCCATCACCTTCTATAGCTGCACCTAAGGGAGCAGTTGCTCCTTGTTTTAGTTCAATTGATAGACTCATTTGAGACCTTTTTCAGGTAAACCGTTGCAAGCGGTGGTAGCGCCAAAGAAACACTGTATTTTTGACCATGGCTTGGTGTTTTTTGTGCAGAAATTAACGTACTACTTGCCTCAACACCAGAACCAAAGTAACGCTGTTCATCGGTATTGAGAATAACTTCAAACTTTCCGTCTGAAGGCACGCCTATTTGATAATTTTGGTACACGTTCGGCGTTAAGTTACATACAACGACCACATACTCGCTGATTTTTTTTGCATAGCGGATAAAACTAAAAATACTTTGCTGCGCATTTTGGCTGTCAATCCAGGCAAAGCCTGACGGATCATTATCTAGCTCATACAGCGCTGGCGTGGTTGTGTAGACTTTGTTCAACGCTTGTACTGTCTTTTGCATGCCGTCGTGGCTGATATGCGCAAGCAAATGCCAATCAAGTGATTTGTCATGGTTCCACTCATCACGTTGCGCAAATTCACCGCCCATAAAAAGTAACTTTTTACCTGGGTGTGCCCACATAAAGGCGTAATACGCCCGTAAATTAGCGAATTTTTGCCAATCGTCTCCTGGCATTTTCTCAATTAAAGAACGTTTACCGTGTACAACTTCATCGTGACTTAACGGTAAAATATAGTTTTCACTGTAGGCATAAACCATTGAAAAGGTCATTTCATGATGGTGATGTTGTCGATAAAGCGGATCCCGCTGCATATAATGTAGGCTGTCATTCATCCAACCCATATTCCATTTATAGCCAAACCCTAAGCCGTCATGGTCAACTTGGCGAGTGACTCCTGGCCATGCTGTCGATTCTTCAGCAACCATTAAAATATCAGGGTTATTAGCATAGCTACGTAAATTAACTTGCTTTAAACACTCAATGGCACCGAGGTTTTCTCGTCCGCCAAAGCAATTGGGCACCCACTGCCCCTCTTCACGGCTATAATCGAGATACAACATAGACGCAACCGCATCAACACGCAGCCCATCGATTGCAAACTCCTCTAACCAAAACATTGCGTTAGCAATTAAAAAGCTGCGAACTTCGGGTCTATCATAATTATAAATGTAGGTGTTCCAATCAGGGTGGAAACCTTGTCTAGCATCCGCATGTTCAAATAAATGGGTGCCATCAAAACAGTGTAAGCCATGCGGATCACTTGGAAAGTGCCCTGGTACCCAATCAATTAATAAGCCAATGTTGGCGATATGGCATTGCTCAACAAAATATTTGAACTCATCAACACCACCAAAGCGGCTAGTCGGCGCGAATAACCCAACGGGTTGATAGCCCCATGAGCCATCAAATGGGTATTCGCTTATTGGCATAAGCTGAATATGGGTAAACCCTTGCTGCGACACATAACCAATCAATTTATCAGCTAACTCTTGATAATTCAGGTACTCGTTGTTTGTCTTACGCTGCCATGAGCCTAAATGAACTTCGTAAATGCTTATAGGCGCATCAACAGCGTTACGCTTGGCCCGTTGCTTGCGCATTTTATCGGTTAATTCTATAGCACGACCATGTTGTTGTAGTACAGAAGCAGTACCTGGCGCTTGTTGCATTTTAAATGCAAATGGGTCCGCTTTTTCAACCACGGTCCCGCTCGTCGTGGTTATTGCATATTTGTAGCATTGTCCTGTTTTTAGTTCTGGAATAAATAAATCCCACACACCGCAACTCGGGTTAAAACGCATAAAATGCTGACTTTTTTGCCAATGATTAAACTCACCGATCACAGAGACGCTACTGGCATTGGGTGCCCAAACACTAAAACGAACTCCATCGACATTCGCTAAACGAATAAAATGTGCACCTAAATGACGATATGCGTGTTCCAATGTACCTTCGTTAAATAAGTACATAGCTTCGTGATCAAGGGCACTTTGAAAGCGATAAATATCATGCTGCTCTATTTGGCAATCGGCATAGTCTAATATGTACGTGTAATCATCATCGATAGCTGCCGCTATGTTTACTGTAAAAAGGTCGGAGTCAAGGTAACGCTTGCAAGGTATAAGCTGATCATTAAGCTTTACTGTGACTTTTGTTACGCCCGGAAAATAACAACGGATTACAAGCGTCCCCTGTCCAGCAGTATGGGGACCTAAAAAACTAAATGGGTCTTTAAAACAACCACGCTTAAGTGCATTTACTTGTTGCTCATATTGATTAGTAACACATTTCTTTTGAACAGAACTGTTCATTAACACGTCCTTATACGATTAATTTCATTCAGCAATTCGGTATGCTGTGTGAGAATTTCTGCACCCGAGTTGTTAAGTACGCGACGCCAATTAGGGTATTCCTTATCTGTTCCAGGAATATTCACAGGCAATAGTTGTTCATCAAGATCATCTAATTGAATTGCAAATAAACGTGCTGGTGAATGGGCTAAACTTAATGTCAGTGCAGCGTAAATTTCTTTAGCTCCGCTGTCCAAAGTAAAGCCCGAATGATTACTGTGCTCTAACAGCCTTAGCAACCGTTGTTTTTCAATATCTCTTAGCTTACAGTTGGCATTGTATTGCGCTTCATCGATCAAGTTGTAGTCACGTTTTATACTAAGATCATGCCCTTGCCACCAGCCAAAAAAGGGCGGTACGTCGTGATTTGCGATCATTAATAAGCAATGTGCAGCAAATGTACCAGCGGGTAAAAATTCATCATGTTGATCCTTTTCGAAATAAAACAAGCTATTTGAGAAAATGGCTTTATCTGCCATAGCTGTTTTTACCTCCGGTGGCACTACGCCTAAATCCTCACCAATGACGATGCATTGGTTTAAATGTGATTCTATAGTCAAAATAGCAAGCAAATGCTCAAACGGATAATAAACGTAACAACCATCTTGCTGACCTTGATTTTCGAAACACCACCATAGCCGTCTGATAGCCATAACATGGTCAATTCGCAAGCCACCTACATCTTCCATATTTGCTCGGATCAGAGCGCGATAAAAAGCAAAGTTATTTTCCCCCATCTTTATAGGGTTTAAGGCAGGTAAGCCCCAGTTTTGTCCTTGCTCTGCCCATGGATCAGGCGGTGCACCAACATATGCAGAGTCTGTGAATAAATGCTGCTGTGAGAGATATTCACTGCCATCACTAGCACAGCCAACAGCTAAATCATTAATTAACCCAATTGACATACCAAGCTGCCTAGCAAGTTGCTGGCATTGCTTTAATTGTAAATGAGCCTGCCATTGTAGATAGCAAGAAAAATCAAAGTCTTCAGAGCTTAAAGTAGCCAAGGTTGTTTGGTGTTGTAAGCGAAATAGTTCAAATTGCTGTAATCGCTCTTTCGTTGCACCGCGCTTAAACTGCTGATATAGCAGATTAAATAACGCGTATTTGAAATCAGTTACCTGGCTATAATTAATATAATCTGAAGTTGTTTCTGTGAATGTATGCTCACTAATATACTGAGCTAAACTCGCGTTATTGTGGCTATCTTCAGACAAACCAACCGCTATATACAATGGATTTAATAACGCTCGATTATTAGGGCTATAAGGACTGGCCCGCTCTGGCTCGTCAGAAAACAATAAATGCAAAGGGTTCAGTAATATATAATCGAGATGACAATGTGCTGCATGATTAATCAAATCAAGTAAGTCAGCAAAATCACCTATACCAAAGCCAGCACTATTTTTTAAGCTATACAATTGAATCGATAGCCCTGTACATTTTTTATCTGAAACTTGGTAGCTTTGACTTGGGGTAACCCATAATTGAGTCTGTGCTTGCTGCGCACCAGATTGTACGATTACATCATGATAACCTATCGGCAGCTGGGGTAACTTAACTTCAAGCTCCAAGTAAGTAATGCCATTAAAAACATAGTCACCTGTACACGGCAATTGATGCAGCGGTACATCAATAGGATGGACATCGATAGATTTAAATTCAATTGAGCACGTCTGGTTCAGTAAACGATGGTCAATTTTAATTTTTAATGATGGTACTTGCTCGTTAACGAGGCTACAACTGGGCACAAGTTGCAGCCATTTAGCAGCATCAAGTGATACATTTAATTGCGCAACTTGGGTACTATTAGTTGGTTCAACCCCACATGCTTGCAGTGCAGCAGAGCGTGTAGCATGCTCAAAATAAATGTGTTCGCCGGTGTATTTTGTATAATCATAGCCAATACCATGCAGATAAAACAACTGCGAAAGTGACTCCATTACATCACCTTAAACACGTTGTGTATTAACTATGCTATTCTCTGAACCAAAACTATTAGGTACGTAGTCATCAGCTTGGTGATCATTGTCCCAAATACTGTCATTAACTAAATATCTAAAGTGGAATTGTTTATCGTTTGGCAAACGTTGCTTAATTTTAAAACATCGCTCTTTTTTATTAAACTTCATAGCAACTGGTTGCCAGTCCGTAAATTCGGCAACTAGCTGTACTTTTTCTGCCTCAGGGTGGCTGAATTCAAATGTGACTTCTGCTTCATCTTTAGTTTTAAAAAATCGTTTACTTAACATAGCGGGCTCCAACTAAACTCAACGTTTATTAATCTGTGCACCGTGCTTTGTTCAACTACTCAACATCTGCCGGGGTATACTGATATTAGTTAATCAGATAAATATTTATGCATTATGACAGTGCAATAAAAAAAAATTCGCACTAACTCTGTGCAAAAAAAGAACAATCCCATTCGCTCACACAAAGCAAGCTAAGATCTGCAAGTTTTAAACCAGTGTTTAGTTATTAAACAAATCTCAATGCACAAAATAGATAAAACTTTGCCTCTGGTAAAGTGAAATAAACTAATGCGACGTAATATAAAAACTCAACTAAGACAGTAGATTAACTACTCTAAAAACGCTCACTTGATTTTTTAACAAAGGCAACACTTAACATTTGTCACTTTAACTCACACACTATATACTGAAATAAAAGTACCACCCCCAGAAACAAGTTTTAATAATAAAAATTGGGGTCATTATGGTTAAATGGAATGATAAAAATTTTTCGTACGGTCAGTATTGCTATCATAGTTCTTATTGTGTTTTGCTATGGGCTAAATATATTATTAACAAAGCAAATCAACGATGTTTCACCACAACAATCTAGCATTGCGATCCGTACATTCCCTATTGCAAATACACAACTAATCACTCCTCCTTGGTATAATCCTATTTTGAGTGGTCACCGAGTGATCACCAGCGCTGGCAACGACTATCTTTTAGTTAGAGTTACGGATACTGATTTTGTGACCGCTAAGTCGTCGTCTTTATTGCTTGCGACCTTACTTTCCCCGGCAAATTTGATCATTGTCATTTTAATGGGTTTGTGGTTAACCTGGTATTTGGGCAACTTAAAACGCATTAAGCAACAAAAAACCACCATTGAGCAATTAAACCTACAAACAGATAAATTATTAGCTTCGTTTAATATTCAATTACCCTCTGTTGAAGTATCAAATTCTGTTGCTCGGTTAAATCAAGCGCTATCAGCTCTGAACTCCCATATCTCAACCTATGCTCGTGAAACGCAAACCAGCATTAGCCAAGACAAACTCACACTGCTTATTGATCGCCATGCTTATATTGAACATTTAGAAAAGCAACTAAATAGTGCTGAACTTGAGAAAATTCACTGCGCATTGTTGTTCATTGATTTAGATGGATTTAAACAAGTAAATGATTCGTTTGGCCACAGTTTTGGTGATGAAGTCTTAATTCAAGTTGCAGAACGTTTGGCGAGTGTATTACGTAACCATAAACTCAATGATGTAAACCCAACGAGCATGTTAGAACAAAACCTAGCGCGTTTGGGTGGTGATGAATTTTCAATATTTATCAATAATATTGACTCAGATTCTAAAACACTTGAAGTAGCGCAAAATGTATTAAATGAAATTGAGCGTGATTTTGTCTTAGGTAATAAGCTCATAAAAATAAGTGCAAGCGTCGGCATTGCTGTTTACCCAGAAAGCGCCTCAACTCCCCACGCTTTGTTACAAATGGCGGATGTTGCAATGTACCGAGCCAAAACCGATGGTCGCGGTATCTTCAAAGTCTACTCCCCTGAAATGGGTAACAAAATGCGCCGCTATCATTACTTACTTGAGGAGCTGCGTTTAGCTATTGCTTGTCAAAATTTTCACCTTTCGTTTCAACCAATCGTCAATGTTGAAGACTGTGCGATTGACTATTTTGAAGCATTGGCCCGCTGGGACCACCCGGTGGAAGGCCTTATATCTCCTGTTGAGTTTATTCCTATCGCTGAAGAGTCAAACTTAATTTTAGAGCTTGGTGATTGGATCATGCTTGAGTCATGCCGCCAAATGTCAGCTTGGCATAATGCAGGAATGCGCAAAGTAAAAATATCGGTCAACGTCTCTGGTATTCAATTAAAACATCGGCCAATTTTTGACTGGGTAATGACAAAACTCGCTAAAACAGGTCTACCCGCTACGGCCTTAATGTTAGAGATTACAGAGTCAACGCTTATCACAGCCAGTGACAGCATTATCGAAGAGTTAGAAAAGTTACGTAACAAAGGGGTCACCATTGCTATTGACGACTTTGGCACAGGCTTTAGCTCACTGAGTACGCTGGCTGACTTACCTATAGATGTTATAAAAATAGATAGACTCTTTACTGCTCAAGCGAACGAGAATCCTAAATATAATGAAATACTTAACTCAATTAGTGAACTGGGCACAAAACTCGGTCTGAAAATTGTAGCTGAAGGCGTCGAGCAGTTGGAACAATTCGAATTAGTGAAAAGACTCGGCATAAGTAGTGTACAAGGTTACCTTGTCAGTCGGCCTCAATCTTCTGTTAATGTTGGCTGTAAAGTACTGCAAGGTAATGTTAACCATATCGCAGCGACTGGCACCGGTGTGTGGCAATTAGAGAGCGAAGCAAAATAGTTTTAATATAGTAATTAGTCATAAAATACAGCATAATAATCAAAACTTTAATACCCACCTCAAACGTTTATGCTTAAAAAAAGCTTTTATGCCACGCTGCTGATTTTTGTTATTAGCGCCAGTGTTATTATCGGTACTTCAATCCATACCCTATACAGCAAAAAGAGAGTGTCTGTTGATCCTCGGCTAAAAGAAATTTCTGGAATTGAGTTCGACAAATCCATGAGGTTATGGGCTATAAACGATGGCGGCGATGACGCCAAACTTTATCGGTTAGCCGACGATGGCTCTATTGCCAAAGAAGTGTTGGTGACAAACGCTAAAAATATCGATTGGGAAGATATGACTCAAAATGATTTTGGCCATTTCTTTTTAGGTGATTTTGGCAACAATAAGCAAGAGCGCAAATGGTTAACAATTTATAAAATTGAAAATCCTATCGACATTAAAGGAAATACCACACAAGCGGAAATTATTAAATTTACTTACCCTGAGCTCAATAGTCAGCCTGTAGCACCGGACAAACGAAATTTCGACTTAGAAGCGTTTGTCTCGTTTGGCCGCCATTTATATTTATTCACTAAGAATCGCACTAAACCCTTTGATGGTATAACCAATGTATATAAAGTAGGCGATCATGCTGCAAATTTTGATGCCCAGTTGATTGACTCATTTCAAACTTGCACGACGATGGAGAAACTTTGCTGGATAACCTCTGCCGCACTTAGCCCAGACAGGAAAAAACTCGTACTCCTTGATTCCACCAGCATATGGCTATTTGAAAACTTTACTGGAGATAAATTTTTCTCTGGTGATGTATCCAGAATAGATTTAGGCATTGTTACTCAAAAAGAAGCCATTACCTTTTATGATGAAAATACCCTTATCTTCACAGATGAGGAATTTAAAGGAATTGGTGGCAACGCTTATGTAATAAAGTTGGATGAAGTCGAGAAAAAAATCATCCGTCAACTACCAAATAAGTAACGCTGTATTTAAATTCAAATACAGCCCACAGGCGTTATAAATATCATACAATTAACGATTGAATTTGGTTTCTAAAATAACAGATGAAGTGGTTCTTTCCACCCCATCGAGGTTACCTATATCATCCAGTAAATGACTCAGTTTTTCTAAGTTTTGTGCCTGTACAACGGCGATTAAATCAAATTCACCACTAATCGCGTATAGCTGAGAAATAGCATCAATTTGTTTAAGCTCCAAATTCGTTTTGGTCGTCAATTTTTGTTTAACCTTGATAGACACATGGGCCGCAACCATGGCATTTAAATAGGCTTCACCGTAGTCAACACTGTAACCTTTGATGACACCCGTTTCTTCTAATTTTAACATTCGACTTTGTACAGTAGAGCGCGATAAGTTCAACGCTCGCGCTAGGTCAGAAATACTTGCTCGCGCATTGGTTCGTAAAATAGCGAGTAACTTTTCATCTTGCTTACTAATCATTTTGACAACCTAATTCATCAATATGACTTTTATTATAATCATTTTACACAATTTAGCACTGCAAATTTAACTAACGAAGCTAGATAATAGAACAATAAAAACAATTTAGCCGCTTACGGCAATTTTATTTGATTGTGATTAACAATTAACTCGTTAAACAATCAATTTTTCTGTTTTATTAAAGGTGCGACAAATGCAAGTTACAAGAGATTTATTCAACGATGTCATGGTTCCTAACTATAACCCTTCTGCAGTTATCCCAGTTCGCGGTGTTGGATCGCGAGTATGGGACCAAAATGATAAAGAGTTTATTGATTTTGCCGGTGGTATTGCTGTTAACTGTTTAGGCCATTGTCACCCTGCCCTGGTAAGTGCTTTGCAAGAACAAGGCGAAAAAATATGGCATTTATCAAATGTTATGACCAACGAACCCGCGCTTCGTTTAGCTAAGAAAATAACCGACGCGACATTCGCTGACAAAGTCTATTTTGCCAACTCTGGCGCCGAAGCCAATGAAGCCGCACTAAAACTTGCTCGCCGTTTTGCCTTAGATGTACACGGTGAAGATAAAACACAAATAATTGCATTTAATAAAGGCTTTCATGGCCGCACATTCTTTACCGTCACTGTCGGTGGACAAGCTGCTTATTCAGATGGTTTTGGCCCGAAACCTGCGGCTATTGATCACTGTGATTACAATGACCTTGCTGCATTTGAAAAACTAATTAGTGATAACACCTGTGCTGTGATGATGGAGCCATTACAAGGTGAAGGCGGAATTATCTCGCCAACAGCAGAGTTTATCAAAGGTGTGCGGGCTTTATGTGATAAGCACAATGCATTACTAATTTTTGATGAAGTGCAAACCGGCGTTGGCCGCACTGGCACTTTATATGCTTATCAAGAGTTAGACGTAACACCTGATATTTTAACCACGGCTAAAGCACTCGGTGGCGGTTTCCCTATTGGTGCAATGATCACCACAACAGATATTGCAAAGCACCTTAAAATCGGCACACATGGTTCTACCTATGGCGGCAACCCTCTTGCTTGTGCAGTGGCCGAAGCCGCTTTTGATACAGTTAATACAGCGCAAGTACTTGCCGGTGTTAAAGAGCGCGAACAAGTATTTCGAGATGGATTTGCAGCAATCAATGAAAAATATGATGTATTTAGTGAAGTGCGTGGGAAAGGTCTATTATTAGGTGCGGTATTAAATAGTAAATTTGAAGGTCGAGCACGAGATTTTTTAGTAGCCAGTACTGAACAGGGCTTAATGAGCTTAGTAGCCGGTACTAATGTGATTCGTTTTACACCCTCTTTAGTGATCCCATTGGAAGATATT
Source organism: Pseudoalteromonas shioyasakiensis (assembly GCF_024518675.1). Classification (GTDB taxonomy): domain Bacteria; phylum Pseudomonadota; class Gammaproteobacteria; order Enterobacterales; family Alteromonadaceae; genus Pseudoalteromonas; species Pseudoalteromonas shioyasakiensis_B. Next base: position 230,757 of record NZ_JANIGL010000003.1, read on the forward strand.
AAAGAAGGTTTAGCACGTTTTGAAAAGGCTGTCGCGGCTGTTGTGAAAGGTTAATCTATTTTAGCGCCCTGTTAAATACATGGGCGCTAATGGAGTAAAAGAATGCAAGTATTACGTCCTATAACAGCAAATGATTTTGATGCACTTAAGCAAATTGCCGTTGAATCTGGCCATGGTTTTACCTCGCTTCCAGTCGATGATCAACTCTTGTTAGAAAAAATCGCACGCGCTGAAAATAGCTTTACTAAAGACATTAATCAGCCTCACGATGAAAGTTACCTATTTGTACTTGAAGACAGTGAAACAGGTGATGTTGTTGGTACCACCGCTATTGAAGCTGCGGTTGGACTGAACGTTCCTTTATATCATTACCACTTAGGCAAAACCGTTCATCACTCTCGTACACTAAACGTTTATAATACAGTTGATATACTCAGCATGTGCAACGACTATACGGGTTGCTCTGAGATTTGTACCTTATTTTTACGTGAAGCTAGCCGCAAAGGACTCGCTGGACGATTTTTATCTCGTTCACGGTTTTTATTTATGGCACAACACAGTGAACGCTTTGCCGATACTATTATCGCCGAAATGCGCGGTGTCAGTGATGAAAATGGCCATTCTCCTTTTTGGCAATGGTTAGAAGAGCACTTCTTTAGTATTGAATTTCCTCAAGCAGATCATCTCGTGGGCTTAGGCGACAAAGTGTTTATCAGCGAGTTAATGCCAAAATACCCTATTTATGCCAATTTACTCAGCCAAAAAGCGCAGGCTGTTATTGGCCAAGTACACGAAAAAACCAAACCTGCACTTAAGCTACTTGAAAAAGAAGGCTTTGAACATCGCGGCTACGTTGATTTGTTCGATGCAGGACCTACCGTTGAAGCAAAGCTCGGTAATATACGCAGTGTACGAGAATCATTGGTCTGTCCAATTTCTATCGGTGAGCTCGATTATGTAGACGAGCAAAGCTCTGACACATTGGCGATTTGCAACCAAGGCGTGAGTGACTTTAGAGCCACATTCACTAAACATGCCCATTATAATCACGCTAAGCATACCCTAATTGTTAGCAAAGACGTTGCCCTCGCACTTAAATTAAAACAAGGGGATGCAGCGCGATTTTTCCGCCTGTAAACCTCAGTAGGAATAGTATGAATTCAGAATCTCTCAATACACAATTAATCAATAACCAGTGGCAAGCAGGTCTTGGCCACACTTTTAATTCAGTAAACCCAAGTAATGGTGAGATTATTTGGCAAGGTGCAACTGCAAACCCAGCACAAGTTGATAGTGCAATTAAAGCGGCACGCCAAGCCCAGTACTCTTGGACAGATACGCCGATCTCACAGCGTATCACCATCTTAGAAAATTTTGTAGCCCAGTTAAAAGAACACAGCGAAGAGTTTGCCACCATCATCGCCCGAGAAACAGGTAAGCCATTGTGGGAAACTCGTACAGAAGTAGGCGCAATGACAAGCAAAGTTGCCATTTCAATCAAGGCTCATAATGAGCGTACTGGAATGACCGAAAACCCAATGCCTGGCGCAAAGGCATTTATCCGCCATAAACCACACGGTGTAGTGGCTATATTTGGCCCTTATAACTTCCCGGGTCATTTACCAAACGGACACATTGTACCGGCCATTTTAGCGGGTAATACAGTGGTATTTAAACCTTCTGAATTAACCCCTTATGTTGCGCAGTTTACTTTAGAGTTATGGCTAAAAGCTGGCTTACCTAAGGGGGTAATAAACCTAGTTCAGGGTGAGGTTGAAACAGGTAAAGCGCTAGCTAGCCACCAAGATATTGATGGTTTATTTTTTACCGGAAGCTCAAACACTGGCCATCTATTACATAAACAATTTGCAGGCCAGCCAGGTAAAATTTTAGCATTGGAGATGGGCGGTAATAACCCACTTATTATTAAAGATGTAGCTGATATTAGCGCGGCGACTCACGATATTATTCAGTCTGGCTTTATTACGTCAGGGCAACGCTGTACCTGTGCCCGCCGTGTTTTTATCGAAAACAGTAAAAATGGCGATGCTATTTTAGCAAAACTTATTGAAGCGACTAAAAATATCCTAGTTGCTGACAGTTTTGCTGAGCAGCAACCTTTTATGGGCGCGATGATCAGTGAACAAGCAGCACTTGGCATGCTCAAAGCTCAGCAAAGCTTAATTGATTTAGGTGCAAAGCCATTAGTCGAAATGCAACACTTAGCGTCTGGGACAGGCTTTGTCAGCCCGGGAATTATTGATGTTACCCACATTAAGGCAATGCCAGATGAAGAGCATTTTGGTCCACTGATAAAAGTATACCGTTATGACGACTTTGATAACGCGATTGCAGAGGCTAATAATACATCTTTTGGCCTATCAGCAGGGCTATTAAGTGATTCAGCCACAGATTACCAACATTTTTTAACACGAATTCGTGCCGGTATTGTTAATTGGAACCGCCCTATCACTGGTGCTTCTAGTGCAGCACCATTTGGCGGTATTGGGGCAAGTGGTAATCACAGAGCCAGCGCCTATTATGCTGCAGATTACTGCTCGTACCCCGTTTCATCAGTAGAAGCCGAGCACGTTAGTTTACCAACAACCCTCGCGCCGGGCTTAATCATAGAATAATTAATAGACAACTCAGTCACAAAATTAAGGAATTAAAATGCATACAGATGTGAATACGCTATTTGACAACTTATGGCAAAACTACCTCGAGGTAACACCGTCGGCCGTTAAAGTACATGAATTACTTGGCTCAACGCAAAAAGATGACGTTATTAATGACCATATTGCGCTACGTACCTTCAATCATGAAAAAATAGGTCTGGAAAAACTGGCTGCCCATTTTCTAGCAATTGGCTATAAAGAATGTGGTGAGTACCATTTTGAAGCGAAAAAATTGTATGCGAAACATTATGAGTATCCAGACACAACACAACCCAAAGTATTTATTTCTGAATTGCTCGTTGAGAAATGCTCAGAAGAGCTGCAAACGATTGTCAATGACATGGTAGCAAACATAGACGCCGATACTGTCTCAGCGGATGACTTCTTATACTCAGGCCCCCATTGGCAAGTAAGCTCTGATACGTATAAAAAACTACTAAGCGAAAGTGAATATGCTGCATGGATGTCAGCATGGGGCTACCGTGCTAACCACTTCACAGTGAGTATTAATGAACTAGCCAAATTTGATAATATTGAAGATGTAAACCACGCCCTAAAGGAGGCAGGCTTTGCTTTAAATACATCTGGCGGTGAAATAAAAGGTTCACCTGAGGTTTTACTCGAGCAATCATCCACGCTTGCTGATGATTATGCCGTTGAATTTAGTGATGGCACTATGAGTGTACCTAGCTGTTTCTATGAGTTTGCCCTACGTTACAACAAACCTGATGGCAAACTTTACACTGGCTTTGTTGCCGCGTCAGCTGATAAAATATTCGAAAGTACTAACGCACGTTAGTTAGACCATCGTAAAATAAATATAGACCAAACCTCACTTTATAAGTGAGGTTTTTCATCAATAATTTAATAGTCATAACAAACGCAATCAATAACGCTAAAATCACTGATATATAATAGCTAAAACATTTTTAATTATTTTAAAAAAAACTATTGCGCAAATTTAAAACTGACTTTATTATCACGCCGCTTCTTGATGATAGCCAATCCGAGTACATTACAAACCTAGTTTGTAGCAAGGCAATAGAGCAACTATCCAAGAGTGAATTTGACTGTATGAAGACCAAAATAATTGGCTTCGACACACTTAATGACACTCAACCGACTGATGGATAGATCCAATGCGGTTGCTCAACTCGGAGAATATAATGGCTTTATCAACTGACGTAACAATCAAAGTACCTGCAGCAGCGGTTGCGGCAAATCAACCTATTCATGATGAAATTGCACAACCGTCTAACAAGCTTATTGAACAATTAGTCACGCAACATGGCGCACCACTGATGGTGTTAGATTGCGATGCTGTTCGTTGTCAATACCGCGCTCTTAGCAATGCATTACCTGGCGTTACCTTGCACTTTGCACTAAAACCATTACCTCATGCAGCAGTAGTGCGTACTTTGCTTGAAGAAGGTGCGAGCTTCGATTTAGCAACAAGTGGTGAAGTTGATTTAGTAGCAAGTCAAGGCGTACCAAGCGAACGGACTATTCACACTCACCCTATTAAGCGTGATGCTGATATTCGCGATGCCCTTGAATATGGCTGTAATGTATTTGTTGTTGATAACATAAATGAACTTGAGAAGTTTATAGCTTACAAAGAAAGCGTTGAAATTTTAGTTCGCTTAAGTTTTCGCAACGCCGATGCATTTGCTGATTTATCGAAGAAATTTGGCTGCAGTCCAGCAATGGCTATCGAAATCATTACCTATGCTAAACAGCTTGGTATTCGCATTAAAGGATTATCGTTCCATGTTGGCTCACAAACAGCAAGCCCAGCAAAATACGTCAGCGCTATTGAAGCGTGTAATCTAGTGATTAAAAACGTTGCTGAATTAGGCTTACCTGCGCTGAGCACCTTGGACATTGGCGGTGGATTTCCAGTACCGTACAGTAAAGATGTGTTACCGATTGATGAGTTTTGCGCACCAATAAACGATGCATTGGCAAAACTACCAGATACAATAAGAGTAATTGCAGAGCCGGGACGATTTATTGTTGCTAGTTGCGTAACCAGTGTTGCATCAGTCATGGGGCAAGCTGTTCGCGAAGGCAAACCTTGGTACTACTTAGATGATGGTATTTATGGCTCTTTCAGTGGTTTAATGTTTGATGAAGCTGCGTACCCTATCGACTCTTTAAAGCAAGAAGGTGCGCGCGTAGAATCAGTGTTAGCGGGACCAACGTGCGACAGCATTGATGTAGTCAGCGATGCAATTATGCTACCTAAATTAAATAACGGTGATTTGATAATCAGCCGTATGATGGGCGCATATACGTTGGCAACGGCGACAGACTTTAACTTTTTTAAACGTGCTGAAGTGATTGTATTAAATGAGCAAATACAAAGCCAAGTTTTAACTGGCTAAATAGCTCCTCAACTATGAATACGTTGGCTTGTATGCATATACATAAAACGCAGTTGCTTGTTGCAACTGCGTTTTTTTATTCGTGATAAAGTCAAATTCTCCACTATAAAAATAGCGGCTTATAATCATTTTCTAATTGCTCGAATGACAAATCACCGATAAAGCGACCAAAACTAAGCCAAGTCGCTAAGCCTCGTAAATCTTTAAAATGGGGCGGCACAAACTTTGGCTCTTCAATAACGCCTAATTCATACAATTGTGAAATTAACCTAAAGTCATCAATTGATATTTTACCCACCAGTAATAACGGTAATTGATCAATTCGACCAAGCTGAATAGCGACACGGATTAGGTTATACACTAAAACAAAGCCTTTAATGTAGGCTATGTCTTTGGTAAATGGTAAACCTGTGGGAGTACTGCCACGGAAAACTCGTTGTGCTAACGTATAGCTTTCGTCCTTGCTTAACCCTTGTGCTACATAATCACGATATATATCGATAAATTCTGCACCATCAATCACCTTTGTTACCGCTTGGATCCGATTGACCAGTTTTGCTAAACGCCGTGGTGTAGATTTAAGGGTGATTATCTCTGTTAGCACAGCAAGGCCTTCTTGAGTGACCGTAGAGCTTGGCGTCCCTTTACTCAAACACGTTAAGTAAGGCTGCGCTAACCCATTTTGTGTGGTGCCAACATGTATCCAGCCTTCATGCACTTCCAAAATATCTAGCTCTCTTTGAGAAAACTTAACATCTTGATTAAGCTTGATGTTATTAGCACCAGCAGCAGCATCGCTAACAATACCATCACTGAGTATGACCTCCACATCAATGCCCGCCATACTGGTATTCACTTGTTCTGCTAAAATTTTCACGGCTTCTTCAGCGCTAATACTTTTCGGATCATCAGGGAGTATGTCGGCATCTAATAAATCTTTAAGTGGCATTTCAAGCATGTTTGCAAGCTCTGATAGAGATGGCTCACCCGCATGAAATAAATCCTTAGGATGACCAAATAATTCGACAGATAGATCATGGAACTCACCCGTACCGCGGTACTCAATCATACTCAGCACGGTTTTGTATTCAGTGCACATTTTACTCATATATTGAGCTATTGGGTTTAACTGCCCTAATTGGCTAATAATATTACGGTTGAGATCTGAAAAGGCCTGACGTAACTCACTGGGTACAAAGCCTAAGTCGCGCTGTTGATAATACGCTTTATCAATCAGTGGATTTTTTTGACATTTTTGTTTAAAGAATTCCTCTTTAACATGCTTGTCCCAATTGATAGCATCTAAAATTCTAATAGGTGTTTGCAGGGCGATTAAACGGTCTGATAATTCGCGTGTTTTAAGGAGTAACGCTTTATCCATCATAATCATAACTCAGTGAAATTTGAGCTTTGAGAATAGGTTAATTCGACTCATTTTCAAAGTAATATTTATAGGCAAAATTTAAATTTTAAACCATAGTTAAACCAAATATAAATAGCATTCGTATTGTATTGTCAGGAGGTATTATGAAAAACGAAATTGATGGAAAACACATATTATCCGCGTATGAACGTATCATCCAACACGGTGAAAATACTACCGATGGTAAGCTTTACCAAGGTGTAACCGCCTTTTCTGATATTGATGGTTATACTATTTATCTTAAAGGCAGTGGCGTACTACTTAGATTTGGCTTTCACAACACCTATCACTTAGATTATGAACACGATAAACATAAAGATGACTTTTTACAGAAGCTCAGCAATATAATTAATGAGAAATAGGATCCAAGGTGACACGTTCACAACGCCGCAGACGAACAACACCGACTCGAAATACCCTATTTATCAATCGAGTCATTGCCGCTTTGCAAGCCGATCCGAGCAAACTTGCAATCATCCGTAATAATTTGAATGAATACCGCCAGCAACCGTTCCTAAAACGCGGTTTTTTAATAGCCATAGAGCGTTTTGACTGGGTGTTTGAGGCAACTGATGATGTGCAACAAATCTGTGAGCAAATAATGGCTGATGACTATATTGGCAATCGACTCAGGCGCTACCCTCTTCTCTTTAAGGGAGTAATCAATGAGGCCTCATTTAACGTACCTGATTAGCAAACTGTCGCTTATAGGTGATAGATGCTGTAAAAAATGATAAGTTGCGGCAATTTTATTATTTTGAGAACTTTGCTATGTCAAAAGCTGTCGACACTGCAAACTCGACCAACGCAGAAAAACAATCAGGTTTATTCAACCGGTTTTTAGCAACCGTCGAGTTTTTGGGGAACATGTTGCCCCACCCAATCACCCTTTTCGCACTATTTTGTGTGGCTATTATTGTGTTCAGTGGTATTGCTGATTGGTTTGGATTAAGTGCCATTGACCCACGTCCAATCGGCTCAGCTGGTCGCGATCCAGATGGCGTTATTGAAGTTGTAAGCTTATTAAGTGCTGAAGGGTTACAACGAATTGTCACAGGCCTCGTCACTAACTTCACCAGTTTTGCGCCGCTTGGCACTGTACTCGTTGCTTTATTAGGCGTCAGTGTTGCAGAGCACTCAGGGTTATTGTCAGCCGCTATGCGTGGTATGGTCATGGGTGCTTCAAAACGTTTGGTTACCTTTATGGTGGTGTTTGCGGCCATATTATCAAATACCGCTTCAGAACTGGGTTATGTAGTATTGATACCGCTCGCAGCCATGATATTCCACAGCCTTGGTCGTCATCCACTTGCAGGTTTAGCTGCGGCATTTGCTGGGGTATCAGGCGGGTACAGTGCCAACTTATTATTGGGCACCATTGACCCATTACTGGCGGGCATCACTACACCTGCAGCACAAATGATTGATCCTAACTATCAGGTAAGTACTGAAGCTAACTGGTACTTCATGATGATTTCAGTATTATTAATTGCTGTTTTAGGCACCTTAGTCACCGAAAAAATCGTTGAGCCACGCCTTGGCAAATACAACCCAGATGAAGCCAGTGACGACTTACCAAGTAGCGATATTCAAGGTCTGAGCGCTCGTGAAAAGTCAGGCTTAAAATGGGCAGGCTTTTCATTGTTACTAATTGGCTTACTGTTGGCTTGGACCATAGTGCCTGAAGGCGCTATATTAGCGCACCCAGAGACCGGAGGGTTCCAGCACTCACCTTTTTCTAAAGGGATAGTGGTGTTTATTTTTGTTACCTTTGCAATTCCAGGCTTTGTTTATGGCCGCATTGTTGGCACTATGAAGAACGATAAAGACGTGATCAATGCCATGAGTAAAAGTATGAGCTCAATGGGCATGTATATCGTTTTAGTCTTTTTTGCAGCACAATTTGTGGCATTTTTTAAATGGACGAATCTAGGCACAATTTTAGCCATCAATGGCGCAGCGTTGTTACAAGCACTCAACCTCACTGGGCCAGAAATTTTTGTACTGTTTATATTGATGTGTGCCTTGGTTAATTTAAGCTTAGGCTCATCATCAGCACAATGGGCAATTACAGCCCCAATATTCGTGCCTATGCTAATGCTGATTGGCTATGCGCCAGAAACAATTCAAGCAGCGTATCGTATTGGTGATTCTGTCACTAACTTGATCACCCCAATGATGAGTTATTTCGGCTTAATATTAGCGGTAGCAACTAAATACAAAAAAGATATGGGGATTGGTACTTTAGTCGCGACCATGTTGCCATATAGTATGATCTTTTTTGTCGGCTGGGTGGCCCTATTTTACTTATGGGTATTTGTATTAGGTATGCCTGTTGGGCCTGGCTCACCTATTTATTACACTCCTTGATCTTAGTTTGAAAATAATACCAGCAATCGCTGGTATTATTTTATATCTTGCTGTTTTTATATATAATATTTGAAACTCTAGCTTTTATTTATATTATGTCTCACATCGGCTTTTACAGTGTTTTACCCTTATTGGTTTTTTCTCAAATTGCATATGCTAATGCAACTAAAGAGCTGGAATCATCATTTGCCACCGCACTTGTCTTAACTGATGGCGATAGTATTACCTTAGGTTATGGTAACTTTGACCCAAAAAGCTTTTTTGACTCCTCACATAAGCCCGAAAACGATGACGGAATAATTGACCTCAGGCATCAACTTTCGTTGTACAGCATCCCCTACGATTATGAGTTAACTCCGCAATTTTGGGGTTATAAAAGCACCTTACACAGCCAAATTAGTTATTTAAAGCAACGCCAAAACATACGCTTTTTTGAAGATATCGTTGCAGACAGCGATACAGATTCAATGCACAGTGCCATGATAGGCATAAGTTTTGAAAAGCCTATAAGCTCAAAATGGTTTTATCGATTGCGCATCAACTCACATTTAATGCATTTTGAAAATGACTACAACTATAACTCTGAACGAAGCCAAGCTGAGCTAAAACCTCAGATTGATGGCCTGTATACAAATATACAAAGCAATGCCTTAATGCTAAACCCAACGGCTTCTTTAATATACAGATTACCGCGTCACTGGGGCTATTACGAATATAAATTAAAGTTCAGTTATTACTATGGCTGGGCATTATCACAACCACAGCAACTTGATTCCGTCAGACCCGAAAGCTGGCAAACCAATAACGGGATTAAAGCTAATTTTAACATGTTGAAAATCTATGACTTCCAGCAATCATTTTACGTAAAAGCGCAACGGGTAGATTTAGGCGCCGACAGTCGACCCCCCCTTGGTACCGACCATTTTTATGAATACGGGTTTGGCGTGCTTTGGGATGTTTCAAAATGGACCGATTGGTTTGACAACTTTGGCATAGGTATAAACATCAATAATGGCAGCTCCCTAGACGGTGGTACAATTGCTATTTATTTTAATGAAATTTAATAAAGATCTACGTATTCATTTTAACCACAAGGATTGCTACAATATTGATTAAATTATTCTAAAAGGACTTAGTCATGAAAAAATTACTTATTCTTCTCACTGTTTTTTGCCATTGTGCATTCGCGTTAGAGTTGCAAAAATACCCAATAGTTTTAGAGTCCTCAAGCGGCGAACAAGTTACTATTGTCGAGACCCTCGATAAATCCCAAGCGCTGATCAAAGTCGTTGGTGTAAACCACCCTATTGATGAAGTTGTTTTTCTTACCGACTTACTACCTCATGGTAGTATTAAAGCGTACAAATACACATTTGACGGCCAACAACGTGCGCTTGTCACTCGTGAGCAAGGCTATGCGTGCTGCAATTATGCTTTATATTTGCCTGACACACGTAATGCCATTTATTTATCTGAGCTTAAAGATAAACGTAATAAAGCAATATCTGAAGATACCTATGCACAATATCAAGCTCAGTTAGCGGAAAATACGCAAGCACAGTTTGCAAAATTCAACCGAGATAAAGCCATTGCAAATTCAGCTGAAGCACTAGAAAAAGCACAACAACGCTTTGCAACACAATGCGGTGGCGAGATAATAACAACAGTTAATTGGCAAGGAATTGAAGATAGTTTATTACAAACTTATGCCATCGGCGCTTATTGTGGACAAATCGCTAACTCATTAGCAAAACACTGTCAAAGCAGCAGCGAGTTCAAACCCGTTGCACAACAGTTTAGCAAAGTAGAGTGTGAATTTACTGATGAATTAAAACTTCGCCATACAGAATCATTAATTCACTTTAAAACAGCGCCCAAAGCACCTAACCAAGCTCAATTTGTAGAAGCCTATTTACGCAATTTATAAGTTAAAACATGAGAATTCAGACTGCTATGTAAATTAAACAGTCTGAATATCTAACATGATGAAAGGCGCCCTATGTCATGGTGTTGAATCTTCATTACAACTTTACTATAGCTGCCAAGCGTAGCTAAGTTTAGTGAAAAAAGTACGTTGATCACGTTCTATATTTTTAAGTGAATCATCTTGGTAACCTTTGTCTGAATAGCCTAAATAAAATAATGTTTGCGCATTGATTTTATACGAATACACCAATTGGCTACCATAATCGCGATTTATTTTATCTACCGCATAATAATAGGCGTTTTCGTTGCGATCGATGTCTTCAAATTGCAAAATAAGTTTAAGCATCGAGCGCATATTGAATTTATAATAAATTCGTAAATCGGTCAGGTTCGCGGTAAATACATTATCCCCCTGCGGGTTATTCAAACGGCTATAGCTATGCTCTAGCTGAACTTGCCAGTGATCATTTATATCCCAAGTTAGTTCTGGCTCTAGTGTAAATAGGTCGCCAAGTTGCTCATTGCTGTAATCAATTTTACTACCAAACTCAGTATATAAATTTAACGTGATGTCTTTGCTCGGGTTAAAGCCACCCCAGATATAGCCGATATTTTGATTATAAAAATTATTGTAGTAATTTTCATTTCTATGGACAAAACCAACCTCTAAAAATGACTGCATTTGCCCTTTTAAAAATACATAGCCTTCGTATTCTTCTTCAAGCAAACTGCCATCTTGTGCCCAGGTTTTATCCCAATCAACATTGTAAGAATATTCAGTAACCATCTCGTTTGCGTCTAAATACCAGCTCTGGCCACCACCGAGTGTGACTTTTTTATAATCAACCTGTGCTTGGTAGCCTAAGTCAGTGCGGTAGTCTTTACCTATATCTTCATAGCTGGCAAGAAGTTTGTAATCGCGCTTTTCTCGGCTAAATTCGACCTCAAAAGCGTGATCTGACTGTTGGCTTTCTAGGCCATAGTTTTCAACTAAGTATTGTGAATTTTTACTATCTGAATTAGCGACTTGATATAGAACACTGTCACTTTGATTAAACCAATAACTGCCATCAAGTGAGAAAACTGTATTATGGTAATTGTCAGCTTCTCGATGTGTAGTGGTAACACCTATGGTGCCTTGCTCACCAATATCATACTGATATCGCCCCACCGCCGACTTGGATTTTTCAGCTAAATTTGCAAAACCAGAGCCTTGATTAGTTGGCAATAAAATACTGGTATTTTCATCATCTGCATACATAAATGCATAACTATGCGCATCTGTTTTACCGGTTATCTTAGCGCCTACTTCAGGCTCGGCGATTGTCCGGGTATACAGTAATTCGAATAGGCTGCTTTTAAAATAAGAAGCACCATCTAAAAAGAATGGCCGTTTTTCTGCATAATAGATTGAATAAGTGGTGTTTACATCGAGCTCTAAACTATCTGCTTCCACTTGTGAGAAATCGGGGTTTATAGTGGCGTTTACAACGGCGTCTTGGCTAATACCCCAGCGTAAATCTAATCCTGCTTCGGCATCGATATCACCACTTTGCCAATCTCCCGGCACTGCATCTTTTATGTCATGTCTTAGCGCTGTCAACGTAGGCGTTAACTGGATATTTTTACTGGGCTCCATTGCATTAAAGCCTGTTATTTTATCAAATTGACAAAAACTGCATTTTACATCCCGATCAAAGCCGACATTTGACAGCTGATACATAACATCACGCGGAAAGTTACGCCACAAAGCGATACTCCAAGTCATATCCGCTTTATTTTTAGGAAAGCGTAATGCAGTAAAAGGAATACGCATCTCAACCACATAACCTTGGTCTGTTATTTGTCCTGCACTGTCCCAGATTGCATCCCACGATGGGTCTTCACTCCAGCCATCGGTATCTGTCATACGCATATCACCCTGCGCACCCAATGGGTTTACGTAAAACTCATAGCCTGTTCTTTCATCATTAAAGGTGTCAATCATTAATGCAACATTGTCATCCGTCCACAAAGTATCACGATCGCGAAGTGCAGCGCGGATATTTTCAGGGTTGTCGTCATAAGCCATAAATGCAACATACAAATGTGATCCATCTTCATACAAATAAGCATCTGTTTTAACAGGCGGCGACCCCTTTTCATTGGGTTCATTTTGATAGATTAATGGGATCCGAGTAGCATCTTGCCAATGCGGCTCTAAGAGCTGTCCGTCAAGATCAATTGGTTGTTCTAGATGGGCTAAGTCAAAGTGTTGTTTTTGTGCAAAAGCCTTGCTACTACAATAAACCACAAAAATATAAAAAAGGGTTTTTATTATTAAATTTTTATACTGCATAAACATCCATTTAGGTTCGATTACTCAGCAGGAGTAAATTAACCCGAGGATTGTAATTTAGTCAGGTACGTTTGTTAACACTTTTATAGCTAAAATGTTAAAAATAATAGTTATTTCGCAGTAATCAGTTACAAAATGAGTTAGGTTTCGAGTAATTTTAGTTTATTTACTACACCATTCCATTGTTCGGCATCATTGGGAGCTGGTTTTATCTCGGTTATTCGCGGCCATACTAACGCAAGCTCGGCATTCAATTCAGTAAACGCTTGTTGGTCTTGAGGAAGTTCATCTTCTTGGTAAATTGCCTCAGCGGGACATTCAGGTACACACAAGCCACAATCAATACAATCAATTGGACTAATAGCTAAGAAATTAGGTCCTTCATAAAAAGCATCAGCTGGGCACACAGCAACACAATCAGTGTATTTACACTTGATACAATTTTCTGTGACTACAAATGCCATGTTTACGCTTACCTAAGGTTTATATATGAACAGCGCAAGATCATACCCAACCACAGCAAAAATACAATAAATAATCACTGCCATCATTGGCTAATTTAACGTAAAATAATGCACTATTGTGAGCATAGCTAGTAAGTTATCGCTAAGACACCCTACAGAGAAAAAATATGATACGTTTAACAGAAATAAAGCTCCCGCTCGATCATGACGAAAATGCCATAGAACAGGCTATTTTAACTAAGCTAGGCATAGAAAAAGAACGGTTAAAAAGCTTTAATGTGTTCAAACGTGGCTATGATGCTCGAAAAAAGACCGCTATATTACTTATTTACACGCTTGATATAGGCGTCGCCAATGAAGATGAACTGCTGGCTAAATTTAGTAAAGATCAGCATGTAAAGTCGGCCCCTGACACAAGTTATAAATTTGTCGCCCAAGCCCCTGCTATTTTAACACATCGCCCAGTAGTGATTGGTTTTGGACCATGCGGTCTATTTGCCGGTCTTGTGCTTGCGCAAATGGGCTTTAAGCCTATTATTTTAGAGCGTGGTAAAGAAGTCCGTGAACGGACCAAAGACACATTTGGTTTTTGGCGTAAACGTACACTGAATACTGAATCTAACGTTCAATTTGGTGAAGGCGGTGCAGGCACGTTTTCTGACGGTAAACTTTATAGCCAAGTAAAAGATCCTAAACATTATGGCCGAAAAGTGATCACCGAGTTTGTTGAAGCCGGCGCACCAGAAGAAATTCTATATGTAAGCAAACCACATATTGGTACATTTAAACTGGTTACCATGATTGAAAAAATGCGCGCTCGCATCGAAGAGCTTGGCGGCGAAATTCGTTTTAGCACCCGTGTTGATGACATCTTACTTGATAATGGCCAAGTTAAAGGGTTAAAGCTTTCTACCGGTGAACAGCTTGATACTGAGCATGTGGTGCTAGCTGTAGGTCACAGTGCCCGCGACACCTTTAAAATGGTGCACGACAAAGGCATTTATGTTGAAGCGAAACCGTTCTCGGTTGGTTTTAGAATTGAGCATAAGCAATCTATGATTGATGAATGCCGTTTCGGTCCAAACGCAGGAAACCCAATTTTAGGCGCAGCAGATTATAAACTTGTGCATCACTGTGATAATGGCCGAACCGTATACAGCTTTTGTATGTGTCCTGGTGGTACTGTAGTAGCTGCAACATCTGAAGAAGGTCGAGTCGTTACCAATGGTATGAGTCAGTACTCGCGTAATGAACGTAATGCCAACAGTGCAATTGTTGTTGGTATCTCTCCAGAAAAAGACTTTCCAGGCCACCCGCTAGCTGGAATTGACTTACAACGTAAACTTGAAGAACAAGCTTATGCTCTCGGTGGCAGTAATTATGATGCGCCAGCGCAATTAATTGGCGACTTCTTAAAAGGTAAAGATTCAAGTGATTTAGGTGATGTAAAACCTTCATACACACCGGGTATTAAACTGACTGATCTAGCTAAAGTTCTGCCAAGTTTCGCTATTGATGCAATCCGTGAAGCCATTCCTGCATTTAATAAACAAATTCGTGGGTTTTCAACCAACGACGGCCTTTTGACTGGTGTTGAAACACGCACATCCTCACCCATTTGTATCAAACGTGATAAAACCTTACAAAGTATTAATACTCAAGGTTTATACCCTGCAGGAGAAGGTGCAGGTTATGCGGGCGGTATTTTATCAGCGGGTATAGATGGTATTAAAGTGGCAGAGGCGCTTGCGTTATCAATGTTAGAAAAACACAGCTAAAGGCACTTATAGATACAAAAAAGCCTGAACTTATCAGGCTTTTTTGTGCTTTAAAGTAACTGCGTGTTATTTCTTAAGCGTTAGTTTTTCACCCTTAAGTGACTTACGTACACCCGAAATACGTGAGCGATTTTTAGCTCTTGCTTCACCGGTTGCTTGCCCAGATGGCTTATTACTACGCGTGCGGCGAAGGTGAGATGGTTTCTTACCTATTTTATTGATAAGCACTTCACGATTACTGACTTCATAGCCAGCTAGATATTCTCGCTTAATTTTTTGACCAATTAACGTTTCAATTTCAAAAAGCATATTTTCTTCTTCACGGCTTACAAATGAAATTGCTTGGCCCTGATTACCTGCGCGCCCTGTGCGGCCAATACGATGAACGTAATCTTCAGCAAGCCAAGGAAGATCAATGTTGATCACGCGAGGGAGACCATCAATATCAATACCACGGGCTGCGACTTCCGTTGCCACTAAAACACGAACCTTGCCTTCTTTAAAATCACGTAATGCACGACGACGATTACCTTGAGTTTTATCACCGTGGCAAACAGCCGCTGGAATACCATCAAGGTTTAATTCTTTTACTAATTCATCAGCCGTGTCTTTCATGTTTACAAACACCAGAACTTGCTGCCAGTTTTTCTTGCCTATAAGCTCAGATAACAGCTCTTGTTTACGACGCTCTTCCACAGGGTAAACCACGTGGTGAACGGTCGCAGCGGTACTGTTGGTTTGATCCACTCTAATAATTTCAGCTTGTTTTAATACTTTACTGGCAAATTGTTTAATTGCCGAAGGGAAAGTAGCTGAGAACAGTAATATTTGACGCTCTTCAGCACAACCGTTTATTACTGTTTGCATATCAGTAATAAAGCCCATATCAAGCATACGATCGGCTTCATCTAGTACTAGGTGATTGACTTTTGCTAAGCTTAAGTTACCAAGACGAATATGATCAAGTAAACGCCCTGGCGTTGCAACAACGATGTCAACCCCCTCTTTTAGACCATTAGCTTGGCCCGCGATATTTACCCCACCAAATAAGCACACTGTTTTAAGTGAAGTGTATTTAGCAAAGTCTTTAATGTTATTTGCGATTTGTTCAGCAAGTTCACGAGTAGGCGCCAACACTAAGGCACGAGGCGCATTTGTAGGGCTCTGCTCTACTTCAAACAGTTTTTGAATAATTGGCAATGAGAATGCAGCGGTTTTACCTGTCCCGGTTTGGGCACTGGCTAAAACATCTTTGCCTTTGCGCACTGCTGGAATAGCACCACGTTGAATGGGCGTGAGGGTGTGATAGTTAAGTTCATCTAACGCCTGAAGAAGCTCAGGGGCAAAACTAAAAGATTTAAAATTCATGCTGTATAACCTACGGCCACATTATCAAGGGTCGCAAATTATACAGCAATTATGTGACAACAGTTAGTTATAACTTAACTAAAGTGCCTTTTAATGCAACGCCTGCCATGATTGTCCCGGCGCCACATTCATATTCAGTGCTACTTACAAACTCACGCTTTTTGTAATATGACTGAATATTAACAACGGCGTTCATTCCTTCTTTAATGGCACGCTCTTGTAGTGCTTTTAAAGCACTAAGCATGACCCACTCGCACGCTTCGCGATCACTTTTATTAAATGCGTTAGTTTTTTTATTAGTGATCACTTCACCGTATTTACTGCTCTCACTACCATAGCTTTGATCAGCAAAGTAAAGAGGCACATCTAATAGCGCACTTTTGGCTTTACTTGTTTCTAACAGTGATTGAATAGGATATTTACCTATATCGTCACGTGCTTCAACCGCACTCACTGTTAACAAAGAGGTAGCTAATAATAAGCTTGTCATTAATTTCATTTTATATTCCTTCTTTGGTATAGAACTTCCATGCAACTCCAAAACCAAACGAGATATTACTATCCTGTTTCACTAAGGGACTACGTTGCTGTTTGCTTTGGGCTAAATGATGATATTTAATAAAACCACCTAGCCAATATTTTTTACTATCAAAATTAAGCCCCAGCGAAATATCAGCGCCAGAATAGCCCGACTGACTATTAAACTCAGAGCGTGTATTATGCATATCTAATGCAGGTATACCATAATAATAATTAAAGTAACGGTCATCGGCAAAATTAGCATTTGCTCGTATACTGGTTGTAATTTCATACGTTGGCGTAATAAGCACAGGGCTCTCATAATACACACTCGGGCCATAACGCCAACCGACGTTAGTCACTGAGCTAAAATCAGTTGCCATAGCTTTACGAGTGAATAAGCCAATATAAAATTGTTCTGCCGCTTGGGGATCACCTTTAAAGTAATAATTTAGCGAAGGCCCAAGTTCAAACACCCAATCTAAATCATCCATGCCTTCTCGAGCTTGGTTATCTGCGCTGTCAACGGCTAAACTAACTCCAGCAGATATATCTAGGTGTACATTATCAAAATGCCATAAGTAACCAGTAAAGCTATTGCGGTCCACATCTAACTCATCACTTTGATAACGAACATAAGGCACAGGCATTATGTATTGTTCACTTTGATCTGAACCTAAATAGTGGGGAATATCAGCAACAAACACACCCCCACCCACTTCGAGTTTAGATGCGGCAAAACTCAACGAGCTAAAAAAACACAACAATAACGCCAACCGAGACACACTACTCACCTTTAAAGCGCTTAAAAATCAATGATGTATTAATGCCACCGAATGCAAAGTTGTTGCTCATTATATAATCGGTATGTATTTCTCGGCCTTGCTCAGTAATATAATCCAAAGGCGCACATTCGCTATCGACCTCGGTTAAATTAATTGTTGGTGCGAACCAATTATCTGCCATCATATTAATACTTGCCCACGCTTCTATCGCACCACAGGCGCCTAGGGTATGGCCAAGATAACTCTTTAACGAACTAATAGGTTTAGCACCTAAGGCATTAAAGGTGGCCTGACTTTCAGCAATGTCACCTCGGTCCGTTGATGTGCCATGCGCGTTAACATAACCAATTTGCTCAGCAGATAAATTCGCATCTTGTAATGCCATCTCAATAGCAATTTGCATTGTCGCTGATGTTGGTTGCGTAACGTGTTGACCATCAGAGTTACAACCAAAGCCGACTATTTCGGCTAATATGGTTGCACCACGGGCTTTAGCATGCTCATATTCTTCTAAAATTAACGTAGATGCCCCCTCACCTATCACCAGCCCATCACGCTTTTTATCAAACGGCCTAGGCGTCAATTCAGGGCTATCGTTTTGTGTACTAGTTGCATATAAGGTATCAAACACTGCAGCTTCTGTAACACACAGCTCTTCTGCACCGCCTGCAACCATGAGTTTTTGTCGGCCAAACTTTATCGCTTCAAATGCGTAACCAATACCTTGAGAGCCGGATGTACAGGCCGAGCTTGTTGTAATTACTCGCCCTTTAATACCAAAGAACACGCCAACATTTACTGGGGCTGTGTGCGCCATCATTTGAATATAACTGGTGGCTGTTACACCATTCATTGAGCCGGTGTCCATCATACGGCCAAATGATACCAAAGGTGCCGTAGAGCCAATCGATGAGCCATATGAAACCCCAGTCGAGCCATCGGTTAATGCTGGGTGGTCAAGTAGCTGGGCTTGCTCAAGAGCACGCTCAGTGGCTAAGGTCGACATTAACGACACGCGGCCCATGGAGCGAACTTTTTTACGTGAATAGTGGGCAGGTCGGCTAAAGTTTTCTATTGGGGCTGCAAGATTGGTATTTAAACCATCAATATAGTCCCATTCCTGCATTCGTTTGACCGCATTTTTACCCGCCACCAATGCGCTTTTAAAATCACACCAGTTATCACCTAACGCGGTGATAGATGACATACCAGTAACAACAACTCGTTTCATTACGCCATACCACCATTAACTTGAAGTACTTGACGGGTAATATAGCTGGCCCCATCAGACATTAAAAACGAAACCGCCGCAGCCACTTCTTCTGGGTTACCCATGCGGTTTGCTGGGATCATTTTTGTCATTTCAGCAATTGGGAGATCGTCAGTCATTCCGGTATCAATCAAACCAGGTGCGACACAGTTAACGGTAATTTTTCGCTTTGCAAGTTCAACCGCAAGTGCTTTAGATGCGCCAATGACACCCGCTTTAGAGGCACTGTAATTGACCTGTCCTCGATTGCCTGCTACACCCGACACAGACGACATGGCAACAATACGCCCACCCTTACGCGTTCTGACCATCGGCATAACAAGTGGATGCAACACATTATAAAAACCATCTAGATTAGTGTGTACTACACTATCCCACTCTTCATCTGTCATCGCTGGGAATGCAGTGTCTGCGGTGATCCCTGCATTACAAACAACGCCATAAAAAGCACCATGGGTTTCAACGTACTGATCTAAAATTGCTTTTGTTGATGCTCTGTCTGCTACATCAAATTGCAAAATATCAACATCTACACCTAACGCAGCGATTTCAGCTTTAACTTGCTCTGCTGCCGCAAGACCGGAGCGGCAATGCAGGCTAATATCAAACCCATCTTTAGCTAATTGTAGAGCAACTGCTTTACCAATTCCTTTACTTGAACCGGTTACTAATACTCGTCTTGACATTACATTTGCTCCGCTAAAAATTGTTCTGGGTTTTCAGGTTGAAATACATTAATTTTTGCTTCTACTAACAGGGTATCCGCTTGCTTAATGCTACAGTCAAAAGCACTTAAACCGTTTGCTTCGCTGTATAATTTTTCTACTTTTATCGTTAATGTGCTATTTAAAGCAAAACGATTACAGTGCATCTTATACTTACGACTACTCACTAAAAAGCCAATTTCGACTTTTGCACCATTATCAACTTGGTTAGCGTTGGCGTAAGCTGCGATGGCTTGCGCCATATACTCAATGCCTACATGGCTTGCGACACTTTGGCTATCTGCATTATAAAAGTTGCTCTGTGGCGTAATAGTGACTGAGCAAATTCCTGTATTTTCATCGTAACTATCTAAGCTATCGATCAAAATCATGGGTGCAGTATGAGGTAAAATAGTTTCAATTGGGTGCACAGACATCTCTTATAATCCGATTAATACACTGACGTTATTGCCGCCAAAAGCAAACGAGTTTGACAGGCATGTTTTAATTTTTGCTTCGCTCTTCGCCCCTACTGGCACGAGATTAATTGTCGGCAATGCTGGATCCGCTTCGCCATCCCAAATATGCGGGGCAAATTCAGTCTCACCAAGTAGCAACCAACATAAACCGATTTCAGTAGCGCCTGCTGCACCTAAGGTATGCCCTATCATGCCTTTAGAAGAACTACAGGGTGTGTCAGTACCAAACACTTCAGCCACGGCAATGGCTTCCATCTCATCATTTTTGGGGGTTGCAGTACCATGCAAATTAACATAATCAACGTCACTTGGTTGATAGCCTGCTCGAGACAAAGCAGCTCGCATAGCTGCCACTGCACCTTCGCCTTGTGGGTGCGGGGCAGACATATGATGCGCATCGCTAGACTCTCCCACGCCAAGTAATTTAATTGTACCTTGTTTTTCAACTATGCATAATGCCGCAGCTTCACCTAAATTGATACCATCACGGTTTTTACTTGAGGGATTGCTTATACCAGCAGAGGTTGAAGCCAATGCGGTAAAGCCATTGACAGTCATACCGCATAGACTATCTACGCCACCAACAATTGCAACATCAGCAAGATCCGCTGCAATGAGTTCTTGCGCTGTAGCAAATGCTTTGGCACTCGAAGAGCAAGCTGTTGATAAGGTCATAGCCGGCCCTTTCACTCCTAAATACACACTAATAAACTGAGATAAATTTTCCATCTCTTGCTGCTGATAATGATAATTTCCCCCAAACTCGCCTTGCTTTAAGTGTTGCACCATAGCTTGTTCGCCTTGCGCAATCCCTGAGGTACTTGTACCTACAATTACCGCAATGCGATGTTGGCCATATTGCTGTTTTAATTCGCTAACAGGGGTAATAAGTTGATCGAGTGCTAAAGCGGCTAATTGGTTATTGCGGGTATGAAACTCACGAGGATATTGCGCTAATGAAGGTAACGCTGCTTGCACCGCACCAACATAAATTGGTCCTTCATTAAGTAGTTCATTATTAACAACAATGCCGTCTTGATTACCTGCTAACAAGTTACGTTTAATTGTTTTATTGTCACACCCTAATGGGTTAACCATGGCATAGTGGCTAATAAATAGCGGTTGTTGCATATTAATATTCTTCTAATCGTTCTATTTTTAAGCGGTAATTTTGCTCATACTCTGTCAGTAGAGTGCTAGCGCCATTATACGTGATTTCTCGGACTAATGTGTCATTGCGATAAAACTGCCGAGTTCGCATTACTGTGTTATCGAGCTCAATCACCTGATTATTATCAAGCATGTTTTGCTCAAGCATCGCCAACGGCCAAAATGCACTTTGCATATCGTAAATAATTTTTTTGCCATCAAGCTCTACCGCTAACGTATTCGAGGTGGTTAGTTCATGAGTTTGAGTATCAAATTGCAGCTGTGTTAATGGCACCCCTTCAAAAGTAAGGGCAACAACTTTAATTGATGATGTTGTAAACTCAGTTGATACCAACATTGATTCATCAACAATGCCTGAAAATTGAAATCTTTCGAGCCAGCCTTGTTCATTCAGCTGTGTGGGTACAGGCATGAAATTAAACATTGGCGTTGCCACAGGATTGGCGGCCATTTGTTGGCACCCAACTATAAATAGCACACATAATGGCAACAGCGTTCGTCTAAATAATCGCAACATCAACAACACAGTTAAGCAACACTATCATTGTTATCAGGCTCGCAGATTTGTTCTAAAATCTTTAATCCACGTTTAGTATTTTTAACAAATGGGTTGCTTTTATCCCAGGCGTACCCTGCTAAAATTGAACAGACCATGGCTTTTACATCTGGTTGACCATCAGCAAAAAAGATCACCGACTGTAAACTCGTGTCATACCAAGAGTTAACAAAGTATTTAAAGACTTCAATTCCTTCTCGCAGCGGCTCTTCGTACTGAGTTTGCCAATCAATTGTTTCACCTTGAAGCTGTTTCACCACCAATTCAGTCGCTTGAACTGCAGATTTTAACGCAATTGTAACGCCAGATGAAAATACCGGGTCTAAAAATTCACCAGCATTACCCAGTAAGGCGAACTTATTACCGTGTAGTGCTTTTACATTCGCTGAATAGCCACCTATTGTGCGTACAGGCGCAATAATTTGGGCATCAGCAAGCAATGTGCTTAGGTTGTCATCTGCATGAATAAAGTCTAAAAGTGTTTGTTCAAGTGTTTGATCTGCCCTTTCAATTTGTGCTGTTTCACCTACAACACCCACACTAATTGTGCTATCGCTAAAAGGGATCGCCCAGTACCAAATATCTGGGATTGTAGGGTGTACGGTGATCAGTATCTTATTACGGTCAAACTGGCTGTTATCAATATTATCTTTGAAATGGGTAAATACCGCCTTACGAGGAGTCAATTCACTTGGCTCTTCTAAATCAAGTAAACGCGGCAGTACGCGACCAAACCCACTGCCATCTAAGGTGAACTTTGCAGAAATGGTATTTTCTTGTTTCGTTTTTAAATCAATAATATTTAAATAAGTAGCATTTTCATCACTTTTAAAACCCGTCACTTGCTGGCCAAAGAGGATTTTAGCCCCTTGTTTAACCGCTTCTTGTGCTAATAAGTTATCAAACTCAGCTCGCTTTACTTGGTATGTTGTGCCGGGTCCATCACTGAATTTTTCTTCAAAATTAAAGTTAGTATGGTGGCCGCTACGATAAAATGCGGCGCCATTTTTGAATTGAAAGCCAAGTGCGTCCGCATTGTCTAACAAGGCATCAAGCATGTTCGCTTTACCTAAGAATTCCATTGATTGCGGCAATAAACTTTCACCAATTGAAAAACGTGGAAATTCATCCCGCTCAACAAGGCACACGCTTAAACCATGCTGCATTAACAAACACGCAGCCACTGTGCCTGAAGGGCCAGCACCTATGATAGTTACATCATAATCAGTTGATGTCATTAAATGTTCCTTTTCGATACTAAAGCAAGGCGCGGCGCAAGCAAAAACACCACAACCACACCAATAAATACAGTAAAGCCAAACTGGCTTACCGCGGGCGTTGAGCTAACAATTAAGATTGCAAACACAAACAATGAACTCAACGCTGACATACAGGTTGTCAGCGTAATTTTTTTACACAAACCATGCTCTGCATAAAAAACACAATAATCTAAACCTAGGGCTAAGATAAGTATTCCGGCCACGTAATTGAATACCGTTAAGCTGCCATAAAACCATGTACTTAAAATAAGTGCAACTAGAACTGCAATGAGCGGGCGAGTCACTGCAACAAAGGCATTCAACAACCCATAACGCAGCCAAAATATTGCCATAGCCGCAGCCAAAGCTAAGGCATAAATAAAAATTAATTGCTGTCTAAACTGCCCTATTTGCTCGCTAATATCGGCCACTTTATCAATAAGAAACACACCGGCATAAGTGTTAGCTAAGGTTTTAACCGCACTTTCGTTTTGTAGACTTTTTAACTTAATCACACTGTAAAAACGATTCTCAATTTGCAACCATTGGTTAGTAAACAAAGGCGCTACTTTAGTGTTTTGCCATGTAGCAAAATCAAGTTGTTGGTAGTCATCTAACGGCCTAGCTACCGCGTTAAAGCCAAGCATTGAGTTTAACTGTGTAAAATCCCCGCGATTGACTGCACCACTTAGCAATTGTTGATTACTCTTTTGCATAGATATTGACGGCAGCCATTGGCTGATACTGGAATACGCTGCAATCTCTTTGTCTGCTTGTAATTGCTCAAACTGTGGTAAGAGTTGCTCCATCTGCCTAAGCACCTGCTGCTCGCTGTCACCGGCTATCAACAGATATGAACTGTCCCATTGCGCTGCTAATAAATCGCTGATTGTTTGTTGCTGAGTAATTAAATCATCGGGAACTTTGTAGAAATGTCGTGGATCATCATCATTATCTAAAAACGTTAAGCCAAATAATGCGACTATGATGAATAGCATTTGCCAACCCATCGCCAACTTATTATTTAGCCAAACTTGCTGTACGTTATGCAATCCAGTAATAAAGTTCGGCACCTGCATAGCACTTTTAGCTTTTAATAGCATTAAACTTGGGTAGAGTAACAATACACACAATAAAGCCCCCAGCAGCCCAGCCATGGTGAAGACCGCAATTTGTTTAAATAATATTAATGGCGTAAACACCAGTATTAAATATCCGGCAGTCGTTGTCAGAAAACCTAATAACAATGAACTACGAATATTGTGCAATGGGTTTGCTATTTTAGCTTGAGAAAAACGCAATTCGCTTAGGGCATGAAAACTATAATCGGCTGCTATACCAATTAACGTCACTGCAAACACTAACGTTAAAACATTGACCTCAGAAAACAATAATCGCAGTGCAGTGTAACCATAAATCATACTGACCAAAACGACGAATAACGTGCAGAACACACTCAATACACTTCGGTAGATAACCATGATCAATAACAAGGTTGCGAGTATAGAAATTGCCCCAAATAGGGCCATTTCACTTTGGGCACTGGAGCTTGCACTCGCAGTAAAAAAAGCAGCCCCAGTGGCCAAGTAATCCACACCAGTATCTTGTGTTAATGCTTGCTGTCTAAGAGAAGCGACGTTTGCTGCAATCTTTTTCGCAACATTTAAATCTAAACCCGTGCCATTACTCATAAAGTTTACGAGTACATAATAGCGAACCTGCTCTAAAGCCTCGCTTTTAGTCGCAATTAAAAAGCCATCATGGTTTTTAAGTTGTGCTGAAGGTAAGCGTTGTTGATTAAAAAAGTCGGCTAGGGCTAATGTTTTGTCGCTTTTCAAAGTAGCTGAAACCCAAGGCGACGCCACGTCATTAAGGAGGTTAAATTGGTAATTGAATAAGCGTTGACTATCGTTTGCTTGCAACAAGTATCGATATTGCTCACTGATAAAAGCATGCGGATAATTAAGGTAATCACGTACTATTGAGTCAAGTTGGGGTAAAGCATCAAACTTTACTTTAACAGCAATACCCGTAATTTCATTTAATGACTTAGCCGCTCTCTGGGCATATTTAATTGCCGAGGCTTTATCTTGATGGCCCACTAATAAAAGATGCTGGCGTAATTGCTGTTGTTCTAATTGGTCACTAACGAGTTGTATTTCTGGATCTTGTTCTACGCTAAATATTTGATTGAGATCAGCAACAATCGTAAATGACTTAAATAGCCATAAATAACTCAATCCCGCTAATAAAACGGCAAACTGTATGCACCATACAACGAGCTTAGTGCGTGAGCTTAACGGCATCCATGTCACCTTGAGTAAGCTCCTTCGTGATTATTTTCATCGTGATGTTGGTATTATTATTTTGTTGATCGGTTATCACTATCTCACGTTGGCTATCACCATTTCGGCACAGTTTAACTTGCTTAAACATCTGTGCAACTTCAGTCAAAGTCGGCACTAATTGGTAACAGCGGGTTTGCTCTAGTGCGGTTATTTGCCAATCGGAGCTCTGAATCTGGCCACTTAATAACTTGGCTAATAACTGATTTATTTGTTTATCTTGAGTCAATACTTGGTAATCTTGCTCAGCATCATTACGACGATAAATGCCATCAGCTAAAACCAGGAGCTCACTTTTCACCGGCGAAAGCGTATGCCAATAAACTTGTTGCTGAAAAATAACAAATTCACCTTGTGATTTAATAGCTCGCTTTAAAAAGGTGAACTGCTTTGCTTGGCTAAACTCCCCTTTTCCTTGTTTAATTTCAAACTCACTAAAATCCGTTTGCGCAAAACAGTTAGTCGCCACACAAACTAGCAACATGGCTACAAGCCATAATGTATGGTTAAATTTATTCAACATATGCACGTACTTTATCGGTAAATACAGCAGGAGACTCAAACTGCAATTCTTGATTTTGTAAATCTAAGGCAACTTGAATGGTATAGGCTTTAGTCAACACCTTCTGGCTGTCTAAGCATTCAATTTTATAGTCAATTTTGATCCGTGTTTCGAACTCAACCAAACTCGCATGAATGCGTATTTGCGAACCAAACACAGCCGATGCGACATACTTTAATCGCATATCAACAATCGGCCACATATAACCTGAGCGTTCCATCGTATTGTAATTATAGCCAATTTTGTCAAGCAATGCGCATCGTGCATCTTCTATGTATTTTACATAGTTACCGTGCCACACAATACGCATTGGATCGACATCATAAAATGGCACCACCATATCAACATAAGCGGTTACAATAGCGTTGGATTTTTTCATTTTAGCCCTTAGCGTTATTGATAAAGCGCCCAACGCTGAGTTTGAATATACTCAATGGTTTGGCGTAATAGTTTATCAGTTGGACGATCTTCTTCTAATAGCTCAAAGAAACTGGCTACGTCATCAATCATGGCGGTGATTTCAGGGTTAAGTGAATCTGCATCTATTTCATTATTTAAAATACGGATGCGCACACCTTGTACTGCCGCAAGTAAAGTCGCAGCTAAAACTTGCTCAGTCAGTTGCAAGATACGTAAACAATCACGTGCAGCAATGGTTCCCATACTCACTTTATCTTGATTGTGGCACTCTGTTGAACGTGAGAAAACACTGGCTGGCATGGTTAATTTTAATGCCTCAGCGGTCCACGCAGAGCAACCAATTTGAATTGCTTTAAAGCCATGGTTAATAAAACGACGTTCACTTGAAGCTGCACTTAAGTTAGACGGCAAACCATGGTTCATTTTCACATCAACTAGAGTGGCAATTTGGCGATCAGCCAAGTCTGCTAAGTTAGCCACACAGTTTTTCATTGAATCCATTGCCATGGCGATATGGCCGCCGTAAAAGTGACCGCCATGTAGCACATGTTCACCGACACCATCGATAATCGGATTATCATTGGCACTATTAAGTTCATTTTCAATCATATTTCTCAGCCACGGTAGGCTGTCTTCTAAAACACCAATAACGTGAGGTGCACAACGGATTGAATAACGATCTTGTAGGCGATGTGAATTACGTGGATGTTCTACATGATTTAAATCTGTTTGAATGCGCTTTGCCACATTTTGCTGACCCGGATGTGGTTTGACACTGAATAGAATATCATCAAAGTGATTGCTGTTACCTTTAAGTGCAATACTTGCGAGCGCGGTAATACGGGTCATTAAACGACTTGCGTATTCACTACGATCATAAGCCTGACAAGCAAGCGCTGTCATCACCGCTGTGCCGTTCATTATTGCTAAGCCTTCTTTCGGACGTAAGGTAATAGGCTCGAGACCTTCTTCTTTAAAGGCCGCTAATGAGTTAACAACTTGATCCTTATAATAGGTGTCGCGCTCACCAATTAAACTTCCTGCCACATATGAAAGCGGCGTTAAGTCACCACTTGCACCCACTGATCCTTCTTGCGGGATAACAGGGATAATATCACGATTGATCATTTCAACGAGTAGTTTTAGTAAATCCCAGCTAACACCTGAATAGCCTTGTGATAATGACGCTAAACGGCTAGCTAAAATCAATTTACCTTGTTCTGGCGTAAAAAAATCACCCAAGCCACAACCGTGGAAGCGTGTAAGGTGCATAGGTAACTCATTTACTAATGCTAACGGAATCTCTACTGTACACGAGTCACCATAGCCAGTAGTTACACCATAAATATGGCCTTCTTCAGCTAAAAGCTTATCTAAAAAAGCGACGGCTGAATCAATTCTTTCAGCAAACTGGCTATCACCTGATAGCGCTACGGTGCGGTCTTCTTTAACAACACTAATAATGTCTTCAATCGTTAAACGGCCTGCGCCAAATAAAAGGTGTGTTGATTTATTGTTTTCCATTTACTACTGTCTCCAGATATTTAGCTAGGCTTTGAATCTTTGTCGCTGGCTTTTTGCCAAAAGTTAAAAAAATTGTACCATTGATAAGGCGCTTTTTTACAATAAAACTCAAGACGCTCAGCAAACTTTGTTGCCATTGCTTGAAAATGCGCTTGGCGCTCTTTGCGTTTTACTTTAATGGGATCGGCAAACTTCTCAATATAGGTTCTATAGCGCCCGTGTTCATTAATGCAAAACATTAAAAACACTGGGCATTCCATAATGTTCGCCAGCGCGAATGGACCAACAGCAAAAGGGGCTTGTTCCCCTAAAAACGGCGCTTGATGCACACTTGTTGGGTTATTGACCGAGGTTCTATCAGCAAAGATGACCACTGCTTCACCATCATCAATTTTTTGTTTTAGTTTAATCGTGTCATCAGGACCGAAGTTATTAATATGAATAAAATTAATGGCCGCTTCTTGGTTTACTTTCTTTAAGAAATTATTGAATGACGGGGTATGCTCATTATAAGTGATCACATTAAGTGGACGCTTATTATCACCCATACTAAAAATTGCGCGGCATATTTCCATATTACCTAAATGAGCACTAAAGATAACCGCCCCTTTGGCTTGCACTAACTCTTGATAACCGTCAGGGGTCGCAATTTCAATATCTTTAATATTTACTTTACCAAGCCAAGCATCAAACTTATCGAGTATTGCCATACCAAATGAAAAATACAATTTAAAACCTTGCTTAAAGCGCGCTAAGCCGACTCGCTTTTGCTCACCCATGCTGGTGTTTAAATTGTCTAAGTAATGCCAAATCGCATGTCGTGATAAACGTCCCGTAATATAAAAGTAAAACATCACAGGCGTTAATACGACTTTAAATAACCATTTGCCAAATACTTTATAAATAAACACTAACACTTCAATACCAAACATCGAGCCACGCTCTTTTAATTGTGACCAATGAAAAGCACTGTCGTTGTGCGGTTGCTGTGGTTTGTTGTTATCTGACACTGTGTTTATTACTTCCTATTTAAATTTATTCACGATGAGCCGAGGTAAACGCAGCAACATACCAAAAAATAAACGCGTATGCATTTTTGATATCAAAACGTTATCTTCCCATACATTAAAGTGGGATACACCATTTTCTGGGTACAACACTTTAGTTTTAATGAACTCAACGGGTGTGCCCTGCCAATAAAGCTTTACCATGACCTCAATATCAAAATCCATCTTATTGCCTAAGCGCGTGTTATTTATTAACTGCGCATAAGCAGCTAACGGATAAACCCGAAAACCACACATAGTGTCTTTAATTTTGAAAGAAAGCGTTTCAATATAGACCCAAAAATGAGTGATAAAACGACCGTAATAACGCCCTTTAGATATTGACTCATCATAAACAGGCTGACCGCTGACCAATGCCGTGGGAGCAAACTTAGAGCGCGAGATTAGTTGCTCTACATCATTCAAGTCGTGCTGACCATCCGCATCAACTTGTATAGCATGGCTCCATCCTGCTTGGTGGGCATGAGCTAACCCTGTTTGTACAGCAGCACCTTTACCACCGTTTTGTGTTCTACGAACAAGCGTGACCAGAGCAAACTCTCGCTCAACATCCTCTAACACTGTTTGAGTTTGTTGATTACTGCCATCATCGACCAAAATAATTGGTAAATTAAAACTAACTAAAGCTGCGATGGTATCGCGAATCACTAAATGATGATTGTAATTTGGGATCACAAATCCGTATTGGCTGCTCATGACCAGTTCGCCTTAATCATCTGCAAGTACCACTTTGCCAGAGGCATGCTGACCATGTGTGGAACTGTAGCTAAAGCTAAATTTATTTGCTTTGATTTTTTTCAAACGCAGATCAACCACATAATTAGGCTGTACAATAATTTGAAATTTCAGGGCATCAATCGACACTGTTTTAGTGCAATCGACCGCCATAAACTCTGTTAAATAGTGCATCACCCAGTCAAGCTGTGCTACACCAGGTAAAATAGCCGCCTGAGGAAAATGGCCTTGGAAATAATAGAGATTTTCAGGAATTGTTAACTTTAGCAAAACGTGCTCATCACTTTGCTCAATCAGCTGACAATCCGGTTTATATACAAAATCAGTCAAACAACTTCTCCAACTGCGCTTTATTAAGTTTACCCTGCGAGTTATATGGTAACTCAGTTAAATAACGATACTTTCTAGGTATCACTAAGGGTTCGAAAAATGCTTTTAAATGTGTTTTTAATACTTGAGAAAACTTAAATTTGCCAAGCTGCTCTAATGCCTGCTCACCAGCCTCTGTTAATACTAATACAGCGGCAATTTCATCTCGCTTGCCAGTACTTGTATCATGTTGCAGTAATAAAACATAACTATCTACAACCCAATCAGACTGGTTTACTCTGAGGCTTATTTCATCGAGTGAACAACGTTTTTCTTCTATTTTGACAATCCGGTCAGCGCGACCTAATAAATTAAACTGGTTGTTTGTCAATAACTGCACCCGGTCATCCGTTTGATACCACTGCCCATCATCAACATAAGGAGATGAAATAATAAGTCGCTGACAATCATCGAGTTTAAGCTTAATTGTTGAAAAAGCCTGCCAGTGACCCTGGCCGTTTTGTTTACGCCAAGCAATTCCACCGGTTTCTGTACTGCCTAACACTTCTATTGGCGAATCACCAAGTTGACTCGCCAATTGCATAGCCGCGGCGGTTTTTAGTGGCCCACCTGATGAGAATAATCCACGTATTTTATGCTTTATAGCCACAAGCACATTATCTTGTACTAATCGATGATAATAAGCAGGGCTGCTGATCACAACAAAGTCATGGTCATCATTTTGTTGATTTATAAAGTGCAGTAAATGCTCTGGGTAATCAAAGCTATTAAAACAGACATCACGCCCACTATACAGTGGCCACAAAACCTTAAACAATAAACCATAAATGTGCTGATGCGACACCGTGGCAACCATCATGGTTTGTTGCATTTGATCAGCAAATTGCTGTTCCAACTCTTTAACTTCAATCAATAACTGGGAAAAGGTTTTATCAATTGCTTTTGGCGTCCCACTTGAGCCAGAGGTAAAAAATCGAATCGCGGCGTTTTCATCAAGCTCAATGGCAGTATTTACCGCATGCTCAACACGAATGTGTTTATTAAAAGCCACTTCTGCAAAGGTGTTATCGGCTTCGCCAGTGAACGCCTCAGCTTGCGCTAAGCACTGCGCAAGCTGCTCTTGTTGCCCATTTTGTGGCAATACAATGGACTTGTTTGCGGCTAATAACGCAAAAAACAAAACACTGAACTGGTAACTGTCAGCATCAAATAATAACCATGTTTGTTCATCACGTGCAGTAAATACGCGTGCATGGGCATGTACTTGCTGTTGCCAAATGGCATAGCCATGATTTTGACAATAAAAGTAGGTCTTGTTAGTCGGCCATTTCATTTGATTTATTTTTTGCCTTTTGAAACTTTCTTATTATAAATTCTACGGCCATTAATATCCCCATTAACAAATAGGAAATTAAACCATTATAGGTTAGCCAAACCACTGGATCTGGATGAAAAATCGTTGCTGTCGCAATTAATCCATTAATGATAAAAAATCCACACCATACTTTTGTTACTGTACGGGTGTAACGCTTGGCGTGCTCGTCAAGCGTTTCAAATTTACTGGCAATCACTTCAATAAAACTAGGTGGGTTGTAAAGTGAATAAGCAAAGACAGCTAAAAAGCAGCTACTTATTACCACTGGGTAAAACTTCAGTGCCAATTCAGAGTTAGCAAAAGTCGCAAAACCTAATAAAGCTATACCACTGATAGTTATTATTTTCATGTGTGCAAAATTAACTATATTGCTTTTTGTTAACCAGTATCGCGCTAAAAGCACCACAATAAAAAGTGCAGCAATTAACGCAGGCTCGCTAAACTGCAAGCCAAAATACACGGCTAGTGGATATAAAAAAAGTAACCCAACTAGCACGGCTTTGTTCATTAAGCGTCTGCTGTCATCAGTTTTTCAACAGCATCAATGACGTCTTGCACTGTACGAACTTGTTTAAAGTCATTTGGCTCGATTTTTTTACCCGTTTGCTCACGTAATTTAACGACCAAATCAACCGCATCAATGCTGTCTAAGTCAAGATCTTCATATAAATTCGCGCTGCGGGTAATATCTTCTGCATCTATTTCAAAATCCTGTTGTAGGATTTCGCTTAGCATTGCAAAAATTTTATCGCCATTATTCATGTTTTCATTACTCATAGTTACTTCCAAACAATGCAGAGTGACTGCAGTTTATTATGCCCGTGTTGAGGCAATAAAATCACACAAGGTTTTAACCGAGTAAAAATGTTTTTTACTGTCGTCGGTATTACCATCAATTTTTACGTCATAAGCTTTTTTAATCGCAACACCTAATTCAAGTGCATCAATTGAATCAAGGCCTAAACCATCGACGAATAACGCTTCATCATCATTAATATCTGATGCTTCGATATCTTCCAAATCAAGGGTTTCAATGATTAGTTGTTTTACTTCAGTGCTTAAATCACTCATGTTTTAATTTTTCCTCGTTAAAATAAGCTTGTAAGTCGCGTGTTAGTTGTCTAACAGTGTTCGTTACATGATCACCTTGTAAATAAGGTTTTATCTCATAAACCGGTAGTACACGCATTTTAAAGGTAAAGCGACGATCAGTCACTTGATACCACTTTTGTCCCTTGGTCAGCGTGACCGGTGATACATCAATCAAAATCGGCAGCATATCGACTTCAGTACGAAGCGCGATATTGGCTACACCTCGTTTAAATTTCCATGGCTGCCCGGGTACACTTCGCGTGCCTTCAGGGAATACAATCAAGTTATTACCACGGGCAAAACTTTGCTGACACTGATTTAAAAAATATTCAGGATCAGCATCATTGTTAATATAGCCCGTAGCCTTTACCACTCCTTTTAAGAAGGGATTTTTCCAAAGGTCCGCTTTGACGACACAATCTGCATTTCTGACTATCGAAATTAATACCACCACATCAATTAAAGAAGGGTGATTGGCGATAATTAGCTGTCCTTTCGCATTTTTTATTGTATCTAATTTATCAAGATCAATTCGCAAAATACCAACAAGGCGCATATAACCGACAAAGAATTTAAACGAATAATGCACCGCTGTGCGTGCGGTTTGATTTCGTTGGTTTATATCAGCATAAAGTAAGCGTTGAATCGAAAACACCAAAACCGATAAAACCAAGCCTCCACCGCTAAATAAGGCAAACGCACTGCCCGTTGCTATGACGCGGTATAGTTTTATGAGTGCGGCTTTCATACGCGGCTTAATTGCCATTGATATCGCTTTGAATCAAGGGCTAACTGTTGATTATTTGAATAATAAAAACGCAAAAAAGCCAATGCCTGTAACTGCGATGACTCAGCACTGTTGGGCAGGTCATGGCTGGTAAACTCTAAATTAACGCATGCTTGCGATGTGCTTTTCTCGATTAATAAAGCCACAGCAACGTTATCATGACTTTGCTGTATATAAGGTTGGTATTGCTCAGGTACAGCTAAATCGCTATATACATATAAAATACGGTCATAATTGTAAGCATATAATTTTGAGACCGCATCAACCAAGCCCATAAAAAAACTATCTTCGCCAGCCGACACTGCTGACAAAGGCGCTTTATTACCAGTAAAGATGCTAAATAACCCACCTACAGCATTATGAACAGATAAACCAAAATGGGTTGGAGACAATGGCTCTTTACTTGCCACATCAGCAATTAATTTGCTGGTTTTATGTAAATCACCATGACGAGATGAAAATACGCTGGGTACTGTTTGTTCATAAGATTCACTGGCTGTAAGTGCGCAGTGTAGTGTCAACTTAGCAAACGGACTAAGACGTCTGCGCTGCATAGCAGGCATTTGTTTTAATTCAGGAAGTGTTAACGTTTCAGTGTTTAAACTATTGTTATTAGCAAACGCATACCAATCCTCGGCGCTAGTTTTACCGTCGCCCCAAGCTATGCATTTTTTTATAGCAAATTTCAACGTAACAATCCTTATTACAAAGGTGATGACAAAAAGAGGCTAGATTCTACAGTTGTGCATGTTTTGATTCAAGGGAAACACACTAATCTTTATCACGTTCGTTGGAAAAATCTGCGTTTTCTATAATTTTAACTGAACATTGCCGTGTTTTGTCATCTTCTTGCCACATTACTAAGATAGCAATATCAATGATCCCACTTTGGATATCAGCCTGCGCTAGCAATTGATTTTTTTCCATTCCTAACTTATCTGAGCCAATAAATAAATTAGGCCCAGTAATAGAATAAGCACTGGCAAGGTAATAATTAGCGGCATTGCCCACACTCGCAACAAAGCTAAGCGGCTTAATGGCTTCTCGGTTGTGCACGTCAAACAACATAGATTGCATTAAATCACTAGAAAAATAATCAGCGCAACCGTACAAACCAATCCGCGAGGTTAAATCAACGCCCTGTTTTGCCCTAAAAACGGCCAGTAAGGCAATAAGTGTAAATGCATCCATTCTACGAACACTTAAACCTGTCTCTTGTTTTATTTTCTGGCGCAGTGCTTTTATATCCAATGATTTATCTAAACTAACTAATGAGTTTGCAAGTACGTTCATCATCTAAGCCTTATGCCTTTGCATCACTAACGCTGCGTTATTGCCACCAAAACCAAAGTAGTTAAGTAGCACAGTGTTTACCTGCGTAAAGTCTGGCTTTACATAAAACGGCCACATTAATTCTTTGCTATCGTGAGCATAACTTGCCACTGCGTAATTTTGTTGTTGCTGACATTGCTGGTACAAGGCTATTTCAATAACACCACACGCTCCCAAGGTGTGACCTGTAAAAGGCTTGAAAGCGATTAAAGGTGGTTGGTGCTGGTTAAAAACCCTTGTTAATGCGTTGCACTCTGCTTCATCGTTACCAAGCGTTGCTGTGCCATGAACCTTAACAACATCAATCTCGCCAGCGCTAATACCGGCATCGCTAAGCGCATCGCTGATCACTTGCGCAATATGACTGCCGTCTTCTTGCGTCATAGTTAAACTGTAAGTATCACACGCAGAAGCACCACCTAATAACTTAAACTGACACTGCTCAGCTGCGTTTGCAGATAGATACAATGCAGCAAGGCCTTCTCCTAACACCAGACCGGAGCGCCCTTTAGCAAATGCAGCTAAGCCAGATTGACTAATCAAATCTAGCGACTTAAACCCTTCGACTGTTAAAGGATTATAAAACTCACAGCCAATGACTAGCGCATTGTCTATTTTAGCTTGGGCAATTAAGCGTGTTGCGTATAAACATGCATTAGCGCTAGCAGTACAGGCCGTACTAAAAGTAAATTCTAAATCATTGAGGCCATAACGTTGAACTAAAGCACGATTTATTTTGTTGGTCGTAGAGAGCCAAAGTTCATCACTGGCACCAATATCAACTGCACTGATATCTAATGATGTTGAACCTAAAAACAAAGAGGTGGTTTTAAGATCCTCAGCAGTTAATGAAAGTTTTGCAAACAGCGGCAATAGCAATTGATCAAAGTAAGCTAAAATGTCGCCAAATTGACAGTTGTCTATTTCATTTCTAAATGATTTAAACGCCACTACTTCACTTTCGTTAGTCTGTACATTATTGCTTGTTTCAGTGCCTAACGCTGCACACATCACTTCACTGGCATTTAAATAGACACTGCGTAAAGTCATTATTTTTCGCGCTCACTAACAATAAAATCAACAATAGTATCAATAGACTGCAAATGCTTGCGGGTTTCTTTCGAGCCCTCAACTTTAATACCAAAATGCTGCTTTAGTACTAAAGATAATTGCAACGCGTCTAATGAGTCTAAATTTATGCGTGACTGACTACCAAATAAAGGCTCTGAGTCGATAATGTCTTCAGGGGCAAAATCATCTTCTTTGTCACACTCGGTAATAATCAGCTGCTTTAATTGTAGTTTTAGCTCTGCTAATTCCATGTCAAATTCCTCATTTTTTTATTAAATATCCATAGAGCGGCACTAAAGCATGACAATGAAAAACCCCAAAGTAATACGCTGTAATGCCAAAAACTGTGTGTCATTGTCTCGCCCATTATCAGCCTTAAAATTTGTGCTGACCAATACATAGGCGAACCATTTGCCAGTGCTGCAAGGTTGCTTGGCATGATCTCAAGCGGCACCATAAAGCCACTCAATGCCGCTAGGATGATATTCACCCCTCCCCCAACAACAATAGCTTGCTCATAGCTTGATACTAAACTGGCTAAAAATAATGCAAAGGAAATAGCCGCAACACTCAAACTGATTAATGCAATCACAGACAAGCTCAAGCTGTTTAGAGATAGTAGCGGCAAGTCTAAACAATACGGGATCACCACGCAGCCTATTAACGCTAATAACACTGTTTGCACTAAGCTTACGAGTGTATAGGCACATGCTTTATTATAAAAGTAACGCGCCATGCTAATAGGGTAGGTTTTTAACCGCACTAAGGTGCCATTATTTCGCTCGTTTATAAAAGTTAAAGAGACTGGTAACACAATAAAATACACGCCAAACACCCACCATGCAGGAATACTATTTAATGCTGGGTTGTGTAGCGCTTTTGCTGGCGTATCAATAAGTAAATAATTGACATCAGATGCTGTGATTACTGCGTTTATTTGCTCATCAATAACGGCATCGGCGTCTAAATCACCGGTTTCGAGCATATATAAATAAAGTTTCAGTTGTGCCAAACACGCTTTCACTTTTTCTCGCAGTAATAAACGTGTTTGTGGGGCAAGATCATCACTTATAATAAGTTGTAACTGGCTTGTACCTTGGCGCATAAGGATTTGTTGATCAAACTGCGGGTTGATAATCAACTGACTGACTTGCTCGGTTCTGCTTTTATTAGCGCTAATGATAAACCCTTGTGCTTGCAGTAACTTAGTAATAACCAGGCTGTGTTGGCTATTATTTTCACCCGCCACTGACAGTACCAAGTTCTGCTGTATACTTTGTTGTGACTGACTACTTGCCATGGTCATAATCACCATGAACACAATAGGCATAAGCAATAATACTGCTAAACTGTGCAAATCATTAGCAATTAAGCGCGCTTCTTTTTTCAGTGTGTGAATTAACATGCCTGCTCCGAAAACAACGCCCGATAAAGCAGCTCAATTTGGTTATCAGAAAAATTAACAGACTTTATTTCATCACTGAGCTGACTTAAAGCACTAAAAAGACTGCCAAGTAGCTTGGTGTCTGAAATAGTCAACTGATAGTGAGCCTCACTAATCACTGTTAATTGCTCTGTAAATAACGCTAACTGCACCTGAGATAAACGGTTTCTTGTGGTAAAGTTAAGCGTGAGTTGAGCACTATTAATAGCTTGGTTGGCGACAACTTTACCGTCTTTTATAAACACTACATCGTCACATAATTGCGCCACTTCATACAATAAGTGCGAGGTGTAAATCAATGTTTTTCCTTGTTTTTTTAAATCCTGCAACAAACTAATAATGGCATCACGAGAGAGCGGATCGATTCCCACAGTCGGCTCATCTAAAAATATAATATCAGGTTGTTTGCTCAGTGCGATTGCGATATTTAAACGCCGTTTATAGCCACCTGAAAGTGTACTTGCTCGTTTATTAGTAACCGCTTGTAAATTGCAGGCAGCAATTGCGGATTCAATATACTGAGCATGTAGGCGACGATTTTTTTCACTTATTGCAACAAAAAAGGCAAGATTATCATACACAGTTAGCTCTTCATAAAAGGCAAAATCTTGTGGTACTAAAGCCACTTTTTTTGCTATTGCCTGTTTTAGGCTTAACTGTTGATAATGCGGGTACTCTATCCGTCCTGCTGCAGGGGCTAACAAGCCAGTCATTAACGAAATTAATGTCGATTTACCTGCGCCATTTGGGCCTAAAATAGCGGTGCATGTACCTTGTTTTAACTGCAATGAGACAGCATCAACCGTCAACCGTTCAGCCCCTTTGTAAGCAAAGCTAAGTTGTTGTAGTTCCAACATGATAGGAGCTATTTTTGCCATAAGGTATCCTGCGCCATGATTACTGTCCTTGTTGTTATTTTAATTATAAACGTTGCGCAAGGTTAAACGCCTCGCCAATAGCCCGTTGTAAATCTAGTTTTTCGGCTTTTAATGCACCACCAATATAGCTTACAGGAATAGAGAGTTCATCTAGCTGCTGATGAATGCAAGGTAATACGGGTTCTTGCCCACTACAAATCACAACATAGTCAACCGCCAAAACCCGCTCTCTTTTTCGTACGCTGATATGTAACCCTTGTTGATCAATTTTAGTGTAATTTACCGCAGCTAACATCTTAACACCTTGATGTTTTAAATGTTCACGGTGGATCCAACCTGTGGTTTTCCCCAAGTCAGCTCCATGCTTTCGTAATTTTCGCTGTAATAAGTACACTTTAGGTGCTGTATCAGCACTGTCGGCTTTCGGCTGTTTATTTATCACACCACCTGGTGAATTCACTGTTAAATCAATGCCCCACTGATTCGAAAACCCCTGAGCAGATTGTTGCACACTCTGTCCAGATTGATTGCCAGTAATAAAACTTGCAACATCAAAACCTATGCCACCAGAGCCGACAATCGCCACACTGCCTTTAATTGGTACACTGCCATCTAACACTGCTTGATAGCCGACCACTTTCGGGTCGTCAATTCCCACAATATCAGGTGTATAGCCCTTCACCCCAGTAGCAACAACACAATGATCAAACTGAGCCAAGGTTGCAGTATCCGCTTGTGTATTCATGCAAACTTTAACATTAAGGCTCGATAAACGATTTTTAAAATACCGTAATGTTTCTTTAAACTCTTCTTTACCCGGAATATTTGCCGCTAATAAAAGTTGCCCACCCAGCTGGTTGCTTTGTTCAAACAAGCTCACTTTATGGCCTCGCTCAGCAGCATAAATTGCGCAGGCCATGCCCGCAGCCCCACCGCCGATAATAGCTACCTGTTTACTTTGTGTAGCTTTAACTGTCGGCATTAAGGTTTCATTACATGCGCGAGGATTAACAATGCATGTAGCGGGTAAATTAACAAAAATATTATCGAGGCAAGCTTGGTTACACGCTATACAGGTATTGATCTGTGCACTTTGGTTGTTATGTGCTTTGGCAACAAATTGGCTATCAGCTAAAAATGGTCGCGCCATGGAAATAAAGTCAGCGTGTTCGTCCGCTAATAATTGCTCTGCGACTTCCGGGGTATTGATACGATTACTGGTGATCACCGGCACCGAAACCGCCGCCTTTAAACGTTGACTCAATGACGTAAATAGCGCCCTAGGAACACTGGTTACAATGGTCGGCACGCGTGACTCATGCCAGCCTATGCCTGAGTTGAGCATATCGACTCCTGCATCCTCTAGCGCATGTGCAAGCTGTAATACCTCAGCAAAAGTGCTGCCATCTGCAACTAAATCCAGTAATGATAACCTAAATACTAATAAAAATTCAGGGCCTACGGCTTGGCGAACCTGTTTTACAATTTCAATCGCAAAACGGATACGATTTTCATAACACCCGCCCCACTCATCAATACGCTTATTGGTCGCTTTAACAATAAACTGGTTAATTAAATAACCTTCTGAGCCCATGATCTCAACGCCATCATAGCCTGCTTGTTTAGCAAGTTTTGCACATTGCGCAAAATCATTTATTTGTTTTTCTATTTCAGCGGTGGTTAATTCTTTTGGCGTGTAAGGACTGATCGGTGCCTGAATGGCCGAAGGCGCGACTTGCTGAGGCTGATAGCCATAACGACCGGCGTGGAGTATTTGCATGCATATTTTAGTACCGTGTTGTTTTACGGCATCTGTTATGAGCTTATGCTGTGCCACCCCAGTTTGGCAATCAAGTACACTCCTATTCGGTGCCAGTATGCCTTCGGGGTTCGGTGAAATCCCCCCTGTGATTATTAAACCGACCCCACCCTGTGCACGTTCACCGTAAAATGCAGCAAGGCGAGTAAAGCCATCTGGTAGCTCTTCTAAATTTGTATGCATAGACCCCATTACCACGCGGTTTTTCAGCGTAGTAAAAGCTAAATGATAAGGGGCAAATAATCGACTGAATGACATACAAACTACACAACTGTGGTACAAAACCGCGCTAGAGTAGCAAGCTTTAATAATGACTGCAAAAATTACCCACTAATTTTCTTCGCAGCATATTAAACAGTGCATTTTATAGGCAAAATTAAAAGTAAGGGCTTGTTGAATACCTAAACCGGCATTATGATAAAACTCAATTAACGGATAAAAACGTTTGTACCCTCTGTTTTTATTAATTTTATTCTACCAACAAGGAATGGTTATGTTTTCATTCAAGCCTTTATTGGTTGGCTTAACATTAGCAACCCTATCAAGCTCAGCATTTGCCCTTACAACAATAGAGCAGCGCGATTATGATCGTTTAGTTTCTGGTGATTTAACCGAAGTAAAAAAAGCCGCACAATCAATAGTCGCTAATAATACCAACAATGCTCAAGTATTAGATGTACTAGCCGAATTTGTCGCACAAAACTATTTACATGCACCGGATTATCAACTCGATACCATTGCATGGGCGTGTCGCGCACTAGGTGAAACAGGTAACCCACGTTACCGAGAGTTACTCACTAGCATTGTAAACAGTGATGCTCATAAAAAAGTTCGTAAATACGCGAAACGCTCACTAAAAAGCTTACCCTCTACTGATGCGAGCCAATACGTTGTTGGTAGTATTGATTTAAAGAGCATTCAAAAAGCCCCTGCTACAAACGGTTCATCATTAACTGGTGATGATAAAGCAATGTTTGATATTGCTTCAGGAAATTTAATTGAAATCAAAATGCTCGCGCAAAAATACACCACAAGTGGTATTCCTTCGCAACAAGTTGGCGACACCCTGGCTGAATATTTTGCCCAAAACTACAAAACGGGGCAACAACATCAATACGATACACTCGCATGGATATGTAAAGGCTTAGCAACAGATAAAAACGGTCGCTATAAAGCCTTAATTGAAGATGCCGAAGAAAATAGCCCTATTCGCGCAGTGCGTAAGCATTGTCCTGACGAAATCGAAGGCAAAGGCCCTTACTATCAAGCTGGTACTGTTGACCTAGTCAAAGTCGAAAAACAACTACAATAATATAGGGTCTGTAGACGTTATAAGGTCTACAAACCTTAATAACGCCGCATTTTAGCGGCGTTTTTTATTGTTCACTTTAATTTGAATCTCGCTATTTTGACTAAACTCAAAGACAGCATCTTCAGGGGATGGCTGGCCAAACATCAAATTTGGGTTATTTGAAAAGCCAACAGGTTCTTTGGGTATCGAACTGGCAGCTAAGTCTAGCTCACCATTGCCATTTAAATCCTGAAAAAATCGTACACAATAGCTGCCTGCCTGCAGTGAAGTTGACTGTTCGAGTAAGCTGGCTGAAACGGCTACTTCTTGCGTGACTAGATTAGGTAACTCTTTCCAGCTTAAAGCCACATTACTGCAATCAAGAATTTGATAATGCACCGTACCAGTGACCTGTTTAAATTTGGCAAACGAGAGCTTAAGTGTGTGCTGCTCGTTCGCGACACTTTGGCCCATCATTAAGCTGATGGCTAATAATCCAATGAATTTTTTCATGCCCTATACGCTCCTTTCTATGGCTTGAGTACCTATATCTAGGTATAATAGCGGACTTTTAGGAAGTTACAAAAGGTTAAAGGATGCGTAAAGTCCTCGTTATTCACTATTCGCAAACGGGTCA
Source organism: Pseudoalteromonas shioyasakiensis (assembly GCF_024518675.1). GTDB lineage: Bacteria > Pseudomonadota > Gammaproteobacteria > Enterobacterales > Alteromonadaceae > Pseudoalteromonas > Pseudoalteromonas shioyasakiensis_B. The sequence continues at coordinate 272,940 of NZ_JANIGL010000003.1, forward strand.
ACTCACTCAAATAGCAGACTCTATTGTCGCACCGATTAAAGCTGGTGACGATATAATCGTCGACTATCTTAATTTAAAACCGAGTCAGCCTTTTCCTTTCCCTTGGCCATTTTTAACTTTTTTCCATATATTTCCTGAATGCGTAAAAATGACTCCGCAACCAATGGAGCTCATAGCGCCTGCCCATGATGACTACGATCTAGTTATTTTAACTTACCAAGTATGGTTTTTGTCGCCTTCGTTACCTATATCTTCGTTTATGCAGTCTGAACAAGCGATTAAGCTGCTCAACAATAAACCTGTTATTACCGTAATTGGTTGTCGTGGTATGTGGCTAAGCGCGCAAGAGAAAATGAAACAACTATTGAGTAATGTAAACGCTAAGCTCATTGATAATGTGGTACTGAGTGATGAATGCGGCACCGGTTTTAGCTTTTTAGCCACACCACTTTGGATGTTTTCAGGGAAAAAGAAATCAGTATCTTGGGTGCCAGCAGCGGGTGTAGCACAGCACGAAATAACCGCAGCAAGTCGTTTTGGCGTTGCTATCAAAAAAGCCTTATTAACCTTAGACCCTGGGCACACATTAGATAAACCCGTGCTTAAAGGATTAGGCGCAGTCAAGGTGAACGAAAAGTTTATAGCCAGCGAACGTGTAGGCCAACATAGCTTTAAAATATGGAGTAAAATTTTAGCTACACTTGGCCCGATGCATTCAACGCGCCGAAGTTGTGGGCTATTGATCTATGTGTTATTTTTGCTGACCTTAATCATTACTGTTGTGCCAATAACAGCACTCATAAAAAAATTAATTGCCCCCTTAACTAGAAAAAGAATAGCCAAGCAAAAAGCCTATTTTGCTGAGCCATCTGGAGAGTAACCGTCCGTTATGGAAAATGCTGTATATATAAATAACTTACACGCTGTCTTACCCAATAGTCCTGTAAGCAATAAAGAAATGGAAGTCGTTTTAGGTGAGGTTGGCGGACAACGCTCCCGCGCAAAACCCGTTATATTACGAAGCAACCAGATAAAAACCAGATACTACGCCATTGACCCAGAAACTGGTGAATACAACTACACCAATGCGTCATTGGCTGCGGATGCAGTGCGTGGTTTGTTTAATCAGCAAGGCACACAACTTGAACACCTAGATTGCTTAGTCGCGAGTACTTCAATGGCCGATCAAATTATGCCTAATCACGGTGTGATGGTTCATGGCGAGCTTAAAAATCCGAGCCTTGAGGTGGTCTCAACCGCCGGTATTTGTTTATGCGGGATCACCGCACTTAAATACGCATACTTAAATGTAAAAGCAGGCGAAAGCCAGCACAGCGCGGTGGTTGCCAGTGAGCTTGCTTCAAATGTCATGCATTCGCGTAATTTTAATGCTGAGAGCGAACATAAAGTTGCAATGCTAAACCAAAAGCCTGAAATCGCCTTTGAAAAAGATTTTTTACGTTGGATGCTTTCAGACGGTGCCGGTGCTGCATTATTAAGTAACAAAGCCAACGACCACGGCTTGTCTTTGCGTATCGACTGGATTGATGTCACTTCGTATGCTGATCAACTCGAAGCCTGTATGTATGCCGGTGCAGAAAAAATTAACGGTGAGCTAAAAAGCTGGACACGTTTTGATTCACAAGAGCGCGAGCAGCACTCTATTTTATCAGTAAAACAAGACGTAAAACTGTTAAATGAAAATATTGTAAAATACACCGTAGAAGATGCGCTGAGCAAGATAGTTCAAAAGCGAGGCATTAAAGCCTGTGATTACGACTTTTTCCTGCCGCATTATTCTTCGGGTTACTTTCGTGAGCGATTATTCGATGGCCTTTGTAATATAGACTTCCAAATCCCGTACGATAAATGGTTCACAAATTTAACGCAAAAAGGCAATACTGGCTCTGCGTCTATCTTTATTATGCTTGATGAACTGTTTAAATCAGGTCAATTAACTGATGGACAAACACTATTATGTTATGTGCCTGAAAGCGGGCGTTTTTCTAGTGCTTTTATGCAGTTAACCGTGATTAACAAATAATGTGAGTCGCCTGTGAAAAAACATGATGTGCCCCAAGACAACAGCAAAACCTATCAAGGTCAAAACAAACTTGTTTACGCCGTGGATGAGAGCGGCCATTATGAAGGCGTAAAATCATCGGGTTGGGAAGTGGAAAGTTTTGCCACCCAACTGGCTGTTGACGATTTAAACGAGCAAACCAACGAAGCCCTAGCACAAGCGCAACGTGGTGAAGTGTCGCCATTAGCTTATCATATGTTAGCTAGGCGCTTCGATATTCCCACACTCGCTGGCGCCAGCGGTTTTTTTCAATGGCAAATTAAACGTCATTTACGCCCTGCGGTGTTTGCAAAATTGTCTGATAAAAAACTTAATCGCTACTGCGACACCTTAAAAATTAGCCGCGAAGCATTGCTGACTTTGCCCTCACAATAGATACTTTCATGCCTGATATTATTTTACCAATAAACCACCAGCAATCTTCGCATTGTGAAACTGGCGTAGTTGCTACGCTATTGCAGAGTAAAGGCATAAACATGAGCGAGCCAATGGCATTTGGGCTTGCATCGGCGCTTACTTTTGCTTATTTACCTTTTGTTAAAATTAGTGGTATGCCATTGATCGCCTACCGCATGCCACCAAAAACCATCATCAAAAAGGTATGTAAAAAGTTAAATATAGAATTAGAAAGCCGCAAGTTTTCAAGTCCAGAAGCCGGTATGCAAGCACTTGATGACGAGCTTGAAAAAGGCAATTTAGTGGGTCTGCAAAGCTCAGTTTATTGGTTACCCTACTTCCCTGAGGATATGCGCTTTCACTTTAATGCCCATAATTTGGTGGTGTATGGTAAAACCGAGCAAGGTGATTACTTGATCAGCGATCCGGTTTTTGAGAACCCAGTTACTTGCGCATACGATGATTTAAAAAATGCCCGCTTTGCCAAAGGTGCATTGGCTGCAAAAGGCTTAATGTATGTGATTCGCTCAGCGCCAAGCCAATGTGACTTAGCCCCAGTAATAAAACCTGCAATTAAAAAAACCGCTAAGATGATGAATGGCTTAGTGCTGCCTTACTTTGGCCTGAAAGGCATTCGCCACATGGCAAAACAAATACGTATGCTTGATAAAAAGCCCGCTAAATATGCACGGCTTTACTTAGCGCACATTGTACGGATGCAAGAAGAAATTGGCACTGGTGGTGCCGGTTTTAGATTTATGTACGCCAGCTTTTTAGAGCAAGCCAGCGAGAAAACCAATACCCCTGCATTAAAAGAATGTGCAGAGCATACAACTGACCTTGGTGACTTATGGCGTGAGTTTGCAATGTTAGCGGTAAAATACTGCAAAAAGCGCAGCGATATCAACCTAGACGAGATAGCAAATAAGTTAGAGCAAGTCGCAGAGCAAGAGGCAAAATTAAGTAAATTGCTATTAAACGCTATTGCCTAAAAGCCTATAAGAAAAATCATTATCTTAAAAACGAAAAAAGTCACTCTAAAGTGACTTTTTTCATGCTTAGCGTTCGTGCGTTAGCCAATTACTAAATCGTCTTGCACCAATGGTTTTGCCGTATTACCAACAAAATCGTCAGTTGATAAAGCATTGATCAACTCAACACCTTGTATTTGCTGCTCATTGCTAAGGGGAACATACGGTAAACGGAATACCGGATTAACCGCACCTGTCATCATCAAGGCTGTATTAATCGCAATTGGATTCGGTTCACAAAACAACCAGTTCATTAAAGGTTGTAATGAACTGTTCAGCTCATCATTTTTAGTATCCATTAACTGGCGGAATAAGCCCGGTATCAGGTTAGACGTCACCGAGATCACTCCGTGTGCTTTATATTTGTGGCGCGCATCATGGGCTTCGTCATCATTGCCTGACCAACAAGCAATCCCTTGTTGTTCATAATGATCAATTCGCTCATTACCGCCACATTCTTTAACACCAATAAAATGCTCATGTTGCGCCAAAGGCTCAATAATATCTGGGGTTAAATCTTGCCCAGTGCGTCCCGCTACGTTGTAAATAAACGCCGGACCAATCGCCAGTACACGTTTAAAGTGTTCTTTAACTCCCGCAATCGAAGTACGGCCATAATATGGGTTAATTTGCAGTGCTGCATCCATTCCACTGGCAAAACCATATTCTGTTGCTTTTACCGCTTCACGAGTATTGTTACTCCCGGTGTTACCAACAATAATCAGTTTATCTGAGTATTTATTAACACTGTGAGCAATCAGCATTAGGTGCTCTTCCCAGTTCATTAACTGGCCTTCACCTGTGGTACCACCAACAACAATGCCATCAACGCCTGCCGCTATTTGCTGTTCAACTAATTCATCATATGTGGCAAGGTCAATTTCACCCGTTGATAAGTAAGGGGTTTTAATTGCTGTGATAAGACTTGCTTGTTTAATTTGTTCTAGGCTGCGCATAAAAATATATTCTTTAAAAAACTTGCCGTAGTTGTAACATAAATGAGCTTATTTTGGGAGTTCTGCAAAGCCTAATTAATAAAATAACTTGTGTTATCTGTGTGAGTAAGCCAAAATAAAACAACTGTATATATAAACAGTGTAATTATTTTTAACTTTGAGTGCCCTTTTATGCGTTTATCACGATTTTTAGCAACCCACTTTTATCACAGCGAAGAGCTTTGCCAAGCCTTAGCGATAGACGAAGACACCCTACTTTTATGGCAAGATTCTAGCTTATTTCCTAAACCCAGTTATTGCATTAAAAATCAGCTTAGCTGCAGCTCATACTCAGGTTTGTATGAGTGTGAAGAATATGATGACTACTATCCAAGAGGCTGTGTCAATTGGGGACAAGGATTGGCAAAACAAAAAATCACCTCATCCAGTCAGGCATTCAATTACTTTGCCCAGCAATATATGGCTGCACTTCAAAAGCTGGTACAACACGGATTTGAATTTAACGAAGAATTGTTTGGCTGTGATATTGAAGAACACCTACAACAAGTATGGCAGCAATTTTTATGCAGCAAGTACGGTGTACTCACCCAAAATGGTTTAATAGATGAAATAGCCGCGGTCGATATTGGCCGCTTAGTGGTTGATGACATCACCGAGCTGCGCACTAAGCCAAGCCTCAATCAAGACGAGCGCACACGACTACACCCCGCCATGAAGTTACTTAATCGTGCTCTGAGCCACGGCGCAGATCACGAAAAACAACATACACTTCGCACTCGTTATATTGATGCTCTGGTGCTTAAGTATGATTTGTCGGTTAAATAACCTGAACTCTGGATAATAAATCTCTTAACCAGAGCTCAGGTTAAATAGCTCTAAGCATTTTCTTAACCATAAAAAGTGAAATGCAACTAGACACATAAATCCTGAGCAATTAGAGCGACCAATTAAATGCCACGGCCTGCTCAGAAACGGCCCATAACTTAGTTAATGCGTCGTCATCTAAAACAAATGATTCAAGTTTGCATTCATCCACAGGGCCACTAAAATTCATCATTCCAGTAGGGCCATAATATGCTCGCTGCTTTAAATTTTCTTCAGTGGCACACATTACTTCTGGATAAGCCCCTTTTTCCGCGCTCTGCGCTAGGCCTAACTTCACCATAATTGACCAAGATAAACGTGTAGCTATATTTGCGCTTGACCTGATCAAGGATGTTTTTGATGCACCTGGATGGCACACATAGACTTTTACGGGTTTCTTGCTAACCGCGATTTTCTTCTGTAATTCATAAGCAAACATCATTTGCGCTAATTTACTTTGACTGTAAACTTTATTTGGATGGTAATTATTGTCCCAGTTTAAATCGTTGAATTGGATGGCCCTTAGGCCAATTTTATGACCCTCACTTGACACCACAACTATACGTCCTTGTGACTGCTCAATTCTGTCAAATAACAGTCCACAAAGTAAAAAGTGGCCGTAGTGGTTAACACCAAGCTGACTCTCAAAACCATCTACAGTGAGCTGTTGTTTTGCAATTTGTGCTATGGCGCCATTACATATTAACGCATCAATATGCGGTACAAGTGATAAAATTTGTGCCGCGCCATGGCGTACTGAACTAAGAACAGCCAAATCCATCACAATATAACTGACTTGGGCTGTATCACCGAATTCACTTTTTAATTGGCCAATAGCGATATCAGATTTACTGGTGTTGCGATTTAACATCACCACCCTTGCCCCTTTTGCTAGTAATAAACGCGACGCTTGAAACCCAGTACCAGAGTTAGCACCAGTAATAACATAGGTTTTTCCCTTGAGTGAATCAATTTGCTTAGGAGTCCAGCCTGTTGCACCAAATTGCCCTGTATTAGCCATAATCATTTTTCCATTTTTCGTTCAAGTTCTAATATGAATACATATTAGTCTCGGAATCAGCAATTAAATAGGCGTATTACGCTTTAAAACCTGCCTATTAATATCACACAATTGAGCTTCGTTCAGTTTGCTGTTACTTTAGCAACTTACTAATTGAGTGGATTTCCCTATGAGTAAACAATTAATTGAGCGTTTAATAAACGCAAAAACTAATCAAAGTGGCATGATAGAAAGTGGCATTAAAGGAATCCAATTATTTAGAATCACCGACTCAATTCGCTGTGCCCCTGCTGTTTATGAGCCTTCTGTTACGGCAATCCTAAACGGGAATAAAGAAGCAATTTGTGATGGTAAAAAACACCTATACGATCACCAGCGTTACATCTGTTGTACTATGTCCATGCCCATAGAAGCAGGTACTCCAACGTCTTCTAAAGATAACCCACTGTTAGGTGTGTACATCACATTAGACACCAAGTTGATGACTGAATTGGTACTAGAACTACAAAGTACACTTGGCACAATGCATATGCCCAAACAACAGCCCAGCCAAGGGCTATCGAGTGCACAATGGGATAATAAATTTACAGATGCGTTATATCGATTGTTACTGTTAGTAGACAGTCCAACAGACTTAGCAATACTAAGTAAAAGCCGGTTACGTGAACTGTATTATGCTATTTTACAGGGTCAATCTGGTGCGTCATTTAAGCGTGCTTTTGGTGTGGGGAACGAAGTTGCTCGCTCAATTGAGTATTTATCTGCCCACCTTAGTGAGGCAATTACTATCGAAGATATGGCTGAATATTCTGGTATGAGCAGAGCGGTATTTCATCGTAAGTTTAAACAAGCAACTAATATGTCGCCAATACAATTTGTTAAAGCCATGCGGTTAAATAATGCTGCCATGAAAATCGCTCAAGGTACTCATGTTAATGTGGCCGCAATGGACGTAGGTTATGTCAGTTCATCTCAATTTAGCCGAGAGTTTAAAAGAATGTACGGTACTTCACCTAAACAATGGGGTAAATCTACGCAATAAATAACCTGAGTATGAGACTAAAGCTTTGTGTATTAGGGTCGCTTTTATAACATAACGTAGAAACTAAAAAGCCTCACGATTGAGGCTTTTGACTGTTAACGACGTCGTGGTTGTGGACGTGGCTGAGGCCGTGGTCTTGAATGTACAGGGGGTCTCACCACGGTAACATTATTATAATGAGGATAACCTGCACCATAATACATTGGGTATCCATAGCCTGCGCCATAACCAACACCATAACTCACTGAGCCACTGACTTGGGTGTTTTCACAACCTGCAAGGTTAGCAGTAAGTAAAACGGTACTTACGCAGATCAACGCAATTTTTAAACGTTTCATTAGTTAGCTTCCTGTTCTGCAAGACCTAAAATAGCGCCATTGGGATCGGCAATAATGGCTAATTGAGCGTCTTCACCTTGATGCAATAAGGTAGCACCATTGGCTATCGCCTGCTGTAAAACAGCCGCTAGATTGGCTACTTCTACAAAATTTATCCATTTATCTCGCTGTTCAGCCGAAGCAGGTAACTTTACAATACTCGCTCTGAGTTCTTGCTCTTTTATTAAGTAATAGCTCTGTGAATTAGCTGCAATTTGCTCCGTGCTATAACCAAAGTGTTGATAAAACTCAGCCGCTTTTTCTGGGTTTACACTAAATAATTGCGCCCAGTCCCACTTTTTTGCAATCGCTTGATGAGCTGTGCTGCTTTCACCTAAATCTAAAAAAGCAATAATCGCGCCCTGTGGATCGGCAATAACAGCGCGTTTACCATACAGTGCAAAGTCATGTGGTGGAAATACAATGGTTGCATTATGTGCAACGGCATTATCAACACTTGTTTGTACATTACTGGTTGCAACACTGCCAATCCACAATGATTTATTGGTTTGATTTCGCTCTGCTGGACGCTTGATCACACCCGCTATAGGTTGCTCACCGTCATACATTAAGTGGTATTGTCTATTGTGTTGCTCAAAGGCTTTAACTGTCCAGCCAAATGTACGGGTATAAAAATCTAACGATGATTGCACATCACCAGTATAAAGATCAGCCCAAACCACTTTACCTTGAGCACTTTGCTCGATTGCAGTCTGTGTTGTCGTTGCGCTTTCGACAGCGAAACCTGAGCTACTAAACGAGAGCAAGGGTATTAAAGCTGCGATACAAAATTTTGAAATGGGTTTCATAAATTAATCATCCTTTTTAAGGTGATTCTACGTTAATTCACTGGCAAGTCTATAAGTGATTGAGTTTTATTCAAATATGCAACCCGTCATTACGGTTAACTTTTTATCACTTTAAATTTTCTAAAATACGCCAGTAAAATAGCCAACAATGTTACGATAAGTGTCGCCGTTGCAAAAAAATACACTAAACCAAGCGCTGCGCCCCAGCTGTTTAATGCAATCACAATGGCAACAATAATCACGGAAAAGCCCATACACTTAAAAACTAAGCGAGCCATCTTTGTCGCACGTTGCGCTGCGCCAAATATTTCACTGTAATGGCGTGGGAGTGATAAAATCAGCAATGAAAAGCCTAGCAACTGTAATACAATTTGCACTAAAATTAACATCCTTAATGACCCTTTTTTATTATATGCTCTGCATTACCTTCGGCTTTTCGCCTTTTTAGCACACACGCCGCTAATGCAAAGCCAGCAGCAAACAGCAGCATAGTTAAATCAAACCCAAGCATTAACCAGTCGCTGTTTTTAAAACTCACAATAATATTATGCTTGGTTGTTAACATATTAACGAGCGGCACTAAGGCAAAAATAGAGGCTGCCAGCCACAGCATTCTTTGCCAAGCCTGCTTTGCTGTTTGCAGCACACAAAAGCAAACACATAAAACAAACACAATAAATAAACTATGCATTTCCCATGCTGCACGGCTTACCATATCAACAGGTAATAAACGGTTAGCGTAAAAATACCCTGCGATAGCAATAGGCAAACCAATCACAACTGCCGCATTTAATTTATCTATAACGTTGATAAAACCTGTTTGCTGCTTTTTACGTTTTTGCACCCAAATAATCATGCCCGTCGCAATCATACCCGCACCTAATAGGCCTGATAAAAAGTACAGCCACCTTAAATATATATCAGCAAATAGTCCTTCATGTAGATGCTCGAGTACATCATACACTTTTGCCGCACTGTATTTTTTGCCTACCGCTTGTTCTATTTGAACGTGTTCATCAACGACTCGATAAGTGATAAGTGTTGCAAACTCAATGCCCTGTTGTGCATCAAACCACACTTCAAATCCTGGTTGCTCGGTGTTACGGTCAATTAGACCTAAATAACTAACCGCTTGATTTTCAAAACGTGACTTGGCATCTATTAACGCTGACTGAAGAGATAAGTCACTGGCAGGTAAATTAATAAATTGAGTTTCTGCCGCTTCCCGTTGTGTTTCATCATATAATTGGCGGTGTAATTTTTGGCCTTCACCATAAGTGGCATCAACCACAGGTGCAAATGAAACACCCATTAATAACATTAGTCCGCTATAGGTGATCATCAAATGAAAAGGCAGTGGCAACACACTAAAAATATTATGGATATCAAGCCAGCTCCGTAGCCCCTTGTTGGCACGAAAGGTAAAAAACTCTATAAATATTTTTTTATGAATGATCACCCCTGTGACTAAACCAATCAGCATTAGCATGGTCGCTAAGCTGGTAACTAAATAACCAACGACCAAAGGGACATAATGTAAATTGTAGTGCAATCGGTATAGTGTTTCACCGCCGCTGGTTGCTCTGGTGGTTATAAGTTCACCGGTATTAGGTGCAAGGTTTTTTTCATGCCATTGCCTACGTGTCCCAGTCTCTTTATTTGCTGGTTGTAACCATGAAATATCAATATATGGATCACGCGTTGAAGGATAACTAATATACCACTGAGTTGCGTCCTCTGCGTTGGCGGTGAGTTGTTGCTGCGCCTTATTGAGTATTGTTAAATCATCAATAGGTTCATTGACAATGGCTATTTCAGGCTTCATCCAGCGGTCTATTTCATTTTCGAAATAACCCACAGTGCCAGTTACAAAAATAAAAAATAATAACCAAGCAAATACAAAGCCTGACCAGGTGTGCAGCCAGTTCATGGATTGTCTAAATCGCGGTTTCATACTACTGCGGCCCCTGCAAATAGTAATTAAATGTATTAAGTACTAGACAAAAACCGAATACGACGAGAAAAGCACGTAAAGTGGTTTTAGTAGCAAAGACAAATAATACGGTGACGAGGTAAAAAATAAAGCTCAGCATGAGCCCAGTGATAATACTATTGGTTTTATCGCTAAGCAGGTGGTTACCTATCAATATAGCGCTGTACATTGATACAAAATAACCTCCGATTAATGCAAGCAGCACACGAACGGTTACATCAAATGCAGTACGGTGTTTTTTTGTGAGATTCATTTATATAAGTCAGGTGCTTTATTAAAGCACCTGACTAATTCCGCAGTTAAAATTTATACGACACACTTAGGCGAACATCACGCCCTTGTTCTTTAATTCCAACTACACCTTCGTAACCTGGGATGTGACCATAATCAGCAACACTGCCATGACTACGGTATGATTCATCAAGTAAGTTTTGTACAGATAAATCAAATCTTAGGTTTGTAAGTGGCTCGTAGGTTACATAGGCATCAAATAAGTCATAGCCTGGTTTATCAACGGTTTCAAGCTCACTCATCCAACCCAATTCGATTGAGCGATGGAAAACCTCAATGTCGTTGAGGCTGGCCACATGGTTATAGTTTAAGCCAAACTTTATTTGCTCACTTACATGATAATTAAAGTTAACATTGATTGAATCACCAATCGCTGTGCCTAATCCACCATATTCATAAGCCGCCAATTGAATACCATCAATATTAAACGTGCTGTAACCAGAGGCATCACCAGCATCTGGCCACACAAATGAAGCGTTATTTAATTCAACATCGTTATGGCTGTAGCTGACAATGACATCGAAGTTATCGCCTTGATAACCCGACACAAGCTCAATACCTTTAGTTTCTAAATCACCAATGTTTTCGTAAAATACCCCTTCGCCACCTTTAAACTTATCAAATACCACATCATTAATAACGCTTAAATACATTGACGCTTCAAACAACCAAGTACCGTCGTTATACACTAAACCAAGTTCAGTGTTATCAACTTCTTCGGGTTCAAGATCAGGATTCGGTGTTAACTCACCTACAGTAAACGCATCTGCGACTTGTCTGCCTCTAAGCGCTTGTGCATACCCAGCAGATAGCTTTAATGATTCTGTAAAGCTGTACTCAAAACCGATGTTGCCACTGACTCCATCTTGCTTATCTGTTGAGAATTCATCCGCGGTGGTAACAGGCTGACCATTGGCATCGGTTTCTACAACCCACACACCATCAACTTTAACCCAGTTTGCTTCTATTCCACTGTGATCAAGTTCATAAGCATCATAACGCACACCAAAACTAAGTAACAAAGCATCGCTTAATTGCCAGTGATCTTGAATATAAACACCGGTCACAGTACCTTCTTCATCAAAAATACCACCAAAGTCTTCATACGAATAAGCATGTACTTTATCTATTTTTTGCTCTATACCGTAGGTAAGCGTATGCATACCTAAATCACTGGTATTGCGGATATCAAAACCCGTTGTTTTTATTGATGCATCCCAAGTATAAAGCTCACGTTTAAATGACGACTCAGTTTGGTAAATCGTTGTTTCTAAGTTTACTAAACTATTTAAGTACCACGCATGATTTAAAACGATGGTTTCACGCTCTCCCCACGACATAAATAACGGATCTGTTTCAAGGGGTGCCCAGTTAGTTTGTTTACCAAACTCACCTTCTTCTTTGCGGTTTTCGTAGCTAAGTGAAAGATTTTGGTTTTCAGTCAGTTCAGCGTTTAGTTTGATGAATGCGAGAGTTTGATCCGCAGCGGTACCCGGTATTTCTTCACCATCACCGTCATCCATGTTGTCTCGACTTACGTTTACATAAGAGGCTAAAACCCCCACTTTATCGGTTAATTTCCCGTATAAAGCGAGGCTTTCTTTATGACCATCGTTAGTGAAATAGCTGGCCTTAGCAATACCACCAAACTGCTCATTTACACTAAGTAAGTCATCTGCACTTTTGGTTTTAAAGCGAATAGCGCCCCCTACGGCGCCCGTACCGGATGTTGCCTCACCCGCTCCGGCTTGTACTTCTACGCTTTGTAATAGTTCAGGCTCAATCGCCACACGGCCAATATGATGAAACAATGTACTGGTTTGTGGGGCACCATCTACAGTTACATTCACCATTGAGTCTTCCATCCCGCGTACAAAAATCTTTTGTGCGATACCTAGTGAGCCGCCAACTGTAACAGATGGCGTATGACGAAAAATATCTTCAAGGTCATTTGCTTGGTAGTTTTCAAGCTCTGTTGGGGTAATTTCTGAGTTTGTGGTAGCGCCAACAACGGTGATTTTTTCTATTTTCTTTTCTTTTTTTGAATCTGGCTCTGTAACCGCATTGGCATTAAAGCACAGCGTAAGCACAGCACTAGCAATACTGGTTTTTACAAACGTTTTATTTTTTAATACAGATGGCATGAACTGGGTCTCAATTAAGTGTTAAATTCTTAATTAAGAATTATTACCATTTAAACTCAAGAAGGATATGACTTTTACAATTGTTACATTTAAGAAATAGGAATCATTATCACCACTATTAAACCACCACTGTCGTGGTTGTGTGCGCTGATCTGTGCCCGCACACTTGCTAAATGCCGTTTAGCTAAAGCTAAGCCTAGACCAAAACTATCACCATCACTGATACGTGCATCATCCACTCTGAAAAATGGTTCAAATACCTTTTGTAAAAATTGTTCAGGTATACCAGGGCCTTGATCTAGTACCTGCAATTTGTACACACCTGACTCTAAAGACAAGTTAATAGTTACTTGAGCATACGCTGGGGTATAACGTAATGCATTTCGAACTACATTTTCTATTGCAGGCCCTAAAGCCCGATGGCAGCTATTTTCAATCACTGCACTGGGCGGAATATTGAGCATTATTTTTCTATCGGGAAACTCAAAACGTGCATCATCAATAAGCACATCAAGTAGGTCCACCAAATCGACTGGCTCTTGTTGAATAATAGGCTTTTCATTTTCCAGCCACGCTAAGGTTAAACTGTCTTCAACCAACTTACGGATATGTTTTGATTCTCGACTTATGCGTTCTAAATGACGTTGACTGTCATGCTGTTCAAAGTTATCAACAGCAATATCTAAACGGGTTAATGGCGTTCTAAGTTCATGGGATAAATCGGAAATAAGCTGGCGTTGATTATTAATAAGTTCACCAATGCGACTGGCCATTTTATCAAAGGTGAAAGCAAGTTGGGCTAATTCATCTGTTCGTCCGCCTAAATGTTTAGCGACACGTACCGAAAAGTTACCGCGACTAAATTCCGCAGTCGCTTTATCAAGCTTTTGCAGTGGGGTAATAATGTGGCGATATAAAATAATAGACAACACCACCAGTACTAGCATCGGCATAATTATTTGAAGTATAAATTTGGTGGTAGTCCAATGGCTTCCTGGTCGCATTCTATCAGGTAGCTTAATAAGTAAGCTGGCATCGGCTGTAGCAAAAGGAATTTCCATAATTGGATTTTGCTCAAAGTAAAGATGAATTTTCCACTCCACACTGCGCCCAAAGTGATAACTACCCACAATGCTTTTATCAAAAGGTTCGCCAGCAATATGGTTAACATTAAAACCCGTTATGGAAATCCAGGTATCTTCTTGGGCTTTTAATATATTGAGCCATTTATTTAATTTACCTAGTTCACCTTGTGTATAGAGCGACTCTGCGTGACTACCCCAAGCTTGCAACTGCGCACGATCTTGCTTGGCGATAAAGCTCATGCTTTCTTCAGTTTTTAAGGTAAATAAATGTAATAAATAAAAAAATGCAACCAAGCCAGTGGCTAAAATAAGGCATAACTTCCATAGCAATTTACGCTTCATTTAAAACAATACCCTTTGCCGTGAACTGTTTGTAAGCGCTCTCCTAACCAGTTGGCATCGGTTAACTTTCTTCTTACCCGGCTTAAGTGCATATCAATACTGCGATCGTACGCGCCTAGCTTTTTGTTAAGCACCGACTGGTATAAGTCTGCTTTACTCACTATTTGGTTTTGTTGCGATACCAGCTCCCAGAGTAATTTAAATTGGATTGGGGTAAACTCTAATTCTTCGCCATTAACATAAATAGTTTGTTTTGCCGCGTTGAGCATGAGTCCATCAATACTTATTTCAACGTGGGTCTGTGGACTGACGTGATTATGGCTGCGTCTTAATAAGCTTTCTATTCTCAGTAGTAGCTCTTGGGTGTTAAAAGGTTTAGCTACATAATCATCGGCACCGTGACTTAGACCTAAAATCCGCTCTTCTTCAGCGCCTTTTGCCGAGACCATAATAACAGGCTGTTGACTGGTTTCGCGCAGGGTTTTTAGCAAGGTTACACCGTCGAGTTGAGGTAACATTTTATCTAGTAGAATAAGGTGATGTTGCTGGGTTTGGGCTATTTTTAGACCAGTTATACCGTCATAGCATTGCTCAACACTATAACCTGACTTAACCAATAAATCGGTGAGATAATTATTTAACGTACTATCATCTTCAATTAATAAAACTTTTATTTTCGCCACTGGAGCATCCAAAATTAACACAAACGATAATTACTATTATTTTTATAGTAATCATTGCGCTTAGCGATGTAAATAAGGCATGGGGCTTTAAAATAAAAAGCGCGGCTTTTCGCCGCGCTCGGATCTGAGTTTTTAGACTGGGATTATTTTAGAATTCATTCATCCCATTGCGGCGAAAACTCTGGGCTAGCTTGCCTATCGCCACAATCGAGCGCATTAATACGATCGATATCGTCACTATCCAATTTAACTGAATCATCAAAATTATCTTTTAGGTTTTCACGCTTAGTAGATGATGGAATTGTGGTCATGCCATTGGCATTTATCCACGCCAGTACAACTTGGGCAGGCGATGCGTTATGCTTTTTCGCAATATCGAGTACCGTGTCATCTTTAAGTACCTTACCCACTACAAACGGCATATATGCTGTTACATGAATATCTTGCTGCTGACAAAAAGCACGCAGCTTAGTATTAGTAAGATAAGGATGAACTTCGATTTGGTTAGTGAAAATTTCACGACTATCAAGTGTTTGCATTGCTTCTTTCAAATTAGCAATGGTGAAGTTTGATACGCCTATATGTTTTGTTAACCCCAGATCTTTGGCTTTCTTAAGCTCGGTTAAGTATTCGCTCATAGGCTCGCTATTACTCGGTGAAGGCCAGTGGATCAATAATAGGTCAACTTGTTCAACCTGCAGCTTTGCTAAGCTTTCTTTGACACTGTCAATAAAGCTCGCTTTATTTAGCTTATCGTTCCATACCTTGGTCGTAATAAATAACTCTTCACGGGCAATGTTACTGTCTTGTATAGCTTGTCCAACCTGCGCTTCATTGCCATATATTTGCGCTGTATCTATATGCCTAAACCCTACTTCTAGCGCCATACTTACCGAGTTATAGGCCGTTTTACCTTCTAAGCGGAACGTACCTACACCTAAATCAGGCATTTCAATTACGTGCTGAGTCATAACATCTCCTTATAACATTAATTTAAATAAGTGACTGTGGTCGTAAACATGTATTTCATGTCATGATGACAAACAATCACTGAATGTGCCCTTAAGTAGCCGTTTTTGATTTATCAATATGGCCGGCCACAAATGTCGCAGCTAAAGCAGTCAAACAAATAAGCGCACCTATCCATGCTGTATCTTGTAACGATAAATGCTCAACCACAAATCCACCACTTATTGAGCCCAATGCGATGCCTACGTTAAATGCCGCAATGTTTAACCCTGACGCAACATCAACGGCTTTTGGTGCATCTTGCTCAGCAACTTTCACTACATACAGCTGTAAACCAGGTACATTACCAAAGGCAAATGCGCCCCAAATAAGCACTGTTGCAACAATCAGCCAAGGTGAATTCATAGTAAATGTCAGTGCAAATAGAATCACAGTCAGGCCTATAAATACCACTTTTAATGCTGAAATAGACCCATGTTTATCCGCCAGTTTACCACCATATATATTACCAATAGCCACGGAAACACCGTAACCCAACATAATTAAACCAACGAAAGATGAGCTAAATCCAGCTTGTTGCTCTAAAATGGGTGCCAGGTAAGTAAATGCTGTGAATGTGCCGCCGTAACCTAAAATAGTGATTAAATACACCAGTAATAAACGGGGTTTAAGTAATACTTGCAGCTGATCCTTAACCCGTGCAGGCGCAGATTTAGCTAAATTATTTGGCACTAATATGATGCTGCCCACCAACGCCACTAAACCCAGTAATGAAACAGCTAAAAATGTACTACGCCAGCCAAATTCTTGACCAATCCAGGTACCAAGCGGCACTCCAGTAACCAAGGCTACCGTTAGCCCGGTAAACATAATTGCAATCGCACTGGCTGCCTTATCTTTACTTACTAAACTTGTGGCTATCATAGAGCCAATAGAGAAAAACACACCATGGGCCAGTCCCGTTAATATCCTTGCTACAATAAGCGTTTCGTAACTAGGTGCAAGCCAAGCGAGTACATTACCAGCTATAAACAACGACATTAACGCAACTAGTAAAGTTTTGCGTTGCCAATGCCCTGTAAGCGCAGTTAATACAGGTGCCCCTATTGCAACACCCAAGGCATACAAGCTTACCAATAGTCCGGCAGAAGGCAGGCTCACGGCTAAATCGTTAGCGATTGTTGGTACTAAGCCAACAATTACAAACTCGGTTGTTCCTATTGCAAATGCGCTTAATGTAAGCGCCCATAATGCCAATGGCATAATAAAATCCTCAGTAATTAAATGAAGATCAGAGTGTGAGCGAATATTTGTTTGCAAAAAACAGCCTTAATGGCAAAATACTTTTGTCGAAAATGATAAAGTGATTACAATGAAAGTTAAAACTGAAGATCTTGAAGCATTCTTGAGTGTGGTTGATGCAGGTAGTTTTTCTGCCGCGGCACGTATCTTAGATGTACAAGTTGCAAAAGTATCACGCTCAGTGAATCGACTGGAACAGACCTTACAAACAACTTTGCTCAACAGAACAACCCGTCGTATAGAGCTAACCCAAGAGGGCCATGTATATAGAGAGTTTGCCCGCGAAGGGATAAATCAAATATTAAAAGGCAGTGAAGCGCTATCATTGCTCGATAAAAAACCCGCAGGACGTTTAAAGGTAGATGCCGCAAGCCCTTTTGTGCTGCACCAAATTACCCCGTTGATTGCCGGCTTTAATGAGGTTTACCCTGATATCACACTCGATTTAGCATCGGCTGATAACATTCATGACTTACTTGAATACAAAACTGATGTGGCCATTCGAATTGGTTATTTAAAAGACTCAAACTTACATGCCCGCCTACTCGGTAACAGTAAACTATATCTGGTTGCAAGCCCACAATACCTTGCCCGTAATGGCTCAGTATTCAACACTGCTGACTTAAACAAACACAAACTGATTGGCTTTAGTAACAACAAAGCTCTAAACCAATGGCCATTAAAAAATTTACCCGATCTAAGCTTTAGCATTACTGCCAGCAGTGGTGAGACAATTAGACAACTGTGCCTTGCACATCAAGGGCTGGCATTGTTGTCAAATTTTATGATCAATAAAGATATAGCCGCAGGACGGCTGGTGCAGGTATTAACGAGTGAAATAATAAGCCCAAACCCGCGCGAGACGGTTAACGCTGTTTATTACAAAAACAGTGCCGTTTCATCACGTATTACCGCATTTTTAGACTTTATACAGCCAAAGCTAACTTTATAAGCTGTTATTCTTGATGCTCGAATTGACCGCGATACACCTCAAATACTTTTAACACAGTGTGCTGTGCTTTATTGAGCCCATCAAACCACGCATCAAACAAATCGTCATCGTCTTGATCGCTCAATGCCAAATACTGAGCAAGTAACTCCACAATGTCGTTATGAGTGCAACTAAGTGGATCAATTTGCTGAGCGAGTAATGAATTATCTTTGCTGCGTAGTGTATCCATCACGCTTTGATCTATCTGCTGACTTTGCTCATCGGTGCTCTGTTGAATATGTTCGCTCATACTAAAGCTTGCCTCCTTTTGCTCGATTACATCTTATTTATAACAGGCTAAATGCCAATAGCCAGTTTTTTTATACTGACTGCTCATCTTTTGACTTGTTTGTATAAATTGCAGACAAAAATGTTATTTAACGAGCAAAATACTATTTGCAAAAGATTCTTATTTACTATAAATTACCGTTATACTATCACATAACATAGAGTTCATTATGAAACCAAATATTCACCCTGATTACCAAACTGTTGCTTTTCACGATACAGCTGCTGACAGTTATTTTATTATTGGTTCAACAATAAAAACGAACCGCACTATTGAGCTAGATGGTAAAACCTACCCTTATGTGCCGATTGATGTGTCGAGTGATTCTCACCCGTTTTATACTGGTAAGCAGAAGACAGTCGCCAGTGATGGCCGCGTAGCAGCGTTTAATCGCCGCTTTAAAAACCTCGCGACTAAATAGGAGAAGACAATGAAAGTATTAAGCTCGTTAAAAAGTGCTAAAAACCGCCCTGGCTGTCAAATTGTAAAGCGCAAAGGCCGTGTGTTTGTGATCTGTAAAGACAACCCACGCTTCAAAGCTGTGCAAGGTATGAAGAAGAAAGGGAAGAAATAACGTGCCAGTTGAGCTATTTGTGCGCTTTATTTATAACGCGCACAAATAAACGATGACACTACTTACCAAACAATAACTCCCAAAACCCTGGTGGCTCATGTAATTCATGATACTGCTTACGCAAGCCATCAATCGCTTTTAAAGGTTTTTTCGCTGCCTCTAAGCCCTCACTATTAGCAAGTTGTTTTGCCAGTTTTGCTTTTGCTGTTACTTTATCAAGTCCTTGCAGTGATTTTTGTGCTTCTTTATTAAATCCAGCAAGCTTGCTTTGCTCTACTAACGTTATAAATTCATCGATCGCCAGATTAAACTCTTGCAGTTGCGTTGCTTGAACACTTTGCTTGTAAGCAAGGCCCATGTTTTTCATGGTGGTTTCTAAGTTATTCTCTTCAACAGCGAAGACACTTTGGTTCAATAGTAATACGAACACACAAAAAATTGCTTTCATTAAATAAAACCCTAAAGGTTGATGACATCAGATATGCTAAAATGCATATTATATAGCACTCTAGTTAGAAATATAGCCTTCCCTAAAGTGAGGTTGTTATGTATGCTCTAGTTCTACAAGGATTTGTTCGTTTATTAATAATTTAGTGAGTTCAAATGCCTTTATCTCGTTTATTTATCTACCTTTCATGTTTTTTTATACTGTTAAATTCATTTAATGTTTATGGCTTAAATGTCACTTTCATTAACCCGGGATTCTCTAATACCGCTGATGGTGATAACAACACGGGTAACTTTTGGTTTAAAGTATCTAACCAAATGGAAAATGTTGCTGATGATTTAGCAATAAATTTGACTGTAAAATACGCTAATCGAAACCATATTTTAATGAAAGAGCTGATCCGCGAAGCGGTCATTGATAATCCTGACTACCTAATTTTGGTTGACGAAAAGAGTGTTGCTAGTGAATATTTAACCAAATTAAATACCAAAGACATTCCTATCTATTTTTTACTCAATAAGCCTGATCCCGATAGGCTCGCTACTCTACACCGAGATGGCTTAAACATTATCGGTAGTGTCATACCTGACAACTATAATGCAGGCAAAGATCTCGCTCATCTACTTTTTAACAAGCATACATTAACATCTAATCAGCCAGCTAATATACTCGCTTTATTTGGGGACTATACCACTGCAGCCTCAGTCGAACGTGCTCAAGGCTTGCAAAGATTCGCAGAGCAAAAACAATCCCTCAATATTATTGCTCAAGATGTCGCAAATTGGTCAGAAGATGAAAGCTATATTAAAACCATGGCTTTTTTGCAGCTTGCCCCTGAAATTAATATTATATGGTGCGCAAATGACGCGATTGGTTTTGGTGCTAAAAGAGCCATTAGAAAGCTAAAAAAACAAAATATATTAGTTGGTGGTGTGAATTGGGATGCCCCGCCAAAAGATTTAACGCCGTTAGATGTTTCTCTCGGTGGACATGTTTTGCTAGGGGCTTTAGGGCTGATTGCAATTTATGATCACCACCAAGACCCAGCTAAGTGGCCCGCTTCCCACCAAGTTACTGCGATATTTAAACCGCTTTCCAGTGAAAACCAAGAGCTGGCTAAACGTATCAATAACAATCGGTTAAAAAACATCGATTTTCGCATGTTCAGTAAAACATCTGCTTCGTGGCGGCCATTTACAATTGATAACCTATTAGATGCCGCTAATAATTAAGGCTTTATTGACTCACCAGCTAAAGCCCTCAATCTGTCTACTCTTTTAAACATACCGTTATTGTTTATTTGATAACCATAATGCTTGATAAGGTTCCAGCTCTAATGTCTGTAAATCTTTATCTAAGGTTTGAGCCGATATAAGCTCAAACCATTGCTCTGTGTCAATCAAATTAAGATCAGCTAAGACCAATGTTTGAGGTTCATCACTAATGTTATAGACGCAGAATATACTTTGTCTGCGATCGATACTTTGCCGCCAAAAACCAAACAACGCCCCCGTTAAATGCAGCGTAAATTGTGTCGCATTGGGATGAAAAGCATCTTGCTGCTTACGTATCGCCAATAAGTTATTAATACGAGTAAAGACATGATAATGATGACTCGATTGATCTGATAGTTTTTCAAGCAGTGCCTTCTCTTGCCAGCGATGACGGTTTATACAGCGATTATGTTGGCTATTTTCAAATCGTTCATAGTCATTGGTTGTACCAAGTAAACTATGGATGTATAAGCCTGGGATCCCTTCTAAGGCAAACATAATAGCGTGAGCACAGGCAAAACGCTGTAGACCCCACTTATCTACTCCTTTATGTGTTCCTTGTAAAGCATCAAATAATGCGATGTTCAATTCATACGGTGAACTGGTGCCATTATTTGCAGTTCGCATAGAAACCTTGCCACCAAAGCGACTAATGGTATTAACCATTTGACCAAGTTGTTGCTCATCAAGTAAGCCCTCTGCAGGGCGTAAACCAATACCGTCATGTGAGGCGATAAAGTTAAAGTAAGCAGTGCCGTTCTGTGCCGGTGGCATACTCATCATCCAGTGCTTTAGCGCTTTGCTATCACCACTGAGTAAGGTATGTAATAGTAATGGAGGTAAGGAAAAATTATAAATACAATGGGCTTCGTTGGCATTACCAAAGTAAGATAAATTTTCACGATTTGGAATATTTGTTTCAGTGATAATAACTGCACTTGGCTCTACATGTTCTATTAAAGTCCGTAATAAACGAATCACTTCGTGTGTTTGCGGTAAATTAATGCACGAAGTGTTCAGCTCTTTCCACAAAAAGGCCACTGCATCTAGTCGAAAAATCTTTACTCCATTGTCTAAGTAGTGGCGAATAATACCCACGAATTCATTAAGGACTAATGGATTTGCAAAGTCTAAATCGACCTGATCTGGACTAAAAGTACACCATACATGACGCTCACCCAAGGCTGTTTGTACCGTGTTTAATAAAGGCGACGTTCTTGGCCTAACAACTCCAGATACATCATCCGTTAAGTTCGCGGTTTTAAAATAACTCAGGCCAGGCTCTTTACCTTGTATAAAATTTTCAAACCAACGACTTCGGCTTGAACAATGGTTGATCACTAAATCAGCCATGAGTTTTACATCTTGAGCAATGCCTTGGATATCTTCCCAGCTCCCTAATGATTCATTCACTTGAACATAATTCATTACCGCAAAGCCTTCATCTGAGCTATACGGATAAAATGGTAATATATGTAATGCGTTGATTGTTCCTGCACATTGATTTTTCATAAACCGATGCAAGGTATGTAAAGGCGGTTCACTCGGTACAGCGACCGCCTGATCTGCGTCTTGGTAACGCATGATGGAATCGCCGTACGCGATAAGAATGACGTCTTGTTGATCCCAGCGATTTTTATGGGGTGTTGGGTCGCGTACTGGATCATCTTTTAACATGGTGGTGATCAACATGCTGGCTAGCGCATCAATACTCATACATAGATCAACACCTTCGTATATACTCGCTAAATGTTGTTCAACCCGTTGTTCAAATAACGCTTTACTCATACCCTACCCCATTTTTATGCTGAAAACTCTTTATTATCAAGCTCTACCGCTTCTTCTAATCGTGCGAATACATCTGGCATTGCAGACGCTACGCGGTTCCAACTTGGCACAAAAGGCGCTTCCATTGGGTGTTGTAAAAAGTGTTCGCCGGCATTCATGATATTTTGTGCGAACATTTCGACGGCTTTTTCTTCTTGGTGAATATCTAATGTTAGGCCATTCATCATCGCATCGTTGTGGTATGTTTCAATAAAGTCCAACGCAATACGGTAGTATGTAGCTTTAAGTGAGCGAATAGTTTCGGTAGTAAATGTAACGCCTTGTGTGGCTAGTTTTCTAAATAACGCTTTGGTAATATCAATCGACATTTTTGATAATCCAGCCGCTTGATTATCCAGTGAAAGCGCCTGATGTTTATGGTCATAGTTATCTGCAATATCGACTTGGCACAAACGGTTATGTGAATAGTTACGATACATCTCAGATAATACGCCAATTTCTAAGCCCCAATCACTTGGGATACGAATGTCGTTAAGCACATCCCGACGGAACGAAAACTCCCCCGCTAATGGATAACGAAACGAGTCCATATATTCTAAATAATCGGTACTTCCTAAAATAGTTTTAAACGAGCGCAACAACGGTGTAACCAATAAACGAGACACTCGACCATTGATTTTCCCATCGGCTGTACGCGGGTAAAACCCTTTACAGAACTCATAGTTAAAGCGAGGGTGAGCAACAGGGTAAATTAAACGTGCTAAAAGGCCACGATCATAGGTTAAAATATCGCAATCATGCAGTGCGATGGATTCTACTTTTGCCGTGGCAAGTTTATAGCCCATGCAATACCAGACATTTCGCCCTTTCCCCAGCTCTCTTGGTGCAACACCCAGTTGTTGTAATTCTTTATCAAGTGCCTGTAAGCGTGGCCCTTCATTCCATAAAACCCGGTGTGGCTGATCAAGCTCAGCAAAAAACTTCAAAGCACTGCGATATTGGCTTTCATCAGCTCTGTCTAACCCGATGGTAATTTGTGATAAATAAGGCACATGCTTTAATTCTTTGACGATATTTTGTAGTGCAGGTCCTTCAAGCTCACTGTATAACGACGGTAATATAAGCCCCATTGGACGCTGTTTAGAAAACTCAACGAGCTCGGCTTCTAGCTCTGCTACTGGACGGTCTGCAATATTATGCAATGTCGTGATTATGCCATTTTGGTAAAAATCAGCCATGTGATTGCTCCTGTTTTGACGCGAGTTGCGCTTTAATAATTTGTAAGTCGGCTACCTCATCAATCCAGCCTAACGGTGCTGGACGTTCACTAACACGCCATGGTTTATGTGCTAATTTAGCTTTTGCTTTGCTATTTGGATTAGTAATTAAAATTGCGATATCTGCTTCATCAAGCATGGCCATATCGTTCTGGCTATCCCCTAACGCAATAGTGGTAAATGGATGACGATAATGCTGCTTAAATTGCTCTAATAGCCAACTCTGCGCTTGCCCCTTATTAGTTTGCTTATTCAAATGAATAAACCGGCCACCAACCAATACTTCATAAGCAAGAGATTCCATAAGTGCTAAAAATGCACCAAGCTGCTCATCATCCCCTTGCCAATAGATTGGATCTGAATATTCCCGTGTTAAAGCAAGTTCACTCTGCGCAGTACTCAAACCTGTAAGCTCTGTGACTTCTTGTTTACTAAGTTCACTAAATAAGCGATAACAGTTGCTAAATGCACTTGCATGGCTTTTTAAATCCTCATGCAGTTTCGCGCATCTTGGTGCTAGCGCATAACGCCAGTACAGCTCAAGTTCTTCACAGCCAATTGGCTTAATAGGAAAGAAAAATTTGGGGATATAAATCGCCGAACCATTTTCGGTAATAAATGGCTGGTTATGCCCTAGCATAGCTTGTAATTGAGTGACTTCTGCAAATGTTTTACTGGTATTAAATACGACAGTAATTCCTGAATCAGCTAGCTGAGCCAAAAATGGCTTAATTGCAGCACAGTCATAATCATCATGATTGAGTAATGTGCCATCCAAATCGGTGAATATTAGCGGCTGTGGAACTGAGTCTGCTTTTAGAGTCATTGCGCTGATGTCTCGCGCTTCATCTAACGTAAGAAGTGCGTCAACGCTTTCGGGTAAAGTTTGCAAGTTCTCACGCGTTATGCGTTCAAAATGAGAAATAAACCTAACTAAGCTCGCCTCATCAAATGTGCCCTTACCGGTGCCTTTTTTTGCTAGTAACTTTTGTTCTTGCTCTAAACGCCATCCATACACATCTTCAAACGATGGTGCTTGTAACATCACAGTATAATCAATTAAAGCAAAGACATTTTGATATTCATTTGCTAAACAACTATTTACGCAGCGACGCCACATACCTGCATCGTCTTCGTGTTGCTCAAGTTCATTAATGGGTTGCTCTAATTGATAAGGCTGCTGAGCCGTGCTACCAACACACCAGCCTTCAAATAAGATGATATCGACCGGCTTTTCATTTTTTTGCCATAGCTGTTTTGCAACGGGATCATCGCTTTGTTTATCAAACTGAGGTAAGGCGATACCGGTTTTACCCGCGAGTAAATCTGTTATGGTCTGTTTCATTAACTCGGTATCATGGGTCCCTGGTACGCCTCGAGTAGCAAATAATGGGTGAACATCTTTGGCTAAACTAGCACGATGCGCGGCACTGTAATAAAAGTCATCAATTGAAATACTGATACTATTGAATTCAGTGTTACTGTTTATCCAGGTCACTAAGAAATCTGCTAGTGTGGTTTTCCCTGAACCTTGACAGCCATTCACTGCAACTAGCATAGATTGATTTGAAGGCTTAGCTGAAACAATATCTTCGGCTAAAGGGATAAAGAATTGCTCACTTAAATATTGATATTTAAGTGGTAACTGATGCTTTACTAAAAACGGGGTAATATCCACTATATTGGCCTCTTTACCTATCTCACCATCTTAATATTAATAATACTAAATGCAGATAGCAGACCAATATTTAAAATCTATAAATTTTAATAGGTTAAAAAAATAGCGCATGTGAAATGCGCTATTTTGGTGCAATATAGAAAGTGTTTGTACTGTTGTTATGCAGGCTTCTGTGCTTTTGGTAATACCAAGTTTAATACAATCCCTAAGATTGCACATAAACTAACACCTTGTAAGCTAAATTCACTACCGCCGATGTGCATACCACCAATACCGCACACTAAAATCAGTGCAACAATCGATAAATTACGCGGTGCGGTTAGATCTTCACCTGATTTGACTAATGAATTAAGGCCAACCACAGCTATCGAGCCAAATAGCAAGATCATGATCCCCCCCATCACTGGCACGGGTATCGTTTGTAAACCAGCGCCCATTTTTGCCACAAACGCTAAAATGATCGCTATCACAGCAGTCCACATCATCACTTTTGGATTAAAGTTACGCGTCAGCATCACCGCACCTGTTACTTCAGAGTAAGTCGTATTAGGCGGACCGCCGAAAATTGATGCTGCTGTCGTGGCTAAACCATCACCAAACAAGGTGCGGTGCAAGCCTGGTTTTTTCAGGTAATCCTTATTAGTGACTTGGCTGATGGCCATCATATCGCCAATGTGTTCAATAGCGGGAGCAATTGCAACAGGAACCATAAATAGTACTGCCTGCCATTTAAATTCAGGCCAAGTAAACGCAGGCATAGCAATCCACTGTGCATCACTGACGGCATCAAATTGCACGATACCTAATACAAGCGATACACTGTAACCTGCCACAACCCCCGCTAAAATAGGGATAAGCTTAAAAACACCTTTCCCCCAAACGGCAAATATCAAGGTAACCAACAAAGAAAATGCGGCCACCCAAATTGCTTGCTCATAAGGGATCAACTGTACGGAGCCATCACCGCTTTTACCCATAGCCATATTAACTGCAACAGGTGCCAGCGCTAAACCAATCACCATGATCACAGGACCGACAACTACTGGCGGTAAAATTTTATGTAAGCTTGCAACACCTTTTAATTTAACTAAAATGCTTAGCAGCATGTACGCAAAACCTGCCGCCATTAAGCCACCCATAGTGGCTGGTACGCCCCACATTTGTACACATGCAATAATAGGTGCTATAAACGCAAATGACGACGCTAAAAATATGGGCACCTGTCCTTTTGTGACCAAATGAAACAGTAAAGTACCCACGCCTGCAGTAAATAGTGCAACATTAGGATCTAGTCCCGTTAAAAGCGGCACTAATACGAGCGCACCAAAGGCGACAAATAACATTTGCGCCCCGGTTAAGATGGTTTTGATAGAAAAGGCTGACTCTTGATTCACACTATTTTTAGTCACAATAATAGCCTAAACCGTACCAAATATTTTATCACCCGCATCACCAAGACCTGGGATGATATAACCCTTCTCATTCAAATGAGAGTCTAACGAGGCGGTAAAGATTTCTATATCAGGGTGGGCAGCGAGTGTTTTTTCTACGCCTTCAGGAGCTGCAACTAGTACAATGACCTTGATTTCTTTACAGCCTGCTTTTTTTAGCATATCAATAGTGGCTATCATAGAGCCACCTGTTGCAAGCATAGGGTCAATAACCAAACTTAAGCGCTCATCTATTTTGCCTACTAGCTTTTCAAAATAAGGAATAGGCTCAAGTGTTTCTTCATTTCGCTGCAGTCCAACGACACTCACTTTAGCTGCGGGTAATAACTGCATTACCCCATCCATCATACCAAGACCGGCACGTAAAATAGGTACCACAGTGATTTTCTTACCTTTGATATGCTCTACTTCAAGCTTATTACTATCCCAGCTTTGAATTTCAACTTTTTCAAGTGGCAAGTTTTTGGTGGCTTCATAGGTTAATAAGGTACCCACTTCAGATGAAAGTTCACGAAAACTTTTAGTACTGATGCCATACTCGCGCATTAGGCCTAGTTTATGTTGAACAAGGGGGTGATTTATTACATGAATTGTCATTTTAGTGCCTGATAGAAATTAAACTTGCCTTATTTTAGCGTAAAAATACTAAACTGACTTTTAAAAAATGCTAACTCATAGCAAATTAATTAAGAGTAATTTATATAGTAGACTTAAATACGCTTTTTATATCATTAAACACAACAATATATTATCAAATAGCACCTAAACGGGTATAGTTTATTATTATATTTCGTAAGCATGGCGCATGGCATGAAAGTCCCCATAATTTTCGTTTTAAGTCTCTGTGTATTATTTGTTTCTTCGCTTAGTGCTGAGCAAAAGCAACTAACTAAAATACAAATAGTGAGTGACTTTATCCCTGAAGATAACAAGGCTGATAGAAATATCGCAAATAAAATTATGTTAACAATTGGGGAGGAATTATCCCCCGATACGTCATTAGAGTTTATACCTGCGAGCCGGTTACGCGCATGGAAACAGCTAAAAACAATGCCCGATGTATGTTTGTACAATAAAGTAAAAAATGATGAACGCCAGCACAGTGCCTTTTTCAATCAATATCCAATCATGGCTTTTCCGGCTAATAGATTAGTAATTTACAACCATCCAGAATTACCTCAAAATTTAACTTTAGAGGATGTCATTCAAAAACATAAATTTTTAATTGGCATTTCTGCGGGTCGTTCTTATGGCAAGAACATCGACCAATACATAACCTCTCATCCAGATTCCTTTATAAACATTGCTGGAGAAACGAGCTCACGACGTTTACATAAAATGTTATTTCAAAATAAGCTAGACGCCATATTAGAATACACCGCTGTGCTTAAAGATCGTTTTAAAAACGATCCCCGAATCGATAAAGTACGTTTTTTATCAATAGATGAAGAAAGTCATGCGGTATTTGGTTACCTTGCCTGCTCTCGCTCAGAGCAAGGAAAACTTAACATTGCTGCATTTGATAAAGTGTTAAAGCAAACGTCAATGCAAGATCAGATCATAAAGCTCCATCAGCAAGTGTTTAGTGAACCCGAAAGAAGCTTATTAATTTCTGCATTAAAGGCAAAATTTAATTTGCCACTCAATTAAGATAATATTTGCTCCATCACCCAACTGGTATGGGTGGCCGAATAGCCTGTAGAGGGGTGAATGGTGTCATCAAGTAATGCCGATGCCATATTTTCAACATGATATTGTTGAACATGTGTTGGATTCTCTATAGTGAATACCTGTTGACCTTGAGCATTGACAACCTTTATTGCTTGTTCATCAAATACACTAAAAGTAATCTCGCCTTTTTCACCATACACAGTCACAATATCAAAGCGTGAAAAACCACCAAAATTCCAACTGCCTGATCCGGTGATGCCATTTTTATGTTGCCAGCAAGCACTAATGGCATCAAACGCGTTATAGAGATTTTGCTGGTTGGTAGCGAGCCCTTTCACTGATTGATACTCACCAAATAAATAACCGAATAGATCTAGACCATGACTGGCTAAATCATCAAAATAGCCACCAAGTGCAACCTGCTTATCTGTACGCCAATTATACTCACCGGACTTATCAACATCGCTTGATGCTTTACTCAAATGCCAATTTACATGACGCACAGCGCCAATTTCACCGTCATCAATGAGGCGTTTCACTTTATTAAAACGTGGCAAAGAACGACGATAATAAGCAACAAATAAAGGAATTTTTTTAGCAGTAAAGGCAGTAAGAATTGCCTCACTTTGCGCTAAAGTTGGCGCGAGTGGCTTTTCAATACAGCACGGCTTACCTGCTGCGGCTACTTTTAAAGCTATCTCTAGGTGACTATCAGGTGGCGTGGCAATATACACGGCATCAATTTCAGAGCTTGCAATCAGCTCATCCGCAGTTTTAAATACCAAAGGCACATTATGGCGTTTTGCATAATCCTCAGCCAGAGCGGTATCTCTGCGGGTTACTGCGTTAATTACAAAGCCGTCTGTGAGCTGATAAGCAGGGCCACTTTTCACCTCCGTCACAACACCACAACCAATCATTCCCCAACGAATTTGTTTTGTCATTCTACCTTGCTCCAAAGTTTATTTTTGTAATTTGAAATTGTTTACGCATATAGGTATTAATCTTTGTATGTTCGGGGCTCCAACCTGCTAAAAAGCGATAAAAATCAGTCCACGCAACAGGCCAAAGTGCCCGCCATGCCTTAATAACGACGGGCGTAGATTTAGCATGACCAAACATTCGCATTGCATCGCTAAAATACTGAAAATAGTTAGCTAAATAATCATCGGCGGTATCGTTGAGCTGCTGTTCATTCAAACAACTACCCAAAAAGTACATGACATCAACAACACCAACGCCGCCACCGGTATATTGAAAATCATAACCTAAAACTTCCATCGTAGTGCAATTAACAGCAAAGTTTGCAAGCTTAGCGTCACCATGAATAAGCGTCCTATATTGGCATTCACGCAATATTCTATCTATATTTTTTGCCTGTCGTTTAAGAGCACTATCTGGCATTTTTTCATATTCATCTGGGCGAGTTGCTAAGTGCCAGTAACTACCTTGCTGCCAAAGGCCGTCGGGGTTAACTTCAAAGTGAAACGCATGAAAGTAC
This sequence comes from Pseudoalteromonas shioyasakiensis, assembly GCF_024518675.1. GTDB lineage: Bacteria > Pseudomonadota > Gammaproteobacteria > Enterobacterales > Alteromonadaceae > Pseudoalteromonas > Pseudoalteromonas shioyasakiensis_B. Next base: position 303,270 of record NZ_JANIGL010000003.1, read on the forward strand.
GCCAACCATTTGAGAATAGCCGCTATGTGCTGTTTGTGTACTTGCGCATTAGTAAAACCATCTGCTACAAAGTCAGCAAATACCATCACTTTTTTTTGCTGTTGCTCTAAAGCTTCATAACACCTTAGCGCACGCGCTTGCGCTGGTAATTTCGAGGCATACTGCTGATACCAATAAAACTCTACTTCGTAAGAATGGCGTTTTCGATTTATTGAAAATTCAGTTTGAGTGATACGAGGGTGATTAATGTGATCGGGCACACTAATCGCTTTTATTACACAAGCATTATCATCCAAACGACAACGCACTATTTCACCACAACCACTCCATAGCGCCGTGATTGATTCTGTGATTTCAAAGTTTTTATAATGAAGACTAATTAAAGGCAGATAAAAAGACATACATACCAACATTTACACAACTAATGCTTAGTATGACATAACCAACTGTAGATTAAAGGCTTTAATAGAGTAGTCGGTGTTAGTTAAAACCATAACCACAAAAAGCCCACACAAAATTGCATAGGCTTTAAATATAAAAAGCGCCCGAACTGCTGGGCGCTTACATTGTTGAATCAAGTTAACTCAAAATATTACTGATTAACAACACTCTTCAGTGGATTCACTGGTTGTGCGTTTTCATCGAGTAAGTTCATATCAAAATCAAACTCATCAACACGAATCGCACGTTCACGTTTGACATTATAATCAATCAGTTTTGCATACTCTTCTTCAGTGATTACGTTTGCAACAAGTGCATTATCTAGCGTAAGTGCAAAGCGTACACCTGGTTTGATTGTTTTACTACGTAGTGCTTTTTTCACTTTCGCAAGCAAATCTAAACAACCCATTTTAGCTTTATAGGCTTGCTCATTAATATAATGACCATCACCCTCAATTGGTTTAACCAAATGCGTAATTTGCTTTTTAAACGCAGTATCTAATTGCGCTTGTTTCGCTAATTCACGAATTAAGTCATCACTAATTTTTGGCATTTTAGTTGAGTAGTTCATGGTGATGAAACGCATAAACTTACGCGTACCACTAGCAGGGAAGTTATCTAAAAACTTATGCAGTGCTTCTTCAGCGCTTTGTAGTGCAAAACGTGTAGCATAGTGGAAGTAAGGCGCCGCTTGCTCGCGTTCACTGCTTGCTACTTTTTGCTCGTAGTATTTAATAGATGCCATTGCAGCATATAAGAAGCTCATTACATCGCCTAAACGTGCAGAAAGCATTTCAGCTTGCTTAAGCTTACCGCCCAACACTAATAATGAGAAATCTGCGTATACAGCAAGTTTTGCTGATAATTTCTGCGCCGCTTTTTCGTATTCACGCACTTCTGGTAGCTTAGACTCTGCGCCTGCGGTGAATGGTAATACACCTAAACGAAATGCACGTAAGCTGTTAGCTACACTGTAACCCACTGTTTTACGTAAGATGCTGTTAAATTCTTTATCTGCGTTTTTGTCTTCGCTGTGGATAGATTCAACCATAGATTGTAAATATGGATGACAACGCATCACACCTTGACCAAAGATCATCAGGTTACGAGTAAGAATGTTCGCACCTTCTACCGTAATGGCAATAGGCTGTGCTACATAACCACTGGAAAGGGTGTTTTGCGGGCCATTTTGAATTGCTTTACCTGCTTGGATATCCATTGCAGAATCAAGTACATCGCGGCCAATTTCAGTCATGTGGTATTTTGCAATTGCGGTAACAACTGATGGTTTTAAGCCCATGCCTAAACCTTCGGTAGTTAATACACGCATTGCTTCTTGCAGGTATGTTTTACCCGCAATATCGGCAAGCTTTTCTTGAATACCTTCGAACTGACCAATTGATAAACCAAATTGCTCACGGACAGCTGCGTACTCTGATGCCCCTTTAAATGCCACTTGTGATGAACTCACACCTAATGCAGGAAGTGAAATACCACGGCCAGCACCTAGGCAGCTAACCAGCATTTGCCAACCACGACCGATGTTCTTTTGACCACCTATGATGAAATCCATTGGTACAAATACTTTGTTACCACGTGTTGTACCGTTGTAAAAACGAATACCCATAGGATCATGACGATTACCAAGTTCAACACCAGGGTGCTCTTTTGGAATAAGCGCACAGGTAATACCTAAGTTTTCTTTGCCGCCAAGTAAACCCTCTGGATCGACAACCTTAAAGGCTAAACCGAGGACTGTGGCAATCGGTGCAAGGGTGATATAGCGCTTGTCCCAAGTGATTTCAAGACCAAGTACTTCTTCGCCATTGTGCATGCCTTTAGTCACTACGCCGATATCAGGGATACCGCCAGCATCTGAGCCCGCTTCAGGGCTTGTAAGTGCAAAACATGGAATATCACGACCATTGGCTAAGCGCGGTAAATAATGTGCTTGTTGCTCTTGTGTACCAAAGTGCAGTAATAATTCACCCGGTCCTAATGAGTTAGGCACCATCACTGTTACTGCAACTGCAGAGCTCTTAGTCGCAATGGTTGCAACAATTGTTGAGTTTGCATACGGGCTGAACTCTAAGCCACCAAATGACTTTGGAATAATCAACGAGAAAAAGCGTTCTTTTTTCAGAAAATCTAAGATGTAATCAGGTAAATGAACACCGCTTTGTATTTCAGTATCGTCGATCATACCCAATAATTCTTGTAATGGGCCGTCGATAAATGCTTGCTCGTCAGCACTTAATGTTGCTGCTGGCACTGCGCGTAATGCACTGAAGTCAGGTTTACCTTGATAGATAGACCCTTCTAACCACACATCACCGGCATCAAGTGCCTCTTGTTCTGTGATTGAAATACTTGGTAAAACTTTTTTTAATTTTGTACGTAAGCTCATAATGGACTCATCCGACCAGATAGTAATACCTACATTACGTCATAAAATGAGCAAGAGATCAATTGGTCCAACCAGTTTTTTTAACATTATTTTTAATTATTTTTTATCTAGGCAGGTAAGCTATTGAAACAAAACAGCTTACAACTGTACGCTGAATTAGCCCTTAGAAAGCGATTTTTGTACGAAAATGCTGAGCAAGCTAATTTCAGATTAAAAATCAGCTAACTGTGCGTTACTAAGGGTGATTAAATCATTCGGGCTAAGGGCAATTTCTAAACCGCGCTTACCGGCACTGACGTAGATAACATCAAATTGCGAGGCTGTTTTATGAATAAATGTTTTTAAACGCTTTTTTTGCCCGAGCGGGCTTACCCCACCGAGTATATACCCCGTGCTGTTTTGTACTTTTTGTGCTGCGGCCATGTGCACTTTTTTAACACCACAGGCTTTGGCCAACTGTTTTAAATTCACTTGTTGCGCTACTGGCGTAACAGCAACAATCAACTGGTTATCGGTGTTTTCAAGTATCAGGGTTTTAAACACTTGCTGCGCATTTAAATTTAGCTTTGTAACCGCTTCGAGCCCAAATTGAGTACTTGCTGGATCATGCTGATAGCTTAACACCTCAAACTCGACCTTTTTTTGTTCTAACAATACAATTGCGGGCGTCATTTTTTCTCCTTTTTATTTTTTTCTATCTTAAACTAAAATTAACGATACCTTCGTTGATTGAGCACCAAGCAATGAAAAATAGCTCCCCCACTGTTATATTTAAATACGCGGTTTTCGTTGTATTATGCTTTACAGCCGTTAATTTTATGTGTAAAGAGTACACATATTGGATCAATAGTTTATCCTGCCAACAGAAATGCCAAACGCTTGGTTTTAAAATTGATCAGAGCTCTGATCTCGTCTACTTAAGTGAGTCAACTTTATGTCAGTGTTTAGACTATCTTGTTGTACTAGATAATTAACACTATCCCCTTTTACAAAAAATAAACTTAATGTAAATAAGTGCGTAGACGGCTAAAATTTGGCATTATAACGATTACATAAGCGCTTTAATTTAAGCATAACAAAAAAGGACACTGAATGTTTTTAGATTACTTTGCCTTGGGAATACTGGTCTTCGTCGGTATTTTCTTATTTTATGGCATTATCGCATTACATGATATTCCCTACGAAATAGCTAAAAAACGTAACCACCCACACTTAGATGCAATCCATTATGCGGGTTGGGTTAGTTTGTTTACACTGCATGTACTTTGGCCATTTCTTTGGATATGGGCCACTTTATGGCGTGATGATCGTGGTTGGGGCTTTAACCATTTACAACAAGAGCATGATGAATTGGCAGCTAAAGTAGCACAATTAACTGCCACTGTTGAAAGCTTACAAACACAATTAAACGATAACAACAAAAAGAGTTCATAATGGATTTACTGTTAATATTAACTTACGCCGCGCTATGTATTGCGGTATTTCGAATTTTTAATATCCCACTAACCAAGTGGACCGTACCTACTGCTATTTTAGGTGGCATTGTTTTAATAGGTACACTTATTTTAGTGATGAACTATAACCACCCTCATGCAAACATTGCTCGCAATGTCTATGTAACAACGCCCATAGTGCCTAACGTGCGTGGTATTGTGACTGAGATAACTGTAAAACCAAATGAGAAAGTTAAAGCGGGTGATTTGTTATTTAGTATTGATGACACTCCTTATCAGTCAAAGGTGAATGAAGCGACCGCACAACTGCAAGATGCAATTCAAGCCGCAAAAGGTCTAGAAGCATCTTATAAATCAGCACAAGCAAGTACATTACGTGCAAAAGCTGAATATATGCGAAGTAAGGTAGAGTTTGAGCGATATGAAGCAGGTGCTAAAAAAGGCGCTTACTCAAAAGGCAGTGTTGATAATATGAAAGGCGTTTATTACGCAGCTAAAGCAAGTTTTGAAGCTGCGAAAGCTGAAGAAGAACGTCAACGCATAGCGTTTGAATCAAAGGTAAATGGTAAACAAACCATTGTCGCACAAGCTGAAGCACGCCTTGAAGAAGCTCAATTTAATTTAGATAGCACTAAAATTTATGCACCAACAGATGGCTATGTCACCCAGTTAACTTTACGTCCGGGTATGATGGCTGTGCCTATGCCACTGCGCCCAGTTATGTCATTTGTACATGATGAAGAAGCTCGCTTTGTTGCATCATTTCGCCAAAACTCTGCTCTGCGTTTAAAGGCAGGTTATGAGGCTGATTTTGTATTTAAGGCAATTCCAGGTAAAACGTTTGCCGGTGAAGTGGTTTCAGTATTACCTGCAATGGCTGAGGGCCAAGTGCAAGCGCAAGGTACATTGATGGGCAGTGAATACTTCAACCGTAATGGTCAAGTAGTTGTGGTATTAAAACTAACCGATGACTTAAGTGAGTATAACTTACCAAAAGGCACCAGTGCTGAAGTGGCGGTTTACTCAGATCACTTTGAGCATGTTTCTGTAATGCGTAAGGTATTGATTAGAATGAAAAGTTGGCAAAACTATCTATTCTTAGATCATTAAAGCTTATTTTAAGTTATAAAAAATGGCGCCAATTGGCGCCATTTTTATTTAATACATTGATGACTACTTAGTTAAATCATCAAAGAATTTTTTCACGCCATCAAAGAAACCTTTCTCTTTCGGGCGGTTTTTAGAACCATCTTTACCCATGCTGAGCTCAAGTTCTTCTAGCAGTTCACGTTGGCGTTCATTTAAGTTTACAGGTGTTTCTATAACGACTTTACAAATTAAGTCACCTACAGCACCACTGCGTACAGACTTAACGCCTTTGCCACGCATACGGAACATTTTACCCGTTTGGCTCTCAGCCGGTATTTTTAACTTCGCACGGCCATCCAGTGTAGGTACTTCAATCTCACCACCTAGAGCAGCAGTTGTGAAACCTATAGGCACTTCGCAGTATAAGTTGTTTGCTTCACGAACAAAAATTGGGTGTTCGCGCACAGACACTTGCACATACAAGTCGCCCGCTGGTGCACCATGTGCCCCTGCTTCACCTTCACCTGATAGACGAATACGGTCGCCCGTATCAACACCCGCAGGTATTTTAACTGATAATGTTTTAGTCTTCTCTACGCGGCCTTGACCGTGACAGCTGTTACATGGATCAGAAATAATTTGACCAGTGCCCTGACATGTAGGGCATGATTGCTGAACAGCAAAGAAACCTTGGCGCATTTGCACTTGGCCTGCACCATGACAGGTAGTACAAGTTTTAGGCTTAGAGCCAGGTTTAGCACCACTTCCATCACAAGGTGAGCAACTAACCCAGGTCGGGACTTTAATTTCGACTTCTTTACCACGAACCGCTTCTTCTAAGCTTAAGTCCATGTTGTAACGTAAATCAGCTCCTCGTTGTTGACGAGATTGACGACGCCCGCCGCCTCCGCCACCGAAAATATCACCGAAAACGTCACCAAAAATATCACCAAAATCACCTTGGCCGCCACCGAAACCACCATGGCCACCGCCACCACCTTGTTCAAAAGCGGCATGACCATATTGGTCGTACATTTGGCGTTTTTGATCATCGGTTAAAATTTCGTAAGCTTCTTTTACTTCTTTAAACTTAGTCTCAAGTTCTTTATCACCGGCGGTACGATCTGGATGATATTTCATCGCTAAGCGTTTATACGCTTTTTTAATGTCTCTTTCGCTGGCATCTTTAGCCACACCAAGAACTTCGTAATAATCGCGTTTTGACATATCTATCACACTACTCTTTTCTACTGCAGCTATGCTGCGGATAAATCGATAAATCATATCGATTTACCATTAATTTTTAAGCTTTTTTACATATACGTCTTACATGCAAAAGGCGCGATAAGCTTCAGCCTACGCGCCTCATTCGTTCATCCTAACTTAAACACCACATTTAGTCATGGTGTTTAAGTCAGTGAGAAGCGTTAGCAACAATTACTTGTCGTCTTTAACTTCTTCGAACTCTGCATCAACAACGTCGTCATCTTGCTTAGCTGACTGTTGTGGTTGCTCACCAGCGTCACCGCCAGCTTGTTGAGCTTTAGCTTGTGCGATTTCCATCAATTTCTGTGACTTTTCAGCAAGAGCTTGCGTTTTCGCTTCAATCTCTTCTTTGTTGTCACTCTTGATTGCTGCTTCTAGGTCAACAACAGCCGCTTCAATTGCTTCTTTGTCTTCACTAGGTAGTGCATCGCCAGCTTCTTCGATTTGCTTACGCGTACCGTGTACCAAAGCATCCGCTTGGTTACGAGTTGCTACAAGCTCTTCGAACTTTTTATCTTCTTCAGCATTCGCTTCTGCATCACGAACCATTTTCTCTACTTCTTCATCACTTAAGCCTGAAGACGCTTGAATCGTGATTTTTTGCTCTTTACCTGTATCTTTATCTCTCGCTGATACATGTAAGATACCATCCGCATCTACGTCAAAAGTAACTTCGATTTGTGGTGTACCACGTTGTGCTGGGCGAATACCTTCTAAGTTAAATTGACCTAGAGATTTATTATCGCTTGCACGTTTACGCTCACCTTGTAGTACATGGATTGTAACCGCTGACTGGTTATCTTCAGCCGTTGAGAAAGTTTGCGACTTCTTAGTAGGAATCGTTGTGTTTTTCTCAATTAGCGCAGTCATTACTTGACCCATTGTCTCAATACCTAGAGATAATGGTGAAACATCAAGTAGCAATACGTCTTTCACGTCACCTGCAAGAACACCACCTTGAATTGCCGCGCCTACTGCAACAGCTTCATCAGGGTTAACGTCTTTACGCGGCTCTTTACCAAAAAACTCTGTTACTGTTTTTTGTACTAGTGGCATACGTGTTTGGCCACCAACAAGAATAATATCGTTGATGTCGCTTACAGATAAATCTGCATCCGCTAGTGCACGTTTAAGTGGCTCAATTGACTTAAGTACTAAATCTTCAACTAATGACTCAAGCTTAGCACGTGTCAATTTCACGTTCATGTGCTTAGGACCCGATGCATCAGCAGTGACATACGGAAGGTTCACTTCTGTAGATTGTGCTGATGAAAGCTCAATTTTCGCTTTTTCAGCCGCTTCTTTAACACGCTGCATTGCTAGTGGGTCATTTTCAAGGTCAATACCTTGGTCTTTCTTGAACTCAGCAACTAAGTAGTTAATAACACGGTTATCGAAATCTTCACCACCTAAGTGAGTGTCACCGTTTGTCGCCAATACTTCAAATGTGTGCTCGCCTTCAACTTCATCAATTTCAATGATTGATAAATCGAAAGTACCGCCACCTAAGTCATATACTGCAACAACGTTTTCACCTTTGTTTTTGTCCATACCGTATGCAAGTGCTGCGGCTGTTGGCTCATTGATGATACGTTTAACTTCAAGACCCGCAATACGACCAGCATCTTTTGTTGCTTGACGTTGTGAATCGTTAAAATACGCTGGTACTGTGATAACTGCTTCTGTTACTTCTTCACCTAAGAAGTCTTCTGCTGTTTTCTTCATTTTTTTCAGTACTTCAGCTGAAATTTGTGGTGCAGCGCGTTTTTCGCCACCGGCTTCAACCCATGCATCACCATTATCTGCTTTGATGATTTTAAAAGGCATGATACCGATATCGCGCTGTACTTCTTCGTCTTCGAAACGACGACCGATTAAACGCTTAATCGCAAATAATGTATTAGTTGGGTTTGTCACTGCTTGACGTTTTGCAGGTTGACCAACTAAAGTTTCACCGTCTTGCGTGTAAGCAATGATCGATGGTGTTGTGCGATCGCCTTCCGCGTTTTCAATTACGCGTGCTTTTTCGCCGTCTAGTACTGCAACACAAGAGTTAGTAGTACCTAAATCGATTCCAATAATTTTACCCATGAATCTTCTCCAACTTCAAAATTCGTTAATACGTTCGATGACTAGTAAATAGGGATGCCCCAAACTGAATTCAACTGTAAAAATGAAAAAAAAGTAATTTTTTTTCATTTATTTTGCAAATACCCTTAATAAAAGTGTGGATTGCTGCTTTTTGCATCATAAAGCGTATTTTTTACAAGTGGTCTGATGAGTTTTAGTGTGATATAAAACCAAACCATACTCTTAATATTGAAAAGGAATGGCGATGCATTTTGATGATCTACTAAAAAACGCAGCTAAAATTGGCAATATGCCAGCAAACGATCAAAGTAAGGCTTCAATGCAGTTTCCTGCCAATTGGTGCCAAGGTAGAACTGCATTTGGCGGATTGTCGGCGGCTTTATTATATCAAGCTATGCGACAACGTATTGAGCCGTCTCGACGATTACTCTCTTTAAGTACAAATTTTGTTGGTCCATTATTAGCGGATAGCGATTTCTCATTGCAAGTTGAAGTTCTGCGTGAGGGTAAAAGCAGCACACAAGTATTGGCAAAAGCCATACAAAATGATCAAGTAAGTGTGATTGTTCAAGCTTGCTTTGCTAAATCCCGTCCATCAGGTATTAATGTACCTGTTAGCAAAAAAATGCAGCTAAAACCTGTAGACCCACGCTACACCTTGCCTTTTCAATCTGGTGCCATGCCTGAATTTTTCCAACATGTTGATTTATGTCCACAACAAGGGGCAATGCCGTTTGCAGGTGCAGACACCTCACATTTAGGTGGCTGGATGAGGCTAAAACACAACACAAGCGAATTAAATGAAGCGCATATCATTGCTCTAACCGACGCTTGGCCGCCGACCCTGTTGCAAATGTTTAAACAACCAGCACCTGCTAGCAGTATGTCTTGGTATTTAGAATTTGTACAAGCACCACAGTTAGATAGCCAGTCTTGGTTAGGCTTTGAGGCAATTACACATCATTGTAAAGATGGTTATGGTCTTGAAGATGGTTGTATCTGGTCTGAGTCTGGAGAGTTAATAGCACTCACTCGACAAACAGTCGCCTTATTTGACTAGCAGTTAGTCAACCACTTGAGCGTAATCACTGCCATCAAACGCCATGATTGCGCTGTACTCACCACTTGCAATGATATGGGCTAAACCCATATCAAAAACTTCTTGTAAAACTTTACTATTAAAATAAGCAGGCCTTGGTGCTTCAGGAAATATCGGATGCATAGTATAAGCTTGAATTGAACCCGATTTTTTGTACTGTTCTAAATAGTACTGAAATATCCGTTTATCCAAAATTACCACGTTAACCCGCTCTTTCAGTAAGTGTTCTACCAGCGCTTCAGAGTTTGTCATTTCACCATATGAATCTAATTTAGCCGACACCGCTTTGAAAGGTGCTGGCAAAAATTCTGTCGCATTTTGGAACGAAAGTACGCTCTTACCTGACAGGTCATATATTGTATTAATTTTATAGTTATTCTTTTTCAAACTGATTGCCACGTTGTTATACGACAATAAACTTTTACTGGGGAAGATATTTGAGGTGATTGCATCACCATAATTCATTGCTACGTCCACAGTCATATCTTGTAAAGATTGCGCTGTGCGTTTGTTTGTCATGTAGATAATATCAAGATCTGTAATACCCTGAGATTTAAACGCTGATTTTAAAATTTCTAACTGTAAGCCAGTCCCATCCCCGGTGAAAACATAGGGAGGTAAAATAGGGTTTACCGCAACAGTGATCCTATCAATTGGCTTTGGTGCCGTTAAACCAAATACAAAAGTACTGAACAAAAGTAAACAAAGTGCTGCTAGATTCTTCATTTTATTCCATGAAATTAGTTCTTTAAAATTTAAAATGATTTCGACATTATTAGATTAGCCTATCTAAACTAATCCTGCATTTGTATTTACTCACTATTTAATGCAAACTTAATTTATGCGTGTTTTTGATGACTGTTAAATTGCAAACTGCTTGCCCTAATTGTGACCTTATAATTGATATACCAGCTGTCGATGCCAAACAAGTGGCAGTATGCCCACATTGCCACAGCAAGCTTTGTGCTGCCAATGTAAACTATGACGCCCGAATTGTTGCATTAAGTATTAGTGCGCTATTAATGTTATTAAGCAGCATGTTTTATCCTTTTATTTCATTTAGCAGCAGTGGCATCACACAAACAATTACATTACCTGATGCGGCTAGAATTCTATTTAATTACGATAGCGATTTACTCGGTATTTTTATCGATGTGAGTATTATTGGCTTACCAATGACCTTACTAGCGATATTAATCCCCTTACATTTAGGCCTATTGAAGGTGTTACCCTACGCCATAGCAAAGCGATTACTTAAATTTACCTTAGCACTTGAGCCTTGGATCATGTCTGAAATCTTTTTAATTGGCGTGTTAGTCAGCATGGTAAAAATTATGTCAATGGCCGATATCAGTTTTGGTGTTAGCTTTTGGGCCTATATTGCATTTGTTATTTTTTACATTGCTGCGTTAGCCCACCTTAACCGGGCTCGTTTGTGGGATCAAATACAACCAATAAAAAGTATTGATGAAGCACAGCACAGCCATAGAGCTATCGATAACAACATTAGTGCTTGTCATGTATGTCACCAGCTCTCTAACGACAAATATTGCTCCCGTTGCCACAGCAAAACCCATGTGCGTAACCCGCATAGTATTCAAAAAGCGACTGCATGGCTGCTTACCTCTGTGGCTTGTTATATTCCTGCTAATTTATTCCCAATTATGTATACCACGAGCTTGGGTGACCAGTCTCCTTCAACATTGATCGGCGGTGTTATTGTACTGTGGCAAGCGGGTTCATACCCTATCGCTTTGATCATATTTTTAGCAAGTGTTGTGGTCCCTCTTGCCAAAGCATTAGTGTTATGTTTTTTATGCTACATAGTAAAACAACCCGCTAATAAGCAAACGAAAAGCTACACTAAAGTTTATCAATTAACTGAATTTATTGGTAAATGGTCTATGATTGATGTCTTTGTTGTTGCTATTCTAGTAGCCTTAGTGCAATTGGGTAATTTAATGTCAGTAACGCCCGGTGTTGGTACCGTATTTTTTACAGCCATGGTGCTTAGCCAAATGATGGCTGCCCATGCGTTTGACCCACGGTTACTGTGGGATTCGCCTAATAATGAAAAAAATAGTAATTAGAGATTGCACATGAGTGAAACCGCGACAGTACAAAAAGAACCAAGCATATCAGCTATTTGGATAATTCCTGTGATAGCGCTACTGGTTGGCGCATGGATGCTTTATCAATATCAAGCAAACAAAGGGGCTACAATCTTTATTTCAATGCCTCACGCTGATGGCATTATTGCAGGTAAAACAGAAATAAAAGTACGCAGTGTAAAAATAGGCCAAGTGGATCATGTTCGACTCTCTGATGATAAAAATAGCGTAATAGCCCGTGCGCAAATAGACAAGCACTATGATGGCTTACTGACCGAAGATGCCAATATATGGGTAGTAAAACCGCGCATTGACGAAACTGGTATTAGTGGTATGAGTACCTTGTTATCGGGTGTGTATTTAGAATTCTCCCCTGGCGAAAGTAAAAATACCAAAGAGCGTTTTACTCTGCAAGATGAGCCCGCACTGATTGGTAAAGATGTCAAAGGAGGACGTTTTACTTTATTAAGTTACAACGCCGAAGTACTGGATGTAAGCACCAGTATTTATTTTAAAAACTATAAAATAGGCCAAGTCGAAACGGCAACATTTGACTGGCAAAACCAAGCGATGAAGTACGGTATTTTTATTAACGAACCATACCAAAATTTAATTACGCTCAACTCTATCTTTTGGGTGAATGCCGGTGTTGAAATCGATTTATCTGCCGATGGTATCAATGTCAATACAGGCTCATTAAGCAAACTATTAAAAGGCGGTATTTCTGTTGGTCTTCCAGAGCAACAAGCCCCTGGGGATATAGCACAAGACGGGCATGGCTTTTCATTAAGTAAAAGTTATAAAGATGCACTAGAAGAGCGCTTTTATGACTTTGATTATTACCTAATCGAGTTTGAACAATCCATTCGAGGCTTACGCCCAGGTGCACCCGTTGAATATCGCGGTATGCGTGTGGGGTCGGTAGTTGAAGCGCCATCAAATGTAATGATTGATGGCGTCCCTGCACACTTTAAAACTGATAACACCGCCGTTCCTGTGCTAGTAAAAATTGAATACGGGCGCATATACCATAACAGTGATCAGGCCCGGGAGTTTTGGAAAGGCAGTGTTGAGGGTTGGATTAAAAATGGCCTTCGCGCTTCATTGAAACCTGGTAACTTATTAACGGGTGCAGTCTATGTTGATTTTGATATTTATCATGATGCCCCTCAAGCTGAACTAACAACCGTGTCTCAGTACCAAGTATTCCCGAGTATCTCCAGTGGAATTACAGTGCTAGCAGATCAGGTATCCGATGTACTAAACAAAGTTAATAATTTAAAAATTGAAGATAGCCTAGCTCAAATTGAAAAAACCTTTGCTGATTATCAAGCCTTAGGAAACGAAATGCGCGCGTTGCTAAACCAACAAGATACCCAGAATTTACCTGGCGATATTAATCGTAACTTTGCTGAGATGACCAAGAGTATGCAGCAATTTGATGTCACTATGAAGCAGTTTGAAAAAACCATGGCAAGCTACCAGCAAGGGTCACAATTTCATCATCAATTACAACAAACGCTTTCAGAATTTAAGCGTTTGAGTGAAGAGTTACAACCTCTCACTCGTGGGCTAAACGAACAACCTAATATGTTTATTTTTGATAAATCGTTACCAGCTGATCCAACACCGAGGAAACAATAATGCGCCTTTCATTTATAACTTACGCTCTGGGTGTTTCTGGCATGCTATTATTAACCGCGTGTAGCCAATCGCTAAATGCACCTGTTGAGTATTATCAATTTGAGCAAACTATCAAACCGATGGCAAGAACGAGTGCGACTACGCAGTCACAATTAAGAATCAATACAGTGACATTGCGCGGAGCATTGAATAACCGTGGTATCGCGATGAAGTTAGACAACAACCAAATTTCGGCGGCCAATTACCACCTTTGGAGTGAAGCCCCCGATATAATGTTAACAGCCAGTGCTCACCAAGCCCTATTTAGCGAGCTGTCAAACTGGATGGTAGTAAAAGGGTTACCCGTGATCACCGATACTGATCAGCAAAGCTTTTACGAAATAGAGTACGAAATACATCACTTTTATGGTGACACTTCAGGTAATGCTGATATTTCTGGCTTATGGCGTTTATACCACACCCAATTTGAAACCGGTCGCACCTTAAAAGAAATTCATTATTTTAGCGAAGTAACCCCGTTGGTTGACGACGATTATGAAGGTTTAGTCGCAACGCTCGAGCAGACATGGCAAACGATTAATTTACAAGTCGCAAATCAGCTGCGGGTAATTACAACTCCTTAATATATAGCCAAACAGGCTTGCGATCTTGGCTTACAGTGAGTTCACACTGTTTTGTGAAAGTGAGCTTGTGTAATACCTGTTGCGAAGCACAGTTATCTTTCGTAGTAATAGCGGCTAAAACCCCAAACCTATTACTCATAAGTGTCATCAAACTTTCGCAAGCTTCACTTGCATAACCATTACCTGTAAATTGCGCTAAAAATGCATAGCCAATATCAGGAACTTGTAAATAGTCACGTTTAAACAGCCCCGCCATGCCAATTGGAGTACCATCTCTTAAGGTGACGATATAAGGTCCAAAGCCTTGCTTTTCATGCGCGTCAATAAACGCTGTTTGAATATATTCAGCGGCCTGGTTTTGAGTGTAAATACCTTTATCGGCAATGTATTGATAGAAGCTGGGCTGGTTAAGCAATGCTAAAATAAAATTAGTGTCTGTTAAAAGCCCTGCTCTAATAATCAAGCGACTTGATTTAATGATATTCATGTTAACCCTCAAATAAAAAACCTCGCAAAAAACGAGGCTTAGTATAGTTAACCAGAGTTCTGGTTAGTTATTATTAGCAACAATACACTGCTATTACATAGGGTTTACTTGAACGACCTGTTTCCCTGTAAATCCACCAGCAAGCTGTTTATTAAGTGCAGCAGAAATACTTTGAGCGTCAAAATCCACCAGCAAAATATCTGGAATAACGAGTGAATTATTTGCTGTGCTCTCAAGTAATAAATTGCCCATAAAGCTCATTCGCTGTTGGGCGCATAAACTATTAGCAAGCCATGCCCCGCCCAACGAGACAATACCAATATTTGGTGCACGACGATACATAAGCTCTTGTTCAAATTTAGGTAATGGATTGAGACACGCGATTCGGCCACAAAACCGCATCAATTCAACATTTCTAATTGTCGTCTCACCACCAATTGAATCCAACACAGCATCAAAGCCCTGAGGCCCTAATTCACGACGGATTTTATCAACCAGTTTAGTATCCGTATAATCAAATACCACATCTGCACCCAGTTGTTTAACCAGCTTGTGATTACGTTTACTGGCGGTGGTAAAAACAGTTGCCCCGCGCTGTTTGGCAAATTGAATAGCAAATTGACCCACAGCACCTGCTCCAGCTTCAATTAAAATTGAATCCCCTTCTGCAAGTTGTAATTTATCTAATGCCACTAAAGCTGACATGCCCGCACAAGGTAGCGTTGCGGCATGAAGCGAGTTAACATCATCGGGAATGACAGACACGGCAAAATTAGGGACTTTAACATAGTCTGACAACACCCCTTGCTCACCCACATTGCCATGAAACATCACTCGCGCACCTACACACGGGAATACGCCCTTTTCAGCTTTAACAACTACACCCACCGCATCGAGCCCTAATGTGTGCGGATAGTCCCACTTACAAAAACCCTGCTTGGCAAATTGTGCATCGACTGGGTTTAAGCCCACATACTCCACTTTTATAAGCAGCTCATTGCCCGAAATCTCAGGCACTGGCAGTTCAAGCTCAGATACACTGATCTGCTCATTAGGTTCAAGTAACACAATCGCACGCATAGACGCTGGAATTGTTGATAAAATATCAGTATGTGGCATTAAAAACTCAACTTAACTTAATTAACTAACGCATAGCTCCAACGCCCATTAAACACTTGATAAGTATCAACCTTAGCAAGTAATGATGAAATCGTTGAATCAACCGCATTCTCTTGGGCTATTAAAACATCCTGCCGCGCATCTAACAACTCTAAGTAAGGTATTTGCCCTTCTTGATACATAGCTTGTGCTTGTAAAAAAGCGTTATTTGCATAATTAAAGCGCTCTTTTGCATAGGCATTTTGTTCAGTTTGTTTGACTAATAACTGCAACGATAGTTCACTTTCTGCCATTGCATTAATTACAACGTGTTGATATTGACTAAAGGCAGCTTTGGATAAAAACTGCTGCGCATCTCGCTGAGCGAGTAATGCAGGGTAGCTTAACAATGACCACTTTATTTGTGGTGAAACCTGCCATTGCTGCTGCGTATTTGATAATTGGTTATAGCCTAAACTCACTACCCCTGCAAATGCAGTTAGGCTAATATCAGGTAACAATGTTTTCGTTGCGGCCACACTAAGTGAGTTAGCTTGGCTAAACTCAAATAGTGCACGACTGATATCAGGCCGAAGTGCAATTGCATCACTGGGGCTTGCTAACGAAACTGTAAAATCACGGTTAAATAAACTGAGCTCTTCTTGAATTGTCAGTTCACTCGATAATTGACCTGTCAGAACAGCTAACGCCGATAAATCACGAAACTGCGCATATTCAATTTCAGGTAACAAAGATTGTTGCTGCTTAAGCTGTGCTAAAGTACGGTTTAAATCAAGTTCATTGGCAACGCCCTCTTCAACCCGAGCTTTAAGAACAGCAATACTTTGCTGTAACGCATCAATTTGTAAATTAATGATTTGCTGCTTTTGTTTATTGCCTTGGTAGCTAACAAAACCCTTAGCGACAGACGATACAACTTCTATGTGTAACAGTCTAACTTGCTCTGCTTGGCTCATTGCTCCTGCGTTTGCAGCATCAACAAGCGCAGTGACTTTGCCGAATAAATCAACTTGCCAGTCTAGGTTAACCGTCGCTTGCGACTGGCGAGATTGCACATTACCAAGGCTCGAACGCGTTGTATCAATACTCACATTACCCTGTGGCAAATACTCCGAGCGCTGAGCTCCCAAACGTGCTAAAGCACTTTGCAGCTGTAATTGACTGGTTTTTAAATTATGGTTGCTAGCACGTGCTTTAACGACTAATTCATTTAATTGCGCTGAATCTAATTGCTGCCACCACGTAAGCTCATCAGTGCCTTGTAATTGCGATGCTATTTGCGTTTGCGCTACAAATGATTGTAAATCAGCTTGGTATTGCTGCTCATCAATTTTGCTGGCGCAACCGCTTAACAAACCCGCTATTGCAACAGCGGCTAACGTTAACTTACTCATTAATTTGCTCCTGTTGTTGAACTTTACGGGTTTTAGTTACCAAAATATAAAATACCGGCGTGAATAATAAGCCAAAGACTGTTACCCCAATCATGCCTGAGAAAACCGCATTACCCATTGCATGACGCATTTCAGCACCCGCTCCTGTGGCTAATACCAGCGGAATAACACCCGCAGTAAACGCAATTGAAGTCATTAAGATCGGGCGTAAGCGCATGCGGCACGCCTCTACTATGGCATCAAAATGGCTCATGTTTTGTTTCGTTTTATCTCTGGCAAATTCAACCATTAAAATGGCATTTTTAGACGCAAGCGCAACAAGTACGATTAATGCGATTTGGGTGAAAATATTGTTATCATCTCCCACTAACCACACCCCCATTAATGCAGAGAAAATAGTCATCGGCACAATTAAAATAATAGCCAAAGGTAAGCGTAAACTCTCATAGGTCGCAGCAAGTACCATAAACACTAATAACACCACTAACGGAAATACATACACCATGGTATTACCCGCTAAGATTTGCTGGAATGTTACCTCAGTCCACTCGTATTCAATACCTGTCGGTAATGTATCTGCTAAAATAGCTTCAATTGCATATTGCGCTTGATCAGAGCTATAACCTGGCGCAGGGTTGCCGTTAAGTTCAGCACTTGGGTAGCCGTTGTAATGCATCACACGATCAGGGCCAATAGTTGGGGTTACCGTCAATACTGAACCTAGCGGCACCATGTTACCTCGGCTGTTACGCACTTTAAGATTTAGTATTTGTTCAGGGTCTAATCGGTAATCAGCATCGGCTTGGGCATTCACTTGGTATGTGCGACCAAATAAATTAAAGTCATTTACATACATAGAGCCCAGGTAAACTTGCAATGCATTAAACACTTCATCTAAAGGAATACCTTGGATCAATGCTTGTTCGCGGTCAATGTCAATATCCATCTGCGGCACTTGAATTCTAAAGCTAGAGTACAAGCCCATAAGTGCAGGGTCTTGTTGCGCTTTACCAATGACAGCTTGTAAGCTATTAAATAATGCTTCGAAGCCTTTGTTACCTCGATCTTCAATTTGTAATTTAAAACCGCCTGTTGTACCTAACCCTTGGATCGGTGGCGGTGGGAACACTGCCACAAACGCTTCGTCTATAGCTGCAAAACGCTGGTTTAATTGCGCAGCAATAGCCATTGCCGATTGACTTGGATCAGTACGTTCACTAAATGCTTCAAGGGGAGTAAATACAATGGCGCTATTTGGGCTATTCGTAAAACCATTAACCGAAAGCCCAGGAAACGCAACAGTGTTAGCAACTCCAGGCACCTTTAGTGCAATTTCTTGCATTTGTTTTACCACATTTTGAGTACGATCAAGGCTCGCTGCATCTGGTAATTGAGCAATCGCCACAA
This sequence comes from Pseudoalteromonas shioyasakiensis, assembly GCF_024518675.1. Classification (GTDB taxonomy): domain Bacteria; phylum Pseudomonadota; class Gammaproteobacteria; order Enterobacterales; family Alteromonadaceae; genus Pseudoalteromonas; species Pseudoalteromonas shioyasakiensis_B. Next base: position 321,902 of record NZ_JANIGL010000003.1, read on the forward strand.
GGTACTGTTTATCTTGTGCGGGTATAAAACCGCCCGGTACCGCATCAAACAGCTTTATTGTACCGCCAAGTAAAGCAACATACACCACCATAACAATAACGCTCATACGCATTAATTTTTGTACTAATTTTTGATAACCATTAGCGCCACGGTCAAATACGCGGTTGAACGGCTTAAATAACCAGCGACCGAATAAACGGTTTAATAAACGCGTCAATGCATCAGGTTTTGCATCGTGGCTTTTCAGTAATAAAGCAGATAAAGCCGGAGACAGGGTTAATGAGTTAAATGCCGATATAACAGTTGAAATAGTGATTGTTAACGCAAACTGTTTGTAAAACTGACCTGATAGGCCACTGATGAACGCCGTCGGAATAAACACTGCACATAGAACCAAGGCAATGGCAATAATAGGGCCTGTAACTTCTGTCATGGCTACGCGTGTAGCCTCGAGCGGTGATAAACCTTGTTCAATATTTCGCTCAACATTTTCTACCACGACTATTGCATCATCAACGACAATACCTATTGCCAGCACTAAGCCAAATAGTGATAGAGTATTAATTGAGACACCCAGCCACTGCATTACGGCAAAGGTACCAACTAATGAGACAGGCACAGCAATTAACGGGATAATAGAAGCGCGCCAAGTTTGTAAAAATAGCACCACCACAATCACAACTAACGCTACCGCTTCAAGTAAAGTCGTAATAACCGCATCAATTGAGCCACGCACAAACACGGTAGGGTCATAAACGATGTCGTACTCCACTCCCGATGGAAAATCTTTCGACAAACGAACCATGGTCTCTCGTACTTGATCTGACAGCTCAATTGCGTTTGAACCTGGGCGTTGAAAAATAGGCATTGCTAATGCTGGCTGGTTATTCAGTTCAGCACGTAATGAATAGGTATTCTGACCTAAATCCAAGCGCGCAACATCACTTAAACGTGTTAACTGCCCCTGCTCACCCACTTTAATAATAACGTGTTCAAATTCTTCAACACTATTTAAGCGGCCTTTTACATTCAATAATACTTGGAACTGGCTATCTGTTGATGCAGGTTGCGCGCCTAAGCTACCCGCCGCAACCTGTTGGTTTTGAGCGCGAAGTGCCGTGACAACATCCATAGCAGTCAAGTCTCGTGCCGCTAATGCATCTGGATTTAGCCATACCCGCATAGAGTATTGACCACCACCAAACAGTTGCACATCACCTACCCCGGCTAAACGGGCTATTTGATCTTTAATGTACAGATCGGCATAGTTAGATAAATAGGCTGTATCGTGTGTTTTCTCAGGTGAATATAAGTGCACAACCATGGTGAGATCTGGCGATGATTTTTCAGCTACCACACCTAAGCGTTGTACTTCCTCTGGTAAACGAGGTAGCGCGCTGTTAACACGGTTTTGCACTTGTACTTGAGCGCGATCTAAATCAGTGCCCAGCGCAAAAGTAACTGTTAAGGTCATGCGGCCATCACTAGTTGCTTGAGAAAACATATATAACATGTTTTCTGTGCCGTTAATTTCTTGCTCAAGCGGCGTAGCCACTGTTTGTGCAATAACGGTAGGGTTTGCTCCGGGGTAGTTCGCCGTTACAACTACGGTCGGCGGCACCACCTCAGGGTACTCACTGACCGGTAATTGAAACAGTGAAATTGCCCCTGCGATTAAAATCACCAGCGACAACATGGCTGCAAATATTGGACGCTGTATAAAAAAGTGTGAAAATTTCATTGCTCGCCCTACTTCTTAGCCATTAATAGATGAGAAGCGGCTGGTTTTAAAGTAAACGCAACACCTGAGGTATCCAGCTCCACACTGTTTGGCGCAATTGGCATACCTGGCCCCACTCGAGCAGGTCCATTCACGGCGATAACATCAAAGCCTGACAATCCTGAAGTGATCACTCTAAAGCGACCATAACGTTCACCAACCGTGACTAACTTATATTCTAAAATATCGTTTTCGCCGACGGTTAATACAAAACGGTTTTTCAAATCTGTACCAATCGCTCTGTCTGGAACAATAATATGCTCTTGCACTTCATTTGCAGCCAATTTAATACGCGCAAACGAGCCTGCACGTAGTGGTGATTTTTGTTGATCAAAACGTGCACGTACACGAAGGGTACCCGTTGCAACATTGATTTGATTATCAATAAAGTCAATGTACCCGCTGTGTTCAAACGCTTTCTGTCCAACTTTCTGCATCACTACTTGCTGTTTATCTGAACTTGTCACATCACTGAATGCGCTATTCCAAGTACGCTCATCTACATCAAAATACGCGTACATAGTTTTATTAGACACGATAGAGGTTAAAACAGATTGACCTGCAAGTACGTTATTACCTTTGGTTATATTGGCGCGAGACACAATACCGTCAATAGGTGAACGTATTTGGGTAAATTCTAAGTCTAATTTAGCTGACGTTAATTGTGCTTCATAAGCTGATAATTGCGCTTTACGTTGATGCAAAGTCGAAGTACGTGATTCAGCTTGCTCTGTTGAAATTGCTTTTCGTTGTGTTAAACGTTCGGCTCTTTTTGCTTCACTTTGTGCCTGCTCCAATGCAGCTTGCGCACTGGCTACTTGCGCTTCTAGGCTGGCAACCACTGCAGCATACGGACGTGCGTCTAATTCAAACAGTAAGTCACCTTTTTTAACCACATCACCTTCGGTAAAGGTGATTTTTTCTATCACACCTGACACCCGCGGCATTAGCGATACCTCTTCAGGTGCCTCTAAGCGTGTAGTATAAGTGTGCCAACTTTGTACTGGCTTTGTTATCACTGTTGCCACATCTATTGCTTGTAAGTGTTGTTGATTGGCCTGTTGGCCTGGTTCTTCAGCACAACCAACAAGGGTCAATGAAACCCCTAAGATTGCTGTAGCGATTAAGTGCTTGTTCATGTCGACGCTCCTCCATTTAGTATATTTTTATGGTACGGAACAAACATGCGGACAAAAACCATAGATTTTTAAATTCATTAATGCCAATATGGCATCAATAAGCTTTGTTTGGGTAAATTATGGATACTACGAGTCGGTTATTAATGTTGTTAGAAGTCGTAGAACGCGGCTCATTTGCTAAAGCCGCTGAGACGCGAAATATCGACCGTTCAGTGATCTCGAAACAAATAAGCCGGTTAGAAGATGATTTAGGGGTACGCTTATTAAACAGAACAACCCGATCATTTTCATTAACAGCCGCAGGTGCTGAGATGATCAAAAAAGCGGCTGAGCTGAGGGAGCTTTTGGCTGATACTGTTCGCCTTGCTGAGAATTATCACCAAGAACCTCGAGGTGTCTTGAAAATAACCTCCTCTACCATTATTGGCCGGCGTTACCTACAACCCGTGATCAATGACTTTCAAAAACGTTTCCCTCAAGTTGAGGTAGAACTGAGACTCGATGATAAATTAGTTGATTTAGTCTCTGAAGGATTTGATTTAGCTTTTCGCGTAGGTGAACCGAAAGATTCATCGCTTATTGCGCGTAAAATTGCCCGTAACAGGTTACTGTTATTAGCAGCACCAGAATTTATAAATACCTATGGCATGCCAAAATCTATTGATGATCTCGCTGACTTACCTGCTGCCAGTTATTCGAGTACATCCCTGCGAGTGGATGGGATCCGGTATATTGATCATCAAGGCGATATCCAAGAACAAAAAATAAAAAGTGTATTTAGAGCAAATGATGCTGAAGTGTTAGTAGAAAAAACCCTATCAGGTACCACTTATGTACTGGCGCCGGCGTTCATTATTGGCGATGAGATCAAATCAGGCCGCTTAATCCCCTTACTTACAGATGTAAACTTAGCCCAATACAGTGCAATGTACGCTGTTTATCCTCATCGAGATTTACCTGTTAGAACCCGCCTATTCTTTGATGCAGTTAAAGAGTATATAGGGAAGGATATTCCTCTTTGGGAGAAAAACATTCCTGACTTTGAGCAAATGTATACCAGCCGTTAGCAGGCACTTTCGAGCTTGGTTTGGCACTCAGTGGTGTCTATAACAACTTGATTTCGCCCGTTACGTTTAGCTTGGTATAGTTTTTCATCCGCTGTTTTTATAGTCTGCTTAAGCGTTTGCCCAGGCTGATACTTCGCAACGCCGATACTCACTGTTAAAGAGATCTTATGCCCTTCAATTATAAATTCATGTGCAGCCAAACTACTGCATAGCAATTGAGCTGTGTTTGTAGCGCAAGTTAAAGAGCTCGAGGGAGCTAAGATTGCAAACTCTTCTCCACCAATTCTAAACACTTTGCCTTTAGTCAGTTTGCTCTTCAATAATTCAGTCACAGCAATCAAAACCCGATCACCCACAGCATGGCCATACTTATCATTAACGTGTTTGAAAAAATCCAAATCCAAAATCATGGTGAATAAGCCATGTTTGTCTTGTAATTCAATTTCAAAAAATTGGTTCATTGCCAGTCGGTTGCCCACGCCAGTCAAAGGATCGAGTACGGCTAAATTATGTAGCCGCGTGTATGAGTCTTCACGGCTATTTTCAAATACATGAGCAACAACCCAAATAGCGATATAACTTAAAGATAAATTTAAAGTTAGGTTAATAGTCGCAAAAGGTAAGATGTCATTTTTTGCCCATAAAGCGATAAACTCTGATATCAATAGCGTGGCGGATAGTATAATTCCCCAGCGTGCGCCAAGTAATAAATAATATAATACAGGCAAAGCAAGCATCCACACGAACAGAGCATGCTTCATTGCGGAAAGATAACTCCCCAAAACCACCAAAAAGGTAATACAGAGGCAAATACTCAGCGGTTGCCAAGATTGCAGTCGCGTTTTCGATATACAAATAAATACAGCCAAGCAATAGGCCGCAAACATGCCTTCCAGCACGCCTAACACGATAAAGTCGTTAATAAATATATTAAAGTAGGTAAAAGCTGCTGATAAAATAGCCAAACACAAGCACATCCATTTCAGTACTTTTGTTCTTAGCAGCAGGGTACTATTTAAAGCTGTAATATCCATCAAAAGGCTTAATATTTTAATTACTAACTACAAGTGTAAACTGAATTAGTTTTATCTCAAGCGTAAAAATGTGTACAAGCCTATAAAACTATGGGTTTGATACACTCTTAATTGATATTAGTCAGTGAGTAAATCATCTATTTGTTCAATCATCTGCGCAAATTTCTCATTTGCGTGGTTAATTTGCTTAGCTGTTAAGCTACCTCTTAGCTCAACAAGTAAATTAGCATAGAGCGCTAAGTTTTGTTGATCTATGTGGATAAGCTCTGCACTCATAAATGCCTGACGTTGTGTAATGATACGCGCCATGCTTTGTGCAAATTCACCTGCTGTTATTGCCTGATCAGAAAATGCGACGGTTAAAGCATCAAGACGTGTTTGTTTATATTGCTGCCATAATTTAAAACTTGATATATGGTTATTATTTGCAACAGTAATTAGTGTTACTTGCTGCTGCGATAACTTACCTAACCACTCTTCATACCTTTCAATCTGCTCTTCTAACCGCTCGGCTTTTCTTTTTTGTTCACTTTGCTGCTCATACTCCTGCTGCTCTTCACGCATAGTCTCGCTAATGGCTGCAATAAATTGCTGGCGTTGCTCGGCATCCAATGAGCTAGCGATTTCAATAACCGGATTCGCTATTTTATTGACGAGTGTCTGCCAGTGGCCTTTTGAAATAGTAAAATGTGAAATTAGCTGGGCTTTAGAGGGCGATCCTGCTAATAACTGCTGTAACTTAATGAGATCTGCCTTGTACAGGGGTAACTGTGTTTTGCGGTGCCAATCACGGGTTTCTTTGATCAAATTTTTTACTGTCTGCTCCTGTTGCTTATTTAAATCAACATAATCATCAATCCAGAAGCCAGACAACCAACCTATATTATTATAGGTAAAACTGGCTGAGCAGCCACTAAGCAATAGAGTTAAAACCACTAACAGCCCTGCTTTTAAATTAAATTTATTATTATTTTTAAACATTTAAAACCCAGTTTTAAGTATCTTTTAGCTAACGTTAATCAACTTCTTACGAACTGTAAATAACTGATTTAGAGATAAATGAAAATAATTATCAGTTACCCATTGACGCACAGTTAAAACTAAGTAATAATCGTTCGCATCAACAAGAATTAAGCCCGTATATTAAGTATCAGTACATGATATACCTAACAGGCAGAACCGACCTCAGTGCCTAGGGAAGAATAACCAGTAAGGATGCTGGACCCTAATTCAAGTTGATGGAGATGGTGATTCTCTATTAAAACGATTTACTCGACCCAAAACGTTTTATCAAAACACACTTACTTGCTACATTGCTCATATCGGTGACGGTTGATATGAAATCGAAAAGCCCCTCAGGGGCTTTTTTTATTGCTTTAAATTTTCTGTAATATCTGTATCTTATCCACATTATTCTGATTGTTAGTTGTAATCTTGGGTTTTACCTCGCTTAGAGCTAAAATTAAACAGTTAAAATTGATTGGAGGTCTTGTCATGTGGCAGCCTAAATTAAAAGCATTGTTATTATTCGCAACCTTAGGCTTATCTAGTATGAGCCACGCAGGTTTAGATGAAGGTATTAAAGCAGCAAATGAAGGTCAGTTCGAAGAAGCCTTGAAAGAATTTAACTACCTTGCTGACAAGGGTTATGCCCCGGGTATGTATGAACTCGCTAAACTCTATGAAGGCGGTCACGGCGTTACCAAAAACTATCGCAAAGCCGCTAGCTTGTATCAGCAAGCAGTAAAAAAACGTCACGTCGATTCTATGTTTGCTCTTGCTGTCTTATATGATGAAGGCAAAGGCGTAAAACTCGATAAACAAATGGCGGTATCATTATTTAATCAAGCTGCTGATAAAAATATGCCAGCAGCGCAGTTTAATTTGGGTGTGATGTACGCCAATGGCGATGGTGTAGAGCAAGATTATAAACAAGCAATGAAATGGTACGAGAAGGCAGCTGGTAATAATTACTCTTTAGCTCAATTTAACATGGCATTGATGTATTTCGAAGGCTTAGGTGTAGAGAAAAGTGTTGAAAAGTCGTATATCTGGAATACTGTGGCTGAATTTAATGGTAATTTAAACGCAAGCCACAGCCGCAAGTTAGATGAACGAAAAATGCTACCCGCAGAGATCATAGAAGCAAAAGAAAAAGCAAATGAACTATATGAGCGTATTCAAGCTGGGCTATATGGCGGTGAAGGACGGCTTTATTAATAATTCACTGATTTTACTTAACCTGAACCCTGGTTACTTACGTCTTAAGGGCGTAAGTACAACCACTTAAGTGCTTTGACTAATAACTTATTATGTGACAATAGCAAGTTCAGCCTTGGGTTAAATTTACCTGTTTGTAGCTTGTTGCGTGCGTGACTAAAGGTGATAAAACCTTCTTTACCGTGGTAATTACCCATACCTGACTCCCCCACCCCTCCAAATGGCACATCATCTGCTGTCACTTGCAACAAAGTATCATTAACGGCAAAAGTACCACTTTGTGTACCTTTCTCAATATCTTGAATTAATTGAGTATTAGAACCAATAACATATAAAGCTAATGGGTGTGGACGCGCATTTATATATGATACAACCTCACAGATATTGTCATATTCTAGTATAGGTAGAATAGGGCCAAATATTTCCTCTTGCATCACGCTCATTGTATTATCAACATGCGTGACTAGATGTAGCCCCATGCGATGCTTTGCTTCATCGGCCATGTTTTCTTCAAGGGGCTTAACAACTTGAGCACCCTTACTGTTTGCATCATCAAGCAAGGCTGATAAACGGGAGAAATGTTGAGAGCTAATGACCGATGTCATATTTTTCTCTTCTACACCTTGCGGGTAATATTTTTTATATAACGTACATAAACTATGAATAAGTTGATGGTGCAACTGTTTTGGCACAAATACATAATCAGGTGCAACGCAAATTTGACCTGCGTTGGACATTTTGCCAAACAAAATAGTTTTAGCGGCTTTGGTTATATCTGCGTCAGCGGTAATTATAACCGGAGACTTACCACCTAACTCAAGGCTAACTGGGGTTAAATTTTCACTAGCAGCCGCCATAACATGGCGCCCCACATTAGTAGATCCAGTGAAGAACAAATGAGCAAATGGTAGGCGAGAAAACTGCTGACTTAATTGTGCCTCCCCTTCAATAACGGTGCAGTGATCAGCAAGTTCTTCTGTAAATAATTGTTTAAGAACTTGATTGGTACTGGGCGTAAATTCACTGAGCTTTAATAAAACACGGTTGCCAGCAGCAAGCGCGGTGATAACCGGTACTAACGCCAATTGAATGGGATAATTCCAAGGGGAAATAACGCCTACCACCCCTTTAGGTTGGTAACTAACAGACACTTTTGAGGGGGCTAAACTCATTCCCGCCTGACGGGGCGAGTCTTTAACCCATTTAGGCAAATGCTTTATTGTGTGAGTTATTGCTTTGACACTAGGCAATAAATCCCCCATTACAGTGTCAAAAGCAGTACGGTAACCAAAATCTTTCGACGTTGCAGCAATCAAATCACTTTCGAGCGTAATCAGTTTGCGTCTTAATAATTTTAGTAAACGAATACGCTCTGCAATTGCTAAATAAGGGGTCTCTTTAAAGCGTTGTTGCATCTGTTCAAAGTGAGGGATTAATTCACAAGCCAAACTTGTTTCAGCTGTATTCTCAGTCAAAAGCATACCCATCAATAAAAATTAATAAGTACCCACTATAACCATGTTTGATGGCAGGAGCAATAAAGAGTCTTTATACCACTACACCTAAGCTCAACTATATAACTTAATGATTTAAGAGTTAAATAACAATGAGCTTAACTATAGTATGAATGGGGAAATTATAAATACATGTTCTAGCTTATATCAGTGTGTATTATTTTAAAATTTCAGCAAATACTGTAATGAAACTTCTCTAGATACCCCTGCAACAGCGCCGTCAGCGACCCGAGGATCAAAGCTACTATAGTGTTTATCTAAAATGTTATTAATCTTTAAAGTAACACTGCTTTGCTGATCTAAGCTAAAACGAGCGGTAGTACCAAATATGGTATAACTTGGCTGAGTGAACTGGGTGAAGTTAACATTCGTTGCGTTGATTTCGTCACGCCATATACTATTTAAACTCAATAACCAAGCATCAAATTCATAACTTGCTAGTAAGCTAGCAAAACGCTTAAAAGTCGGTTTAATAGGCTCATCAAAATATTGTGTGTATGTCATCGTTACATTAAAGTCAGAGCTTATTTGCCAGCTACTATCAAACTCAATACCACGGTTGGTATCGTCAAGCTGATTTGCAAATGTAAACATGTTTGTGTTCGATTCGTGAGGGACCGTTGTAATAAAGTCATGCAGCTGGTTGAAGAAAAATACCGTGTTAAAATGCCAATCAGCGGCTTGATAGCGCCATATTAACTCAGTGGTTTTTACATATTCTGAGTTTAACTCCGGATTTCCTACTGTTACGTCGTCATCAGAATATAACTCGTTTGTTACTGGCGTTCTAAAAGATTCCCCATACTGCAATTTCAATGTACTAGCTGCAGATGGTTGATAAATAGCAGCAATACGCGGCGACAATTTACTATCTATATTTTTCACATCATCATAGCGTCCACCAAGAAACAAGGTAAACTCAGATGAAAATGGAATTTTTAATTGCGTATACCCGCTTTGCGTTTCGAATCGAGTCTTCAAGTTTAAGAATGGCGTATAATTTTTTATAGTGGTGATTTCACCTAGATAAAAAGCATCTTCAACCACAATTGCAGCCGTGTCCGGGTCATAATAATTAGTTCGTACATCAGCCCCGATTTGCTTTGCTCTTAAATATTCATACCCTGCATTTATTACCCAATCGTTCTCAAATTGATGGCTGTAATCAATATTAAAATTTAGATTCGTTGTGTGCCAATCAGGGCCGATAAAAAAATCATTCACTGCAGCAGGGTTTTCTAGTCCTGATAAAACCATTCCAGCGCTGGATATTTTATGATCTGCATAGGCCACTTTTGTAACAAGATTAGTTTCATCACTTTCGAGCCATTGATATGCTAAAGAAACAAAGGTGTTTTCACTAGTATGCTGATTTTGCTTAGAATAGCCCGCTAAATTTAAAAACTCATCAAGTTCAACTTTATTATAACGTGCTCTTATTTTCGCCTTTGCAACATCTAATCCCAACTCGACATAAGTAGATTGCAGTGGATCATTTACTCCTTGCGGATAGGATTCGCCTTCCTTTTGTGTAAATGAAAATGCGGTATAGCCACTTATCAGTTCATTAAATTGGTGCTGTCCATTAAAAGACGCAGCATATTTGTCATTGGAAGCAACTGTTGCTGACACTTCATTATCAGTTTGTTTAGTCACGATGTTCATCACACCAATAAATGCATTGCTACCATACAAAGCAGATCCCGGTCCACGAATAAACTCAACTTTATCAATTACCTCAACCGGAATAAATGGCATATAAACAGAGGCTTTACCAAACGAGGACTCATTAACTCGCTCTCCATTTATCATCACTAAAATATTACCGCTATCGAGGTAAACACCACGCGCATGGTCTTTTGGTACAGCTCCCACCCAATCGCCACGTGTCGATTGCATACCTGGTACGAAATTCATTAATTCATAGGCACTGTCAACACCCAATAAGTTAATTGTTTTACGGTTAAAAACAGTGATGGTTGAGGGGGCTGTAGCGATTGTTTCTGAAGTCTTAGACGCGATATCAATTTGAACTTCGAGTAAGTCTTCAAAACTCATAGAGAACAAATCGTCAGATTCAGCGGCAAATGTGGGTGTGCTGAAACACAAAAAGATACAAAAAGAATGCTTTAGAGTCATTACGCCGCTTTACACCTTGTATTTATATTGAATTAGTTAAACAAACTATTATTATCAATATTAATACAAATGCGCGACGGCGTGAGGTTTTTTTCTAACTATTTACATTTACTTAAGAAGTCACTGTGGTGCGTTTCGCCTTAATATATTTATACAATCCGATTAACGAAGCGGCGATCCAAAATATCTCAATAACAAAACTAGCTAAATTAAAGTTATAACAAAGACTTATAAGAAGTAATATAGCCCCAGAGAGGTTCATCATATTGTACACTAAGCCAGTGGGTGTTGCTTTACCTAGTTGCAACATAAAAAACGCGCCAACCACTAAAAAAGTGCCAGTCATACCAATAATATCAAATAAAAGTGCAATCACGAGGGGGTACCTTGTCCATTACGATAATCACCCACACTACTGGCCCATTCCATGGGGAGGGTTGTTTTCATTCATTGAAACAGCAAACCGAGTAATTCTAACAAACGAGTTTAAACAACACAGGATATATGTCCGCTATTATAATAGCATTACTTGAATGTGACTTTGCCGCCAATCATTTTATAGGCTGGTGCGCCGCGGATGAGGGTTTCGCGGGCAAAAGGGCGTTCGCATTGTGGGCAAATACAAGGGGTTGTGGTGAAGTCTTGGTTGATACGCTCTTTAAAGCATTTAACTAAAGCGCCTTTGCCACCTTTTCGGTATTTGAATAACTGGGCTTTACATTGACTGCAAAAAATATCGACGGTTTTAGTGGGGCCTTTTTTATTTGGTTTTGCCATTTTAACTACTTTTTACTGCAAACACTTCACTAGGGTAACAGGTTATGGCCAAAGCCCCAAAACTAAACCCATTAGCGTAAATTGTAAAATATGATAGCCACTATTGACCATAAATAGTTTTAACGGGCGTTGTTCAAATAAGTATGTTAATCCGTATGAGCTACTCACCCAACACACACCAATAATAAATGCCGCGCCAACACTTACACCCAAAGTAGGCGTTGGCCCGACAAATAAGGATAAGCTCAGCGCAATAAAAAACGAAAGTAAAAAGCTACCAATAAATACTCTTTTAGGATTGATCGCTTTTAAATCAAGCTCGGTTAAGCCACAGGCTTCCATCCAAATCCGTTGAAATAATAATGGCGAATACCAAATCCCCCCCAAAGCAAAGGAAGATAAAGAAGCAATAAACACCGCAAAAAAATTAACTTGGGAAAAGTCCATATACGGCTCAATTAGGATGGTAAATAAAAGGGATAACTTTACTTTAGTAAATGAATGCTATTACAGCAAACCTAGTGGAGCTGTAAAAGCCACTGTAAACACTTTCGCTTTGCTATTTATTGCTTAACAGGTTTTTTTTGTAATTTCCTTTGTAGGGTGCGTCTATGCATATTAAGTTGCCTTGCCGTTGCTGAAATATTCCCATGATTACTATGTAGCACTTGCTGAATATGTTCCCACTCTACCCGCTCAGCCGACATCACGGTGCCAGGAGCTGTTGTAATACCCGTTTTTAATTGTTCATCAATATCAAGTGCTTTAATAAGCGTAGCCATATCAACTGGTTTGGTTAGGTAATCATTTGCGCCAATACGTATGGCTTCAACTGCGCTCGCAATGCTGGCAAAACCTGTTAGTAATACAATATGGCAGCTAGGTACTAATTCTTTTATTGGTTTAATTAGTAACAACCCGTTATCATCACCGAGCTTCATATCGAGTAATACGTGGTTTGGTGTGTATTGATTTAATTGCACCAAGGCTTGAGCCGCATCATTAGCTATGATGCAGTCAAAACCATACTTAGTTAGGCGTCTTGCTAGCGTATTTGCTAAATTTATATCATCTTCAATTATTAACAGTTTCATTATTTTTCATCTTTCAATACGGCAAGTTGCACCTTAGCCACAGCCCCACCTTCGGGATGATTATAGAGTGTTAAAGAGCCATTTAACCGCTCCAATGTCACATTAGAGAGCAACACCGCCAATCCCATACCCGAGTTGCTCGCCATGATTTGGCCACCCAGCTGAGTTAACTGCTCACTTGAAAAGCCAACACCATAATCACGAATTAGCAAGTTCGCCTCAGCATCGCTAATTTGCCAATTCAAAGATAATTGTGTTTGCTTATTTTGTCGGTTTGCTGTTGCTGAATTTTGCAATAAATTTAATATCGCTGGCAACAACATAGCATCCGCTTTAACATTAACAACAGGGGTATTATTTTGCCAAATAAGTTGCTGTTCTGGGTATTGTAACAGCATGCTATCTTGGATCTGTTGCGCTAAATCAGGTAACGCAATCGCACTAATATTACACTGAGTTCTAAGCTGTGCAGATAACTCTCTAAAACTATCTAACTGAGTCGCACACTGCATCAGCGGTTTATGCATTTCATTTACGAGTGGGTTAGTGGGTTGCTCTTCGTGTAATTCTTCAAAAAGTAATTGCAAATTAGCAATTGGACTGGCTAATTGATGGGTGATCTGTGCCGCAGCGCCATCAAGTGTTACTAACTGCTCGTTGCGCAGTTGCTTCTCACGGACACTTGCAATGGTTCGCTCTCTAGAGTGAAGTGCGCGATTCATCGTACCTATCACCAAAGCAATTACACTGGCACTGATCACAAAGTTAACCCACATGCCAACGAAGTGACTGGTCATATCCATATGATGCATACTGTGTTGTGGCATTTTGTATAACAATAAACTGTAAGCGGATATCGCCAGCACTGCAATATAAGCCAGTCCTTTTGCACTGACACTCACTGCTGCTATCATAATTGGTAGTAGCAATAACGATACAAATGCATTCGTGGCGCCACCACTGAGGGACAACAAAACACTTAAGAACAAAACATCAGCTGTCAATTGCATCAACATGCCTATTTCTTTTGCTTTGCTCACATTACGATATGCAAATACACTTAAGATTTGAAATACCGCTTCTAACGAAATAACAAGGAGTAATTCAAATAGTGGAATCGCGTATTCAAACAAAAAATACACCGCGATTACGGCTAACAACTGAATTGCAATCGCCCCGCTTCGCAGCATTAACAAGCGGCTAATTGCAGGGTCAGTTCGCATAAGAAATGCCATTAAAGTAAAACCTAAAGCTAAAAGTTAATCTTCGTCCATTGAAATATTAAATACGGCACATGGCGTTCCTTGGTGAAATACCATTTTCCATGACGAATCACTATAACGCCAAAGTGACATACGTAAAGAGTAATTAAATTCGGCGCGGGCTGAACGCCGATAAGCAGCTTGATAGCTCAGCTGAGCAATATTTTCACTGAGCATGCGCCCTTTAAAGTTCTGATTATAAAACTGTGGCACAACTTCGGTAGGCAGACGAGTTAGTACTTGGTATTTATTAAACACCGTACCATTACCCGCAATTTCAATAAACTCATCGTCCAATAACGCGTCTAAGGCTTGCTCTGATTGACGCACTTCAGGCTCAAGTAACTGGCGTTCGGCATCAATAAGATGGTCAAAGAGTGATGCCTTTATTTTGCTACTCATAGCAGCCCTTACGATTGTTTATAGCCATATTGCACCTATCCTATCAAGGTAAAGATTATATAAGCATTTATTATTTTTCATGCTAGCCTGTTTTCTACTACTATTAACGTAAATTACGTTTAATTACCACTATTTACGATCTAAACATAGTTATAAACTAGTCTTATAACTGTATTTTTGGTATAAAACACGCCATTGATGACAGATGTCTGACCACTAAAAGAGAACACACTATGTCTTACGCACATATTACTGGTTGGGGAAAGTGCATTCCACCAGCCCGCATTAGCAACGATGAAATAAGCCAGCTTGTTGATACCAATGACGAATGGATCACAACTCGCACTGGCATAAAGGCGCGCCGAGTTAGCCACGTAAGTACCGCTGAATTAGCAACCGTTGCAGCGCAACATGCCATTGCCTGTGCAGGGGTTGATGCCAAAGATATAGATTTAGTTTTGTTAGCCACTTGTACACCTTCTACCATGGTGGCAAACACAGCGTCATTGGTACAAAAAAATATCGGTGCAGTCGGTGCCGCAGCGATGGATACAAATGCGGCCTGCTCAGGCTTTTTGTACGCAATGCAAGCTGCAACGGCTCAAATTCAGGCCGGTATGATTAAAAAAGCGGTGGTGATTGCTGCTGAGCGTATGACTTGGTATGTCAACTGGGACCGTCGCGACAGTGCTGTATTATTTGGCGATGGCGCAGGAGCTGTGGTTTTAGAAGCTGCGGATACACCCGCTGGTTTACTTGCCACCAAGATCGGTTGCGACAGTGAAGACCGCGATATTTTGCATATTACCAACTTCGGTAGTGATATCGATAAATACAGCCCTGCAGGCCCGTCAGATCTGCTATTCGAAGGCCGTGAAATATTCAAGCGTGCAGTAAAAGGGATGAGTGAAGCCTGTGATGACGTTCTCACCCAAGCCGATCTAAGCCTTGAAGAAATCGATGTTCTAGTACCGCACCAGGCAAATCTACGTATCATCCAAGCAATTCAACAGCGTCTTAAAGTGACTGATGAGAAAGTAATGGTAAATATTGGCGAATATGGCAACACATCGGCTGCCACTATCGCTATCGCACTATGTGAAGCTGTTGAACAAGGTTTAATTAAGCCTCATGCTAATATTATGTCTGCTGCATTTGGTGCAGGGTTAACCTGGGCCGCAAGTTACATAAAGTGGGGCGAACGAGTGACGCCTATTAGCACCAGTGATGCCACTTTACCGGCATGTGATAAAACTGGCCTAGAGCTTGTTGCAGCTGCCGTAGCTGCATGTAAAAACACTGATTAATTGCTAAACATTTAGAATAAAGCGCGATTTTCGCGCTTTTTTTATTGGACAGATATGGAACTACTTGCGATCCACCACGTTGCTATTATTTGTAGCGACTACCAACGGACTAAGCATTTTTATACTCAAATACTCAAGCTACCTATAATTCACGAACAATATCGGGCTGAACGTGATTCTTACAAGTTAGATTTAGCGTTACCTGATGGCAGCCAAATAGAGTTATTTTCATTTAGTGGAGCGCCTAAAAGGCCTAGTTACCCAGAGGCTCAAGGGTTAAGACACCTTGCTTTTGCTGTCGCTAATATTGACCAAGCGAAAGCTTATTTAGAACACAATAGTGTAATAGTGGAACAAATAAGAGTGGATGAAATCACCGGGAAACGGTTTACATTTTTCGCCGATCCCGATGATTTACCACTAGAGCTTTATGAAGCTGAGTGAAAACGACTTGCTAAATAATTAAATACCGCACGAATACCTAAAGCTTCACCACCTACAGGTCGACCCGGTAATGAGCGTAAGTTCCACGCCATCACATCAAAGTGCACCCAGTCGGTGGTAGGCTCTACGAACTCTTTTAAATATAAAGCGGCAGTTATGGCACCACCGAAAGGTGTGCTGGCACAGTTAGCCATATCTGCAACATCGCTTTTTAGAAAGCTTGTGTATTGTTCAAATAAAGGAAGTTGCCATACCGGATCGCTTACACTCATACCTGAATCAACAATACCGTTTGCAACATCGCGGCTCGTAGAGAAAAATCCTGGTAGCTCAGTACCTAAGGCCACGCGACACGCACCAGTCAGGGTTGCAAAATCAATCAGTAATTCTGGCTCATCATTTTGTGCTTCTGTTAATGCATCACATAACACTAAACGCCCTTCAGCGTCTGTATTATCAATTTCAACCATAATCCCTTTACGTGTTTTGATCACATCACCTGGTCTAAATGCGTTTCGTGACACTGCATTTTCAACAGCAGGAACAAGTACACGTAAACGCACAGGTAAATTTGCCGCCATGATGAGTTGCGCTAAACCAATTACATGGGCAGCCCCGCCCATGTCTTTTTTCATGTTACGCATACCTGAACTTGGTTTTAAATCCAGACCACCAGAGTCAAAACAAACGCCTTTACCAACAAGTGTAATTAATGGCGCATTTTCATCGCCCCATTTTAAGTCAAGTAAACGCGGCTTGTTTTCACTCGCACGTCCGACCATATGGATTGTTGGGTAGTTTTGCTCAAGTAATTCATCGCCAACCCATTCGCTAAATTCACCTTGATAGGTGCTAGCTAAGTCGGTCATAACTTGTGATAAATGCTGTGGCATCATGTCGGCCGCTGGCGTGTTAACCAAATCGCGCACTAAATTAATGGCACTCGCTTGCTGGTTTAAGCGCTCATACATGCCTTTATCTGCAATAGCTAATTGTGCTCTGGCCGCACCTTTAGCTTTATATTCACTAAACTCATAACCACCGAGCATAAAACCTAACGCAATTTGTTCTAGCTTTTCGTCAAGACCTTTAATTTGATAACAGCCACCCGGTAATTTAGTGGCTAACTCGCCGGCCAACCAAAAATCATCATAGCTGTTAACGAGGCAATACACATGTCCTAGTTTTCCTGTTTTTTCATCGACAACCAAGGCAATACCTTGCTTTTGGAAATCACAGCTTACTAACCAACTTTGTAAAAATGTGGATTGCTGTTGCTGCCAATTAGCTAAGTCACTTCTAGTAATAAAAGATAAGGGAATTCCTGAAGAAGTATGAAGAATTAATGCACTCATTAAATGACTCATTGTTAAAATTGTTTGAGTGTTAGCATACCAATAACCCTAATTAAAAGGTATAGCTAAGCAGGTATCAAATAATGATAAATGGCATTATTTTTTTACAGAAGGTGGTGGGGTTTGCTGTTTCTTTTCTTCTTCGGCTATTTTTTGGTCTATTTCTTTTAGTGGCTTATTAATATTAAAAGAGCTAGGCAGTACCTCAACCCCCACATATTGGCCTAACTTTACCACTAACGGAATAGTAACTGGAGCAAAAGGCAGTATAGCAAATACCCCCAAACCTAAGCCCTTTAAAATATCTACGAATTGCGCATTCGCTTTACTCAAGTCTTCTTTACTCACATCACCTTGGGTATAGCGACGGTAGATGGTGAGCATTTCCTTGGTTTCTTGCTTTTCTTGAGCGAGTGCAATTTTTAATGCCACCATAGAACGCTTAAAACGCAATTGCTGGCGTTTTTTGCTGATTTTTGCCACCCGAAAAGGTGCTCGATGAATTAATTTATATAGTCGCATAGAGGTATTTTCACATAGCTGGTCGTGTTCACAAAGCAGTATTTATATTTGCTGTGATATACTCGTTGTTAATCCACTGAAAATACTTAACCTAAACTCTGATTACTTACTACTATGCAGACTGACAACAATACTATAGCTACTTTTCAGCCAAATGATAAACCACAAAGACCCGCCTCTGATGAATGCTGTGGCGGTGGCAGTTGTTGCCCATGTGTATGGGACGAGTACCGTGCAGCCTTAAAACAATGGCGTGATAATAACTCGCTCTCACCAACTCAATAGCAATAACTAAATCGGCTAGACTTTGATCTAACCGATTTCAAAAGCTGAAGTTATAACAATTAGAAATTTTTTTCATTTAAAAAATAGCTATTTATGTTCAAAAAACCGCCTCACCATTAAAGCCGCTCAAATAAAATCGTTATTTATCAACTAGGTTAATCAAATTTAATTTTCCTCTATACAAACAACAAAAAAAACCAATATTTATAACACCTTGAACAATTGATTAACAATATGTATAAATAAATAACACCTTAAAGTCTTACTGGATCTATTGGTGTTATAATTACAATAATTCTAACTGGGGAAATTAGAATGAAATTTAAAAACAACATATTGAATCAAGCTGTAAAATTTGCTTTAGCAACGACCACGGCAAGTCTGTTTATATCCGGCCATGTGCTGGCTGAAGAAGCTGAAAAAACCGAAGTAAATAAACACGTCGAAAAAATTGCAGTCGTAGGTACTCGTTCTGCACCGCGTTCCATTGGCGATTCACCCGTTCCTATCGATATTATCGGTGGGGAGGAACTTGGTAAATCAGGTAACACTGATATGCTAGAGCTTTTAAAGGGCTCTGTACCTTCGTTTAATGTACATCAAAACCCTATCAGTGACGCCGCTTCACTGGTACGTCCTGCTAACTTAAGGGGCTTGCCATCAGACAGTACTCTTGTGCTACTCAATGGCAAACGTCGACACCGTGCATCTGTTATTGCCTTTTTGGGCGGTGGTATAAATGATGGCGCACAAGGTGCGGACATTTCAGTGATCCCTAGCATCGCGCTTAAGCAAGTAGAAGTGTTACGTGACGGTGCTGCAGCGCAATATGGTTCAGATGCCATTGCTGGTGTAATGAACTTTGTACTCAAAGATGCCTCAGAAGGCGGAAGCTTTGAAGTACGCCAAGGTGAATACTACGAAGGCGATGGAGATACAACGCAAATCTCAGGCAACATTGGCCTACCTTTTACAGATAATGGCTTTGCCAACCTGAGCTTTCAATACAAGACTGCCGATGCGACAAGTCGTTCTGTACAGCGTGCAGATGCTGCTGCACTTGCCGCTGCGGGCGTGCCTGAGGTTTCATCATTAGCACAAGTTTGGGGTGCACCTGAAGTTGATGATGATATTTCAATTTTTGGTAACGTTGGCTTAGAGCTTACTAACGACTCTGAGTTTTATATGTTTGGTAATTATTCTGAGCGTGATGTACGTGGTGGTTTTTATTATCGTAACCCACACACGCGCCCTGGTGCATATTCCAATGATGAAGGTCAAACTCTATTAGTTGGTGATTTAACAGGTGATATGAGCGGTAACTGCCCTACAGATATAATGATCGACGATAATGTATTAGACAATCCTGATTATATTAATCAAGTTGCAAATAACCCTGATTGTTTCGCGTTTAACGAAATGCTTCCTGGTGGCTTTACACCTAACTTTGGCGGTAATATCACTGATACCTCACTAACCATGGGTACTAAAGGTGAGTTCACTGGCGGTATGCTAGAAGGGGCTTTTTATGATTTAAGCGGTACTGTGGGTTTAAACGAATCACGTTACTTTATCTATGATACGATCAACGCATCTTTAGGTCCAGATAGCCCTCGAGACTTTAGCCCTGGTAAATACTCGCAGCTTGAGAAAAACTTTAATTTTGATTTATCAAAAGGCTTTGATTGGGGTTTAGCATACGACGTAAATATGGCCGGTGGCTTAGAGTGGCATGAAGAAACCTTCACAGTAACATCGGGTGATGAAGCATCATTTACCGCAGGCCCATTAACTGATCAAGGTTTTGGTATCGGCTCAAATGGTTTCCCTGGTTTTAAACCATCGGATGCAGGGGAGTATACCCGTCGCAACTATGCAGCCTATGTTGATGTCGAAGCACCTTTCACCGAAGACTTCTTAGTAGGCTTAGCCCTGCGCTTTGAAGATTATGATACCTTTGGCTCAACCACTAATTATAAATTAACAGGCCAATACCATGTTACTGAAGATTTAAATATTCGTGGTTCAATTAGCACCGGATTTAGAGCTCCGACCGTTGGCCAAGCAAATGTAAGTAATGTACAAACCAACCTAAGCAGTGGTGTATTGGTAGATTCAGCATTATTACCACCCACTAACCCTATCGCAGTGCAGTTAGGTGGTACAGAGCTTGAACCCGAAGAGTCACAAAGTTATACATTTGGTGCGGTATACACAATTGGCGACCTTTTCTTAACGATTGATTACTATAATATTCAGGTAGATGATCGAATTAGTCAATCAGATAAAATTGAGCTTAGTCAAGAAGATAAAGATACTTTGGAAGCTGCTGGCGTGGCAAATGTACAAAGCCTGGCGCAAGTTAGTTTCTTTACCAATGACTTTGATACAACAACTCAAGGGGTTGACCTCGTTGCAAACTATGCTGCAGATTTACTCGGTGGTAGCTCGACCTTTAGCCTTGCCTATAACTGGAACGACACCGAAGTAACACGCTCAAGTGATATAACTGGTGCATTTAAAGTAAGCCGCTTAGAAAATGACTTACCAAATCACCGAGCAACGCTAAGCTGGGCACAACAGTGGGAAAGCTTTTCTGCGTTTACTCGCTTAAACTACTATGGTGAATATCAAGGAGTACACGTCGACTACGATGCTACAGCTAAAACCGCTGATGCTGCCGTAACATTAGATGCTGAAATTACTTACTTCTTAAATGAAGAGATCAGTTTCTCGGTCGGCGCACAAAACTTGCTAGACCAAGATGCTGAAGAACTTGATTTCTATGATAGTACAGGCATTCCTAATAATAACTGGGGTGGGAAATACTATGAAACATCACCTTATGGTATTAATGGCGGTTTTTACTACGTGAAAGCAACGTATACCTTTTAAGCAAGACTAAGTAATAAAAGATAGGCGAAATGCTCAAGACATTTCGCCTTTTTCGTTTTATATTAAATGAACAAATAAGACTAAAAATCCAAATACAGTGACGTATGCTACTTGAAAAAGCGAACCAATTACTTGCCGACAACCGTTTAAAAGAGGCGGAGTTTCATTTTAAAACCCTGCTCAAAACAGATCCAAACAACGGCAATGCGCTTTTTGGCTTAGGCCGAATAGCATTACGACTCGAACGCTTTGATGCAGCCGTGTACTTATTACAACGGGCCTGCGAGCATTTACCTAATATGCTTGAACCGCTGCATGCCCTTGCTGATGCATTTAACGGGGTCAATTCACCAGCAGATGCTCTGACCGTGCTTGAATACGCAAAATCAATTGCAAGCAACCACCCTGAGCCACATTACTACCTTGCACAACATTATTTGACCTATGGCGAACTCGATAAAGCCCATACGACATTCGCTCAAGCACTCAGTATCGGACTTTACCCAGTCACAGCTTATATACTTTACGAGTTAGTGCAATTAGGCCGCTTTGACGAGCAGCATAATTACATCAGTAATTTGCACCACTTGCTCACACAAACCAATAATTTACGCTTAAAAATGGTGTGTTATTACGCCTTAGCGAAAAGTTATGACAAGCTAAATGATCTTGAGCAAGCGGCAAACTATTATATTTTAGCCAACAAATTGCAATTTCAATTAACTGACTTTAAAACAGCGCAACTCGCTGAGTTTTATGAGCACATAAAACAACATCACCCTATAGAACTATTCCAATCAGATCACAGTAATTTTACAGCGACCCTAACGCCAGTATTTATTATCGGTATGCCCCGTAGCGGCTCAACCCTACTTGAACAAATACTTGCAACTCATAGCGAATTTGCCACCATAGGTGAAGATAGTACAATCAGCCGAGATGTTGTGCCTTTTATTGAACATAAAACCAAGCTGCCCTATCCTGAATGCTTATCAGCACTCACCCCCTCTGTAATAATGCAAGCAAGGGAGATTTACACCCAGCGGCTCAAACAGGCCAAATCTATACGTGCCTTTATGGTCAATAAATTACCTGCTAATTATCAGTCGCTGGGACTGATCAAATTGCTTTACCCGAACGCCAAGTTTATTGATATGCAACGCGGCTTTGATGCAACAGCTTGGTCGGTTTTTAGTAATTACTTTGGCGAAAACGAACCCTATTTTTGTTCATTACCTGAATTTAAAACTTATTACAGCTTATACCAAAACCTTATGCAGCATTGGCATATGGCGTTTTCAGACTCAATTTTCACATTGCAGTACGAGCAGCTAGTAAACCAGCCGAAAGAAACTTTACAGCACGTTTTTAATTTTTTAGGGTGTGAATACGAAGCAGGTTGCTTAGATTTTTATAAATCGAAGCAACCCGTTAGTACGCTCAGTAAAGGCGCTGTTCGTGAGCCGATAAACACCAAAGCAACTGAGCAGTATAAGCGTTTTGAAGCAACACTACGTAACTTACTTAATGCGTCGCAAACCAATTAACTAAATCAGTAAATTGATCCAGCTTAGCGCTTGGGTGGGTCAGCATATTGATATGGTCATAGTCATGTTTATGACCATGCTTACGACCATAAATTTGTAGTTTTTGCACACCTTTGCCCGATTCATCAATAAATTTTTGAATATCAATAGGCTGAGCAAGGGCTTTATCTTTTACCCCTGCAATATGCAGTGTCGGTGGTAACTGTAAATCACCGACAATTTTAGCGTAATCAAAGCCGTCATCAGAATCCACCCAAGGCTGTCTTTTTGCCCACTGCATGCTTTGATAATGAGATTTTTTCGTTTCATCATCACTGCCCCACTTTAAACGTTTTGCCGGTAAGTAACCGTGCTTTTTCGCTAAAATAGGTGCTAAGAAATACCAAATTAGATTCCCTTGCAGGTATTTTTTAGGATGATGATTGTACAACGAACGCTTAGTACCAAAGTAGGCACAGGCTTTCACATCATTAATATACTCAGGGTAGCGAGCAAATACACTATTCATTAGTACGCCGCCCCAAGAGTGAGCCACCCAATACGCAGGAGCCTTACCTTCAAGCTCAGTAATTTTAGCAATGAACGCGGGTATATCTTCAATAATGGCTTCGGTTTGACCATATTGAGCATACTTTGAAATAGCTGGTTTACTCTCTCCTCGACCGCGTAAATCCGCAACATAGCAAACATACCCCTGCTCAGCTAAATATGGAGCCAAGCCTTTATTACTGTGGGTATAAAATATTTTGCCATTCTCTACAGCCCCATGCACAAATAAAACCGCGGGTCCGATTTTTTCATCGTTATATATGCGCCTTAAATGCAGCGTTTGTTGCTCGCTTAATTGAATATAAACAGATTCTTGTTTAATTGTCATAATGCAGCCTATTGTTATTATGTGCTCATTTTAACTCATCCTACCAGCAACGCCTGTAATATGGCAGTTTAAAATTACCCTCGGTTTCTTAATCTGTTAAACTAACGACTTGTGTACTCAGCTAGTAATCAATAATGAAAGTCTCGTCAAAAAAATCAAAGTTACACCCTCGTAATCGCCATAATCAAGGCTATGACTTTACGCTTTTAACAGCTAAAGAGCCTGCCTTATCTACTTTTTTAATTGAGACACCAGCAAAACAAACAAGTATCGACTTTAGCGATAACAAAGCAGTTAAAACACTCAATCAAGCTTTATTAAAAGCCTATTATGATGTTGAATTTTGGGATTTTCCTGAGCACAACTTATGTCCACCGATCCCTGGGCGTGTTGATTATATTCATTATCTAGCAGACTTACTCAGCGCAGATAATCAAGGCACGATCCCCACTGGTAAACAAGTAAAAGTGCTTGATATTGGCACGGGCGCAAGCTTAGTCTATCCGCTTACAGGTACTGCAGAATATAACTGGGCATTCACCGCAAGTGATATTGATCCGACATCCGTAAAACTTGCCAAGCAGTTAGCGCAATTTAATAACCGTAAGATCAACATTAAACTGCAAAAGCATCCTGAGCATATTTTCAACGGTGTGATCAACGCCAAAGACCTCTTTCATTTAACACTGTGCAACCCTCCTTTTCATGCAAGCTTTGAGGCTGCAGCGCAAGGAACTGAACGTAAATGGCGCAATCTCGGTAAAGCACCTAAGTCAGACTTAAATTTTGGTGGTCAAAATAATGAGCTTTGGTGTGAAGGAGGTGAAGCCCAATTTATTTCCACCATGATCAAAGAAAGTAATGAGTTTGCAGAGCAATGCTTGTGGTTTACATCGCTTGTGTCAAAAAAAGAAACGCTCAGTGTATTACAACAGGAGCTGAGTAAACATCCGGTCGCAGAGGTTAAAATAATCGACATGGCACAAGGTCAAAAAGTGAGCCGCTTCATTGCTTGGAGCTATTTTGAACAAGCCACTCGTGAAGAGATATGCCAAGAGTTAAGTTTATAAGGAATACAGCATGATTGATTTTCGTTCGGATACCGTAACCCAACCTTGTAAAACTATGCGTGAAGTGATGCACAACGCACCTTTAGGTGATGATGTGTACGGCGATGATCCCAGTGTCAATGCCCTCGAACAATTTGCAGCACAACGCCATGGATTTGCCAGCGCCCTGTTTTGTAGTTCAGGTACGCAAGCCAACCTACTTGCCCTGATGGCCCATTGCGAACGCGGTGACGAGTACATTTGCGGCCAACGTGCCCATAATTATCAATTTGAAGGAGGTGGTGCAGCTGTTCTCGGTTCAATCCAACCCCAACCAATTGAAAATGAAAAAGATGGAAGCCTGTGCTTAACTAAAGTGAAAGCAGCCATTAAAGCTGATGACTTCCATTTTGCAAAAACCAAGCTAGTCAGCCTTGAAAACACCATAGGCGGTCAAGTATTGAGTCTGGATTACCTTAAATCTGCACGGGATTTTGTTGACGAGTATCAACTTTCCCTGCATCTCGACGGGGCTCGAGTCTATAATGCAGCCATTAAACTTGGAGTTGATATTAGAGAAATTACACAATACTTTGATTCTGTTTCAGTGTGCTTATCTAAAGGACTTGGTGCCCCTGTTGGCTCTATTCTTCTTGGTGATGAAGCCCTTATAACAAAAGCTCGGCGTTGGCGTAAAGTGCTTGGTGGAGGCATGCGCCAAGCAGGTATGTTAGCAGCAGCTGGGCAGTATGCGCTTGAACATAATACAAAACGGTTATCGGATGATCATAACAATGCACAGTATTTAGCTACTCAACTGAATACCCTTTGTGGTTTTCATGTAGAGCCTGGTAGCGTTGAAACTAATATCGTCTATGCTAATGTCGATAATGAGATTGATCTAGTAGCTATCAGTCAACGCTTAGCAACTCAAAATATACTGTTTTCGCCAGGTGCACCGCTTCGTTTAGTGACACACTTGGGTATCACTAGAGAATCAATCGATACATTTATACATGCATTAGCGGCTGAGATTTAACGCCGCTTTATAGTGTTTACGACACACAGAGACATAGCGATTATTACCACCAATTTCCACTTGGTCGCCATCAGCAATGGCTTCACCGTGCTCATCTGTACGCAACACATGATTCGCTTTACGCCCACAATGACACACGGTTTTAAGCTCAATAAGTTTATCGGCCCATGCTAAAAGATACTGTGAACCAGTAAATAGCTCGCCTCTAAAGTCATTACGTAAGCCATAACATAAAACCGGTATACCGAGTTCATCAACAACATCAGTCAGCTGTAACACTTGCTGTTTAGATAAAAATTGGCACTCATCAACTAATACACAATGGCGTTTTTGTTCACTGTTTAAGCTTTTGATAAGCTCAAATACATCTTTATCCGCATCAAAAATATGCG
Organism: Pseudoalteromonas shioyasakiensis; assembly: GCF_024518675.1. Classification (GTDB taxonomy): domain Bacteria; phylum Pseudomonadota; class Gammaproteobacteria; order Enterobacterales; family Alteromonadaceae; genus Pseudoalteromonas; species Pseudoalteromonas shioyasakiensis_B. The sequence goes on from NZ_JANIGL010000003.1 coordinate 348,042, forward strand.
CGTCTGCTTGTAAACCAATCCGTGATGATACGACCCCAACTCCAGCTCTGTCATCAATAGCCGCTGTTAATATAACTGGTTCCATGCCGCGTTCACGATAATTAAATGCTGATTGAAGTAATGTGGTTGATTTACCTGCATTCATTGCAGAATAATAAAAATACAGCTGAGCCATCTAGTTACCTTGAACTGAAATCCATAAAAAGAGCAAGTATGCTAGCGCATATTCGCTCTTTCATCACTCATTTTATTAGATCAAGAATGTATAAAGTGCTTTAAGTCTTGGTTGATAATATAAGCCTGTACTGTAATGCCCCTTTACAGTCAAACTTGACGTCAGTTTTAACTAACCAAAGTAATATCGTCCTAATCAATTCTTTGCATACTTTGTATCAGACATATTACTAAAGTAGTCAATCAATAACTTAGCGCTATCTAATGTGCTTACTTTTTGCCAAATCTGTTTACTTAACCCTTTATTTTGCTTATAGAACTGCTGCGAAAAAACCAAGTAGCCATGCTGTAGTTCATAAGGAGGGTAGATAGCTTGTAAATCGTAGTTACTGTTAGCAAAATTGGTGATTTCAATATCACCAATTTTACAAATCTCGACGGTGGCATCTACCACGCCTTTGTCCACCAGTTCAAAGGCTTTATCGCGAGAATGGGTGTAGTGAATAAAAAACGGTTCTTTTTCAAGGGTGTTTGATAAGCCATAACCGTTTGGTAACGCAAGTGTAAAGGCTCTTTGCTGGAAGATTTCGCGGGTTCGCCATTGCTCTCTAAACTTCTCCCCTCCGACTAAACAACTGCTAACTTGATTCAAAGCACGGCTGGTATCAGGGGTATTATGTTGAGTCGTAGGGAACACCGCAAAACGCTCTCGACCTTTGCCGTAACTAGCAATAACTGCGTCAATACGATTGTTTTTTAGATCGTTCACACACTGTTGCCAAGGCTTTCGTTGATAGCTAATTTTAATACTTGAGAGTTTTTTATCTAATTGACGTATTAACTCTAATACGGCGCCAGGTTCATGCAGCGCAATTGTCTGCCCTGCCCCTATAAATAAAGGGGCAACCTGTTTATCTTCATAACAAAATTTTAGTTCTGTAGTCGCAAATACCGAAAAATTAAAAACAAATAAATTAATTAAAATAAAAGCATGTAATGAGCTTTTCATCCTACACTCACCCTTCTAAATCAACTGTAATTAGTTATGTCTCTTTAGAGTGTAGACCTTAAATTTAAAAGTTCGATAATTTTATAAAATCCCCTCATGTTCTAGCAGCCACTGTTTACGCTTTAAGCCACCGGCATAGCCGGTTAATTTTCCACTGGCGCCGATAATACGATGGCAAGGAACGATAATACTGATTGGATTTTTGCCATTTGCAGCACCAACGGCTCTGACAGCTTTAGGATTATTTAATGCAATTGCGATATCACTATAGCTTTGCGTCTTACCATAAGGTACTGCTATTAATGCTTGCCAAACAGCTTGTTGAAACTCGGTTCCTTGGGTATCCAAACTTAATGAAAAACTCTGTCGTTGTTTATTAAAATACTGCTCGAGCTGCTTTGCACATTCAAGAATGTGAAGGTTAGTGACTTGCTCAATACTTGTTTCAGGGTATTGCGTGGGTGGATAAAAGCCAACATAACTCACACCTTTGGTTGTTGCTTGAATAATAACATTATCAAGCGGGCTCATTATCTGCGTTTGAATAGTGTGTGGTGTTGTATTCATATAAGTTGTTGCCATAGTTGAAAAGTTAAATAACTACGAAATGGTGAACATGCCCCGCTCTCAAAAGCTGAGGCATTTGCTTGCGCTTTTTTAACACCTAAATCACCATCAAGTAAGATGTCTGGCTGACTTTGCCCCCGTAACTTAGCGTAATTAACCGTCCACGGGCCGATACCTTTTAATGCCAGCCATTGATCTAAGTCCGTACAATTCGGGTGTTGTTGACAAAAGTTAGCTAAGTTAATCAGTGCATTTTTACGCGCCTGTGGCATTTTAAAAAAGCTCAATTCACTTGTAGCTACCGATGAGGGTGTAGGGAAATAAACACGCGCTTGGTCTTTTTCACCCAACTCACTAACTAACTTCGTGACTAAGTTATGGGCAGCACTCACGCTAACTTGCTGCCCTAACACTGCCCGCATTCCTGCTTCAAAAGCAGACCAAATACCCGGTAAACGTAAGCCCTCTGTCAACTTAAAAGCGCCGTGAATATGGGTGTTCAAATGTTGTTCTATCAGGGCTGTATCTGCATCTAAATCAAGTACACGGCGTATATTGGTCAATATAGGATGCAAAAAGCGGGGATCACTTATGTCTATTTCCACTGAAAAATAATGCTTATCTTTTACAAATGTGGCCGTAAACTGACCATGATATTGCTCAGTCTTAAAACTACGGCCATAGCTAATGTCGGATAACCACTCAATCGGTGCAATCAATCTTTTTGCTAAAAATTGCTGTAGTGCTAACCAATTATAAGGCGGCCTAAAAGGCAACTTTAGCGTTATTTTGCTGGTATTGGGCTTTGACTTGGTTCGCATTTTACTTGGGCATATATGTAGCTGCTGTAAAAATGCATCATTAAAACGACGAATACTGTTAAAACCCGCTGCGAAGGCAATCTCAGATACAGGTAAACTGGTTTCTTGCAATAACGTTTTAGCAAAATGGCATTGATTAAATAAACGATATTGAGTAACTGAAATACCAAAATGTTGATGAAATAAACGGCGTAAGTAACGACTGGTGATCCCTAAACGCTCAGCCAATTGTTCACAACTTTGCGGCTGGCTAAAGTTACTATCAATGAGAGCTTTTGCCCGTAAGGCTGTGGTTTGTGTGCCTTGCCACGCGCTGCTGCCTGGGGCGCTATCTGGGCGACAACGAATACAGGGTCTAAAACCAGCGAGTGCTGCACTATGAGCATACTGAAAATACTCTACGTTATGTTCTTTTGCGGTTGGGGCGGGACATATTGGCCGACAATAAATGCCGGTGCTTTTCACTGCAATAAAAAACAGCCCGTCAAAACGATGATCACGGCTTTGACGGGCACGTTGCCAATGGCTGGTATCCATAAATTAATGCTCAAACTAACTGCTTCTAACAACTAGCTTACGCGAAAAATAACAGTTTACTAGCCGTTTTCGGCACTTATCCTATTGCCGCATCATAACGTCGCTGTACTTCATCCCAATTAATAACATTGTAAAATGCAGCTATGTATTCTGGGCGGCGGTTTTGATACTTCAAGTAATAAGCATGTTCCCATACATCTAAGCCCAAAATAGGTGTATTGCCATGCATTAATGGACTGTCTTGATTTAAACTACTTTCTACCACCAACTCTTTATTAGCGGTAACACTAAGCCATGCCCAACCACTGCCGAAACGACTGACAGCAGCATTAGTAAATTGCGTTTTAAAGCTTTCAAAATCTGAAAATGCAGTATTAATGGCTTGCGCTAATTCGCCTTGTGGTTCTCCACCTCCATTTGGACTCATCACTGTCCAAAATAACGAGTGGTTATTATGTCCACCTGCATGCTCTTGCACTGCCTTTTGCAATGATTGCGGCAAAGTGCTTATTTTACGAAGCAAGGTTTCAGTGTCTTGCTCTGCATAATGTGTATCTTCAAGCGCTGCATTTGCTTTATTAATATATGTTTGATGATGCAGTGTATGATGAATCTCCATGGTTTTGGCGTCTATGTGAGGCTCTAACGCATCATATTCGTATGGTAACGGAGGAAGTGTGTATGCCATGATTGCTCCTTTAAGGCTTATGGGTGATTGATCAATGCAAGGTTGCAGGTTGATCAGGTGAATAACTTAAAGTGTGATTTATTTTTTCAATCAGGTGCGGGTGATGACTGTGCAATTTTGCAAATTGTACTAACTCTAAATAAGTCTTATGGTGGTGATGCACTACAACAGTGCGCACTGTATTACACGGATGCTTTATTAAATCGCTCAAGGTAAGGTGAACATCACACAGCCATTTACATGCTTGTTCACATTGATTCATAGCTCGATAAGTATCTGCAAGGTTATGTGCAGCAACCACTAATGCAGGGCAACAGTGCTCTATCGCCCCAATCACCGATTGACATACTTTTGCTTTACTAAATTGGCTTAAAAGGTGAGCTGCGAGTGTATGCGCTGTGGTGTACTTATCCCTAGCTTCTAGTAACGCACCACGCTCAAACGCATAATTACCAGCCATGATATTTGATTGCCAAGGACTAAGTGCTTGATCGACTTGTGGTAAGTTTAAACTATCATTCAGTTGAGGGCGTGGCATTTAATCACCTGCACAAAATTATATTGATGCGCTTAATCTACACACCAACACAACTTAATGCAAATGATTTTTATTTATATTGATCTTAACCTTTATCTTTCAGCAAACTCAATTAACTCTTGCCCAGCGAGTCGGTAAATAATCCATTCATCCTGTGGCTTGGCATTAATACTGTTATAAAAATCAATAGCTGGTTGATTCCAATCTAAAACAACCCATTCAAAACGGCCACAATCTTTACTGATCGCCTGACGAGCTAAGTGTTTCATTATCAGTTTACCGGCCCCTTTACCTCTACTATCTGGGCTTACGTACAAATCTTCTAAATACAAACCGTTTTTACCAAGCCAAGTAGAGTAGTTATAAAAGTACACGGCAAAGCCAATGGCTTCATCACCGTCTAAACAAATAATGCTGTGTGCTGTTGCCCCTTCACTAAACAAGGTTTTTAAAATTGCTTGCTCATCAGTTTTTACTGCATCAGGTTCTTTTTCATAAATGGCAAGTTCGTTAATAAAGTGCAAAATGGTTGCTGCATCTGATGGCTGTGCATCTCTAATTGTGATTGTCTGTGTGTTATTCATTTAAAATTGCTCGAGTTTCTCTTTTAATATATCTAATTGAATTGGTTTGGCTAAATAATCATTCATACCGGTGGCTAAACAGTAATCGCGATCGGTATCCATGGCATTAGCCGTCAGCGCAATAATGGTAATATCTTGATGTTTATAACCGGCTTCACCTGCGCGAATCGCACGAGTGGCATCAAACCCATCCATTATAGGCATTTGGCAATCCATCAATACCAAAGCAAAATGGTCGCCGGGCACCTTTGCTAATATAGACAATGCTTGTTGCCCATTTTCAGCCAAAGTCACTTGATAGTTTAGCTTACTTAACATTAGCTTAGCGACTTGTTGATTGATTGGGTTATCTTCCACTAGCAGGATATAATTATTCTTATTAATACTGCGTAACGATGAAATGTAGCTTGAAGTAACAAGCGGTAGATCAGTTTCATCGCTGTTATTTGCGATCACTGCCATCGCAGAAATAAGATCCGCCGTTGTGATAGGTTTAGGAAAGTATGCCTGAAAACCGGCATCACTGTAGCGCTGCGCCCCTTCCATGCCCGCTATACTGGTCATCATCACTAATGGCATAGCCTTAAATGCTTCATCTGCTTTTAATATTCGACATAATTCGATGCCATCAATGTCAGGCATTTGCATATCAAGGACTGCAATATCATAAAGCGGTAAATTGTCACTAACACGACTTTTGCATAAACGGATAGCTTGATTTGCATCGCAGGCAAGCTCAACGTTTGCTCCCCAGTGTTCTAATTGCTGGCTGATCACTATCCGGTTTGTTTCATTGTCATCAACCACTAGAATACTCAGCTGTTCCATATCGATACGAGGAATACTTTGTTGAGTTTCAACTCCTGGTAGTAACATAACACTAGCGGTAAACTCACTGCCTTTACCGACTTCACTGGTAACACTCACTGAGCCACCCATAAGCTCACAAAGTTGCTTACAGATAGCGAGACCAAGCCCTGTACCGCCATACTCACGGGTTGTTGAAGCATCGACTTGCGAAAATGGGCTAAATAAGTCTTTTTGTTTTGCACTATCAATCCCTATCCCTGAGTCTTTAACCGAAATAGTTAACTGATACTGCTCATCTAAACGCGCTAAATTAGCGGTTATAACAACCTCGCCTTGTTGGGTAAACTTAACAGCATTACTGATTAAGTTTGTCAGTACTTGGCGGATCCGCCCTGGATCGCCTCTAAGATCAGCAGGAACCACACCAACAACATCAAGAATAATCTCTATGTTCTTTTCTTGTGCCCGTAAAGCTTGCGATTCAGCCACTTGGCCTAATAAATCACACGCATTAAAGTTAATGCTCTCTAGCTCGATTTTTCCTGCTTCTACTTTAGAAAAGTCTAAAATGTCGTTGATCACCGACAACAAAGAATGAGCGCTATTTTTCGCAATCGAAACCTTCGTTTGTACTGGCTTGTTTAACGGCTCCAGCTCTATTAGCTCTAACATCCCTAAAACACCGTTCATTGGTGTTCGAATTTCATGACTCATGGTTGCCAAAAACTGGCTTTTCGCCAATGCAGCATCATTCGCTTTTGCCAATGCAACTTTTAATTCTTCAGCGGTTTCTTTTTGGTTTTGCGACATTAATACACTGCCAACAAGGGTAGCAAGTGAACGTAAATAAGTTTCTTCGTTCTGACTCCAAGCCCGGTATTCACCCACACTCTCAGCACAAATCACCCCCAAAATCCCATCACCCGTAGAGATTACGGCATCGAGAATCGACTTAATATTTAAAGGCGAAGTGTAATCTTTAATAAACTCAACCGTAGCGGGATGGGTATTAACATTGTTAATGCCTAATAAGCCTTGGGCAAAAATCGTTTTATAATAACTTGGATATTCATCTACTTTTAACACAAAGCTTTGCTGCTGCACGCCTTCTTCGGCACTGTATAAACTCATGCAGTGCATTTCTTGGTTATTCGAATCAAACAACCACACTGATGCTCGTTGTACATTCAGTACTTCGCACATGGATTGCGCAACTAAATCTTTTACCTTACTAAAATTACCAGAGAGTATTTGCGGTGATACCGTTAGGCTGGCTAAGTTTTTGTTATACTGATTTGCTTTAATACTTTCTAATTCAAGGCGTTTATACGTATCAATATTTTGAAAAGAGCCATAAACACGAATGCATTTACCCTCTGAAAACTCAGCTTGCCCTATTGATTTAACCCAACGCTCTTTACCTGTTTTAGTAATTATAATCAGTTCGACTTCCCAACTTTGCCCATCTGCAACGGCCTTTTCAAATAGCTCACTAATTTTATCTCGGTGCATTCCTTCTTTATAAAAATCCAGCGCTTGTTCAATTTTAGGTTGATAATCATCTGACACTTCATGAATTGCTTTAACTTCTTCTGACCAATAGATTTTTGCACGCTCTAAATCAACTTCCCAAGCACCGATTTGCCCTTGTTTACTCATGGTTTCAAGTAGGCTTTGCTGACGATACAACTGCGATTGGGTATTATATTGCTCGGTAATATCTAAAATAAATCCATCAAGGTAGAGCACATTCGACGAATCATCAAACACTGCTTGGCCTTTTTCATGTACCCAGTGCGTGCTTGAGTCCGATGCAATTAACCGGTATTCGATAGACCAAGGCTGCTGTAACGCTATTTGCTTGGCAACTTCTTGTTCCACTTTAGCGGCATCATCTGGATGAATTAACTGAGCAAATTCAAGGTGATAGTTATTAACCAAATCATGAGGTTCATAGCCTGTAATCGTTTTTGTTTGGTCACTCATATAAAGCATGGTCCATTGCTCGTCATATTTGCAGCGATAGACAATGCCCGGGATATTTTCAACCAGCGATGCAAACCGATCCCGCCCTTGTTGTAATTGGGTTTCGATCTCTTTACGCTCGGTAATGTCTAAGTGGGTACCGATCATACGTTTTGGCGTACCATCCGTATTCCATTCAACAACACGGCCGGTATCTAAAATCCAGATCCACTGACCATTTTTATGCTTCATTCTCGACTCAGCAACATAGTAATCAGTATGACCACAAAAGTGCTCCGTCAGCTTTTGCTCTGACACTATAAGGTCATCTGGGTGGGCATTGTCTTGCCAAGTATTAATATCGGTTGGCTCGAGCTCCGCTAACGTGTAACCTATTATTTCAGCCCATCGATTGTTAAAGTAAACCTTATCGGTGTCTATATACCAATCCCACACCCCTACAGCGGTACTGTCGAGCACAAGTTGCAATTGGGTTTTGTGTTGCTCAAGTTCAATTTCTTGATGCTTTAATGCGGTAATATCGGTACGTACGGCAATATAACTTTGTGCGTGACCCTGTTCATCAAAAAAAGGTAAAATGGTGGTATCGACCCAATAATAAGCGCCATTTTTAGCTTTATTACATATTTGCCCATGCCACACTTTGCCTTGTTTTAAAGTTTTATACATTCCTTTAAAAAAGCTTTTAGTGTGTCTGCCTGAATTCAGCATACGGTGATTTTGCCCCAGCAACTCAGCTTCACTGTAACCACTAATTTCACAAAATTTATTATTAACAAATGTAATACTGCCTTTGATGTCAGTAATAGCCACAATGGCGTGCTCATCTAAAGCATTTTTTTGTTCAGTTAATTGTTTTAAAGCATGTTTTAGGGCATCACTTTGTTGCTGTAAACGCGCTTGCTGTTGCTCTTTACTGTTAACTAGCAACTCAAGATCGATAGATAACTGATGTAGCTCAGCACTATCAGTTAAAATTGGTACATGCTCTTGAGTTCCATTCGTTATGTTTTCTGTTGCTTTCGCTAGTTGCACTAATGGCCGTGATAATCGCCGTGCAAACCACAACGACAATATCAAAATGGTCATCAGTGCTAAACTACTAGTGATTACTGCAATTCGTTTATACTGCCTTGCACTTAACAACATAACATCACTTGGTTTTTCAACAAGTAGCTGCCAGCCTTTCGCATCGGCAAAGTTAAGCTCAGTTAAAATGGCATAATATAATTCATTGGTATTTTTAGAATATGTAAATACCCCCTGGTGTGTTTCAGGGTTCTCACTGCCAGCAATGAAGCTCAAAGCTTGATTTGTTCCTTGAATAGCTCCGTTTTTAACAAGGTAAAAGTTTAAGCTGGGGTTTGCTTCATGAATACTTTCTAAACTCGTCAACAGTCCCTGAAAATTAACTGTAACCAACACAATGGAGGTCAATTTTTGTTGCTCATCATGTATTGCTACGCCAATAAAGTGCTGTGCCACGGGCTCTGAGCTGGAAATAAATACGCTTCTTTCGCCTTGTTCTAACTTAGCCAGCATGGCGATAAGTTGATCTTGATTTAACTGCGTAAATTGCCCGTTAGTTCGTGGGCTAGGCGTATTTTGCGGATCAAACAATATATGAATATTATCAACAAACTCGTATCGCGCGACAAATTTATCAATAAACAATTGTTTTTCTAACTGATTGTGCTGGAGTTGATCGCTTAATAAATAAATATCTTTAACATGATCAGTAAACCATATATCAGCAAATTGCTTACCGATATGGCTTAACTCTTTAAGCTCTACTTCAGCATTTTGTTCTAAAGACTGGGTAACATGGTTAAAACTAAACCAAGAAAGCAAACATAAAGGCACTAAAGAAATAATAATAAACGTAACTATCAACTTACTGCGGATAGATTGGCCTTTATAATTACTCTGATTTTTTTGCATTGTTATTTTTAACCAAAACCTTTTCCATCTATATCTAACTAATAATGCACTAAATAACACAGGACGCAAGTTTATGCGCCTTGTGTTATAAATTGCACTCTCACTTTACAACCCGTTTTATAAGCCATTCACTGCATTGTAAATTTTACTCTCAGCCTGTTAGCCCTATGGCTAAGCTAGCGATGCTGTGTTTTATACTGACGGCTAAATTTTGGATATAACACAGGTAAAACAAAGAGTGTTAAAAAGGTGGCTGTAAATAACCCGCCAACAATCACTGTTGCTAAGGGCTTTTGAATTTCAGCCCCAATCCCTGTCGATAATAGCATTGGTATGAGTCCAAGTGCCGAGGTTAATGCCGTCATCAGTACCGGACGTAAGCGTGATAGTGCCCCATTAAATGCAGCATCACTTAAGGTATCACCCGCTTTTACTCTATTATTGATACTTTCAACCATCACCACACCGTTTAACACCGCGACCCCAAACAAGGTGATAAAACCAACAGAGCTAGGCACCGATAGATACTGCCCAGACACAAACAAAGCAACAACCCCACCAATGACAGCCAAAGGAACATTAACTAAAATAAGTAACGCTTGAGATAGTGAGCCAAAAGCAAAATACAGCAGCAAGGCAATCAAGGCTAAAGAAATAGGCACCACAATAGAAAGGCGCTGTTGCGCACGTTGTTGGTTTTCAAATTGGCCACCAATATTGACGCCGTAGCCTGTCGGAAGCTCCACTTGTTGAGCAATAGTTTGGCGAATATCAGCAACAACAGAACCCATATCGCGCCCTTGTACATTGGCTTGAATAACCACTCGGCGTTGCACGTCATCTCGGCGTACTTGCGGCGGACCTGATTCAATTTTAACACCCGCCACATCACCTACTCGAACAACCGCCCCACTAGGTGACGATAACCGTAAATCTTCTATTGACTCTGGCGAATCACGAAACTGTTTTGCCATACGCACGTATATGTCATAACGCTCATTGGCATTGATTATTTGCCCTGCCGATTGACCACCTATGCCGTGCTGAACGATTGACATTAAGTCACCTACAGATAAGCCATAACGTGATAACGCTTGACGGTTGGGCGTGATCACTAACTGCGCCTCACCCGCAATTTGTTCCATTGCCACATCTTTCGCGCCAGTGACTCCCTTAACCGCCAGTTCGATTTCTTGCCCTTTAGTCACTAATACATCTAAGTCAGCACCAAAGAGTTTGATAGCTAGTTGCGCTTTAACGCCCGACAGCAACTCATCAACCCGAGTGGCAATTGGCTGCGAAAAGTTAAATAACAAGCCCGGAAATTGCGCTAACTTTTGCTCCATCAACAACTGCAGTTGTGCTCGGTTCCCAGCCGATTGCCATTCACTCACAGGTTTTAAGCCTAAGTATATTTCTATATTATTAACTGGCTCTGGATCGCCACCTACTTCTGGGCGGCCCACTCGGCTCAAGGCATACTCTACCTCAGGAAACTCAAGTAAAATAGCTTCAAGCTTTGGCGCAACCATAAGTGCAGTGTCAAGACTAGCTGAAGGTGCTAGTGTCACACGTAAATTGATTGTGCCTTCTTCTAATTCGGGCACAAACTCAGTGCCAAGTTGGGGTAATAATAGTGCCGCCATAACAACCAATCCGGCTGCAATAGCAATCACAGTTTTGCGTGCTTGCATCGCCCAACGTAAGCTTGTTTTATATGCATGATCAAGAGGCTCAAGTACAACACTGCGTCTAACCCTAACGCCTTTAAAGAATAAAAACACCGCCATGGCAGGCACAATAACTAGGGCTACAACCACAGCAGCGATAATGGCTAGCATGATACTAATAGCCATTGGCTGAAATAACTTAGCTTCAACGCCTTCAAAACTAAACAAAGGCATAAATACAACCAAGATAATTAATGCCGCGAAAAACACAGGCCTTGCCACTTCTTTCGCCGCTTGGGCTACCAATGCTGCTACTGAGTCTTTACTTGCTGTAGAGACTGCGTTTTTAGTTAAATGGCGGAAGATATTTTCCACCATCACTACTGAACCATCCACTAACATCCCTATCGCCACAGCGATACCGCCTAATGACATCAGATTAGCTGACAGTCCCAACCACGCCATAACACACAGTGCCATTGCAATTGAAATCGGGATCGATAGTAAAACCAATATTGTTGCACGAAGATTCATTAAAAATAGTGCTAGCACCACAACAATAAACACAAATGCAAGCAACAACGCATCAACAACCGTATCGACCGCTTGGGTGATCAAATCGGCTTGGTCATATAATGGCTCAAATGTCACACCCTCGGGCAAGGCTTGATTAATTAATTCAATCCGTGCACTGATCCCATCAATAGTGTGCTTGGTATTTGCACCAATACGTTTTAATACCACGCCAGTAACCACTTCGCCCAGCGATGTAATCTTACCATCAGCATCTTTTGTACTCATGGTAGCAGCGCCTTGACGAATTTCACTGCCGAGTGACACCTGCGCCACATCAGCAATGGTAACAACTGTTCCATTAATGCTTTTCAGCGGCGTTTGTGCAATTTCTTGCAGCCCTTTTGCACCGGCATTAAACCAGCCCGTTCCTCGAATAACCAGCTGCTCTTGGCCACGATTCATATACCAGCCACCAACATTGGTGTTATTTTCTTCAAGTGCACTCACAACTTGCTGCAGATCAATCTGATAAGCAAGTAATTTATTTGGATTGAGGTTAACTTGATATTGACGAACATCACCACCAAACGACAACACTTCTGTTACCCCATCAACAGGCAAAATAAGTAGCTTTACAATCCAATCGTTTAAGCTTCGCAGCGCCATAGTATCAAGGCCTGACTCAGGAGAAGCTGCTAATAAATATTGGTATACTTGTCCAAGTCCTGAGGTATTAGGCCCCATTTCTGGCAAGCCAATTCCTGCTGGGATCAATTCTTTTGCAGCTTGCAAACGCTCAAACACCAATTGCCGCGCAAAGTAAATATCTACACCTTCTTTAAATACCACGGTTACACCAGATAGACCGGTTTTTGAAATTGACCGCACCTGCTCTACATCAGGCAATGCATACATCACCGCTTCAATTGGATAAGTAATTAATTGCTCTACCTCTACCGCAGCTAAGCCGGGTGCTTCAGTATTAACGGCGACTTGAACATTGGTCACATCGGGAAATGCATCCAGATTAAGTTTTGGCACAACCATAGCACTGGTCGCAATCAAAACGCATAGTGCTAGCAAAACCAGTAGCTTATTAGCTATGGCGCTATCGATTATTTTATTAAACATATCGCCAACTCCTAATGGTTATGCGGATCAAAGCCGCCTTTCGCTTGCTCTGATGCAACAAAAAATGCCCCTTCAGTGACAACTTGAGTGCCCAGTGCTAAGCCTTTAATTTCACGAAAGTCAGCAAATTTTCGGCCTAACTCAACTTCAGTTGAGATAAGTTCACCATCTTCGTCTTGTACAAATACCGCCCAGTCACCGTCAGGGTTTCTAAGCAGTGCTTGCTCTGGTACAGCGAGTACTTTTTGATTCGTTTTAAATGAAAAATACACATCACTGAACATGCCAGGGTGTAATACGTGCTGAGAGTTTTCGACACGCAAACGCACAATACGTGAACGCGTCACCTGATCAATGGTGTGTGCTTCTTGAATAACGGTGGCAGTATATGATTGCTGATTCACTCGCACTTGAGCGATAGCGCCTTTAGCAATATCAATCGCTTGATTAGCTGATAATTGCGCTTCAACCCAAAGCTGGCTTTCATCTGCGATAAGCATTAACTCAGTGCCAGCATCAACACGCTGCCCTTGGGCAAAATTATCACTCAACACCGCCCCTGATGTGCCTGCATATAAAGTGTATTCACCGAGTTTTTCAGCTGCGACCGATTCGCTTTGTATAATTGCTGTTTGCGATAGACCAAATGCTGCAAGTTGACTTAGTGCAACTTCATATTCGGCTTTCGCAGTCAGTAAGCTTTTTTCACTTACTGTGCCTTGACTCATTTTACTCACGCGTTGCCACTGCGCTTTAGCAAGCCGGTAAATAGTTTGTGCGCTAGCCACATCAGCACTAAATAAAGTTACAAGCGGCGCACCTGCCTTAATGTGTTGCCCTAAAATGGCATGGCGTTTTACCACGATAGAATCAACGCGTGGTGACAATACATAGCTACTATAGCCATTCGCTTTAATTTCACCCGGTGCATAGAGCTCTGACTGATAAACACGGTTTTTTAACGTGCTTACTTTCACATTAGCTAATTGCCTTTGCCTTTGTGTTAATCGCACAGCGCCTGTTTGTTCATGTTGGCTGTCTTGTGTTAGCTCCGCATCCCCTTGGGATGAATGCTCTGTGTCATCCTGTGCATGTTCATGCTCAGCTTGGCTATAAGCCGCTTGTTCAGACGAAACGTTTAAATCAGCAGGTTGTTGTAGCACAGTTGCCAATACACTCGGTGTAACAGCAATAACTATACACGCGAAGGTAAACCCTAAGGGTTTTATTAAATTCATATTTTGTTCTCTTACTAATACTAAAAATAGATGACCAAAAAGCGGGTCAGAAAATTAACTTAGTAAGTAAACAATGGGAGGGCGTAAGTCAGGCGTAATCAAGCGTGAAACAAAGCGCGTTTGGGCTAAAGCAATAGTGTCGGAACTAGGCAATAATGCTGTATTTTCCCACGACTGAGAAAACAAAATCGAAATATGGCAAACATGACAATGCGCCTCATCAAGGTTTTCGGCGATGGCTTGGTTTAATTGCAAGTGTTCGCTTTGATGTAAATCGTGGTCATTATTAGCACTGCAGTGAGAGTCTAATTGAGTTTGTTGTTTCAGCAGTTGAGCAGTCGTTTTAATCGCATGGTTATAATCAGCCACATCAAAACTATCCAGCAAAGGCTGAAGTAGTAAAAAAGCTAAAATTAACAATACCGATTGCTTCAAGCGACGACCCAACTAACAATTTGAGACTAAACTTTACCAGAACGTGTACACAATGCAACTACAACTAAAACAATTAAATACCTGTTTGCATACTGGCATATTCAAACAAGCTATTTTAGTATTGTTATTAACACCGCAATCAATAGAGCGCAAGTTGCTATGCCTCATAATCACTCTCATAGTCATCATAACGATGAGCAAAGTAACCGCCAATTAGGCTTTGCGGTGTTTATCAATGTGCTGCTAACAGTAGCGCAAGTTGCCGGCGGTGTGCTCTCTGGTAGTTTATCTTTAATTGCCGATGCACTGCATAATTTAAGTGATGCGGCAGCTATTTTTATCGCGCTTATCGCCCGTAAAATTGGCGGTAAGCCGGCGGATAGACAGTATCACTATGGTTATAAACGCGCAGAAATTTTGGCCACCCTTTTAAATAGCACAACCCTCATTATTATTGGTGGTTTTTTAATTATTGAGGCAATCGAAAGTTACTTTAATCCCACTCCGATTGATGGCTGGATTGTGGTTTGGGTAGCCGCATTGGCACTACTCATTGACATTGCCACAGCGGTACTTACCTTTAACGCGGGTGCTAAAAACAGCATGAATATTCGTGCTGCATTTATTCATAATGTATCTGATGCCATGGCGTCTATTGTGGTTATAGTGGCCGGCACATTGATTATACTTTATCAGTGGTACATTGTTGATTTAATAGCGACAATTTTAATTTCTGCGTATGTAATTTATCATGGTGTGTTATTGCTCATTGCAAGCTGTAAAATTCTCATGCAAAGGGCCCCCGATAACTTTGACCACGATAAAATAACCGCGGCACTAACGACTCAATTTGTGATTAATCAAATCCACAGCTTAAAAGTATGGCAATTAGATGATAACCAAACTTATTGTGAGTTGATCATCAATGCTCCCGCCTCAGTTAAACTTGATGAGATTAAGCACTATTTAGAGCAAGAATTTGCCCTAAGCCACAGCATAATTGAATTACATACATGTGATAGCAAAATTTAAAAGGGGTTTAATCATCTCATGCTAGGGCGTTTTTATTGTCAATGACACTCGCTCTCCTATAATATTGCGCCTTACGCTTTTTAATATTTCATAGGTATCTGTATTGTTTAAGCTGTGGTTACGCCGTATACATTTAATTTTAACATTAATTACGGGGCTTTTTTTGCTCTGCTTGAGTGTCACCGGTGCACTATTAATTTATGCAAAAGATATTCAACAAATTGTTAATCCACATTACTGGTCTGTAGAGCAACAAACCAAACCGCTTGCTTACCCTGTCATCATAAAGACCTTAAGTTTACATACTAAGCAGCCTGTTACTCTATTGATGCCAGAGCAAAACCCTACTTCTGCATGGCAGGCTCAGCTTTTGAATAAACAATACGTTAGCCTTAACCCTTATACCGCTGAGATCTTACTGCAATACGATTACTATTCCACTTTATATGGCTTTACGATGGCAATGCATCGTTGGTTGCTGTGGCAAGATAGTGAGGGAGAAAGACCTCTGAGAAACTGGGTATCGATAGTTGCTTTAGTATTCATCATCAATATGCTTGTCGGTGTATATTTATGGATAAAACCCAAAAATCGGCTAAAACGCTTAATTATAAAACCTAAAGCGAAGCTGCGTATTTTGCTGTATCAGCTACATACTGTGTTAGGCATGTATTTCTTTTTGATCTTAACGTTAATAGCCTTTACTGGCATGGCATTTAATTGGAAAGATCAAACCAAGACAGTACTAGAATTCATCACGCAAACAAGTGTAGAGCCAAGACCTAAACCGCCCGTGTTAAATGTACCTTTACACGTCAACACAGATAACTTTGCCGTGGCGCTAGAGAATGCGTTATTAGCATTTCCTGAGGGAGAATTATTTAGGATATACCTACCTAAAAAAGACACAGCCCCCGTTGCATTGAGAATAAAAAACCCAGGTGAAAGCCATGCATACAGCTGGGTCTGGGCTAATCAATATACCGGCGCAGTGTTACAAACCTATAATGCAGCTAAAGCCAATTTAACTACGCAAGCTTGGAACTTTAAATATAAGTTTCATATTGGTGATTTTGCCGGTCCTTTACTACAAATCCTATGGTTATTAATTGCTATACTACCCTTATTTTTTACCCTATCAGGCGTCTACTTTTGGTATAAACGGCATTATCGTTAATGTTGTTTATAGCAAATTTAATTAAAACGTAGCCGTTACCGAGCCAGCTAGCGGTTGTAATAATTGCTTTGCCTTATTGCCCTTTTGATTAGAATCAGTGTGAACAATAACTACCCACTTACCTGCTCGGATCGCTTGTCTCACCTCGTTTATTAACGGATCGTGATCTGGGCGAATTGAGACAAAACCGGCAATTAACAAAGCAATAAAAACGGTTATAGTGCATACCCCAGCGTAAGTTTCTAATACAAAACTTTGTATAAACGTGACATCTAAAAAGTAAAACGCGGTACTTAATAGTAAGCCCGCGGCTAAACCAAAAGCGGCATAAATTAAATGTGTTCTGAGTAGCGTTTTAGCAATATTTTTATCTTCGGGTTCTACTTTCTCAGCAAACTGTTGATCATGTGGAGCAATAATATTGAGGTTACTCAATTCTAAAAGAGGCTCTTCAGCTAAACTTGAATAAGCCTTATCCGCTTGCGCTTTTGTGCTAAATGTACCCGCGACTTTAGTTGCATTTTCTTCATCATTTATCTTAGTTTCCATGACTATCACCTCTAAGTGAATATAAAAATCCATAAAATAAAAAGATTGTTGCAAAGAAGATACCGACAATGACTAAGCTGTTAGATATAGCCAAAAAATTACTAAAAATAAACATCGAGCAAAATAAATCAATAAGTTATATGCAAAGTAAGTTCTCGGTTAAACGGTATTACTATTGTTGAAAAGTTATTTCCAGTTGCTTGTAAATAATATCGTGAGCCATTTACCAAGTAATCACTACACTATGCTGTAAATTTTTCAGTCAACACCATTAGCATAAAGTTAATAAAAACAATTATCACTACCCTTGCCTTTACACTTCTTTACATTTACTATACCGCGCAACAAGTTAGCACTTTCCACACTCTTATTATTACAAGGATCTTCATGTTCAAAACTTCTTTTTCGTTAATCGCTCTGGCTGTAAGTACAGCGACTTTAGCAGACGATGCAATTAATAAAAATAAACTAACTGACAAGCAAATGGAGCGTGTGGTCGTATCTGGCAGCCGTGTTTTTGAAAGTATTGATGAAGTCCCTGCATCAATTACAATCATTAACCAAAAGCAAATCGAAGAACATTTAAAAGTAAACCCTGAGCTACAAAGTTTGCTCGCACAAATGGTACCGGGTCTTGCTCCCGATACAGGTAGCTCAAGTAATACAGGTCAATCGCTACGTGGCCGAGCACCATTAGTAATGATTGATGGGGTGCCACAATCTACCCCCTTACGAAACGGATCTTTAGGTATTAAAACCCTTGATCCCAGTGCTATTTCCCGTATCGAAGTTATCAAAGGCGCCACCTCAATTTATGGTAACGGTGCGTCGGGCGGTATAATTAACTACATCACCAAACAAGCCCAAAGTGGTGACAAAACCGAAGGTGAAGTAAGCCTTTCCACGCGCTTTAGTGCAGTAAAATTAGAGGAAAGTGCGGGCGCAAGAATCTCAGCTGCCATTAACGGACGTGCAGATCAATTTAGCTACCTTGTCACGGCAAGCTACGAAGAAAATGGCGTTCAACGTGATGCTGATGGCGACATTCTTGGTTTGCAATATGGCTTATCAGATGCGGTTACGCAAAACTACTTTACCAAGCTCGGCTATGATTTTGACGACGAAAAACAACTACAATTTAGCTATAACTACTTCAGCTCACAACAAAAAACTGACTTAGGTGATGTTGCTGGCGATATGAGCTTAGGAGAAAAGACCTACGCAATACACGTTCCCCCTGAGCTGCAAAAGCGAGGTAAACCACAAGGCCCTGAAGGCAACGAAAATATCACCCTGAAGTATACTGATTACGCCTTGTTCGACAATACGCAAATGATACTCGACCTATACATGCAAGACATAGAAAACGTGTTTTTCTTTTCACCAAATCTTGCTAACCCTGATGAAAATTATGATGGCGGACAATCAATTATTCGATCAGATAAAAAAGGCGCTCGGGCAACATTTAACACCCAAGTCGACTTTGATTCTGTTGAAGCGTCATTCATTTACGGTATAGATGCATTAAATGACGTTACATCACAACCACTTGTTGATGGCCGCGTATGGGTGCCTGAGATGGATATGCAAAGCATTGCTGGCTTCTTGCAAACTAAATGGGTGATTGCAGATGACTTAATTGTAAAAGCCGGTGTGCGCCAAGAATCTATTGATTTGAGTGTTGATGATTACCGTACCCTCAAATTATGTAAAACTGCCACACAATGCTCTGTTCCCATTAATGTCAAAGGCGACACTATTGAGTACGATGCAACAACTTACAACGTGGGCATAAAATACAACCTGAGTGATAAATTTAGCCCGTTTTTAAGTTACTCTCAAGGCTCTGATATTTCAGATGTCGGACGTTTACTACGCGCCGCAACTGTAAACGATATTGGTTTAATACAAACTCAAGCCTCAATTATCGACAATTACGAGATTGGCTTTAACTCACAATTTGAAAATGTGCGTATTGAAGTGGCCGCGTATCGTAGTACCTCAGAACTTGGCACAACTAACAGCTTTAATGAAGTAACCGGTGTTTATGAGCCGGTGCGTGCGCCACAAGAGATTTGGGGCTACGAAACCGTGTTAGACTACACATTGAGTGCTACTTTGAAATTACTTGCAACATATAGCTATGTTGAAGGGAAAAACACCGAAGCTGATGTCTATTTAGGCTCTAAACAAATTAGCCCACCAAAAGCCACTGCAAACCTAAATTGGCAGCCAAATGATGCCACCTCTTTAACATTAAGCTACCTCTATGTTGGAGACAGAAAACGCTTCGCAGCAGGTGATGATGGTAAATATGTAGGCGATCAAGGACCGGTTGAAAGTTATAACGTCTTCAACTTAAGCGGCCAATATCAATTTAATACGAGTTGGCAAGGGTTCATTGGCATCGAAAATTTATTCAATGAAGATTATTTCCCTGCCCGCGCACAATCATACACCTATGGTGGTTACAATATAAAAGGCCTTGGCACTACAGCCACAGTAGGCGTTAAATATCAATTTTAAATACCACGCAACTCGTTCATTGCCCTACGCAATGAACGAGACCTTTTCTTGAACCTACAACCTACAACCTACAACCTACAACCATAAATAACAATCTGTCCATAAATCAACCAACAATGCAAACTTAAACGAGAATCAAAATCAATACTAAACACTTGATTTTTAAAGAAAAACTTGCAATACCTGAGATATATACTAAACTAACCGCATTGAGTTTTATAGAAGGCCACCATTATGAAAGGTAATCAAAAAGTTATCGACAGCTTCAATAAATTGTTAGCAAATGAACTTGCCGCAATTGATCAGTATTTCATTCACTCTCGCATGTATGACGACTGGGGTTTAGATAAACTTTATGTACGCTTAAATCATGAAATGGAAGAGGAAAAAGATCACGCTGACTGGTTAATCAAGCGTATTTTATTTCTCGAAGGCATACCAAATATGACTAAACGCCGCGATCTGATTATCGGTCACGACGTAAAATCAATGATGCAAAACGATCTTACACTCGAGCTTGAAGTTGTTGAATGTGTAAAAGAAGTCATTGCCGTCTGTGAACAAGAGAAAGATTACCAATCGCGCGAAATTCTTGAAAAACTATTGTTCGATACCGAAGAAGACCATGTTTACTGGTTAGAGCAGCAACTTGGTTTAATTGACAAAATTGGTAGCCAAAACTATCACCAAGCACAAATGGGCGAATAGGAGCTAAAACATGAAAGGCGATAAAGACGTAATAGCAGCACTGAATAAAGTTTTAGCGAATGAATTAGTCGCAATCAACCAGTATTTTTTACATGCTCGTATGTTTAAAGATTTTGGATTTAGCGTGCTAGACAAAGCCGATTACAAAACCTCAATTCAAAAAATGAAAAATGCCGACCGTTTGATTGAGCGTATTTTATTTTTAGAAGGTTTACCAAACCTACAAGATCTTGGCCGTTTACGCATTGGTGAGAACAGCGAAGAAATGATTGCCTGTAACATGAGTTTTGAGCTTGATTCACTTGTTGATTTAAAAGATGCAATCAAACTTGCAGAAAGCAAGAAAGATTATATCAGCCGCGAAGCACTGGATAACATTTTATCTGAGCAAGAAGAACAAATTGATTGGCTTGAAACGCAACAACTGTTGATCAAAAGCACAGGTCTTGAGAACTACCTACAATCACAAATGTAACTTTTCGTTATAACCCAAAAAAGCAGCCTAGGCTGCTTTTTTTCTGTTGCTTTAGCGATTATATTTTTGCACTGATCATTACAAAGCATCTTCGATAGGAAACAATGACATAAACCACACTGAAAAACGTCGCCAAGCTGATGTTTGTGGTTCGTTATCAAACGTTTCATTTGTCACTGTATCGCGCCAAATTAAGGCCTCTTCATCAGAGTGCTTTAGTGCTAACTGCCACGCAAAATACTTCATTTTATCATCCACCCAATCACTGAGCATAATACTGAGCTTTTCACTTTGTACCAACACGCCCATCTCGGTATTTAAATCGAACGAACGAGGATCTAAATTCAGTGATCCAACAAATATAACCTTATCATCTAAGGTCATGGTTTTAGCATGTAAACTTGCTTGCGACGATCCCGTTTTGTGCTTTTTATTCTTTTGGTTTTTTAATGCAGCTAAACTACTTGGTTTTAATTCCCATAGCTTAACTCCACCCCGCAATAATGCAGCTCGATAATGACCGTAACCTGCATGTACCGCAGCCACATCAGTAGCAGCAAGTGAATTTGTTAATACAGTTACCTCGACACCCTGCTTAACCCACTCTGTTAAACGATTAACGCCCTGATCTTTTGGTATAAAGTAAGGCGAAACAATAATAACTTTGCGCTTCGGTTCCCCCATAGCTTTAAATAAATGCGCAGACATATTAGCAGAGCGTTGACCTACTTCGTTTAATAATTTATCGGGGTGATCATAAAAAATATCTGCTTGTTGCCAATCTAAATTTAATTGCCCGCTCTCGAGTAAACTCACAAGGTCGCTTGCTCTTAAGCGTTGAACATAGTTGCTATCTCGATTTAATTTAACATAACTATCTAATCGATCAGTTACCTTTTGCAGCGCATCATCATCACTTTCACCTCTGAGAGTTTGGATGGGGTAAGACAACTCATGGTTCCAGTAAAGATCAAACGCAACCGATGCTTCTGGTACAACTTTCCCCACTGCTAAAACATCTAAATCAATAAACTCAGAATGGTCTTCTGCTGCAAAATAAGCATTGCCCATATTTCTCCCACCAGTAATAAAAACCTGATTATCAACAATAAAGCTCTTATTATGCATACGCCGAGAAAGTTGCTTAAAATTGGTGATAAAGCCCAATGCGGGCAAACTTCGGTTAGGGAAAGGGTTAAAAAGTCGAACTGAAAAATTGGCGTGCTGAGCAAGGGCCCCTAGATCAAAGGCACTATCGGCTTGAGACATATCATCAAGTAGTAATCTAACCCTCACCCCTCTATTGGCTGCTGCCAATAAGTAAGCTGTAAATAATTTAGTCGTTTGCTGGCGATGATATAAATAATATTGCACATCAATACTGTGCTGTGCAGCTTCAATTAAAGCAAGTCGGGCTACAAAGGCATCAACGCCATCTGCAAGCGGGTAAAAGCCAGATAAATCATTATGGTGATAACCCACTAAGTCTCCTAAATTACTGTGTAAGTCAGCATCAATAGCATAGCTAGGTGAAATCATATCTCTTGATGGTAAAGCCGCACAGCCAAGCATGCAACTTAAAATGATGAGCGCACAAAGCCATTTTATATGCTCTTTTAAACTCATTGTTTATCCAATGAATATTATCGTGCTTTAACTATAACTGGAAATTACGAATACGGAAATATTGTAGTATTAAGTAGGGATAAAAATTACGCCACTTGATCGGTGATATCTGCGATCTCGATAAGTTTGCGATTGAGAATCTTTTTAGCGCAGCCGCAGCATTTGCCACACTGACTACCCACGTTGAGCTCTTTAGAAAGCTCACGCATTGTTGTTGCGCCTTCGTCAATTGTTTGTTCAATTTTTTTATCTGTCACACCGTGACATAAACAGATATACATAAATGAAAAACACTCTCAATTAGATTTAGGCTTGTATATTAATCTAAACGTAAACGGTTCGCAATTAATAATTGTATAAAACTGATAATTGTTTTTATTTTTGGCCAGCGCCACTTAAATCGAGAATTCGCGGCAGCTTGAGAATTGTTTAAATTTAAAGCAAATTATGCTCAAGAATAAATATTTAATAAGTTTTAGCGTCTATTCAACCCTTTAATGTGATTTAACACTTCATTTTGAGCTTGTCTAATGATCGCTATTTCACTGGCGTCTTCCATCAGCGGGTTGTTAAGCTGATATATTTTGACATTACTTAAATCAATATCTTCGAACGACATTTGATGAAGTGGGGATTCGTAAAAAAGTGCGTCCAGTTGCCCTGTCTCGTTCATTTCATTCAGCCCTGCTTCAATTCGTGCCGCAAGTTTTTCATTGTCTTTCGCAACGAAAAAATAGATCGCCGTTGGGTATTGAAGTAAATGGCTAGTATCTATGGTTAATTGACGATTTTTAAGACTATTGAGTTCAGACCAAGCTTCTGTAATTGCTCTGGGAAAGTAAAAACCTTGCTCGTTTGCAATCACGTTATATAGAGAATGCTCGGGAGCTTCCGTATTAACTGGAAGTTGATTGTTGAGCAGTATTTTTGTGTTGGGCCAATCTTTACCTAAAACCGCTATTTTTTCCCCTAACTCCTCCCGAGAGTTAAGTGCTGAAAACGTTGACTGATCTAACTTATTTATTACCAACACTCTGAGACCATAAGCACCTTTAATTAGAGGAATTCTTATTGGTAATGCTGATTGTTCACGTATTGCAGTGTTCATCGTCCAAAAAACATCAATTGTTCCTTTATCTAGCTCCTTTAATTGTCGCTCTTGGCTGATCAGAACATCAATTGGGCGTAGCTCAAATCTTCCAAACTCAGGTTCTGATGCTTTTAATGCCTTAGTAAGTACTTCAATAAAGTATTTATTGTTGGGATTGTGCCTAAGCATTGATGCGTCAACATAATTAATGGTGTCGCCGTTAACACTTACTGCGTATGACAATAAGAATAATAAAACAGGAAAGATGTAATGTTTCATTTTGACACCCAATCTGGTTATATATTAACCAAAATAGATTATGAGAAATAAACTGTAAAGGTTAAGAGCCAGATATTGATTGAGAGTATATGAGTAAGCCAAGTTAGAAAAAGCTATTTACTAACGCTTATCGGAGCAATAACAGCCACGACTCTCAGATACGATTAATTGCGAGTTAAACCCAGCGGATAAATTGTTGATAGCCAACTCAACAAAACCGTCCGATGCGGAGCATGCGATGCCTTGTGAAAGCGGCCCTGCATACACTAAATCACCATTTTCAGCTAACAATACGGCGCCGGGTACATTGGGTAATAAGCGTGTTGAGTCGGAGTGTTGATTTATGATTTCAACAGTGTAGCCGTTATTTATGGCCTGTGATTGTAGTTGTTTGATATGACTCGTTGAGCGCATCGTACACCCGCAATCATCGTCAACAACTATAGTAAGTGTTGGGGATTGAGCCGTTGCCCAGTTAGTTTGCTGTTTAAAGTTTTTCAGCCAGTTAACCTGAGACAACTCATTATGGGGGTCAAATGTCGTCAACGATGACATTTGAAAATAAACGAGGCCAAAAACAACGACAATAAACCAAAGCGTAACTAACAGATATAATCTGATCTGGGCGTTATTTAAATTTAGCAATGCTCTGCTCAAGTACATCAATACTCACGTCAATCATTTGGACTTTAGCTGTTAACTTTTCTACAATCTCAGAGTCTAGCTGCTGACTCATACGTAAACCATCAGCACTTGCTGCTATTTGCTCAGTATTGCCGGCTTGTTCAGCGACAACTTCGGCAACCGAGTGCGTACTGCTTGCAACAGTCTCTACTTGTTTTGACATAGTTAAGATATTGTCTTTCATCGTGCAACTAATTTGTGTCAGCTCTTGCACTACGTTTAAACATTCACTCATAGATTGAGTAGAAGTGCGACTGTTACTAACCAAATCGTTTAATGTATTCGCTATTTTGTCTGTCGTCGCTTTACTGCTTGTAGCCAATGAGCGAACTTCATCAGCTACAACAGCAAAACCTCGCCCTTGCTCCCCTGCTCTTGCAGCTTCAATGGCCGCATTAAGGGCTAATAAGTTGGTTTGTTCTGCAATACCTGAAATCTCATTCAGTAGGTTTGAAATCACATCACCTGCAGCAACGAGGTGACTAATTTGCTCTTCAGTGTGGTTTAAATGGTTGCGTAACTCTTGGCTTTTATCGTCTGTGAGTTGTACGTCATTCAAAGCGCTATTTGCAGCGATGGTGATAGCGTCAACCTGCTGTTTTAATACCTCGCTTTCTTGTTTTACTAGGGTAAACCCTTGTGCCACAGCGATTCCTGATTCAGCAATTTCATCAGTTTTGTTTGCCCGTAGTGACGCTGCATCAGCTAATTCATCGTGAACATCAACAAGCTCTCGTGAATTAGTTTGCAGTGATAGCGATTGAGCTTTAACTTGTTCAATCACTTTATTAACCGTGTCTAATAAGGTATTAAAGCCTTTTACTGCAATGCTTTTGGTATCATCTGCACGAACTGATAATTGTACATGTTCAGGATCACTCATAATCAGCTCAGTCGCTGACGTTAACGATAGACCGCCACGACGTTCCCTTTGCAAGGTTTTAGCTATATACCCTGCAACAAATGCCTCAACAATGGCATAAACGGCATGGATCAGTACAGTGGTAAAAGCGAGTCTGTCTGGGTCGAAAACATACAAACCAGCATTTTGCGTCTGTAGATAGTAAAAAGATAAATGATGCACAGCAACGAGTGTAATTGCAGTAATAAAAACACGCCATTGCATAAACATAATGAGCACAGCCATTAAGATAAAAATTTCAAAATGGACTTCTATTAAACCAAACGTTTGTTGAATATGTAAAAAAGAAAAAAGCATCAACGACGCGCCAGCTACATGCGCGGTGATTGCATTAGATGGCTGTGTTTGTAGTAACCAAATCGGTAATAAAGCAAGCGGCGCACCGACAATAAAACCAGGTAAAAGGGTCGAAAAGTAAATGCCTAATGCAATTGACTCAATAAATAGTAGAACAAATATTATTGTAAATAAGCGACTCACATTGCTCATAAAACCCCCAATAAAACAAAAAACTAATCTATATCCTTTTAGAAAAATAATAGTAATGATAGCACGTACCCACTAAAGGGCTAGCTCGTTTGAAATATCATTTAACAATTTTAAGAATATCTTTGAATAATGGGCTATTCGCTACTTCTGTCCATTGAAAAATAACAGTTTCAGCATTAGTAATAACTGCACCAGCAGATTGCAGCTGGGCAACCGCATTATCGCGATGAGTATCTTGGCGAGAGCAAACACCATCAACAACAAGAAATACACTGTAACCATGGTCAAGTAAATCTAAACACGTTTGCAGCACGCAAACATGTGCTTCCATACCCACAACAATAATATGGTCCTTGTTATAGCTTGCAATTAGTTCTTTAAATCCGGCTTCTTTATATGCACTAAAATACGTTTTATCAAACCAGCATGCATCACCAAGTTGCTTTTGTAGTTGTGTATCAGTAGCACCTAACCCTTGTTTATATTGCTCGGTGACGAGTATTGGAACTTTATGCAATGAACTGGCCGCCGCTAAATTTGACGCAACCTTTTTGACTTTTTCGTAGAGTGGCATGGCTGGTGCCAGTTTTACTTGAATATCAACAACTAAAAGCAAGCTTTGTGTCACTTTTGGCGAAAAGCAGTGTGGCATAATTTATTTCCTTCAAGTTAAGCGAGTTGTCGATTAAATTGCTTAAATATCTCGGTAATAAACTCATTGCTATTAATTTGTTGTGCTATATTTGAAATAACATCAAATATTACTGAGATAAACATATACGTGCGTTGTAGTACCTTTTTTATCATACTATTAGGCTTGTTATCTACTTTATTTAGTATTGCAGCTGAGGCGAGAAAGTATGCCCATCAACTACAACGCTTGTCCCCAGATGAAGGGTTATCTCAGGGCTATGTGAGTGATATTTTACAAGATGAGCTTGGCTACATTTGGATTGGCACAGGCCAAGGTTTAAATCGATTTGATGGTTATCAAGTTAAAACAATTCCTGCTTTTGATCAGTTTTCAATTAATCTTATTTATGAAACCAATAATAATAAGCTGCTGATCTCAACCGAATACTCCGGTGCATATATGGTCGACCCTATCACACTAAAGGTCGATCAAATCTATTCTGGTAAGCTCAATAAAGAAGACGCTATTTACTCTCCTATTAGTGCCGTTCTCCAACATAACGAGATTTTTTATTTTGCGATAAACCAACACGTTTATACCTATACCGAGAGTACCAAAAACTTAAATAAAGAGTTTTCTATTGAAAAAAGTGACCATATCGTTCGTGCTCTTACTATTGATGATAACTATTTATATATAGGTACAAGCAATGGCCTGTATTCAAAATCACTCACAGATGATTACACAACTAATATTCCACTACTTCCGCCAGAGCAACAAAATTTTGATAACACCAATGTCAAATATTTGCACCTTGATAAACAGCTAGGCTTAATGGTTGGTACTGTAGAAGGACTTTACTCTATCCCCATTAATCAGACGAAAAAACTCGAAATAGACCGTGTTAAAACGCTGATTCCTGAGCATAACATTTGGCACCATATTGTGAGTGACTATGGTGAGTTTTTTGTAACCGAAAGTGGCCTTTACCAATACGACAGAAACACCGGAGAAAAAGAATTTATTTTAAATTTCGAACAAAGTAAATTCAACATCACTGACAACACTATCACCAAGCTTATCATTGATAACTCTGGCTTAATGTGGCTGAGCTCACGCTCTCAGGGAGTGTTTACCTGGTCCACTTTAGCAAAACGATTTACTAACATAGAAATAACCCATAACGGAAAGCTACACAGCAACCTAGTTTTAAGTGTCTTTGCAGACACACATAATGACTTATGGTTGGGGACTGAAAATGGCTTAACAAAATACAACCCTGTCACGGCAAACAAAGAAACATTTTTAGCAAGCGAAGATAAAAAAGCATTTTTTGGTGAACATAGTGTTTATGGCATAACCAGTGCAGAACTCGGTGAGCCAAACCGCTACCTATGGTTATTGCTTTATCATGGTTTGGCATTGTTTGATAAACAAAACCAACAACTGGTGCCGATAACGCAAGACGAAAAATCACCAGAGGCCCTAAATAAAGCTGATTCTTACGGCTATCACTTGATAGCGCCTGATACGTTTGCGTTTTTAAATAATGATAATTTTTATATTTACAATGGTAAAACAGGCCAAACTCGCATCATTAACGGCTTAGCAGATAAGTTAGACTTGCTAACTATACATACTTTTTTAAAGCCCCTTAGCAATTACCCAAATGAGTTGGTTATCAGTGCTGCTGGAGCGTTATATCGCTATAACGAAGCAACGCAAAAGCTCACCACTATTTATAAAGTAAAAAACCACAATCCATTAATGTACATGGTTATAAATGACTGGGTTATTGATTACAACAATACACTTTGGTTAGCTTCATCTCATGAAGGACTTATCGCATTAGATGCCACAACTTATAAAGAAAAACAGCGAATCAACTTCGCACAAGGGATCAATACAAAGTCAGTGTTTGCTTTACAAATTGATCAATTTGGCTTTTTATGGGCAAGTAGTCAAAATGGCTTATACAAAATTGATTTAAATTCACTACAAGTAACAAGCTTTACTGTAAAGGATGGTTTAACAGTTAATGAATTTAACCTCGACGCACATGCAGTACTAGATGATGGCCGCTTAGCATTTGGTTCCACACAAGGATTGCTCACACTTGCACCGCAAGATTTTTTAGACATTCCAGCATTAAATAAACCAGCCCAAACACAGATCACCAATATTTCTCTTTTATCAAAAGATCTCAGTTTTCACCCTAATAAATACAACAATGAACGGCTACAGTTAGATGCAAATGACATGGGATTAGAGGTCAGCTTTTCTAATTTTGATTTTCTTAATATTGATAAAACGCGTTACAAAATAACATTATCGGGCCCAAACTCATTTACTTATAATAATTATAAAAACAATAAGGTCTTTTTACCTACGCTGACTCCGGGTGAATACGAACTTGCCATTGCATCCTATAGCAACTATCAAGATCAACTTAATCAACCCGCGACACTTCGTTTTGTAGTTGCTTATGTGCCATGGCGCTCGCCATTGGCGATGTTTTCATATGCAATGATAATTTTTGCCATTGTTTTATTTATTGTTTGGCAATACAGAACAAAACGCAACACCATCGAGCAGTCACATCAAAAGGTCTTACAATCGCAGCAGCAAACCGATTTAGCATTAACAAGTAGTAACAGTGGTGTTTGGGAAATTAATGTAAAAGCGCAAACAGGTACGCAAAACCGCTTAGCGCAAGAGCTTGGCTACCCCTTTACTAAAGAGGTTTCAGCTAACGAATTTTATAAACTCATCCACCCTGATGACGCGAAACCACTTAGCAAGCGTTGGGAAAATTACCTTTTACAAAGTAATGACGAGCAATGGCAAGCGACCTATCGTATCCAACACATTGACGGGCATTGGTTATGGTATCAAGACATTGGTAAAGTAACTCAATGGGATGAATCAGGTGCTCCCGTTAAAGTGTCCGGTATATATACAAATATCACCAAACAAAGAGCCAATGCACAACAAGCGGCAATATTAGGTGAAGCATTTGGTCAAATTACAGACTGGCTTCTTATTTTAGATAATAGCTACCAGCCTTTATCGGTTAATAATAGCTTTGCAGATGCATTTTCGATTGACTCAGATACCGATAAACTCAATATCAAACGTTTTTTATCTGCCCTTGGAAAACGCCAATATATTGATTTTATAACTATAATAAAAACACTCAAGGCTAAACAGAATTGGCGTGGTGAAGCATATATAAAAAGTAAGACGAATCCATCACACCCTATTCACGTCAGTATCACCGCAGTTGCAAAAACACCTCATGTCATCAGTTATTATGTCATTGTGATTTCGGATCTGACCGAGCAAAAACGCGCAGAAAATGAATTACGTTATTTAGCCAACTATGACACGTTAACTAAACTGCCCAATCGCTCATTTATGTATCAGCGAATTAATAAGGTACTTAAAACAGCGGAAAGTGAGGGCTCTTTAGTTGCCCTATTATTTATCGATCTGGATAAATTTAAACCTGTAAATGATTCATTTGGTCATGCCGTGGGGGATCAACTTCTTTGCAATATAACGCAACGTGTTAATGATATATTGGATGAAAACTCTATTTTAGGGCGTCAAAGTGGCGATGAATTTTTATTACTTACAAAAAATATTGAGTCACCACAAGCACTCAGCGCTTTGGTACAATCAGTATCAGCTGAGCTTGGCAAACGCGTTGTGATAGATGATTTTGCTATAAATATTTCAGCCAGTATCGGGGTCGCATTGTATCCTTTTGACGCAGATACTGCTGACACCTTAATACGTCATGCCGATATAGCAATGATGCACGCTAAGCAGGCCGGAAGAAATGGCTTTAAATTTTTTACCGAGCAGATGAACGAAAAAATAACGCAAAAGCTGTTGTTAGAAAACGCCCTCAAAGATGCCTATAAAGACGATCTACTGTTTAACCATTATCAACCAATAGTTAATCGTATAACAAAGAAAATAAACGGTGTTGAGCTGCTATTAAGATGGAAACACCAAGGCTCACTTGTTTCACCAGCCATATTTATACCCATAGCTGAAGAAGCAGGCTTAATAGAGCTTCTTACTGAGCAAGCCTTAAATAGAGCGTTAGCTGAATTGGCAAAATTATTTAGAGCAAATCCACGCTTTTATTTATCGTTAAATTTATCACCTGTTCACATTTTAAAATTTAACTTAAGTGAGCGGCTATTACACATTTTAGCCAAACATAATGTGCAGCCTAACCAACTTAGATTAGAGATCACTGAAAACACCTTACTCGAAGATAAAGATAAAGCAGCCAAACAGTTGCAAATGCTCAAAAGTGCTGGCTTTAAATTATTGCTTGATGACTTTGGTACTGGCTATTCATCACTCACTTACCTGAGCCGATTTCCTATCGATGTTATTAAAATCGATCAAAGCTTTGTAAGAAACATAGGCGTAGATAGCAGCAACGAGTCGATCATTAAAACCATATTCTTATTAGCAGAAAACCTAAACTTGTTTTGTATTGCCGAAGGGGTTGAAAATATAGAGCAAATAGAATTTTTAATGCAATTAGGGTGTAATGACTTTCAAGGTTATTATTTTGCCAAACCGATGCCAAGCACAATGCTGTTAAATGAAGCTGAGCTCAACCCTGTGATAGAAAAACTACAAAGTATTTAACTGCCTAACTCTCATCAAGCTGTAAAAAACAGCGCTATTTATAATGCGCTAATTAGTTACCAAGCCAATTAACCAAGCATTTATAAAGCTGCTCTCGATCTACAGGTTTTGCGATGAAATCATTCATTCCCACGTTAATGCATTTATTTTTATCATCTTCAAATGCATTGGCAGTAATAGCGATGATAATAACATCACCATATTTCGGGCTGTTTTCTCTAATACGAGCAGTACATTGAAAGCCATCCATTTTTGGCATTTGACAGTCCATTAAAATTAAATCTGGCTGAAGATTTTCTAAACACTGTAATGCATGTTCACCATCATTCGCTATGGTAAGCTGGCAACCCGTGACCTCGAGCATTTTTGCAATCACTAATTGGTTGATAGCATTATCTTCTACTAATAAAACACTAAAATTAGCTAAATCAGGGATCCCCTGTTTGATCAGCACTTCACTACTTGCTTGTGTTTGCTTAGCCGGAATTTCAAAGCTAAAACAGCTGCCCTTGCCCACTTCACTCTCAAGCAATAATTGGCCGCCCATCAATGCGATAATTCGCTTACAAATAGCCAGACCTAACCCTGTACCACCGTAATTACGTGTTGTTGAGATATCTGCCTGCGTAAATTCTTTAAACAATTGTGTTTGCTGAACTGGAGAAATACCAATTCCTGTATCTGTTATTGTAATATGAAGCTTTGAACCCGAGTAGTGAACTTGCAGATTAATTTCACCGGCTGTGGTAAATTTACCCGCATTACTGAGTAAATTATTAATAACTTGGCTCAACCTAAGTTCATCCAGCAGCAAGGTTTGCGGTACATTTTCTTGCATTATTGAGTTAAACCTAACGCCTTGTTTTAAGCCGGTATCTTTAAAAACTTCACTGAGCCGCCCTATTAACTGATGAACATTAACACTTTGTACATCAAGTTTAAGCGCCCCTGCTTCTATTTTCGAAAAATCTAAAATATCATTTAAAATAATCAGTAAATTATTCGCACTTTGCTGGATCATCTTTAAATGACTGTGCGCTTCATCTTGCTGCGTTTTATCACTCAGTAAGATGTCGGTTAAGCCAATTATACCGTTTAGAGGGGTGCGAATTTCATGGCTCATATTGGCCAAAAACTGAGATTTGGCTTGATTGGCTTTATTAGCAACGGTAACAGCATTCAGTAATTCATCTGTTTTTTCGTTCACTTGAAATTCAAGTTCAACATTAAAGTTCTTTAGCTGTTGATTTAAAATATTGTTTTGCGTATTAACTTGCTCTAGTTGGTTAAAGTTACTTTTTAATTTTGCAGCCATCGAATTAAACTGCTGTTGTAAATTGTATACTTCCAACCAAGAGTTGGCATTGTTTGGCAACGACACTGCATCTGATTTGGGATCAAATTCATCTATTTGCCAGGTTAGCTCATGTATTGGCCGCACTAACCATTTACATAACTGTGTTATAAATACACTAATTAAAATAATGATTGCGATAGCCAATAATAAAGACTCAAGCCCTGCACCCACTGCAACTAAATTTGCAAACCTACGTTTGAACAAAGTCGCAACATACCAGCCTTGCACAGGAGATTTCTCAAGTTGCACATAATATTGTTCGCCATCAATTGTTTGCTCCATAATTGCGCGCTCATTGCCATTAAATTGCTCAACTTCAAGCCCTGTTAACTGCGATAAAATAGGGTAATTTTTTTCCAAAGTAGAGAATACCACCTGCTTTGAAGCATCCAGAACAATGAGCTCCCCTTCTTTATCAAAAAAATGGGGTCTAAATTGTAATAAAGAGCCAAAAACGAGTGAACCTTCAACTACCCCTTGAAACACCCCATTTTTAACAATCGGTGCAGAAACCCCGACTATTGGTACATCACCTAACCCTCTACCTTTAAAAATATTAGATATAAAGCCATCAGGTTTGTCTTTACCAAAAACATAGTAATCACGATCAGCAATACTCGGCGCGTCATTATTTAAGCTTTCTTTTAAACTAATTGGATTAAACACTCGTACAATCGCATTATTATCACTGACAATAGAGCTGCGTAAGTTAGGGTATTGCGACATCAAGGTGTTTAAAGCGGCCTCTTCAGGCACACCGTGTTCAATTGCTTTGGCCGTTAATACAACGCCTCGGCGATAGTGATCGAGATAAAAATCAATTTTAACGGCAATGTCTTCTGCTTTATCTAAAAGTTGTGATTTCACCTCATACTCGACACGCGAGTAGTGACTATTAGTAAGTGTGATGGTTATGATCAGCACCACTAAAATCACTAATAAACTGACAATATTATTGAGTATATTAAATAAAGATAAAGAGTTTTGATGCCAAGACTGGCGAATGAAGAAAAAACTAACTAAATCTATAACACTTAGTACAATCGCGGCATTCAAAAAGTATTTAACTAAAGCGGTGGCAACTTCAAGAAAAGGTAATTTAATTATAAACATACCTATAACGGCCAAAACAGGTATCCCTATCAGTAACCAGTATGTCACACCTATAAAAAACAATCGCTTTGCACGACATGTACAAAAGTAATAAAGCCAAAAAACTTCACCAAAAAAAACGATGGAAGGCCAACAATGTCCCCAACGGTAAAATATAAAAGCCGCACTTATAGCGCAGGCAAACAGTGCAGAGCGAAGGCCAAAGAGCAGCAAGCACAGTAAAACAAATAATTGGCCAAGCAGAAACTCCGAACTACCAAGAAACCAAAAAGGTATAAGATTAAAAGAGCCAGCTAACACCGCTAATAGAATGGGGCCAAATAAAGGAAGGTAGCGATGCCAAGAATAAGCCAAGATATAACCTGAATAATTAATCGATATACTTAAAAATAAAGGAATATAACAATTTTGCCAAGTTTAAAATCAAACAACTAATTTTTAATCGTTACTAGCCACTCTCTCTGGCAGCTAATTAATGCGCTGCGGTTGTTAAAGCTAAGTGCTCAGCACACGAGCAAAGCACAGAAAGCTCGCTAATGTTGACAGCCATTACTTTCTATTTGTAAAACGCTCTCAATAATATTAAATTGCTTTGCAAGTATCTGTTCAACTTTTAAACGGCACGCTTCATCGTGTTTTTCTTTCGTGCAATGTTGCTTAAGCACCACATGAGCACCCACTACTAGTTTTTCTTCACGGCGTACGACTGTGACATTGTGGACATTTTCAACATGCTCTACTTGCGCAATGGAGTTTTCAATATCGACCACGTCTGGCATTTTAGCTTTACTCGCTAACAACCCTTTAATACAAGACACAATAACCTTTACGCCAGTAAACATAACAAATGACGCAATTAGCATGCTCGACAAAATATCTATGATTGTCCAACCAGTTAAGTAAATTAATACCCCAGCGATAAACGTAGACACTGTCGAAATTAAATCAAAGAACGAGTGTAAAAAAACAGCATACACGTTAATACTTGCTTTGCGCCCTTTATAAAGCACCCAAGCTGCCGCACCATGGAATAAGAACCCGGTTGCTGCAATCACTGACATTAAATAACTATTTACCGGTGCACCTTGCCCTTCATGGTGGTGCAAAATACGCTCCCCGCCTTCATGCAGAATGATCAAACTGATAGCAAGATAAAGACAACCATTAATTAAACCACCAATTAACTCTGCCTTTTGATAACCTTCATTAAAGTTCTTAGCCAAATAAATTGCTAAGCTTGACGCGATTAACGCGATAAATAACGAACTATTATGCACAAATAAATGGCCAGCATCAGCAAGTACAGCGAGTGAATTAGCATAATAAGCACCAATAACTTGGATCACCATAAAGGTACAGGTGATAGAAAGTGCTATTAATAATCTTCGACGTGAAGCTTGATGCGTCGTAATATCGGTCATGAAGGTGTAGTTTACCTGTGCTTAATTGAGAAGATAGATATCATGCTGATGAAAGTATTGCGTCGCAATGATATACAGTCTCAATTGTAATACGTCCCTTACCCAAACGCACGAAAAAATTCCCCAATAAGATGATAAACCTGATATCACCCGCTAATATTAAAACAGTACCAATTTAACGAGATTGCTTGTATGCTCAATATGTTAATAGGGAGTTAAAGCAATAATGGCACATTCTTTTAATGATAAAGCTTTTAATGATGAAGCTTTAAATAATGCAGTGCAAACAACAAAAAACACATGGGATACATTATCTTCGCTGCCAATTGCTATTATTTTGCTCGATTTAACAACCAACACCGTTTACTGTAATCAAAATTCGCAAACACTCTTTAATTTACCAAACCACTTATCACTCAGCAGCGCACCGCTTGCAACAATTCAGCTGACAGATTTACATACACCGAAAACATCGACATTACACAACCTGCTTGCTAATGCCGACTTTACCGAGAAAACATTTTCACTAGCCAATAATCAACTCAACATAAAATGCAGCCAATTAACGCCGTCACTCAACGCTTTTATTTTTGAACCACTAAATAATGCGGCTTCTGCTGATAACTTTGATGAAGCCATCGCAAAAATATCCACGCAGCTAATCGATATACAAACTGACAACCTTGATCACCAAATCGAGCTTGTACTGCAAACAATAGGTACATTTAGCAAAGCAGACCGCAGCTATTTATTTCAATTTAGTCGTGATGGCAAATTAATGAGTAATACCCATGAGTGGGTAAATGACAAGGTAAACCCCTTCAAAGAACGTTTGCAGAATATTCCTCAAGATGCGCTACCTTATTTTTATGCAACAATGAAAG
The DNA here is from genome assembly GCF_024518675.1 of Pseudoalteromonas shioyasakiensis. Lineage (GTDB taxonomy): Bacteria > Pseudomonadota > Gammaproteobacteria > Enterobacterales > Alteromonadaceae > Pseudoalteromonas > Pseudoalteromonas shioyasakiensis_B. The sequence goes on from NZ_JANIGL010000003.1 coordinate 384,330, forward strand.
AGTCTGAAGTGTTTATTGTCTCTGATTTAAGCCAATTACCTGCTTGCGCAGAGGCTGAAAGGGCTGAATTTCAAGCTGAAGGTATTCAGTCACTATTATGTGTGGGGCTGCAGGCAGATAATAAGCTGTTTGGCTTCATTGGTTGTGACTGTGTAGACAAAGCGCGAAACTGGACTAACACAGATTTAATCCGCATCAAGTTAATGGGTGAAATAATAACCCGTGCATTAAGTAATGCATCATATAAAAAACATATTGAGCAAATTCAGCAGCAATTGGTTAAAGCAAATAAAGAACTCGAATTGCAAGCGAATATCGATAGTTTAACCAGTATCGCTAACCGACGTCGTTTTGATCAAACTCTACAATATGAAATCAAACGTGCCACACGCGCACAACAATCATTAAGTTTAATTATTTGCGACATAGATTATTTTAAATTGTTTAACGATAACTACGGCCACCAGCACGGCGATAATGTGCTAAAGCAAGTCGCCCATACTTTGGATGAAATATGTAAACGCCAAGGTGACCTAGCCGCCCGTTATGGTGGTGAAGAATTTGCTATTATTCTTCCCTGTATTGATGCGGTGCATTGTAAACAGCTCTCTGCACTCATACAAAGTAAAATTAAGCAGTTAGCAATCCCCCACAACTACTCTAAAATTTCAACTCAACTGACCCTCAGTATAGGAGGATTCAGCTGTATACCTACCCTTGAAACAAAACCTGAACAGCTAATTCAAGCCGCAGATAAAGCACTTTATAAAGCAAAAAACTCAGGCCGTAATTGTATTCGCATTACATAACTTTGAAAATAATACATATTTTGTCACGATTTTTATTAGTTTATTTGATTTCTCAGTGGTAATCTTAAAAATGTTACATATGTACATAATAAATAGACAACGTTTTGTAACACGGCCAATTTGGCAATAATCTAAGGAGAGTATTTATGGACCCTATCGCGCAAATTCTCAACATGGTGTTTACTGTTGAAGCATTTTTACTGATCTTTGTTTTAGTGCTGCTTAAAAGCAGTGTTAAATTTGTACCACAAAACCGTGCTTGGCTCATCGAGCGTTTTGGTAAGTACCAATCAACTAAAGAAGCCGGGTTAAACTTTATTGTGCCGTTTGTTGACCGGATTGCTGCCGATCGCAGTTTAAAAGAGCAAGCGCAAGACGTACCTTCGCAGTCTGCTATCACCAAAGATAATATTTCACTGATTGTTGATGGTGTTTTGTATTTCCGCGTACTTGACCCATACAAAGCCACCTATGGTGTAGACGATTATGTGTTTGCGGTAACGCAATTATCACAAACAACCATGCGTTCAGAGCTCGGTAAAATGGAGCTTGATAAAACATTTGAAGAACGTGATTTGCTTAACACAAATATTGTGGCAGCGATAAACCAAGCCGCAGAGCCTTGGGGTATCCAGGTTTTACGTTATGAAATAAAAGATATTGTGCCACCACAATCAGTGATGGAAGCGATGGAAGCACAAATGAAAGCCGAGCGTGTTAAGCGCGCACAAATTTTAGAGTCTGAGGGTGACAGACAAGCCAATATCAATGTTGCCGAAGGTAAAAAGCAAGCACAAGTACTTGCCGCTGAAGCCGATAAATCAGAGCAAATCCTTCGCGCAGAAGGTGAAGCTAAAGCGATCATTGCTGTTGCTGAAGCACAAGCTGATGCGCTTCGTAAAGTCGGTGAAGCAGCGGATACACAAGAAGGTCAAAAGGCTATCCAGTTAGATCTCGCAACCAAAGCAATTGCAGCTAAAGAAGCCATTGCCCGTGAGTCATCCGTTGTTTTACTACCGGACAACGGTACTGATGCCAGTTCACTTGTCGCCCAAGGTATGTCAATTATTAACACCTTAAACCAAAAGCAAAAAAGTTAATCTGTGGAGTAACTGATGGACTTTATAATTAATAATTTGCCCGAAGCATTAATGATTTTAGGCGTATTAGCTTTGATCATTGAAGTTGCAGTGCTAGGTATGTCTACGTTCATACTATTGTTTTTAGGTATTTCGCTGTTTGCAACTGGCTTAATGATGAATGTTGGCTTATTGGATGATTCATTAGCAACGGCACTGTGGAGCAATACGCTGATAACCGCAGCTTGCGCCCTGCTTTTATGGAAGCCACTTAAACGCATGCAAGAAAATGTTGATAGCAAAGAAGTCAAAAGCGACTTCGCTGAGCTTGATTTTGTACTTGCAGATGATATTGATGAACAAGGTCTCACCAGCCATATTTATTCTGGTATCGCGTGGAGGTTAAAAAGCAAACAACCACTGAGCGCAGGCACGCATGTCAAAGTGATAAAAAAAGAAGTCGGTGTCATGTGGGTTGAAGCCATTTAACCACTTAAACATACTGAATTAGCTAATTATGGTTAGTTCAGTATGTGATTTAACCTTAATTTTAATAAAATGCATTCCAATTGACACAACAATCCATGGAGGACATCACGTTTAATCAATTGATTTTATATATAAAACCATTAAGCTAATGTTTTAAGTGAATTGATTTAGCCATGGAATATGAAATCAGTGATGATAAATCGCGCCTTGATATAAACACCATTCACCATTTTCTCGCTCACTCTTATTGGGCAGAGCAAATCCCCATAGAGATAGTCGAAAAAGCCATCGCAGGATCACTTTGCTTTGGCGTCTATAACAGCAACGAACTAGTTGGCTTTGCCCGTGTGATTACCGATGCTGCTACTTTTGGTTATTTAGCAGATGTATTCATTCTAGAGCAACATCGAGGTAAAGGGTTGAGTAAATTGCTCATGCAACAAATTATGGCACACCCTGACTTACAAAACCTACGACGTTTTTGTTTAGCTACCTCAGATGCCCATCAACTGTATACTCAGTTTGGTTTTACCAGTTTAACGGCACCAGAGACGATGATGGAAATTAGAGTCGCTGATATTTATAAAAATATGCTTAATAGCTGAAATTATTTGCATTGAACTTTTTCTGTTCAATAACAGCCTATACTGGCATAGTAATTACTTCATTTGTTAGTAAGGAAACCTGTATGAATGCTTTTGTTAAGGTTAAAGTGGCCTGCCGTTACTTTTTTGCATTAACTCTGTGCTTTTTCTCCCTTAGTAGTCAGGCCGTTGAATGGCCACAAGAGGTTGATACTGCTGAAGGGATCATTGTGGTATACCAACCACAACCAGAAACCCTCAACGGGAATGTCCTCGTTGCGCGCTCTGCAATGTCATTTAAATTAAAAGACGACGAGCCCATTTTTGGCGTGTTTTGGTTTAATTCAAAAATCGACACTGATCGCAGCGCAGACAGCGTGACCGTGCATCATATTGATGTTACAAAAGTGCGCTGGCCCGATTCAAAAGATGCGGGAGAACAACGTTTTACTACTGCAGTGAACAACGCGCTAAAAGAAGTGCAATTTGTTACGTCTCTCTCGCAGCTGACTGCCAGCCTTGAAAGTGCGCAAGCCGCAGAAAAAAGCTTATCAGAACTTAAAAATGAGCCGCCAAAAATACTCTTTGCCGATAAACTCGCAGTGCTACTAAGTTTTGATGGAAAACCTAAATTTAGTGCGATTGATAATAGTCCTTACGAACGTGCTTTAAATACCCCAATGACAGTGGTTCGTGATAGTAAAACAAACACCGTTTATCTCACCAGTGGTACAACATGGTATCAAGCCAAAGACGTTATGGGCCCATATAGTGAAACTAAAACGCCACCTGCTGATTTAGTTAAAATAGTGCCAAAACCAGAACAAAGTACATCTGCAACGAGCCAAGTTCCACAAATTGTGGTAGCAACCGAACCGACAGAGCTTATCGTAACCGACGGCACAGCTAATTGGAAAAGCTTGACTGGCGGGGAATTAATGTATGTCAATAATACTGAAACTCCCTGGTTACGTGAACTCAAAACCAGCAATATGTATGTTTTGCTGTCAGGACGTTGGTATCGCGCAAAAAAACAAACAGGGCCTTGGACATTCGTAAAAGCGGATGAATTACCCAGTAGTTTTGCAAATATTCCACCAGAATCTGACCTTGCTGGGCTTCGCGTATCAGTGGCAGGCACTGAAGAAGCGAATGAAGCAGTATTAGATGCCCATATTCCACAAACAGCCGCAATTAGCCGTAAAGATACCAGTTTAACAGTTACTTACGACGGTAAGCCTAAGTTTGAAAAGATTCCAGGCACTGCAGTTTCCTATGCCGTTAATACCGCTGCGCAAGTATTGTTAATAAACAAAAAATATTATGCTGTGGATAATGCCGTGTGGTTTAAAGCTGATTCAGCCACTGGTCCGTGGAAAGTCGCCGATGAAATTCCAAAAGATGAGATAGCTAAAATCCCACCAAGTTCTCCGGTTTATAATACAACGTATGTTGATATTTATGAATCAACACCAGAAGTCGTGTATGTCGGTTACTACCCAGGCTACATGTGGTCTTACCCTTATCATGGCGTGCCTGTGTATGGCACGGGTTGGTACTACCCACCTTATTGGGGTGGTGGCTATTATTACCCTCGCCCACCGACTTGGGGGTTCAACGTCGGCTATAACCCATGGACAGGCTGGAACTTTGGCCTAAGCTGGAGCAATGGCTTCTTTAGTGTGGGTATTGGCTGGAGCGCAGGCTATCCTGGTGGCTATAGACCAGGAGGCCACTGCTGTAATGGTTGGTACGGTGGGGGTTACCGCCCTCCTGTAATTATTAACACCGGCGACATTAATATCGGTAATAAAGTCAATATTGGTAATCATAACAATATTAATATAGGCAGTAATAACCGCACAAATAACTTGTATAAGCGTGGCGATAATATCAAACGTAATGCAGCACCTTCACAAGTTAAACGTGATTTTAAAACAGCTCGCAGTAATCGCGATGCTAAAAATAACGTTTTCGCTGATAAGCAAGGGAATGTATTAAAAAACAACGGTGATTCATGGCAGCAACGCAGTCAAAATAAATGGCAAGAACTTGATAGTGCGAAACAGCAACAAATCAAAAGTAAAGCCAGCAATATTGACCGCCAGCAATTAAAAGATCGCGCCAGTACCGTTGACCGCGATAAAGCTCGCTCCACTTTGCAAAACAGCCAAGTTCAGCAGCGCGCTCGCTCTTTATCTGACCAACGCATGCAACAACTAAATAATGCTAATCGGGCTCGTCAACAAGGTTTTCAGCGTCAGCAACAACTACGCCAAACACCTCGTCAATTACCTAGACGCGGCCATTAGCTTGCGAGCAATAAAAAGAGCGGCATTAGCCGCTCTTTTTCGTAACACTTTTTAATCCAATTTAATCAGCAGCTTGAGGTGCGCTAAACGCCTTACTGTAAAAACCAGAAGAATCAAAACAACAGACTCTTTTTTTGCCTGAGGCTAGCATCTCACATGCGTCATCAATGCGTTTATCCCTCGTTTTTTGCTGCTTTGCTGAAGTCACCCAATGAATCCAATCTAACCGAGCAATAGTGGTTGTGGCCTGCCATGTCGCATAAGCTTCAGCAGATGTCTGTAATGCACTAGCAAAGTCAACGGGCACAGACGGTTCTGGTTCCTTCGCTACAACCTTGATCTCAAATTGTGCCTCCATACCTATTACCGCACCGGATAGTTCAAGTTGACTGTTTTCAATGCGTAACCAGTGACTTTTGTTACCATCTGGCTCTAAAAGTGCTTCAAATGCATAACCGTTGATGGCAGCCAGCACTGTAATGCGCCCGCGCCTAGCCAGTATTGCGCTTACCTCATGCGGCAAGACAACAAAGGCCCGGCCCATGGCCGACCATTATTTGGTCGCAATGGTTGAGCGGTAAATTGTTCGCTCGCGTTGCTATTAGTCATCTATTTCATTCTTAAATGTTAGCTTTGCCTAAAACAAACACCACTGTACCGATTAATCTTTACAAGATCTATAAAAGCATAAACCAGCTAGACTTTAAACTCATTTACCTGCTCTTGCAGTGTTGAGGCAAGTTGTGCCAACTCCTGAGATGCTTGAGCATTTTGCTGTGAGCTTTCACTTACTGAGGCTATACTCGTACTAAACTCGTTGATATTACTACTTAATTCATTAGCAACCATTTGCTGCTCTTGAGTTGCAGTGGAAACCTGAGTATTCATATTTGCAATTTCAGTGACTTCAAAATTTATTTCGGTCAACACTTGAGATGAGTATTGAGCATGATCAACACTTTCTTTAGCGCTACTTTGTGCGTTATCCATTGCGCTTACCGCTTGTTGAGCCATATCTTGAAGTTTGGTGATCATTTCATTGATGCTAGCAGTAGCTTTTTGCGTGTTATGAGCCAACTGCCTAACCTCATCGGCAACAACTGCAAAACCTCGACCAGAATCACCCGCTCTAGCAGCTTCAATCGCTGCGTTTAATGCAAGTAAATTAGTTTGTTCAGCAACTCCTTGGATCATCATCACAACCTGATTTATATCATTAGTTTGTGTATTCAATTCACTAATTAGTTGCGTATTTACATTGACTAACGTAGACAATGTATTGATTGATTCAATATTATCCGCCACAGCTTGTTGCCCTTGCTGAGCTTTAATATCAGCGTTACTGGCTTTTTCAGAGGTGGCAAGTGCATTATGAGCAACTTGCTCAATCGCACTACTCATTTGTGTGATTGCAGTTGCTATCATGGTTGATTGTTGCTCTTGCTCTGTTGCAGTACTGGCGACCTGAATACTGATGGAATTCATTTCTTCAGCGGCTGATGACAAAGTCAGGGTCGCGCCTGTCATGTCAGTCACTAATGTATGGATACGCGCTAACATGCTATTAAAATTAACAGCAGTAGTCGCTATTTCATCTTGTCCTTGCACTTGTGCTCGTATCCTTAAGTCAGCATTCGAGGCTATTTGCGCAATCGTATCGCGCAATGACATTAATGGATTATGGATTGAGCGGTAAATTAAATAAGCAACCACAAGTAATAATATAATCAAAATTATCACCGCGCTACTCATGGTGTATTTAATAAATTGATAGTTATCATTAGCTTGCTTTTTAAAGCTGTTTGCTTCTTTTAGCTGTAACTCTATAAGTGCTTGATAGCTTGCACTGAGGGGATCAAAGTAACGGTATAACTCAGCAACAAACTGTTTTTGCGATATTGACGCAAACTCACCACTGTGAATGCTATTTAGTAAGTTTGTAATGTGAGTTTGTACAGGTCGCAACTTTTGCTCTACATCTTTAACTAAGCTTTGCTCTTGCACCGTTAGCTTAGTATTTAGGTAGGCTTTCCATTCATTATCAGCAAGCGATTTTGCCTGATTTATGCCACTTAAGAACTCTGGCTTGGTGATGGTAGCAGCACGGTATTTATGGAATAAGTCAACGATATTCACTGCGTAATTGTCTGATACCGTTTTAATCTGCTTTAGAGGCACAACACGATCATCGTACAAGCTATCAATACCTGATACGAGCCGCCCCATAGTGTTAATTGCAAAAAACGATGAAATAATAAAAACAATTAATGGCAACAAAGCCAGTACAGCTAAACGGGTACGAACTGAGTAGTTATTTAACATGGTTAACCAAAATTATACTGTTGATAAAACTAGTATAATACGAAATAAATTTTCTACCTTAAATATTAGAATAAACAGCATTAATAATAATGTTTTTTGCTATAGTAGATTTACTAACCAAACTAAGTAGCTAGCCATGTTACCTAAACTAATAAAAAATTACGCTATCATACTTTTACTATCTAGTTGTCACAGTGCAATCGCCCAACAGGCGGTAGTTAATTTACATTTAGCAAGACCAAGTGTTGTTGACTCTCCAACTAATCAATATATTCATGCGCTGTTAACTCAAAGTTTTGCCAAAGTCGGCAGAACAGTAAATTTTATTTATTCTGTTGAACCTATGAATAAAAAAAGGATTGCAGAAGAGCTCGATAAAAACACCAGTATCAATTTAGCATGGTTATCTATAAAGCCGAATTCAGCTGTAAACCTCATACACACTACCTTGCCTATATACAAAGGTTTACATGGCAAGCGTTTATTGATGATTAATAAAGACCAGCAACAGCGGTTTGCCAGCATCAACACCTTAGATGATCTCAAACCACTTATTGCGTTACAAAAACAGAGTTGGTCTGATTTTGAAGTGTTAAAAAGAAATGGCCTAACAGTAAATGGTGAACTAAGTTATAGAAGTATGATAAAAGCATTAGAGACAAAACTTGGTGACTATTTTCCTCGTTCAGTCTCAGCAATTGAAGCGGAGGTTGCTAAGCAACAGCATTTAAACCTAATGGTAGAGCCAACAATCATGCTGCATTACACCAATCAATACTTTTTTTACAGTCATAAAGCAAATAAGCAACTGATTACATTGCTACAACAAGGGCTTATAAAAATGCAGCAAAGTGGCGAGTTTGAAAGCTTGTATCAACACTATTTTGGTGAAAAAGAACAACGTTTAAGTTTATCAACTAGAAAGGCATTTCAACTACAATAAGGGTTAGCTATGGTTCATCGTTTAATTCGTTTGTTATCTTACGCCGTGATTTTTTTATTTGGATTTGCAGCGGGTATGTATGCGCTACCTATTCTTACTGCCCCCGCGTCGCCTAGCCAATTAGAACTTGCAAATCATGCACAACGTGCATTATTCAGTGGTGAATTCAAACGAGATTTAGCAGGCTCAGATGCACTGCACTATGGCCAAGGCCAAGTTCGTTTATCGAATAGCGCTATTTCATTTGTTGGAGAGTTAAGCCCAGGACCCGACTACCAACTTTATTTAGCCGATCGCTTTATTGATAACGAAACCGACTTTTTAGCTTATAAAGGTACTTTCACTCGGGTTGCAAGTGTTAATACCTTTGATGGATTTTTAGTTGATGTGCCACAGGGCATTAATATAGCTGATTTTAATACTGTGATTGTGTGGTGCGAAAGTTTTGATGAATTTATCAGTGCAGCTAAATACCAGTAAGTGATGATTAACGATTAGGCTCAAAACCATTATAATGCGGTAGCTGTGCATCAAAGTCTTCCCAATTTGCTTTAGAGCTGCAAAAGTTATGACTAATCGGCCGTTCATTAATGTCACTGTCTAAGATGCCTAAACGTAACCTCAACCGCGCTCTGTCATCGAGATTCTCACTGTAGACTGGACTGCCGCACGCTGTACAAAAATGGCGAATACGACCCGGTTTAAATTCAAAAGCCGTTAAACTATCCTGACCCTGAATGACTTTAAAATCAGCGCGGTTAACAAAGCCATTGGTGGCAAACGCAGTGCCGCTAGACTTGCGACATAGCGAACAGTGACAATGAATAATACTCTCAATTGCCCCTGCAACTTGTACTGCGACTTTTTTACACAAACAACTTCCTTGGTACATGCACTTCTCCAATAAACCTCTGCAATTATGCTTTAAAATATAACATAAGTGCCTATTTTAAAGCACGAAAAAAGCTGCCTTTGGAGAGGGCAGCTTTGGAGAATAACAGTCATGGGTGTATGGCTGTTAAATCAAGAGATTTTTAACTAAAACATAGTTAAGCAGCGTCGCTGTTTTGTTCACTGTGTCGTATTAAGTAATCAAATGCACCTAGGCTTGCTGTTGCACCACTGCCCATTGCAATAATGATTTGCTTAAATGGTGTATTAGTTGCATCGCCTGCACCATACACACCAGGTAGCGATGTTGCACCTTTAGCATCAACCAAAATCTCACCAAATTGACTAAGCTCAAGCTCTGAATTTTTTAGCCATTCAGTATTTGGTATTAAGCCTATTTGTACAAAAATACCTGCTAAGTTCAGATCTTTACTGTCACCTGAAACACGGTCGGTATAACTCAAACCCGTGACTTTTTTACCATCACCTAACACCGCTGTTGTTTGCGCATTTTTAATAATCGTGATGTTGCTCAAACTATTAGCTTTACGAATTAAAACTTCATCGGCACGTAAAGTATCAGCAAATTCAAGCACAGTGACATGCTCAACAATATTGGCTAAATCAATCGCAGCTTCTATTCCAGAGTTACCACCACCAATAACAGCTACGGGTTTGCCTTTAAAAAGTGGACCATCACAGTGTGGGCAATAAGCTACACCATGACCACGGTACTCTTGCTCACCCGGTACATTCATTTCACGCCAACGTGCCCCTGTTGCCAGTACTAGCGATTTCGCTTTTAAAGTCGCACCGTTCTCTAAAGTGATCTCATAGCCATTGCTGCCACGCTCTAGGCTTGATGCACGTTGATTATGCATTACATCAACGTCGTATTCTTTAACATGCTCTTCAAGCTGAGCCACCAATTTTGACCCTTCAGTGGCTTTAATTGAGATAAAGTTTTCAATAGCTAAAGTATCAGCCACTTGCCCACCAAATCTATCCGCAACGATGCCCGTGTTTAAACCTTTACGCGCTGAATAAATAGCTGCAGATGCACCTGCAGGACCACCGCCCACAACCAGTACGTCAAACTCATCTTTTTCGCTAAGAGCTGCGGCTTGACGAGCGGCTCCTTTAGTGTCAACTTTATTTAAAATATCAGTCAAGCTAACCGCACCTTGGCTAAACGGTTCGCCATTTAAGTACACTGCTGGAACAGCTAAGATATTGCGCTCTTCAACTTCATCTTGAAATAACGCACCGTCAATCATGGTCGCTTTAATATTACTGTTTGTTGCCGCCATAGTATTAAGCGCCTGCACAACTTGCGGGCACGTTTGGCAGCTTAAACTTATGTATACTTCAAAGTTTAATTCTTGACCTAAAGATTGTATTTGCTCAATGTCTTCACTTTTAGCTTTACTTGCATGTCCGCCAGTATGTAAAAGTGCTAACACTAAGCTTGTAAATTCGTGTCCCATCGGCACACCGGCAAAGGTGATATGGGTATTTTTTATCGCTGAATGAACAACCATTGAAGGACGACGAACGTCACTATCAGGGTTATTGATTACTGTAATTTGATTGCTCAAACTTGCAAGATCGTTCGCTAAGCTTTCAATTTCTGTTGATTTTTTGCTGTCATCCAAGGCGATAAGCAGCTCAACAGGTTGAGTAAGCGATGCAAAGTGGCTTTTTAATTGGTTTTTAATGTTGTTGTCTAACATGTTACTGCCCTTGTTTTCAGCATAAGGAACCCACTACACATTACATGCTAATGTGCTTAAAACGTTGTGTAGTGGGGATTTAGCGCCACACAAAGCAGCGCTTATGTAGTTTTACTACAAATTGGTAATTTAGATTTTACCAACTAGGTCTAGTGAAGGAGCGAGTGTTTCTTCACCTGGCTGCCAAGAAGCTGGACATACTTCACCGTCATGAGTTGCAATGTACTGAGCTGCTTGAACTTTACGTACTAGTTCTTTAGCGCTACGGCCAATGCCTAAATCATGAGTTTCAATCACTTTGATTTCACCTTCTGGGTTCATTACAAATGTACCGCGAAGAGCTAAGCCATCATCTTCAATCATTACACCGAAGCTACGAGTGATACGACCTGTTGGGTCACCAATCATTGGGTAGTTGATTTTACCAATCGTGTCTGAGGTATCGTGCCATGCTTTATGAGTGAAGTGTGTATCAGTAGATACTGAGTATACTTCTACACCCATTTCTTGCAGTTGTGCGTAGTGATCGGCAAGGTCACCTAACTCTGTTGGACATACAAATGTGAAATCTGCAGGATAAAAGAAGAAGATTGACCACTTACCAAGTACATCTTTTTCAGATAGCTCTACAAAGTCACCATTGTGGTATGCAGTTGCGTTAAAAGGTTGGATTTTTGTGTTAATTAATGAAGTGCTCATAGTATTCCTCATTTATATTTAAAAGTATTTAAGTTACTCAACACTGCCTCTTCGTTAGTAAGGTCCTCTGCGTTGGCTTGATTAATACAATAAGGGTTATGAGAAATTAAATAAAATTGATTGTTTAGATTAAAACAATCGATTTTTAAGATTGTAGTGAAAACCTAAATAAAAAAGCACAGCAAAACTTTTGCTATGCTTTTACTTCTTAAAAACCTTAGGGTTTTTATTGAATACCTAAACTCGTATCACGTAGATCAATATTAGCTGATTTAATCTGTTGCAAACCGGCTAGTGTGGTAACTAATTGGTTCAAGTCTCGTCCATGCTCATCGACTAACACATAATAATCTTTATAAGCCTGTTTTATTAACAAGTTATGTTGTTTTGCAAGTGCTTGCACGTCGCTATTGGTGTTCAGCTCAACAACTATCTCACCGGTTACTTGATACTCATTAAACCCATTTTCAGCAGTTACGATATCGCCTTTAACTACTGTCGCTGCTAACGAGCGAGCACTGCGCTTTAGAGAAATCGTTTGGGCTTGCTTAGTAAGTTGTTTAGTAAATTGCTCACCATTGATCACAACTTTTTGCCCCGCTTGTTTCACTGGGGCTGATTTAATTTTTAGGCCGCTTAATTGTTCAGTAGTCACAGTCGCGAAAACGCTACTTGATAAGCCTGTAAATACCAAGGCTAGTAATGTTATTTTCATAATAAACTCCTATCTTAGTGCCCGTAAATACGCATTGACCAATCTTTGATTACGCCATTTACACTGTTGTTTTGACCTTTAAAACCAATAATACCTATTTGTGAATTAAAGATGAGTGATTGACTGGTACCTTTATCGGTATCTATTACTTTTAACGTCCAGTCACCTTGCGCATTCTCGCCATAGAAATGATTACTTAGCATTACTGAATCTGTGTGACCACCGTTATTTTCAGCTAAAAAGCCAGTACGAGCACTCATTAAAACACTACGTGTGCCCGCAGGTGAAATAAGCTCAATACCTAAGTCACGAATACGCTGATGATCAATGTTTAACTTAACTTGCACAGCTTCAACAGTTAAATCACTCACTATATGCATTGTGCTCTGAGCACCAGCAACTGTGGCGTCAGGGATTTCAACATCCGCGACTTGCTGTTGCCAATCTGTAATTTGCAATTCAGGGAGCGAAGCACTTGTAAACAAAGCTTTATAAACAGCTTCATCAACATTAACCGCACCTAAGCCATAATGGTTATGAAAAGCATAACCCGCGTTATTAGTTTGCCATGCAGGAATTGCATTGTATGTAACTTGCTCACCGTGGATGTTTTCGAACTGTAAATCTACACCAGGATGGTCTGCATCTGTTTTACGTGCTGTGGTAGCTAAAATATGCTTAACAGTACGCGCATCAAGCGCTGGATTGGCTGACATAACTGTTGCGATAGCACCTGCGGTATTAGGCGCTGCCGACGACGTACCATTCATAGTACCAAGGTAGTCGCAGTTAGGGTCAAGGTCACTGCCACCATGTAAGGTATTTTCACTTGGCGTTGCTGTGCTGTTTCCACCACGATCACAACCTGACAAATCAACAGTTACCATCGCTGGAGCAGCCGTACCAAACTCGCCACCTGGAGCTGATAAGAGCACATTAGCACCAACAGATGAATACGATGCCAGTTCACCATTAGCATTTAATGCCGAGATGACTACATTCCAGAAGCTCGTGTTATCGCTCGTAATATTAGCATTATGAAATGGTAAACCTTGATTATCAAAAAATGTATTATTTTCATAAGGTAATACTAAAATAGGCAGACCAGCATACACTGCATTGTAACTTTGATAAGAGTTACCCGCTGATTTAACATAAAGTGCACCACGGCCCCAATGGCTGTTTAAACTAATGTCTTCCATTACTTGCTCTTGAAGCGCAAGCGTCGGATTGTTAGTAATATCACCATTGACAGGAATAGGTGGTGTACTACCATAACTTTGATTGAATACGCGCGGATCGGTAAAACGATCTAATGCAGCAAAATCCTCTGACAAACCATGTGATACTAACCAACTAGATAAAGATTGCGAATCTAAAAAATTAAAGCCCACAAGGTTAGCTAATGGGGCCACGCCACGTCCACCAATACCATTACCTTCCGTTGCAGCAATAAGCCCTGCAACAGATGTTCCATGGCCATTAAAGTCTGTCGGAAAGTCAGATCCATCAACTAAATTAACAGAGCCTGGAACAACATTTGTAACTAAATCTGGGTGATCTATTTGTACTCCAGAATCAATCACAGCAACAGTAATACCACGACCTTTAATTCCCATTAAACTTGAAAAGTCTAGATTTAAATCTTGCCCTGCAATACCTCCTGAGTGTGAAAAGCCTGTTTGTCCTGTATTTTTTAAATGCCATTGTTGAACCGTTAATGGATCAAGTTGCATTAATTGCTGATCGGGTCCAAATGAGTCTGCATAAGCAGTACTAGCAATAAGCGTTAATGCCGTCGCTATTATTGTTTTTTTGAATGTCATAGCATCCCCTGGTAAAATAATTTTGTTAGTTCCCAAATAGGGAATTTACAATGTAACAATATATTTACCTAATAACAACACAAATGACAGCGTAAGTCATTTCACCTCAACAAAGTCGAAAGCGATCGTTTTCACTCGTACAATGGTATACTTACCCAAGCAATTTCTACTTACTACTGCAACAGGCAAAACAATGAACAAGTTTATTAACCATATTCAATTAGGCTATTTCGGGCTTCTGCCTTTTTTAGGCTGTGTCGCTTGGCCACTTTTATTGGGTAGTAATAGCGTTAATATTGAGTTTTTCATTTTTTATAGTATTGCCATTCTCGCTTTTATGGCGGGTAATCAATGGCGAGCTGGAGAACAAAGTTATCGCAATGCATTAAAAGCGGTTATTCCCGTGATCCCCATTGCATTTTTATCTTTCTTGCCTACCGAATGGATGATTGCTTGGTTAGCCGTGAGCTTTTGGCTAGTACTGCTATTTGAAAAGTCATCACCCCAATGGCAAAACTATCATGTTGATTACCAAAAAATGCGCTTTGTGCTCACCTCAGTGGTATTTGTATGCCATATATTGGTCATTGGCTTGAGTGTATACCCTAAATAAGTTCACCTTGTGGTGTAAAAGTCGCGATTATTGTACTATTGCGCCTCCCAATTTAAGGAGTTAGCATGATAGACCAACTACGCCAGAAGCTCGATCAACTAGGTGAAAACTATGTTGAGAAAAACGGCTTATTTAAAATAAAAGTGCTGCCATTTTTTTGTGCTATTCACATTAAAAAAGACCGTAAGGGTGAAGGTCGACTGTCATTTTACTCCAACCAGCTGATTGAAATTTTTCTAGTGGTATTATTTTTATTGTTTGGCCTGATGATCTTTGATCCCAGTAAAGGCTTTACCTATGGCCCTGTTCATATTGTTTTTGCAGTATTAATTACCTTTAATTTACTGCTTAAACAGATTGCAATTGAAGGCCTCAAAACTCGCTTAGCGCTGTGCCCGGTCGCAAAAATTGACTCAGGAAATTAACGTATTGATTATATTCTGCTATACCTATAAGTATTAATGATTTTTGGTAGCGGTTAAATGAAGCACCCGTATTGGATAGCGGTTATATGGGCGATTGTGTTTATTTGTATTTACGGATTACTCAAGGTTGAGTCGCCTAACCAAGACACGATTGAAGAATTGTTTTGGGCAGGTATTTCAATATCCCTCACTCTGCAAGTATATGCCTATATCAGTAATAAGCTGCTTATAGGTGCATGGATTATTTATAATTGTGGATTGTTATTTGATTTACTTGATGACTTAATCGACACACAATTTTTACCCTTACTATTATTTGATACCACCTTAAAAAACATAGGGTTTATTTTAACCTGCGCCGGACTCATTTTATTAATTAAAGACAAACGTAAAACAATTAAATTACTGAACGAACAGATTCAAGCCAGTCAGGTTTTACAGCAAAAATTAGCATTTGAAGCAAGCCATGATCAGTTAACGTCACTGGGTAACCGGCGTGCATGCTTTACCCGCTTCGAGCAACTTAAGTCTCATTATTACCGTGTCTATTACTTTGATTTAGATAATTTTAAGCATGCAAATGACACTTATGGCCACCAATGTGGCGATGAAATCCTCATTGATTTTTCCAAACGCCTTTGTGCTCATTTCTCAGCTGAAAATTGCTTTCGCTTAGGCGGAGATGAGTTTGTTGCCTTTTGTAATGATAAACAGCTAAACATTGAGTTAGTACGCAATGATCTTTGTCGTTTTATGCATGACTTTGGCATGGGAGTGAGTATCGGTTATGCGAATTTAAATCCCGACGAAGACACGGATGCAATAATACATAAAGCCGATCAGCGCATGTATGAAGATAAAACAACGAAAACAAGCCGCAACACAGCAGTCAATTAAGATATTTGATATACTCACACATATATAGTTATAGCAATGATTTAATTAATGTATTTAAACCCTCGTTGGCGAATTCTTACAGTTGGTGATGGCGATTTATCATTTTCACATGCACTAAAAGATGCATGCAAGCCGCGCTCTTTAGTCGCTTCTACTTATGATAGTCAAACCACCCTTGAAACTAAATATAGCGAAAACGCCCTCGCTCCGCTAAGGGATGCAGGTGTCACTATATTAACCGAATTTGATGTCACTAAAGAATCTGATTGGCAGCGTCTGGGGCTGCAAAAATTCGATGTTGTTATATTTCAGTTCCCACTTATTCCTGCATTTAAAAGCGAGTCCACTTTTAAACAACAGGTGAAGCCAAATACCTTAAACCGTGCACTGCTGCATCAATTTATCAAACATGCATGTGACTATGCCCTTGATAAGGCGGGGCCTCAGCTGTGTTACATTACCTCCAAAGATGTAAAACCGTACCTTCACTGGAATATCGAAGGCAGTTTAGTACAAAGGCTAAACGCGAGTTATATCGGACAAATGCCGTTTGCTATAAACCAATTCCCTGGTTATAAAATTCGTAATGTGGATAGAGATAAACATGTTAAAGATACCAGTGGAATAACCTACGTATTTAGCCCAGACGACGATACTAAACTACGAGACAAACTTACGTATCCAAGCTATTTAAACGATAACCATTGTGCGCTATGCCGTGCCGGGCCATTTTGCTTCGACGAAGATAAACAAAAACACTTTAATGGTAAAAAACATCGCCAAATGCAATCACTAGAAGATGATTGGCAACAATGGCTAACAAACTTTTATACTGAGAAATGATTATGAATTTTGTAATAGTTGGCACTAACTTTATCAGCGATACGCTACTTACAGCAGCGCAAACTCTCACTGAGTTTAGATTGTATGGAGTGTGCTCTCGCGCAGTATCTAGCGGCCAAGCTTTCTTAGCTAAGCATAACGAAGATCAAGCCAGAGTATTTACTGATATTGAGCAAGTTTGCGCCGATGAAAACGTTGATGCGGTATACATCGCGGCCCCAAATAGCTTGCATAAAGAATATGCAATTGCTTGCTTGAAAGCCAATAAACACGTACTTGGTGAAAAACCGTCTGCCGCCAACAGTGCAGAATTAGCGCAAATACTTGCAACCGCTAAACAACAGCAATGTTTGTACATGGAAGCAATGATGACCACACATCTACCAAATTTTGCGATTTTAAAACAAGCGCTAAAAAAAATCGGCACGCCTCGTAAGTATATAGGTCAATACAGTCAATATTCTTCACGCTACGATAAATATAAAAATGGTGAGCGCCCAAATACCTTTTTACCCGAGTTTGCAAATGGAGCATTGGTTGATCTCGGTATTTACCCTTTGTATATCTTAATTGCACTTTGGGGCGCACCACAATCAGTACAAGCCAGTGGCGTATTACTTGATACAGGCGTTGATGGCGCTGGTGATGTATTACTAAACTACCGTGATAAACAAGCGGTGATCAGCTATTCAAAAATATCTCAAGGCGATAACATCACTGAAATACAAGGAGAAAAGGGACGGATCAGAATTGAAGCTGTATCGTTGTTAAAGCGAATTCAGTTTATAGCTAACGATGGAACAATCGAAGAGTTATCACAGCCTTTTGATGAGCACTTTATGCGCCATGAAGTGGCCCATTTTATTGCAACCGCTGAACAAAATCATTGTGAATCGACGGTCAACAGTCACCAATTAGCCTGCGATGTTATGGCCGTGTTGGATCAAGCTAGAAAACAACTAGGCGTAGTTTATCCTGCAGATAAATAAGGCGTTAACCGACAACAAAATTAACGCCTCAGGGAAACGCTGTTAATCGACTTGCTGGCAAGCTGCGGTAATTGCTTGCCAGTTTTCATCATCAATCCATTGTTGCGCCGACACCCACGTGCCGCCCGCTGCAAATACATTGCTTAATGCTAGAAATTCATCAACATTTTTTTCATTGATACCACCAGTTGGGCAGAACTGGCAATCTCTATAAACACTTTTAACGGTATTTAAAAACGCGATTCCACCGGCTAAATTCGCGGGGAATAACTTCATTTCTTTAAAGCCAGCTTCGCGAGCTAGGGTTATATCTGAGGTGCTAGACACACCAGGTAACACAGGCACACCGCAATCAACCAGTGCTTCAAGTAGCTTTGGCGTTACTGCGGGTGTAACAATATAATCAGCGCCAGCTTTTAGTGCATCGGCTAAAATTGTACTATCAATCACAGTTCCCGCCCCCACTTTTAAGTCTGGGAATGCTTCTTTAATTGCGCTTAAAACACTTAACGACGTATCGTGGCGTAATACCACTTCAACCAAATTAACACCACCTTCATGCATTGCCTTTGTAATAGCAACACCGGTTTTTGGGCAACCTGTTTGGATGATCGGTAATAATTTTTGACCAGCCATATATTCTGAAAATAACATTATGTTTCCTTTAGTCGTTAAGACGATTTATTGTGTTAATAGACCCTAACAATGGCTTATTAGGGCTTTATAATTTTAATTATTGCAATAGTAAGTAACGGCCACTGACGGTATATTTTTTACCTTGATAGCTAAATGCTTGCTTAGATAAATTTTTAGCTTGGTTAATAGCAAGTAAGCTAGTTTTGCCATTTACAAAATTAATTTCAATAACTTGTACTTCACCGACTCGTTCACTTACCAGTTTGTTAATTCGGCTGGTACCTTGCAATGTATACTCTTTACTTGGGTTATATTCGCCATGCGGTTCTATAATACTGACAAATTGATGATTCTTTGCATTTTCAACCCGTTGAATAAATGCACTTTGATTACGTAAATTAAAGTCGGGATCATTAGCACCGGTTTGCGTGAATAATAGTTGCGTATCATCGCCAGCAATACTTGTTTGCGTGTAAAAGCGGCCATTGCTATTAAGCCAAGTCACTTTAGTATTGTCAGATTCAGGCTTAGCTGTTGCCGTTAACCATAAATGTTCATACCCTGAGGCTTTGCCTAACGGGCGACGCTGTTGGCTATTGTTATCAATGGCAAAATTACTATCAATAAAGTGGCCACTGTATTGCACGGGAAGATCATATTTATGCGACTGTTCTGATGCAATATCAACGATATCGACGACAAGGCTTGGCATGGTTTTATCAACCGTTAACAATGCCATTGTGCGAGTAAGATTGACTCCCTCATACGCAGTATCAATACTTGCCGAGGTTAATTTAAGGTTTTTATCATCAATAAAGTAATGCACTGTAGGCGCATACTTTTCAGCAGTTGTCACATTTGAATTAAAGTGGCTTTTTTCATCAACGACAACGGTATTATGAGCAATGGTCTGTTTAGCAAATGAGTTGTTTTCTGGTAGGTAACGGCCACCAAACTTAGCTTCAACATTTAAAAAGCGCGCTGCGCCATAATCTGTAACAACTTCGTTGCCTTGATCGTAAAAGATCCAGTTGAGCTTATCAAAATGTCCATGTCCCATACCTTGAGAGGTCGCTTTGAACACCAATGCTTGATCGTTTTCTCCCCCGGCACGTAGCACCACCAACGCGCCGTCTTGACCGCTACTGCCATCACCAAATTCTTTTGAAGTAAATTGATAAGGTTGAGCCATATTGGCATCTATTGCATTCGCAACTTTTAAGCCATCACCAGTTAGCACAATTTGCTCTTGGCGCTTTGCAATATCGAGCAATTGCGGATCTTCTGTAAGGCCATAAGCGATTGTCACACCTTGAACTAACTCGATGGTATCAATCCCTTTATCTTTTATTGCGTCATTAATACCAAAAAATAAGCCGTTATAACTTAAGTCAATTGTCGATTTAATTGCTTTTAAAATCACGCCATCACGATAACCAAAAATATCTCGTTGCGGCTCATTACTCTCTATTGCTTTTGCAAACGTAATAAAAGGTAACAACGCATAGCGTTGATAATAAGGCCCTTCAGTATAATAGCCTTGCGGTGAAAATAACTCATCGACTTGACGTAAAAAACCTGCTTTTCCTGACTTGTCTAAACCATACAAAGCTTGTTCAACTAGTTCTTGCTCATCAAGAACATAGCCTGTCATGCCAACCGCGGCTGTTGCCCAAGTACCGTGATTATGAACTTTATCAAATGTGCCCGGAGACTCTGTAGATAAAAACGCAGCAACCGGTTTTAATATTCCGTCTTCGATCCGCTGCTGTTCATCGTTTGATAAAGCACTCGCTACGGCATCATAGGCTTGAATAGTGTGAACTAGCCACACAGCTTCATTTAAAATTTGCCAAAAAAGCTTACCTGGATTTTGATTTTTCTGCTTCGGATGTAAACCTATTTTAGGATACAAATCAACATATTCGAGTAACATGTCACGAACATATTGAGCGTATTTTTGCTCCCCTGTTAATTGATAAATAACCCCTGCTTGATACATCAATTTATAGTTTTCTTTATGACGCTCATGGGTGTAGCCCCCCCCTGCATCTTTAGGCAGCGGTACTGTAATAGGCAGAGCTAATTGCGTATCTAACTTAGCTTTTACGGCGTGAAAACGTTCAGCAAATGAACTTGGTTGCGTAATTGCTTTACGCATATCTGCCACGTCGTTTTGCGTAAGCACCAAATTAGGGTGCTCACTTGCTAAGCTTAATGAAGACGCCAACAAACTAGACGACAGTAACAATGATTTTAAAGTGAACTTTGATGATGGAATAAGCGCCATAACTACCTCTTAACTACATATGTTTCAGCGCCGCTTAATTGCTTGGCATAAAGCTCAACGATTTTTGGCTGCTTAGAATTGTTATAAACATTATTTTTAATAAGAGTTTTTGGCTCACCAACCGTATGTTCTACTAAAATACCCGCGGTGCCTTCAAACTCATTACCTTGAATGTCAGTAACTTGCACACCATGCAACCAAGCCAAAGCATTTTGTTTATTGCGTTTACCGTTGCCCACATTGCTAAATTGATTATTTGTTAAAGTGACGTGTGGGCCAAAAGTACTTTCATCAGTGCCTCCACGATATACTTTAGCGACGGCTCCGTTTACATCACTAAACTGGCTATTTTTAATCGTGACATATTCAGCGTTATAAATACCTAAGTCTTCATACTCTTTATCTAAGCGTAAAATATCGCCAGTAATATTATGAAATTGACTATTAGTGATATTAACTTCTTCAGCTAATGCCCCTTTACCAGAATCAAAGAAATGGAATGAATGATTAATATCTAAATCGGTTACTTTTACCGTATCAATAAGTAAACGGTAGTTATAGTACATTCCCCATTTAGCTGTACGTATTGCTTTATTGCCCGTAGAGTCTGGGCTATTTTTACCTGAAATAGTCAAGCCAACAAGCTTTAAGCTACCGCCATTATTAATTTCAAAGAGTGTAGAACGTGAAAATGTCAGTTCAACACTGCCGACCTTTTGCGCACGAAGAGTGAGTGTTTTATCAATATTCACTATTTTCATTAAGTCATACTGGCCCGGTTTAAGAACAAGAATATCACCGTCATTTGCATTTTTAACGGCGTTAAACAATGCGCCTTCAGCGTTATTAACTAGGTGGCTTTGGCCTGAATCAAACTCTGTTGTTAAAGGCTTTTTCTCGTACCATTTAGGACCTGTTTGGCTTTTAAGCGTTGGCTGTAAATCCTTTGACACACCAAAATCCTTGTTGTCGCTTGGATACATTAAGCCATTACTCGCACGCTTCATTGTAATAGACTCGCGAGTAAAGCCTGAGTCTGTAATTGGCTTAACCATTTTACTCACTAAGTTATTACTAAACTTAATGCCGCTGATATCATCAAATGCAGTGAACACATCAGCTGATTCTTGGTTGTATACTAAGTTGTTGCGCATAACACTATTTACTGGCACGGCTGAGCGTTCTTGATCGCTGCCTGCAGCCAATTGAATATGACTCACATTGACCAATGTATTGTTTTCAACTGTCGCATTATCAACTTGGTGATAGCGATTAATCGATGAGTTAGGCACCCCATTCATAACCGTTAAACCACTACCAAAACGATAGCCTGTTAACCCTTCTAAATAATTATTACGTACAAGTTGGTCTTTATTGATCACACGAATACCACCGGTGTGATCTACGCCATTACCAAAAAACACATTATTCTCAACAATGTTACCATTACCATGGCGTAAGGTTAGTGTGCCTCTCGATTCATAGAAGGTATTATTACGAAGTGTATTTTTGCCAGATTTCACTGAGATAATTTCAACTTCACCATCACAACGTTCAAAATAGTTATTTTCTACAACCGTCAGCGAGTCAGTTAATGAATAATGACTAGTCCCAATACGTAAGGTTTCCCCTCCGTTTGAGCCAAACACTGGGCGTGGACCAAAGTAGTTGTGATCGATACGGTGATTATTTTGCTGGCTTTGCTCAGCATCTAAGCGAACTGCCATGGTCACGCCTTTATTGCGTTTTCCTGCTAGGTAACTGTGATCAAAACGGTTATTTTTACCATACAAAGCAACCCAATAATCAGACTCTTGTTTATCTGGGTTGCTGTAATTATCGATAACAACTTCTGTGACACGTGAGTTATTTGCGTATTCGCTTTTATTTCTTCTAAATGAAATAACTGAACCTGTCGGAGTGTAACCATCTTTGAACACAAGGCCTTTAACAACTAAGTGCTCGCCAGCTAAACGTAGGTTAGATAAACCAGAGAGAATAACTTCTCCACTGGTTTGTGCTTGTAACGTAATCGGTTTATCTTTTTTACCTTGGCCACTGAATAACACTTCAAAGTTATTCCATGTACCATTTTTCAATGTGACAACGTCCCCTGCCACTAGATTATTTGCGACTTTGCTATATTCCTCAGCGTCACTGACTAGGTAAGTTTTGGCAAACAACATCTGGCTAGACAACGCGGTAGCTAGTGCTACAGAAGTGGCTAATAATTTACGCGTTACTATCTTGCTTTTATGAAAACTAGACATACAAATCCTTATTACTTGTAAAACAGTAAACAACCCTTGTGACTTATT
Organism: Pseudoalteromonas shioyasakiensis; assembly: GCF_024518675.1. Taxonomy (GTDB): domain Bacteria; phylum Pseudomonadota; class Gammaproteobacteria; order Enterobacterales; family Alteromonadaceae; genus Pseudoalteromonas; species Pseudoalteromonas shioyasakiensis_B. The sequence continues at coordinate 407,743 of NZ_JANIGL010000003.1, forward strand.
TACTTTATTTGGCTTAATGAAAAGCACAGCTAACTACAAACCTTATGGGGCAATAATTTAAAGTCTGGATAAGGACCTGATGTAATGAATGCTATCAGTGGTAATGAAATGAGTTTCTAGCGCGCTTGTTTGCGCTAATTTAATTGTGTGTTTTTTCATGTTGTCTCCGAAATTGTCTTTTAATTTTTATTCACAACTGTTTGCAACTAGTGAATTATTCCTCGCCGACATCCTATGATTTAGTAAAACTTAGTGTATAAAATCATAACAAGAAGTAACACAAAACTAACACACGAAAACTGACCAATCAAGATGACCAATTACTTTATTTTGAAATAAATTGGTAATACAGTTTGAAATTACCAAAAAGAAGTACTATTTTTGGTAATAACATCCTTAGGGATTTTGACATAACAGCTGAATTTACTGTAATCTAGGGTATTGACGCTTGGTCTACTAAAAATTAGAGCAATAAAGGTAAAATATGGGAAATCGTCGCTTATTTTGGCGCATTGTCGATAAAGTTGAATCTTTAATCAATGTAGGGGAATTCTCTGCAGGCAGCCGCTTACCCCCGGAACGTGAACTTGCAGAAATGTTTGATGTAAGCCGTCCGACAATTAGAGAAGCCATTATAGCACTTGAGGTGCGTGGTAAAGTTGAAGTTAAAACAGGTTCTGGCGTTTACGTTGTAGACACCCCTGAGCCGGCATTTAAATCACGTGACATCAGTGCATTTGAGCTTACTCAAGCCCGCGCATTAATTGAAGGTGAAATTGCCGCTTTAGCAGCACAAACAATCACAGAAGATGAGCTTGAGCAACTTCATCAAACGCTTGTTGATATGGCTGAAGGGCGTTATGTAGAAAAAGCTGACCAAGAGTTTCACGAAATCATATCTCGTGCAACACGTAACAAAGCACTTGAATATGCCGTTGCAAACTTATGGGAGCTGCGCCTAACGAACCCGCAGATCGTAGCTGATTATAAAAGTGTATGTACTAACAATGATGCTTGCGTTATGGACGAGCATACCGCTATCTATCAAGCCCTGCTTAATCATGATGCCAATGCGGCTCGCACAGCAATGCACAAGCACTTTAATCGTTTGATTAATGCATTGTTTGACGCTGTTGAAGCACGTGCACTGGAAGAAATTAAACGCAAAAATAGTGAAAAGCGCGGCCTTTATTCACTAGACGGCCTAGTTAAAACCAGTCTGTAAATTAATACAGGCTGATTAACCTCCTCTTAGGTTAAAAAGATCAAGCGAATCAAATTACCCAAATTTAGCAAGAAAAAACCCCCTTAACGGGGGTTTGGTTTCCTCGTACTATCAGTGTTGTCAAAAGGATTTAATGTGAGAGGAACCCTTAAAACAAACTATAGTATGTGCAAGAATCAAGTTAACTACTTACATAAGTTATAAATATCAATTACATCCTGCTTAGTGACACAGCGCTTACCTAGCGCAGCCAGTTCTCCTGCATTAGCAAATAACCGCATGGCATCCTCTGCCATCAAATCAAATTTTTCATCTGGAATACCTACATCACCCAAAGTTAAATAGGAGTGAGTGCTTTTAAACCACTTAGCAACCTCGTGAGATAGCATGGCTGCCGCTTTCAAGTCATCTGGCTCAGTTACTGCAAAACAACGTCGTGCTAACTTGGCCCAACGTGCTGGCATTGCATCAGCGAAAAAGGCTAAATAAGCCACAATTAAAACCACCATCCCCCTACCGCAAGGTAAATCATAACGAGCACTTAATGGCATTTCTAAACACTGTAATGGCATTCTGGTCAACTTATCTTGAGCCTGAGCGCCGGAACCTGCAAAAATAGCACACAGTGCTAGCTGACCACGAACGGCATCATTATCGATGTCATATATAATTTGTTCAGTGCTATCTTTAAGACATAAAATCATGCTTTCAGTGAGCCTATCTGCAAACTCAGACTCATCTGTGCTAACTAAATAGCTCGCTAATAAGCTTGAAAAAATACTAATACAGCTATCTTGAGTCAGTCTAAGCGGCACTGAAGTATGTATTTGTGGATCAACAAGTGCCATTGTCGGGTAAAACACGTCAGTTTGCGTTATCCCCTTCTCATGGGTGCGTGAATTTACCACCACCGCTGTACTATTAACTTCGGAACCGACGGTTGCAATGCTTGGTATGGCAATGAGTGGATACGCACCTAAAAAGCGCTTTGGTGCTTTACCTGCCTGCATAATGTAATCCCAACAGCTGCCGCCTGAAAACGCGGTAGCCGCGATATATTTCCCAGCATCAATAACACTGCCACCACCTAGCGCAATAACAAAATCACATTCCTGTGAAATAAATAACGCAGTTGCTTTATCAATCGTATTAGAGCGCGGATTAGGCTCTATGGCTGCAAAAACAACATAATCAATTGCCGCCGCTTGTAGCGAGCTCTGCATACTCTCAAGTGTATTATCGAGTCCATTGCCACGAGCGTAACTGACAATCATCGCTTTTTGGCCATAGTTTTTCGCGTTTATACCCAGTTCATCAAGTCGACCAGGGCCATATACCAATTTTGTAGGAAAATGCCATTCAAATGGATTCATTTGAATTTCTCGATAATGTTAGCTGCAACATGCAATAAATCAGCATTGATACCTACTTTAAAATTTATATATACAACGAGCAACATACCAGCACAACAAAACTGGTAAACCAAGGTGTAAGACACAGATTAATAACACCGCAATTAATTGTCAACCAATAATTAAACTTGTTATTACCAATGACCTAAAATGTAAATTTTGCTTTTACGATTAGAGGGGGAGTTAATGCCTCTACACTAGTCGCAAATATATTAAATTCCTGCCTGAGCCTGTACACTCTGCACATCGTCAGTTTTACTTTTTGTATCTAAATATGTTTCGAGCTATTCCTCCATTTTTTATAGCCGTTGTGTGTGTCCTACTTGCTATGGTTACCATTCAATCTGGTGCCTCTATAGCAAAGCAGTTATTCCCACTGATCGGCCCTGAAGGCACCACCGCATTAAGGTTAGGTTTTTCTGCTTTTATTTTGTGTTTAGTATTTCGCCCTTGGCGAGCTTTTCCGCCAATCGGTCAACGTATACCGATTGTGATATATGGCTTAAGTCTGGGTGGAATGAATATTCTCTTTTATTACGCCATTGAGCGCATTCCCCTTGGTATTGGCGTTGCCCTTGAATTTACAGGCCCATTAGCAGTGGCTTTGCTGTCATCAAGACGTAAGCGTGATTTATTTTGGGTTGCCTGTGCTATTGCTGGCATCATTTTATTATTACCGGATATGAGCGGTGAAGAAAGTTTAGATCCTATCGGCGTAATTTTAGCTCTGGGCGCTGGTGCTTGTTGGGCTGGCTATATTTTATTTGGCAAAAAAACAGGGAATCAGGGCTCAGGCGGAATGACGGTTGCGTTAGGGATGAGTGTAGCTGCAATTGTATTGGTACCTTATGGCGCTTTTCATCAAGGAGGGAGCTTACTTAGTTTGGAAGTAATACCTTTAGGTATATTAATAGCAATTATGTCTAGCGCATTACCCTATACACTTGAAATGGTTGCCCTGCGAAATATGCCTGCACAAGGATTTAGTATTATGATGAGTTTAGAACCCGCGATTGCAGCTATGGCTGGGTTTATGATACTGGGTGAGCTTTTAACATTTTGGCAATGGCTAGCAATTGCATTGGTAATAATCGCATCAGTTGGTAGCTCTGCATCTGCGGCAAAACAAACCACTTAACAGCTCATAACCATGATTGGGTTTAGCTCCCCCCTTAGGGGAGCTATTGCTGTTAAATTTAGATAGCAACTAGTTTAATTTAAACTTACCTACGATATCGCTTAACTGGTTATTTAATTTGGCAATTTCATCGACCTCGTCATGAACGGTATTACCACTAAAAGTCAGTTTCTCTACCATTAAGTGAATACGATTCATATTTTGGCTAATGCTCTGAATTACTACATTTTGCTCATCAGCAGAACTCGATATTTGAATACTGATATCATTAATTTTATTAACATATCCATTCATAGCTTCTAAGCTAGAGGCAATGCCGACTGCTTCGTTTACCGTTTTTTCACTGCTATTTTTTGTACTACCAATTGAGTCAACAACATTACTTGCACCACTTTGTAACTTAGCCAGCGCCTTTTCAATTTCACCGGTACTATCTTGCGTGCGAGCTGCTAATGCCCTGACCTCATCGGCAACAACGGCAAAACCACGTCCTTGCTCTCCCGCTCTTGCAGCCTCTATCGCTGCATTGAGTGCAAGAAGGTTAGTTTGATCAGCGATTGCACCAATAACATTTAAAATAGAGCTAATGTCTTGGGTTTCCTCACTCATCGTAGTGACACTTTTACTGGCTGAATCAATTTCACCCATCAACTTAGTTAAACTATGCTGTGCATTAATAATGGTACTTTTTGAAGCTTCAGCAGAATCGTTTGCCTCATGAGTAAATTGTGCCGCTTCACTGGCATTTTGCGCAACAAGTTCTGCAGTTGTGCCTAGCTCATCCATGGCAGTAACAACTTGGTTAGTCTCTAAGTGATGCTGATCTAATATTTTTGTTGTGGTATCTGAGTGCTCACGAAGGTTGATAACACCATTAGATAAGCTGTTCGTTACTGTTTTGACGTCTAACATCATGGTATGCAGACTTTCTATAAATAGATTAATACCATGGGCTATTTCACCTAAGTCGTCATTACTACGCACCGCTAAGCGTTGTGTTAAATCACCATCGCCTCTTGATAAGCTTAAAACTAACTCTTTAAGTGCGATTACCGGACGATAAATATGATTAAGTACCACAATCAAAATAACCACAAAAATAACGGCGATCACTGCAGACCAAACGACTAGCTGCCAAGAGACTTTATTAACGCTCGCCAGTGCTGTTTTTTTATCAATCGCATTAATTAAATACCACTTTTCAGAGCCCATCAGGTTAATTTGTGTCGCAAACACAAAACTAGGCAACCCTTCGATTTGTTGCTCAATCATAGTGGTTTCATTATTTAGTAGCTGTCCTGATACATCATTAAAGTCTTCCATTTCATGAATGTACGAGCGAATTTTGGCATACTCTGCTGTCGACGCCAGTACCAGACCATCCGCATCAACAATCATAGAAACTGCACCTGGAATGACATTTACGCCTTCTAATGTTTTTTGTAAATGATCCAATCTTACATCAGCAAGCAATACACCATTTTTAATCGGTTGCACGGCGCCTAAAATTGGCGCGCCTTCTTTGGTAAAAAATACATCACTCAATGCTAAGCTATTCACCTTTTTACCAAGTTGATACCACGGGCGAGTACGCGGATCGTACTTTTCAGTTCGACCAATGCCATTGGGGAAGGTGCTCGATGAAGCAATAGAAACATAAGACGTACCATCATCGAAACCTAGAGTAATTTTATAAACCCCTGCTATGCGAGCAGCAAATTCCATGTATTTTTCATGGCTTGTTTGATAGTCGTATTGTTTATATAAACTTGCTAATTCAACGACAGGACGAGCATTATCACTCACATACTTCTCAATGTTTTTTGTTTCATATTTTGAAGAGGTTTGAATAGTATGAATAAGATCTTTTGTTGTCAGTTTTGTTAGTTGTGCAATTGATATATAACTGGTCAGCCCTAAAGCAATTACCAGTAACCCAACCACAACAACGATTAAAACGTGTTTAAAACCAAGTTGGTTCATATTTCACCTTTGTAATAAAGTAAGTAAATGTACGCGATAAAGCTTTTTATCGGGTACAGCTAAATACGAAATCAAAGGAAATCGAAGGAGGGGGAATTAAAAAGTTTTTCAGTAGTTGCAGGTACAATCTACCCATTAAGATTTAACAAGTCAATAATTTATGTAACATTTAGGTTAAGCACTTACTACACGGTTGCCACCCGCTTTTTTGGCTGCATACATAGCTTTATCGGCATGTTGAATTAATTGGCGATCATTGTCGCCTTTGTCTGGATAAATGGCCATACCAATACTACTGGAAATTGTATGTGATTGACCTTCAATGACAAAAGAACGCTCACACGCTAACCTTATTTTTTCTGCGAGCTGCAGGGCATTATTATGATTTTTTACATCATGTAACAATATCAAAAATTCATCCCCCGCTAATCGTCCGACAGTATCAGACTTACGAACACAGCGTAATAATCGTTGCGCTATTGCCGTTAATAATTGATCTCCAATATGATGACCAAAATTATCATTAACGGCTTTAAAGCCATCTATATCGATAAACAATACGGCCAACAAAGTTACGTCACGTTCAGCTTTAAGCAAGCTAGTTTTTAAACGGTCTAAAAGCAAAATTCTGTTAGGTAAATTAGTTAGTGGATCATGGCCTACTAAGTAATGCAGCTTTTTTTCCATCTCTTTACGTTCAGTAATATCGTGCGCAACGGCTATTCGTACCTGGTGCTGCTCTGACCAACATACAGACCATAAAACAGACACTATATTGCCATTTTTACGGACCCAGCGATTTTCAAAGCGAGGGTTTGCTGCACCAGATAATAATATCTCGACAGTTTCAAGCGTAAGCTCTCTGTCTTCATGATAAACAAATTCTATCATGGGTCGGCCAATAACCTCTTCAGCACGATAACCAAAAATAGTTTTGAAAGCAGCACTTACGAATAAAAAACGACCCTCTTTATCAACAACACAAACCGCATCCAGCATTAACTCTAGGACATCAGTCAAACTAACTAAATCATTTTTAATCATAGAGCCTGCTTTAGGGGAGGTTATTTATATTAGCCCTTACTAGCTAATTGTTCAGAAACGCGGATGACAGCTTCTTCTATTGAGTGTAGTTTAAATGGCTTAGAAATAAACATATCCATGCCTGCCTCTTTACAAGCGACTTTATCAGTGGCAGAGGTGTTGGCAGTTAGCGCAACAATTAAAGTATCGCCAATTGGACTTAAGTTTGTTTTTCGTAAGATTTTAGTGGCTTCTAAGCCATCAAGCTGAGGCATAACGCAATCCATAAAAATGAGGTTATATTGTTTTTGTTCACACTTAAATATGGCGTCTTGGCCATCAACAGCAAAGTCTGCTTTTATATTCAATTTATCAAGTGATGCCTCAAGTACTAACCTATTTATTTGATTATCATCGACCACTAAAACTGACAAGTCTTCAATACTCACTTCAAATGCATTTCGCTCAAAATGCTCAACTTGAGCGGTCCCTATTTCTAATGGTATTTGGATGTTAAAAGTAGTTCCTTTATTTAAAGTACTTTGTACCGCAATAGTGCCATGCATATAATCAACAAGCTCTTTTACTATTGCCAACCCTAGTCCTGTTCCACCGACGCTTTTTGTTACATCAACTTCCTGCGTGAAAGGAGAGAATAATGATTTTAAAAACTCTTTGGTCATACCTCGGCCACTATCCGAAACCGTTATATCCAACATTATTTTAGGCGCTTGTTCAAAAGAGCTTACAGTAAGGTTTACACCTCCGCTTTCTGTGAATTTAAGTGCATTACTTAATAAGTTAGACAAAATTTGGCTCAATCGGGCATTGTCACAATAAGCCCAGCAGTTATCATCGATTTTTATAGAAGTTTGAAAATCAACATTTTTGTCTTTAAATAGAGGTAAATAAAGAGAGGCTAAATCCACAAAGATTGTTTTTAATAAGAAGTGATTAGGTTCTAATTTAAGCTCACCATGATTAATTTTCGAAAAATCCAGCACCTCATTAATTATACTAAGTAATATGTCTGCACTTCTTAATGCAACTTTTAACTTTTCAACTCGGCGCTCTTCATTTTGTTCATCGAGTAAAGTGGTTAGCATACCTATTATGCCATTAAGTGGTGTACGTAGCTCATGGCTTATTTTTGCTAGTAACATACTTCTATCTTCGAGCATTCGTTCTGCAAGCGCTTTTTTATTTTTCAGCTCTTCACGAAGTTCAACAGATTCAGTGACATCTTGTAGCGTGCCAAATAAACGTACACATTTATCGTCAACGAACTCAGCTTCACCCAACGTTGAAACCCATATACTTTGATTATTTGCAGTAATTAATTGTAGTTCTAAGTCCCACTTATTCCCGCTCTCAATAGCTGTCTCAACAGCATTAGTAATGCTGTCACGGCTCTTTCCTGCTGTAAAAAATTCAATCGCAGACTCTAAGTCCGGTTGATAAGACGAAGGAACTTGATAAATACGCCTAGTTTGTTCACTCCATGTTACTTTATCTAACAGTAAATCCACTTCCCACGTGCCAATTTTTGCAACGCTTTCTAGTTTTAGTAAAGTGCTGTTATTTTGTATTAGTTGCTCAGTTGCTCTTTTGCGGGCTTCTTCTACACCTAACCATTGTGCAAGCAGTTCAACATAATCGTAAGCTTGATCTGAAAAAGGAGGCGAGACTTTGGCTGCTGAGAAATTAACAGTCCCATATATTTCTTCACCAACTATAATTGGAGCGCCAATATAAGACTCTAATTTAAAATTTAAGTAGCAGGGGTGGTTTGCCACACAACTAGTTGAGGCTTTATTAAAAGCAACTGCACTGCCAGCTGCCAATGTATGGACACAATAAGTGCCTTCTAAATCGAAGGTAGTACCTACAGGTAATGAATTATCAGGTGTAATAACGTGCTTAACAAGGTAAGTACCATCAATAACCTTACTTACAATCGCAATCTCTAAATCAAAAACTTCAAGTCCAAATTTAAGAAGCTTATCTACTTTTTCATCAAAGCTTTGTGTTTGATCTGATACTATATCATGAAAACTTCTCAGAAAATTCAAAGTGTAGCTCCTTAATGCTCAAATTCTAAGCTCAATATTTAACTGATGAGGGTAGTATTTTTATCCTACCCAAACAATAATGTAGCCAATTTAATAAAGCAATTTATTCCGTGTTTATCTTTGTAGTTAGAATAAATTAAAACAGTGCATTGTAATTTACCCGTTAAATAATTTATTTAGTAATTACTCTATTAACGATTGTTAATAAAAGCACATCAATATACAATGGTAACCATTATCATTTATAGTTACCAAAGGACTACAGTCGCTAATGCGTAAGCTCATCAAATCAACAATTGCACTGACTATTGCCTCTTCTCTCACCAATTTAGCTGTTGCCGATGACTCAGGCATCGAAAAAATTATGGTTAAAGGCCAAAAGATTGACCGTACATTACAAGACACTCCTGCAAGTGTAGCGGTTATTACCAGCCAAACGATTGAGCGCGAAAACCTGAATGACTTTTACGACGTATTAGCACGCACACCGAATGCATCAGGCACTGATGGCAGTGGTTTTAATATTCGCGGTATTGATGCATTTGGAGTCACTGATGGCGGCTCTGGCGGGCTTGCTAGTGTTTATGTAGATGGTGCGCCAGTGCCGTATCGTATTATGCAACAAGGGGCTTTTTCAACATGGGATATAAGCCAAGTCGAAATACTACGTGGCCCACAGTCGACTTTACAAGGGCGTAACTCACTTGCCGGTGCTGTGGTAATGAAAACCCGTGATGCGGTACAAGAATATGATTTTAAAGGTCGTATTGGCATGGGTGAATACGGCACAAAAGAAGCGGCAGTAGCGTTTGGCGGCGGCTTAATTGAAGATGAGTTAGCATTTCGTATCAGCGCAGAAAAGCGTGACTTTGACGGCTACAACACAAATGTGGCTAGCGGTGAAGAGTCTGACTTTGATAACAATGAATTTTATCGCGCAAAATTACGCTATACCCCTTCAGCTCTACCAGAATTTGAAGCCCAACTAAGCTTTATGCACAGTGAAAACGAAAAAGGCGTTGATTGGGTAATGGAACAAAGCGGCCATGAAGATTACCCAATCAATAATATTTATGATGATCGTTTTGTCTATTTAGATTCCCCTACCTTTGAATCCACAGAGGCTGATTTATACATATTAAACCTTGATTATGATATCTCTGATGAGTGGTCATTCTCTTCAATCTCAACTTATTCAGACGCTGTATATGGCTATGAGTGGGATGGCGATGCAAGCATGCAAGAACCTAAATCTATTCTGACAGATACACGTACTGATAAAACCACTACCCAAGAGGTGCGTTTTACCTATGAGGGCGAAAAACTCTCAGGCCTTATTGGCGTTTATTATTCAGATTTAGATGTATTTGATAGCAGCGGCGGTGAGCGCGGGATCTCGTTTGAACAACTGGGCGTACGTTCGTTATTAACGGCACCAGCACAATACGGTGGTTTAGGCTTACCTGCCGCTTTAGCGGATCAAGTTTTACAGTTCTACACTGGCGCAGATCCTGTTTATATCGGGCAAAGCTCTGATTTTACGCAAAAGGTAAAGACTAAGGCCATATTTACTGACTTTACCTATGAAGTAAATGAAGCTTGGGATATTTTTGCAGGCCTGCGCTACGATAAAGAAGAGCAAGCGAACGGTACTAATGCCGATATTTACATCACAGAACAAACACAAAATGCCTTGCCTAAGCCGGAGAGCTTTGCCGCAGATCCTATGCTAGCGCAACTTATAGGTGGTATAAACCAACAGTTATACGCAATGGCTGATGGTGCCTCGGGTGATGAACCTGTAGAAAATGCAACGTTTGATGCATGGCTTCCTAAGTTAGGTGCAACTTATCGTTTCAACCAGGACGTATCAACGAGCTTCACCATTCAAAAAGGCTATCGTTCAGGGGGAGTCGGTACCAACATAGCACAAGCGACACCTTTTACTTTCGATCCAGAGTATACCTGGAACTACGAATTAGCTTTGCGCTCTGTATGGCTTGATCAAAAATTAGTCGTCAATGCTAACTTGTTCTACCTCGATTGGACTGATCAACAAGTTTCTGTTTATTTATCTGGTAATCAATATGACCGTGAGACTCGCAATGTCGGTGAATCACATGTGCAAGGTTTTGAAACTGAGATAAGTTATGAATTAACCCCTTCTACCAATTTATACGGTGGTATTGGTTATTCAAAAACAGAATTTGACGAATTTAGTGCTTCATTTAATGGTGAAGAACAAGATTACAGCGGTTACTCGTTCGAAGGCGCACCAGAGTGGACTGCACTTGTTGGTCTAGATTACGCTAGTGATGAAGGCTTTGTGGCTAATCTTAATGCCAGTTATACAGGCAGCTCACAACGCTTAGCAACAGCCCTTGAGCCGCGTAACGATGCTCATTGGTTAGTTAACTCGCGCATTGGTTATCAATGGCAAAACTATGGGGTTTATGCCCTAGTAGAAAACCTTTTAGATGAAGAGTATATAGCCCTCGCACCTGCTGGGTTTGGTAATCAAACATTAAGTTCGCCTCGTACAGCCAGTGTACGCTTTGAAGTTAACTTCTAACAAGGTATGCAAGTGGGTGGCTACTAACAAGTAGTCACCTTCAAGGGGCACATTAATAATGAATAAAAAAACAACCTTCTCTGCAACAAAACGCCGCCATTTAATGGCTTGTTTACTGGCATTAATTACTGCCGTTGTAATGATCCCGGGTATGACAACCTACTTACCCTTTGCTTTAGAACAACAAATACTCATTCCAATTATGCTTTTCCCGTTTATTTGGGCGGGGTTATTTATTTACGCCTATATGGCGGAAAAAGCATGGCAACCTTTTAGTGTGATGTTAGTAATTATATTCAGCCATGCAGGGTTAAGTTTTATGGCATTGTCGGGGGCGCAAGGATGAAATCAATTACATTAAAAAAACTCTTTTTACTGCATAGCTGGGTTGGCATAGTCACGGCTATTTTGCTGTTTATCGTATGCTTTACAGGTGCTTTAGCGGTATTAAGCCGCCCAGAATTAAAAATTTGGGCCAATCCTGAATTACATCAATTGAGTTCAGTACCCAGTGAAAAAGTAACCGCGCTTATTAATCAATATCATCAAAAAGTCCCTAAAGAGTTTGGCGAGAACATTCACGTTTACTTACCCACCGGCCATAATACTCACCTTCTGACTATTTTATTTGAATCTCATGAAGGTGATGAAAACTACGATGAAGAAGCGGCATATGCCTATCAATTTGACCCACGTAACTTTGAACTGGTTAATGAATATTATGGTGCGGCAGGGTATTTTTACGAACAACGTAAAACCGATGCCCCTTCCTTTATTGGCCATTTTCATGCTGACTTACATTTAGGCCGCCCTATTGGCTTAATACTTACTGGCTTTTTAGGTTTAACCTTACTGGTATCAACAATCACCGGGTTGTTTATTCATCGCCAACTGATTAAAGAACTCTTTACCTTTAGGCGCAAAAAAGAGCTAGATGTAGTCGTTAATGACGCCCATAAAATCATGGGGATTTGGGGCAGTTTATTTCATGGTGTTATTGGCTTCACCGGTGCATTTTTAGGTTTAGCAACCATCATTTTGCTCCCCGCAGCGGCTTTTGTCAGCTTTGGTGGTGATCAAGATAAATTAGTCGAAAAATTCACTGCAATGCCTGAACCCATCATTACAAATAACTTTCAAGCAACTGATATAAATACTATTTTGATTGATGCTCAAGCGCGCTATCCAAAAGCAAAAGTCATCGACTTAACCATAATGGCGCATAACGACGCCAATGCTGAAGTGTACCTACGCTTAATTGGTGGTGATGCTGTTGCATCGCAATTATTGCAATACCACGGTAATGGCGAATTTAGTAAATCAATGAGTAGTTTTGGTGATATCCCAGGCCCTGCAATTAAAGTGTTAGAGCTGTTATTTCCACTGCATTTTGGTAATTTTGCAGGCATATTTGTTAAACTTATTTGGGCATTACTAGGTTTAACAACGGCATTATTACCGCTTTCAGGCATGATGATGTGGCTTGCCAAACGCAGCCGCGGCAGCAATCCAACATTAACTGAGGTTGCTTATCAACGCTGGAATAGAGCAATCATTGGCAGCTGTGGTGGTTTAGTATTAGCCACTGCTATTTTATTTCCTGCGCAAGTATTATTAAATAACTTTGTGCCAGTGCAAATGCATAACGATTACTTTGGGCCACTGTTCTTTTATTCATGGTTAGCCTGGTGTTTACTCGCCATTATACCGATTAACTACCATCGTTACTTACAAGTCACGTTAACATTAACAGGGGCTGCTTGTGTGGCTGTTTTGCCACTGAATTTAGCGCTTTCATCAAGTCATGCTTTTACAGCCAATAACTTATTGGTAACTGTGGTCGATATCAGCTTTTTAATCATCGGAGCCTTGATCATGTTTGCAGCTCAACGCATTAACGCTAAGCAATTTAAATTAACCGAACACGCTAACGCACAAGGAGTAACTGTATGACATATTTTTACTTAACTCTTGGCTGTTTACTATTAGTTGCAACTAGCTTACTGCTTAGAAATGCGACTAAAGTTCAACGCCTGCTTAGTCTAGCCACATTTGTGCTTGCGCTTATTTGTTTTATCACTGTTTATGGCAGTATTGCTGGGGTTTTCGTTGCAACGGCATCTGGCTTACTAATCGGCTTATTAACTGCCTTTATCTTGGGTAAACCCACAATCAACATCTAATACTTCACCGACCCTGAGGCCCTTAGATTGATATAAGGGCCTTTAGCACCCCAAAAAAAACACAACCGTTCATTTTATAAAAACACAGAAACAGTAATGATAACTCATATCAATTGCGTTATTATATGAGATTGATTTATGCAAAAATCACAATAATATATACCCTATGCTATTAATTGGAGATCAGAATGAAATTTCGCCAACTTCCCGTTGCTGCAGCAGTAATTTATGCGCTAACCCCACATATGAGTATTGCACAGGAAGAGTCAACAACAGCCGACACAAATATTGAAACACTTGAAATTGTCGGTGTACGCCAAAATCGAATTAGTGAAGGTGCAACGGGCTTAGCGCTTGAGATTGATGAAACGCCACAATCGATCAGCATTATTTCAGCTGAACAATTAAAAAATTACGCTGCTTTTAACATTAATGATGCCTTACGACTCGCGCCAGGTATAAATGTTGAAGAATGGGAAACAAATCGTACAAACTATACGGCGCGTGGTTTCGAAATCAAAAGTACTCAAGTAGATGGCGTAGGCTTACCTAATGATTGGGGCATAGTAACCGGTGCCATGGAAGCATATGGCTACGAAAATATTGAAGTGATCCGCGGTGCAAACGGCTTATTAACCGGTGTTGGTAATGCCTCTGCAACTCTAAACTATGTTCGTAAAAGACCAAAAAATGAAAATGGTGGTGAAGTTGGCGTTTCAATCGGTTCATGGGACTTTAAACGTGTCCAAGCTGATTACTCTGTGTTATTAACAGAGTCTGGCAGTTGGGCTGCTCGATTTGTTGCAGCGGCTGAAGATAAAGCATCTTACCTCGATGGTCTTGAGAATAGTCGTGAGTTTTTCTCTGCTATTGTTGACGGACAATTAACAGATAACGCAACAATAACAATAGGTTACTCTTACCAAGATGCGGACACCGATGGCAATACTTGGGGCGGCCTTGTTTATAACTACAGTGATGGAACGCAGGCCCAGTGGGATGTAAGCGATACCACCACTCAAGACTGGACAATGTGGGATACTGTTAACAGCTCGGCATTTATTGAGTATAACTATATTTTTGCTAACTCATGGCAAGTTCAGGCCAGTTATAACTATCGCGCTTTTGAAGAGCAAGACAAACTGTTTTATGCCAGCGGCACCATTGATAAAGATACAAACTTAGGTTTATCTGGCTGGCCAGGTCGATATGACAGTGAGATTGACTCCGATATATATGAAATCAAAGCGTTTGGTGCATTTGAATTATTCGACCGTGAGCACGAAGCTAATTTTGGTGTAAGTGTCGCTAAAAGTAATGACTTAATGTATCAATATAGTTTTGATTTTGCCAACACTCCAGCCTATGGCCCGACTCCAGCATTTCCATATGAGCTAGATGCCATCCCTGAACCTGACTGGTTACCAAAAGCAGAGTACTCAGATATTGATCAAAAATTAACTCGTTACTTTGGCTCTGCAAAAATTAACTTAACTGACTCATTATTTGCCGTTGCAGGTTTTAACTCCATCAAATTTAAACGCTCTGGTAATAATGCCGGCGCTGATATTTTAAACGAAGAAAGCGAAACAAGCCCATACTTTGGCTTAACGTATAAGGTACATGATGACATTAACTTATACGCTAGTTACTCTGATATTTACCAGCCACAAGAGCAAACTGATTTTGATGGCCAATACTTAGACCCAACAAAGGGTAAAAACTTTGAGACCGGTGTAAAAGTGCAGTGGCTTGATGATTCTCTAATGACGTCGTTTGCGATATTTACAGCTGAGCAAGAAAATTTCGCTCAATATGCTGGGACCACATCTGCTGGTATCTATTATTACGAAGGTGCCTCAGTTGAATCTAAAGGTTATGAGTTTGAAGCCGTTGGTAATATTACAGATCAATTAAACATCGTTGCTTCCTATACTAAGCTTGATGTTACTGATAAAGATGGTAACGATACAAATAAATGGGCACCGCGCGATGTATTTGGCTTTTCTGCTGATTATTCCCTATTAGACTCTTTAACTGTCGGCCTTGGTGGTCGTTGGCAGTCAAAAATTGAAAATACAGATTACAACGTAAAGCAAGGTAGCTACTTGTTATTAAACGCATTTGCTCGCTGGAATATTACAGAATATTTAGCCATGCAAGCTAACGTCAATAATATCACCGACGAAAAATACATAAACAGCTTACAAACTGTTGGCTTTTATGGTGCGCCGACAAGTGCCTACCTGTCTCTAACATACAAATTTTAACTCCCACATATTTGTAGGGCCTCAATGAGGCCTTATAAATAGGATCGCTATTTACCATATTTTCTGCGTGACATACGCTTATTTAATGTAATAATTGCGCTAATCTTTCCGGCACTATATAACTTTTCCGTGCTTGTATACATTTAAAACACCATAAGACGACATTAGATGAATCCAAAACTATTTCGCTCATTAAGTATCTTTGTCAGAATTGTTGAAACTGGCAGTATGAGTAAAGCGGCTCAAGAGCTTGCTATGACCACGTCAGCAGTCAGTCAACAAATTAAACAAATTGAGCGTGAAATAAATTTAAGCTTATTTAACCGTAGTCCTCGTGATTTAACCCTGACAGAAGCTGGTGAACTCTATTATCAAAGCTGTTTAGCCATCCTCAGTGCAGCACAACAAACGAGTGAAAAATTACAGCTATTGCAAAATAGGCCAAGTGGCCAATTAAAGCTTGTTGCTCCGGTAGGTTTCGGTGGTGGGATTTTAAGTAAACCATTAAAACAATTAACAGATCAATACCCAGATTTCGATGTGCAACTGAGTTTATCAGATGAACCTGTAGATATGATAAAGTCAGGGGCTGATTTAGCCATTGCCATTGGCCCGTTAGATGAAACAAACCTTGTCGCTCGGCTTCTTGCTAGTTGGCCACTCACGTTATGTGTATCTACAAACCACGAATTAGCCACTAATTCTTTACTTGCGCCCTGGCAGCTAACTAATTACACCCGTATTGCCCATAGTTCAGCAGAGTTTCCACTTACCCATAAGCAAGATCAACAAAGCGTTCAGTTACCCAAACCCCGTATTAAAGTGAATAACATGCACAGTATCATTCAGCTAGTGTGTGATGGTGTAGGCTACGCTATTTTGCCCAAACCGGAAGTGAAAACTTTATTAGACAATGGTGAATTAATTGAAGTGTGCCCACAATGGCAGTTGCCCAAATACGACGTACTCGCAATGACACCAGAGCGGGATATCTTAGCCGCTAAGACAACTATCGCGATTGATATTTTAAAACAGCATTTTGATGAAATTTCTGCAACCTTATAACTGGCACCGCAAGCAGTGTGTATCTTAGGTCTGCTTAAGTATATACTTACGCAATATTGTTCTAATTAAATGTAAGCAATGACAGCACCTAAAAAGAAAAGTAATTTTTTCAGTAATCTTATTTTTAATATTATTTTACCTGCGGTAATTTTGAGCCGTTTTAGTACCCCTGACACACTCGGTCCCGTTTGGGCGGTTGTCGTAGCCTTGGCTTTCCCACTATTATTTGGTTTATGGGAGCTAAAGCAATCCGGCAAAGTTAACTTTTTCTCTATTTTGGGGATTATCAGTGTACTACTTACTGGCGGTATTAGTTTATTTGAGCTTGACCCACAGTACATTGCGATAAAAGAAGCTATGGTGCCTGGGATTATTGGCATTATTGTGTTGATCAGCCAGTACACTCCCTACCCGCTCATACGCAAGTTATTAATTAACCCTGAGCTGTTAGACATAGAAAAATTAACTCAGTCACTAGAGCAACAAAACAACACCGCCGTATTTGATGCAAAAATGCGTTTAGCTGGGTTTATAGTTGCCAGTGCATTCTTTTTATCAGCAACCTTAAATTACTTTTTAGCTAAAGCGATTGTGGTCAGTATGCCTGGCACTACTGCCTATGCAGAAGAGTTAGGCCGTATGACATGGTTAAGTTACCCGGTCATTGTTGCACCAACCATGGTGTTACTCGTTGGCGCGATTATTTTTACTTTTATGCAAATAGGTAAACTAACTAAACAGCCTATTGATGATTTTATTTTACAGTAATAAAAATAAAGGCCTCAATAAGGAGGCCTTCGGTTAGCAGCAAGAAATGTTATTGCGCTGTAGGCATGGTAATAATAGACACAGTACCCAGTGGATCTTGGCTATAGTCTTCACTTGGCTCGCCTTCGTCAGCGGTTAAGATTAACTTGCCATCAGGGCTAAATGTGACCATATCAGGCAATGCACCGACTGTTGAAATCATTTCCAGCTCGTACGTCATGGTGTTAAATACCGCAACCACACCAGTGTGAGTTTTCACACCTGATTCAATTGCCGCAGCCAGTTGGCCATTGGCAACTGAAACCGAGTTAACTCCAGCACCATAGTAGCTAATATCAATTGCATCCAATTTAGTGATATTTTCAGGGTTTGCAAAATCAATGACTTCTATGCGAGGTGAATCGATTAAAGAACCATTATTAACGACGAATAAACGATTAGTGCTTGCATCAAAACTGCTGATTTCAGCAGCCCCTTCACCGCCTTCTAATAACAAACGAGAAGCAAACTCAAACTTGCCGTCAATGTTTTCGCTATATACAGTTAAGTTACCACTGTCTTCGTTAGCAACAACAACTAAAGCTTTACTTGATGGGCTTTGGGCTGCGTCAATAAACAAGACACCTTCTGGTGCATCATCATCTTGCGTTACTAACATTTGTACAAACGATACTGCACTGACGTCTGTTATATCATAAACTGCAACTGCATCGGCACGCTCAAGCGCAATAAAGGCATAACGCTTATCACCGACCATCCCCGTCGTAATACTTTCTGGCTCAGTGCCTTTCGCATCACTGCGGTCATCTGGATAAACACCCGCTTTTTGCGCTTCAATCGCTAATGATGATCCACTGTCAAAGACTTGCTCACCGGTATCACCATTGTAAATAGAGAATGAACGAGCACCAAAACTATGCAATTTATTATGACTTGAAGCTGCACTATCAGAATCAACATATTGCGAAACTAATAAACGACCCAATTCAGCATCGGTTTGTAGCATAGAGGCATCGGTGAAAACTGAACCGTCGAGTATCACGTCAGCAACTTTCTCACCTTCTTCAAAGTTAGTGAACCAATCGCGCACGTCCCCTTCATTTGCGGTCAATACGTAGTGAGTGCCGTCTTGTGCAAACGTTGCGATACCATCTGGTTGATACATACCAACCACATTTGCACGTGTTTGTAAGTTAATTACATCATCTTTATCACTGGCATCAATTTCGTTGCCAACTACACCGTAATCTTTAAGACCTAGCGCAAAGATATCAGTAATGCTCATGCCCACTAAATCAACTTTCGCAAGGCCATTATTTTCTTGTAATGACACCCAAGCTGTTGCTGAATCTGCTGATACTGCAATGTACTCAGGCTCCACGTCGGTGGCTAAATCAGCATCTTTACCAAACACACGGAACCCTTTGCTTTCCAGCTCAGCTTCTTGGTTATTAAACGCGGTAAAGTTAAGGGTCGTTGCCGTAGCAACAGTGGCTGGTGTGGCAAAGTTTTTACGACCTGGGCTGGCATAAAGCTGTGGTGCATTACCTTCATTTAAATCAATAAAGTCCATACCATCAGGGAAGCGACCATAACTGTTTACATGGAAATCGCCGTAGCTTACCTGCTCATGTACTTCACCTTGGTATTTAAGCTTAATTGTTTCGCCTTTACCTAAACCAAAGTCTTCATTATTGTTAAATATTGCATTTGCAGGCGCGCCATTTGGTAGCGCAGCCCCTTCGACCATGTCCGGTATAAGCACAATAAAACCATGCCCAGGGATTTCAGTACCACCAGGAATGATCATGCCCGCTTCGTTATTGGCCTCACGGTCTAAATCAACTAATTCCCACTCATTTTCACTAAATACAAATGGTTCTGATGATTTGTTGTAAAGTTCGACGTAATCGAAATCGGCGTCATCGCGGCCTTTTGACACCACTTCGTTAATTACGATATCTGCAGTCGTTGCTCCCTCGACCACATCAGGAAGTTTATTGGCTGAACCTGGAGTGGCTTCTAGTGCTTCATCTTGGCTATGCCAAGCACCACCATCTGGTAAGCGGCCCCAAGTTTCAACATGGCTACCATCATTGTAGTTTATGCTTTGTACAATCTCATTATTATGAACAAGTAACGCGGTATCACCTTTACCTAAACCAAAATCAGTGTCACCTTCACTGGCGGCAATCGTGCCCGCAGGCGCATCAAACGGTACACTTGTTTGATCCACTGCAATCACTAAAAAGCCACCGGCTTCAATGACTGTGCCTTGCGGGATTTTAACTCCAGGTTCTTTATCTTCTGAAAAACCTTTAATATCGTTTACTGCCCAGTTAGCATCAAAGGTAAATGCTTCATCTGAAGTATTATAAAGCTCAATATAATCATAGCCACCACCTGTTGAGCGCAACTCATTGATAACAATCTCACCCTCTTCAGGCATCACAACAGCGCTAAATGTCGCTGTAATATCTTTATGACTATCCATCGTTAATGTAAGCGACAGGGTGTCATAATCAGCGCTGCCAATATCACCCGTCCATGATACAAACTCATAACCCTCTGCAGCCTGAGCCGTTAACATAACAATAGCATTTTCTTCGTAATCTTCACGCTCAGGTGAAATCACAACATTACCCGCACTTTGCGGCGTAATTTCGAGCATTAACTGATACCGTGCTGGGTCCATATCATTATTATTATCGAGATCACAGCCAGATAAAGCGCCGAGCATTAGTAGACTGCCCACAAGTGGTTTTAATTTCATCTTATTTCCTTGGTAAGTACAAAATTATTATTTTAAGAGCAGCTACAATAAGGAAGAATTTTGACAGTTAGATGCCATTTACATGGCACCTAGGTAACAGCTTAATTACATTATTATGAAAAATACTTTACAAAGAGGGACGAAAAACGCGATATTAAACCGCGTTTTTTAATTGAAATTAGACTAAATCACTCACCAGGTGTAGCTGACTCAGCAGTACCTCCATCACTTAATAAATACTTTTCTAGCCACTGCTCTTGCTCCCAAAGTACATGCAATAAGCTCTTACGCGCTTTATAACCATGCGCTTCATAAGGTAGCATTACCAAGCGAGCCTCTTTGCCTAAGCCTTTAAGTGCAGCGTACATACGCTCACTTTGCATTGGAAAGGTTCCTGAATTCGGATCTTCTTGACCGTGGATCATCAACATTGGTTCGTTAATTTTCTCAGCATGAAAAAATGGCGACATCGCTGCATACACATCTTGTGCTTGCCAAAAATCACGCTCTTCACCTTGAAAACCAAAGGGTGTCAGGGTACGGTTATAAGCACCACTTCGGGCAATACCAGTTTTAAATAAATCACTGTGTGCTAATAAGTTTGCCACCATAAATGCACCATACGAGTGCCCTGCAATAGCAATTTTGTCTTTATCGGCAATGCCTTTTTCAACAAGCACATCCACAGCGGCCTGCGCACTTGATACTAACTGTTTTCTAAACAAGTCATTCGGCTCTTTACCCTCTACGCCTACAATGGGCATTTTCGGGTCGTCAAATACCGCAATGCCTTTAGCAAGATATGGCATAGGTCCCCAATAACCTACATAGGTAAACGCATAAGGTGATTCACGTACTTGAGATGCCACTGCTTTATCTTTATATTCAAGCGGGTAAGCCCACATAAGCACAGGAAGTGTGCCTTGCGTTTTGTCATAACCTGGAGGAAGATAGAGGGTACCAGATAGTTCTACACCATCATCACGTTTGTATCGCAGCAACTCTTTTGTTACTCCTTTGAACGCAGGGTATGGGTGTTCAAACGTTGTCAGCTGGGTCAGCGTATCGTCATCTAAATCACGAATAAAAAAGTTAGGCTGCTCTGTTTTAGACTCACGAATGGTAATTAATCGTTCACCTTCATCATCAAGCATGGCGCGAACGCGTTCATAATATGGCGCTTTTGACTGCCATAAACGCTTTGTTGTATTTGTTTTTATATCATACTGATCCAAAAACGGCACATTACCTTGCTCAGATGCACCATTGCCGCGTAAAAATATGTATCGACCACCCACTACTTTAATGACACTGCTGCCTAAATCATTACGTTCATAAATTGCACTGCCTGGATTTTTATAAGCATCATTATAACTACGCTCAGAAAACAGCACTCGGTTTCTATCAGCGTTGCGCGGTTGAATAACAAACGTGCGTACTTGGCGATCACTAAAGCGCCAGTCTCTCAACATTGCCACATTTTGATTGGCCCACTCAATTCCAGCAAAACGGCGCTCAATTTTAGCAAATAATTTTGGCTCTCGTTTAAAAGGCGCGCGTAAAGAATAAATATAATCATGATGCGGCACATCGGTTTTCATATCACCGCCATCTTGCGCCTCGGCCCAAATAACTTCTGCGCCTTGATCTGCTCGCCATTCAAAATCACGACGGCCAGTTCGAACACTGTCATAACCTTGTGGAATATTATCTGCAAGTGGCTGCTTAGCCAGTTCCACTAGCGCATAACCTCGCATTCCCCAAATTTGCCATGTGGTTGCAAATCGACTGTACGGCACTTGATAAGAAAAGGGCTCATCTATACTGGCTACCAGTAGATTCGTCGAGTCAGGTGAAACAGAGAACGACTTAAATAAAGCCGGCTTGCCAATTGCTCGCGCTACACCACTAAGTGGAATATAAGTTAATTGCCCTTGACCATAAAATTTAAATTGCTGCTCATCAAATGGACTAGTCAACAAGTTCTGATAAGTGCGTGCTGGCGCTTTTTCGCCGGTACTTTGCTGAATGATCGGAACGACATTTTGGCTATTGTTGGTTAGTCTTGGTTTACCAATATTCACCGCAGCATTCGCTACAATTGCGGTGCTATCGGGTAACCATGTATAAGGGCTACTGGTTAAAACCGAGTTTAAAGCAACATCTGCAAGCTGGCGGGCCAGTTTTGTTTGAGTATTATACACCCATAAATTAGCCTGCTGTGGCTGCTCGACAATAAACGCAAGGTATTGTCCGTCAGATGACCACTTCGGCGAGCGGATCACACCCGCAGGTAAATTAGTAACAGTAACCACGGCACCGGTTTCAATATGCTTTAAAGACAAGCTTGTGAACTTGGTGCGTTCGCGAGAGCGTGAAAAATTAGCGGGATTGAGCTTTACACCCGCAAGTTTAAACTCTTCTTTGGCTAGATCATCAAGTGACTCTATGCGTTTACGATCAAATAGCGCAAGCCATTGACCATCCGAAGATAAATAACTGCTTGGCGCAAGCTTAGCATCAACTAACGCAGCTAAATCATTAGAGGGAGTTTGATAGCCTTGCTCAGCATGAGCTGGGGTTGTGGCCCCAAATGTTACGGCAAGAGCTAAAAAAAGCGAAAAAGCCTTCATTATTTTTCCTTTTTAATTGTTATTAGATAAGTAAAACATGTTTCGGTACATTCATAAAGACTTAGCTTATAAATCATTCGTATAGCAGCTAAAACACTGCTTTAATGACTTTATCAGCCTGTTTACGTTAAACTTAGCTATTATGTTGACTCTTGTATAATGATGAATGAAAAATAAAACCAATAAAGTCACAATTTTTGATGTAGCCAAAGAAGCTGAAGTATCAAAATCGACTGTCTCATTAGTGCTTACGCAAAGTGACAAAGTCAGCGATAAACGCAAAGAAAAGGTACTACAGGCAATTGATAAGCTAGGTTATGTCTATAATCGTGACGCTGCCGCACTGCGAAGTAAGCGCTCAAATTTAGTCGCGGTAATTATTAACGACCTAACAAACCCGTTCGCAGCTCAGCTTGCTGTGGGGCTTGAAGAGCATTTATACGCTATGGGTATGTTGCCTATGTTGGTGAATACAGCAGAGAGCTATCAACGCCAACAACAAGTTGTTAAAAACCTTAAAGAGTACAACGTAGCAGCATTTATAATGTGCCCGGCGCCAGGGACTGAGCAAGTATGGCTAGATGAGCTAATTCAACATAACTTTCCTGTTATCAATATTATGCGAGAAGTACCCTATAGTCGTGCGCCAACCATTTTACCTGACAACAAAAAAGGCACTCACCTAGCGACAACGCATATTCTTGAGCAGGGGATCACCGACATCGCGTTTTTAGGCGGTACCGACGATATTTCTGACTACCACGAGCGCCTAAATGGGTTTTTGTCTGCACTAGAAAAATTTAACATTAACACCCAACCAGTCATCAAAGCAGTAACCAATCGGCAAGGCGGTAGAGATGCTTTTAACCAATTATATAAACTAGCCCCTCATATAAAAGCAGTGATTTGTTTCAATGACGTCATTGCTTACGGCGTCATTGAAGCTATCGGACAACACGGACTCAGCGTAGGCAAAGACATAAAAGTAGTCGGATTTGACGACCTTGCTGATTCAAAACTTATGTCGCCTTCATTAAGCACTGTGGCTATTGACGCACATGAGATTGGCAAACGTACCTGCCATACCCTTCAAGAGCTGTTAAACAATACCGCGGCCCCCGTACGCACCTTGGTAGATGTAAGCTTACAAATTAGAGATTCAAGTAAATGAAAAAAGTATTAGTTATTGGCTATGTTTGGCCTGAGCCAAATTCCTCAGCTGCTGGTACACATATGATGTCACTGCTTAACGCATTTAAATCACAAAATTGGCAAGTAGAATTTGCCAGCCCAGCACAAAAAACTGAGCACATGGAAAACCTAGAAGACTACGGTATTAGTAGTCAGGTAATAGCACTCAATTGCAGTAGCTTTGATGAATACGTAACGGCTTATGCGCCAGATATCGTAATGTTTGACCGCTTTATGATGGAAGAACAATTTGGCTGGCGCGTAGATAAGCATTGCCCTAATGCCCTTAAAATCCTCGATACAGAAGACTTACAATGCCTACGTAACGCGCGCCACGAAGCCCATAAGGGCAATCGCGAATTTAGCCACAGTGATTTGCATTCAGATATTGCCAAGCGTGAAATTGCCGCCATTTTACGCTGTGATTTAAGCCTCATTATTTCCAGCTTTGAAATGCAACTGCTGGCAGATGTATTTAAAGTCGATAGTCAGTTACTACACCATCTACCATTTATGGTCGACTTGGCTGCATTGCCCGCACAAACTAAATCATTTGAGCAACGCCAACACTTTATGACCATCGGCAACTTTCGTCATGCGCCAAATTGGGATGCAGTATTATATTTACAGCAAATTTGGCCACTGATACGAAAACAGCTACCAAAAGCAGAGCTGCACATTTATGGTTCGTACCCGCCACCCAAAGCAACCGCACTCAATAACCCTAAAACAGGCTTTTTAATTAAAGGCTGGGCTGATAATGCCTATACAGTGATGGAAGATGCCCGTGTATGTTTATCACCACTGCGCTTTGGTGCAGGTATTAAAGGTAAATTATTAGAAGCGATGATCATGCAAAC
This sequence comes from Pseudoalteromonas shioyasakiensis, assembly GCF_024518675.1. GTDB lineage: Bacteria > Pseudomonadota > Gammaproteobacteria > Enterobacterales > Alteromonadaceae > Pseudoalteromonas > Pseudoalteromonas shioyasakiensis_B. The sequence goes on from NZ_JANIGL010000003.1 coordinate 432,911, forward strand.
ACCCAGTGTCACCACAACAGTTGGTAGTGAAGGCATGCATGACGAGTTACCTTGGCCAGGTGTAATTGAAAATGATCCTCAACGTTTTGCAGATACAGCAGTGGCACTTTACCAAGATCCACTCCAGTTTTTAAACGCACAAAAGAATGCCCACTCACTGCTAAGCGCTCATTATGATAAAGCACAACTAGCAGCTAATTTAATAAATAAAATTGTGGCTATTGAAAGCAACTTAATACAACACAGAGAAAGTAATTTTACCGGCCAAATGCTTAAACACCATACCATGCGCAGTACTCAATATATGGCACAATGGATAGAAGCAAAAAACAAGTAAAAAAAGCTAGACAGGAACAAATTTGTGTTTAAAATCGCCGCCAAATAGCTGGGCAATTTAAGCTGTATTGTCTATATTTTTTAACTGAATAATTTAAATTTTGGTTCAAAACTCATTTGAAAACCGCAACGTTTACTGAAAAACGCAAATTTATCGTAAAGCTTGGCAAAATGCTTCATAAATACGGTACGCCTGCGTACCGCCTTGAAGCACATTTAATGGAAGTGGCAACCTATCTTGGCTTAAAATCATCGTTTGTTATGTCGCCTACATCTGTCACCTTTGTGATTTGGACTGACGGCCATGAAGATGAATACACCCATGTAGCACGGGTTGATCCTGGCGATCACGACTTAGGCTCATTAGCCGATACAGATGATCTAGTAAATAAAATGCTGAACGATGAATTAACCTTGCAAGAAGTTGATCACCAACTGGATATTATTTTTGCAGCACCAAACCCCTATAATAAGCTTTTAACAGGTATTGCTTTTGCCACCTCGGGCGGGGCATTTGCAATGTTGATGGGCACCAGCTGGAATGACGTCATCTGGTCCGGCTTACTTACATTTATTGTATATTTATTTGTACTTTGGTCGGCTCGTTCGAAACGAGTTGCTCACATGCTTGAGCCGCTTGTGGCAATTATTTCAGCTATATTGGCCTGTGCGATTAGTGTTTACATAGATGCGCAAATAAATATTCGCCTTATTGTGCTCTCTGCCATTATCGTGTTTATACCTGGGCTTGCACTGGCACTTGGCTTAGCAGAACTTGCTGCCCGGCATTTAGTGTCAGGGACCGCACGGGTGATGGACTCGTTTATGCTGTTGTTTAAACTCTACTTTGGCGCATTTATTGGTATTGCGATTGGCTTTGCCATGTTTGGCCAAACTGATTTTATTCAACCTGAGCCGTTACCCAAATGGACTGCTTGCCTAGCCATTCTGCTTTTATGTAGTAGCTTAATCGTTATTTTTAGAACAAAATTAAAGCACGCAGCGTGGTCAATTGCCTCTGGTTTTATTGCCTATGGCACCAGTATCGGCCCAGCTATTTATTTAGACTTAGATTATACCTTAGGTACATTTATAGGCGCGTTCTCTGTAGGGGTATTTAGTAATCTATTTAATAGAGTCGCGAACGCACCAGCTTCAATCGTTGCCATGCAAGGCCTTATTGTATTAGTACCGGGTAGCAAAACCTATATCGGACTAAACTCGTTGATAGAAGGACAAGATTTTGTATCTGCAGATCATATCGGTCAACAAACCTTCTTAATATTTATGTCGCTGGTGGCAGGGTTAATATTTGCCAATGTAGCGCTGCCACCGAAAAAGAGCTTATAACCCCAAGCAGCGCTTAGCCTTTACTTAGCGCTGTGAAAATTGCTATCGAAAGGCATTGGAGGTTTAACGCATATTTTAGTTTTGCAGGTACATCCTGATATACTGCATTGATAATTAAAAACAAGCGAAGGAAACATTCATGTTAAAAACTAGCTTAGCGCTCGCAATTGGGCTTTCAAGCTCTCTTGCTACTGCAGCCACGCCTCTTACTGTTGAGGACATTACGAAGATTCAATCAGTGATCCAAACCAGCGTTAGCCCAGATGGCGACAGCGTTGCGTTTACTCGCTCTGTGCCACGTGAACTCTATTTGGATGAAAATGGCAGTACTTACAGCGAACTTTACGTGGTTGATGATGAAGGTGTAGAGCGCCCTTTCATTACCGGCTCTGTCAGTATCAAAAGCATTCAATGGTCAAACGACAGCAAAACTATCTATTTTTTAGCGAAACTAAAAGATGATAAGTTCACAGCTCTTTACCAAATTCCGGTTGACGGTGGCCAAGCGCAAAAAGTATTGTCATTAAAAGATACATCAATTTCAAGCTATCAGCTCAGCCCTAATAACCAACAATTAGCCATCTTGGCCATGCCTGCTGCCGATAAGTCTGATAAAGAACTTAAAAAACTTGGCTTTAAAGCTGAAGTCTATGAACTCGGTTTAAAAAACAAACAACTGTTTATTGTTGATTTAGCAAAAGCAGACAAGCCTCTTAGCCCTAGCGCTCTTAACGTAGAAAACTACGTTAGTGATGTTAACTGGGCTGCCGATGGTGAAAAATTATTAGTTAAAACCCAGCCTACCGCGTTAATTGACGACAAATACACAAAATCAATGTGGCATTTGTACGATATTGCTAGCAATAAAGTGACGTTATCGTTTAAAACCGAAGGTAAACTGGGTGATGCAGAGCTATCCCACGATGGCAAATACATTGCTATTTTAGGTGCTGAGGATAAACACGACCCTGCAACTGGGCGCTTATACATTGCCGATACTAAAACAGCAGAAATCACTGAGTGGTTACCCAACTTTATGGGCCACGTTGTTGATTTTGAATGGTCAAATAAGCGTAACACCTTAAACTTTATTGCCAATGTTGGCACTCAAAGCTTTGTCGCGAGCATCAAAACAGGCTCAAATAAGTACAAAAAACTTATCAAAGAAGGTGAGTTTATTGCATCTAACCTGAGCATTTCTGACTCTGATAAAACCCTTGCGCTTCGAGGTAATACAGCTAAGCACCCTAATGAAGTCTTTATTGTTCGCGGTACAAAAGCTGAGCGCTTAACTAATTCCAACCAATGGTTAAACGACAAACGTTTTGCTAAGCAAGAAACCATTTCATTAAAAGCCCGTGATGGCGTAGAAATTGATGGTGTACTGGTATATCCTCTTGATTACAGTGAAGGCACTCGTTACCCGTTAATTATGTCTGTTCACGGTGGTCCTGAAAGCCACGATAAAGACGGTTGGGTAACTAACTATTCACGTCCTGGTCAAATGGGTGCTGCACGTGGTTACGCGGTATTTTACCCTAACTACCGCGGTTCAACTGGTAAAGGTGTTGAATACTCTAAGCTTGGCCAAAACGATTATGCTGGTAAAGAGTTTGATGACTTAGTTGATTTTAAAAACCACCTTGTTGAAATGGGGTTAGTTGATACTAAACGTGTTGGTATAACTGGTGGCTCATACGGCGGCTATGCATCAGCGTGGGCGGCAACAAAACTAACTAAACATTTTGCAGCAAGCGTTATGTTTGTTGGTGTAACCAACCAACTTTCAAAGTTTGGTACCACCGATATTTCTAATGAAATGAACTTGGTACATGCCCGTTCATACCCTTGGGATAAATGGCAATGGTACTTAGAGCGCAGCCCTATTTACTGGGCAGGCCAATCTGAGACCCCATTATTAATCATGCATGGTAAAGATGACCCACGTGTTCACCCTGCACAATCAATGGAAATGTACCGTTACATGAAAGTGCAAGGTAAAGATGTTCGTCTTGTTTACTACCCTGGTGAGGGGCATGGTAACCGCAAAGTAGCCGCGCAATACGATTACAGCTTACGTTTAATGCGCTGGATGGATAACTACTTAATCGACGGCAATAAAGACATGCCGGCATTTGAAATTGACCATGCAGCTAAACTTAAAGCGGTTAAAGACGCAAATAAGTAATTCTTAGCTACAACGTTTAAGATTTTAGGCCAACCACAGTGTTGGCCTTTTTCATTTTAATCGGTAACTTTTACACTGTTTTGCCCTGCCTAACACCATGCAAAAATTAAACACGATTAAAAACAGCCTCTTACAATTTGGCTTAGCCCTTGCAATTTAAATATATAAATGAGCAAAGCAAGGAAAAATCATGAATATTTTTGAAGCATTACGTCACGATCACGATAAGCAACGTTCACTTGTCGATGCACTAATTGAAACACATGGCGATTCAGCAAAACGCCAAAAACTGATGGACGATTTAAAAACAGAATTAGAAGAGCACGCTAAATTTGAAGAACGGTTTTTCTATAATCCATTAATGTGTGATGATTTAACACAAGACAAAGCACGTCACAGTGTAGCTGAGCATCACGATATTGATGAATTGGTTGAAGAGCTTGAACAAACTGATATGAGCTCTGCAGGCTGGCTAGTGACCGCTAAAAAATTGCATCATATTGTGCACCATCATCTTGATGAAGAAGAGCAAGAAGTATTTCAGTTAGCAGGTAAAGCACTAACCCAAAGCCAAAAACAAACATTGGCTGATAAATACAACAATGCTATGCATTAGTAACTCTCTTAACCAAAGTTCAAGTTAATTAAGCCGCGGACAACGCGGCTTTTTAGTGCTACTTATTTTACTGTGAATTTTACATCTTGCTCACGCAGTAAATACAATGCAAAACACGCAGCCCACATTGGCCATGCGGCAAAGAAAAGTAAGTTATTAAAGCCATCAATATATTGTGCGTATGATGAAAGTGTAGACGCGCCATGCATTAAGAAGATTAAGCCATAGGTAACGCGTTTTTTAACCCCCGCCATAAATGCCAAAACCAATATTAATTGTAGCGCACCTAAAACATACGCAACGATATCGGTTGAGCCACTGATACCATAAAAGTGTTCAAAAATACGAGCGCTGTGCCCTGGATTGACAAACTTATCTAAGGTCCACATAAGCATTACTACAAATACGCCTAAACGTAGTGAAAATAGCGACCATTGCAGGCGGTTTTGGGTATCAGCTGTTATTGTTTGTGTCATTGGTTTTCCTTTCGGGTTTTTACTACTAAAAACAACAAGACCGACTAACTAATAATTTATTGCAAAAAAATTTAAATATAAATAATTGAAAAATTAGTGAAAGTATTTTTACCCCATAGAGGTCTCATTAGACGTACATATACCAAAACTGTAGTGAGATCATTTTGAAATACGCATTTTTAGCGCTAAGCATCAGTGCCAACTTTACAGCGTTTGCAAAAGCAAACAGCGAGATAGAAGTCATACACGTATCAGCCGACAAGCTATCAGCACAGCAATTATCACCTAAAGATGCCACTATTAGCGGGCCATTTGGTGATGACTTGGCCCTTGTAGATATCGCTCGTGCGGTCACACCTATTTCAAGCGATATGATTGAACAACTTAACATCACCACGCTGCAAGATATTCTCGCTGTTACACCAAACAGTTATGCTGCAAGCGGCTTTGGTGCCCCCAGTTTACCCACTTTACGAGGTCAATTAGGTGAGCTTTATCAAGATGGTATGCGTCGCCAAGCTGGTAATAATGGCTTTGGTATCCCGGTATCGTTTAATGCCGTTGAGCAAATTGATGTAGTCAAAGGTGCGCCACCGGTTTTGCTCGGTAGCAGTCAGCGTAATGGGGGTTTTGTTAATTTACATTCAAAGACAGCGAGTACTCATGCCTCTCAAGGTAAAATCGTACTCTCAGCAGGACGATGGGATATGTACAGTGCCCAGCTTGATTACTCAGCCCCGATTGTAGAAGGTGAAAGTGGCTTTAGAGTCAGCGCTGAGCACATAGAAAATAACAGTTTTTATGATTATGCTGGGTATGAAAGTGACAGCCTATTTGCTGCTTTACGCTTTTTACCTGATGATAAAACCAGTTGGGATATGAATTTTGAGCTTTACCAAGTTGATTATACCGATAACGCAGGAATAAACCGCCCAACTCAAGCACTCATCGATGACGGCCTGTACATTACCGGACAAGGTGTACAGGCAAACGGCAGTACAGTGCCTGGTGCTGGCGCTATTGTATCGCCAACGGGGCAAGTGGTGATCCCACGAAGCCAAGTGCTAACCGACCCTGAAAACATAAACAATGCCACCACTTATTTATTACACAGTATTTATAAGCATCAGTTAAATAGTAAAACGGCTATTAAAAACATTACTTATTTTCAGCATCTGCAACGCGAAGGTATTGCACAAAACAGCTTTGTTGAAATTATCGATGGTGCTGATACAGCACAAAATCGAACTGAGTTGAATTATCAATGGAATCAAGAGCAAAGTACCTTGTTTGCCTTTGATGTTCGTTACAATAAAGTCAAAGGTTACAGCCAGTTTACTACAGAGGCCGACTTACCTATCGATTTAACGGGGCCAATCGAAAACCGCCGTATTCCATTAACTCCTGAGCAGCAAGCACGGTTAGTGGAGCTTCGCCCCGGAGTGTTTGTCTCCCCGGGTGGTCAATATGATTTAAATAACGATGGTGTGGGCGACTATGTTCTATCAGATACAACACACTCCACCAGCTGGCAAACAGGGGTTGCTATTCAACATGACAGCCAATGGAGCAGTAAACTCAATACTAGCGCCGGTTACCGTATAGATTACTACGATGTTAAAGCCAGCGACCCTATTGCACCTCAAGGGCAAATAGCCGCAAGCGATACTATTTATGAAACCCTGCATGCTGCGCAGGCAAGTATCAATTATAAGCTAACACCAGTGCTAACGAGCTATCTTGCAGGCAGTTACAACCAAGCCACTTCAAACAGTATGGCGGGCGGTAATGTGCTGGGCAGTGATAACAAAATTAGCGCGCAAAACTTTGCCACTGATAATACCCTTGCTGAAGTCGGTTTAAAATACGCCCCCGCTGACAGCCGATGGTATGTAGATGGTGCACTGTTTGATCAGCGCCGCAGCTTACGTAACCGAGACGGCAGTAATACCGGAGTACGTACCAAAGGATTTGAAGCGCAAGCTTTTTACGATGCTGCTGATCACTGGTTTAGTGCCGGTTATAGTTATATTGATGCACGGTACGACAATTCAGCTAGTAGCCAGGATTCAAGCCAAGTTGCCGATGCATTTGATAACTCACGGCCTGATATTATTAATGGCACCGCGGTAGGCGCACCTAATTTTGCCTCGTTTGCACCGTCAACGCAGCGCGTACAGGGCATTCCAGAGCAGTCAGTTAGTTTTAATGCAGGTATTTCGATTACTGATGATTGGGATGTCGGCCTCGGAGGTATATACACAAAGAGTTACCCACTTGATTATTTAGCCACGGTTTATATTCGCGACCAATACACACTAAACGTCAACAGCCGATATGCATTTAACGAGCAAACCGCACTGCGTTTAGATATCACAAATGTCACCAATCAAGATAATTGGCGCCCGGTATTTGAAGGCGGTTACTTTGGCTCAACATTAGTTTACCCAGAGCTGCCGATTCATGCCAAACTTACATTTAACTATAATTTTTAAAGCGAGAGCACATGTTAAAAAAACTATTATTACTTATTATTGCCTTGCTTACAGTAGGCTTGTTTTTTCATTTTGATTTACACCAACTGCTTACCTTAGAGGGCCTAAAAGGTTCAATGGAGCAATTTAGCCAATGGCGAGAGCAATCTCCTTTGCTGGTCATCGGCGGCTTTTTCTTGTTATATGTTGCGGTCACTGCCCTTTCATTACCAGGCGCTGCAATTTTAACCTTAGCTGCAGGCGCTTTATTCGGCTTGGTTGAAGGTCTACTCGTTGCCTCATTTGCTTCAACATTAGGGGCTACATTAGCCTTTTTAGTATCACGTTATTTATTACGAGACACGGTAAAAAAACGTTTCCCAGAGCGTCTTGATGCCATTGATAAAGGCGTTGAAAAAGAAGGAGGCTTTTACTTATTTACCTTGCGCTTAGTGCCGGTATTTCCATTCTTTTTAATCAATTTATTAATGGGTGTCACTGCAATTAAATCATGGACTTTTTATTGGGTAAGCCAAATTGGCATGCTCGCTGGCACATTTGTATTTGTTAATGCAGGTACCCAACTCGCACAAATAGATAGCCTATCAGGTATATTGTCACTGGATCTCATTTTATCGTTTGTATTACTTGGTGTATTTCCCCTAGTTGCCAAAGCCATTTTAAATACCATAAAAAAACGCCGTGTTTATAAAGGTTACACTAAACCTAAACAGTTCGACCGTAATATGATTGTTATTGGTGGTGGTGCCGGCGGCTTAGTGACCAGCTATATTGCGGCAGCCGTTAAAGCAAAAGTCACCTTAATTGAAGCCGGTGAAACGGGGGGCGATTGCCTAAACTATGGTTGTGTGCCAAGTAAAGCCATTATTAAAAGTGCTAAAGTCGCTGAACAATTTAAGCATGCTGATAAATATGGCTTAGAAAGTAGCACTGCTGAGTTTTCATTTAAAAAAGTGATGGCCCGCGTACACCAAGTCATTGCAGATATCGCCCCACACGACAGTGTTAAGCGTTACACCAACCTAGGTGTTGAAGTACTAAAAGGCTACGCTAAAATTGTTGATCCGTGGACAGTGGAAATTAAATTAAACGACGGTAGCAGCCAAACGCTTACCGCTAAAACCCTTGTTATTGCAACCGGAGCCCGCCCGTTCGTGCCGCCACTCCCTGGTATTGAAGAAACCGGCTATGTCACCAGCGATACATTGTGGAACAAATTTGCTGAACTTGATCACGCACCTAAAAAGCTCGTTGTACTGGGCGGTGGGCCAATTGGTTCAGAGCTGGCGCAAAGCTTTGCACGACTAGGCTCATCGGTTACGCAAATCGAAATGAGTGACCGCATCATGAGCAAAGAAGATGTGGAGGTCTCTGAGTTTGCAACACAAGCACTTAAAGCCAGTGGCGTGAATGTATTAACCAATCACCAAGCACTGCGCTGTGAAGCTCGCGATGGCAAAAAATACATTATTGTTAAGCATAACGAGCAAGAACTTGAGCTTGAATACGACGAACTGCTATGCGCCGTAGGCCGAAGCGCTCGCTTAACAGGTTATGGCCTGGAAGAGCTAGGTATAGAAACCAACCGCACTATTATCACTAACGAATACTTAGAAACCCTTTACCCGAACATTTTTGCCGCAGGCGATATTGTTGGCCCGTACCAATTTACCCACGTTGCCGCGCATCAAGGCTGGTACGCTGCGGTAAACGGCTTATTTGGTAACCTAAAAAAATTCAAGGTCGATTACCGTGTGATCCCATGGACCACGTTTATTGATCCAGAAGTAGCCCGCGTTGGTTTGAACGAACAAGATGCTATCGAGCAAGGCATTGATTACGAAATAACGCGCTTTGAATTTGCAGAGCTAGATCGAGCAATTACAGAAAGCGCAACCCAAGGCTTTATCAAAGTAATTACCCCTAAAGGCAAAGATAAAATACTCGGTGTTACTGTGGTTTCGGAGCATGCAGGCGACCTAATAGCTGAATTTGTGTTAGCCATGAAGCATGGCTTAGGCCTTAACAAAATACTTGGTACCATTCATAGCTACCCAACATGGGCTGAAGGGAATAAATACGCGGCTGGTGAATGGAAACGAGCGCATGCGCCACAAACTGTGCTCAATTGGCTTGAAAAATACCACACATGGCGCAGAGGCTAATATGAAGTTAGCTTACCACTTGTTGTTAGTTATGGTGTTGGCTTTTATAGCCAGCACCACAGTGCAAGCTGAGCAAAAAGCAAATGCAATTCATCAACCTTGGAATGAATTGCTCAACAAACACGTTAAAAGCATTAATGAAGGCGTAAGTACCCAAGCTGATTATGCCGGGTTTAAAACTGAACAAGCAAAATTGCAGACCTACTTAAATACATTATCTCAGGTAGAAAAGAGCGACTTTGACAGTTGGAACAAGGCGACCCAGCTCGCCTTTTTGATTAATGCGTACAACGCTTGGACCGTGGAATTTATACTTAGTGAATACCCAAAAATCGACTCAATAAAAGATCTTGGCAGCTTTTTTAGTTCACCCTGGCGCAAAGAGTTTATTCCTTTATTAGGTGAAACACGAAGTTTAGATAATATCGAACACACCTTGATCCGAGGTGACAATAAATATAATGAGCCACGCATTCATTTTGCCGTAAACTGTGCCAGTATAGGTTGCCCTGCACTGCGTGAACAAGCCTATAATGCACAGCACTTAGAGCAACAATTAACGCATCAAACGACGCGTTTTTTGGCCGATAAAACACGCAATTATAGCGATGGCGACACTTTGTATTTGTCTTCTATTTTTAAATGGTATCAAGGTGACTTTGAAAAAGGCGGTGCTGGTACACACTCCTTAGCCGACTTTATTTTATTATACCCAAATGCGCTAAACTTAACTGCACAACAACAGCAGCAATTAAATAACAACACGATGAAAATAAAGTTTTTAGATTACGACTGGGCACTGAATGATAGTCAGTAAATGGTTACCTGCTTTTCTTTTGCACATTCATCAAAGCATTATTTTGCTATTGCTCGCGATGTTGTGGGTACCATCAGGACTGGCGAGCGATTGGCAAAGCGTTGTTGATGAAGGTAAAAATTCAGATGTATATTTTCATGCTTGGGGTGGCGATCCACAAATAAATAACTATATCGATTGGCTTGCTGAACAAGTTAAACAACGATACAACATCAACTTACAGCATATTAAGCTCACTGATACCAGCGAAGCTGTCAGCCGTGTTCTGGCAGAAAAGTCAGCAGGAAACCACCATGCTGGTAAAGTTGATCTTATTTGGATCAATGGTGCTAACTTCGCGGCTATGGCACAACATGGTTTGCTTAGAGCTAATTGGGCTCAACAACTGCCCAACTTTGCTTTAACAAACCCGGATAAAAACCCCGCTGTTACCTTGGATTTTGGGGTGCCAACTCAGGGGATGGAGTCTCCTTGGGGGCAAGCAGCTCTTACCTTCTACTACGACCGTACAGCAACCAAGCAGCCACCATTTACTTTACAAGAGCTACTTAATTGGAGTGTCGATAATAAAGGCCGCTTTACTTACCCAAAGCCACCCGATTTTATTGGCGTTAGTTTTTTAAAATACGCCTTGATCAGTTTAACGCCTAAAAGTAAGCAACATTTGCTTTATCAAGCTGCCACTGAAGAGGCCGCAGACGTTGTTTTACCCCACTTGTGGCAGTACTTAGATGCATTACATCCAAACCTTTGGCGCAAGGGTCGCTATTTTGTCTCTCACAGTACGGCATTAAGGCGCCTAATGGGTGACACTGAACTGAGCTTAGCCATGACTTTTTCTGCTGCTGAGGTACCTGCCGCAGTTAAACGTTATGATTTACCCACCAGTATTCGTAGTTATGCAATGCACGATGGCCGTTTGAGTAATATCCACTTTGTTGCCATTCCCTATAACGCCAGTCATAGCGCGAGCGCCAAACTGGTCGCTAATTTTATGCTCAGTGCCCAAGCACAAGCAAAAAAACAACAAGCCAATGTATGGGGCGACCAAACCGTGCTTGACCTTGCAACACTCAGCCCTGAACAAGTGGCGCTATTTAATCAAACCAACACTCACCCTAGTAGCTTAAAAACAACATCAAATAGCCCATCTCTGGCAGAGCCTCACCCTAGTTGGGTGGCGCTGATAAACCAGCAGTGGTTGCTGCGCTACGGCGCTAAAAACGCTAAAAACGCTAAAAAGCAGGTTGAACAATGATCAAATCTGCTGATTTTTTTACTCACGCTGTGCAACATACCCCCAAACTACTTATGGCTTTACTGATCTTGCCTGTTTTAGGTGGTCTTGTAGGCGTGTTGTTACCGGCATTTGGCTATATTCCAGCTCTCAATAAGATGAGTTTTTCATTACAAGGCTTCAACGCCCTTATTGATACCGCTGGCTTTAGCCAAATGGTCTTACTCAGTGCCTTTAGCGCATTGAGCAGTACTTTACTCGCCTTTATCATCACTATATTGATACTTGCTTGCTATTTTAATAGTCCTTGGCTTTATCGAATTCAGCGCTTATTAGGGCCGATTTTAGTTATTCCCCATGCAGCCGCGGCCATTGCTATTAGCTTTTTAATTACCCCATCTGGGATGATTTCACGACTGTTTTCACCTTGGCTAAGTGGCTGGCAAAGCCCACCTGATTGGTTGCTGCCCCATGATGCTTGGGGAATAAGTATGATTTTGGGATTGACCCTAAAGGAACTACCATTTTTATTACTTATGGCACTGGCTGCATTAGCGCAAGCTGACCTAGGAGCCAAGTTACGCGCGCAACATAAAATCGCATTAAGCCTAGGCTATTGCCCGATGACCGCATTTTTTAAAGTGGTGCTACCTAACTTATATCCTTTTTTACGATTACCCGTATTAGCCGTTCTTGCTTATGCCAGTGCCAATGTTGAGATCCCACTTATATTAGGGCCTAATGCTCCACCGACACTCGCAGTCGCTATTATGCACTGGTTTAATGATGTGGATTTAAGCTTGCGTATCAAAGCATCTGCTGGCGCGGTAATTCAACTTTTATTGACCATTACTTTATTAGCAGCTTGGTGGCTACTGGAAAAGCTCACCAAGCGTGTCAGCCAAACAAGTATTATTAATGGCAAACGTGATTACGCAGGCCAGCATATTATGCGCTTTACTCACGTTACAACGTTCATTTTAATTAGTTGTGTTGTACTTTCATTAGCGGGCCTCGTACTTTGGGCTTTTGCAGGATATTGGCGTTTTCCATCAAGTTTGCCTGAACAATTTGTTTTTATGCACTGGCAAAATGCGCTAATTCAAATGCATACATCATTAATCAATACGCTTTTAATAGGCTTTTCAGCCACGTTTATCGCGGTTATATTTACTTTATTTACCCTAGAAGCGGAGCAACAAAGAGCGCAAAGTTTATCGCGCTTCGCAAGCTTAGTTATTTATTTACCGATGCTTATTCCCAGCATTGCGTTTTTATTTGGCTTAGTGTGGCTGCAAGAGCAACTAAATAGCCAACATGCTTTATTCAATGTAATTTTTAGTCATTTATTATTCGTTGTGCCCTATGTGTTTTTATCACTGGCCAGTAGTTATCGACGACTAGACCCACGTTTTGCTAATTTAGCAGCGAGTTTAGGCGCTACTCCTGCGAGTGTATTTTGGCGCGTGAAACTGCCCATGCTTATCAGCCCCATATGTATTGCTTTTGCACTTGGGTTGGCCATTAGTTTTAGCCAATATCTACCCACTTTACTTAATGGTGGCGGGCGAATAGACACCATTACCACTGAAGCAGTTACATTGGCAAGCGGTGCCAGCAGACGCGTCAGTTCAGTCTATGCATTAATGCAAATGCTACTGCCTGCACTGGCTTTTGCACTTGCCTGGCTTTTACCTAAACTTCTAAAACATTATCAACATAAGGCGTAAGATGAGCTCATTATTAGCGATTCAACAACTCACAATCTGGCGTCAACAGTGCCCGCTTATTGATATTGATGTGTCTATACCTGGTGGAGAAATCTTAACCATCATGGGCCCATCAGGTAGCGGTAAATCAACGTTATTAAACTGGTTAACGGGTATGTTACCCCAACAATTCCATGCCCAAGGCAGTTTGCTTTTGAACCAACAGGATATAACCCACACACCGGCTCATCAACGCCATATTGGTTTGTTATACCAAGATCCATTACTATTCCCGCACTTATCCGTTGCGGGCAACATTGCTTTTGCGATGCCTAAAGGGGCTAAACAGCACCGCAGTGAAACAATCTCTCAAGCCCTAGAACAGGTAGGCCTTGACGGATTAGAGCAGCGTGATCCAGCCAGTTTATCAGGTGGCCAACAAGCCCGTGTAGCTTTACTTCGGGTATTATTAAGCCAACCTAAAGCCATATTACTTGATGAGCCGTTTAGTAAACTCGATAGCCAATTACGCCATGAAACTCGCCAATTGGTCTTTAATCAAATACGTGAACATCAACTTCCTGCAATCATGGTGACACACGATCAAAGCGATGCAGATGCAGCTAACGGCAAAATCATAAATTTAAATGCTGAGGAAGCTACACATGCTTGATAAGTATATAACGCCAGTTATAAAGCCAGTATTAACCCCTGTGGTTAAGTTTTTAGCTGCACGTGGGGTTACAGCTGATCAACTCACATTAGCAGGCTTTGCCATCGGCTTACTTGCCCTCCCGTTACTGGCTTTGAAACTGTGGTACTTAGCACTTGCAACAATTATTATTAACCGTATCTTCGATGGGCTTGATGGTGCATTGGCACGATACTGCGGGCAAAGCTCAAGTGCGGGAGGCTTTTTAGATATAACCTTAGACTTTTTATTTTATGCTGCGATCCCACTTGGTTTTATACTGGCAAATCCTGAGCAAAACGCCATTGCTGGCGCCATTTTATTAGCCACTTTTATTGGCACTGGTTCAAGCTTTTTAGCCTTCGCGATTGCCGCTGAAAAGTTTAAGCTTGAAAAACCACAGTTTAAATATAAAAGCTTTTATTATTTAAATGGTCTAACCGAAGGCACAGAAACCATTGCCCTGTTTATTGCCTTTTGTATTTGGCCAGAGCACTTTGCCATTATGGCCTATGTATTTGCGTTTGCCTGCGCTATTACAATTGTTACCCGTATTTATGGCGGCTATGTCACGCTCAAACAACAAGAGTCAAATACAGATGAATAATGAACTTTATTGGCGACTCGGATTTTTTATCAGTATATTAGCCATCATGATGCTGTTTGAGGGGTTAAAACCTGCTCGTAAATCCACAGTGACTGCAAAGCATCGCTGGTTAGGTAACTTTGGTTTAGTGCTTATTTCATCTGTTATTGCTCGATTAACTGTACCTATCGGGTTAACCGCGCTTGCCATTTACAATACAGAGCAAGGTATCGGTCTTTTTAACTTTATCCAAATACCACTTTGGCTAACGATTCCGTTCAGTATTTTATTACTCGATATGCTTATTTATTGGCAGCACAGGCTATTCCACCAGATACCGCTACTGTGGAGTTTGCACAAAGTCCATCATGCAGACAGCCACATAGATGCAAGTACAGGCCTACGCTTTCACCCACTTGAAATTGTGCTTAGCATATTAATTAAACTTGTTGCCGTTACAGCGTTAGGTGCACCGGCCATCGCTATACTCATATTCGAAATTGCACTGAATGGTTTTGCTTTGTTTAACCATGCCAATATTCGGTTAGCAAAAAAGCCTGAGCAGGTGTTGCGGTTTGTCGTTATCACTCAGCAATTGCATCGTATTCACCATAGCCAGCTTAGCAACGAAACTAACAGTAATTATGGTTTTAGTGTGATCTGGTGGGACAAGCTGTTTAGAAGTTATAAAGCCTGCGCAACTGAAGATGACACCCGCTTGCAAGTTGGTTTGAGCCAGTACCCTGCAAACAAAAAAAATGCATCAATAAAAACGTTATTACTGATGCCATTTAAATAATTAAATTTACAAGTAAAATCGGTAAGACTATTGTTTATAAATAACTTTCCAGTCTTTTTTCATATCTACAACGGTCCAGCTTTCTTGCTTTGCTTGTTGCAGAGCTTTATCTAGGCCGCCGATTTTTGAGCCTTTATCATACGCCCACTCACGTTTGTCATCAGTGTGATGAATAAGCATCGAAAAACGAGCGCCAGCACCGGCTTTGGTCCATTCAAGCATTTCACGGTCGCCGTCTGAGTTGCCAAATGCCATAACAGGGCGTTTACCTATGGCATTATAAATACCAATGGGTTTACCTGCTTTATCGTTATTAAATTCAAGTTTGGGTAATCTCACAATTTGTGGTTTACCATCAATCACCTTGTACTCAGAGGCGATGCGGCTACCCACAATTTGCTCTGCTGGAATGCCATATACTGCTGGCGCCCATGCACGCATAAACTCCACACCACCGCCTGAGACGATGAAGGTTTTATAATCATGTTCACGTAAATAGCTTAAAAGCTCTAACATAGGTTGATAAACCATCTCGGTAAATGGCTTTTTAGTAATTGGGTGTTTTGCTGCGCTCATCCAACTTGAAGCCCGTTTGGTAAACTCATCACTGTTCATGCCTGTGTGAGTCTTCATAACTAAGGCAACTAAATCAGCCTCAGACATGTGCGCCGGCATATTACCTTTTAAAATATCTGCATAAGGTTGTGTGGTTTTCCAATCTGGGTTGTCTTTAGCTAGTTTTTTCACTTGCTCTAGAGCGAAAAACAATTGGAAATAAGCTGGTTGTTCAGCCCATAAAGTGCCATCGTTATCAAACACCGCAATTCGATCGGTAACTGCTACAAAGTCATTTGAATTCCTATCTGTGGTTTTTTTTACAAAGTTTATGATGGCTTGTTTTACTTCGCCTTCTTGCCATGATGCTAATGGCTCAGCCTTGGTTATTGTTGTAAAACCTAGGCTAAAAACGAGTATAAAAGATATAAGTAATTTCATAAAAATTCCTTCTTGGAATGAAAAAGCCAATTTCAAAATGAAATTGGCTTTAAATATCAAACAAATTAAAGTGATTAGTTACGTGGAACTAATGCATCTAATTCTGCAAGTTTTTTCAATGCATCTTGCTTTCTAAATGTATCGTAGCTGATGTTGCTTGAACTTAAGCTAGAGCCCATTTGGAAAGGATATTCAGGAATCGTTTTTAAGAATTCCATAACTTTCTCTTGTACAGGTACGAATAACCACATAGTGTTTTCAGCATACCATTTTAAGTACATTTCCGACTCAAGCGCACCTTTTTGATACGGGTCTTGACGAAGGTTGATGATCAACGGCCAAGATGGCGTTTCACGTGTTGCAGTATTGATACCACCAGAAAGTGTTGCAAAGTGAATTTTCCAATCATTCCAACGAACAGCGTTTAGCTCACCTGTTGCGCCAAAGTAGTAAATCGTTTCACGTGGTGATTTATCAACTTTACCTTCAAACAATGGTTTCATGTTGTAACCATCTAGGTGTACACGCCATTTTTTACCATTTGCACGGTAACCTTTTTTAAGTTTTTCAACAATATTAGGTTCACCAGCAGCAGCTAAGAAAGTAGGCATCCAGTCTTCTTGAGAAATGATTTCGTTAGAAACAGTACCTGGTTTAACAGTACCAGGCCAACGAACCATCATAGGAACACGGAAACCACCTTCCCATGTAGTCCCTTTCTCACCGTGGAACGGTGTAGTACCACCATCAGGCCATGAAATTGTTTCAGCACCATTATCTGTTGAGTAAACAACAATCGTGTTATCAGCAATTTTTAGCTCGTCTAGTTTATCAAGAAGTACACCAACTGCTTTATCATGCTCAGCCATACCGTCTGGGTATAAGCCTTTACCTGTTACACCAACAGACTCTTCTTTAAGGTGAGTCCAAACGTGCATACGTGTTGCATTCATCCACATGAAGAATGGTTTTTTCTGTTTAACAGCGCGTTCCATAAAATCTAAACCAGCAGCCATAAACTCGTCATCCGCATGTTCCATACGTTTTTTAGTTAATGGACCAGTATCTTCAATTTTACCGTCAGCAGTTGCTTTAAGTACGCCACGAGGACCATACTTTTTACGGAATTCAGGGTCTTTAGGATAGAAATAACCTTCTGGCTCTTCTTCTGCATTTAAGTGGTATAGGTTACCAAAAAATTCATCAAAACCATGGTTAGTAGGTAAATGTTTATCTTGGTCACCCAAGTGATTCTTACCGAACTGGCCTGTCATGTAGCCTTGCTCTTTTAATAAATCACCAATGGTAGGAGACCAATCAGGAATACCGTGATCAGAGCCCGGCATACCAATCGTTAATAGGCCTGTTCTGAACGGATGTTGACCTAAAACGAAAGATGCACGACCAGCAGTACATGACTGTTGTGCATAAGAATCAGTAAACATAGCGCCTTCTTTGGCGATACGGTCGATGTTTGGGGTCTTATAACCCATTATACCGTGGTTGTATGCGCTGATATTGTGAACACCAATATCATCACCCCAAATAACTAAAATATTAGGTTTATCTGCAGCTTGCGCTGAGCCAACCCCCATAGCAAGTGCAGCGACTGCAACAAGCTGTTTGATATTCGATTTTATAGAAATCACCTGTGTACTCCTTGTTATAACCAACGTATTTTTAACGCCTATTTCATAGACTAGTTTAAAGCTATACTATTTCAACTTAATTGCAACGAAAAAATATCATCTGTAATGTAAATATTATCGTATAAAAGGTACAGAGTGTAATTATTTTTTTCAATTACAATCTTGTTATAATCTAGTCTGTTATAAGCTTTACTCAAGTACTGTTGTGCTGGTATAAATAAACTGAAATACTTAATGATGCTGTTCGCGCAAGGATATTTGTAAATGCGATTTCTATATATTGTGACATGGATGTGTTCCTTGTCTTTTTTTCACGATGTTCAAGCAAACGAGCAAACGTGTATTTCTTGCCATAAAGCTGAAGTATTGGATTGGCAACAGTCTGACCATTTTCATGCCATGGAGCCTGCAACAGTAAACACCGTATTGGGTAACTTTGATAACCAAACACTCGACTACCAAGGGCAACAGGCGCGGTTTTTTACTGATAATAAAAAGCTGATTATCAGCATGCCAGATCTGCAGGGGAAATTAACCAACTACCCTGTGCTTTATACTTTTGGCTATCAGCCCTTACAACAATATATGTTTGATATGGGCCAAGGGAAAATTCAACTCTTCCCGTTTGCATGGGACTCACGCACAAAAGAACAAGGCGGGCAACGTTGGTTTGTATTACACCCAGAGCAAAAAAAGCATGATTTATTTCACTGGTCGCAAATGGGCCAAAATTGGAATCACATGTGTGCAGATTGCCACTCAACAGATTTTAAAAAACAATTTGATCTACAAACTAACAGCTTTGACTCTACGTTTACGCAAATGAATGTTGGCTGCCAAGCCTGTCATGGTGATACTCAGCAACATCTCAGCTGGGCCAATGGTGATACTGACATTAAAGACAAAGGCTTCCCGGTCAATATTAGTAAAAAAACACCGTTATTTACTCGCCAAGCTGATGGCAGTATGAAAAGCGCTCAGCCGCTGAAAAGCTCAGAGCAAATACCGGTCTGTGCAACGTGTCATGCAAGGCGCAGCCAAACCGCCGACAGAGCAGACCCGCATGAGTTTTTAAAACAATTTCAACCGTCACTGATCACTCCTGAGCTATACCACGTCGATGGTCAAGTATGGGATGAAGATTATGTATGGGGTTCGTTTGAGCAAAGTAAAATGTTTGCAGCAGGTGTCACTTGTAGCAATTGCCATAACCCACACTCGGGTAAATTAAAATTACCAGGCAACCAAACCTGTACTCAGTGCCATACTAGCGATGTATTTGAAACCCCGAAACATCATGGCCACAAAGTGGATACTGCGGGCAGCCAATGCGTGGATTGTCATATGCCAGCAACAACCTATATGCAAGTCGATGCAAGGCGCGATCATAGCTTTAGAGTACCGCGCCCTGATTTAACCTTAAAAACCCAAGCACCTAATGCATGCAATAGTTGCCACGAAGACAAAACACCTCAATGGGCGGTAAAAAATATTAAGCAATGGCACCCTAACTCAAAACATATGGGGAGCGATCACTTTTCACTGGCCTTTCATGCGGCTGATAACCGGCTACCTAATAGCTCAGCTATGCTAACCAAAATCGCGCAAAATAAAGACTTCCCTGATATTATTCGTGCATCGGCACTGGGCCGTATGGCAAATACCCCAGACAATAATGCGGTTGTGGCGATTGTCAGAGCAGTGAAAGAAGATGAACCATTAAAACGCCAAGCCGCTATAGTCGCTGCGATGCCGTATGAAATATCACAACGCTGGCGCATGCTAAATAGCTTATTAGATGACTCCCGTTTACCTATACGCAGTGAAGCCGCCCGTGCACTTGCTGCGATGCTGATAGAACCATTCCCAGGTGGCTTGAATGAAACAGATACTAAACGACTCACAGATGCATTAAATGAATACAAACAAGTTCAGGCTTACCAAGCAGAGCGCGGGTTTTCCCATACAAACTTGGGTAACTTAGCACTTGAACTTGACCAACCAGAACAAGCACAAGCGCACTATTTAACGGCAATAAAAGTGGAAGATATTTTCATTCCAAGCTATGTTAACTTAGCCGACCTCTATCGTACTCAAGGTGACGAAGTAGCAGCACAAAACATTTTAAAGCAAGGGCTTAAAGTAAATGCTGAAGCGGCTGATTTGCATTACTCTTTAGCTATGAGTTACATTAGAGGAAAAAACAAACAATCTGCATTAGGACATTTACAAAAAGCGGCAGATTTTTCTAATAATAATGCTAATTACAATTACACCTATGCATTACTGTTACAAGACATGGGGCAAATGGAGCGCTCTTTAGATGCACTGAAAAAAGCATTTAGGATCACCCCAAACAACCCAGATATCAGCTATAGTTTGGCGCAAGCGTACTTAGCCAATAAACAGTATGACTTAGCACTGCGTTATGCTAACAATTTAGCGCAATTGGTTCCTGGCAACCAACAGATACAACAATTTATACAACAGATAAAAATGATGCAAAGCCTAAATCAATAAGGATAGTAGAATGGATACTCTTGCACAGATCAAACAATTGCAAACGCAAATGGCCGCCAGCATAATCGGCCAACAAGATGTCATTGAACGCCTTCTAATTGGTATTTTAGCCAATGGTAACTTACTCGTTGAAGGTCTACCTGGGCTTGCCAAAACTCGCGCTATCAAATCTTTAGCTAAAAACATTGATAGCCAATTTAGCCGTATCCAGTTCACGCCCGATTTATTACCTTCTGATATCACCGGCTCCGAAGTCTATTTTCAAACCGACTCAGGTGGCGAGTTTAAGTTTGATCCAGGCCCTATTTTTGCCAACATTGTCCTTGCCGATGAAATCAACCGCGCACCAGCCAAAGTGCAATCAGCACTGCTTGAAGCAATGGAAGAAAGACAAATTACCGTTGCCGGAAAAACCCATAAAATGGACCCTCTGTTTATGGTACTTGCAACTCAAAACCCGGTAGAGCAAGAAGGTACCTACCCTCTTCCTGAAGCACAAATGGACCGTTTTTTAATGCAGGTAAACATTGATTACCCTAGTATTGAAGACGAAGTTGATGTCATAGGTTTAGTGAGACAAGAAGAGCAAGCACTTTATCAACCGCAGAACACTCAGCAAAGCGCCGATGCGCCCTCATCCCGCTTGCCACAACAAATCATTTTTGATGCTCGTAAAGAAATAGCCAATATTGCTGTAAGCCCTGAAATGGCGCGTTATATTGCCGATTTAGTCTATGCCACACGAACGCCTGAAAAATACGATGAAGAGCTTGCGAACTGGCTTGATTTAGGCGCTTCTCCTCGTGCCTCAATTGGTTTAGATAAATGTGCACGTACTCACGCCTGGCTTGCTGGACGTGACCAAGTATTACCAGAAGACATTCGAAGTATCGCTGTTGACGTATTACGCCACCGTATTAGTTTAAGCTACCAAGCCCAAGGCGCAGGTATTAGCAGCCACGATGTGATAGCAAAAATCATTGAGCTTGTTGCCTTGCCATAAGGAGTAAGCTATGGCTATTTCAAATCCCGCAGTGGATAAGCGAATATACTCTGAGTTTAAACAATTAAAGGGCCTGCAAAGTCGTGCCCGAAAACTGAGCTTTCTCCCTAAACAACACAGTAACAGTGTGCTTGCCGGTCGCCACAGCTCGCGTATTCGTGGCCGTGGTTTAAGTTTTGAAGAGCTCAGAGATTACCGCGTCGGCGATGATATTCGTAGTATAGATTGGCGCGTTACCGCACGTACGGGTAAACCCCATGTGCGTATTTATGCCGAAGAAAAAGACCGCAGTGCGTTAATCATTGTTGATCAACGGATCAATATGTTTTTTGGCTCTAAACTTAATATGAAATCAGTGACAGCGGCGGAAGCTGCCGCTATTTGCGCCTACCGTATTTTAGAGCAAGGCGATCGTGTCGGTGGCGTAGTATTTAACGACAGCACCATAAACTCGTTTAAACCCAGCAAAAAGCCACAATCATTAGAGCAATTTATTCATACGCTTAGCCAATTTAATCTGGCCTTAAATTGTGAGTTGGCAGCCCCTGCAATGCAGTTAAATCAACCTTTACAAGCTGCGACTCGGCTCATAAGCCATGATCAAATGATCATTATTATTAGTGATTTTGATCAGGTCGATGAAGCGACTGAGCAATATTTATCGCAGATGGCAGCGCATAATGATGTGATTTTGTGTTTAGTCACCGACAGCATCAACCAAGATTTACCCGAAGACTTAAATCTTAATGTGAGTGACGGACAACAGCAAATAACGCTCGATACCAGTAATAAGAAGCTACACAATAAACTACAAACCACATTTACAGCGCGCACCAATAAAGTAAAAAGCTGGCAACAACAACTGGGGATAACGGTAATCGAATTAGATGCAAGTCAAGATACCTTAAACCAATTTTCAAGCGCATTTGCGGTGGGTTAATTATGGATAATACCGATCTCGAAAACTTAGAGCTATACCAATTAATGGCAGAAATTGAGCCAATTAGCGAGCCCGCGGCCATTTCAATGTGGCCCCAAGGACCCGGCTGGAGCGTACTGCTGGTAAGCTTAATTAGTATTGCAGTCGTTGCGTTTGCCATTTATAAGTATAAGCAATTTAAGCAACGCCATCGCCACTATGCAATTGCGCAAGTCAATGCCTTGAGTGATAACGCCAGTCCATTAGAAATTAGCAGTATTCTAAAGCGTTGCGCATTAAATGATTTTGAACGACAAAAAATAGCCTCGCTCACAGGCTCTGATTGGGCCAACTTTTTAAATTCACATTGCCAAAAGCACACACCCTTTAATGACTTTTATCAACTGGATGGACAACCAGATACCACAGCATTAAAACAACAAGCTGTTATTTGGCTTAGCCATTATAAGGTGCAATTATGATTTTATTTAAGCACCTTTGGGTTTTCTCACTTTTATTTTTACCAATTATACTATTTTGGCTATTGCCCACATTTAAACAAAAATCATCGGCTATTCGTATTCCTTTTTTTGCCCTTGCCGCTGAGGCAATAGGTGCAAAACCAAGTAAAGGAGCAAAAGTAAATCAAAAATCATTACTGACTTGGCTGTTTGCTGGACTTATTTGGATAGCTTTGGTGACTGCACTTGCTCAACCCGTACAGCTAGGAGCCGCAATAAAAACCA
Organism: Pseudoalteromonas shioyasakiensis; assembly: GCF_024518675.1. Lineage (GTDB taxonomy): Bacteria > Pseudomonadota > Gammaproteobacteria > Enterobacterales > Alteromonadaceae > Pseudoalteromonas > Pseudoalteromonas shioyasakiensis_B. Next base: position 456,209 of record NZ_JANIGL010000003.1, read on the forward strand.
CCACCGTAAGCCGTGATATTATGCTTGCGATTGATTTATCAGGCTCTATGGACGAACCTGATTTCCCCGTAGAAAACGGTGATACAATTCAACGTTTGCAAGCGGTTAAACAAGTTGTAAGCCAATACATTAGTGACCGAAAAGATGACCGGATTGGTCTTATCGTGTTTGGCACTCAAGCTTATTTACAAGTGCCCTTTACCCAAGATTTAGCCAGTGCCGAGCAATTACTCAATGAAACGCAAGTTGCAATGGCAGGCCCTCATACTGCGATTGGTGATGCAATAGGTTTAGCCTTAAAAACGTTCGAAGCATCAAAAGTAGACGATAAAATTTTAATTTTGCTAACCGATGGCGCCGATACAGGCTCAAGAATGTCACCTCTTAATGCGGCGCAAATCGCTAAACAATCTAATTTGCGGATTTTTACGATTGGCATAGGGGATGAACAAGGCGAAGGTCAATATCGGGTTGACTTTAGTACCCTGAAAAAAATAGCTGATGCCGCAGATGGAGAGTTTTACAAGGCACAAAATAGCCAAGCACTGGCCAACATTTACCAACAAATTGATAAAATAGCAGCGGTTGAAACGCCCCACACGCAAACGCGTAAAGAAACTAGTTTAGTGCATTTACCACTGCTGTTAGCACTTAGCTGCTTGGTACTTATTTTACTGATACAAGTACTGACCCACAAGGAGCAAAGCCATGCTTGATTTTCACTTTTTAAGACCTTGGGTGTTATTACTGCTGATTGTAGTGGTGGCGTTATGTTACTTAATTCGCAAACAGCAAAGTCAAAAGCAACAACAAACAAACGCTATAGCAAGTCACCTTGCGCAAGCTTTAACCCCAAAACAAAGCGTGTTCGATAAAATAAAACCCATTGATTTTACTTTAGTAACAGGGATTTTATTGGCTATCGCCGCAGCTGGCCCTGCTTGGTACAAACAAACCGATAATAAAGACGATAAAGCCCCGCTAATTGTGCTACTTAAGGTAACACAAAGTATGCAAGCGAATGATATTGCCCCAACGCGTTTAATACGCGCAAAACAAAAGTTAACCGATCTGTTTGAGTATCGCGCGGGAGCTAAAACAGCCCTATTTGCCTACGCAAGCTCCAGTCATAACGTACTGCCTTTTACTGAAGATAATCATGTCTTTCAGCCTTTTTTAGCAGCCCTTGCACCAGATATAATGCCGGGCAGCCATGCTATAGGTGCCGACAACCTATCTGCGGCGATGCAACAAGCCCAAGCCCTTTTAGAAAAACAACCCAATGCCAGCATAGTAGTGATAGCCGATGACATTAGCCAAGCTCAAGTGGCTGCGCTTAATAAAATGCAACAAGCTTTCATTTGGTGGCAGTTTGCGACACCAGAAGGTGGCACAATCACAGATGAAAACAATCAATTACTGTCAGATCAGCAAGGGCAAACTCTTATCATCAAGCCCAATAGCAATACACTGGCTTCTCTTAACTCTGCTACTTGGCAAGAGCTCAGTTTAGGGGCGCAAGATATTGTCGCTATTGATGAAATAGCCCAGCAAAGATACCAGCAACAGCTCGACAAAAATAACACTCGTCCATACCAAGATATGGCATGGTATTTCGCATGGCCTGTGTTAATTCTCAGTGCCTTTTGGTTTAGAAAAGGCTGGACATCTATCGCCTCTAAAAAAACAGCTCAACCACTCAATGTAATAGCAATTGGCGTTTTAAGTACGCTTTTAAGTTACAGCCCACCAAGTGCAGCAAGCACCGCTGATTGGTTTTTTACCCGTGATCAACAGGGCATGATGGCGTACAACGATTTAGATTATGCTCGCTCTGCTAGTTTATTTTCAGATCCACAGTGGCAAGCAAAAGCATTATTTGAATCTGGCCGCTATGTAGAAGCCGCCAGTATTTATGGCTCGCTCAGCACTGTGGAAGGTTTTTATAACCGTGCAACGGCATTATTAAAAGCACAAGAGTTTGAAGCCGCCATTGCTGGTTTTAAACAAGTATTAAAACAACAACCCGACCATCAAAATGCACAACGAAATTTAGCCATTGCCCAATACGCCTATGCAGCGGTAATCGCTCAAGCCGGAGGCGTTGATGCTGAACAGAGCATCACAACAGAAGTCGATGGCAACGAGGTCAGCGAAAAACAAAACGGTGAATCACAGGATTATCAAGTAGCCGATACCCTATCTGCAGATGCAAAAGAGCAATGGATGCGCAGTGTTGACTCACAAATGGGTGATTTTTTAAAAAACAAATTTGCCACTGAAGCAAACAATCAAGGAAGAAAATAATGCGCTATTTTTTAATTTTTTTCATTAGTTTGTTCTGCTGTGTAGTCAATGCACAAGAGCCAAAAGTCACTGTTTCTATCACCGAGCAACAGCCGCTTGTAGGCCAAGTGACCACGGTTAAAGTAAAAGTATTGGTGCCTACTTGGTTTTCAAAACCCCTGTATTTTGATGAAGCCGAAGCAATTAATATCATCAATATAAAGGGTAATAAAAGTACTTACCCGACATCTGAGCGGGTTGACGGTGCGACTTGGACTGGGGTTATTAAGGAGTACCCTATTATTGCTATGGCCCAAGGTAAATATGAGCTACAGCTGCCCACTCTTAACATTCACTTTGTTGATGATAGCAACAACCCTGTAAAACGTGCTATTACTGTGCCTAAGGTTGAATTTAATGCCTCCCTGCCAACAAAAGCAGCGTCGTTAAGTCCTGTGATCATTGCTGAGAATATCACCTTAACAGAGCAACTAAAGACACCAGAACAATTGGTGACAGGGCAAAGTATTCATCGTGTGATCACCGCAGAAATAACGACTAGCTCAGCGTTATTTATTCCGCCACTGTTAGCAACACAAAATACCGAGTTAGCGCAAGCCTACCCCGCTTCAGTAACCACAACCGACAAGTTGGATCAGCGAAGTTCAGAACTGTTAGGAACCCGTATTGAACAGCAAGATATCCTGATAAAGCAAGATGGTCAGCTTGAGCTTGCAGCAATTGAGCTGCAATACTACCAGCCCAGTACAGATACAATTAAAACTGCCACTATTGATGGCCAAGTTATCGCTATTAAACCACCCGCGATGACCAGCAAAAGACTCATTTTATGGCTCATAACAGCTGCTATCGCTGTGCTTTTCCTATATTTTCTTATCAAGGTTTTTCAACGTTTGCGACAACGTTATCAACAAACAGAAACTGCGTATTTTAGCGCTCTCAAGCACAGCGCAAAAAGTGATACAAAAACATACTACAGCGCTTATTTACAATGGAGTACTTTGCTTAAAGGTGACATTGGCAAATCTGCTGCTTTATTAAAACAACACCAAGCTGTTGTGATTAGCTTTGAACAAGCTATTTATACTCAAGCTAGTTTACCCGTAAATTTAAAAGAGCAGATAGCCTCATTAAGGGCAAACATTAAGCACAGTAAAAAAGCTAACAGCGAGCAATTATCGCCATTAAACCCTTAACCTTGTATAGTAAAAGGGGTATATAACTGTATCTAACAATTTAAAATGTAACGTTTATTTGTATAGTTTAGTCGCTATGAAGTTTTAAATAAGCCCACATATTTAGCTACCACATTTTTTGTAATGCGGGCTGTTTAAGCCCTTTAAAAGGATTAAATTATGAAATACACACTGCTAAGTTTAGCGATTGCTTTATCAGCACCGACAATCGCTGCTGAAACTAAAGAAGTTCAAGATATGTCTGATCCGCTTGCTATCTATACCCAGGTTGGCGCAGGCGTTACAGATAAAGGAATTAACCTTAAAGTAGGCCAAGCATACGATACTGGCGATAAAACCACTGCAGCTATGAACATCATCGAAGTAAAAGGCATTTTAGGTGATACTCTGGGCTGGCGCAGTGATAGCCAAACGACCAACTCTATCGATTCATTTCGCTTTCGTAATTTTACTACTAAGCTCACAAACGGCACCGCCACACAAATAGATGCAAACTATAGTTTGCGCGGTAACCTCGTTGCTGAAGAAACGATGGACGTATCGTACAGTTTTATAAAAGCCCTACCTCCTAAAGGTAAGTTCTCTTTCTACCCATTGGCTGGGGTCGGTGTATCGGTTGGTGAAAGTGCGATAGAAGATGATGGCTCAATCGATAGCGGCTATTCAACAATGGGGGTCTACGGTTTAATTGGTATGTACTCTAAAGTAGCTATTACTGATCAAATTTGGATTAACTACAACCCATTTTGGTTATCAACCATTGCCGGCTCAGATAACTATAAAGACAATTATTATGGTTTTGATCAAAGCCATATCCTAACTCATGAATTTGCCGTGAGTTATCAAATAAACCCAAGAATGAATCTACGTTATTTTGCTAACTGGAATGAAAATGTAGATTTTTTTGATGGTGATCAACGTATTGAATTTAACTACCAACTTTAAAATTAGCTACCAACACCTCGCTTAGTAAAAAGACTAAGCGAGCACTCAAAGAGTTTTTATGCGTCGGTTATATTCCTATTTAATATCATTAAAATTATTTTGGCTTATTTTAGTGTTGCTTTTAAGCACTGGGTGTTCAACTTTAACTGAGCAACAGCGTTTGGACTCACAACAAAAAATAGCCAATAAACAACAGCAATTACTTGATGCCTTTATCAGTCAACAACCTGCTATAGAGCAAGACTTAAATAATGCTGCTGGGTATATAATCTGCGAAACGAATCGTATGATGATACTCGCCTTAGGCGGGCAAAATGGTTTATGTTTATTAATTGATAAGCAAAAAAATGAGCAAACTGTGCTTGATTTAAATAGTGTTAACTTAGGTGTCGGTCTAGGTGCTAGCCAAACTCAATACTTAATAACCTTTCAGAATGCAGATTTGATTAAGCAAATCAAAGACGGTCATTTTAGCGTCAAATTAAATAACCTAAGTAAAACAAAGCAAACTGCCCCGAGCACAACCCTAGAGTATGAGCACAAAACTAACCTATACTCGCTCAATAAAGAAGGGTCAATCGCCGCGTTAAGTGTCAGTGCAATCACAATCACTAAAAACCAAAGTTTAAACGATGCAAAGTTTGCCGTTAGTAAATTACCAACAAAAATAGCTGAAAGCCAAACAGTTACCGAATGGCCATATGCGCTACCCTTTTTAGCCGATAAAGTCATTGCCAAAGGGTTTGCCCTACCTAAGCCCTATGGTATTGGTTTTACCTATGTTGATGTTCAGCAGCAGATGTCATTAACGCAATTGCTAGTCGGCTTTAATGGCAATGGCACAACGCCATACGAGTTCGTGAGTTTTGATACCCCTATAACCTCCTTAAATACAACACAACTTAAAGCTGACATGTGGCTGTTGCCTTTCTTAAATGTATTTGCCACTGTGGGGAAAGTACAAGGTGACTTGCATGCCGATGTGCTACTTGATGGTAATACCATGCTGAATCAACTAGGTGAAGACTGCCAAAGCTTAATAAAGCCTATTAGTTGTCGTTTATTGCAAGATTCGCTATTCACTTTGCCTATCCGTGCCACGATTGATCCCACCACCTATGGCTTGGGTTTCATTTTAGCTGGTGCGTGGCAAGACTGGTTTTTCGCACTGCCCACCAATATAACGTGGAGCCAATCAAATCGTAATGTACTTGATGGCCAATCACTCACCATCACCCCACGGGCTGGGCGTATTATTCATTTACCCAAATTAGGGCGATTAGCATTGTTTATCGGTGGCAACTATCTAGATAGTCATAATGTGGTCACTGGCAGCTTAACAAGTGAAGGTGGCTTTAGCCTCGATTATCAAGTAAAACAATCCAATGTTAACCGCTGGAACATGGTAACGGGCTTTAACTGGGATATCAGTAGTAGCTTATCACTTAATATAGAATACAATGGTTTCATTAATGATCGCGATGCGATTATTGCTGGATTAACGGTTCGTTATTAACCAAAGGAATTGTAATGGCTAAATATTCAATAACAACTCTGCTCACGGCCAGTTTGTGCCTGTTAAGCAGCCCTCTCGCCCAGGCTGATTTTTTTGATGAGTTTATGATTGATCCAGACGATGGGCAACTCGATGCCAGCCGCTATATATCGCAAACTCCACTTGGCTTTTTACCCGTCCCTTCCATTATTACCGAGCCTGCTGTAGGGACTGGCCTCTCCTTAATGGGGTTGTTTTTTCACGATACCGATAAAAACAAGCAAACTGAGCATACCGATCACGCTTTGTTACCAAAAAGCATTAGTATAATTGGCGCAATGAAAACTGAAAATGGCACATGGGGCACAGGGCTTGGTCACATTGCATTTTGGCAACAAGACACATTAAGGTATCGTGGGTTTGCAGGCTACGCCGACATTAACCTAGATTTTTATTCGTTAGCGGGTCGCGAACTTAATAAACCCATTGCCCTAAACCTAAATGGCCCGGGTATACTACAACAACTCACCAAGCGCATCCCAAACAGCAATTTCTTCGCCGGTGTAAAACAGTTTTATCGCGGTGTCGATATCGCACTGGCGGATCCATTACTGCCTGATATTGATATCAATGGCGAACAGTTGTCTATTTTAGATCAGCAACTAAGTAAAAAAATCACCACATCTGGGCTAGGTGGAGTATTTGAATTTGATAATCGTAACAACCCTTTGAATCCAGAGAAAGGCTTTAATTACCGTGCTGAATACATGCTTTTTGATGATAGTATTGGTAGTGATGTTGAATATCAATCAGCACAAATTAAAGGTTTAAATTACTGGCAGCTCAGCCCTACCACTAACTTTGCTTTTCGCTATCAATACGATGGTGTATATGCAGATGACGATACAAAACTGCCGGTTTACGTATTACCTTTTATTGATTTACGTGGCATTGCAAAATCACGCTACCAAGGCACTGATGTTTTAGTCACAGAGGTAGAGCTCACTTATAAATTGAACCAACGCTGGCGAATTAACGGCTTTACAGGGCTTGGAAAGGCAAGTTATAGTTTCTCTGATATGGGTAGTGCCGACTCACAAACGACAGTAGGTGCAGGCTTTCGCTATTTAATCGCTAAACGCTATGGTTTTACAATGGGTCTAGACATTGCCAAAGGGCCTGAAGAGAGTGCTATTTATATTCAAGCGGGAGCAAGCTGGTAAACTTTATGATGGCCGTTAATAAAAATAATAAATTAAAAACCATACTCAATAAAAATAGCATCACGTTTGCGGTTATTGGTGTACTTATTCAACCTTTTTGCTTTGCCACCAGCTATGACGATCAACTAATAGAGCCAACTAAAAAGCAATTGGATAATCACGCCAGCAACAAGCAAGCAGAGCCGATCTCATTTTTACCGATCCCCACATTTATTACTGAACCAGCCGTTGGGCCGGGCTTAGGAGTGGTTGGTTTATTTTTTCATGGCAATGATAAAAAACCCAAAAAGCCAGTAAAAGAAGGCAGTACCTTGCCACAGAGTATTAGTATTGTGGGCGCATTGGCAACAAAAAATGGCACCAAAGGTGGGGCCGTTGGCCATGTAACTTTTTGGGATGAAGATCGCATTCGTTATCAAGGCATTTTAGGGTATGCCAGTGTTAATTTAGATTTTTATAACCTCTCAGAAATTGATGCCCTTACACCAATCACCCTCAATATTGAAGGCCCGGCACTTTTACAAAATGTAAAAGTGCGCTATGACGATAGCAACTTCTTCTTTGGCGCAAAACAAATGTATCGCCATGTTGAATTAAGCTTAGCGGATAATCCGTTTAACCGCTTGCCCTTACCAGATGGTTTTGTAATTAACCATTTAGATTTAGAGATAAATACTTCTGGCCTCGGCGCAATCATGGAATACGATAGCAGAGACAACCCGCTAGACCCTGAGTTAGGGATAGATTATACAGCTGAATACATGGTTTATGATCAAGCACTCGGCAGCGATATCGATTACTCAAGCCTGAAAATAAAAGCGCTTAACTACTGGGCATTAACTGACAAAAGCAACCTTGCTTTTCGTATTCAATATGACAGTGTAAACAATAAAGAAGAAAAACCGTTACCTGTGTATATTCCGCCGAGTATTCGCTTACGCGGCGTCTCCGCGTCTCGTTATCAAGGACTTAATGTGATGGTGAGTGAACTCGAGGCGAGTTATAAAATTACCGAAAAAATTAAACTAAATGCTTTTACCGGCCTTGGTTGGGCGGCGGATCACTTTTCTGACTTATCAAGCTCCAAAACCATTAATACTTATGGCGCGGGGTTCAGGTATTTAGTTGATAAGCATTATGGGATACGGTTAGGGTTAGACATAGCCAAAGGGCCAGAAGAAAGCGCAATCTACATTCAAGCAGGCTCAACATGGTAGCCACGGCTAACATGTTGAGCCTTAAAATAGCTATTCATTACCACCTTTTACGCTAAGGAGCTCACTGTGTATAAAATAGGGTTGTTAAGTCTTTTATTATTAACCAGTCTCGTCATAAGCGCAGAAACTGATACTAAGCGTTTAAGCTATAACGCTGAATTATCAAACTACAGTTACGATTTCAACGTTAATTTTTTCACCATCGAATCTCAACAGCAAACATTAAAAATGGCCTATATTTATTTACCTGCCAAAGGTGACAAGCCTGTTGTTACGCTCATGCATGGTAAAAACTTTAACGCCCATTATTGGACACCAACCGCGCAGCTTTTACAATCCCTTGGATATGGTGTGCTAATGCCCGATCAAATCGGTTTTGGTAAATCATCAAAGCCAACAGATTACCAATACTCCTTCGCAGCACTTGCTCATCATACTCACGCTTTATTAGAATCACTTAATATTAAAAAGTCGATTGTATTAGGCCACTCAATGGGCGGTATGCTTGCCAGCCGTTTTGCATTGATGCATCCAAACACCACTGAAAAACTTATCCTGATGAACCCAATCGGGCTCGAAAACTACCTTGAATATGTTGATTACAAAGACACTAACTTCTTTTATAAAAGTGAGCTTGCAAAAACACCAGCAGGCGTTAAAAAGTATCAGCAAAAAAATTACTACGATGGTCAATGGAATAGTCAGTTTGAATCTCTCACCCACTTTATAACAGGGCAAATTCAAGGCCCTGATAAAGAACAAATCGCATGGGTAAACGCAAAAACATACGACATGATTTTTACCCAACCGGTAATCACTGAATTTAGCAATTTTAAGATGCCCGTAAAGCTCATTATTGGTACACGTGACAGGACAGGCCCTGGCCGTAATTGGAAAAAACAAGGTATTAACTACGAATTGGGTCGTTACGATAAATTAGGTAAATCAGCCGCAGCGCTTATTTCAAATGCAGAACTATTTGAACTAAACGACTTAGGGCACCTACCGCATATTGAAGACTTTGCACGTTTTAAAAACGTGCTTTTAAAGGCGCTAGAAGATCAGTAACCAAAAGAAGATACAGTAATTATATTTAGCCTCCTTCATTATTAAACTAATCACTCATGTTTAATAATGAAGGCCTAAATACTCTTGTCTGAACAAACACATATACGCTTATGATATTTTCATAATTCAATAACTTTCGTCATCACTAAACACCCTAACCGACAGTTCTTCATCCATTGTTTCAAATACCAAAAAATTAATCGGTTTACAGCACACTTGGCAGTCTTCAATGTATTGTTGATCTATGTCCGCAGGGTCAAGTAATACATCTATATGCTCACCACAATAAGGGCAGGCGATAGTTTTTTCTGTTAATTGATTCATAAATAAAGCTCCTGCCGGTTTTATGTTTGCGAAATACTCCGTCAAAACGTGTTTGAATAAAGTAGCTTGTTGAAGACGCTCACTAAACAAGCAAATACAGTTACTCTAGCAAACTATTAACTTGCTTAAGTAACGCCTCTGTTGTCCATTCAAGTCCATAATATGGAATATCAGGCTGATAATAGAATCCTTTTTCACGGGGCCTGTCTACGTACACTTTATTAGGAATAATCACCTTGCTCAACCCCGAAGGTGTATCGATTAACCTTACTTCCATATAAGTAGAGTCTGAACTACTTGGCGCGCCAAATAGCGCTGTATTTGAAAACAGCTTAAAGGTATCAACAGCATCAAGACAGGCGCTACCACACTGCCCTGGTACAATCACTATCGCTTTATTTTGAAAGTCGCTGAGTCCGTTTATGACCGCAGGCTATTTACCTGCCGTGGTATTTTTAGCAATGGCTATTTTAGCCTTTGCAACGGGTTCAAGCTGGGGAATTTTTGCGGTAACAATTCCAATTGTGATGCCACTTGCCGTCGCGGTTGATGCGAATATACCGCTGGTGATTGGTGCGCTGTTATCAGCCTCATCATTTGGTAGCCAAGCATGTTTTTACTCAGACTCAACCGTCCTTGCAGCCCAAGGCTCAGGCTGTAACTTAATGAGCCACGCCATTACCCAATTGCCGTATACACTCATTGCAGCGGCTTGTGCATTTGTTGGGTTTTTAGTAATAGCGTAGCGAGTTGGTGATACATGACTAAAGCCTCTTTGTGTAAAAATTCTAAGCTAATTTTCACAAAGAGGTTGTGAGGTACCGTGTTTGAGAGGTGAATAAAAAGCGCTAATCACAGTGCTTTGCAAACTCTTCACTATTTTTACTACCTTGCAAATAAAAATCCAGTTGAATAGAAGTCAAAACACTGGTTTTACTCGTGTTCTCAGGAGCTGCTGACCAACGCCATTTTTCCAATGATGCTATAGCATTATCCACAAAAAGATCGTCGGGGTATGAGCTTTTAACATGGTAAATCCCCATTTTACCATCTTCATTGATCCCAACTATTATATCGACACAACCAGATAACCTCTTTTTAGCAGCTAAGGAAGGAAAGTCGGGGTTGACTCTTTTTACAGCTTTCCAATAATTAGAAAGTTTATCCGAATGTTGTTTATCACTCAGATCGACATAATTTGACGATAGTTCAGAAAACGAAGCTGTTGTATTATCATTACTCGAACAACCACCCAATGTTACACCTAGAGCAAGCATCGCAATTTTAGGATTCATCCCTTTTCCTATATTATGTTTGGTATGAGGCATTCATCCTGCCATAACATAAGTTCTGATGCAACTCTTTGTTAATCAGTCAGTTAACAAATATAAAAACTATGCCTCAAAAAATATTAGATCAAACAGATGTCTAAAACAGTAAATCTCTGATGCACTCACATTTAACCATACAGCCACTTTAATTAAGCAAACAAAAATGTGTCACTAACAACTTTAACCTTGCTAACTTTACCCTCGCTAACTTCACTCTTTTAAAAATTAACCGCGACTATTACTTGTATGTACTGCCCTAAAAAGCGGATAATTGCAGCTAAATGAAAATACACTGACGAAGTCTGGCGCAAACATTTAGCAGCCTTACTTATTAGTGCGCATGAAGGTGGACCAACTCAATGGAAATTAAAGTTAATTTTCTCGATAATCTTAGATTAGAAGCTAAGTTTGACGATTTCTCAGTCATTGCGGATCAACCAATCCGTTATAAAGGCGATGGCTCTGCGCCAAGTCCATTTGACTATTTTTTAGCATCATCAGCTTTATGCGCTGCGTACTTTATAAAAGTGTATTGTAATGCCCGTGATATTTCGACCGACGGCATTCGTGTTGCGCAAAATAACATCGTTGACCCGGAAGATCGTTACAACCAAATTTTCCAAATTCAAGTTGAACTCCCTGAAAGCATTTCTGAAAAAGACCGCACTGGCATCTTGCGCTCAGTTGACCGCTGTACGGTTAAACGTGTTATTCAAACTGTGCCTGAATTTAAAATTGACGCGGTAGAAAGCCTAGATAATGACGCACAAGCCATGTTAATGGCAAAGCCTGAAGGCAGTGAGAACACCTTTATTCTTGGTAAAGATTTACCGCTTGAGCAAACTATTGCTGATATGACCGCGATTTTAGCCGACTTAGGCATGAAGATTGAAATTTCATCGTGGCGCAATATTGTGCCAAACGTGTGGTCGTTGCATATTCGTGATGCCGCCTCACCCATGTGTTTTACCAATGGTAAGGGTGCTACTAAAGAAAGTGCATTATGCTCAGCCCTAGGCGAATTTATTGAGCGCTTAAACTGTAACTTTTTCTATAATGACCAATTCCTTGGACAAGAAATTGCCAACAGTGAGTTTGTTCATTACCCAAATGAAAAATGGTTTGCGCTTACCGATGACGACTCCCTGCCAGAAGGCATTTTAGACGATTACACGCTAAGCATTTATAACCCTGAAGATGAACTGTGCGGCTCGCACCTTATCGACACTAACTCAGGCAATATTGAGCGCGGTATTTGCTCTATTCCGTATGTTCGCCAATCTGACGGCGAAACCGTGTATTTTCCGTCAAACTTAATTGAAAACTTATTTTTAAGTAACGGCATGAGTGCGGGTAATAACTTTGCAGAAGCCAAAGTACAATGTTTATCTGAGATTTTTGAGCGCGCGGTTAAGCGCCAAATTATCGAGCAAGAGCTGGTATTGCCTGATGTTCCAGAAGACGTTCTTGCTAAATACCCAGGTATTGTTGCTGGTATTAAAGGTTTAGAAGAGCAAGGCTTTCCAGTTGTGGTAAAAGATGCCTCCCTAGGCGGGCAGTTTCCGGTGATGTGCGTTACCTTAATGAACCCAAAAACCGGCGGAGTATTTGCTTCATTTGGTGCCCACCCAAGTTTTGAAGTCGCCCTTGAGCGCAGCTTAACTGAGCTATTACAAGGTCGCAGCTTTGAAGGCTTAAATGACGTACCAAAGCCCACCTTTAACAGCATGGCCGTGTCAGAGCCTGAAAACTTTGTTGAGCACTTTATTGACTCAACAGGTAAAATTTCATGGCGCTTTTTCAGTGCGAAGCACGATTATGAGTTTGTTGAATGGGACTTCTCTGGCACGAACGAAGAAGAAACCGCAAGCTTGTTCGGTATTTTAAAAGACTTAGGTAAAGAAGCTTATATTGCTGAGTTTTCAGATCTTGGCACGGCGTGTCGTATTTTAGTGCCTGATTACTCTGAAGTTTACCCTGTTGAAGATTTAATTTGGGATAACACCAACAAAGCCCTTAAATACCGTGAAGACATTTTAAACTTACACAGCTTAGATGAAGATCAGCTTGCCGATTTAGTTGAGCGCCTAGAAGACAGCCAGCTTGATAACTACATCGACATTATTACCCTAATTGGTGTTGAGTTTGACGAAAACACCGTTTGGGGCCAGTTAACGATTCTTGAACTTAAGCTGTTAATTTATTTAGCACTGGGTGATTTAGAAGCGACGATGGAACTGGTTGAAACCTTCTTACAATTTAACGATAACACCGTTGAACGCGGGTTGTTCTATCAAGCAATGCACGCAACGCTAGAAGTCGCACTAAGTGATGACATTGAGATTGAAGACTACATTCACAGCTTTACCCGCATGTTTGGCCAAGAAGTAATGGATGCCGTGGTCGGCTCTATCAATGGCGATGTAGTGTTTTATGGTTTAACACCTACCAACATGCAACTTAAAGGGTTAGAGCGTCATCAGCGTTTGATCGATAGCTATAAAAAACTACACGCCGCACGCGCTGCCAGAGCTAAATAAGTATTGTCAGCGCGAGGTGAATTTTCGCTTTCAAGATTTTAGTAGGCGTGATTTTATATCGCGCTTTTGCTCTTTATACCGCGCATAAACTAAGCACCTAGCAATGACAGGTGCTTTATTTTTTTGTAGCGCAGTGCCAAAGAGATACAATGAGCAAGTTCCTTGTTCGGCAATGCTTGATCAAGCTCAAATACCAATGCACGATTACCTTGATAGACAAAGATATCGCCGTACAACTCTTTGAATGTCTCCACCAGCTTAGTATTACAATTAAAGTAAATATAAAAATGCTGCGGTGCTTTGTCTTTATAATCAAACCGAATTGTCGAACCTATTTTTGAGATATAACTCGGCTCCCCCCACTTTAGTGTTTCTTCAAGTTCCGTAATACCATCTTGCTCGGCAACATCTAATATCAGCTCTCTAACTTGATTTAAAACAACAACTGCCGCTGCTGGATAGGTAGAGAACTTTCGTTTGACGCTTGCATCCATTTTTTTGCTCATAACATAGATCTTTATAATCCCACTGGCTCACAAAAAAGCCCAAGCATATTAATTGCTTGGGCTTTAATTTAAGTGATTAAACTAAGACCTGCTTATATTTAGAAGTTACTTTTGCAATTTAATACCATCAAAGTGCACTTGTAAGTCAGTCACTAAAGTTTGCTTAGGTAAATCTGCAAACGCTTTGTCAGCAAACTTACTACCACGCAGTTGCACGTTTAAACGCGCGGCTTGTGGGTTTAGCATGGTTTGTTTGTAGTAGTCTTTAATATCCGCGAGGGTGACTTTTTCTACTTCTGCAATTAACTTTTCTTTAGAGTCAAAATCAAAGTTTTCACGATACCAATCACTAATTAACGGCCCCATTTCATCACTTAAATTTTTAGGTTGCTCCTTAAGTGAAACCAGAGTAGCATTTTTAAGTTGAGCAAAGGTTTCTTCGCTCATGTTATCAAGCTCTACTGCATATTGCTTTTTAAACTCGTCAAAACGTGCTTGCATGTCTTTCGGCCCTTTCACAGGCGTTTGAATAAACAAACCAATTGCGGAGTAATCTTCAATTGGGCGGGCAAGCGCGCCTACTGCATAAGCCAGTTGCTCTTCTGTACGCATTTTATCAAACGCAATTGTTCTGAAGTGATCTTGCAACACTTGTGCTTGTGCTTTTTGCTTATAACCTGCCACAGGGTGTACGGTCATATCAATAATTGCCACATCTGCTACATCAATGTCTTTTTGCAGCACGATGGTTTCACCCGCTTGAGGTAACCATGCTTTACTACGTGCAAACGTGGTTGATTGGTGGTTCTTTGGTAATACATCGCTCAGCTCTGCCGCAATCGCCTCAACATCTTGCTGATTGTAATTACCGAAGGTAAACACACGTAGCTCGTTATTGCTGAATGTATGCTGCTTAAGTTGCTCAAAATCAGCAAGAGTGATTGCTTTTGCCGTTTTGATCAATTCATCCGTATCAAAGCTGCCGGTTCTGATAAGTTTTGAGTATTCATCAAACGCTTGGTAGAAAGGAAATTGCTTTTGCTTATTAAGTAAGCCACGTTGGAAGCGATCTAGCGCTTGCGCTAAACCTTGCTCTGTTGTTTGTACATTAATTGACTCAAGTGCTTGCGCAAGCAATTCGTCTTGTTTATCTGTAAAACCACTTAATGACAAAGTTAAACCATTGCTAGCTTCTAAGCCAACGCTCATACCTGCAACAGCGGCTTCGGTGCTTAATTTACTTTGTTGTAGGTTATATAAATCAGCCCATACCGAATAAAGTACTTTCGCTTTAATATCAGTTAATGCGTCAGGTGTATTTAAATAAACTTCAACTAAGCCTTTTGGCTGCTCTGCAAAGTTTTGACTTGCTTGTCGCCATACTTTTACGCCATTTTTATCATAAACAAGTTGCGGGTGTTTTTGCTGCTCAAACTCAGCAGTTTTAATAGCAAAGCTTTCTGGTAATAAACGGTTTACCGTAGGAAGTGCAAGATCAAACTCACTTGGTTTACTCCAGCTTGCAACTTCGGTTTCACTAATATCTTCAATGCGGTATTTACCGTCATAAAAATGCAGTTGTGAATCGGTTTCTTCTTGTTTAGACGTATACCAAATGCGCAATGTGTCAGCATTTAGTTGCTCAAGCACTCGGTTAATTGCATCTGCGTCAAATTTTGCATAATGATACGGTGCATTAATAGCATGGTTTACTGGGTATTCTTGCATACTGCCAGCAAGGTTACTGACATAGCCAAACTCATCACCTTTCTCTAAGAACTGGAATTGATTATTTAACGATGTACGAATTTCATTAAAGTACTTACTATCAACCCCTTCTTTTTTAATAAGATCAATATACTGCATTATTGTTGCAACTATTGTCTCGCGATTTTTCATGCCCTCGTCAGTTAGCTGAATATCAACCGTTAAAGCGCCATAATTACCGTAGTGTGTAGGAGAGCCATTTGCTGAAAGTTGCGACACCCAGCCCTTATCACGTAGTATTTGTGCCGGGCTGCCCTGCATTTCATTGCTTAATAAATAAGCCACAAAACGGTTAGGTTTAACAGCAAACTCATCACTGTTATCGGTGATCGTAAAATCAAGTTGAAGCTGCTTTACATCTTCGTTCGGTGAGTAATGGACACGTTTGCCACCGACGTTTTCAAAGTCTAACTTTTTAGTGACCGTTGGCTTTTCGATTTTTTTATCTTCAATATCTGCAAAGTACTTTTGTGCTTTTGCTTCCATTTCACTTAATGGCAAGTTCGAAATCATCGCCACTTTCATAATATTAGACGAATAGTATTTATTATAAAAATCAACAGTTTCTTTATGTAATGAACTGCCTTCTTTATCACCAAGCGTTTCAAGATTACCAATTAGAAAACGGTTTGCAGGGTGATCGCCCATCATTTTACGGGCCAATTTAAACTGGCCAAAAAAGTCCATCTCACGGCGCATTGACCACTCAGCATTCACTGCATTTTTCTCTTTATCTGTGTATTCAGGGTAAAGCTTTGGAGATTTAAAGAAGTCAGCAAAACGGTCAAGTGCTTCATCGTATGCGTCATTATTGACTTTAAACATGTAGTTGGTGATATCAAGCCAGGTATAAGCGTTATGCGCGCCACCATTTTTGGTCATAAAGTCAGAGTAACCCTTTGTGTCTGGGTAACGCTCAGTGCCTAAAAACAACATATGCTCTAAATAGTGCGCCATACCCTGTTGGCTCATTGGATCATGTAACAAGCCTACGCCTACGCTCAGCGCCGCGGCCGATTTTTCAGCACTCGGATCTGACACTAAAATAACCTCTATCTCGTTAGCTAATTTTAATGTTTTATATTCGCGGCTATCGTTTGGGCTTATAACTAAGGTATCTGATAATAATGAGGTTTGCTGTTGAACTGGCGTAGTGGTTGTACCACAACCCGTTAATACTGCAAGTGCGATTGCGCTCAGGGTAATAATTTTTTTCATACGAGGTTAATCCATCAATTTATTTTTAGTTTTAATCATCGGTAAATATCAAAATGCTTGCAATGATTTTCCTATATACTTTGTAACACATTGTAAATTACAAAAACAAACTGATATTCTGATTAATACATTCACTTAGCAACAATGATGAACAAAGAGGTTTGAAATGGAAAAATATTTACTGTTAGCAATGTTTGTGCAAGTCCTGCTTACATTTACGGTTATGGTAGTTATGGGTCGTCGCCGCTTCGCTGCTGCAAAAAATAAAACAATTTCTCTAGATGATTTTGCAACAATGAAGTTAGACAATGCAGGTGATAAAGTACGTGTAGCTGATAGAAATTTTGTCAATCAGTTTGAGATACCGGTGTTATTTTTTGTTGCAAGCCTTGCTGCAATGCAAGTGAATGCAGTGGGTTACTTATTTACTGTGATAGCATGGGGCTTTGTTGTTTCACGCATCGTGCATACACTTATTCACATTGGTGCTAATAACTTGAAATCGCGCTATTACTGCTTTTTAGTGGGCTGCTTACTCGTACTAGCGATGTGGGTTTTGGTGATGCTTCGCGTATTTGGCATTTAAAAAGAATTAGGATCGCTATCACACTGATAGCAATCCTAAAACACTTTATAATTTACCGCGGCGCTTCATACCTAATAATAGTAAAGGCAACGCAAACCAGCCCATACTACCACTTGAATCACTATCAATAGGCTCTGAAGTTGTATCATCATTAATTAGCGTATTTTCTTTAGGTGATAAGTTAACTGAAGAGTTAGGATCGTCATCTACCACAACCGCACTATTAATAGATACTAAGTTAGCAGCAGTAATCACTGTATCGGCATCAGCACACTGCTCTGTGGTAATGTTGACAACCGGAATATCACCACAATGAACTAACTCTGCAATCGCATCTATTACCTCATAACTATCTTCAGTGATTTGCCCAAATACAGTAAAGCCCCCGTTTTGTACATCCAAATTAGCGCTGTTATCTTTTAAGTTAAAAAACCACTGACTAGTAGCGCTATTTTCATTACTGCCTAGTTTAGCCATCGCAATTGTGCCTTTAACATTAGATAATGCGGGCTCATTGATTACAGCAGGCTGTGTCTCTATGGCTTCAAAGTCATCGGTGAAAGTAAAGCCACCCCCTTGGATCACAAAGTCTTCTACAGAGCGATGAATAACGGTTTGATTATATGATTCATTGACAACATAACTTAAAAAGTTCTCTACTGTTTTAGGTGTATGTTGGTCAAACAAATTGATGGTAATTGTGCCTTGCGAAGTATGCATTTCTACAACGCTCGCATGAGTAGTAAAAGATAAAGCGGCGAGGGCGCTGGCTAATAATAGTTTTTTCATAAATTTTCGTTCCACGATTATGTTGTTGTTATGTGAATTTATTGAAAATAATAAATGAGTTGGTTGATAATTACGATAGCTTCAACGTGCTTTACACAAAACACACCAAAATAATTACAATTCGATTACAACCACTTACATTCAGCGCTTATTCGCTGACGTTATAGAAGCACATTATTTAAAACTAAACGATCTCAATTAGCGATTTGTATTTTGTTACCATGAATTAGACAATAAAAACACACAATAGGATTAACCGTCATGGCACAGAGCAATGAACATATTTGCGACTTTGGCTTGCATCAAGGCCAATCGTATACCCAACTCCCAGCGAGCTTTTTAAATTGGATGGTGGGCAGCAATCATGAAAAATCGGCACTAGCAGAACAAGAATTACAACGTAGGCAACTAGCCGCAACGGGTCAATTACCTCAGCAAGATGAGAGGAAAATAGAATAATTACGTTATTTTGCAATAAAACTAGTTTAAACTATGCGCTTAATAAATAGCACAGTACTGACAACACGGGTCACATTATGCGCATACTATTTTCAATTTTTATTTTACTAAGCATCAGTGCATGTAGTAATAATCAATCTCCTGCTGATTCCCTTTCTAACAATCAAGTTAAGTATCTAACCGTTTTACATACCAACGATAACCATGGTCGCTTTTGGCACAACGAAAAAGGCGAATACGGGATGGCAGCCCGTAAGACCTTAATTGATGAATTACGCAATGATGCTAAACAGCAGGGCCACGCTGTATTATTACTCTCTGGTGGTGATATCAACACTGGAATACCAGAATCTGATTTACAATTTGCAGAGCCTGATTTTAAAGGCATGTCTTTAATTGGTTATGACGCCATGGCCCTTGGTAACCATGAGTTTGATAACCCGCTAGACATTCTTAAAAAACAACAACAATGGGCAAACTTCCCACTTTTATCCGCTAATATTTTTGATAAAAAAACGGGGAAGAATGCTTTTCAAGCTTATAAAATTTTTAACAAACAAGGCCTTAAAATAGCAGTTGTTGGCTTAACAACTACCGATACCGCTAAAATTGGCAACCCACAATACATAGGTGGGCTAGAATTTAAAGAGCCGGTCGCTGTCACTAAAGCACTTGTTGAAAACATAAAAGCGCAATATCAACCTGATATTACAATCGCTGTGACCCACATGGGCCATTTTGTAGATGCAAACTATGGTATTAATGCCCCGGGCGATGTCACTTTGGCTCGTTTATTACCTAGCAATACCCTTGATATGATTATTGGCGGTCACTCTCAAGAGCCTATTTGCATGGCGGGTGAAAATATCAATGATGATGATTTTAGACCAGGTAAAGCGTGTAAACCCGATCAACAAAATGGCACTTGGATCATGCAAGCCCACGAATGGGGTAAATACGTTGGTAAAGCAGAGTTTAAACTAGAAAATGGGCAATTAACCTTACTGGACTATAAGTTACTGCCGGTAAACTTATATATCCATGAGCAACAAGCTGATGGTACTACTAAGCCAGTATTAGCTAACGAATACATCACTCCAAACCCCGAACTTGAAGCCTTTTTGGCTGAGTACCAAGCAAAAGGGGCGAAACAAATCGAAGGTAAAATCGGCTTTGTTGATGCTAAACTAGAAGGCGACCGCAATAAAGTTCGCTTTGAGCAAACCAACCTTGCTCGAGTCATTATTCAAGCACAAATGAATACTGTCGGTGCCGACTTTGGTGTTATTAGTGGCGGGGGTATTCGCGATAGTATAACGGCAGGTGAAGTAAGTTATAAAGATATTCTAAAGGTACACCCTTTTAAAAACCGCATTACTTATATGGACTGGAAAGGCCAAGAATTATGGGATTACCTAGAAATTGTAACAAGCTTTCCACCTGATGCGGGAGCCTATTTACAATACCACAAACTAAGCTTTATCCGTGACAATGGAGAACTAAAACAAGTACGAATTAATGGTGAACCTCTTAATGTAGAGCAAACATACCGCATGAGTATTAATAGTTATAATGCTTCAGGTGGTGATGGTTACCCAATATTAGTTGACCGTAAAGGCTACGTCAGCACAGACGAAACAGATGCCCAAGCTTTAAAACGTTTCTTTGAAGCGAATAGCCCAGTAAAAGTCGCTGAGTTTTCGCCAAAATAATCACACTTGGTACTGGGGTGATCATCACCTCAGTACATCTCCTAACGACTTACTTGCCAATGACTTCTATATCGTTACAATTTATTTGATTTAAGCCATAACTATGAAGGCGAGAACGCGACCCTTCACCATGTGCTTTAGGCGGATAATAAATATCTTTTGACTCTGGGTAATCAATAAGTACCTCATCGAGCGCAGCACGAATTTCACTCAGGGTTTTTTCCAGACTATTAGTGAAATTAGGGCGTTTACGAATAGTATGACCCAGTTCAATTAAGCGATAAAAGTATTTATTAGCAATTTCAATCAACTCTTCAGGCACATTTTTATTTTGATTAAGTAACACATCTGGGTTTTCAATACAAAACTCAATTAATGCCAAATAAAAGCAAAGAGGTTTATTCGCCAGTGCCACTGTTGCCGTAGGGGTATGGTTATTGGCAAGCGTTTTTGTATTTAAGTCAACGACTAGCTTTAACGGTTCAGGTAACGCTTTTTGCTCAGCTTCTTTACGTGCTGAAATGATACCTAATTTTGAACGCTCTATAGTCACAGCCCAAAAACCAAAAGCGCCAGCAATCAAAGTACATAGTAACGCAGCAAACACATCCCTTAGTTGCCAAAATCTATGTTCTATAAAAAAAATTACAGACACATTACTGTCACTGGTGAGAAGTTGCTTTTTTATTACCTCAATATGTGGCGTTACTCCATTGCTAATAGATATATCCCCGATGGTATTAACCCGTACAATACTACTGGGGATTTCTTCATTTAAACGTTCAATGTAACTTGTAATGGCTGCACTATTTCCGGAATGTTTCAAAAAAATATTTGATAAATCCAATCGTGGTAAGTCTAATGCGATTCGCTTTTCAATTTGTACTACCTGTTGTTGCAAAGTAACCTGCTGCTGGGTAAAAACGGCAACTTTGAAAACGACAAAAAATACAATAAAGAGCACAGGGGTGACCAACTTGAAGATGCGACTATTCATCTTGCCCTCCAGTAAACACTGCACCTGAATTACTACAGCGCCAATACGCTTCAGCGTGATTAAAATACAGAGATGTTTGCGATTTAGATAACGCCATTAAACGTGCTTGGATAGCGCACAATAAGTCCGTATTCTCATGCTGCATTTTCAAATACCAGCGCGTTCCAGCAATATTGTTGCTAATAGGAGTAATGTAGTTTTTTGAAAACTGTTGTTGATCATCCTCTTTCCAAAAAGATGCTATTAAATCGACTTGACCATTGGCCAGTAACTCCCTCAACTCACTGTGTGAGCTTGCATAGGTGATTTTTAGGTTTTCTAAGTTTATATCTAACTCTTTAAATACTTGTTTGGGTAATATATGCCCTGAGCGACTCGTTGGGTAATCTAACAGCCCTATTCGTTTTCCTAAAAAGTATTGCTTGTCAACTCGGGGTTTTTCTTTTGCCGAAATAAAAAAAGCGGTATAACTAGGAAAACCAACAACGGGTTGATAGTTATAAGTAGACTCTGCTTTAAAAGCCGACATAATATTATTTTTAGCTAAAATGAGATCCGCAATCCCCTTACCTATAAACTCGATACTGTCAGCAGTGCGATAGCCCCAAAAACCAATAACTTTACCATACTGTTTTGCAACAACCGCATCAGTACACAAGCTGTTGATTAATGATTTAGCGACTTTTTTTGATGTAGCGTAAACAATTAATTGATCTGCATTTTGAGCCGCGGTGGTCTGGCACTGGCTAGAAGTTTCTATTAATGGCTTTAATGCTAAAGTATTTTGGGCAACCAAGGCTTTGCTACAAAGCCAAAGCACCAAGATAAACAGTAATAAAACCGTCACAAAAGAGCGTTGAGATAAAAGCACCTTATTAATTTTCAAATTAGCAACAATCGAAAGTTGTACATTCCTCCATTTGAACAATTTTAATTACTTATTACAACAGGTAATTTTACCTATAATACGTAAGACACTGATTTTAATAATATATGAACAAGAAATTATGAATCTTGTTAAGTCCTTCCTATTCATTTAAAAATCTGGACAATTTACTTCCAAGGATATTGCCAAGACGTAATAATTTTTTTAGGAAATGAATTAATGTTTAGTAAACAAATAAACGGAATGAGCTGTTTTGTAGCTATAAGTATCGCACTGACATCAAACTATGCAGTTGCTTGGGGACAAAATGGTCATAGAATCGTTGGCCAAATTGCAGATAACCATATTACTGAACAAACCAGAGCATCACTTGTTGATTTGTTAGAAGGTGAAAGTTTGGCGCAAATATCAACCTGGGCCGATGAAATGCGCTCTAACCCTGATCAATTTTGGCAAAAAAAATCATCACGCTGGCACTACATTAACTCCCCCACTAACTCTGCTGAATTTTCTCACGATCACTCTCATAAATTAAATAAAGACAATGTTGAGAATATTCTCGATGGTATGTACTTCGCGATTGAGACACTTAAAGACGAAAACAGTTCTATTGATGCAAAGCGCTTCAGTTTACGCTTTTTGGTTCATTTAGTGGGGGATAGTCACCAACCCTTTCATGCAGGCCGTGCAGCTGACAGAGGAGGAAACCGAATAAAGGTTACCTTCTTCGGTGAAGACACTAACTTGCATTCTTTGTGGGACACTAAGTTAATTGAAAATCAAAATTTATCCTTCACCGAATTTTCTCGATTCATTGATACTAAAAACACTGAAGTAATTACCGATTATCTTGCAAGCTCACCAGAGCAATGGCTTAACGAGTCACATAATTTAGCTACAAGACTTTATAAAATTAAAGGCGATGAAATTGGCTATAGCTACATTTATCGCAATACACCAATAATAAAAACACGCCTACAACAAGCAGGTATCAGACTCGCGGGACTATTAAATAGCTTATTCGATAGTTCTGCAAAACCGTTAGAAAAGGCACTTAAGATGCCAACTAACATCAATTAACGATAAACCTTAAATAACCTATACACGGGAATCAACAAAATGAACAAGCTTCGTCTTTCGAAATTAACTGGAGCGGTAATATTAGCTTTAGGCGTTTCAACGAGTGCTATGGCAGCAGATACTTCATCGGCTATGCGTGGTAAAATAACCACGCCTTCTGGAAGCGCTGCAGCTAATGTTAAAATTAAAGTTATCCACCAACCTACTGGTACAATTAGCGAGTTAACAACCAATGAAAGCGGTACTTTCATTGCTAATGGCTTACGTGTTGGCGGTCCATACACCGTTGTTGTCGACTCTGATACATACAATGACACAACCTTGGATAACATTTATCTTGAGCTAGGCGACACTTACCGCCTATCTTCTCAACTTGCACCATTGAACATGGAAAAGATCGAAGTATCTGGCTTTAAAATAGTACAACAGTCAGGTGGTTCAAGTAGTGTGTTCGGTGAAGACACTATCAGCAATATGCCTAGCTTTAATCGCGATATTAAAGATATTGCACGTTTAAACCCTCTCGCAAGTATCAATGGTAGCGGTGAGTTAACATTTGCTGGTAACAACCCGCGTACTAACAGTTTAACAGTTGATGGCATTGGTCAAAACGATGATTTTGGTCTTAACTATGGTGGCTACCCTACAGCCCAACCTCCTGTGGCGCTTGATGCTATTGAACAAATTTCAGTTGATGTTTCACCGTTTTCGGCATCTAAAGGTAACTTTGGTGGCGGAACAATTAACGCCGTAACAAAATCAGGTACTAATGAATTTAAGTTCTCAGGCTTTTATGAAATTTCAACACCCGATATGGCTGGTGATGTAGACAGTATTTCACAAATTTATGCTGATGGTCGCCCAGTTCTTGATGAAGATGGACACAGAACTTACAGTGTATCGCAAGTTGAACCAATTCAATCTGAAGAACGTTTTGGTTTCAATGTAGGCGGCCCTCTGATCGAAGATAAGCTTTTTTACTTTGTTAACTACAATAGCTGGAAGAGTGAGCTTGATTTAGACTATGGTTTTGAAGGCTCAGGTGCTGCGAACGAGTATAATGTTTCACAAGAGCAATATAATGCCTTTTTATCAACGCTTGACTCAGTTTATGGCATGCAAGACTCGCTTGGTGGCGACCCTGAAGACACCAACGAAACATTACTTGTAAAACTAAGCTGGAATGTGAATGACGATCACCGTTTAGACTTCACTTACCAGTGGCAAGACGACCAAGATGAGCGTAATTTTGGTACTGGTGGCGACACGGTTTCAATGGCCTCAAACCGATACACTTACGCAACTAAATTCAATAACTTTTCTACTAAGTTATATTCAGACTGGAATGAAAATTTTTCAAGTGAAATTGGTATCGCTTATAAAGACGTTACATCGAACAGCGTAACGAATTCTTCTATTGGTAGTGTAAAAGTTGAAGAATATTACAATGGTCCTGCCTATCAGTTTGGTACTGACCAATATCGCCATGCAAATGAATCATCAACAGAAAACCTAACGCTTACTTTCGACGGTACCTACTTATTAGATGAGCACGAGCTTGAGTTTGGTATTAAGTATGAGTCACTAAATCTATATAACTTATTTGCTGCGAACTCACTTGGCTCTTGGGAGTTTGATAGCCTTGATGGTTTTGCCAATCGTGAAGTAGGTAACTATAACGGTAGTTATGACTTTACCTACAGTAATGCCTATACAAATAACTCAGCTGACACTGCATATGATGCAACACGTAGCCAGTTAGCTGTTTATATTGAAGATACTTTCTACATTGGTGATGATCTAGAAGTTAACGCAGGGCTTCGCTATGAGCGTTTAGCGTCTGATGACAAACCTACTTACAATGAAAACTTCTATAATACATATGGTTTCAGTAACCAAGAGAACCTAGATGGGTTAGATATCATCCTCCCACGTGTTGGCTTTAAGTACTACGCAACTGAAGCACTAACTATCAGTGGTGGTATTGGTCGCTTCCAAGGTGGTATCCCAAATGTTTGGTATAATAACTCATACCAAAAAGACGGGATTACTCTAGTTGATGCACCAGCGAGTGTTATCGATGGTTACTATGCAAATAATCCTGCAGACATTACTCAAGTACCTGGTGCTATTCAAGACTCTTTAGTTAAAGGTGCAGGTAGTACAAACTACATTGATCCTAACTTTGAATTGCCATCAAGTATTCGTACTCAAGTTGGCTTTGAGTATGACTTTGATTCAGAACTTTTAGGTAATGGCTTTAAATGGCAAGCAGAAATTGCTTACCATAAAAAAGAAAATGAAGCGGTTTGGCACAACACAGCTATTCGCCCAGTAGGCACCACTGCAGATGGTGAGCGAGTAATTAACGAAAGTATTTACACGGGTGACTTACAAGATAACTTTGATATTGCAATGACTAACTCATCTGAAGATGGTCGTTCAGTTATCTTCTCAACCGCGCTTGCAAAAGAATGGGATAATGGCTTATACATCTCTACAAGTTATGCCCATCAAGATATTACAGAAGCATCGTCAGGCTCTTCTTCACAAGCACAAAGTAACTACCTTTATAATGTTACTAAAAACCGCAACGAAGATTTAGCACAACGTGGTTCATATGAAGTTGAACATAGCTTTAAAGTAAATGTAAGTTATCACACTGAGTTCTTCTCTGGTTATAACACTAAGTTTGACGTGTATTTTGAACGTCGTTCAGGCCGTCCGTTTAGCTATACAATGGGTATGTATAACGATGGTGATTTAGGTGATACTCGCGATTTTGACTCAAGCTCTGCATACTTAGCTTACATACCAACAGGTGCTGATGATCCAAATGTAAATTGGGCTGAATCAGATATGTCTTGGGCTGAGCTTGAAACCCTACTTAACCGAGCGGGAATCTCTGAGCGTGGTCAAATATTAGACCGCAACACAGGAACCCAACCTTGGGTTACAACTATGGATATTAGCATCAAACAGGAAATCCCTGGGTTTGCTGAGGGCCACAGTGGTGAGGTTTATTTCATGATAGATAACTTTGCTAACTTGCTAAATAGTGACTGGGGTGTAGAAAAACGCCTTAGCTATACAGAGCAAGCCCTATACGACTTCACAGGCTTAGATGACGAAGGTCGCTACCTAATAGAAGCAAAGTACAACGGCTCAGACGTTCGTAACTATAGCCAAATTGATACTGCAGCATCAGCTTGGCAAGCTAAGATTGGTATCAGCTATAAATTTTAATTTTAGCTAACTAAATATAAAAGCCCGTTTTTTAACGGGTTTTTTTATGCTTGTTAGTTTTTTATTCATACAACTGTCATCTTTTGCTATTAAATTAGTACTTAAGTTGCTCTCATAGCTGTTACTGAGCAATGTCAAAAATATTTTTATTACAAATTAATGTGCAATGTAATTAATTTGTAATAAAATAATTAGGCATACTTTTACTTTAATAAAATACGTACAGCTTAAATCTAATAATATTACATAATACCTTACACGGGAAATTAACAATGAAAATTCAATTACGCAAAACCGCACTATCACTTGCTATCGCAGCATGTGTCAGTGTAAGTGGCGCAGCGGTTGCAAATGAAACCTCTTCATCTGTAAAAGGACAAATTACTACTCCATCTGGAGTACCAGCAGCAGGAACGGAAATAACCATAATCCACGTTCCTAGTGGTACTTCAAAGACGACTACCGTTAATGATGCTGGTTATTTCAGCGCTAAAGGTCTTCGTGTTGGCGGCCCTTATAACGTAATTATTGATTCTGATACTTTTGAAGATCAACTAATAGAAAATGTATTTCTTACCCTAGGTAAAGAATATCCAGTTACGGTTCAACTTCAAACGAAGAGTGATATTGAAGAAATCGTAGTAACAGGACGCCCGATTAGCTCTTTTGCCGGTGGCACAGGCCCAGCAGCTAACTTTACTCTTGAAGACTTACAAAACGCTCCAGCAATTAATCGTGATCTACAAGATATTGTAAAAGCGGATCCACGTGTATATGTAGATGAATCAAGAGATGCTATCCAGTGTGGTGGTGCAAACCCACGCTTCAATAGCTTGACGCTAGACGGCGTTCGTATGAATGATAACTTTGGTTTGAACTCAAATGGTTACCCGACTGTTCGTCAGCCTTTCTCTTTTGACTCTATTGATCAGGTAGCTGTAGAAATGGCACCGTTTGATGTTCAATATGGTAACTTTACTTCTTGTAATATTAATGCTGTGACTAAATCTGGTAGTAACGAAGTTCACGGTGGTATGTTCTTCGATTACACAAATGACTCAATGCGAGGCGATAGCATTGATGAGATTGAAGGTGATATTGATAGTGGTGATTACACTGAAAAACGCTATGGTTTTAACGTTGGTCTACCATTACTTGAAGATAAGCTATTCTTATTTGCATCATATGAAAAACTAGAAGGTGTTGAGCAATTTAGCTACGGTCCACTGGATAGTGGCAATCTGACTCAATCAGATATTGATCGCATCGCCCAGATCACGCAAGATGTTTATGGTTATGATATTGGTGGTACACCTGGTAGCATGCCAGTAGAAGATGAAAAACTTC
The DNA here is from genome assembly GCF_024518675.1 of Pseudoalteromonas shioyasakiensis. GTDB lineage: Bacteria > Pseudomonadota > Gammaproteobacteria > Enterobacterales > Alteromonadaceae > Pseudoalteromonas > Pseudoalteromonas shioyasakiensis_B. The sequence goes on from NZ_JANIGL010000003.1 coordinate 484,448, forward strand.
TAGTTAAATTAGATTGGAATATCAATGAAGATCACCGTGCTAGCTTCGTTTATAACTATAATGATGGCTATGCATTATCACAATCTGATGCTGATAATAATGAACTTGCATTTTCAAGCCACTTCTACGAGCGTGGTGCTGAATTCACTTCATTCGTTGGCTCATTATATTCTGACTGGTCTGATGATTTTTCAACTGAAATTCGTGTTGGTAAATCGGATTTAGATGCACGTCAAGAGTCTTTAGATGCCGCAAGTGGTTTTGGTGAGTTCCAAATTACTTATGGTGATAATCGCGATATTGTTTATATCGGACCAGATGACTCTCGTCAATCGAATGATCTAGATTGGGATAATCTAACAGTAAAGCTGTCTGGTACTTATTACCTTGATCAACATACCATTACAGGTGGTTACGAGTATGAAAACTTAAATGTTTTTAACTTATTTGTACAGCACACTGAAGGTGAATTCCGTTTCGATTCAATCGAAGATTACGAAAACGGCTTAGCAGCACGCGTTTATTATAATAATGCTGCAGTTACTAATAACCCAAATGACTTAGCAGCAGACTTCTCATACCAAACGCATACTTTCTATCTTCAAGATGAGTATAGCTTTACTGATATTGATGCCACATTACTATTTGGTATTCGTTATGATAAATACACAAGTGATGACTATCCGAATTACAACGCTGCTTTTGAAGAGCGTTACGGTTATTCGAATCAGCAAAACATGGATGGTAAAGACTTAATCCAGCCACGTGTAGGCTTTAACTGGTATGTTGATGACGCTCTAGAAGTACGCGCTGGCTTTGGTCTTTATTCTGGCGGTAACCCAAATGTGTGGGCGTCTAGTGCTTATCAATATGATGGTATTACACAGATTCCTTTACAATATCGTGGCGTTGACTTATTAAATACACCAATGACTAATGGTGGCACACCAGGCTATGAAATCCCACAAGCAATGTTTGATGAAGTAGCTAACACTACTCCGGGGACTGGTGATGCAGCAACGCATTCGATTGATCCTAACTTTGAAATTCCTTCTGAGTGGAAGTTCTCTGTTGGCGGTACTTATACACTTGCAAATGATTATATTTTAAACCTAGATTACTTATTCACTAAACGTCAAGATGCAGCAATTATCAAAGATATTGCGCTTGAGTACACAGGCTCTCAAACGTTTGATGGACGTGAAATTTACGCGAGTAAAGAAGGTCGCGCTGAAGAATATCAGCTGACCAATGTTCAAGGTGATGACGGTCAAACTTCAATAATCTCTGCAGCTATCAGTAAGTCTTATGACAATGGGATAGATTTTACTTTAGCATATGCGTATACAGATTCAGAAGATGTAAACCCTATGAATAGCTCAGTAGCGGCATCTAACTATGCTAATTTTACCACAACAAATCCTGGTAACCCTGGGCCTGCGACATCAGACTATGAAGTTCCGCACCGCTTTACATTACAATTAGGTTATACCCATGACTTCTTTGATGGCTATAACACCAAATTCAACCTATTTGGCCAACTTAGCGAAGGCATGCCTTATAGCTTAGTATATGATACTTCAGATAGTCAGTTTGGTGATTATAATAATTATGGCTATGGTTCACGTCAGTTAATGTATGTTCCTTTAGTTGATGATCCTAATGTAGTTTATGACATGTCGGATGCTGAACTAGCTGAGTTTAATCAATTTATTGCTGATGAAGGCCTAAAACGTGGTGAAATTACAGGTCGTAACAGCCAAAATGCTGAATGGTTTGCAAAATTAGACCTTAAAATCAGCCAAGAAGTACCTGGCTTCATGGACGGTCATAAAGGTGAAGTTTTCTTCGTCATTGATAACTTAACTAACATGCTAAATAATAGCTGGGGCACAATGAAAAAAGGCTCTTTTGGTGGTAACCGCATGGTAACTACGACAATCGATGAACAAGGTCGATATGTTTACTCTGACTTTAACAGCGGTAATGAAGATACTTATGTAGAGCGTGACTCATCACTATGGGAAATGCGTATCGGTGTTAAATACACATTCTAATTTGCTAAGTTAGCTTAACAAATTAACGTAATTTCAAAGCCCATCGTCTGATGGGCTTTTTATTTTATTCACCTAGCTGCGCGTTTAATTTATCCAAACAACTAAGCAGGGCTTGGTACTCGGTTTGAGATAGCACTTCTAATAAATTCTGTTCCCATGCTAAAGCCGCTGGCGCTAATTGCTGGTATAAACTTACACCTTGCTCACTCAGTTTCAATAAACTAGCTCGTTTATCATCAGGGTCAACTAGACTGACAACATAGTGTTTTTCAATTAATGCTTTTATGGCCCGTGATACTGTGGATTTATCCATAGCGGCTTGCTGGCACAATGCTTTTGCGTTGCTCTGCCCAAATTGCGCTAAATTAAACAAAATGCGCCACTGAGGAATGGTTAAATCACTCTGCTGTTGATACACAGGTGCAAACTGTTCACTCATTTTGCTGGCTAACTTTGCCAACCGATAAGGTAAGAAAGTATCTAAATCGAGTGCCATAAGCTTGTTTAACCTCTTAATTTACAACTAACCTATATTGTCCATAAATATGTACAGCCAATAAAGGTTAGATGTTTGAACTTACTCTCATATGAGAGTATCTTACAGTAAAACATAAAGGAGTCGAGTGATGACAAGCGAATTAAAATACATGACTGGATTTGGTAATGAGTTTGAAACCGAAGCCTTGCCAGGTGCCCTTCCAATTGGTCAGTTTAGCCCGCAAAAAGTAAAATACGATTTATACACGGAGCAATTTAGTACCACCGCATTTACTGCCCCGCGTGCTGATAATCGCCGCACATGGATGTACCGTATTCGCCCGTCGGTGGTCCAAGGTGATTACAAGGCTATTGATAATGGTTTAATTCGTACAGCACCTATCACTGAAGTCCCGACACCACCGACCATGCTACGTTGGAACCCGATTGATATTCCGACTACGCCAACAGATTTTATTGATGGTTTAGTAACCATGGCCGCCAATGGCAGTGCCAATGCTCAAACAGGCATTGGCATTCACGTTTATGTTGCCAATAAGTCGATGACAACGCGCTATTTTTATAATGCCGATGGTGAAATGTTATTTGTACCGCAACAAGGTGAGTTATTACTTAAAACAGAGTGTGGCCATTTAACCATTAAAGCTGGAGAAATTGCGGTTATTCCCCGGGGTATTAAATTCCAAGTGGTGTTATTAACCGATACGGCACGTGGTTATATTTGTGAAAACTATGGCCATGCATACGTTTTACCAGAGCGTGGCCCTGTCGGTGCAAATGGCTACGCCAATGACCGTGATTTCCACTACCCTGTTGCCGCCTATGAAGATAAAGAAGGCGACTTTGAACTAGTCGCAAAATTTAACGGCAATATGTTTGGTTGCGATATTGGCCACTCCCCTTTAGATGTTGTAGCGTGGACGGGTAACAGTGCTCCTTACAAATATGACCTTGCACGATTTAATGTCATGAATACAGTGAGTTTTGATCACCCTGATCCATCTATATTTACCGTGCTTACCTCACCTTCAGCGACAGAAGGCGTTGCGAATATTGATTTTGCAATATTTCCACCGCGCTGGATGGTAGCTGAAAACACCTTCCGTCCACCCTACTATCATCGCAATATCATGAGTGAGTTTATGGGCTTAATTGAAGGTGTTTACGATGCCAAAGAGCATGGGTTTGTCCCCGGCGGAATGAGTTTACATAATTGTATGTCGCCCCATGGCCCTGAGGCCGATGTATTTGAAAAAGCCTCAAATGCAGAGCTTGCACCACAACGCTATGAAAACACCCTCGCGTTTATGTTTGAATCTCGCTACGTGATTTCTCCGACCAAGTATGCCCTAGAAGGCAAAGAGCGCCAACCAAACTATACTGATTGTTGGCGTACAATTACAAAACACTTTAAAGCTTAACCTGAGGCTATTTTATGAAACTGTATACTTATTTTCGCTCATCTGCGGCTTATCGTGTTCGTATTGCACTTAATTTAAAAGAGATTGATCACGAACTTGTTGCTGTTAATTTATTAAAATCTGAACAACAGAGTGCACAGTATCTCGGCAAAAACCCTCAAGGTTTATTGCCAGCGCTTGAAACAGATGAAGGCGTACTGGCGCAATCTATGGCTATTTTAGAATACCTAGAAGAAACCTTCCCGCAAAACCCTTTGCTGTATGGTGATGCATGGCAAAAAGCGCAAATTCGCAACTTGTGCTACGCCATTGCTTGCGATATTCATCCAGTGGATAATTTACGAGTGCTCAAATATTTAAGTACTGAGTTGGGTGTTGATGATGAGGCTAAAAATGCCTGGTATCGTCACTGGATTGAAGTAGGCTTTGAAAAACTAGAACTGTTACTTGATAGCAGCCATGAATATTGTGTCGGTGACAAACCAAGCCTTGCTGATGTGTGTTTAGTACCTCAAGTGTTTAACGCTTTACGGTTTAACGTTGATATGACTGCTTATCCTAAGATAGCAGCCATTTATGAACGTTGTAATCAGTTAGATGCTTTTATTAATGCTGCACCACAAAATCAAGCTGATGCAACTTAACCACTTAAAGCACTGTGTAACACACTAACATGCTCAATTAAATCTAAGCCCAGATCTGTTAAATACCCGCCATCTGGGCTATCTATAATCCCTTTATCAAATAACCGTTGCGCTGCACTAATCAGGTTCTCATTCGCATCGCTATGAATTTTTATTCCCTGCATTTTACTGCTACGCGGAAACTTAGCGAGCAGTTCAAATTCATCAATCATTAATTGGTTAAATTGCATGTGTTCACCTTGCTGTAAGAAAATTATTATTTTGTTGCTTATTTACCCTAACACGCTTTAAGCTTAGTGTAGTTATTTTTTAATGCAAAGGCTGAGTATGCGAATTTTAAATATTATAGGCACTTGTTTTATCTCCCTAATTTACTCAGTAAATAGTTTTAGTAACACGCCAGAAGCACGGTTATTTTTAACCCCACAAGATGCATTAACTCAACATGCTATTTGTTGGTATGAGGACAAACGTTATAGCGAAGGAGCAATCATCAGCATGGCTAATATTCGCTTAATTTGCGCGGCGAAAAACCCAAATCATAATAACAGTGCGCTAAGCTGGTTAATGCTCAACGAAAAAAATGAGGTTATTTACCCGCAAAAGCCAAAAACAGTTCGTGTGAACTAGGTATCAATGCCCAGTTAAGCTACAATAGCGGCGAATTTTATAACCTACAGTGAATTATGAATCAGCAAGCAAACAACCCGTTACACGGTATTACTTTAGAGCAAATAGTGGTAAAACTCGAGCAAACACTTGGCTGGAAAGTCATGGCTGAACAGGTTGATATTCGCTGCTTTAAATCAGACCCTAGCGTTAAATCGAGTCTTAAGTTTTTGCGGAAAACCCCCTGGGCACGAGCGAAAGTTGAACAGCTGTATTTAGATAATTGCGTCGATACAAAACCGCAAGCGAGCGGCTTTGTTTGGCCAAGTATTAAGAAGTAAGGTCATCGACCTTACTCTGTTTCGGCACAAATAACTGCAAGCGAGTTAGGCTCAATCTCGATAACTAACTCATCAGCAGTTTTGATCTCGCCATCAAGTACGTACTTTATTTCATCAGCAGCACTTATCCTGACACATTTTGCGTTGGTATGATGAGAGTTAATCGCTAGATGGGTTTGCGTCATACTACTAACCATCAACTCAGCAATACTAAATACATTTGTCGTAGCGTCTTCATTGGGCGTTAGCCAGTTGATATCTAATAAGCCATCGCTGTGATCCGGTTGTCCACCACCTTGTGCTAACAGTGTGGTAAAAGGTGCTGCGTTTGCCACAATCAAACTATTTGTATTAATTTCACGCGGTTCATTATCATCTAACTGCACAGTAAACTCCTGTGCTGTTTGTTGTCCAAGAGCCTGCCAAAAACCTTGTAAATAGGCTAATTGACCAACCGCATTTTTACTTTCACGGTCAGCCTTCTCAATCATTTTTTGCTCAAAGCCGATTCCCGCCAACAATAGCATTAATTCGCCATTACAGTATGCGGTATCCATTTTTTGAGTTTGTCCTTCAATAATTAAATCGCATGCTAATTCGACAGGAATAATTTTAGACTGTATGCCCATTAAAACATGCGCTAGCGCATTCGCAGTGCCAAGTGGGATTATGCCTAATTTACACTCTGAATTAACTAGAACACTGGCAACCTCAGCAACCGTACCATCACCACCACATGCAATGATCATATTGGGCTTATTGATCATCGCTTGTTTAGCCAACACAATGCCGTTTTCTTCTTTTGAGGTGGTTAAAATAGTTAAATCATAATAAGCGGATAATCGGGCAACTATTTGGTGTTCTTTTTCCTGCCACAACTTAGTACCTGAGACAGGATTTGCGATTAACACGGCTTTATTTTTAATCAGTAATTCTCCATTGCGATGACGTTTAACCAAATGGCGTAATTGGTGCTTATTTAGATTAGCGGTTTCTCTGGTTTCTTTTATTTGCGCTAATATATTATGCACATCAGCATTTTTGTCTTGGCTTAATAAGTAGGCAGCCATCACAAATACAGATCGGCCCCTACCTAGTGCACAGTGCACAACGATGCGGCGATCTTCCTTAACATGATGATCAATCCAATTAATCGCTTGGTTAAGTTGAGAACGAGTAGGTACACGATGATCGAGCACTGGAATATTCAGGTATTTAATGTTCTCTTGTGTTGATGACCATTCAAGTCCATCAAATTCACAGGTAACATCTAAAATAGCGGTAATACCGTACTCTTTCATGGTATCTATATCAGAAGGAAATAGCCTACAGGCTAAAAATAGATGATCATTAATTTGTTGCAGTGGCGGTACTTTATCCTGCTTACGGCTCCAAGCGTTATAAACTTGCGCCCCCAATAAGAAAGGAACAAATGCCCAGCGAATATAAAACGGAATAACACCGTTTTCACGTTTACGAAAAATCTTTGCGATATTAAAAACGTATGCGCCCCCTACCAGTAATAACGACAGCGCAGTCCAGTAAAAAAGAATAGAGAAATAACTAGGGCTAACTTGCCAACCCATAATAATAAACACAATTGCCAACAATATATAACTAACTGCCGCCCACATACATGCTCCTTTGTTATTCATTTTATAGCGTTATTTGTCGGTATTTGAGATAAAAACTGACTAACAAATACAACTTATCAGCTAAATAAATGCAATAGTCACACCGCTTTTAAAAAAGTAAAATAAACTTAAAATCAATACATTAGATGTTTTACTGTTATTTACACTGAGTTATTTTTACACACCACTGCGAGTAACTTACAGTTAAAGGATAGGTGACAGGCAAAAAAAAGCCTAGGTTAAAACCTAGGCTTTTCAAATAGGTGAGCATTTACACATCAATTTTAGTTAACCAGCCATGTGTATCTGGTGCTTTGCCCCATTGAATATCATTCAACGCTTGGCGCAAGCGCATTGTGGTAGGTCCTGGTTTACCGCTGCCTACTTGGTATTCTTTATCATTATGAATAAACGTACCAACCGGTGTCAGTACTGCTGCAGTGCCAGAAAGTGCCGCTTCAGTGCCTGGTTTTGCTGCGCGCTCTAGCAACTCAGTTACTGTAAAGTTACGCTCAGAAACCGTCATACCTAAGTCTTTTGCAATGGTTAATATGCTATTACGGGTCACACCGTGCAAAAATGTGCTATCGAGTGCTTTGGTGATGATCTCATCCCCATCGATTAAGATAAAATTAGCAGCGCCGGTCTCTTGTACATCACCACCAGGGCAAAATAAAATTTGGTCTGCTTGATATTTATCACGCGCGGCAGAAATAGGTGCTAATGCACTGGCATAGTTACCACCGCTTTTAACCATGCCCATGTGTGGAGCACAACGCATACCATCTTCTTCAAGTAAAACTCGTAGTGCCGTTGCACCACCTGCAAAATAATCGCCTACTGGCGACAATAATACATACAGCAATGAGCTTGCTGATGGTACAGCCGCCTTACCTATGGCCGCTTCGGTGCCAATATGAGTTGGTCGTATATACATAGAACCTGGCGGTAACGGAGTTTCGTCAGCATACTCTTTAACAATATCAGTAATCATTTTCTCAAGCTTTGCCCCTTCAAAGCTTGGTAAACTCAATAACTGCGAGCTTTGTTGCATGCGGGCAATGTTTGCGTCCATTCTAAAAATGTAAACAGAGCCATCTTCGTGGCGAAACGCTTTTAAACCTTCAAAACATGTACTTGAATAGTGAAGAACATGTGCCCCTGCATGGAGTTCTATTTTATCACAAGGAACTATTTCGCTTTCACTCCAAGCATTGTCCGTAAAACGAGCTTGGATCATTTGTGGCATAAATACGGTACCAAATGCTGCCATTTTAATCTCTCTTAATGTTGTCTGCTTTTCCTACAGTGTATTACATTCATACACCGTTTAACCATAACTAATAGAGGGCTTTTATTACTGATAACCGTAATATTTTATCCCTTGGGCTAAAAACCATCGAAATTGTTCTAAATTCATACTTTTTCAACTCTGAAGCTGATCGACTTAACTTGATAAGCCGTATATTACTGCTAGGCTGAATATTAATCACCTTTACCAACATTTTTTTGCATCCAAACAACGACCTCACACGTTACTTATAATAATAAAGGACATTTATGGAAACCGACGAATTGCTCCCCCTGTTAAGTGCGACCGCTCAGGGAAATAAGCAAGCTTTTGCAAAACTATACAGTGCTACAAGCCCGAAATTATTTGCAATAAGCTTAAAAATGCTCAGTAACCGTGCTCATGCAGAAGAAGCACTCCAAGATGCTTTTGTTAAGATTTGGCACAATGCATCTGAGTATCAAGTTTCAAAAGGAACGGTTATTAGCTGGATGATCAGTATTGTTCGTTACCGGAGCTTAGATTCACTTCGTTATCACAAGGTCCGAAAAGAGCAAAGCCTTGACGATGATAACGCGTATATGGAGCCTGCTGATCAAGCAATTACTGTTGATTATGAAGGTAAAAGCAAACTCGTGGACTGCATGGAGCAACTCGATGATCAACAAAAGCAGGCTATTCACTTAGCCTATTATAAAGGCTTAACTCATAGCGAGTTGGTGGATCATATTGAGACCCCACTTGGTACCGTTAAAAGTTGGATCCGACGTGGCCTGCAACAGTTGCAAAGGTGTTTAACATTATGAATTATGACAATCAGAAGCTCATCGACATGCTCGCTGCAGAATACGTACTTGGTACGCTCAAAGGCCCAGCTCGTAAGCGTTTTCAACGTTTAATGCTGACCTCTAATCGCATTAGAGAAGCAACCTGGATGTGGGAGCAGCATTTAAATAACTTAGCCAGTTCAATAAAATCCGAGCCACCCAGCGACTCTGTATGGCAAGTGATTTCTCAACGTATTGACGCCAAGCCGAGTGTGCATACTGTATCCCCAGAAGCTAACGTCATTAAGCCAAAAACCAGTATCTGGCAAGCTTGGTCGTTAATCGCAACGGCAGCCAGTATTGTACTTGCATTAATTATTTGGCAACCACAAGCGCCTATACAACAGCAAACTCAGCAAATTGCTTTGTTTAAAGATGCATCAGAACAACCATTATGGTTTATAGATATAAATGAGCAGAGCCTATCTGTTAAAGCCAGTGATAAGTTAGCCGCCAGAACTGACAAAGATTATGAGCTTTGGATGATTTTAAAAGGGCAAGATACACCTATATCGCTGGGTCTTTTACCTAAAGATGGCATTAAATCATTGCTAAAAGATAACCGCTTTAATGCCCAAGATATTGCATTACTGGCAATCAGTTTAGAACCTTTAGGAGGCTCACCAAATGGCCTGCCAACTGAAGTGTTATACACAACTGAGTTAATACTTCTTTAAGCTATAAGTAAATCTATTCCTACACTTTAGCCAGCGCAAGCTGGCTTTTTCTTTTGTTATATAAATTAAATAGTTAAGTACAAAAAAAGTAACAGTTCACATTTAATTAAAATATTTCACGTTTTTTTGCATCCAATTGAATCTGCCACCCGTTATAGCTATGACCACTATCTAAAACTAAAGGAAAAAGTCATGAAAACTTTAACTCCATCAATATTAGCAGTTGTAGTATGCAGTACCTTAGTAAGCGCGCCTTCAGAGGCGTCAAGTCACCGCGAAGCACCCAATATCAGTCGCTTTCCGACCTTAGATTCTACCGATTTTTATGCATTTAATAGTTACGAGCAAGGGCGCGGCGATTACGTTACGTTCATCGCCAACTATATTCCATTACAAGATGGCTATGGCGGGCCAAACTACTTTGCCATGGACCCTGACGCCACATACAGTATTCATATTGATAATGATGGCGATGCTGTTGAAGATATTACTTTCGCGTTTAATTTTAAAAGTATGCTGCCAGATAACAATCAAGGCGTAGCATTAACAGTAGGCCCCGAAGATAATCAACGCACAGTTGCTGTACCGTTGAAAAATATTGGCGGTGTTGCCGCTGGCGATAACTCAGCAGTTAACTTTAGTGAATCATACACACTAGCAATGATATCTGGCGAGCAACGTACTGGCACTAAAACCATGCTCACTAATACCAACACGAATACGGGTGATTTTGGCAAACCACTCGATTATATTGGTAATAAAACATTTACCTCGATGCAAGACTATAAAAGTTATGCTGATCAGTTTGTCTATACGGTATCAATGCCTGGTTGTGATGCCATGGCTAAAGTATTTGTTGGCCAGCGCAAAGACCCATTTGTAGTAAATCTTGGTAAAACATTTGATTTAGTAAATTACGTACCCGTTGAAGGCGACAGTGCACCTGGCGCTGGTGATGGTGAAGGTTTTCCTGGTGGCATCACACAGGACGCAACGAATGATGACTTAGCGGATAAGAACGTAACCGCTATTGCTATAGAAGTACCTAAAGACTGTGTAACCGGTGATGGTAACGGTACTATCGGCTCTTGGACAACAGCAAGCCTACCGCAAGCCCGTATTCTAAATTCAAATGCGTCTTTTGCTAAGAATGCCGTTAATGGTGGCGCACTGACGCAAGTATCTCGCTTAGGTAACCCACTGGTAAATGAATTGGTTATTGGCTTAAAAGATAAAGATGCGTTTTCAACTTCACAGCCAAAAGACGATGCCCAGTTTATTGACTACGTTACCCATCCGTCGTTACCTGAATTACTTAATATCTTATTTAAAGATGCTGTAAATACCACCTTAGGAACGGATATTGAGACCCTTGCACCCACTAACTTCCCACGTAATGACCTAGTTACTGCATTTTTAACAGGTTTTCCTGGGGTTAACCAATTAGCAACCGTAACCGGTGCTGAAATGTTACGTTTAAACACCCAGATTGCCGCTAAAGCACAAGCTGAACAATCGGCGTTTGGTGTTGCTGGTGATGATTTAGCGGGTTTCCCGAATGGCCGTCGTCCTGGCGATGATGTTGTTGATATTGCACTGCGTGTTGTCATGGGGCGCTTATGTTACCCAATTCCAGTTAATGGAACTGATACAGATTTAGGTTTGTGTACCAGCGATGATGCAAGTGTTGGCACTGTACCATTTACAGACGGCGCACCTGTTGATGCAACTATGATGGATGCAAGCTTTCCATACCTTGCAACTCCACTTGCAGGGTCTAAATAAGGAGACTAGTTATGCGTACTTTTAAACTATCACATGGTGTTATGTTATTTGGCGCACTTATATTAAGTGGCTGTAACGATGATGATCATAGTAAACAAGACATGCCTATTGAAGTTGTAAATAAAGCACCTACCGCTTCATCAGCCATGGTAACAACACAAACAGAAGTTGCCATTAACGACATGCTAGAAGGCTCCGATCCTGAAGGTGAGGCCCTAACTTATTCACTGCTAAGTGAACCCATGCTTGGCATGGTTGTAGTGAACAGTGATGGTAGTTATACCTACACACCTAATGCAGAGACCACTGGCTCTGATAGCTTTACATTTGCCGTAAGCGATGGTGTTAACGCCCAAGTAAGTGCGGTGGTTGATATTACTATTGAAGCACTAGAAGTGGATTTCGCACAATTTGGGCGTGCTGCGTTTAGTCAAGCCGCAACCGATAAACCATTGAGTGTTAATGGTCGCGTATTCACCAATGCCGATGCACAGGCTAATTTTGATGATCTGTTAACGGAAAATTAAGCCCTTATGAGAACTTGCAGGCCACGGATGGCCTTTTTAGGAGAAAACAATGATGACTCGTGCACTTTTATACATCACTTTAATCGTACCTTTTTATACCTGGGCTGAGCCTTATATTCCTAGCGGAGATACTGTTATTGCTAAAGCACGCTCTACCAATATAGCTAGGCTCAGCGATGATGAATTAATGAGCCTTTTACTTAGTAGTCAACAAGTCGGACAAACACAAGTCAGTCAAGGGTTGCTAAAAGCACAACTACATGAACGTTATATACAATCACCAACAGCTGATATTGGTTACATGTATGCACGTGTATTACAGCGCGAACATTTATTCACCAAAGCACTATTGATCACCCAAGACGTGCTAGAGCACTCCCCTAGACATATAAATACGCATCTACTTCGCGCCAACATACTGATGGTGCAAGGTAAATTTACAGCGTCAAAGCAACAATGTTTACAATTAACTGGCTTAACAACTATCGATGTCGTAAATACGTGTGCGCTTGATGCATTAAGCCAAGACGGGCAATTAAAGCAAAGTTACCAAAGCTTAAAAAATAGTATTGTGCCTCATAAACAAAGTGAGTCTACACGTCATGTTCTCGCTGAAATGGCAATGAGGTTGAACAAGCCAAAAGCGGCATTAAGCCACCTAAATACACTCTCTTTAAACACAGCCCCTGTCAGCCTAGTTGTACTGTGGGCTGATATTCAACTAGCGCTTGGGCATTATCAAAAAGTACTTAATACGCTCCCTTCATTAACCAGTAATAATCAAAACCTTGAAGATGCCCTATTACTTCGCCTTGCTATTGCCGAACAAAACAATACTAAAAACCCACAGAGCGAATGGCAACACCTCATGACGCAGCGTGTACAACTAAGAGAGCTGCGCCAAGATAGGTTTCATGCCAGCTATCTCGCTCGCTATTATTTAGACCTCAATAAACAGCCTGATAAAGCCTTGTACTGGGCCAAAGTTAATTGGCAACAAGCTAAGCTTGAGTCTGACCAGCAATTGCTAGACCGTGCACAAGGAGCAACGCTATGAAAACCCTATTATGCACCCTGCTATATACTGCCTGTATCATGCTCAGCCAAGTGACATATAGCCATCAACTAAGTACCAGCTATCTTAACTTAGAACAAACAGAGACAATAAATGATCAAAGCAAACTAACCGGTTACTGGCAAATTCAACTCGCCGATTTAGAGCAAAAAGTTGCCTTTGATTTAAACGCCGATGGTCATATAACATGGCAAGAAATAACCACAAAACGCACCACCATCGATGAATTTGTCTCTGACTCTGTTAGTGCAACAATATCTAACAAACACACCTGCGCATTGACAAGCAATGGCCCCTTACAACTGGATTCTCACTTTAATCAACCTTATGTGGTGATCCCCTTGAGCTTTATTTGTCCAACAAGCGATGCTTTTACGCTTAGTTACAGTGCTTTTTTTAATTTAGATGCGAATCACAAAGCGATTACAACCATAAATAAACACACTCGCATTTTTAGTGCTGGCAACTCAACGCAAACCATTGATTTCACAGGCAGTGGTTACCTAGCAACGTTTACTCAGTATGTGTATCAAGGCGTATTGCATATTTGGATGGGCCCCGATCATATTTTATTTTTAATTGCACTATTACTAACCTGTGTACTGGTACGTAACAACAAAAAATGGCATGGTATTGGTTCTAAGTTAACTATTTTTAAGCACACCGCGTGGATAGTCACCGCATTTACGTTAGCCCATTCAATTACCTTAACGGCAACGGCTATGAACATACTTTCACCGAATAGTCGCTGGGTAGAACTTGGTATTGCTATTTCCGTGTTATTCGCTGCGCTGAATAATATTTGGCCTGTGATACTACGATTAGGTTGGATCACCTTTGGCTTTGGTTTATTGCATGGAATGGGGTTTGCCAGTGTATTGGGCGAGCTGGGTTTATCTAATGACTACCAGTTACTGAGTGTATTAGCCTTTAATTTAGGCGTAGAAATCGGCCAACTCGCTATCCTAATTGTTGCCCTGCCATTACTGATTTTGGCAAGAAACCACGCTTGGTATCAAAAATGGTTAATGCCTGCAGGGTCATTAGCGATAGCGTTAATCGCCATACAGTGGTCAATAGAGCGTATTTAGTCAAAAGGGGTAATTAAGGTTTTCATTGCCGGGCGAACTGCAATTAATAAAAGCTCTTTATCTATACTTGGATTAAGTATTTTGCGCATTAACAACCCATTCATCAGCGCGAACATCACTTCAATGCGGCTATCTATTTCAGCCGCTTTGGCTGCTTTTATCGGACTGCGCTCACCGACTAATAAACTACGCATCTTTTCTCTGGCTTGAAGGTCCGACTTGCGTAGTAACCGCGCGACTTTTTCATTGCGTGCAGCTTCTGACTGCATTTCTAAATCAAGTGCGCCTTGATCAACATCAATATGGCGCTCTACACCTGAATCTAGCCCATTAAGTAATATAGTGACCAAATTACCAGGTTGATCTTCAAACTCTTGAAAGACAGAAAATAGCTCTTCCATATCTCGTTCGATAATAGATTCTATAATCGCTTCTTTACTGGCGAAATAATTATAGATATGCCCTGCACTCATACCCGCTGTTCTCGATATTTCAGCCATTCCAGCCCCGTGATAGCCTTTCCGCTTAAAGCAATCGGCAGCGGCACATAGTACTTGTTCTCGACGCGCTTGCGCTAAAGCGGGATCTGTTTTTCTCTTCGTTTTCGTGTTCATGGTGTTTTCAAAAAAGCACTGCTCTTTTTAACCTCTAACTTAAAAATTATCACTAGTTTACACGATCTTAACCACTGACCTTGTGCGTTACAACAAGAACTAAGTAAACTAGTGATAAAAACCATTATTGTGTTTGGTGCTCTGGCCGTTGCCAACCGCCACCTACCGCTTTGTATAGGCTAATTTGACTTGCAATATAGGCCTTTTTACCCGTGATCAGTTGCTGTCCTGCACTTACCCAGTTTCTTTGCGCATCAAGCACTTGCAAGTAGCTGTCGGCCCCTTTTTCAAAGCGTGCTTGTGATAACGTAAAGGTCACTTGGTTACTGTTATAAAGCTCCTCAAGCGCTGCCAACTGCTGCATATAGCCAGCTCTATCCGCTAGTGAATCAGACACTTCCTTAAATGCTTGCTGAATTGTTTGCTCATAAGTTGTTAAAGCGATTTCTTGCTGAGCTTGAGCAACATCTAAATTAGCTTGGTTTCGGCCCATATTAAAAATTGGTAAATTTATCGAAGGCACAAAACTCCATGTACCCGTTCCCGCTGAAAACAAATTATCTAAATCAGCTGAAGCAGTACCTGCATTAGCGGTTAAACTAATACTGGGGAAAAAAGCCGCTTTTGCTACACCTATATTGGCATTTGCTGCGAGTAAACGATATTCAGCCGCTTTAATATCTGGACGTTGCTCTAATAATTCAGACGGTAAACCCACGGGAACCGCAGGAAAGTTAAGTACTTCATCCAAGCTTTGTTCAGGTAACAACTCAGTGGCCACCACTTTTCCCACCAGTAAATCTAACGCGTTTTTATCGCGCTTTAATAAACGTTGATAATTGGCAATATCCACTTTCGCTGTGGCAACCGTGCTTTGTACTTGTGCCAGACTTAACTTAGAAGCTGCGCCAAGTGCATAGGTTTTTTCCATTAATTCAAGGGACTCTTGCTGGCTGGAAAGCGTTTCATGAGCAAGTGCCAATAGCTCTTTATCGGCTGCATAGTTAAGCCATGCATTAACAAGTTCTGCAATTAAACTAATTTTAACACTGGTTTGTGCTTGCTCTGAGGCATACAAAGTTTGTAATGCTTGATCTGATTGATTACGTACTTTTCCCCATAAGTCCAACTCGTAAGCCGTCATGCCCACAGTAGCAGAATAGCTTTCGCTTATGCTGGCACTGCCAGTTGATGACAAATCAGCAGGCAGTCGTTGGCGTGTCCCCGATGCTGAAAAATCAATCGAGGGATACAAGGCTGAGTCTTCTATTTGATATAACGCTCTGACTTGCTGCACGTTAAGTGCAGCAAGTTTAATGTCTTTATTATGGATTAAGGTTTGTTCGATTAAGGCTTGCAGCTTTTCGTTATTAAAAAACTGCTGCCATTTTAAATCGGCAATATTACCTTGTCCGCTTTCAACCCCGTAGCTGTCTGGCACAGGTAGTTCAATATCCTCAAGCTCAGGTGCCATTTGACACGCGCTTAATACCAGCGCACTGATACTTGCTAGGCTCAATGTTTTAAACTTCATTTGATTGCTCCTGCGCTACGGTTTTATGTTTACCCGGAAACACTCGTCTTACTAAGACAAAGAATAATGGCACAAATACCACCACAATAACCGACGAAGCTAAGGTGCCACCAATCACCGAAATACCCAGTGCATTTTGCGCACCTGAGCCTGCACTTGAAGCAATAGCCAGAGGTAACACACCACAAATAAATGCCATTGAGGTCATTAAAATCGGCCTCAGTCTAAGCTTCACCGCAGTGATCGCCGCATCGACTAACTCCATCCCTTCATCCATTTTGTGAATCGCAAACTCAACGATCAAAATCGCATTTTTAGAAGCAAGACCAATAGTTGTCAGTAGGCCAACTTGTAGGTAAATATCGTTTGATAAACCACCAACAAAGGCGGCCATAGCAGCACCAAAAACACCCAGTGGTACTATCATCATTACCGCCGCAGGGACAGACCAACTCTCGTAAAGAGCCGCTAAACATAAAAACACCACCAGTAATGATAACGCGTAAAGCATTGGAGCTTGGCCACCACTTAGACGCTCTTCATAAGAAATACCCGTCCACTCAAAGGCAATACCCGCAGGTAACTGTTTAACCAGTTTTTCTATTTCGTCCATCGCTTGGCCTGTACTGTATCCTGGCGCTGCAGCACCTTGAATTTCCATGGCTGAAAAGCCATTGTAACGCTCAAGACGTGGCGAGCCGTACGTCCAATAAGACTGGGCAAATGCTGTAAATGGCACCATGTCACCATTGCTATTACGGACATACCACTTGTCTAAATCTTCTGGTGCCATGCGTGATTCAGCCGTACCTTGTAGATACACTTTTTTAACTCGGCCACGGTCAATAAAATCATTGACGTAGCTACTACCCCATGCAGTTGACAACGTACTGTTGATATCAGCCTGAGTTAACCCTAAGGCTTGTGCTTTTGCTAAATCAATATCGAGTTCAAGCTCAGGTTTATCTTCTTGGCCGTTAGGACGAACACCTGCCAACACCGGACTTTGAGCAGCCATTCCTAAAAGCATATTACGTGCTTCTAGCAATTTATCGTGACCTAAGCCAACACGGTCTTGCAAGAACAGAGTAAAACCATTGGCGGTACCTAGCTCAACAACTGCAGGCGGTGGGAAAGCAAACACAAAGGCTTCTTTAATCGTAGAAAAGTAACCCATTGCTTTGCCTGCAACTGCACCAACAGCTAAGTCATCACGTTGGCGTTCATCCCAGTGCTTTAAGCCAACAAAACCAATAGCGGCGTTTTGTCCAGAGCCTGCAAAACTAAACCCAGTTACACTAAACACCGAGCGCACTGCTTCAGATTGGTCTTCTAAGTAGTGCTTTTCCATTTTTTCAACCACTTTAAGCGTTTGCTCGGTTGTTGAACCTGCTGGTAAGCTTACTTGATTAAACAAAATACCTTGGTCTTCATCTGGTAAAAAAGCTGATGGAAGTTGTGAGAATATAAACACCATACCGCCAACAATTAAGCCGTAGCATAAAAGGTAACGTTTACTGTGTTTGATCATTCGCCCCACAAAGCTTTGCGCACCGCTATTTGTTTTATCAAAACCACGGTTAAAGCCAATAAAGAAGCGACCAAATAACGACTTATTATTATGTACATGGCTTGGTTTTAACATAGTTGCACACAGTGCAGGCGTTAGTATAAGCGCAACTAATACAGATAAGCTCATTGCAGTTACTAAAGTCACTGAGAATTGACGGTAAATAACCCCTGTAGAGCCGGCAAAGAATGCCATTGGTACAAATACGGCCGACAACACCATGGCAATACCCACCAGTGCACCTTTGATTTCATCCATTGATTTTCGGGTTGCTTCAATAGGAGAAAGTTTCTCTTCGGTCATAACCCGCTCTACGTTTTCAACCACAACAATGGCATCATCCACCAGCAAACCGATGGCCAGTACCATAGCAAACATGGTTAACGTATTAATTGAATAGCCCAGCACTTGCAGCACAGCAAACGTACCAAGTAAAACCACAGGTACCGCAATGGTTGGGATCAAGGTTGCACGAAAATTTTGTAAGAACAAATACATCACCACAAACACAAGCACCACGGCTTCTATTAATGTGCTGACTACTTTTTCAATTGATAAGGTTACAAATGGCGTTGTATCGTAAGGAATAACTACCGCCAAGCCTTCTGGAAAGAAAGGCTCAAGCTCAGCAAGTGCCGCTTTAACACCTTGTGCAGTATCAAGGGCATTTGCACCACTGGCCAATTTTATCCCTAAACCTGAGGCTGGTTTACCATTATAACGGGCTACAACCGCGTAGCTTTCGCCCCCTAATTCGACTTTTGCTACGTCAGATAAACGTACCACTGAACCATCATCATTGGTCTTAACAAAAATATTTCTAAATTGTTCAGGGGTTTGTAAGCGGCTTTGCGCTGTCACAGTGGCATTTAATTGTTGTCCTGCAACAGCTGGTAATGCACCTAACTGGCCTGCTGAAACTTGGGCATTTTGCGCACTAATTGACGCGCTGATATCCGCAGGGGTGAGTTCATATTTTTGTAGCATATTAGGGTCAAGCCAAATACGCATCGCATATTGTGAACCAAATAACTGTACTTCCCCTACACCGTTTACACGTGAAACGATATCTTGCACATTTGACGCAACATAATCACCAATATCAATGTTATTCATGCTGCCATCTTCAGACACAAAACCTGCAACCATTAAAAAGTTACGCGCAGACTTTGCCACTGACACACCTTGGCGTTGTACTTCTTCAGGTAATAAAGGCGTAGCCAAAGCAAGTTTATTCTGTACCTGAACTTGTGCAATATCAGGATCGGTATCAGCATCAAAAGTAAGGGTTAATGTGGCTGAGCCATTAGATTCAGAGGTTGATGACATATAAAGCAAGCCATCTAAGCCTTTCATTTTTTGTTCAATCACCTGAGTAACTGTATCTTCTAAGGTTTGGGCAGACGCACCTGGGTAACTTGCTTGAATACTAATCGCCGGAGGTGCAATTGACGGATACTGAGCGACCGGTAATCCTCTGACCGCCAATACACCCGCGAGCATAACTACAATTGCTAACACCCAAGCAAAAATGGGTCTGTCGATAAAAAATCGTGACATTTAATGGCTCCGTTATTGAGTTTTAGCTGCGGTTTCAGCAGGCACAGCATTAACAGGTGCGCCAGGTGCTATTTTTTGTAAGCCTTCAACAATGAGTTTATCGCCATCGTTTAGGCCTTCTGTGATCAACCAATTAGAACCAACTGTACGGTCGGTTTTTAAAACGCGCGGCTCAACGGTGTTGTCTTTACTAACCACCATTGCTGTTGGCTCACCTTTGGTATTACGGCTAATACCACGTTGGGGGGCTAAAATCGCATTGTTTTTTACACCTTCAACTATCACCGCACGTACATACATGCCCGGTAATAATAGTTTTTCTGGATTTGGAAACTCTGCGCGCAATGTGACTGAGCCGGTGCTTGGATCAACCGTTACTTCAGAAAACTGCAACCTTCCTTGATGAGGATAAATCGACCCATCTTCCATTTTTAATTCAACATTTGAATGTAACGCCAAATCTTTATCAAGCTCACCATTGGCAATGGCTTTTTTCAAGCGCGTTAACTCACTGCTTGATTGGGTTAAATCAACATAAATAGGATCAAGTTGGGTGACAGTAGCAAGTGCTGTTGCTTGGTTGGCGCTTACTAACGCACCGGCTGTGACATTTGATTTACCAATTTGACCACTGATAGGTGATTTCACTTTACTGTAGTCTAAGTTAATTTGCGCTGTTTTAAGTTGCGCTTGAGCAGTCAATAAATCAGCTTCTGCACCTTTATAACTGGCATCGGCTTCGTCAAAGTCTTGCTGGCTTACCGCCTTAATTTTTAATAGTTCATCATAGCGTTCAGACTTTGCTTTAGCATTCGCAATGCTCGCTTTCGCTTTAGTAATGGCCGCCTTGCTTGTTGCCACTTGCGCTTCGAAGGTTGAAGCATCTATTTGATAAAGAGCTTGGCCTTTTTTAACTTCAGCCCCTTGAGTAAATAAGCGAGACTGAATAATGCCACTGACTTGCGGGCGAATTTCAGACACTTGCGATGCAGCAACACGACCAGGTAGTTCTTTGGTTAAAGTCAGAGGTTGACTTTTTAATGTTACAACCCCAACTGGAGTGGCTTTTGGAGCCTGTTGGCTTGCCTGAGGACTCTGGTCGCAACCAGATAAAATAACTGCACTGGCTAAAGCTGACACTGCAAATAAGACGACGCGAGAACGCTGCATGTTAACTACCCTTAATTTAGAATGAACGATCATTCTAAATTAAAATGCTTTCAGATCAACATTAATTAAGAATTATTTGCATAACTTTACAAAGTAAAACGAATTAAGCTAGAACGAGAGAAAATTATCAGTATGGCTCTAAAGAGCTTTGTGTTTAGAAGTGAACTTTAAGCTGTTGTGTTTGGTTTTTGACCAGGCTGAGCCGGCTATAAAACCATGAAAAGTCAACAGGCTCTAATAAAGCACTGCTGACTGGGTATATTTACGATATGAAATACAGATTTAAAACCTTACTCAATAGTGGAGAAGCTTAATTCTAATTGAGCAATAGCACAGCCAAACTGAGTTGCATTTATACGCTTATATGCTGTGGCTTCTGTGGCATTTAAGTTGACTAGGAATCCATCCTGCTGACCCACAGCCGCTGTACCTTGGCTCAAACACATCGCTTGTGTTAAAGAACGCAATTTATTATTAGTCAATATATTACTAAAGCGTTGTGTTGGCAGACTAGGGATTTTAATGTTAGGTAAAGCGTTCTCAGCACTTCGCTTATTGAGACTAAAGACCTTGTTTGAATAATGAAATACACTGCTCGAAGGCCAGTATGAATATGAAAAGTTTTGCTCTGTGTTGGCAGTTAAACCAATCACGCCACGCTCGCCTAATACCGTCATTAAATCGCCTTGCTCAGATTTTATAACAACTAATGCCGTATTGACGTCAATACCTAGCCCTGCTTGTTGGTTTGTTGATTGCAGTGCTTTTGTGACTAAGGCGGTACTATTTGTTTCACTAAACTGGCTTTTGATAAACGCAAAATCGACACTGTTTAACCCAGCTCTGTGCGTTACATCATCATTGTTTAGTACATCAGCTGCATTTTGTTGCTGATTAATAATGTGTTCCATCGCGAGAAATTCGGCGCTTTGATTCTCCGCAATTAATACAGGGGTATCGCGCACTGCGCTCAGCCAAGGGTACGGCTTACTCTGCTCATCAAAAAAACTGCGATAAAGGTTTTGCTGATCATGGCCACCCGCTAACACCACCCCGGTGCTACCTTTAATTTTTGTAATTAACTGTTCGATACCTTGCTCACACAAAGCTTGCTCTGTCGCAACTCGTTTAGGGAAAACCGTCTCTCTGTTGTACAAAGACATACTTTGCGTTCTATATTTATCAAGCGCATCACATTGCCCTGCTGTTATAGCCTGTGCTAGTGCCGGTGTCAGTGCTAACCACTGCACTGTAACGCCCACTTGAGAGAGTACAGTTTCATAATAACTTGCTGCAAAGTAAGGGTCTCGACTAGCTGAACTGATCACTAATAATTTAGGGCTTTGGGCCTTTACTTTTAAACTAGCGGCTATAAATTTATAACTATCAGCTAACCAGTTTTGATCCGCTTTACTATTTTTAGCATCAATATTGAGTACGCGATTTTGCCCATCAGGTTGAGCTACTTGAAGCATATCAATCACATATTCAAACTCCAATTGAGATAACTCACTCATTTGTAAATTTGCAATATCTCGCCATGCCCACAATAACTCTCTTTTAGAAAGCAGCTCTGGATGAGTAGTTGCTAACGTTTTTAAATTAGTTACTGTGGCTGCTAAGTGGTTTTGGTTATCTGTTGGCCATTGCTGTTTTACTCGCGCGATAGCATCACTTGAAAGGGCAAAGACGGCACTTTTTTCACTGCCTAATGGCGCATCTAATTTACAAAACTGTGGGCTTAATGTTGTGCAGGTTTCAATTGCACTGCCTGTCATAATCAAGGTTTGTTCGTTATTAGCAGCAAATCCATTATGACAATTTAGAAGCGCTAAAAACAGTAAGCCAGTGGTTGTGATACGTGATGCAAGCGAAAAAAACGCCATAAGTAACCTTAAAACAATTAATAAAAACTCTGCCTGTATTGTTAACGATCTCGCTAGCAACAACAAGCAGGGTTTTAAAAAATCTAACAGCAAGTGCTGTTTAGTTAATTTTACTAACCAGTAACTGTTCCACTCTTATCCCTTCAACGTCAACGACTTCAAACTTAAAGCCTGCATAATGAATATACTCGGCACGTTTAGGAATGCGCTTCATGGTATAGATCAAATACCCAGCCACAGTTTCGTAATGCATTTGTTCGGGGAATTCATCAATTTCCAGCACCTTAGCCAGCTCAACCACCGGGGTTAAGCCATCCACTAACCACGAGCTTTCATCTCGCTCAATGATCAACTCATCACCCGTGTGGGTTATCAAATCACCCATAAAGCCTTTCATCAAATCTTTAACGGTGACAATACCCACAACCAGTGCGTATTCATTTACCACCACAGCAAAGGGTTTTGCCGCCGCTTTAAATGCATTTAATGCCTCAGATAAACTGAGTGTTTCAGGCAAATAAAAGATTTCTTTTTCTAATAAATCTTCATTGATGTTTGCCGCCTCGCCTTTGAGTACTTGGCGTAATATATCTTTCGATTCAACAGAGCCTATGAGTTTATCTAAATTACCATTACATACTAAAAAGTGGTTATGGGGGTGATCAATAATTTTACTCGCAATGTCAGTACTGGCTTCTTTTATATCAAAATAAACAATTTGGTCCCGTGGCGTCATCACGCTTGATAAAAAACGAGCTTCTAAGTCAAATACATTACCGATTAAGTCGTACTCTTGTTGCTGTAAACTGCCATATTCCGCCCCAGCATCCATCATCGCCACGATGTCTTCTGTGGTGACAATATCTTCACGCTCTGCGGGAACTTTAAATAGTCGTAAAATAATATTTGTCAGGCCATTAAAAAATACCACTAGAGGAGTCAGGGCAAAGGTCACCCACCTCATCAGCGTGACTAGCCTCACAGCGACCGCTTCAGGCATGATCATCGCTAAGCGTTTCGGCATTAAGTCGGCAAATAAAATGAATAATGAGGTGATGGTAAAAAACGAAATTAAAAAGCTGACTTGCGCTAATAATGGGCCTTGATAGACCATTACTAATACACGTTCAACATATGGCGACAGTGCTTGTTCGCCAACAATGCCCCCTAAAATAGCAATCGCATTAAGCGCTATCTGGATCATGGCAAAGAATGCACCTGGCTGCTCTTGTAATTTTAATACGGCGGCCGCATTTGCATTGCCCTCGTCGGCCATCACTCTTAATTTAATTTTGCGTGATGCTGCGATGGCAATTTCCGACATAGCAAATAACGCACTGATCAAGATCAATAAACCAATCCCGATTAAATCACCCATTTAACAACTCCAACAATAAGCGCTTTTATAAGCAAAAGCAGCTGGATTATAGGCTCTTTTTTAAACTCAGCAATTGATATTTCAACTATCTTTAAAGGGCTTAAGTAACATACACTTAGATATTTATGATTGGCTATAAAGTAGAAAATACACGAGTCAGCTCTAGCTTAGACACTTTGTCTAAGGCTTTATTACAAGCAAAGTACAATGATGGCTGTTTGATATTAAGTTTTAACACCGGCTGTAGGCTATCTATTGTGTGCTGCGTTTGTTGCTCATAGTCAGCTCGCTGTTTAGGTAAGGTGACAAGATCGATGCTATTTTTTCGACTACGAACAATATTAAATATGTTATCAAAGCTATCCATAGCCAGTAAGTTTTTACCTTCTTCGAAGCCTTGGGATAACAAGTACTGATGGCTATAGTTATCTTTAAGTACGGCGACACGATACTGTTTAGCTTGCTCTAAGTTATCTAACTGAATGTTTTTAGAGTCTAAAGCATAAAAGTTGGTAGTGAGTTCAGCTAACTCAGCAATCCAAAGTAGCTTATCTTCGCGCTCTTTAGAACGTGTTACCGAAAAAATACAGGTTTGTGGGTCGCGCAGGGCAGTATTAAATGCCGTACTCCAACTATGCACAGAAATTGTATAATCAATTGAGGATGCATCCAAGGCTTTGCGTACCTTTTCAACAACATGACCCGTTAGTTGATTGTTATCATCAATATATTGCGCAGGCGGAAAGTTTTCCGTCACTATATTGAGCTTAGCAAAGCATGGCTGGCTCAAAATAACCAATAATAACAAACTCCATTTAATCACTTTAGTCCTCGCATTTTAGTAACTGATTTTACATCAAGCTGTGAATTGCAGTCTAAATATAGCGGTAATTTACTGATAAGTGAATAGAAAACAGGCCATGATGGCCTGTTTTTGAGGTTTTTCTCTAAAAAATTATCGATTCATTGCATTAATTAAAAATGCTGAGATTTTTGCACCTTCTCTAAGCGTTGTTTCTGAGCTTGATTGACCCACTAGCGAGCTGTCCGTAAATGGTGCTATTTCCATCATATCTGCACCGGTAATTGGAAACTCATCCGCTAATGCAACTAAAATATCTAATGCATGTTTAGGTGTTAAACCATTACCTTCAGGCGTACCCGTCGCAGAGGCAAATTCTTCATCAAGGGCATCAATATCAAAGCTTACATATAACTCATCTACATTATCTGCTTTTAATTGTGCAATTACTTCACTGGCAACATCTTGCGCACCGCGCTCAATTATTTCATGCGCCCAATGCTGCTTAATACCAAACGTTGATTCCCAATGGGCTTTAGGTTTGCCACTTGAACGAATACCAAATTGAATTAAATGATGTGGCGCAGGTAAAAACTCTAAAATATGGGTACACCATGAGCCAAAGCATAAATCGATACCTAAACGCTCAACCAGTAAATCGGTATGCGCATCAAAATGAATAATCGCGGTACGTTTTCCTTGCTCACGTTTAGCTTTCAAATAAGCTTTAGTCAGCGGGTAGCTGATCGAGTGGTCGCCACCGATACCAAAAATGCCTTTGTCGGTAAATGTGGCGTAGAAGCTATCACATACATCTTCGGTGATTGACAATGGGCTGACGTAGTATTCGCTATTAGGATTGTCATAAAGTGCTTTTTGACAATTACTAATAGTCGCGTCATTTAAATATTTATCATGTAGCAAATGTGGGATAACACGTACATCACCTAAATCAAACGATTTCGCTTGCGGTTGCTGATCAATCAAGGTCGAGCGCAAAAATAAAGGTCCCCAGTTAGCACCACGTAAAATACCGCCGCCACAATCAGAGCTAATACCAAGAGTAACCGCTTTATAAGGACTCTGTGATAAAGTCTCTAATGAGTCACGCCACAAAGGTTCTACGTTATCTTCTTGACCGTACAACTTGTTACGTAACGCCGCTTTTCGCTCTTTTGCCGTATTAACAGTGAAAACTCCATCACCCGGTGGACATAAACAGTGTTCAACTTTACTTTTAAATGTTTGCCATTGTGTGCTCATTGCGATTCCTTACTCTGTGTTTTTGCGTAGTTATGCAAAACAGACGCTGTTGAAAATAAATTTAATAAAACCTTCATGATGGTCATTTTATAAAACATGACAACAAAACTAATTTTACAAAGGCACTTAGAAAACTAAACTTATCTTTATGCAACATAACCTTAGCTATAAATTCAAAACAGCGCATAGATTCAAATTAAGTATATTAAAGGATAGATATAGTGTCTGTTTAAACAAGTCAACCGTTGTGTAGATTGATTAATTTGCTTCAGTGATTGAATATTCAAAGAGAATGAATAAAGCTGATAATCTAAAGCGGACATCCGTCCTGTACAGGCAATGTCATAATAGTAATGATGTTAGATTGACAATACTCATATGATTTAAAAGGCAACATTATGGAAAAGGTTTTTCATTTAGGACTTACTCGCGACGATTTACAAGGCGCAACGTTAGCAATCGTGCCGGGCGATCCTGATAGAGCTGCACGCATCTCTAGTTTTTTGGAAAATCCACGTTGTTTAGTACAAACCCGAGAATTTCATGCTTACTTAGGCTTACTTAGCGGCCAACCTGTTGTGATATGTTCAACCGGTATTGGCGGCCCATCAACATCTATTGCAGTAGAAGAGCTAGCTCAATTAGGTGTTGATACATTCTTACGCATTGGTACGACAGGGGCTATTCAACCACATATTAATGAAGGTGATATTTTAATTAGCCAAGCCTCTGTTCGCTTAGATGGCGCAAGCCAGCACTTTGCACCACTTAATTACCCTGCGGTATCTGATTTTTTTGCGACCCAAGCCATGGTTAACGCCTGTAACAATCTAAATATTGATTTTCATATTGGTATAACGGCATCAAGCGATACCTTCTACCCAGGTCAAGAACGCTATGATACCTATTCAGGCTACGTGCCAAAAGCATTCCAAGGTAGTTGCGAAGAATGGCAGAAGCTTGGCGTAATGAATTACGAAATGGAATCGGCTACGTTATTCACCATGTGCGCAGCGCTTGGCTTAAAAGCTGCTTGTGTGGCAGGAGTATTAGTAAATAGAACGCGCCAAGAAATACCCAATGTTGACCACGGCGAGATTGAGAAAAAATCCGTTGCCGTGGTACTTGAAGCCGCTAAAGTACTACTGAATAAAGCTTAAGCTATAGCTTTGTAAAGCTGGTAAGTTATCGTAACTTGCCAGCACAGCTTCACTCACTTGCAGTTGATTTTCTGCACCTTCAGATTGTAATAATTCTACTTTTTCAACCGTCTTATTATCCAAACTTAAACCAGCTAAATAAAGCTGACTAATTGCACTTTGTAATGGGGCAAGGCTTGGGCTATAGGCTGCATTTTCAGCATAACGTCCATAAAAATTGCCATGGCTAAATGTGGTTATTTTTACCGCACTAAAGTTTTGTGTATAAGGTACATAAGCCTGCTTTGCCTGCTCAATAAGCACAGGACAAACCTCAGAGTTTGCATCCACATGAGCAGATTGTGGAGCCGGATTAAACAAACTATATTGATTACCCAAATCCTTAGGCCCAAACGCGGCAGGTAACAATTCGGTGAGTTTAAATTGTTGAGTCGGCAATAAAATATCGAAAGTTTCCGCATCTGCTAACTCATTCATAAATTGGCGGCAATAACCACAAGGTGCATCACTAATCGCTATTTTAACAATAGATTTAGCACCATTGAGCCAAGCATTATTTATTGCTGATTGCTCAGCGTGCACCACTAAACTCAGCGGCTGATGTGCAAATTCAACATTAGCACCAAAATAAAAACTGGGCTGTTGTTGTGCATCTAAGCCCACCACAATTGCTCCCACTAAAAACTGAGATATAGGCGCCACAGCAAATAAAGAGGCAATAGGTAAACAAGCCCTGAGTAATTGTGCTTGAGTGAGTGAATGCTCAGTACAAAGTGTTTTAATATCTGCTGCAGTTAATCGACCCAGTTGTGACTTAACTTGATTGAACAATGCATTACGCGCAGGTTCAGCAAATTCGAAGGTGTGCCCTGTTATTGAATTTATAGGCGAAGAAGATGTTGATGAAGTCATAAACAAATTTTACTTATTTAATGGCTACACAGTGTAAAATGTTCAGCGACTAATTACCAGATTGATTTTCCAGCCAACTTTTCGCAGTAGCAAAACACTCAAAGTTTTCCGCTGGTATGCCAAATCGCTTTGCTTTTTGTAGAAACAAATCGTGCATAAAACCATCAAAGCTAACTATTCTGGCAATCAGGTAGTCTTTTAGCCAACCCGATATAGTCGGCATAATATTTAAAAGCTCGCTGGCTGGAAAATCATGACTGAGCTCAGATACATCGACCAGTAGCTTGTTGCTACTATACATTTCGCCATATTGCTGAGCAATCTGATAAAAATTAATCACATCCTGTGCACTTGCAGTCCCTTTTAATGTCATCATTATTAATGATGTGGATGCATCAAATGTGATGCAAGTTGAAACATTAGACATACAATAGACTCGGTTAATTGATGGAGTGCCAAAAAGCGAGGTATTGTAATTTTTTATTGGCACGAGTCAAGAAATATAAGTCAAACAGGTCAGACCAGGAGTGATTTCCAGATAAAAGTACTATATTTCTTGAGCGCAAACGGGAATTTTCTGAGCTTAGTTCTTTGCCCTTTCGCATATAATCACAGGCACATGATGAAAAATCATCCAAGGTTTAATAAATGTGCCGTATTGCTTTACTTGTCGTATTTTTAATTGTTTCGTCGTCTGCGTTCGCTCAGCCATTGAGCAAACAAGAGTTTGAATTATTACGCAATGAAATCCGTGATAATTACGCACAAAGCCCAAAATTGGCACTGCAAGATTTAAATTCACTGATAAAAACAGGTGACTTTACCCCAGATCAAACATTAGTGTTACTTAATTACAAGGCCTGGTTTGAGTTGGAAGCCAAGCATTTTTCTGACGCTATGCGCACACTGGTTAGCTATAAAAGTTTAGCTCAACGCTCAACACGCACAGGGCTGTTGTATGGGTATTATAATATTTCAGGCGGGATTTATACCCAATTAAACTTACACCAACTGGCACTTGAAAACTTCTCTAAAGCGCTCGAATATGCCGAGCTGCTAAACCATGATATTACCAACCAAACGCTTAATAACATGGGTGAAGTGTATTACGCCCTAGAAATGTTTGATGAAGCCGAACAAGCATTTAGGCGTTACTTAACGTATTTAGCCCCTTCGAATAAGCCTTTAGATATATCAATTGCGACGATTAATTTGGCTAGGGTTTTAATTGCAAAACAGCAGTATCACGAAGCCGAAGCATTAGTGTTAGAGCAAAGCCAAATACAAACTCAACAGCAATTTAATTACTTACTCGCTGACTCTCATTTACTCATGGCTGACATACAAAGTGCCCAACAGCATTTCGCAGCTGCACTTGAGCACATCAATAAATCTCTCGCTATCTTTAATGATCAACAGATGAAAAGCAACGAGATCAAAGCCCATTTTAAGTTAGCTAAACTTTACGCGCAAATGGCAGAAACAGATAAGGCCAGCGCACAGCTTGCCATAGTAAGTAATGATGCCAGCACCCGTAGTGATTTAGCCTTTGCCTCAAAAGTATATGAATTTCAGTCATTAATGCTTGAAGAAAGCGGGCAATTTAAAAAGGCGATTGCATCTTACAAAAAGCATCGTGAAGTGCAAAATCAACTAACAGCCAGGCAAGCTGACGTAAACCTTGCTAAGGCGCTTGCTGAGGCTGATTTAAACGCTAAAGAAGTCGAAATAGCAGAACTCACCCGAGAAAAACAACTCAAAGCAGCAAAAGCCACTGGCTTTAAAAATCTATTCATTGCCGTGGCTATTTCATTATTGATTATTCTGATTGGCTCATACCTTGCGATAACCAATATCCACAAACGTAAACAGCGTTTAAGCGATGCTTTAGATGAACTTGAACAAACCCAAGCGAACTTGATCGAAGCTGAAAAAATGGCCTCACTCACGGCGCTGGTGTCTGGGATGGCTCATCAATTAAATACCCCGATTGGCACCGCTATTACGGCAGGCTCATACCTTACTGATAATTTACAGCAACTTGAGCAGCAGTTTAAGGACAAAACCCTCCACCCCAATGACCTAACTAACTTTATTAAAAATAGCGGTGATGCAAATAGCTTAATACTCAATAATATCAACCGTTTAGCAACAATGGTTGATGAGTTTAAAGCGCTCAACGTGTCAATATCACTGAATAAACCCATGAGTGAAATAGCAATTAAACATACGCTTTGTGAGCAAGTAGATACATTACACAATAATTTTGCTAAGCAAATAAGTTATACCGTTGAAGGGGATGAAGTAAATATAGTGACTTACCCCAGTATCATAGCCGATGTATTGAAAACCTTAGTTATCAACGCGTATGAGCATGGCTTTAATGATGTAGATGATGCAAAAATTTCTATTAATATTGAACAACACAACGACAGCATTAAAATTATATTTCAAGACAATGGCAGTGGGATTGATAACGCTATTTTAAAGGATATTTTCACCCCGTTTTATTCAACAAACTTAGGTGGAAATCACTTAGGGCTGGGGTTAAATGTGGTGTTTAATGCAGTTAAATACAACCTTTTTGGCAATATATGCGCCGAGCCTTGTGAACACGGCGCACGCTTTGTACTGACATTACCTATTGATGGCCCCAAAGCTGCCAAAGAGCACAATGAAGCCATAAAATAGAGTCACTAACCGGTATTACGCATACCTGCTGCAATACCTGTCATGGTGATCATTAATGCATTATCAATGTCACCCGAGGCACCTTCTTGCGCTTCACGAGAACGTTTTAGCAGTTCTACTTGTAGTACATTTAACGGATCGGTATACGGGTTACGTAAGCCAATTGACTCTTTGATCCAAGGCTGATCAGCCAACAAGCTTTGCTGCGGGCTCAGTGACTGCACTAATGCAATTGCTTGTTTAAGCTCTTTACGTAGTTCTTCACCTAGTGGCTTATATTGCGGTTCAACAAGCGCATCATCATAGTGAGCACTTAACCAGCAATCGGCCTTACTAAATACCATTTCGAGCATTTCTAAACGAGCTCTAAAGAACGGCCACTGCTGGCTCATTTCGTTTAAAGTCTCAACGCCGTATTGTTCAACTGCGGCTTGTAAGCCTGTTAACGCCCCCAACCATGCAGGTAACATTAAACGGTTTTGGCTCCAGGCAAAAATCCATGGAATAGCACGCAAACTTTCAACGCCACCATGTGGATTACGCTTTGCAGGGCGCGAGCCCAATGGCAATTTACCCAGCTCTTGCTCTGGCGTTGCCATTCTGAAGTACGGCACAAAGTTTTCATCAAAACGCACCACATTACGATAATGCTCGCATGATTTCTCACTGATCAAGGCCATCACATCACGCCATTGCTCTTTAGGCTCTGGTGGTGGTAATAAGTTACTTTCAAGCACGGCTCCGGCGTAAATATTTAAGCTTTCTAAGGCAACATTTGGTAAGCCAAATTTAAAGCGGATCATTTCACCCTGCTCGGTTACCCGTAAGCCACCTTTTAATGAACCCGGTGGTTGCGAACGCAACGCTTGTGCGGCAGGCGCGCCACCACGGCCAACTGTACCACCGCGTCCATGGAATAAAACAAGTTCAATGCCACGCTCTTGGGCAAGGTGTACCAGCTTATCCATTGCCTCATACTGCGCCCAACCAGCGGCCATCATGCCAGCATCTTTGGCAGAGTCAGAATACCCAATCATCACATTTTGTACACCCTCAGCTTGCCCACGATACCAAGTATTATCAAGTAGTTGGGTAATAACACTGTGACCTGCGTTTAAATCATCAAGGGTTTCAAATAATGGCGCGACAGGAAGCTTAAAGCTACAACCACTTTCTTTTAACAATAACTGCACTGCTAACACATCAGAGGCTGTGCGTGCCATTGAAATAATGTATAAACCGAAAGTCGATTCATCTTGCTTTGCGATTACATCAAAGGTGTCGAGTACTTCTTGCACATCATTACTTGGTTGCCAATGTTTAGGTATCAATGGCCGGCGAGAATTCAGCTCTGCCAGTAAAAATGCTTGTTTGTCTTCTTCTTGCCATTGATTGTAATCCCCTAACCCTAAATAACGGGTTAACTCAGAAAATACATCCGCGTGGCGTGATGAATCTTGGCGCACATCAAGCTTAGCTAAACGAATACCAAAGCTATTGATACGACGCAGAACATCCAGTAATAAGCCATTTGCTACCACACTCATATTGGCTTTCAATAATGAACGATAACATGCCTCAAGTGGCTGTTTTAATTGGCTGATATCGGTAACAATATCTTGCGCTTCGGTGCGCTTATTCATTATTTTAGCGCCTAAGTGAGCAACCGTTTCACTCACTTGTGCTTTTAATACTTTTAACACTGCGCGGTAAGGTTCAAAATCTTGCCCAGCCAATTCAACGAGCTCGTCGCTAGCTTGTGACATTGACAGCTCAGTACTTAAGGTATCGATATCACGGCTATACAAATCAAGTGCCATCCAACGGCCATGATCCAGCACTTGTTGTGTGACCTGTGAAGTCACAAATGGGTTACCATCACGATCCCCCCCCA
Source organism: Pseudoalteromonas shioyasakiensis (assembly GCF_024518675.1). Taxonomy (GTDB): domain Bacteria; phylum Pseudomonadota; class Gammaproteobacteria; order Enterobacterales; family Alteromonadaceae; genus Pseudoalteromonas; species Pseudoalteromonas shioyasakiensis_B. Next base: position 517,359 of record NZ_JANIGL010000003.1, read on the forward strand.
TCCACGATGTAAACTCAATAGGGCTATAATCATTTGGTAGCTCAAGATCTAACTGCTCTTTTACTTCTTTACTAAAGTCTCTTAAAAAGCGCGGCACAGCATGCCAAAGGCTGTTTTCAATAACCGCAAAACCCCATTTAGCTTCATCAATTGGGGTTGGCCGAGAGCGGCGAATATCATCCGTATGCCAAGCTTGACTTATTAATTGAGCAATACGATTAAGAATATTTTCACGCTCATATTCCAAGTTATCAGTACGCTCAAGCGCGGCTAGACAGTCACTTAATTCAACATGTTTATTAATAATCGTACGACGTGTTACTTCTGTCGGGTGTGCGGTTAAAACTAAATTGATATGTAATTTAGACAAGCTATCAGCAATTTCGTTAGGATCTAATTTGCCCTGTTTTGCTTGGCTAGATAATGCTTTTAACGTTTGTGTGAGAGGGCTTAATTGACAAAAGCCAACATCGTTAAAACGAGAAATAGTATGAAATTGTTCTGCTACATTGGCTAAATTTAAAAAATGGTTAAAAGCGCGAGCCACTGGCAATAATTCTTCGTCAGTTAATGCGTGCAGAACATCAATTAGGGCATGGCGGTCTTGCTCGTTACCTGTGCGTGATGATTTTGCTAAAGCGCGAATTTCTTCAACTTTATCTAAAATCGCTTGTCCTTGGGTATCTTTTATTGTTTGGCCTAATAACTGGCCTAATAAATTGACGTTCCCACGCAAGGCGGCATATTGTTCACTCATTCCAAATACTCCATTGTTGATGTTTATACCCAAAGGGTATGAGTAATAAGCGGTGCATGACTTTAAAGCGTGGAGTGAGAGTAGAAACAAAAGCCAACACGCGCTTACCTTTATTGTTCTGAACCTCTATTAATATCATTCATAAACCCAATTTAACAGATCCAAAGCATATTCTATTTCGTAACAAGTAATAATGTACCTAATAAGCAATGACTCGTTATGATTATATTTTATGATGGCAACTGCCCTCTTTGCGCAAAAGAAATGCGTTCATTAAAGCGCGCTGATGCACATAACAAAATTAAACTTGAAGACATTAACAGAGACGACTTTGAAAGCCGTTACAGCTACATTAAACGTGAAGACGCCATGGCTTTTTTGCACGGCCAACGAGATAGCGGTGAAATGCTTTACGGCCTAGATGTTACCTTTGCAGCTTGGCAAACCGTTGGCCGTCACTCATGGTTAAAACTGCTGCAATTACCTATCATTCGTTTTTGTGCAGATATAGGTTATTGGCTCTTTGCCAAGTATCGTAAACAAGTCACGACCTTGTTTTGCACCAGCCGATGCGGGATAAAGTAATGGCAAAGGTGTACGTTCTTTTTGGTGCAAACAGTGCCATTGCAAGTGCTTACTTAGATACGATTGCAGATCATGACTCCCGCGCGAGCGTTATTTGCGTTAGTAGGCATGCTATTAACCTAAGTGACAACCGTCTCGACATTCAATCATTCAAATGCGACTACTCAAAAGCAAACCTGAATGAATTAACAAACCACCTTAAAAAGCACAACGTAAAGCCTCATCAGGTCGTTATATTCAATGGGCAATTACACCATGAAGAGGCCATGCCTGAGAAAAAGCTTGAAGATATTGATGAGCAATACTTTAACACCTTATTAAACACAAATGCATTAACGCCTATTCTATGTTTGCAGGCGATTGCCCCATTATTAGATCACAAAACGCCCTGCACCATAACCTGCCTAAGCGCGCGTGTTGGCAGTATAAGTGATAATAGGCTAGGAGGCTGGTACAGCTATAGAGCGTCAAAATCCGCGCTTAATATGCTATTTCAAAGCGCAGCCATTGAGCTTAGTCGTCGGGCTAAGCAAACACGTTTAGTGTTGTTTCATCCAGGAACCACGGATACTGCTTTATCAAAGCCATTTCAAAAAAATGTTCCGCACGGCAAATTATTTAGCCCACAGTATGTAGCACGCTCACTCTACTCAATTTTACAACGGCCAAATGAATTAACAGAAATAGGAAATTGCGCCTACATTGACTATCAAGGGAGCAAAATCCCTTGGTAATACATTTACCCACTTACTCAATTTAACGCTCTTAAAAGGAGTCACAATGCAGTTTGATTCAAAAGCACTCGAGCAGCTTGATTCACGTTATCGCGCTCATTTAATTAATTCATTGTCTGGGTTCAAAAGTGCCAATTTAATTGGTACACAAAATAAAAATGGGCAAACAAACTTGACCATTGTTAGCTCGGTATTTCACTTAGGTGCACACCCTCCTCTCGTCGGCATGATCATTCGACCCCACAGCGTACCACGACATACCTTTGAAAATATTAAAGAAACCGGCTGTTATACAATTAATCAGGTCAATCGTGATATTTACAGCCAAGCTCACCAAACTTCGGCTCGCTATGATAGGGATGAGTCAGAGTTCGATGCAACCGGTTTAAGCACTGAATATTTAAATGGCTTTAACGCTCCGTTTGTTTTACAGAGTCGTTTAAAATACGCCGTAAGGCTTGTCGAGCATCAACACCTTAAAATAAACGGCACCGAGCTTGTGATAGGCGAAATAATTGATTTACACATAGACGGAAGTGTTATTAGCGACGATGGTTATATCAACATTGAGTCTCTTGATACGGTTGCGGTAAGTGGTTTAGATAGTTACCACACAACACACGCGATTACACGTTTACCTTATGCCAAAAAATAGCGAGTTTGATTGTGTAAATAACCCTAAGCTATCAAACTCTTTTCATAATCGCTTTAGCTAAAACTGAAGCTGCCTATTAATAAACTCAGCCCAGCTAATAACCAAATTAAAGTAAAGCTTTGCCAAAGTTGGGCATTATTATAAATAATGTTCGGGTTATCGCTGTCAACCAATACCGTACACACGATTCCTTGCTTAAAGCGCGCTAATAACTTTTCATCATGCCCTATTAGCGCACTGTGTAAATGCCCATTAAAACGAAAACTCACCAACATTGTTTGCAGCTGTACCAACTCTAGCGTAGCAATGCGATTGCTTACCACAGCAGTGATATTTTCAACTTCGCATACTCGCCAATGATGTTTACTAATTTTACATTTCAGCCAACGAGCTAAAGGTAGTAAACCAACCGCCATAAAGCAGATGCCTAACGTTAAAAATACACCACTCATACCGTTTTAGCCTTGTACTGATTGATAAACAAGATTCGCTGCAATTAAATCACTAAGTGCTGTACCTACTGATTTAAAAACAGTTATATCTGTTTCATTAAAACGCGCATAGGTATTTTGTTGCGCTAATTGCGCAAGCTCTGCGCACACATCTTGCTCACTAAAAACACCTTCTTTAATCGGAATAAGTAGCTCACCCGCTTCACTTAACACATTTTCTCGGCTATCTACGTACACGCGACTGCGAATCATAGTTTTGCTATCACACTCTCTTGCTTCACGGTGGTGATTACCGATTAAATCAACATGGGTGCCCGAATTTAGCCAGTCACCATTAAATAATGGTTCTGCAGATCCAGTAGCACAACTGATCACATCAGCACTATAAATTGTTGCTTCGTTGTTTTGCCCTATGACAAACTCAACATCAGTAAATGTCGCTTTTAAACGAGCTTGTAATGAAAGTAGTTTTTCATGATTGCGTGCAATTAAGGTAACACGTGTAAAGTTACGCACGCTAAGGTGTGCCCTCACCATATATTCAGCTAAGTTACCACTGCCAAAGAATACTAAGTGTTTGCTATTCTCACGGGATAAATAATAGCTGGCCAATGCAGACACTGCCGCCGTGCGCCATAAAGTAATACGCGTACCATCAACTAAAGCTAACGGCTCGCCATGCTCGCGTGAAAACAACATTATTTTAGAATATAAAGACTCATAACCAGCTTCGCTATTTTTAGGAAAATACGTAAAGGCCTTTACCCCAATCACCTGTTCATTCCACGCGGGCAAAACTGCAAACGCATCATGGCTTGAGTTACTTTCATCAAGCTCATAAACATTACGTTTTGGCATGCCAAAATCTTGGCCAAAGCCTTCGCGCATTGCCAAAAGCAAAGTGTTAAAATCAAGTGCGTTATCAATCTGATTTTTATCTATAACTTGCATGTTAAAGCTCCAGCTCAAATGGCTTCGGGGAGTGAGTTAAAACCTCAAAGCCTGCGGATGTTATTAAAATGTCGTCCTCCAACCGAACACCACCAAAATCTGGAATATAAATACCCGGCTCAATTGTAATAACATTCCCGGCTGCAAGAGTATGTTCAACATGACTATTTATAAATGGCTGTTCGTGCAAAAAAAGCCCTAAGCCATGGCCGAGCCCTTGTCCGGCAAATTTGCCATAGCCTGAGCGTTCTAAAATTTGTTGAGAAATATTTTGCAGCTCAATGCATTGCACACCCGGTTGAATTAACTCAATAGCCGCATGTTGCGCTTGAGCAACGGCGTTATAAATATGTGATTGTTTTTCTGTTGCTTTACCTAGTACATAACTCCGTGTCATATCCGAGCGATAACCATTAACTACGGCACCAAAGTCCAAAGTAATGAAGTCACCTTCTTTTAGACTTTTGTCGCTAGGACTGCCATGTGGAAGCGATGTTCGCTCAGCAAACATTAAAATAGTGGCAAAGGACATACCTTCAGAGCCTAGTTTTTGCATTCTAAATTCAAGCTCTAATGCCAAGTCTCGCTCGGTGACGCCTTCTTCAAAATAAGGTAGGGTTTGCGCTAAAGCTTTATCAGCAATCGCTGCTGCTGACTTTATTTGTGTTACTTCCCAATCATTTTTGACTATACGTAAACGCTCGACTAGCCCTTGAATTGGTATCAGTGTATGTGCCCCAAGATCAGCAGCAACTTGTTGCCATAGCGCCACATTGATAAATGCAGCATCATAGCCAAGATGGCTGTTACGAGGTAAGAAACGATTAATACAGTGCCCTAACGATTCGTTATCTCGATCGCGACTGATCACTTCAAAGCCAGAGCATTCATTTTGCGCGCGCTCAAAATAACGATAATCTGTTATTAATGTATTGTGCTCTAGAGTAATTAACGCATAAGCTGCATTACCACTAAACCCAATTAAGTAACGAATATTTTCATGCCCGAGTATTAATAGTGCAGTTAAATTTTGCTGTGCCATTCGATGTTTTATTAATTGTTGGCGTTGAAAAAAATGATCGTTCATCGAAATATAAATCCTTCTTTTAGCGGATCATAAGGATCAATTAAAAATGTATGCTGACCTGTCACATAAGCACTGCCACTAACGCGAGGAATAACTGCTTGAGTAGCTAGGATTCGAGTGTGCTCCTTTAACTCAACTGTAAACGCACAACCTAATATGCTCTCAATTTTAATACGTTGATGTAGCGATAATCGTCCTTTCGCATGCTCTAGTGCAACCCGTGCACTCACACCCGTACCCGTTGGGCTGCGATCGAGTTCACCATGAGCAAAAATACATACATGGCGACTAAAAACATCACTGTTAGTTATTTGACTATTAGAGTAAAAAATAACCCCGTAAAGAAAGCTTAAATCATCACTTTCAGGGTGAACCGGCGGGTAGGAATCATTAATTTGCTGTTTTATTGCTTTGCCTAAAGATATTATTTGCTCATGGTTTTCAGGCGATAAGTTCAAGTCGAGTGCATCAGCATCAACAAACGCGTAAAAAGCACCACCAAACGCGATATCGTAATTAATTGTGCCAAACATAGGCAAGTCAACATGTTGATTTAATTTATCAACAAAGCTCGCTACATTATCGAAAAACACTTGCTGGATTTTATTTCTTTTGAGCTCTACATACGCTTTAATCAGCCCTGCTGGGGTATCGATCCGTAATTCATTAATTCCGTCAGTAAAATGAGCGATCCCACTGTCTTTAGCTGCCGTTGCTAGTGCAATAATGGCATGCCCGCACATGGTGCTATAACCTTCGTTATGTAAGAAAAGTACCCCAAAATGGCTGGTTTCACGCTCAGGAGGGGTTATTAACGCACCATACATATCTGCGTGGCCACGGGGCTCAAACATCAGAGCTTTACGAAGCTCATCAAAACGAGCTAAACAATCAGCACGTTTTTCAAGCATGGTTTTCCCTTGCAAGTCGCTAAAGCCATCAATAATTATGCGAAGGGGTTCACCTCCCGTATGCATATCAAGTGTTTTTATTGCTAACCAGCCACTATTTGGTTGTTGCCAGTGAGAGAACAAAGTATGGATCATCAGTAATCCTTATTATTTTGTATACAGTATATCTTTAAAAAATAAAGTGCAATTGTTTCAATTTAATTCAGTTGAAACCTAGTTTAACAAGTAATAAAAATGCCGAGCAGTTTCCTGCTCAGCATCATAGCTGTATTGCTCAATAAGAGAATGTGCTTAAACATTTTGCCTATTTAGCTTTCGCTTGTTAGATACTAAGTACTAAAACGGCAACAAACAGCTACTCACCAGGGAAATTAAAACTCTATACGTGCAGTTAAAGACACATAGCGAGCACCTTGACGGCCTGTAACTAAGCCATAATCAGGGTTTAGCTCTAAGCCATTATCGCCATATTGTGCACGCTCCTCATTAATTGATACTGCACTATCGCCATCAAATAAGTTATAGACCGTGCCTTTTAAGGTCATATCAGAACCAAAGAAATCAGTGTAATAGGTTAATGACATATCCACGTTAGTTAACCAAGGTAAGTTACCTTTGCTGCCTCGTGGTGCAGGGTTGCCGTTTTCATCATAGTGTGATGCTTGGTCATAGTATTTACTAATACATGCATCCCACGGACTGCCTTGCTCACAACTATCAACACCTTCAGGGTGCACTGAGAAATAGCTTTTTGGACGGCCTGAAGTTGTTCTGGCCACTAAGCCCACTGTCAGTGAATCTGTAATATTATAGGCGCCACTAAACTTAAGCGCATGGCGGTGATCATTAGGTAAATTACCATACCCGTGATCCATCAAATCACCATAGTCATAAGATGTTGTCCAGCCAGGATCGGCTTGGTTATTATCAGTTTTAACTAAGCCTTCTGTATTCCCGTAACTATGTGACCAGGTGTAAGATGTATTAATACGTAAGTCATCAGTTACATTGCCATCTAAAGTAAACTCAAGGGCAAGGTATTTACGTTTAGCTTCAGGTAATGCAAGTTCATCGGCACTTAGGTTTACGTTATCGATTTGCCCATCACCATCAAAGTCATACGACATTTGAATCGCTTCACCTGGGTTATTAAGCACATAATATGAACCTTGCCCTACGTTATCAGCGATCCCCATTTCAGCAAGCTTTTTAGCCAGAACAGGACCAACATCGGTATCTTCAACACTGCGACCTAGATCACGGTAGATGGCGCGTACACCCGCCGACATAGTGTCAAACACTTCTTGCTGATAGCCTATTGTGAACTCATCACTGTACATTGGTTTTAAAGAAGACGAAGCAATTAACCCAGGCTCTGTAATACCACGCTGACGCCAGCGCCTATCACGTAACATATCACCACGACTTGGCGAGCCATCAGCCAATAAACTCGGTGATCCATTACTGTCTAAATCATCTAACTCAAAATATTCAAACCACTCAATAGATGCTGAGCCCTGAGTGATATTCATGTTTGCAGACACAGGTTGAAAATAACGCCCATAAGTGGCAAATATTTTCGCGCTACCATCACCTGAGACATCATAAATAGCCTGTAATCGAGGTGCTATTTGATTATCAATATCGACAAAAGCACGGCCATCTGTCACTGTGTTTTCAAACTGACTGTAACGCAATCCCATATTAAGCACTAAATTATCAGTTGCTTGCCATGAATCATTGATGTAAAAAGCCAATGAAGTTGTATCTGAATCAACTTCACGACTACGTACTCGTCGCTCTATGAAGTCACTACCTAAAGCTGCACCAGACACATCATTTTCGCCAGCGGTTTTTACTGTCCACCAACCTTGCGCGTCGCCGATACCATTTTGACCTTCAAAGTAATCAACTTTCACATTGGTATAATCAATACCAAACTGGATAGAATGCATATCCAAGTCCCAGTTAAAGTCAATTCTTGCTTGATCCCGTGTATACTCTTCTTCAGTAACAGATGAGTTTGTGTGCTGGCTTAACGTTACGAAACCATTACGCTCATCCCAAACACCTGGATTAGGTGAAGCGACAACGTTCTCAACATTTTCCGTTACACGTCCAACAACCGCAGACACAGAAAATGTATCGGTGAGGTAACCGTTATAGTTAATACTATATACATTGCCGCCATCTTCGCCTGGCGCATCTACACCTTTTTGGTCACCTACCACATTATCTTGCCAGTTATAAGCGAATGTTTTGTCAGTCCAAGTGCGTTTGTTATTCATCGCAGAGAAACCGACTGAATGGTCTTCATTAATGAACCAATCTACTTTGGTAAACCAGCGGTCTTCATCACGTTCAAAATCTGACAGTGTGGTTTGCCCAGCCCCAGTTGATTCTTCACGACGAGGTGCAAATAAACCATAAAAGAATAAAGTATCTTCGATAATAGCGCCGCTAGCCCATAACTGTAACTCTTTAAAATCATAACTACTTTGTTGTGTGTTTGTACTTATCGTACCGCTGTCTTGAAATATCGAGTCATGTTGACTACGAAGACTATCAGGATCCCAGCGTACCTCTGCACCAAACTTAAAATCATTATCACCTGATTTAGATACCGCGTTTACAATCCCGCCTAATGCGCCACCAAATTCAGGGCTTACACCACCCGTTTTGACCTGAGTTTGCGAAATAGCTTCCCAAGGTAGGCGAATAGAACCTAACCCTGTACGGATACTTGTTACATTCAAGCCATTGAAGTAATAGCCATTTTCAGCAGCTGATGAGCCGCCAAAGCTTGATGCTCCTTTAAAGTTCGAACCACCTGGTGCAGCAGTTCCCGGTGCCAATAAGGCGATACTTTCAAAACCCGTATTTACCGGCATTGCTTTGAGTTCAGCATCACTGAACGTTAAACCAGAGGTAGAAGAGGCCATATCAACACGGCGAATAGCTGAACCTGTTACAGCGATACGCTCAATGTCTGTACCTGCTTTATACAGTTGCACATCCAGAATAATGGATTGCCCAATAGTCACTGCTACATCTTCTTCAACCAGTGTTTGGTAACCATCTTTTACGATTGTAACGTCATATGTACCAACCGGTACATTACGTAAAAGGTAATCACCTTCTGCATTGCTGGTAATGGTATAAACTAAACCTTTCGTTTTATGCTTAAGCGTAATAGTTGCACCAATCAGATCATTGCCTGATTGCGCAACAATATGGCCTTTTACAATACTGCTACCATCAACGGCTTGCGCGGTCGGTGCCATCATCAATGCCGCAGTTACTGCAGTTGCTAGTAAGGTTTTTACACCCGCTCCCCGAGTTTGCTTTTTATTATATGTAAACATGAATATGTTCCTTGATCCTGTTGATTTTTTATTGTCTGTCGTACCTCTGACGTAAAAAATATACACTCATTACATATTGTATACAATATTAAATATACATAAATTTCACATATTTTTATGAAAAGCATAAGATCAATAAGAACCGATTACATATTTTATTATTAATATCAATTTGTTGAGTCAAAATTACATAGCGCTTACAAAGCAAAGCGAGTGAACAAAGTAATTCATACAGGGGTAAATAACTGCAGCTATAGTAAAATTCAAATTCAAAAGTAAAACGCTGAGCATAACTTGTCGTAACAAACCTGCAAAACGTATTTTCGCTTTGTTGACTTGGACTGACTAAGCGTTATTACACGTCAATACACTGCTTACCTGTTGAACCTTATTGAGCTTTACTTATGTTATTAGTTTATTTTTATCTCGGCCTTGCCGAAGTAAATTTTACTGATACAATAACAATGTATAATGTATACAATATAATTATAAGAGGAATTATAATGGAAACTAATAGTAAAGATTGGCGATATACTGTTATGCCAGCTGTATTTACATGGCTAAAAGAAACTGAATCCGGAGCCGTTGAAATTGACCTTGAAGCAACACAAAAATACGCTGCGGATATCTTAAAAGTGCAAGGTAAACATGGAACCAGAATGGGTGGTCTGGTCGGCTCCGGCACATTGGGTGAGAACAGTTACCTAAGCTCTGAGCAGCGCCTTTCTTTACTCAAAGCCCTTTCAAGCGTTGCGAAAGAGTACAATGTGCCATTGATCAGTGGCGCTGCGGCTGAGACAAAAGAAAAACTTGCCAAAATAGTTACAGAGCTTGCGACTGTAGGCGTAGATACCGTTATGGTAATGCCGCCAAAAACAAAAGAAGCGCCTTGTGATGAACAAATGTATGCGTACTACGCACTTGCAGCAACAGCGGCAAAAGAGGCTGGCATAACAATAATGCCCTATAACAACCCTGACGCAGCTGGCTATCATGCGCTTTCAACTGAGCTTCTAACAAGACTTGCTGCCCTACCTGAAGTCACTGCACTTAAAATATCAACTATCGACGTGTCAGTTATTGAAACAATGATGTTAGAGAACAAAAATTTAAAAGTATTGGCCGGTGTTGACACCGTTACTGTACATGCAGGACTCGCAGGCGCATATGGCGGCATTACAGGTGTGGGCTGCATATTCCCAAAAGCGAGTATTACAATGCAAGAGTATGTAAATAACGGAGAGTGGGCTGAGGCAAATAAAATATCTCAGGCGATGAATTCCATATCCTATCTTGATGCACAGCCGTTACTTTTAGAATACCTTAAGTTTGCTTTTGGCATTCATCATAATGATCTAACAGGTGGGCTTCGTACCTTTGGCAAAAAGCTAACTCAACAGCAGATTGATGATGTTCACACACGCTATATCAAAGCAAAAGAAAGACTTGAGATTCTGGGTTTACTAGACTGACTACTTCAAAGGTTGGAAAAAACTCCGTTTATACGGAGTTTTTTGTCTTTAGAGTTTGACAATTTGATGCTCGCTCTACTCGTTAATTAACTATGTATGGCTCTTACACACTTAGATTAAATAGCACTAAATATTATAAATAGCTTACTACTCAAAATAATATTTATGAATATTCTGAGTACTTATACAAAAGCAAATAATGAGCCTACAGATCCATAAGGAGCAACTCTTATTAGTGATGGTTCACTTTACAAAAGGGATCTCTTGTAGGTAATAATTGATTTGCAACATTGCCACTTGTGAAGTTATTTGATGCTGCGTGCTCTTCACTGCTATCACTCATAATAGACACTCGTGTTGGAATCAACTTAACATCCGATATGTTTAGATATAAAGCATTCATAGTTTGGGCATTAGCTACATAATATTTTAAACCATGGTGATCAGCTAAGTTAGTCCATATGGTGCGAGATGTACGTGGAGCTATGTTCGACTCTTCGCGACTTGTCATACGCATATCAAAGTTAATTGGTTGAGCACAGACCCCCATAAATGACCGTGTTTGAGCCACTGCAAGGTAGTCAGCCGTTTCAGGTAATGAAAAGTTTAAATAATAAGACCCACGTTCAAAGCGCTGTGTTGCTTCAGCACCACCCGGTGTAGCCATAATAGACGATGTTGGATTTTTAATATCTGATAAGCCTGTTTGAAAGCGCCAGTACTCGTTTAAAATTAACTGCCCTGCATACGCTGGTTCATTCGTGACAACGCGATAGTCGGGGCTATGATAAATATGAACTTTCTCGCCGCGAAATTCAGCAATAGCGCTATCACTCTTTCCATCTGAAAGGCAAATATGCATGACAGGAGCAACCGCTGAGCTATCAGGCATCTCTTCCGAAATAAGACAATGGTGATCAGACTTAATTGCTTCTATCCCCTCTTGGACACTTGCGCACATGTATCAAGTATATATTGCACCATACGAAGAATACTTAAACGAGGTTTATCAGATTTTGTTTCATCAGGGAATCGTGTTTCACCATCATACAACGCATTAACAACCAGCCCTTCTTCATTTAAGCCATCAGCGGCAGCAAAAGCAACCTTTGACGACGGGTACTCTAATACGGTAACAAGACTTCTATAGCTTGATGTCCATGTTAGAATGCTGGTATTGTTTTTACCATATTCTGTATCTGCAAAATTTTGATCTACTCCTTGGCGCTCCAAACCTGCCGGAAATGCATAAAGACTGCTGGTTAACTGCCAATACCAGTCCATATTCCTCCCTGTTACAGGGAACTCTTTATTTTGACTGTTAAAAATTCTTGTACACATATACACTCCTATTAAAGTGTTTAATAATTACAATAATGTTGCCGAGGTGACAAAACCACGATGACTAACCAACCTTAACTTTACGAGTAAAGTAAAAATGCATACCAGTAGTACTTTAATTGATAACCAAGATAGGAAACGGGTTTTACTTGCTGCTAATTATTTTATAGCCGTGATGAGCGCTTTTACTTCTTACATTAACTTTAAGGTTGGCACCTATTTGGCGCTTGCTTCTATTCAAGCCGTAGTTGTTTTTATATGCTTTTATTTAATTTTAAAAATTCGAAGCGATAAATTGAGGCTATCATACAGTTTAATAACCTCTTCCATTTATATGCTATTGGTGACTTATGCAACCTACATGAGCAATTTAAACACGGCTATTGGTGCATGGGGAATGACGTTACCCGTTTTATTTTATTTTTTAAATAGTATACGGCCTGGCTTTATCTTTTCCATCATGTATTTGTTCATATACACTTGGATTTTAGTCGGTGTTTATAATACACAAAGTATAAAACCATTAGCGAACTTTGTTTTAGCGTATCTTATTGTTTGGGGGATCGCGCACGTTTATGAAAAAAACCGCCTAAAAAATCAAGCTCAGTTGACAGTGTTAGCTTTAAAAGATCCATTAACCAATGCAAACAACTTACTGGCATTGAGACATGATTTTGAGCAACGAACGAAAGCTGAAAAAGGTGTTGGCTTAGCCATGCTAGACATAGACTTTTTTAAAAAAGTTAATGATACCTACGGGCATGATGTTGGGGATGATATATTGATGCAACTGGTAGAGCTTTTTCAGCAAAAAGTATCTGAGAAAGATGTTTATCGTACAGGTGGCGAAGAGTTTGTATTATTATTTGATGCCAGTGAAGATGAAGTGTTAAAAGTGTTAAAAGAAATATGTACAGAAACAGAGCATAAGATATTTAACTGTTCCAATGGAAATAATATAAATGTAACTCTTAGTTGCGGGTTTATTCATTTTTCTGCTATAGCGCTACAAGAACCTAATAGTCTCTCTAAAATGTTAAAAACAGCCGATCAATTGTTATATCACGCAAAAGAGCAAGGGCGAAATCAAATAATCACAAGAGAAAATTAAATAAATGTGCCTTCCTGTTTCTCCTGTTCGATTTCAATTTACAGCCATCAATCGCAAGCATATTACGGCCTATCAAACCTTCTTCATCACATATCATCAGCACTTGGGTGAACAGCGGTTCAATCTGCTCATGCATTTTGGCCACGAAACTTGCTATTGATGTGTAATGCGGCTGAATATCCCCTGACACACTCATGAACAGAATATTGTTCTCACAGGCCTTGGCTATTCGGCGGCTACTAATTAATCCATGAGCATAACCAAGTAAAGTAATTTTTAACATCACCGTGGGTGGATACGCCGCAGCGCCTGTTTTGTCGTTGTTATACCACGCGTCAAAGCCCGATAAATCGAGTTTATTTTCGACAATATAACAAAGGGCATATTCAAATGTTCCCGGCAAAATTTGCTCAGTGAAATTGATAGGAATGAATTTGTTTTGGCAGGATAAGTCAGGCTTATAGTTGGCCATAACAATTTACCGTGGGTGAATAATATCTACTAGATCACAGTAACCCAGTGGATTCAAGGTTAAAAAACACTCAAGTCAAATGTGTAGAGTCAGTTCCTAAAAAGAGTAATTCTACAGCCTCAACGCCCCAATAATGGGCAAATATCAGTTGGTTAAAATAAGCGACGCAGGAGCAAAAACCAACTGTTATTTGTCCTGATTAATTGGCTTGTTATGTTTTAAATTACACCTAGGGCAAGATTCAAGTTTATATAACTCTTTGATATCTAAGTTCCATGTTGTGCGAGTAAGAAAAGTAAAAAGCCAGTTACAACCACAATTAGGACATTTAACGCCAAACTTACCAATAAAAAATGATAAGACTAAAAATAAACAACCAACAATAGAAATAACGAGATCACCAAAAAACGCGAATAAGCCGCCAACACAAAATAAACTTAAGCAAATATTTAATTTCGTATAAACGCCTGAACTGCGTATTAGACTCATAGTTCCCTTAAAACATAACAGCGTTTTACCAAGAATACCGATAAACACTCTTGAGTGATTATCCTAAACTGCGTAAATACACATTAAAATTTATAGTAATATTATTAACTTACTAATTTATGATGAAGATGACAACAAAAACTAGCCACGGCCATACCGAGGATTTACTTAATCGAGAACGAACATTTTTGTTAACCGAGAATGAAGACCGTATATCACAATAAAATCAATTGGTTACTTTAAACTTAAAATACCAAGCGAGAATTAATGCTAATTACATAGCGAGAATTTTAGTATTGAAACCACAAGACCCCATTAAAGGAACGCACTTACCTTATTTTAGTGAAACAAAAATGAGCCGCTCAATAGCTATGAACGCATGCAAAAAGATACACTGCATTGTTGAAATTTAAAGTACTTAGTTAAGCCTTGTTTAATTAGAAAGGCGATAAAACACAGCTAAAGGGTATGGTTTGAGATATGAAACAAACTCGTTCATTTCATATCTCAATACTTGGCTATTAATGGCGTTACACTCAGTGCGCTTATGATGCCTAACTTGGTTAACTCATTCACTGAAAAGTACGCCCCTAAGGCAATGAACTATTAAGTGAGTGCTGCACAGTGTAACTACAACTTATAAAGCTACCTTTTTTCGTCTTCGATTTTTAATAATAGCTTTTTAATGTCGTTTTTGGCGCCCAAGATATGTTTTTTCAAAAAGTCACAGGCTTTTTTAGTGTCTTTTGCGCGACAGTGATTTAACAATGTACGGTGCTCTTCGGGTGCAGTGGTTAAACCACCAGCCAGTAAAATATGCATGCGTACATAGCGCTCTGAATTTTTACTATACATATCTACCA
Organism: Pseudoalteromonas shioyasakiensis; assembly: GCF_024518675.1. Classification (GTDB taxonomy): domain Bacteria; phylum Pseudomonadota; class Gammaproteobacteria; order Enterobacterales; family Alteromonadaceae; genus Pseudoalteromonas; species Pseudoalteromonas shioyasakiensis_B. The sequence goes on from NZ_JANIGL010000003.1 coordinate 532,604, forward strand.
GCTCACGAGTTTGTGGCCGTTGCGCGCGCGAATATAATTTACCATGAAATCGACTATTTAAATCGCCCGTTGCTAAATGGGTATCACCTGCATCCATAGCGCTTTCAAGCTCAGTTAAAATAAGCTCAGCGTCGATTAAATCTTGATCTGTTAAACCGTCTATTGAATGGCTTAGTAGCTCAGCTTCAAGTAAGGCTCTTAAATCAAAAATCTCATCAATTTGTGATGCTGAAAGCTCTGTTGCAGTCGCTCCTTTATGCGCTTCGAAGTTAACAAGCCCTTCCGCTTCAAGCTGAAGGAGTGCCTCGCGTACAGGGATACGGCTTACATTAAGTTCCGCAGCGAGTGCAGCTTGACGTAGTGGATCACCGGCTTTGATCTCACCTGTTAATATTTTTTCACGGATTGCTTCTGCGACTAATTGGGTACGGGTTTTGTGCTCGATAGCCATGGTGAACCTCTTACATTGCATTTAGCATACATTATACTCAAGTTCACTCATATGCCAAGTTAGAATCTGCCTAAGACCTAGATAAATAAGGGGTGAAGCGGGAAATACAATCTGACTTCCCCGCTCAATAAACCCTAAGCTTGATAGCAAATTGGTCGCATAAATCGTAACATTGCATTTGTGCCCACTGAGGTACTGCGTATATCCGTTGAACTTGGGAATGGCCCTCCGTGATTCATTGAACCGCACACTTCAACGCCTGTTGGCATCTGGTTTTTGATTAACCGCCCTACTTTATATTGCAACGCCTCGATGATTGGCTCAGCTTGAGTTAAATCATTATCTGTGCCATGGATACTCGCAGTTAACTGGCCCTCTAACTGATTTATCACCATCATCAGTTGCTGTTCGCTATCATAACGAACAATTAGAGCCGCCGGACCAAATACCTCTTCATGTAATTGTGGTGTGGTCAAATAGCTATCAGCGCTACAAGCAAACACATGAGCATTGGCGTGAAAGTCTTGTTCAAGCATCCCTTTACCTAACAAACTCACATCAGCAAGTTCAACCCGTTGATTTATTTGATGCTTAAATGTGTTTACTATCCCCGGTGTCAGCAAGGTATCTGAAACTGATCTACAGATATTATCAGCCACTTCGGTTTCTAGTTCGTCACACCCTGTTGGCACTAACCAAAGCCCAGGGCTGGTGCAAAATTGACCATTTCCCATCAACATTGACTGACACAATGACTGAGCAATACCCTTTGCTTCTTTGCTTGCTTTATTTGGTAAGATTATTTGTGGGTTTATACTCCCTAACTCACCGTAAAACGGGATCGGTTCTTCACGTTTCGCAATCGTATCTTGGAGCATACTTGCCACATTAAATGATCCGGTAAACCCAACGGCTTTTATCTGCGGAGCAGCCACTAATTGATGAGAAATGTCATACGCTTTGCTTTGTACCATGGCAAAAACCCCTAAAGGCATTGCACATTCTTTAATAGCGGCTAATACTGCTCGTGCCATTAACTCACCCGTTCCTGGATGTGCTGTATGATTTTTAACAATCACCGGGCACCCAGCTGCAAGCGCTGCGGCAGTGTCGCCGCCAAGGGTTGAAAATGCATATGGAAAGTTAGACGCACCAAATACAGCAACAGGGCCTAGCGGTAAGTAGTTGAGTTCAGTATGAGGCTTGGCCATCGGTGCTCTTGTTGGATCTGCTTCATCAACTAATTTTAAGCCTAATGGTGATTCAGGGTTTTCACGTAATGCATTGGCAAAGGCTTTAAGCTGATTTACGGTGCGCATTCGCTCACCTTGTAAACGAGCAAATGGTAAATTAGTTTCTAACTGCGTTTGCTCTAGTAGGTTATCACCCAACGCTAAAATATGCGTCGCAATACAATCTAAAAAGTCTGCGCGTTGGGCGTAAGTCGTTTTACGGTATTCTAAAAATGCATCTTGTGCAGCATTAACCGCTGCGGTCAATTCAACCGCCCCAATATTAAAAAAGCGCGTTGCTAATGGGGTGTTTTGCGCCGGTGAAAATGCATGAAACTCACCATGCTCACCTTGGCCTAGCCATTGCCCTGCGACTAAACTTTGTCCTGTTAATGTCATGCTTTATTCCTCTTTATATTACTTGAAACCCAAATGCATATGGGTCATCGTCGTCAACTGTGATGGTGCTGGTACCGGTTACCCGAGACCAACCGCGAATACTTGGGAGTATTGCCGGTATTCCTGAGAGTTCAGTTACTTGCTCAATACAGCCAACAAATTGACTGCCGATATAACTTTCATGGATAAAATCTTGTTGTGGTGCTAGTTGCCCTTTGGCAAAAAGTTGCGCCATGCGAGCGCTTGTTCCTGTACCGCAAGGCGAACGATCAATGGCTTTATCACCATAAAAAACTGCATTTGCGGCGTCTGAATTGGCATTTTTTGGGGTGCCTGTCCATAAAACATGGCTTGCGCCTTGAACGGTTGAGTCAAGCGGATGAACACATTTAATTTTGGCGTTTATCGCATCACGCACCACTGGGCTGTACTGTAAAATTTGCCCAGCAGTTAAATGTTCAATACCTTTATAATTACCCTGTGGTTCAACAATAATGTAGAAGTTGCCACCATAGGCAATATCTACCTCAAGCTCACCCAATTCAGGCACTTCAATAACTATCGACTGATGTGCTAAATACGCAGGTACATTATAAATTTTTACCCACTGTACTTTGCCATCACTCATTTCATAGTTGATCTGGACACGCCCAGCAGGTGTGTCTAGCAGCAGAGTGCCCGGCACTTTTGCATGTAACAAACCATGCTCTAAAGCAAACGTAACAATGCCCATTGTGCCGTGGCCGCACATAGGCAAACACCCGGATGTTTCAACAAATAAAATAGCTGCATCGCCGTCTTCTGTGGTCGGTGGATATATAAATCCTCCCGACATCATATCGTGGCCACGGGGTTCAAACATGAGTGCTTGGCGGATCCAATCGTGATTTTGTAAAAAGTCTTGGCGCTTTTCACTCATGCTCTGCCCACTCAATAGAGGATGACCACTGGTTATAAGCCTAACTGGGTTGCCACAGGTATGGCCATCAATACAAAAAAAGGTCCCTTTACGCATAACTTAGCCCAATTTTAATTTTGTTAAGTTAATACGCTCTGCCACTACTTTATTAGAAAGCGTCATATCAGTGGGTTGCTCGTTGTTCAAAGTCGCTGAAATAATGCCATGAACACCTTTAAAAATAAGTTCAGCGATCATTTTTGCCTTTATCGCAAATTTAATGCCGTTCTGTGCATAAAACAGTGTCGTGACTGCTACAAAGGCCCTTTGCCAATTTACTGTCATTTTAATTACCTGATTGATGTTTAGACTTGATATAATAGGTATATTGTATACAATAATCAATATCCTGTTTTCATATTCCTTCATTTGTTGCCTTAGTTCGGTACGTGAGAAGCGATTTGAAATACGATAAAAAACTGAAAATAAACAATAAAAACATAAACAAAACAAACTGTGAAAAATCATATTTTGTAATTTAAAAACTAAATGCAATATTGCGATAAGCCGTGATGTATCAGCTAAAACAAGCATATTGCATACAGGGGTAGTATTTTGTCTGATAATAAAACACAACATATTGGCGTGGTTGGGGCGGGTGTAATTGGTATTTGTTGTGCGTTAAATTTACAGCGCGCTGGCTTTAAGGTTACATTGTATGATGAGAATGGTTTAGCCCAAGGCTGCTCAAAAGGCAATGCAGGACACTTTGCAACAGAACAAGTTTTCCCCTTGGCACACCCCGCACTATTAAAGAAATTACCCGCTATGTTATTTAACCCATTAGGGCCATTACGAATAGATTGGCGATACATTATCAAAGCCCTGCCTTGGTTTTGGCATTTTGGCAAAAACATGCAAAGTAAAATTTATAAGGCGAATACATCTGCACTCAAAGCTTTAAATCAAGAGGCACTCAGTGCATACGAAAACTTACTTAATGAGTTTAATTTAGGGCACTTACTTACTAAAAAAGGCAGTTTATTGACATTTGAAACAACGCCGTTAACTCAAATAAATAGCCTTTATAACAGTTTTAAAGAACAAGGGGTTGCCGTTGAATTACTCAATTCAGAGCAACTACGTATATTAGAGCCGAACTTAACAACCGCAATTTCTTACGCTTTGTTATTTAAAGATGTGGCTCACAGTGTTGATCCGCATTTATTTTGTCTAAATCTAGCAGAGCAGTTTAGCGCGTTAGGGGGACAGTTTTGTCAACAAAAAATAACCTCTATCGTACAGACTGACAAGGATTTTACCCTCGCTAGCAAGACGCATAATTTTACTGCAGATAAAGTAGTTATTGCAGCAGGTGCATGGAGCAAATCGTTGTTAACGCCTTTGGGTTATAAAATACCCTTAGATACAGAGCGTGGTTATCATTGCATGGTTACTAGTAATTATGGCCTTTCAAGGCCTGTCGCTTCTGCAGAGCGCAGCTTTATAATGACCCCTATGAGTCAAGGCTTACGAATTGCTGGCACCGTAGAATTTGCAGGTTTAGAGCGGAAAATGAATGCTAAGCGCGCACTTGCACTTTTGCCCAATGCAAAAGCAATGCTCAATGATACAACTGTTGACCTAAAACCTAATAGTGTTTGGATGGGCTGTAGGCCATCATTACCAGATTCACTTCCGGTCATCGGTGAAGCGCCATCTCACTCTAATTTATTTTTGGCGTTCGGACATCAACACCTCGGATTAACCCAAGGTGCTATTACAGCAGAGCTAATCACGTCACTTTGCCTAAAACAGCCTACAAAAATTGATCTAACGCCTTATTGTATCAGCCGCTTTTCAACTCAAGCTGCTTGCAGTTCACACATCCCACTTGCACAATAGCCACACTAACGAGGAGAGCACTATGACAACCCAAGGTATTGGCACCCAAACCCAAGAACAAGCACTTGCCAGTTTAACTAATATGACTGACGATTTAACCCCGATTCAACCACAAGAGCACCGAGAGCGCATAAAAAAAGCCCAGCAATACATGCAAGCTAATAATATAGATGCCATCTATCTTAATGCGGGCACAAATTTGACCTACTTCACAGGTATGCGTTGGTATGCAAGTGAACGACTGGTAGGAGCAATTTTACCTGCACAAGGTGAAGTACAATATATTGCTCCCTATTTTGAGATTGGTTCATTGAATGGGTTTAAAGTCATTGATGGGCCGATCCGTGGTTGGCAAGAGCATGAATCTCCATACCAGCTGTTTGTCAACGTAATAACCGAAATGGGCATTGCGCCAGACGGCACGATAGGCATTGATGAAAGCGCACAGTTTTTTATTTTTGATGGTATTAATAAAGTACAACCAAGCTTAAATTTGATTAATGCCCAGCCGGTTACAGCCCATTGCCGTATGCATAAATCAGCCAATGAATTAGCATTAATGCAACGAGCAATGGATATGACATTGGCGGTACATAAAGCCACAGCCAGTATGCTTCACGAAGGTATTAGCACCACAGAAGTTGAAGCATTCATTAAGCAAGCGCACCAAAAAGTAGGCGCGCCAGGAAACTACTTCTGTATTGTACTGTTTGGAGTGGCGACTTCGTTTCCTCATGGGGTGAAAGATCCGCAAATCCTGAAAAAAGGCGATATGGTATTAATTGATACTGGTTGTAAAGTGCATGATTATCTATCAGACATTACCCGTACCTATGTCTTTGGTGAAGCAACTGAGCGTCAGCGTCAGTTTTGGGATTATGAAAAAGCCGCACAAATCGCTGCATTTAATGAAGCGAAAATAGGCCAAACATGTGAAGCTGTTGATGCTGCTGCACGTAATTATTTAGCAGAGCAAGGCCTTGGCCCTGAATACCAAACACCTGGGTGCCCACACCGTACCGGCCACGGCATTGGCTTGGACATTCACGAATGGCCTTATTTAGTCGGCGGCGACAAAACCCCTCTCGCCACAGGCATGTGCTTTAGTAACGAGCCTATGTTGGTTGTACCTGATGAATTTGGTGTACGCTTAGAAGATCACTTTTATATGACTGATAACGGTCCAAAATGGTTTACTGAGCCAGCCCATAGCATCGACAACCCATTTGGGTTAAAAGACTACTTCTGCTCAGCTGAAATCGATTAATAAACCCATCTAAAGCTGCACAGTTTGCCCATACTGTGCAGCTTTTATTGTAACTTTTGAAATAATACTTGAATTAAGCTTCCTTAGTCAGCATATCAAACTTACATTTCGTAAAAATAGGCTCACTCATGAAAAAGCTTAAAATCGACATCGTTTCAGATGTTATGTGTCCATGGTGCATTATTGGCTATAAAAACCTTGAAACCGCATTAGCCCAATTAAGTGACGAATTCGAAGCTGATATTAGTTGGAAGCCATTTGAATTAAATCCTGATATGCCTGTTGAAGGGCAAGATTTAAATGAGCATTTACAACAAAAATATGGCCTGAGCGAAGAGCAAGGTGACGAAAACCGTCAGCGTATTTTAGAGATGGGCGAAAAAGCAGGTTTTACCTTTAATTTTGACGGCAAACGCATCATGATCAACAGTTTTGATCTACATCGTTTACTCACTTGGGCTGCAACCGAAGGTAAACAAACAGAGCTTAAACTAGCTTTATTTAAAGCCCACTTTACTGATTTAATTTTCCTTAATGAGCAAGACAACCTGCTTGATGTAGTACAAAGTGTTGGCCTTGATAGAGCCCGTGCAAAAGAGATTTTAGACTCAGGCGAGTATTTTCAAGAGGTTCGTAGCGAGCAAAATAAGCTTCAACAAATGGGCATTACCTCAGTGCCAACCTTTATTATTAACGATCAATACGCCCTCACCGGCGGCCAACCAAGCGACGCATTTGTACAAGCATTTAAGCAAATTGCAGAGCAAGAAGTTTAATAGCTTAACAAGCCAGTCACGTAAATAAAATTTACGTGACTTTTGGTTAATATTTTACCACTCCCCCTTTTTCGTCAGTAGATTTACCAGTCAGTTACAATCGTTTACATACTCTGTTCCTTTTTTATTTTTGCACTGAAAACTCATGATATTCTTCATAAAAAGCAGGTTTATCTGCAACTCACACACAATAATGGAGAATCTATGAAAAGCGTATTCAAGGTCCCGCATACTTTGATTTTACTGCTAGGTATGATGATAATCGCGCTGGTTGCTACTTGGTTAGTACCGCAAGGCTTTTTTGATACCACTTTGACTGAAAATGGCCGCGAAATGGTAATGGCAGGCACTTATCAAACTGTCGCTGAACGTCATTATTTAACTCCATGGGATCTACTAACCGCAATCCCTAGAGCCTTTGCCGCTGCACAAGATGTGATCTTTTTTGTATTGATTGTGGGTGGTGTACTTGCCATCGCTCGCGCAACAGGAACCGTCGATGCACTGATTGGCCGATTACTTGAACGCCACGGCGAAAAGCCGCAACGACTTATATTTATGGTGGTTTTTTGTTTTGCCTTGGCATCAAGCAGTATTGGTACTGCCGGCGAATACATTCCATTTGTGCTGATTTTAGTGGCTTTATGTAAAGCAATGCGACTAGATGCGATGACAGCAGTAGGAATGATCGTCGCAGGTTATGGTATTGGCTATGGCGTGTCTGCTTTTAATCCTTTTACAGTTCTAATTGCACAACAAATAGCTGAAGTGCCTGTTTACTCTGGCTTATGGCTCAGGTTAGCGATATTTATACCCTTTGTATTAATTGGTTTTCATCATGTATGGCAATACACCAAGCGTGTTGCAGCAGATCCAAATAAATCAATGATGCTAGACGTACCTTGCCCGTTAAGTAACAAAGAGACCCCACATTACCCTGAATTAGCACTGCGCCATAAACTCATTCTAGGTAGCTTTATTATTACTTTAGGCATTGCTGTATGGGGCATTGCAACCAAAGGCTGGTACTTATACGAATTAGGCGGCGTGTTTATTGCTTGGGGTGCAGTAGTTGCGATACTGGGTCGCTTATCTGCAAACGAAACAGCCAATCGTTTTATTGAAGGTGTCTCTGACTTAGTAACGACCGCTATCTTAATCGGTGTCGCACGTGGTATTGCGTTGATCCTTGAAGATGGACAAATATTACATAGCTTAGTACACGGAATGTCGCTGCCACTTTCCTATGTAAGCGCTGAAATATCAGCAATAGGCATGTTAGTAATACAAACATTACTTAATACGTTTATTCCATCAGGTTCAGGGCAAGCCTATGTCACAATGCCATTAATGGCACCATTGGGCGATTTAGTCGGCGTGCCACGTCAAGTTGCTGTATTGGCTTATCAATTTGGTGATGGCTTTTCTAATATGATCATTCCAACCAATGCTGTATTGATGGGTATTTTAGGAATGGCGGGTGTACCCTATGGCCACTGGTTCCGTTTTTGCTTACCGCTACTGATAAAGTTAATGGTAGCAGCATCTATTGTATTAGTACTTGCAGTCATGTTTGGCTATGGTCTGGATGTACAACCGAAGGCCGTTAGCAGTTAGCAGTTAGCAGTTAGCAGTTAAGTACTCACTATCATAAACTTATAAACCACCTGAGCTAGGTGGTTTTTATTTTTAAATCAAAACGGCACGGTTTTCACACTAACTTTACCCTCGCTAACTTTACTCTTAAGTTCTATAAAGTACTTTCACTATATGCCAACCAAATTTAGTTTTAACTAAATGTGGCTCGAGTATTTCACTATTAAACGCCACTTTATCAAACTGTGGCACCATTTTACCGCGTTTAAATTCGCCTAAATCACCGCCTTTTTTACCTGACGGGCAAGTAGAGTGCTTTTTAGCGAGTACTTGAAACTTCGCGCCTTTTTTCAGCTGCTTGATGATGTCTTCGGCAAGCTCTTTGTGCTTAACCAAAATATGTAATGCGTGGGCGGTGCTGGCCATGATCTATCTCTACTATATTAAACTGCTGCAATTTTACCATAACCTGTCTTTAAAGGTCATTATCACTGACCATAATAACCAATTAAACGAATGGCTAGGCCAACTTCATCACGGTAATTTAGCTCTTCGCGGTACTCTAAAAAAGGCTCCACCTCAAAAAATAGCCAACTATATTGTGCTTGTTGTCGGTACCGATACGAAAGTGTGTAATTGGTGAAATCATCAAAACTGTTATGAACATTAACACCAAAAACCATCGCCCTTTGAGTATCTGGTATATAGCTTAAATATACCCCTGAACGAAACTCACTATCTAATTCGTCGGCAATTTCACGATAATTGGCCGAAACATTCACAGAATAGAAATCATTAAATTTAGTATCGCTTGAAAGCTTAATAAAATAACCAAAACCATCTGAGAAATAATACTCTGCGCCCACGGAGGCTGCATATTGAGTGTTATTGAACTCTTTTTTCCAACTAACAGCACTGCGCCCATACAACTGGCTGCGCGATACACCGATGCGATTTTCAAACTCTACATTAGCCGTTCGCTCAACCAAAAACTGTAGTGCCGCATTTACTTTTTCATCCTCTTGATTAAGAGATGAATTTGTTTCAAAAGGTAGCCGGCTAAATTCATCGGCGTCATTGTCGATGATTAAATTAATTCGATTTTCCCAACTGGGCAAGCTTAACGATACTTTAAAGCGTGTTTCTATGTCAGCAAAATCCGCACTGCGTGGTGCCCACCCTAAACGTAAATAGCCTTTAGCATGTGCCTGATTCTGGTTGATGTCATCAGCTAATAGATCGTCTAGCCATTGTGCTGTATTTTGCATTCGCAAGTTAAGTTTATCACGAACATCAACCACCATAGTTGAGTCATTACTTTCGCTGTTGGCCGCAGAGACATTGAAACTAATAATCAAAAAATACAGTATATTAAATTTGAGCAAATAATCTACCAACAACATGCCTTTTAAAGTAATGATAACTAAGTGAGATCATACCCATAGCTAGGCTGCACGCAATATATAATTTACCTAAACTCGAAAAACTTAATGATATGTATACTTCATTATTTTCGAACAAGATTCAATCAAGTAACAACTTAAACAAAAACAATAGACCAAAAAAGCACATTATCCACAGATAACACTTTATAAATATAGAAAAAATGACAGATTAAGAGTAAATTTAAGTATATTGATTTTGACCATTATTACGGATATGATAATGGCTATCATTTACAATTACCATTTCGGATCCTCTGTTATGAATTCACTATTTAAATCAGCTACAACGTTAGGTGTAAGCCTTCTTTTGGTGTCAACGTTTGTTGCACAACCTGTGCTTGCTAATGGCCCAATTGGCGAGCATGTAAATCACTTACAAGCAAATATTAAAGATTACTCTGAAGAAGTTGAATGGATGATCGGTAAAGTCGACACCATGGTAAGCGATTACGAAAGCAAAGGTGCAAAAGCAGTTAATAGCGATGACCTGATTGAATACTGGGAATCTGTAAAGTTCCACAGCGCAATTGAGACCAATTACGTTCCAGTTTACGCATCAATTTGGCAAGGTATTTATGGCGTAAAAATGGCCATAGATAACAAAGAACCAGCCAGTGAAGCTCGTAAACAACAAGCAGCAATGGATTCTGCATTGTGGCAAGGCCTTGGTGCTGTTAAACTTGCAGCACAGTTTCAGCAAAAAGGGTTGTTAGATAATATTGCAACAACCGCAACTGAAGGCATGACACAAAGTGCCACCATTGATGAAATTAAACATAAACTTGATCGCGTTGTAGCAAAGTATGCTGAACGTTTAAGCGATGAAGCAACAAGCATTGTTCATGATACTTACCTACATTTATTTGAAGGTGTTGAAGGAACACTCATCGCTAAAGACGCGAAACTAGTTGAAGTACTCGAAAAAGATTTTAACGTAACGTTGCCAAAAGCAATCTCAGATAACAAAAGCGTAGACCAAGTACGAGACGTAATCGTTGACATGCAAACTAAACTAGACCGCGCCAAAGTTTTACTTGAAGAAGCAGAAAAAGCACGTAAGGATGTATTTTAAGTGAAGCGTAGGACCTTTATACAAGGCCTAGCTGCGTTAGGGGCAATTGGTTCATTACCATTGCCTCTTTCTCACGCACTAGCTGCCAGCATAGCAAACCCTGTATCAGTCGATGATTTACCTAAGCTGAAAGGTCAACTGACCTTATATTTAGGCCGTGGTGAAGGCGGTTTGTACGAAAATGTGCTGCAAGCAATTGAAAACAAAAACCCAGATTTCAAATTAAATATTCGCCGCGGGCCAACAGCGGCGCTTGCAAATACAATTGTTGCTGAAGCAAAAGCTGGGGTGCGCAGAGCTGACTTATTTTGGGCTGTGGACTCAGGTGCGATTGGCTTAGTGTCGGATGCAGGTTTAGCACAACCACTGCCAAGCGATCTAGCAACGCAATTGCAACCGCAATTTCGTTATAAAGATTGGGCACCAGTAACAGGGCGTATACGTACACTTCCTTACAACACCTCTCGTTTAACTAAAGAGCAAATTCCTAACAGCATCATGGAAATTGCTGACAGCGACTTAAGTATTGGTTGGGCACCTGCATACGCTTCGTTTCAGTCTTTTGTAACAGCGATGCGTATACTTGAAGGTGACGATAAAACCGCCAAGTGGCTGAAAAAAGTCAAAAAACGTGCAAAAACCTACGCTGGTGAACTAGGTGTAGTGATGGCTGTTGAGCGCGGCGAAGTAGATATTGGTTTTGCAAACCACTACTACACCCTACGATTAAAATCAGGTAAACCGGATGCTAAGCTTGATCTTGCATTTACTGAGCAAGATGCAGGTTGTTTAGTCAACGCTTCGGGTATTCTAGCGTTAAGCGAAGATCCGTTGGCAACCAATTTTATGCGTTACTTATTAAGCAGTGAAGTACAGGCTTACTTAGCCCGTGAAGCATATGAAATACCGCTCGTTAATGGGGTAGAACAACCAAAAGGCCTGCCTTCTTTAGCAAGTGTTTCTCCTCCTAAAATTGACCTTACTCAGTTAGCTGATTTGCGGCCAACCATAGACTTGATGCGTAATAGCGGCGTATTGTAATGCGATTACCTGCTTCTTACCCAATGGCGCTGCTTGCAGCGCTTATTACCTTGACCCCTATTTTTATTTTAATTACGCTGGCAGCTGATGCCAGCTCTTTTTTTGATAACCATAACTTAAAAATTCTCGGCAACACCCTCTCCCTCATGGTGCTTACCGTCATTGGATCTATTTTAATTGGCGTGCCATTAGCTTTTATTAGCGCTTATGTGCATTTACCCTTTAAAAAGTTTTGGTTGGTTTTCTTTGCAGCTCCCTTGGCAATCCCCAGTTATATTGGTGCATTTACCCTTTATGCGGCTTTTGGCTCCGGTGGCGAGCTACATAATCTACTCGGTATAGAACTTCCCGCAATGGATGGTCTTAGTGGCGCCGCCATTGTCATGACCCTATATACTTTTCCATTTGTGATGATGACCACTCGCTCGTCATTATTAAGCCTTGATGCTAGCATGGTCAATGCAGCCCGAACTTTGGGTATGTCGATGACCCAAAGTGTGTTTAAAGTTATTCTTCCGCGCGTAGTAAATGGTATTGCCGCAGGCTCGTTACTGGTAGCGCTTTATACCTTGTCTGACTTTGGTACTCCTGCAATGATGCGCCTTGATACATTTACGCGGGTTATTTACGTTGAATATAATGCCTTTGCTCTGAGTCGTGCGGCTATGTTGTCTTTACAACTGATGGTAATTGTAGGCTTTTTACTATTAATAGAGTCACAAATTAAAACCGCCAGTGAACGCCATGGTAGATCACTCATCTTATTCCCTAAAAAGTGGCAACTTGCTGCTATGTTTGCCACATTTGCCCCTGTGTTACTGTTAGCAATTGGCTTACCTTTAGCGATATTTTCATTGTGGTTGGCCCGTGATGGGTTCAGCTCTTTTGATTTTAGTATTGCCTGGAACTCAGCGTATGCTTCTGCTATTGCTGCCATTGTCGCCGTCATTGTGGCTATCCCTGTTGCTCATGCAGCGCTTAGTGGAAAAACCGGGCGCATTATGGAACGCGTAACTTATTTTGGTTTTGGTATCCCAGGTATCGTTATGGGCACAGCTTTGGTTTACGGTGGTCTGCAACTGCCCTTTTTATATCAAACATTAGGGCTTTTAATTATTGCCTATATGTTACGTTTTTTACCTTTAGCGGTCGGCTCAGTGCGAACCAGCACAGAGCACCTCGATCCTAGTTTGGTTAAATCTGCTCGTGTACTAGGTGCAAGCCCTCGCGAAGCCTTTACACGAATTACCTTACCACTGACTATGCGCGGTATTATCGCCGGCGCCGCACTGGTATTTTTAGAATCAATGCGTGAATTAGAAGCCACACTATTGCTTGGCCCAACAGGTTTTGAAACACTCTCTACTTATTTGTGGCGTGTTTATGAAGCCGGTTATTTTGGCCGAGCAGCTATTCCTGGCTTATTGTTAGTAGTGATTTCTGCTTGCGGGTTAGCTATTATGATGTCTGGCGAAAAACGTAACCATCTCGAACACTGAGGATTAATAAACACATGCTATCTGTAAGCCAGTTGTCTATAGATTATGGCACCAACCGTGTAGTGAGCGATCTAAACTTGTCGCTTGAAAAAAGCGAAATCCTCATGCTTGTTGGCCCCACAGGCTGCGGAAAAAGTACTATTTTGCAAGCACTCGCCGGACTAATCCCTATTAGCGAGGGAGAGATCCAGCTCGCTAAATGGAAAGCGACCCCAAAACTCACGGTTCCACCAGAAAAGCGTAGTGTCGGTATGGTGTTTCAAGATTTTGCCTTGTTTCCTCATTTAACCGTGGTGCAAAATATCTGCTTTAGGCTGAAAGATACTGCTATTGCCGATCATTGGATAAAACTACTTGGCCTAGATGACTTTCGTGATAAAAAGCCTGCAACCCTTTCTGGAGGGCAAAAACAACGGGTAGCTCTTGCTCGTACACTCGCGCACCAACCTGATTTTGTTTTACTTGATGAGCCACTTTCTAACCTTGATGCTGCATTAAAAGACATGCTGCGTTGGGATATTCGCAATGCACTTAAAGAAGCGGGAGTGCCTGCTATTTGGGTCACTCACGATCAAGAAGAAGCCTTATCTGTGGGTGACCGAGTCGGTATTTTACAAGCAGGTAAAATTCAACAGCTCGATACGCCTGAGCGCTGCTTTAGTATGCCAAATAACCGTTTCGTTGCTCGCTTTTTAGGTGAAGCCAGTTTTATAAGTGGTCAGTTTGATCAAGGCATCGCAAATACAGATATTGGTCATGTTCCTGCATATGGCGTAGATTGTGAACAGGGCGATGTCGACGTACTATTACGTCCGGACGATGTTGTTTTAGTACAGGGTGATACAGGCAATAATGGTGTTGTGGTGTGGGTACGTTTTGAAGGCGGGAGTCGTTTATGCGCCGTTGAACTCGCCTGTAAAACACTGGTTACCAGCAGAGTCAGCCACGAAGTCGTGGTAAGCCCTGGCGATAAAGTACATGTCTCTTTGAGTACCTCTCACCCGTTAGCCGTTTATAAACGAGCAAATTAATTTACAACAAAGCCCATGTTATGGGCTTTGTGTTAGTTTAAATGATTCAGCCTTTAATAACCAAAAGGCATGGGTAAATTATTGCTTTATGAATCGTTTAAGTTCATCTATCGACATTGATCTAGCGTACATCCAACCTTGACCATAATTGACTCCAGCATCTTTAAGAATTGATTCTTGTTCAGCTGTTTCAATGCCCTCAGCAATGCATATGTAATTAAACTTTTTAACTAATGCCATAATATTTGGGATCAACGAAGCTTTAAGACCCTCGGTTGTTATGTCTTGAACAAAGGTTCGATCAATTTTAAGCTGACTAAAATTTAAATGGTTCAAATTTGCAAGATTAGAATAACCCGTACCGAAGTCATCAATTGATAACACAAATCCAGCATCAACCAAACTTTTCAGTTCACTTTGGGCAGTTTTAGAGTCCAGATATTCATCTTCTGTGATCTCTAAACAAATGGTAAACCTAGATGTTAAAAGCCCTGTGATATCTAGTAATTTTGATACATTGGCACACTTAACATCGTGAGGAAATATATTAAAAGAAACCTTAAAGCCATCAGCCAATTCCTGCTCTGCATCGAGTTCCTCGATAGCCGTTTTGATCATTGTCGATGTAAAATCCCATGTTTGCTGATATTGACGTAATAAGGGAATAAAAACATCCGGAGGTATAGCTCCCTGTTTATCTTTAAACCGTGCCAATACTTCGCAACCTATTACTTGCTGGCTGTGTAGTTCTATGATCGGCTGGTATTCCCAATAAAAAGATCCTTTACTTAACCCTTTACGCACTCTGCGCCCGATTGAACGTTTAGCCGCCATATAGTAATTGACCACCAGCCCCGTGGAGAGTGCAAGTGATACACATAAAGTAAGTGCGATAATAAATAAAGTTTTATTATTAAATATGAAGTCGCCCCAAGGGTAATTAATAGCCACACAATAACGACGATTAATGAGGCTGCAGGTCACTAAGCTCTCATAAGGTAATCGGGTGCCTAGAGCTCGTTGATAGGTGCCTTGATGACCAGCAAGGTGATTCGTGGTGCTATTTGTATTTTTATAAAACACTTGCCAAAAGCTTGATTTAATCGATTCAGGTTGGATGGCGCTAGGCTGAATCACCATATTATAATTACCTTGTCGAACAAGGATGCCTTGCATGGGTCTGTTTGGAAAAAGTAATAAATTTAGAGAAGGCGCAAACTTTACACTAATACCTTCTGGCTGCACATAATCAGGTTGAATTTCACTTACCGGTGAGTCCAAGACGCCAGTGCCTGTTGTGCAAGTTAATTTATCCCTTTCTAAAAAGCCAATATCAATCGTATAGTTAGCATCAAATAATGCCCTACGCATAGCTAAAAGTGTTCTATCATCACACTGCGTATAGCCTAATAAATTCAATGGGGTAAGTAATTTGTCTCTCTCAGCTGACGCTGCGTCGATATGTTTAATAAGGTGTAAAGAATCAACTCGAATATCGTTGACTATTTTACTGCTGGTAACAATAGCTAAAATAACAATACCTAAACAAAAAATAATAATACCGGCAAACACAGCAAACAATGACTTTTGTTGATACTTTTTCATGATAAAAAAGAGAAACCTTATTGATATTATTATAGTTCTTTGCCGAGTTTAGATTACTATTACAATTTAATCCATCCTAGTGACGAACTTTTTATTGCGTTAATTCAAACACTTTAAGAACATTACAAATTGTTTACAATCAGTCCCATATCTGTACTCCCGCTCTATTAATAAGCTTTTCTTACTAGGTCATTTTATATATTTGCTAAAATATCGCTCTGTGTTGAAGATACTCCCTTAGTGAAAGCCATTTAGGTTCAATTAACACTTTGATTTAAAGTTAAATATGATAATTTACTTTTTACGAGCGGCAAATTGATTAAATACTTACATGACTAAAAAAAACCACTGGACACTAAAAAGCATCGCCAAAGAATTAGGTGTGTCAAATGCAACGGTATCAAATGCATTTAACCGACCTGATCAGCTCTCTAAAAGCCGTCGAGAGTCTATTTTGGCAGCGTGTAAAGAGCTTGGGTATTTTGGTCCAAATAAAGCAGCACAATCACTTCGTCGCGGTAAATTTAATATTATTGCTCTAGTTTTACCTGACAGTGTTGAATACATGGTTTCTGATCCTGTCGCCAGTAGCTTTATGCGTGGAGTAGCATCTGTACTAGAAACACAAGGTAATAACCTGTTACTTTTTTCTGGCAATAACGATAATTTGAATAGCGTTGTCGACTTCGTAGATGGCTTTATTTGCTATGGCCGCCCACGAAATCCGCTATTAGTAGAGCAATTAAAAACAGTGCCAAAACATGTAGTGACTGTCGATTTTGATATTGATCGTAATGCATCCGTAAATATTAATAATGAACAAGCAAGCTATGAAGTAGCCAAACATGCACTTAAAAACAAAGAGGACCAAGTTGCTATTTTAGGACTGCGTTTACTTGATGAAAATGTACTGTGTCGTGTTTACGAACATCATGAATGCGAAGCGGGTCAATCAATCGCGCACCAACGCCTACGTGGTTATCAAACCGCCCTTACAGAACTCGCTATTCCTATAGCTGAAGATAGAATTTGGAACATCCCCGAAAGCAGTGAGCGATTTGCCACGATTGCCGCAAAAGAAGCGCTATCGAGTATACCTCGACCCACTGTTTTACTATGTATGAGTGATTTAATAGCATTAGCAGCCATGCGAGAGGCCTTAAAACTCGGTTTAAACATACCAGACGATATTAGGATTGTCGGCTTTGACGGTATTGATGAAGCCCAACGTTTTGTACCAACCTTGACCACTATCCACCAAAACAGTGAAGAAAAAGGTGCACTGGCTGCTAAACTATTTATCTCTAAAGAAGAGAAAAAAGCACTTATAAACTACCAATTACAATTAGGGCAAAGTGGCTAATAAGTGCTTTGAATAAACTAACTTAATAAATCGCTTAACGATGTTAAAGTTTGCTCATTTGCTTTATGTTCAATTATTAGTGCTTCGCGTCGTGCGAAGTCTACATTTAACTCAATGGCCACTTCATCTAACTGCCACTTTAAAACACAGCTATTAGCACCGCCGGTAACACTAAAATCACCGTTAAATGCAAGGTGCGAGTTACGAATCGCAATTAATTTTAAAAGCCCTTGCACTACAGGCTTAGCTAATGAACCATCAATCACTGTAGCATCTAAATAAGGGCGGTTAATATCACGGCCCACATTAGTGCTAGCTAATAGGCCCATATCATTTTCACACGCAAACAACCCGCCATAATATACTTGTGGCACACCTGGAGCAAAGAACTGAATAGCTCTAGCAACAAGATAATCAAAATCATTTGCACCTAAGGCATTGTAGTAAGTGCAGTTTACCTGATATAAATCAACATTACTGGCGGCAGCCCCAGTTGCTTGGCGGCTCTGATTGTTACTGTTTGTATGAATAGTCTCAACTAAATTATCGATTTGTGCTGCATCTAATAGCCCTGCTTTATCACCCATAGGCCCCGCATCAATAATTCCGATACCGTCATGAGTATCAAGTACAGTTAAACAATTACGCGGTGAGATTGTTAACCATTGTACAAGTGCATCACTATTGTTAGTAAATAAGCTATGCAAAATTAGCGGTGGTAATGCAAAGTCATAAACCATGTTAACGCGTTTAGCGACTTCAACCTGCGTTTGATAGTGGCTGTGGATCTCAGCAATTGTTTCCATCCCAAGCTCATTCGCCTGAG
Organism: Pseudoalteromonas shioyasakiensis; assembly: GCF_024518675.1. Lineage (GTDB taxonomy): Bacteria > Pseudomonadota > Gammaproteobacteria > Enterobacterales > Alteromonadaceae > Pseudoalteromonas > Pseudoalteromonas shioyasakiensis_B. The sequence goes on from NZ_JANIGL010000003.1 coordinate 551,010, forward strand.
CTGAAAGTTTATCAAGATAATCAAATGTTTGGTCAAGCATGAAACAGTTAGTTCCCGCTTCTTTTATTGCATACCCTGCAGCATCTAGACGAATAATGTTGACGTTATTTTGCGAAAACTTTGTCAAAACATTATCTAAATACTCAACCCCAGCCGTAGACTTCACATTGATATCAATTTGGTTATCAGTAAATGTTGTCCAAAACTCATATGTTTCACCATTTTCACAGGTAATGGGTGTAAAACAACTCCCTGGACGTGGACGGTAGATTGCTTGCTGCTCTTGCTCACTCATACCATCAGGAAAAACATCTTCTTTTGTTAAGAATAAGTCCCAATAAGCTGATTTATCGCCATTTTTTAATACATCGTTAAACTGAAAAGACTGCGCCGAGACATGATTAACAATCAAATCAGCCATCAAATCGTACCCTTCACCGAGTGCTTGAATGTCTTGCCAAGTACCAATACGCTCGTCAACAGCACTGTGGTCTATAGGGTCGAACCCCGCATCACTGCCATCAATAGGGTTATAAAAAGGTAATAAGTGCACCCCAGCAAAAACCCCTGCTAGTGGGCCATTTAGTAAATCAGTTAAAGCGTTAATGTCTTTACCTGTTATTCGATCTGCGTAGGTGATCAGTTGAACTTTATTCTTCATCATGTGTAAATACCAAGTTGAATCTTAATCGATTAAGATATATCTTTAACTAGGAAACCAATTTTTACAAGAAGTTTTTACAACTTTGATACAAAAACGGTGTGGTTAAACTATGATTTAATAATTAATTTATTGAGTTCATTAGAAAAATGCTTAACCACCTGACGAGGATATAAAGATGAATAAAACGCACACACTCGTTAGCAATACTTCATTGCAACACATACGCTGGTTAACATATATGATGTTTTTTATGTTTGCCATGACCTCTGATGCCGTTGGCATGATCATTCCTGAGTTAATAAAAGAATTTAATTTAAGCATGACACAAGCAAGCGCATTTCATTATGCCCCTATGGCTTTAATCGCTTTAAGTGGCCTATTTCTGGGCTTTTTAGCAGACAGTTTTGGCCGTAAACAAACAATTATGTTGGGCTTATTTATTTTTTCTATAAGTTGCTTTTTGTTTGCAATTAGCAGCAGCTTCCTTATTTTCGTTATTCTTTTATGTTTAATTGGCTTAGCTATAGGACTTTTCAAAACAGGGGCTTTAGCGCTGCTCGGCGACATTTCACAAAGTAATAATGACCACACAAAAACCATGAATAAAGTTGAAGGGTTCTTTGGTATAGGCGCAATAGTAGGCCCTGCCTTAGTGAGCTTCTTATTAACTCAGCAAGTCAGTTGGACCTACTTGTACATTATAGCTGGTGTTATGTGTTTAATACTTGCAGTACTGGCATGGCTTGCAGATTATCCCCCGGTTGCTAAAACCACAGCACAGCCCACTTCATTCGCCACCACTATGAAAATGGTAAAAAACCCTTATGCGCTGGGCTTTTCACTCGCGATTGCATTATATGTTGCAACCGAAGTTGCAATTTATGTCTGGATGCCGACTCTACTAGCAGACTACACCGGCTCTTGGACTTTAATGGCAACTTATGCACTGACGATCTTCTTTATATTACGTGCCGCTGGTCGATTTATTGCTGTATGGCTGCTCAATCGCTTTAGCTGGCAAAGTGTCATGGTTTGGTTAAGCTTGGGCATTGCTCTGTGTTATGTTGGCACGCTCATAGGTGGAGTAAATGCTGCAGTATTGTTATTACCTTTATCGGGATTGTTTATGTCTATGGTTTACCCAACGCTTAACTCAAAAGGAATTTCATGCTTTGCCGTTCAACAGCACGGTGCAGTGGCTGGGGTTATTCTGTTTTTCACAGCTCTTTCAGCAGCTTTAGCCCCCTTATTTATGGGTATGATCAGTGATATGTTTGGCCATGTAAGATACGGATTTATCCTCGCGACCGGCTTTGCCGTGCTGCTATTCCTAGCTATGCTATATAACTATTTTAAAGACCCTTCAGCAGCTGCTTTACATCAAATAAGCCCTATAGAAGAGTAAAAGGGATTTAAAAATATCAAAAAAATCTCTTTTAAAAACAATGTAAGTTTAAAAAAACAACTTAAAATGGCAAAAAAAAGTTGCTTAATGTAAAAACTTTGTTATTTTTACTTAATCGATTAAGTAAAAAATAACAACCCACTGGGTGAGTAATCAACGAGGCATACCATGACAACATACAACACATCACTATATTTACTTAGCTCACTTGCTCTTGCTGTAAGCCAAGGGCTCTATGCAGAAGAAGCACAGCAAGCTGATCAAGCCAGAAAAGGCTTAGAAACAATTGTCGTTACAGGGGTACCAAGACGCTCAACAATTATGGAGTCTAGTGTATCGGTAAGCAGTGTATCTTTGAGCGAAATTGAAGTAGCAACGCCTCGCTCTACAGCAGAAGCATTTAGAATCATCCCAGGTGTTCGCTCTGAATCAACTGGTGGCGAAGGTAATGCTAATATCGCTGTTCGCGGTTTACCTGTCGCATCTGGTGGCGCTAAATTTTTACAATTACAGGAAGATGGCCTTCCTGTAATGCAGTTTGGTGATATTGCATTTGGTAATGCTGACATCTTCATGCGCCTAGACAGCACAGTACAAACTGTTGAGTCAATTCGAGGAGGTTCAGCATCAACAGCAGCCAGTGATGCCCCAGGCGGTATTATTAATCTTATATCAAAAACCGGCGAAGAAGAGTCTGGCAGTGTTGCAACTACGATTGGCCTTGATTACGACTCTTTAAGAACTGACTTTGAATATGGTACCTACTTAAACGATAGCGTGCGTTTTCATGTTGGTGGCTTTATTCGTCAAGGTGAAGGCCCTCGTGAAGCGGGTTACACAGCAAACAAAGGCGGCCAAATAAAAGCCAATATCACAAAAGAATTCGATACCGGTTATGTACGCCTTTACTACAAGCATTTAGACGATCAAAGCATTGGCTATTTACCAATGCCTATGTACGCCGACGGCAGCTCAATAGAAGGGTTTGACGCCCAGTCAGATACACCACATTCTGCACAATTTTTATCAACGACTCGCCTTGATGGCAACAATCAGATCAGCCAAGGTGACATGCGCAATGGTATGAACCCGCAAGTAGATGCGGTTGGCTTTGAAGCTGTATTTGACCTAGATAACGACTGGCGTATTGAAAATCGCTTTAGAAAATCATCTGTGAGCGGTAACTTTACTTCATTGATCCCTGCTGAAGTAGGCAACGCAAACGATATTGCCGCCAGCATTGCAGGCTCAGGCGCTACGTTAAGTTATGCAACAGGTGGGGCGCAAGGACAAGCATTTACCGATGACCTTGCTATGCGCATTCATACGTTTGATGTAACCATGAATGATTTCGGCTCTATTGTTAACGATTTAAAGCTTACAAAAGAGTTTGGCGAAGATACCAGCCTGACATTTGGTTATTATGCATCAAGTCAAACTATAAGCATGTCATGGCTTTGGAATTCTTATCTGATGGAGCTTAAAGGTGATAACGCCGCTTTATTAGATGTTTACGCAGCAAATGGTGATAGTTTTTCTGATAGCGGCTTATACGCTTATGGTACACCTTACTGGGGCAATTGCTGTCAACGTAACTACGATACCGACTACGAAACTCGCGCACCGTATGTGGCTTTTTCTACCAAATTAGGTGATGTAAGTATTGATGCCAGCGCTCGCTATGATAGTGGTGAAGCAAGAGGTACTTACGCCGGTGCAGTGACATCAACCGTTGATATGAACCGTGATGGTAGTATTTCAATTCCAGAACAAAATGTTGCAGGGATTGATATTAGTAACCCAAGCATCGTCAATTATGATTGGGACTACGCGTCTTACTCTGTAGGTGCAAACTATCAAATTGACCCAAGCCTAGCTGCATTTGCCCGTATAAGCCAAGGGGGGCGTGCAAACGCTGACCGCTTATTATTTGGTAAAGTCGCAGCTGATGGCTCTGTTGCTGATGAAGATGCCGTTGATGAAGTAAACCAGTATGAGTTTGGTGTTAAAAAACGTTTTGATTCATTATCAGTTTTCGCAACCGCATTTTATGCTGAAACGGAAGAGCAAAACTTCGAAGCAACATCACAGAAATTTTTCGACCGTGAGTATGAAGCAAAAGGTATTGAGCTGGAATCAACTTACTTCTTAGATGCTTGGGATTTTCGCGGTAACCTAACCTGGACCGATGCTGAAATTGCTAAAGATGCATTAACTCCAGAGGTAGTAGGTAATACGCCTCGCCGCCAAGCAGATTTTATTTACTCACTAATGGCACGCTATAACTTTGATCAAGGCTCTGCAGGCTTAAGCTTTATTGGCACAACCGATGCCTATGCCCAAGATAATAACGATCTGAAATTTGATGGCTATACCCAGGTCAACGGCTTTGTTAGCTACGACCTATCAGAAAACCTTAACCTTGCCTTTAATGTAAATAACCTATTCGACACGGTGGGGATTACTGAAGCTGAGGAAGGCAGTGTGCCAGAGAATAACATAATACGTGCTCGGGCAATCAATGGCCGCACTACATCATTAACATTAAAGTACATGTTTAACTAGTTAAGCAGACCCTCCCTTTGTTTGTGCCCAGCTCTAGCTGGGCTTTTTAAGGTTTTAATAATGAACAAATTACTAAGCTTTGGTGAGTTACTTATTGATATGCTACCTCATGATAGTAAAAACTCAGCTTACTCCCCTATTCCAGGTGGTGCCCCTGCTAATGTCGCTGTTGGCTATGCAAAGCTAGGCGGTAACGCTACATTTTGTGGTGGCATGGGCGATGATAACTTTGCAGCTCAGTTAACTGATGCCTTAACAGAATATAATGTAGCCACTGATTACTTATTTACAATTAAAGACTCGCAGACAGCGATGGTTATTGTCAGTTTAGATGAACAGGCAGAGCGTAGCTTTAATTTTTATCGTCACGAGACTGCTGACCTATTGGTAAACGAACAGCACCTAGAACAAATACAATGGCAAGATTTCTCTGCCCTTCATTTTTGTTCGAATACCTTAACTGACTCACACGCAGCAAACACGACACTGAGCACTTTAAAGCACGCGCGCCAGCACGGTATGCTGACAAGTTTTGATGTGAACTTACGCTATAGCTTATGGCAACAACCTGATGACATCGCTGCAACCGTTGAGCGATACTACAGTTCTTGCGACTTAATAAAGTTATCGCGCGATGAGCTAGAGTTTTTAGCCAATCAACACGCTATTGAGCCAAATAGTTTTATTGAAAAGTTACTCAACTTAGGGGTAAAGCTTATTTTCATTACTGATGGGCCAAACCCAGCTAAAGCGATTAGCAGTGCATTTTCTATTGAGCAAAATGCCCCCACAATTACAGCGATAGATACAACAAGTGCTGGCGATGCATTTATTGCGGGTGTTTTATATTACTTTCATCACTTTAATACCAAGCTGCCCGTCACAGAGCAAATTTGCAATGATAAAATTGTCGCACAAGCAATGGCATTTGGTTTACGTTGTGGGGCAAAAGCGTGCTTAAAAAAAGGTGCGTTCCCTGCACTTCCTTATCTTGAAGAAGTCCTTCACAACGAGTGTTGAAAATTCATACAAACCATGGATACAAAAAAGCGGGCAATACCTAATTGCCCGCTTGATTGAATCTCTACCCGTTAAGCTAACTGCTTTTTATGTTTTGTATGAACCACAGCCAACCCTATCAAGCCTACGACCGCAACAACAGCACCAATTGGCTTACCTAAATCACTTGATAAGTTAAAGCCTATGGCCGCAGTCATAATGTACGAAAGTGTCACAGCTGAAGCGATAACTGCTGGAACGCTTGCAATCCAATGGAACGCACCACGATCAAATAAGTACTTGGTTGCAAGCCAAAGTACGCTGGTCGATAACAACATATTTGAAAACGCGAAGTAACGCCAAATCAGTGAGAAATCGAGTTTTGTCATAAAGAACGCTATTGTCAAAATAGGCACAGCTAACAATAAGCGGTTACGTAAACTTTGTGGAATATTAAACGCATCAACCACCGTTAAGCGTAGAGAGCGAAACGCCGTGTCGCCTGAGGTAATTGGGAATACAGCCACGGCAATAATTGCCATAATTCCACCAAGAACACCTAAGTAACTATTGGCGATGTGATTAACCACAAGCCCAGGACCACCGGTATCTAGCATTGCCTTTAAGCCTTCATAGCCTTCTGGGAAGGCCGCAATACCCGCAAGTGCCCATACACAACCGACAATACCTTCACACATCATAGCGCCATAATATACTGGGCGTACGTACTTTTCGTTGGTTAAACAGCGCGCAATAATAGGTGCTTGTGTTGAATGGAAGCCACTAATTGCACCACAGGTAATCGTAATGAACAATAAAGGCCAAGTTGGCAGTCCATCAGGGTTTGGTGATAAAAAATCATGAGCGTGATCGGCTTCAAAGTAAGCTAAAAAGTCACCGGCAACGGGTAAGTGCGGTGCATTTAACAGTAATGACACAGCCACAGCTACTGTCATTACAATCATTAATAGACCAAAAATAGGGTAAAATTTAGTGATGATTTTATCTATTGGTAGTAAGGTCGCTAAAAAGTAATACGCCAAAATAGCCAACACCCAAAAAGTATTATTTGCTAAAAACGTATCTTTAAATAAATCCAAATTACTCAACAGGCCCGCAGGGCTCATGATGAACACCACACCCACAAAAAACAGCAGCATGGCAGTAAAAATTAGCATAAAGCCTTTAAATATCACGTTGTAATATTTACCTGCTATTTCAGGTAAGCTTTTGCCATCTTCTTTGATGCTCATTACACCCGAGAAAAAATCATGTACGGCACCGCCTAAAACATTACCTAAAACAATCCAGACCAAGGCAACTGGCCCGTATAATGCACCAAGTATGGGACCAAAAATGGGGCCCACACCGGCGATATTTAAAAACTGAATTAAAAATGCACGAACCGGGTGAATAGGCACATAATCAACGCCTTCACTGAATCGTGTTTGCGGTGTCGCGGCTTTTGGGTCCATACCCGCTTGTTTTTCTACAAATGGGCTATAAAACTTATATCCCAATATTAAAATAGTTAGACAGATAAAAAAGATTATCATTAGCACGTTTCTCTTTTTGTATGAGTGATGTAGAGCGTGTTATCGGCCGCTCCGCCTTTCAATCCATGAATAATCGACGCACGTTAGCAGGGCTTGTGTGAATGCACAATAAGACTATGTGATAAGAATGCAAATTACATAGGTACAAACCATTGTAGGGATTAAAAAATAGGCAATAAAAAAGCGGTTTTAAAAAACCGCTTTCAAAAATAGCATTTGGATCAAGCTGGATCCATAAACTCATTGATTTGTTGGTGACTCAATAATGGCGTAGCACCGTGACTTTCGGCCACCATAGCCCCCACGGCGCAGGCAAAATCTACACTGTATTGAGGGTTATCATTACTACAAAGCTGATATATCAGGGCTCCTAAAAACGAATCCCCCGCCCCTACTGTATCCACAACGCTGATCAAGTACCCTGAGTTGTAATAATTAACACCTTTAATGGTCAGCAACGCACCGTGGCTTCCTTTTGTGACACACAAATAATCAGTGTTGGTTTGCTCAGCAATAAACGCGAGGTTTTGTTCAAGTGAGTGATACTTGCATCCCATCGCTTTTGCAATTTCATAAAGCTCATCATCATTGAGTTTTATGAAATCAGCTTTGTTCATCAACTCAATTAGCGTGTTGAGTTGATAGTGTGGTGCCCGTAAATTAACATCAAATACTTTAAAGTTTGCCACTTCAAGTAATTGCTGCAAAGTAGCCAACGAAGGCGCGCTGCGACCAATTAAGCTACCGAATACAAATACATCATCGCTAGCGACTTTTTTAACCAAGGTATCTGTGAGCGCGATGTTATCCCACGCCGTGTCAGCAACAATTTCATAGCTTGCACTGCCGCTACTATCAAGGGTCACTTCAACGGTACTCGTTGGCTTATCGTTATTTAGAGCAATGTAATCACAGCTCACTCCTCTTGCGGCTATTTCGCCTAGTAACTCTTTTCCAAGCGCATCATGGCCAACGGCACTAATCATGTCGGCTTTAATGCCCAAAGAGTTTATTCGTACACACATATTTAATGGCGCACCACCTAAACGTTTACCTGAATCAAAACAATCCCATAACACTTCGCCAAAGCAACTAATTGTTAATTCACTCGCCACTTTTTGATTTATTAATACGCTCATTTTTACTTGCTCTTGTTAACTAAAGTCGCAGCCATAACATCTTTTATTTGGCTGTTCGGGGCATAGATAGCAGCAATAGCACGGGTATATTGACTGATAAACTCATCATTATTGGCTAACTCACCAAAAATACTACCCTGTTCGATAAACGACGTCGGTGTCGTCGTCGTTAGTTTAGCTGCAACACTTAACTCGTGTGCCATCGCATCATGAATATCAATTGTGTTACCTTGTTGGTTCACGCCTCTATCACTATATAAGCACCAACTTGCAATCACTAGGGCTGCCAATGCTATATCACGACCTTGAGCAAGGTTGTCGCTAATGGTTGCAATCAAAAATTTGGGTAATTTCGCTGAGCTCTCAGAGCAAATTCGCGCTAAACTATCTTTAATATTCGGGTTTGCAAAGCGTTCTATCAACGTATCTTTATAACCGTCCAGATCAATGCCTGGGAGTTCGTCTAATAGTGGTGTGACTTCTAAATCCATAAATGCACGAAGGTATTGAGCAAATAAAGGATCTGATACAGTTTCATCTATGGTGCTGTAACCATGTAGTTCGCCTAATAAACCAAGTACTGAGTGGCCTGCATTTAATAAGCGAATTTTCATTTTTTCATACGGCGTTACATCGCCAACAAACTGCGCACCAACGGTATCCCAGTTTGGCCGACCATTACTAAATGTATCTTCAATAACCCACTGAGTAAAAGACTCGCACGTGATTGGCCAACCGTCAGTTACGCCGTAAGCTTGGCTCACATAATCAATATCAGATTGTTTTGAAATGGGTGTAATACGGTCAACCATCGCATTAGGAAATGCAACATGTTGCTCAATCCAATGCGCTAATTCACTATCTTGTTTTTGTACAAAAGCTAGTAACATTTTGCGCGTAACATGGCCATTATGCTGAATGTTATCGCACGATTGCACTGTAAATGCAGCTAAGCCCTGCTCTTTACGCTGCTTAAGCGCTGCACTGATGTAGCCAAATGCAGTTATAGGCTGCAATGGGTTTGCAATATCATGAATAATATCAGGGTTGGAATAATCAAATTCGCCGGTAGCTGGGTGTAAGTTATAACCCCCTTCCGTGATGGTCAACGAGACAATTTTTGTATCCGGGTGAGCCATTTTATCGATAACCGCTTGTTTGTTTTCTGGTGCAAACAAAAACTCAACCATGGAGCCGATCACTTTATTATCAACTTGGCCATTTGGGTGGCGAACAGTCAAAGTGTAAAGGTTATCTTGCTTTGCAAGAACATCACGCAAACCACGGTTTGCCTCTAATAAGCCAACACCACAAATTCCCCACTGTTCATTACCTGGGGTTTTCAGTAATTCATTAATATAGGCGGCTTGGTGGGCACGGTGAAAACCTCCCACACCAATATGTACAATCCCTGATTTTACTTTGCTACGGTCGTAAGTAGGAACATCAACAGTATTGCCCAGTGTTGCAATGCTGTGCTGATTTAGCTCTTGAACTTGAGCTTGTGTGTGTTGTAATTGAGTCATATCGTTGCCTTACTAAACAGATTTACGATGGGGTATTTAAAGCTTTATGGCGTTTTAAAGACCAATAAGCAGTAGCAAAATAAAGGAGCGTACAAATAAAGCACACTATTTCAAAAAGTGACTTGTTATCTTTATATATGCTCATAGTGTCGCTAAAAAACATCACTTGGCTGGCAAAAATAACAATTGTGATTAAAGATAACGTTGATATCGCATTTAATATTTTTGTAAAAACCGATGTATCTATTACAGCGGGCGACAATGATTTAACAGCCTCTTGTTGATAAGCTTTTATGGCTTTTAATTCTGCTGCATCGGCAATAATGGCCTCACTATAATCTTCATTCGCGCCGTATTGTTTAGCTAAAATGGTATAAACAACAATAGTGAAGAACCACGTTGGAATGAATAAGTAATAAAACGACATCACATCGAGTGCATTTAAACCAAAACCAAATACCAAAGCTGCAGCCCACGCGCCAATAGCAGGCACACTGCGGGTTATGTTTTTATATTTCGCCCAGTAACGAGTTAAGCCAATTTTAGGAAACAACACGTGCTCAGCAAACACAATACCGCCCACAGGCACTACGATTAAGCCCGCATAGGTTAATAGCGGTAACATCTGCGAAAATACAAAAGGAAAACACGCAATAATAACAGTGACCACGCCTACAATCGCGGTGGTACGTTCACGTGAATGGTTAGTAAAAATAGATTGAGCAGCTAAACCAGCGCGGTAAAGGTTAGCATTAGCCGTCGTCCAGCCTGCAATGATGATAATTACAAATCCAGTCCACCCAAGCGCATGATAAGCAACATCGCCCGGATCAAGGGCTGAAATAGTTGTTTTAAGTAACACCGCCGCCCCTGCACCCATGATACCGGCTGAGATCCATGCTAAATAGTGACCAAAAAACATACCCACGCCAGAAAACAAACCATAGCTTTTACGTTTCGCAAATCTAAAAATGGCCATATCTATTAAACCAAAGTGAGTAATAGAATTTGCAGCCCATGCAAAGCCGATGACCTCAAATAACCCGATGCCTTTTTCACCCTCGGCATTGGTGCCGGTCCATATAGAGGCATCGCCTATGGTAATGAAATCGCCTAATCCTGTTAGCGAAGTAGACCCTAATACATGGTTTGATAACTCAGGGAAAAGTGCAAACGAGCCACCAATAAAAATGACAAACAACCAAGGAGCACATAGCTTTGAAAAGTCAGCCACAGTAGAAAAACCATACATAGCAACAAACACTACGATGGAACCAACAGCCAGTACAATCGCGACAAACCAAAAGCTATTGGGATACCAGTTCAGTTGCGCGGGTATATCAAATAAAAACCTAACCGCAGTGGAGGAGACAGTGATCATCGCCGCCGAAATAACACTAAATATCACCACATTTGCCCAATTATAGAGCTTGGTCATTGAGTTGCCTGCAATTTTATTTAGGTAGTTATATAAACTTAACCGAGTTTCTACTGCAATTGGCGCTGTCAGTAACCACCATGAACACATGGCAAGTAAATTACCAATCAATAGACCGAGTAAAATATCAATCGTTGAGGCGCCAAGTGCCACAAATGTTGCACCAATTACAAACTCAGTTGCTGCAACATGCTCACCGGCATATAACCCAGCAAAGTGCTTCCAACCGTGTAGCTTATGTTGAGCAACGGGTAGCTGCTCTTCATTCACTTCACTTAAATTAGGTGTGTTTTGATGTGTTGTCATTATCACTTCCTGTGCCCATACAATTACTCGTACCCTTGTACGAATAACGGTTCAAGGCGTGTTATTAATTTTTATGAGATACGTTTAAGAATTTGCTCGGCCGTGTACTCGTTGGTGATCAACGAATTAATCAATTTGCCTTTTAGAGCGCTTGTTATTGCTGCCACTTTTTCAGGACCTGCAGCAATGCCAAACACAGGTTTAGCTGCATTCACTTGCAGTGGTGCGCTAAGTAAGCATTCGGTCAATGTATTTTGTATAAGATCACCGTTTTCATCATAGAGCCAACTGACCACTTCACCTGCTACGCCTGTTTGTTGAAACGATTGCAGCTGTTCGGGTTCAATAAATCCATCCATCAATAACGGTGAGTTTTGTGTCATATGACCAATGCCGACAAACGTTGCATCAGCATTAGCGGCTAAATTAAAAATACTTTTTACAGGAGCGAGGTCATGTAACAATGCTTTTTGCGCTTGTGTTTGAGCAAACAAAGGCAAAGGTAATGGGAAATGCTTTGCGTTGACTCGATTAGCCATACTAACCACAATATCAAACTTTGAAGCTGAGCCGTCTTGCATCATGTTGCCCACAATGGAAACTAACTTATGCTGCTCACACTCCATATTGGGTAATTCATCTATACACGCTTTGAGTGAACGCCCGGTACCAAATGCCAACGTCTTCGGCTGTTTTGACTTTAAATAACGCTCTAATATTTTTGCGCCACTTTGCGCAAGGCCATAAGTTGAATTAATATCGGTTGGATCACTCGGTGCAATTTCACACTCGACTAAATTAAATTTACTTTTAAGTTGCTCAGCCAGTTCCATACAACGTGTAATAGGATGATCTAATCGCACTTTGATTAAGCCTTCGCTGACAGCCAATGCAACCAACCGCTGTGCTGACTGACGTGAAACGTCTAGCTTTTGCGCTATCTCATCTTGAGTATTTTTTGCCACATAATAAAGCCACGCAGCACGCGCTGCGTCTTCTAATTTTTTTAGTTCAGTGTTTGATTTTTGGTTCATAATAATGACTTGTGTGTGAGAGTTGGAAAAGCGGCAAAAAAAGACTGCCAGTGATCAAGCAATGCTACATCTGGGAAGTTAATATGCACATGATTAACACCTCGGTTTAAGTGCTGCCCGCCAAAATAATGCATTACTTGCATGCCAGCACTAAGGGCTGCTTGCACACCAGCACTGCTATCTTCAATAACTAAACAGTTTTTTGCTGAAACGTTCATTGTAGCTGCTGCATGCAAAAACAAATCAGGCGCGGGTTTACCTAAAGCGACCTCTTCACTAGTGAAAATATTTTTAAATAACGAGTCAAAACCCACTGCATGCAAAGCTTTTTGCGTTCTTAACAAACTACTACTTGTGGCGATACAAAATGGTACGTTTAGATTTAACAATATATTTTTAATGCCTGCCGTTGGCTGTAAATGCTCAGCAAACATAGTAACTAGCGTATTTCGGTAATCACTTTCAAATTGGCTTGGCAAGTCAACGCCAAAAGCTGATGCTATTTTTTCGCTGACAGTTTTAAAACTACAGCCTAGAAAGTGTTGCTGAACATAGTGGGTATCTATATGAATACCTAAATCACTCAGCATCTGTATCAATACACGAGCACTAATTATCTCGCTGTCGATAACAACACCATCACAATCAAAAATAATAAGTTCTACATTATCGGTCATTGTGCCACCTTTTTGTGCAACTAAACGCACACCTCACCATTTTGAGCATTAGCCCAACAAGTGGGCATATTCTCTTTTAGCTGAGATAATGTCAATAAAAAGTGAATCACTATTGCACCATTATGAGCAATTCAGCGGCATTAATTATAAAAACCCGTTGTTTCAAAAGCGCTAACTGTCGCTGTTAGACTTAAGTCTAATAACTAAATAAATTCTGTTTAGTTTTTGTTTTAATCAAAAATACAAATCACACCAATCTAAACAATCAATTTTACCGAAGCATATCGATTGCATACACTGAGCTCAGTTAAAAGCTTGCACGGCGCAAGTTGATAAATAGATGAGGTCAACGATGAATACTCAATTAAACAAGATGAACAATAAATCTGCTCTAACATTAAGTGCTGTAGCGCTTGCAATGGCTCTACCTGCAAGTGCAGTAACTACGCTCACGAAAGACAACGGCGCAGCAGTTGGCGATAACCAAAATTCAATCACTGCCGGTGAGCGCGGTAGTGTGTTACTTGAAGATGTACAATTAATTCAAAAATTACAACGTTTCGCTCGCGAACGTATTCCTGAGCGTGTAGTACATGCCCGTGGTACAGGCGCGCACGGTGTGTTTATAGCAAGTAAAGAGCTCGATGATTTAACAATCGCGGCACCATTTAGTGAAGCAGGCAAAGAAACTGAGGTGTTTGTACGTTTCTCATCGGTTATTCACTCTAAAGGTAGCCCTGAAACGCTGCGCGACCCACGTGGGTTTGCGACCAAGTTCTACACTGACGAAGGTAACTGGGATTTAGTGGGTAACAACCTACCTGTGTTCTTTATTCGTGACGCAATTAAATTCCCAGATATGGTGCATTCACTAAAGCCATCACCGGTTGATAATATTCAAGATCCGAATCGCTTTTTTGACTTTTTCTCATATGAACCTGGTTCAACTCACATGCTTACGTGGGTTTACAGTGACTACGGTACACCTGCAAGCTTACGAAAAATGGACGGCTGGGGCGTACATGCTTATAAAATGATAAATAAATCAGGCGATGTTAAATACGTTAAGTTTCATTGGGTAAGTCAGCAAGGAATTGACAACTTAGACGCTAAAGAAGTGGCTAAGGTACAAAGCCAAGACTTTCAACACCTGACTCGTGACCTATACGCCGAAATTGGTAAAGGTAACTACCCTAAATGGGATCTATATATCAAAACACTTGATCCATCACAGCTTGATGATTTTGACTACAACCCGTTAGATGCAACAAAAATGTGGTTAGATGTAAAAGAAACGAAAGTAGGTACTATGACATTAAATCGTATGCCAACTAACTTCTTCCAATCAACTGAACAAGTTGCAATGGCACCGGCTAACATCATTCCGGGTATTGAGCCATCGGAAGACCGCTTATTACAAGGGCGTGTGTTTTCATATGCGGATACACAAATGTATCGCTTAGGTGCAAACCACCAGCAACTGCCAATTAACCGCGCAAAAGTGGAGGTTGTAAATTACAACCAAGACGGCGCAATGAACTATGGCGACACCACCAGTAACGTGAACTACCAACCGAGTCACGAAAACGTGGCTGAAAACCCTATTGCACGTAGAAGCCAAACGCAGCTAAAAGGGTATGTTCAACAAGCGGCTATCAAAAAGCAGCAGAACTTTGCTCAAGCTGGCGTGTTATATCGTGGCTTTAGTAAGCAAGAGCGTACTAACCTCATCAATAACCTAGCCGGTGATTTAGGCAAAGTACAAAACAGCGATGTGAAACACAAAATGCTCAGCCATTTTTACAAAGCCGATAGCGACTATGGCACGCGTTTAACTAAAGCTGTAAACGGTGATATTAAAATGGTTAAACAACTGGCGGCAAAACTTTAATTATTAAAGTAATTTAACTCCCAACCTTGACGAGGAAACTGAGGGTCTGTTGACCTTTTAAGATTAAGTTTGCAGCAGTCTGTTTGGTATTTAGGCAAGGCAGCGCCTATGTAGTGTGGCTATTCCCCATAAATAGGCGATAACGCAGCATCAATGCCAAACAGGCGCTGCCCTTTGGGTTCTGCCTCGGGGCGATTTACTCTTTGTTGCTCGGTTTTTACTTAGCCCACTAGGTTACAAACCTCGCGCCGCGATTAAATCGCCCCGAGTTTGAACAAATTTCAATCTACAAGGGTCAGCAGACCCTGACCTTCCTCTTTTTTTAAGGATTCACTTATGCGTAATTTTCTCATTATTCTTGCCACTGTGTTAAGTTTTAGCTCTGTTGCAAATGAACCAACAGACACTGACACGCAATCACAATACGACAACTTACTTGCCTACTATTTTGCAGCAGCACGTACCGGCGACGAACAAGTGATTGAGCAATTTGTGACTGCCGGGATTCCAATAGATAGCTACAACAACAAAGGTTATACCGCCTTAATGATTGCAACCTACCACGGTCACAAAAACACGGTAAATTCATTATTAAGTTTAGGTGCCAATGCGTGTCTAGAAGACAACCGCGGTAACACAGCACTCATGGCGGCTATTTTTAGAGGCGAATTTAGTATAGCTAAAACCCTAGTAAGCCTAGATTGCGACACCGAGCATGCAAACAAGGCAGGACAAACAGCCGAGCAATTTGCACAAACATTTGGTCAAGATAAAGTGCTCGCGTTACTAGATTCAATGAAATTATCATCTAAATAGCTAGTAGTTTTTTAACCTTACTTGCAAGCTTTTGATGTGCACACGGATGAAAATGAATTCCTTCCTTGGCACAGGGTTCAATCAGTGGATAACAATCTATAAACTCACATAACTGATGTTGAGCAACTCCAGCATAATAAGTTATCAGTAATTGAGCCTTCTTTTCAACTCCTTTATAGATAGTTTGATATTGGCCAACTGCAAATACTTTTGTTGGGCTTAATATCACAATTTTGGGGCGAGTATTGTTTGATCCGTAAAAACACGCGATCTCTAGTAATAACTTATCTAAGCCATCCGCGATCTGCTTAGCTGTTAACTCAAAACGAGCCTTTAAATCATTGGTGCCAAGTTGAATAATTATGATATCAAGCTGATACGCCTCAAGATAAGGTTTTAGATATTTAAGCCCTGATTTATCGCCGCTAAATGGCGGGTTATTCACTAAGGTGCGATTAGGCTGCCCAGCTTCAATAACAAGGTGTTCTGAGCCCAACAGCTCTGCCAATATGCCCGGCCAGCGTTCATGCGCAGGCAACCGCTTGCCATCAACCGGCGAAATACCATAAGTGTTAGAGTCGCCAAAACAAAGAATATTCATTAAAACGGGTTCAGTGTATAGCCTTGTTGTTGTAACTGAGCGTGAGCGGTCATTGCTGAAAGCGCCATTTTCACTCCAGGAATGAGTTGCTCAGGGGCTACTTTCATATGTGTTGCCGACTGCCCACATACATACACTTGCGTGTTATTAGCAAGTAGCTGTTTGATCAAAGATTGGGTTTTGTTATCTTTGTCAAAACGGGCTTTGTAAAAGCTGTTTTCAAGCACATCAACACTCGCGCCACCATGTACCACTAATGCCAGCTGAATGTTTTCTGGCTTTACGCCATGAGCTACATGCATATTAATAAAACGAGCGAGCGAGTTAATATGATTATTCTGCGCGCCTTTTTCAGCGCCATCGCCTACATCAAAGGCTATTTTAAACTGTGCTTGGCTCAAATCTGACACATAAGCTGGCACGTTATAAAAATAACCATAGTCTTTGATTACAGGAGCTGGCTCGTCTGCCAAACAAGTTAGGCTAGTTAATAGTAGGCTAAAGCCAGTAAGTAACATTTTCATAAATCACCCTTTTTACTTTTTGTTTAGCCTACCCTATCGCTATTTCGCGCAATTAACTAGCCTGAACATGCGAATGCGCTTTAAAAGTCATCCCTAAATAATTAAATGTATGTTTAAACATATCCAAAAATGCATCCGGCGCAGAGGGAGATGCAGCATTAGACAACAGTGAAAACTGTTTTTGTCGTAAGGTTCTTAGCTTAGGTTTTAGCGTTTCATCATCCATATAATCGGTAATTCTATCCATAAACGCTTTCATTTGTGGGGTGGTGTTATACCAATAAATAGGTGACGCTATAACCCAATGCTCAAAGCTCAGTAGCTGTTCAAATAGAGTGTAAAAATCATCTTCAGGGTAGTTTTTGTCATAGCGATAAGGCGAGATAACAAAGTCATCAATACAAAAACCTTGCCCGCCTTCCTTAGCGATATAATTGTTGACTTGTGTACTCGTGTTACCTGATTTACGCGCACTTGAATAAATTACGGCTGTGTTATTCGTTGATTTCTCTTGCATTTGTATCACTCCTTTTTTTATGATGGAGCAAAGCTTAAAACCTCAAGTTAAGTTAAGGTCAATAAGTAATAACTATATTTTTGTAAAAAAGGAAGCATACCGATGACCGTACAACAAAAAAAGCTCACTGAAGCTAACTTAACTGTGGGCTATGTTGCCAAACGTAGCGGTGTAAAAGTATCAACGCTACACTTTTACGAAACCAAAGGACTGATACGCAGCTGGCGTAACAACGGCAATCAACGCCGCTATAAACCAGATGTTCTGCGCCGCATTGCTGTTATAAAAGCAGCTCAAGCCATGGGGATAACACTGGAAGAAGTAAAACAGACGCTTGCCACTTTACCCGACGAACGCACGCCTACCAAAAAAGACTGGTCAGCACTGTCTAAGCAATGGCAAACGCAACTTGATCAACGCATTGCATTTATGCAGCGCTTACGTGAACGGGTTGATGGCTGTATCGGTTGCGGCTGTTTATCAATGGATAAGTGCCCCATTTATAATAAAGACGATTACTTAGGTGAAGATCAAAGTGGTGCGGTGTTATTAAATAACAGCTAAAGATGTAAATGAGTGACTTAAAGCTGACAGGTTGTGTAAATAGTAAAGGTATGGCTTTTATCTTCTGCTATCGGTATATCGTATGTTTGCGGCTCTTTAGCAATATCACAGATAAGATTGCCTAATAGCTTAACCAACGTTTTGCTATTTGGAAACAATGAAATAATGGCATACCAGACAACTATTCCTTCCGCTGTCCCATTATCAATATAAACATGCTGATGCACAGATGTGTTATCAAACATATTGTTAGGCTTAGCCGTTCTAATCACCTTTTCTGGAAATGAAAAGCGACCATCACTATCAGTAACAGACTTATCAATATATTCTTTACCATATGTAAGTGACCTCACTACCTCCAGCCCAGCTTGAGGTTTGCCATCACTTAATAAAACACCTTTAATTGGCGCTGATAATACATAATCCTGCTTTTTTAAAAAACCAAACATATCCGCCCTAACGTGAAGCGATAAAAATATAAATGCCAACATAGTGACAATGATTACTGTTAAATAATTTTTGCTTAACAAGTAAAATCCTCATATGAAAATAAATAGCCGCGATGCTCGAAATAAGTATCGTAAATGCTAAATTCCATCATACAGTTATAACTTACTGAGAATAGAAGTTTGTATTGTTTGTAACTAAAAAACAACCAATATGCTATTGTTTAAATCGATAAATTAAAGTAGCCTATCGCGCTAAAATGGAAGCTAAAATAAAAGGAAATTAGTATTGGATCCCTCTAATCAACCCACCACACCGGTAAATAAACCTAAACTAACACAAGCTTTAAAAACTGTAGATAACAAAGAGCTTAAAAGTACCGGCTTCTGGCTCAATCAAGTATTTTTAGTACTTTCGACTGTTTTCGGTGTATATTTAGCCGCACAAAGTGGTTTAGAGCAAGCACTAAAGTTTGATACGTTTAGTAAGATGGAAGATAACTATTATCTACGCACATCTCTTTTTGAAGAAGTGAAAGATAATGCTCACAATGTAAGTGAATACGCAAAACTGTTAGCCAAAAGCCCAGCGACGTCTGAGATGCAGTACCATAAGCCCACTTTAGAAAAGTACATTTGGCAAACGATGCAATATTCGCCAACAACGCTTGAAACGCCAAGTATCTTTTTAACTCAAATCAGACGCTTTTATAGCCGTGCAGAGTTTGTAATTAACGCTGCTTTAAAACGTCAAATGTCTGCAAAGCAAGCATCTATCGAGCTGAAAAAACTAACAGATATTATCGAGCAGCAAACCCTGCCTCAGTTGCAAGCCAGTGCGACTCAATTACAACAAGAATTAAAACAAAACGATATTATTATCGGTTCACTTAAGGACTTTAATAATGCCAACTAAAATTTGCCCACATTGCAAAGACAGTGCACTGGATATAACCCATTACCAAGGTGAAGAGATTGATATTTGCCGCGAGTGTGGTGGCTTATGGTTTGAAAAAAACGAAGTTAACCGCATGATCGCCGAGATCAATGAAGGGCCTATAGGTGAAAAATACGAAACCCATTTTGGTGAATCACTGGGTATTTCACAGCTAGATTGCCCTGATTGTCATAAAAACCTTGAGCGCTTTCATTTACTCGAAGATTTTCATACAGAAATTGATGTGTGTCGCCATTGTGATGGTAGCTGGATTGAAAAAGACCAATTGGAGAGTGTTGAAAATAGCCCTGAGTTAAAAGCGAGCCTGAGTGAATTAAACCAAAAAGTGAATTGGAAGACATATTTGTTTCAGTTTTTAACGCAAATGCCCGTTGAATATAACTTGAAGCCCAAGCAAACTCCTTGGGTAACGCGTGGCCTAATTGCCGTTAATGCGATAATTTTTGCATTGTATTTTTTCAATAGCGACACCTTCATGGCAACGCTTGAATTATTTGCCATGAACCCGAGTAAAATATCTCAAGGTGAGCACCTATGGACGGTGATAACTTGCGTCTTTTTGCATGGCTCAATAATGCATTTAGTCGGTAATATGTATTTTTTATATATCATTGGCGATAACCTAGAAGATGTACTGGGTCATAAAAAGTTTTTTATCTGGTATATGATTTGCGGTTTGGCAGCATCCTTTGCCAGCTTTATAGTTCACCCGAATTCAACAATACCAAGCGTTGGTGCAAGCGGTGCAATAGCAGGGCTATTTGGCATGTATTTAATGTGGTTTAGGCATGCCAGCTTAACCTTTATGATCATTATTTATCAGAAAAAACTCTCTGCCGTTTGGTTTTTCGTTATTTGGCTCGGCATTAATATATTTGGCATGCTATCTGCGCCTGATGGAGTTGATTATGGTGCGCACATTGGCGGCTTTATTGCAGGCTTACTAATTGGCTATTTACTAAAAGCCAAAGTAACCCAAGCTAACCCAATTATTCGCTTATTAAATCAACCACAAGCCCAACTGAAGCGTTAATAATACCTTTAACAAACAGCCTTCGCCTTTGAAGGCTGTTGTATATACACTTCACGTATAATCGCCTCACATTGTGTTTGGTTCATAAAAACAGGCACAGGGTAATCTGGATGTGCTTCTTTTAATGCGGCTTCTGCTAGCTCTTTAATATCACCGCTTTGTATTTCTGGTAGACATTTAGGAATGTGTATCGTCGCTAATAGCTGCGCTATGGTTTTTAATAGTTGTTGTGCTTTCAGTTGGTCAGTTTGCTCAGGCTGAGTGAGTTTACAATAATCCGCTATATCAGCAAGCTTAGGGTAAATTGCTGGGCCATAAAAATTAAGCACCGGCATTAGCAAAACACTGTTAGCTAAACCATGCGCTGTGCCATAACGTGCACCAAACTGATGTGCAATGGCATGGACATAGCCTACCGATGCACGGGTAAAAGCTTGGCCTGCATAAAACGAAGCCAGTAACATGTTTTCTCTCGCCGCTAAGTCATCGCCACTTTCATATGCGACTGGTAGATTATTTAAAATAAGGTCAATTGCTTGTAATGCTTTAGTGTCGCTAAAGTCTAATCCAATTTTGCCAATATAAGATTCTATTGCATGCGTTAGCGCATCAATGCCAGTTGCTGCAGTTATAAAATCAGGGACTGACTGGGTAAGCTCTGCAATGAGTATTGCATCGCTGGGAACAAGCGCAAAATCTGTAGCGGCATATTTGGTTTGTGTTTTTGGATCATTCACTACAGCGGCCACTGTGGTTTCAGAGCCTGTGCCTGCGGTGGTTGGAATAGCACATAAAGGCGGAAGCTTTGTTAAAACTTTAAATAACCCTTTTAACTGTTGGGTTGATTTTTTAGCTTTAACTGAGCGAGCACCGATGAGTTTGGCGCAATCTAAAACAGAGCCACCACCAATAGCAAGGATCCCTGCACATTTTTGCGAATTATAAACCACTAACCCATTTTCCACATTGTCTATGCTTGGGTTAGGCGCAACATCGTTATATAGGTGCCATGTAATATTTTGCTCATCAAGTAGTATTAATGTCTGTTTCAACACGCCAAGCTCTAATAACGTGGTATCAGTTACCACCAGCAAGGGCTTATTTTTTTGCCATGTTTTTAACCACTGCGCTAAGCCATCATAACCCATGTACAAACGCGGATTAGGTATGCCAATCAATAAAACAATACATTTTAAAGCAAAGTGATAACAACGATAAAAAAAAGCCATAAAGGTAATCTTATAAATTCGTAATTACCTAATATTGCACCTAATTAACGATATTGCCAATAGTAAAGATAGCCAAGCATGCTGCTGTTGATAATGATCGTTAACCATAAAATTGCAATAAAAGGTCGTTTTTTAGATTTATGCCTAAACCACTGCTGCGCTAATAATGCACCAGGCCAACCACATAACACAGCCAGAATATGCAAACTCCGCTCAGGAACTCTGACAGTTTGATTTACAGGGTCCATGGCTAAACGTTTATCCCATTTATAAACTAAAATGGTGATCGAACTCATAAACAGATAGACACTTGAGAGCATCATCGGCCAGTATTCTAAAAATCCACCAATCGCTAAAACAGCTAAAAAACTGCTCGAAAACAGCAATAATACTTTTTTTATTAACAAGCGTTAACCTATACTGAGACTATAAATAATAACAAGCTTTAATTATGTCATATTTAAAAACCATTTTACTAACCCTTTGCTTAACAGCGACTAACTTAGCAATCGCCAATGATTCAGCTGATATAGCAAAAGAGCTTGCTGTATTTAAACCTTACCTAGGTACGTGGCAATCAGATTTTAAAGTAGAGCCAGGCAAGCCTGCTATGCAAGATATTAGCCGTTGGGAGCGTGCTTTAAATGGTAAAGCCATTCGTACCTCGCATTCTATTAATGAAGGGGTTTATGGTGGTGAATCGATGATTTTTTGGGATAGTAAAGAGCAATCAATTGTTTTTTACTACTTCACGACTGCTGGTTTTTATACAAAAGGCACCATGAATGTCTTATCACCAACAAAATTTGTCGCCTACGAAACCGTTACAGGTTCAAAAGAGGGGATCACCAAGGTACGTTCAACCAGTGAATATAAAGATGATAAATTTATTGTACTGACTTCTTATTTAAAAAAAGGCGAATGGACCAAACCTGAAGAACGTGTATACAAGCGTAGCGAAAAGGAAGTGAGATTTAGATAAACCAATAATGTATAGCGCGGGCTTGCACCCGCGCAAGTATACTTACTTAGCGAACTTTTTAAATGGTTCGTCAACCGGAGTATTTGCAAGATGGTTCGTGTAGTTACTCATCACTTTTTGCGATAAGCCTAATACAATTTCAAGCAGCTGTTGTTGCGCATAACCCGCAGCAAAAAACTTTTCAATTTGTTCATCGCTGATCACACCACGGTTTTGTGTCATAGCAAGCGTTGTTTCGCGAAGCACTTCAAGCTTTTCATCTGCAAGTGGTGTTTTGTTCACCAATGCATCAACAATATCTTGATCCACTTTCATACTGGCTGCGATAGCGCTGTGTGCAGGAACACAATAATGACATTCGTGCTCAACATTGATTGTTTGCCATACTACTGTTAACTCCTCTGCATTAAACGAAGTATTTTGAAATAGCTCGTGAAGCACCTGATAGCCTTCAAGCAACGTTGGCGCTTGCGCCATTACCGCGTGTAAATTAGGTAGCATACCAAACGCCGCTACTGACTTTTCCATTAAAGGTTTTGCCGCTTCAGGGGCGTTCTCTTGTGTGTATAAAGTAAATTCAGCCATTGTTTAACTCCAATTCATTAGTGTTTAAGTATGTTCAAGCTCATACTATTTGATTTTGAGCGACCGTTCAAGTTAAAATTGAACAAGTGTTCAAATAGAGTAGTAGTGCTATGGTCAATAAAGTAAAATTCGAGCGTGATGAAGTAATACGCACAGCGGGTCAGTTATTCTGGCAAAAAGGCTTTAACGCCACATCGACGCGCGATTTACAAAATGCTATCAATATGCGACCAGGCAGTATTTACGCCGCATTTGGCTCTAAAGAAGGTCTCTATTGCGAAGCGATAAAAGACTATGCTCTATTTATGCAAAACCAGCTTTTATCTGCACTCAATGAACACGAAAGTATACTTGATGGTTTAACCGCTTTTGTGAAAAAGGTACTCATTGAAGATGCTGAATGTGCGCCAAGTATGTTGTGTATGTTAGTTAAAGCGAATAATGAGTTTACCGAAGATGAGCCAACACTAAAGTTATTAAGCAATGATCTTGCAAACCAATTTGAGGCATTTCTAACAACCCTATTTGAAAAGGCTCAACACACTAAAGAGCTTGGTACCAAATTAACCGCGGTTGAGTACGCTCGGTATTTTCAAATCCAATTTACTGGATTACGTAGCTACTTAAACAGACCAAACACACAAGCATTAGCAGATGCGTTGATTGATCAGATGTTCCTCTCTATCAAACAGCTTTAAAGCCTAAACAGGGTTAACATGGCAGTAATCACTTACTGCCATGTCACTTTTAAGTTTTAAGTTTATTCAACTCATCATCTTGCTGAGCAACCAGTTGATTTAGCATTTGGCTGCCATCACCTGCTTGCGTAGAAAGCTCAGCCAATTGCGAAGCGGCATCTGAAATTAAAGTTAGGTTACGGTTAATTTCTTCAGTCACTGAGCTTTGCTCTTCTGCTGCGGTAGCAATTTGCGTGATCTGCCCAGTTATTTCTTCTACTTTTGTCACTACACTATGCAGCGCATCAAATGCTACGGTAGTCTCATCTACCGCAGTTTGCGCTCGTACGACACCTTTTTCGATAACAGTTGATGCGTTACCTACTTCCAGCTGAAGACTATCAATTAAGCCACTAATATCATCCGTTGAAGCACGTGTTTTAGAGGCAAGTGCTCTAACTTCATCAGCTACCACAGCAAAACCACGCCCCTGCTCTCCTGCGCGTGCAGCTTCAATCGCAGCATTCAGTGCAAGTAAATTGGTTTGCTCAGCAATGGTTCGAATTACATCTAAAATTTGCGTTATATCATTACTTCGTGCGGCGACCTTTTCGACCGCTTGATTTGCCTGTTGAATTTCATCAGACATAGTTTTAACTTGAGATACAGCAGACGATAAACTTGCTTCACTACTGACCACTAAAGAATTAATTTCGTCAGCTTGCTGTGCTGATTGCTCTGATGCTCTGGCAACCTCAAGTGCTGTGGCACTCATTTCATTCATTGCAGTTACAACACTTTCAATTTCTTGAAATTGCGCTTGTACATTCTGCTTTGTATCAACCGCGACATGCGCCGCCGTTTGCGCTTGTTGTTTAGTTTGACTAGAGACATCTTTTAACTGCGCAATTAAGTCACGCAGTTTAGCCAAAAAGGCATTGAATCCATAAGCTAATGCGATGAGCTCTGCATGTGAGTCCACACTTAATGTTTGGGTTAAGTCACCTTCACTACTGGCTAGGTTATCAACCCTTTTTTGAATTTGTTGTAACGGGGCAATAATACTTCTTATCACAATCAACATGATAAAAAAGGCCACAGCGGCAATGACGATGCCGGTAATTAAAATAAGGCCACCTAAAGTACCGGCATTATCATCCATCGTTGAGGCGAGTGCTTGTGGTCCTTTTAGTGCAAGCTCTGTCGGCACTTCAATTAACAAATTCCATTGTTTTCCAGCCAGCTTAATAGAAATCGGATAGTTAACTAAATATTCATGAGCAACCTTATGAATACCGGCCTCTTTTTTTAAGCGATCAAAACTTGTTACTAAGGTCTCTGATATCGCCTCTTTTAAAGGACGCCCCAGCTTATCCTTATAATGACTACTACCAACAATTAAATCTAACGAGCTCAAAAGCGTAACTCTAGCTTGGCCATTGTATAGCTCTTTTGATAGTTGTTCAGTCATGGTTTGAAAAACAGGTAGCGTTAAGTCAACTCCTGTCACACCGATAAAACGGCCATTTCTAAGTACAGGGACAACCAACGAAGTCATCATTTCTGAGTAACCTGGAGAGATCTCGTAGAGGTAAGGTTCCATTATACATGAGGTTTTAGTGTCTTTTGCGCATAAGTACCACTCAGCTTCGCGCTGACCAAACTCATTCAACGTAGTCACATATTTTTCATCGACATCTTCAATTATTTGCTGCTCTATAACTCCTTCTCGACTACGGGTGAAGTATATTTCTAAACTACCAGCTCCTGCTACTGAGTGAGTAAATCCGGTCGTGAATTGCGCATCATTATTATCAAAACCATTTGCTTCAAATTGAGAATAGATAGAAGAAATATTGGTGTTTTTTTCAATCAACGATTTATTAAGCTGTACAACTGATTCACGGCTAAGGGTTCTGGCTGCATCTTGGCTACCAACAATAGCTGCAAATGAAAAAGGGACCCGATAAGCCTCATTTATAAAGCCGGCAATGCGTTCACCATACGCTGCGGCATTGGCGGTGAGCTTTTCTTCAACTTCGGCGACAATAAGCTCTTCTGATTCGGCCGATAACACCTTGTTACTGCTTGATAATTGCCACCACAACACACTTGATAATACAAATACAGTAATAAAAATACTGCCTACCGTGAGCCAAAGTAACTTTTTAGATAATGCAATTTGCCGCATTCGTTTGATCCTATAATTAAAACTACTTATAGAGTCTAGTCTAATTATGGAGTGATGTAGGTAGATTATTGAAAAAACATGATTAACTGAGTGTATCTGTCATGCTGGGTGGCTATAGAAATACCAACTTAACAGGTTGTTAAGTTGGTATTTAAGCACTTTAAATAACAGATAACTCAACAGCAATATTGCCGCGAGTTGCATTTGAGTATGGGCAAACCTCATGTGCTTTAGCAACTAATGCTTCAGCCGTTGCTTTATCAACATCACCAACAAAAACGGCAAGCTTAACAGCAATACCAAAACCACCTTCAATCGGCCCAATAGAAACCTCTGAATCAATACGCGTATCAGTAGGTAATTTTACTTTTGCTTGCCCTGCAACGAGTTTTAATGCACCGATAAAACAAGCGGCATAGCCTGCTGCAAATAATTGCTCTGGGTTTGTGCCTTGGCCATCATCACCACCAAGCCCTTTTGGCGTAGAAAGTGCAACATCTAAACAACCATCATCTGATTTAGCGGTGCCTTCACGGCCACCTGTTGCGGCTGCTTTTGCTGTGTATGCGACGCTTTGTAATGCTTTCATAGTAAATTCCTTGGGATTAATTTATTTTGCGTGCAAAATAATAGACGTTTAAATTTGAGATTGCAAATACTTTGCATGCAAATTAAAATAACAACATGAAGATAAAAAGTTTACGACGATGAAATTTCCGCAATTAAAGCTAGATAATCAGATTTGCCACCGTTTATATATGGCATCAAATGGCATTGTTCGTAGTTATCGCGAGGCCTTAACTGCGCTTGATCTAACGTACCCACAATATGTAGTAATGATGGCATTATGGGAAAAAGATAAAATCACGATCAATGAGTTACTCGATAAAACCGTGATTGATGGTGGTGCTATGACGCAAATCCTTAAAAAAATGACCGATAAGCAGCTTGTTGAAGTCGTCAAAGACCAGCACGATAAACGTAAGCGAATGGTACAACTACAACCTGCCGGCTCAAAGCTGCAGTTGGCAGCGCAGGATATACCAGCACAAATACGCAGCCAGTTTCCTTCACTCTCTCAATCAGAAGCTGGTGAGCTGAACACTTTACTCGATAAAATAAATAGCGATTTAACTATCAAATAATTTTTGAAAGTGATTCATGACCACTGCTCTTTTTATATATTCGATATACGTTATAGTAAGGTATCACTTTCTTCCAAGGAGCTAATTTATGAAAGCCATCGGGTATCAAGCCGCAACAAAAACACTGAGCGATAACTCTTTCGAGGCAATCGAATTACCCATGCCAACCGCACAAGGGCGCGATTTATTAGTTGAAGTCAAAGCGATTTCAGTAAACCCTGTTGATGCTAAAATTCGCGCAAATGTTACGCCAGAGCAAGGTCATAAGGTCATTGGATGGGATGCTGTTGGCATTGTGAAAGCCGTTGGCGATGATGTGAGTTTATTTAATGTGGGCGATCGTGTTTATTATGCTGGTGATTTAACCCGCTCTGGTAGTAATGCTGAGTTTCAACTGGTAGATGAACGCATAGTAGGTAAAGCACCAGCCTCGCTTAGCAACCCAGAAGCAGCTGCCTTACCATTAACCAGCATTACCGCGTGGGAGCTACTTTTTGATCGTTTACAAATATCACGCGCCAAAGATGCAAAACCAGCTTCATTACTCGTTATTGGTGCCGCAGGGGGTGTAGGCTCTATTTTAGTGCAGTTGGCAAAACAGCTGACTAACTTAACCGTAGTAGGTACAGCTTCTAGATCGCAAAGTGTTACATGGCTAAAAGAATTAGGAGCTGATCATGTGCTTGATCATTCGCAAAGCTTAGACGCGCAACGAATTGAGCATAAGCTTGCAGAATTCGACTTCGTGGTTAGTCTAACTCATACCGATCAACATCTTGATGAAATAATCAAAGTGATCAAACCACAAGGTAAATTGGCATTAATTGACGACCCTGCAAGCTTTGATATTCTCAAGCTTAAACGCAAAAGTATTTCTTTGCATTGGGAGTTTATGTACACCCGCTCAATGTTCCAAACTGACGATATGATAGCGCAATACCAATTATTAACGCAGTTAGCTGAGCTGGTTGATAATGGCACCATTAAAACCACTCTAGGCCAACACCTTGGGAAAATTAATGTCGAAAACCTGCTAAAAGCCCACGCAATATTAGAGTCTCACCAGTCACGTGGTAAGTTGGTACTCGAAGGGTTTTAACAATTAACTCGCTAACAAAAGCTGTCAGAGGAGTAAAATACAACTCCTCCCTTCAGCAAAGCTGTAGATGTAATTCATTTTTTTATTAATTGCTCAAATATAATAGCGATTAACTTTTCAGCCTCGCCGTATTCAATATGAACCTTTCGACTCATATCCAATATTAGCTGATCTCTTTTTGCGCCATCATTGCATACTTTATTCATAATAAACGACAGTGTGTCAGTGCTTGCAATTTCTTGGGCATCGCTTGCTAGCTTCATTGCGCTGGCTTTAAGCTCATCAAAGTCTTGAGCACCCATAAAATCATCGTTATATAGGGAATCATTTACTTCAGGTATTTTCGAATAATGTTTAATCAAATAGTAGATATCAATCGCATCTTTGCCGCGAATATGCGGTTCTCTTTCTTGCCAGGATTTTAACTTTAAAAGTAACATTCCCTCTGGTGATGCAACTTTAATTTCGAGCTTTGGTGTAACTGATATAGTTACATTAAGCGCATTATTAAATGCTTCATTAAACCCTATAACTGACATTTCAATATCGTATTGCGGTGGCCATGTTATTGAATGACTATCACCTGCAATAGCACCAAATGGAATAATATCAACCTCCCATTCGTCACCATCAGTCAGCGATATTATTAATTGGTGCGCTTTTGTTTCATGGGCTTTAAAACCATTAGCAAGCAATTTAGCTTTGAGCTGCTCAAACTGTTGCCAACTTTTAACTTGTATAGCAAAATCAACATCTCGTGTACCTCGCTCAATTGCCGCACCAAAACCATGATGCAAAATAATATCTCTTGCGGTAGCCCCAATCACTAAATAAGAAATCGCCAACGCATCTGCTTGAGCGTTTATTAACCGATAAAGTTCAGCCAATCCGCGTGGTAACTTACTTGCTACATTAAGCGATGTGTTTTGCATAGAACCTTCCTGCCGCATCAATGTTCCTTGGATCTAAACTTGCAACTAGGTTGGCATAAATTAAATACGGATGAGCCAAACCCGCTTGCGATCCAGTAAGCTTCTTTGTAGCTAAAAGTGGCTTGATCAAAATAACTTTAGTTATCGAATCATTTGAGATTTCATCCGTCTTGACTTTTCGTAGTCTTGCCGCCTTCAATACATCTTTTTTATTTTCAGGCTCTACGTAAACAAGATAATCTTTGGCATAAAGATAATTATCATAGAGTTCAGCTGCATACTCACCTCCCCATAATGCTTTTAGACTTCCTAACTCAAGCTTCTTTAACAGCGCTATATTATCAGTGGTATAAACCTCTTGCTCTAACTTAGCCTCTACTGCCGTAGGATAAGCATCTAACCATTTGTCCAATAGACCCGTTTTATTGACTAAAACTTTAGTGTTTTTTCCATTTTTAACAACGAACCCTTGATATATTAAATCATCGATAACCTGTTTTACTGTGCCAAGTGCAACCTCTGAAACATCAGCGATAGTACGCAAAGGCTCTTTCACTAAATCAGCCTGAATTAATAACATCAAAACGACTTTCATACCTTTAGGCTGAAATGCTTTACCCAATTGCTTTTTCAAAATCATTTCAGTATGCGGTTTTTCTAGTTTTTTACCTTGAATGTCAATATATACGGGAGGTAGATTGATATAGGTATTCCCCGCTAAGTCTATAAATGGAATATTCTGTTCTTTTAATAAAGTAGCTTGATTTGGATTGATATAGTCTGTCAACAAGACAACTTTTGAGATCAGTTTCTTAGCTTTTATGATTGCAAGGTGCTTGTGTAAGGTCGCAGGGTTTAAGCATTTTTTGCACTCAACATCTAAGCACTCTTCCACACCTGGCACCCTGATCTCCGCGTCATCGCTGTCTTTCTCGCAAGCTTTAAAAGTTACCCCTAAACCAGTTTGCCTATTCAATTTATCAATGGCATTTTGTATTAGTTCTCGCTCTAACATTTTGTTCAACATCCAATCACGTTCAATAATATTGAACACTACTATAAATTGAACAAAAAGCAAATATCTTGTTCACTTTTATATGTTCATTTATATTGAACACCTCTGAAAATGAACAGAACACTTTAATTTACCTAGACACATTGACACAAAAAACCGCCTACTCCCTCCACTTTTGCTAACGGGAGTCATAGTGCTATGCCAACCTGTGATATTCACACACTGAGTGTTTAACCAGGCCCTATAGAACTAATAGATATGCATCACAAAAGTGCAAAGCCACCATCACTTTTCACTACATTAGTGCTTATACTCGTTCGATAATATGTAGCATAAATTCAAGCTATTGATCTTATTAAACTAAAAATAATTACGCAGGCTGGCACAGATCTTCCTTATATAAAAGTGACTCATAAACCATGAGTTTTAACTTCATTTACCTCGTCTACAGGGAGCTCGAGCTATGACTAACTTTTATCACACTTTATATCTATTGTGGCGCTTAGACATCAGTGTTTGGCACGTTCACGAAGCAAACGATACACACACCACCGCAGAAAGGGAGCGCAGATATGTTAAGTGATTACCCTTATTTAGATGAAGCTCTAAAAAAGCTGTCTGTACATCAACTTACTATTACCGAAGCTTCAGCGCAGTATGATTTACCCAAACGTGTGATCTACAAAGCATTACGCCAACAGCAGTCAAAAATATCACAGCAAAAAGCCTACTTGCTTGCAACTCAAAAGCGTTTGCAGCAAAACTTACAAACTATCGAGCTAGAATTAGCAAATCTAAATTAAAGATATTTTTTTAATTTTCGCTATAGTTTAATAAACCCTCCAACCATGTTGTAACAAAATGAATAAAGCAGTAGAAGTAAACTTTGATGGCCTTGTTGGCCCGACTCACAATTATGCAGGATTGTCATACGGTAACGTTGCATCATTAAATAATGCTAAAAGTTACTCAAATCCCAAAGAGGCGGTACTACAAGGCCTCGCTAAAATGAAAGCGATGCACGACATGGGGTTAACACAAGGCGTTTTTGCCCCCCACGCACGACCTGATATTAACGTATTACGCCGCTTAGGCTTTAGCGGTAGTGATAGTGATGTCATTACTAAGGCGTATAAAGCGGATCCTATTTTACTGCGTGCATGCTATTCAGCCTCTGCAATGTGGACAGCAAATGCTGCAACTGTGTCTCCCTCTGCAGATACCATAGATGGCAAAGTGCACTTTACTGCTGCTAATTTAAATAATAAATTTCATCGCTCATTAGAACCTACCACCACCACCCGGTTACTCAAAGCCATGTTCAATAACAATGACTATTTTAGTCATCATGAACATTTACCCGAACAAGGTTTTTTTGGTGATGAAGGGGCTGCAAATCACACTCGCCTAACGGATGCGCATGGCAAACAAGGTTTAGAGTTGTTCGTATTTGGTGCAAGTAGCTTTAACAGCGCATTACCAAAGCCGAGTAACTTTCCAGCTCGTCAAACACTCGAAGCATCGCAAGCCATTTGCCGATTACATCAATTAAAACCAT
The DNA here is from genome assembly GCF_024518675.1 of Pseudoalteromonas shioyasakiensis. Classification (GTDB taxonomy): domain Bacteria; phylum Pseudomonadota; class Gammaproteobacteria; order Enterobacterales; family Alteromonadaceae; genus Pseudoalteromonas; species Pseudoalteromonas shioyasakiensis_B. Next base: position 583,082 of record NZ_JANIGL010000003.1, read on the forward strand.
CAAGCCAATTATTACTACAACAAAACCCTGCAGTGATTGACCAAGGTGTGTTCCATAATGATGTTATTGCCGTAGGTAACGCCAATGTTCTTCTGTGCCATGAGCAAGCTTTTTTGAATCAAGCTGATGCCTTAAAGCAGGTTAGGAATGCATACCAAGGTGATAAAACACTTCACATTATTGAAGTGCCAACTGCGAAAGTGAGTATTCAAGATGCCGTTACCAGCTACTTATTTAATAGTCAATTAGTCAGTTTGAATAACGGGAAAATGCTCTTAGTCGCTCCACAAGAGTGCCAAAATAACCCCTCTGTAAATACATTTATCAATGAAATGATCCGCGCTGATAACCCAATTAATCAAGTGCAGTTTTTTGACTTAAAACAGAGTATGCAAAATGGTGGCGGCCCTGCATGTTTACGTCTAAGAGTGGCACTAAATCAACAAGAGCTAGCCGCAGTTAACGCTGGCATTATATTAAACGATAGTAAGTACCAACAACTTTGTGTTTGGGCAAATAAACACTATCGTGACAAGCTCAGTAGTGAAGATTTTGCCGATGCTAATTTATTAACCGAAAGCTGGCAAGCGCTCGATGAGCTAACTCAGATTTTAAACTTAGGCTCTGTGTATCCATTCCAGCGTTAACAGGTACTGAGTGTCAATTTTAACCCCCTATCTAGCAATATAGCTGTTAGTAACTAACAGCTATCAAAACCTTCAACTAAACCTAGTAACCATTTATTAACCCAATTCAACTGTGTTAAGTAGTAACCTCTATACTGATGCCAACACTGAGGAAGAAAGGGTTAAATTATGAATATCAAAACAACACTATTAAGTAGCGCTATTTTAGTTACACTCACGGCATGTGGTGGCTCAGACAACAATGACTCATCTACACCACCGCAATCTGCAAAATTTAGTTTAGGCGTCTCTGATGCACCTGTTAGCGGCTTACGGGAAGTGAATGTCGTATTTAACTCTATCACCCTAAGACAAGCTAATGGCGCAGAAGATATTACCTTTGAAACACGTGAAGCGGATGACGAAACCAAACATGAAATGGTTAATCTGCTTGACTATACTGGCGATGATATCTTTTCATTACTAGATGGTGAAGACGTACCAGCTGGGGAGTATTCATGGATCCGTGCCGATATTATTAATGGCGATGAAAACGATCTCCCGATGACCTCACACGTTGTGTATGAAGACGGAAGCATTGCACCTTTGGTTGTTAAACGTAAAGGTAATGACGGTATTGGTGAGATCCAACTTGACGGCTTTACTCTAAATCAAACTGATAATGATTTTGTACTTGAATTTGATTTGAAAAAGTCGCTTGTCGATCCACAAAACAACGATGAAATATTCTTAAAGCCTCGCGGCGTTCGTTTAGAAAACTTAGCTGAGTCAGAAGATATTGAAGGTACTGTGAGCGACGTACTTATTGCCAACTGCGAAACAGATAATATCGCACTAGCTGCTGAAGATGGCTCATTCGGTCATGCCGTTTACCTTTATAGCAGTGATGTAACTGAGCCACTGGATAATTACGAAGTAACCGAAGATGAAGCACCTGTTGATGCGCCTCTAGCGACAGCCAACGTGGTGTATGATAGCGAAGACAATGAATATGAATTTGAGCTTGCCTTCATCACTGCTGGTGATTATCAATTAGCTTATACCTGTGCAGCACATATTGATGATGCTGAACTACGCGATGAGGCATTTACACTGTACCAAGTTAAGCCTGTTACGGTAACCGCGGGTGATGATCTTGACGTGACTTTCACTATTAGTCAGTAACACTAAAATCGGCCCTGTATAAGTAAAAAAGCCGTCAGCTAACGCTGACGGGCTTTTTATCTACGTTCAAATACCTTCAAACACAACGGTTATACTTCTTTGTTAACAGTGATTGCCGAGGCCATCGACTCCGAGATATGCAGCGTGCGCTGCGGAAATGGAATAGTCAGACCCGCTTGCTCAATAGACTCTTTCACTCGTTTATTAAGATCCCAAACTGTTTGCCAGTAATCGCCATTTACGGTCCAGCCACGTAACTGAATATTCACAGCACTTTCACCAATTGAAGCCACCATAACTTTTGGGGCTGGCTCTGGTAATAATCGGCTTTCTGACGCAGCGACTGCTTTAAGTACATTTAAGCCTTCATCTATTGAATCTGTAAACGAAATACCCACAACAATGTCCATACGCCTTTTACCATTACGGGTGAAATTTTTGATATTTCCACCCCAAACTTTGCCATTTGGCGAGGCAATATAGAGACCGTCAGTGGTTTTAAATATTGTGGTAAATAAATTTATTTCACTCACAGTACCTGTTGTGCCACTTGCATCAACAAAGTCCCCTACTTTAAAAGGCCTAAGTATTAATAGCATAATGCCTGCAGCTATATTACTAAGCGTATTTTTAAGCGCCAAACCTATCGCTAAACCCGCCGCCCCCATCAGAGCAATTAAGCTTGCTGTATTAACACCAAAAATATCTAGGATAAACAGCCCTGCAATCACATATACCAAATAACTAACAACACTTGATAAAATAGGTAGCAAGGTATCGTCCACTTTCTTAAGTGGTGATTTCGAATTTTTGATTGCTTTTTTAACCGAGCGTGCAGTTAAGATGCTGGCAGTAACTATTACCAATGCTAATACTAAGTTATACCCTAAAGTAATGAGAGTATCTGAATGGTTTTGCCAAAAGACTAAAAGCTTATCTTTCACGTTATATTTCCGAAAATAATTGCTGTAAAAACAACATAATATAAAACTGAGCACGATGCTTTAAAGCAGCCCAGTTTAACTTCACTCTTTAGCGAATGGCCGATAAAAGTAACTGACTTAAATTTGACCACTCGCTGAGCGCGCGCGAGTATATAGCTATCGCGCTTATAAACCTATTGTTTTTTATTTAAACTCATCACTAACTGCGCTTTTTAACTGCAAAGCAAAAAGTGTACTTAGGTAATGAGCCACGATTTTACTGACTATTTCAAATTCAATGTAGGTTAAGGCAAGGTTGTTACTGTGTTCAGCTTACCCATAATTTTGAATATGCAATCATAGGAGAAATACACATGGCGCAAAGTAAAGTAGTACTTATAACGGGTGCTTCTAGCGGTATTGGTAAAGCTACAGCCGAAACACTGGTAAAGAACGGACATAAAGTTATTGTAACAGCTAGAAATAAAGACAAGTTAGCTAACCTTGTTGATAAGCTAGGCGATAAAAATGCAATTGCAATTCCTGCTGATGCAACTGACTTTGAGGCATTAGAAAATGTCGTTCAAAAAGGCATAGAGCATTATGGCTGTCTCGATGTTGTCTTTGCTAATGCAGGAATAGGCGTTAAAACGCCTGGTACCGAAAATGGTGACATCGACGAGTGGCGTCAAATGCTAGATATTAATATCAACGCTCTCCTTTTTACTGCAAAGCTAACTCTCCCCCATTTGCGTACAACTACTGGACACTTTATTTTAACCAGCTCTGCCGCTGGCCGTAACCCGATAGCAGGGTCTATTTATGGGGCAACAAAGTGGTTTGCTTATGGGTTTGGGCAAAATCTTGCGCAAGAAATGAGTGAATGGAATGGTCGTTGTACAACGATAGCACCAGGCATGGTGAACACACCTTTTTTTGATGAAGCAAAGCCCGATAAACTTGACCCACAAGATGTAGCTGAAGCTGTGCTTTATGCTATTAGTGCTAACTCACGTTGCAGTGTCCGTGAAGTATTCTTAATGCCCAGTAACTAAGTTATAAATAACTAAGTAAATAAGTCTCCCACCTTGCCTAGCTGGAAGACTTACTACTCTTCACTTTGAATATAATCCAAAGCGGTCATTTTTCTATAACTGACATTAGGGTGCATAATGTGAGCAGGATCGGGGTCAACCACTTCAATAGGAATATCGTAGTTACGAGCAATATCCAGTGCCATTTGAGTAATATTGACGCTAAATGAGGTACCCATAAACACGACTTTATCAGCGGCGAGCATTCTCTGTTGCGCTTCACTAATACGATAAAGCTCAGTGTAATATTCATCAAATAGCAGTACAAAGGGCTTTAGCGATTGGTTAAGTACCGGCTGATAGTTTTCAATTTTAAACAATTCAAGCAACGAGTCGTGCAAACGGCTTTCATCAACATTATCCCAAGGAGTGGTTTGTGGTGTTACTTCATCGCCCTGATGATGGAACAATGTCAGTTGATCAAGTCGGCCATGTATCGCAATGTAATTTTTATTACCGGCTTTACCATCGAGCCCATCAATATTTTGGGTGATTAAGTTTTTGTCACTCAGCCATTGGTGCACTTCATTTGGCCCATGATTACGATACGTAGCAAAGCGATGGTAATACCAGGCTAAAAATTCTCGTGGGTTGTTTTCATACATAGCACGGGTAGCCATTTCCATTGGCGTATAGTTTTGACTGCCGATAGTCCAATAGCCATCTTCACCACGAAAAGTAGGAATACCACTGGCAGCGCTCACACCGGCCCCGGTAATATATAATGTATTCATCATTACTCTTTAACCTTATAGCCCACTATTTGATTACTCACTTGCTGTTGGTTGGTCATACCACCTATACGATAAAGTATGCCGTCATGCTCTAATAAGCCGCGGTGATCCATGCTTGCTGTTTCAAGCGGTGTCATTACTTGCCAACGATTATTAGCGATATCAAAACGCCACACATGATTACTGGCGGGTGCGGGTTTGCCGTTATAACCAATACCATCATAGTTATAGGGGTTATTTGAGCCTGCTAGCATATAAATATCACTGCTATAACTGGTTGCTGCCATGCGATAATGAGCCTTGCCTGTTGGGTGATCCAAAGTACGCCAATCTATTTTAAGAGGGTTTTGCTCATCTATGGTGCCTTTTAAGCACTGTGCAACGCTTGCAAATGAACGACGTTTATCTGCATTCGCTTGAGTTTTAACGCCATCACAAATAACAATGGTATTGCCACTAATGGCTGCTGCTTGGCCAAATACCGGCTCGCCTAAAAACGGCGAGGCTTGTTGCCAAGTATCTGTTTTCGTGTCGTATACTTGCACTAAATTAACGTTGCCATCATTATGCCAGCCACTCACTAAATAGATGTAACGCTGCTGATAGCTCAATGCGACACTGTCATCCACAGGCACTGGCATATTAGCAAGTTGAGTATAGCGGTCATTTTTTAGATCATAACGATAGACATCTGGGCTCGATATTTCACTGTGATCACTACTTACCGTATAGCCGCCAAATACATAAGTATATTCGCCAAGGCCAATAGCGGTGCTAGCCAAACGACCTTTTGGTTGCAAACTACTGGGCACAGGTGATTTTGCTTGCCATTGTTTATCACCAAGTTTTAGCGACCACACTTTGTTGTGCACACTGTGGTGATCTTTATTGGCACCTAAGCCCATAAAACTTAAAAAATAGGGTTGGTCATTAACAACAACTTTAGCAACCGCATTATTAGCAACGGGTTCAGGCAAAGCAGGTAAACTGGCTAAGGCAAGGGAAAACAGTAGGCTCATAAAAGTTGTTTAAGAAATTAGGAATAATGACTAAGAGTAACATAACCTCAACAGCTTTAAACTGCTGAGGCTTTTTAGATTAACGCAAAACGATTAACGGTAACGACGTACTTTCAATCATTCTCATAGTATTACTCCCCAGTAGCACTTGTCTCAGTTTAGAATGCGCAAAAGCCCCCATTACTACCATATCAACGGCATGGTTTTCTTTATAAGTCATGAGTGAATCAAATATAGGCCCAGTCAAATAACTCGCTTCTACATCAAAGCCTTGACCCTGCAATAACGCTTTTGCAGTTTTAAATTTACTTTGTTGATCGCTGACGTTATTTTTCACTGTTACTAAATGACACTTCAAACCTTGTAATAACCCACCTTCAATAATACGTTGCACTGCTTTATCGGCGGTTTCACGGCCATCGTAGCAAAGTAAAAAGCTTTGTGGCTGTTTAAAAGCTTGATTAGTAATTAACACAGGCGTGTGAACTTGACGAATCACATGCTCAATATGTGAGCCCAAGGCCTTAAACGATTCACTATGCCCTTGCCCACAACGGCCAAGTACAATTAAACGGGCATCCGCCTCAAGATCGCAAATTGCATCGGTAACCTTACCATGGCGCTGCGTACTTTCCACCTGTTCATGACCTTGAGAAATCGCGCTTTGTTTTGCATACTCAAGTAACTCTTTGCCTAGTTGCAAAGCCAGTTTACTGTGCTGTTCGTCAAGTTCAGCCATTTGATCAAGCAATGCTGAGCGTGCGCCAAAGCCTATCGCACCACTGAGGTTTTCGCTATGCACTGCGCGTTTTTTTTCAATGGCATGCAAAAAAATTAAAGGGGTGTCTAACTTACTAGCAGCCCAAATACCTGCATTACATACTGAATCTGTGTAATTTGAGTTATCAATACAGCTAATTATTCTATTCATTTTAGACTCCTTAATGGCCTGCCATTAGTTTTTCAACTTGCTCTGGATCGTTATGAACTGCAAATTTATCAACCATAGTCGCAGTTGCCTCACTCATACCGATAATTTCAACCTCAGCACCTTCACGCCTAAACTTGATCACCACTTTATCTAAAGAAGTAACTGCTGTGATATCCCAAAAATGGGCATGAGTTAAATCAATGACCACTTTATCAACCACCTCTTTAAAATCAAACGATGCAATAAACTGCTCACTTGAAGCGAAGAACACTTGACCTATAACGTTGTACGTACGTTGCTCGCCATTTTGCTGAGTGCGTACCACCATAAAACGACCGATTTTATTGGCAAAGAATAACGCCGACATTAATACACCAACAAACACACCAATGGCTAAATTATGGGTTGCCACCACAACAGCAACCGTCACTATCATGACAAGGTTACTCGACAATGGGTTCGTCTTCAGATCCCGTATTGAACTCCATGAAAAGGTGCCAATTGATACCATAATCATCACAGCCACTAAGGCTGCCATAGGGATTTGTTTTAACCATTGGTCTAAAAATACAACCATCAGTAGTAAAAATACCCCAGCAGTAAAACACGACAACCGCCCACGCCCACCTGATTTAACATTGATAATAGATTGCCCAATCATTGCACAACCTGCCATGCCGCCCATTAAACCCGCGCCAATATTTGCAATACCTTGGCCTTTACACTCTTGGTTTTTATCACTGGATGTATCTGTTAAATCATCTACTATGGTTGCCGTCATCATCGACTCTAATAAACCCACAACCGCTAGACCTATTGAGTAAGGTAAAATAATCAACAATGTTTCTAGATTTAGCGGCACATCAGGCCATAAAAATACCGGTAGAGTATCTGGCAGATCACCCATATCACCAACGGTGCGAATATCCATGCCCATAAATATTGCAAATACGGTAAGTGTCACAATGCACACTAAAGGTGAAGGAATTGATTTACCAATCACTGGTAAGTAAGGAAATAAATAAATAATGCCTAAACCCGCGGCAGTCATAGCGTAAACATGCCAAGTTACGTTGGTAAGCTCAGGTAACTGCGCCATAAAAATCAAAATGGCCAAAGCATTTACAAAACCAGTAACAACAGAGCGAGAAACAAAACGCATTAAGCTGCCGAGCTTAACAACGCCTGCTAAAATTTGAATAACACCGGTAAGTAAGGTCGCAGCCAGTAAGTACTCAAGGCCATGGTCTTTTACTAATGTCACCATTAGTAAAGCCATCGCACCGGTTGCGGCAGAAATCATCCCAGGACGACCACCAACAATAGCTATGATCACAGCAATACAGAATGAGGCATACAAACCCACTTTAGGGTCAACCCCCGCAATAATAGAAAACGCGATAGCTTCAGGAATTAAAGCTAATGCAACCACAATACCGGCAAGCAAATCGCCACGAATGTTAGCAAACCACTCGAGTTTAAATTTTTCGAACATAGAAAACCTTGTTTATGTGTTATCAATTTTCAGATGTCATGGCCACAGTAATATTGGCTTTAATTAAAGAGCCATTAACTGGGAGTCAAAACATTATTGAGATTGATAAAATCTAAAAAACCACAAACCCAATACCGCAATACATGTGTATGTTCTTTAAGGTAAGTTGAATCGTGTTTAAATATTTTTGATGGCGCAAAAAAGCACCTGCTGAAAACAGCAATTGATCGCCAAAATTAATACATGGCATTTTTGAGGGGGAGGAAACCTAGGGCGGCGTAATGCGCAAAATACATACCTTTCACAAAAATAATTGGCAAAATAATAGGTTAATTAATCTGCAAAATCAATAAAAAGAAAGCTCTTCATCGCCTACTGGATTAAAAACCACCTTAATTATGAGTAGTCGTAATCAAACGTTACCCATTTGCGGGGATCTAACGTATTTTGTAGTACTCCTATATTACCCAATTAAAGGGTGTGTATGTTTTACTGGTTATACATCTTACTTAGATGCAAGACTACTGACTATCAACACACATTTTATACGGAGTCGAATATGGCTAAAGTACTTATGATCACCGGTGATTTTGTTGAAGACTATGAAAACATGGTGCCATTTCAAGCATTACTAGCAATGGGCCACGACGTTGATGCTGTCTGCCCTGAGAAAAAAGCGGGTGAGACTATCGCAACTTCAATTCATGACTTTGAAGGCGATCAAACCTATATACCCAAGCCACCTCAAGATGCAGAATTCAGCGTTTCACAGGGGCTTAATATCAAGGCGTTACTTTGCAGGAATGGCGCTCCCTTTTAAGAAGTAACAACGATGAGAGTAAGTTCCTGTGAAGCGCCCAGAGGGTTGGTTTAAAAGCGATTTATACTGCGTTATTGATTTTAACAATAGAACCACTATTACTTGCAATCAATGCCTTGCCTATATCGCTTTTAATTCCAACTGAAACTCGCATCTTGAGGTGGTTTGGGTATACAAAAACGCGGACATAACTTTGCCCTCAATGCGACGTTTGCCGAAGTAGACGCTAAAAATTACGACGCTCTATACTTACCAGGCGGCCGTGCTCCTGAATATTTACGTTTAAACGAAAAAGTAATTGAAATTATTCAGCACTTTGCCAAGGCCGATAAACCTATCGCGTCTATCTGCCATGGCCCACAACTACTCACAGCAGCAGGTGTAATTGAAGGTAAACGAGTATCAGCATACCCTGCTTGCCAACCAGAAGTAAAAATGGCCGGTGCAGAATATGTTGAATTACCTATGGATGGCGCAATTACCGATGGTAAGTTAGTGACTGCCCCAGCTTGGCCTGCACACCCTGCCATGTTGAAACAATTTGTGGCATTGTTGTAACAATCGTTATTTGCTCAACAATCAGTAAAATTCTGGAGGTAGCTTATGTGCCAACTTTTTATCAATGCCGACAGCCAGTTATGGACTTGTCGGACTAAATCTTTACGCATTGATGGCGTGGTTACCTCCATTCGTCTTGAAGAGTTCTTTTGGCATATTTTAGCAGAAGTCGCGTTTCGCGATCAGATGAGCGTTAATCAAATGATCACCAGACTCTACCTTGAATCCCTTGATGCTGATCATGACATAGGCAACTTCACCTCATTTTTACGAGTCTGCTGTTCGCGTTATTTATCGCTGGTGGCTGATGGCGACTTAACCCGAGACGCTCACCTGCCGCTAAATGAAGTAAATGCCAAAACGGTGCTTGAGCAAGAGCAACTTCGCACAGCCCTGCGTAAAAGCCGCTTTGGTGTTGATACATCAAAGTCATCTATCAACTAATTTTGTCTGGAAATAGCCATAGCGGTTAATGTCAAAACCAGCAAAGGCCGTTAATTATCTAACCCCTGCATCCATAACGTTACCAACTGCTGAGCAGAAATACCTAAAGCTGGCGCCTCATTATTATGCGCTTTGCTAGTAAAAATTTGCTGCGCGACTTTCCGGCCAACTAATTGAGAGGCTGAGGCTTTATCTATACGTTGTTGATAAAACGTCGTTAAAGCGAGCTCTAAATCATCATGCTTTTCTAAAACCCGAACAAGATGCCAAGCATCTTCCAACGCCTGACACGCCCCCTGGCCTGAAGTAGGTAAAGGAGCATGAGCCGCATCACCAATAATAAGTACGTTGTCTTGGTGCCAATATGGCAAACGGTCAATATCGTGTACAAAAATTAACTTGAGTGAATCTTTATTATAAGATTTAAGTACCTGTTGCACAGCATCTGGCCAAGTTGAAAAGCGCTGATGCATTTGCTCATACCAATCACAGAGCGGCCGTGTTTTATCAATATCTGCACTCCACCCTGCGGCCCAATAACAAAGATCAGCTTTAATAGGTACAATACCAAAGCGCTCGCCAGCTGCACGAAAATCATGGATCACATTATCTAAAGTGCTCGGTTTTAATTGGCTAATCGCAATAATATTAATAAACCCCTGATACTGAGGAGCCACTTTTTCAGCATATAAGAATTGCCTTACCACAGAATTCATTCGCCCATCTGCACCCACCACTAAATCAAAATCTTGTTTTAGTTGAGCAATCTCTGATACGGTTATTGCGCTGTTAAAATGTATGTTTACCCCTAAATCAGCTAATGTGCGATCCAGCACACTCATAAGATCACGAGGTAAGATACTGACACTAGAAAAGCCAGTCAGAGTATTTATCTTCGCAATATCAAATTCATTTTGCACTGCGCCATACTGATCGAACTGACGCATATTCATAGGCATACCACCGAGTGCTTGGATCTGTTCATGCACACCCATTTGCTGTAACACAAACATTGCATTAGGCCATAGTGTGACCCCCGCACCAATCGTCGAGATTTTAATATCGCGTTCAAATAAGCTCACCTTATACCCTTTTTGTGTAGCAAGAATAGCCAGCGCTATACCACCAATACCCGCACCCACAATAGCAATTCGTTTACCGTTCATATTATTTTCCTCAAAAATTAACTGAATAACCATTATCACAAAGTCATTTTTTAAGATAAATTGGTAATAATTGCGTTATTAATCCCATATTTTGAGTTAATGAATGATAGATAAAATCGAACTGCAATGGTTAATCAGTTTTCAATGCGTTTATGAACAACTGAGCTTTAAACTCGCTGCCGAGCAATTGCAATTACCTACATCCAATGTCAGTCGTCATGTCGCGTTATTAGAGCAGCAGCTTAATTTAAGATTATTACAACGTACCACCCGAAAAATGGTGGCAACCACAGCGGGTAAGCAGCTTTACCAATCTATTACCCCACTGACACAAGCGATGGATGACTCGCTAGAAGAGCTATCTTTGCAAGGCGAGTCTCTTGCTGGGCACCTTAAAATCATCATGCCTGATCTGCCTTTTTTAGCCGAAATAATAGTCGAATTTTGTTTTTTGCACCCTCAAATACAACTAAGTTGTGATACACAATTAAACCCTAGTGAAGGATTGCTAGAAGGGTTTGATATAGTACTACGCTTTGGCCGCGGACCTTTAGATGATTCAGGCTGGATCGCGAAAGAGCTGCTGCGCTGGCCCAGTTGCATTGTTGGCGCACCACAATTAATCAACAATATACCTGTACCGCGCTCGTTAGATGAGTTAACTAAAGTCCCCTGTATTACGAGTTTATCTGTACTGCAGGGCATGCCCTGGCGCTTTAAACAGCAACAAACAGCGCACGTAAAATCAAACTTTAAAGTAAACAGTGGCAATATGGCCAAAGCCGCTGTACTTAAAGGATTAGGCTATGCAATTTTGCCCATTCACGCATGCCAAGAACATATAGACAACGGTTCATTGATCAACATTAAACTCGACCATGAGCCAGAAGATCTGGTGCTATATGCATTCTATGCAGGCAGAAAATACCCACTAGAGAAGGTGAAAGTTTTTTTAGAATTCCTAAAGTCTAAATGCGCTACACTTCTGTAAGGTATAATGTAACTCAATGCGCATACAAGCTAAACGCGGAGAAATATGAATAAAGTTGGTATATTTTGGTTTGCACAAAACAAGCTAGTTTTTATAGCTGAGTTAGCAACACATTATAATGCTGATCAATACGGTTTAATTGACAGTGCTTTTTTACATATCCATGAATGGGAAAAACAGCATATTTACTCACGATTTGGCCTTAAATTAGTAGGTACTGAGTACCAACAGTATCCCCGTGGCCGAGTTATATTTGATACGAATCTACAACGGACACATGTGTTTTTAGACAAACATATTTTTAAAACCAAGGTTAAAAACCAAATTATAACGGCATTTAACCTCCATCCAGATACCACCAAATGGTTTGATGATCCTCATTACAGGTGCTTTTAATCATTTACTAATTAATCGCCCTGTGCAACGAACAGAAGTCATCCCATTTTTTGTATATAGTCGATTGCCGTCATTTTTTTATATGTGATGTTTCCAATTGAGAACGCCACAGGGTCAGGATCTTCATCGGTGTATAATTTTTACTGCAATGGACCAATAACCGTCTTGCCCCCGGAAAGTTGGGATGCCACTGGCTGCACTTAAACCTGCGCCAGTGATATATAATATCGTCATAAATAATCCTGTTTAATTGTAATATTTACGACTCGTTATTGCAGCGATTAGAACCCTGCTGATTTCTAGCCAGTAAGTTAATTTGTGTAATTGCGCGCTCCATTTTTATGCGTGCTGAGCTATTAGATGAATGAACGGTTATTGCTGGTGGTACAAAGCCATCAATAAACACTGCCCGCTCAATCCAAAGTAAAACGTCATAGCCAGTGCCTTTAGTATCATTTCCTAAATCATGATCAAGGCTGAGCTGCTTTACTTTACCGGTCTTCAAAAGTTTAATCACTTCATTAGGCCAATAGGCTCGTAACCAACCGGCTGGAGTTTCCCTCTCATCATCTAAATATAGGTTCATAGATTTATACCACTTAAAAAAGTATTCAGACTCTGAAAACAACAGCTAACAACCCTTTAAGTACAAATAGTGAATAACCGTTATTTCCCGGAGGGCGGCGGGGCTTGATTACGAATAAATGCGGGTATATCAAAAATATCTGAGGCTTGAGGTTGAGTGATCACCACTTCGGGCTTTTTTAATTCGCTATCTGCCGCTTTATCGTGCTGCTCTACAACCATCTTTGCACTCGCCCCTGTCGCTATAATCAATAATTCATAATTGCTGACTAAATTTTCAATTTTAGACACTCCGCAAATCACCAGCGCATTAGGGCTTACTTTCTGGCGTACCGTGTCGGTGATGAGGTTATAACTACCCAGTGAAATCTCCTCTTTACAATTTACTTGCACAATAACACCCGAGCTGGATGACATATCTACCTGATTAACTAAGGGGTTATTAAGTGCACTATCAAGTGCAGTAGTAAATTCGTCCTCACTATCACATTTACCAACGCCCAGTACAGCATCACCTTGGCAATCCATGATTTTAGCAAAGTCGTTTAAATCAACGTTTATTAAACCTTGAAAGCACAGCATATCGATTAATGACTTAATTAGTGAGTGGAGTATTTGATTTGAGTGTTTAAATGCATCAAACAACCCAACATTATTACCTAAAACCTCAATAAGTTGATCATTGGGTAAAGTGATCACCGCATTTGCATGCTCTTTTAGGGTATTTAAACCTGCTTGTGCAACGTTTGATCTAAACTGCCCTTCACTGCTAAAAGGTAGCGTTGCAACAAATATCACAGGCTTATTTTGTTCACGAGCAAGCTCTGCGATATAAGGACTGGCGCCGGTACCAGTACCACCACCGAGCCCTGTTGCGCACAATAAAATATCGCAGTTATTTATTAATGCTAAAAGTTGATCTTTGCTTTCTTGCGCCGCTTGTAAGCCAACCTCAGGATCGGCGCCAGCACCATAACCATGTGTCAGTTCAGCGCCAATCAGCACGGCATCATCACTTTGGGTATGTTCGAGCACAACTTTGTCAGTATTAACACTAAATAACTTTGCTTGTTTACTCTCGCGCTGCTCATAAATACTATCTAACGTATTACAGCCACAACCTCCAATGCCAAATACACCAATAGATAAACCATCTTGCTGCTCAATTAATTGAAACATAACCACTCCTTTATTTTTAAAAGGAGCATAACAAACCGGTGCGTCAATTTTTGACGCACCTAAGCTTTTAAATAAATTAAAGGTAGTTTGCAGTCGCCGCTTTAAGCTTGCTAACAATTCTTTGCCGAAGCTTTTCTGGCTTAATCACTTCAAGCCAATGAGCACATTTAAATAGCTCATCGGTCAATTGCTCGATATCAATAGTTTGATAGGTGAGTAATACATTTTTATCGTCAATATGTTGCTTGTCAGTCAGCTCGCCAAGTTCAATAAAACCTTGATTAACCGCAGAATGGTTAGGCACTTTCACAACTAACTCAATCGTTTCTTGCGACTTACCTTTGTTAATCGCACTACGTAACGATTTTAACTGCTCAGCACTTGGCTCACGTCGTATCTTTTGCAAAATGTGTACATTACGAATGCGATAAACCGGCATTTGGTAGCATTTATCGTGAAGCGCCCCCACCATAAACTGCGCCATTAAAACGCCGCCTTGCTCAACTAAGTTATAAAAGCTTAATTCAGCAAACTTTAGCCAATGCGCCTCATCATAAAGCACCCTATATAGCTCAGCACTCACTGCACGTTTATGTTTAATAGCATGCTCTATTTGCGCAACCAACTGAGTATCAATATTAACTTTTAAAGGAGGTTTTGGCATAGTTGAAAGCCAGTCAGGCACATGACCATTAAAACGCTTCAGCGCCTGCTCCGCTTTAGTATGCACTGAGCGCTTAACATCACTGGGGACAGATTGCGGTAGTAGCTGCTCGAGCAGCAAATAATGCCCCGCTACTTCACTGCTCATTATTTGTGCTTTACCACCTCGCCACTGCGTATTGATAGACCAACCATATGGTTTACTACGTGTGTCTTTTTCAAGCCCAAAACAACCTTGGTTGTAAAGTGATTGCAAGTCGCGTTGCAGCATGCGACATGTAAGCTCAAAGCCACGTTCAATCAGTTTTTGCTGCAGCTGTTGGGTCGAGATAGAGCTTGGCGCTATTGGCACAAGCTCTAAAATTGATAAATGGCGATGTGAATTCATTAAATTATTTAACTACTTCCTTGGTAAATAACTATAACCTTGTTGCATTGACGGTATCGGATAACCATCGCTGTCAACTAACAACCGTCCGCGAAGATGGTGCTCATCCTGAGCTTGGCCTACAAACTCCCATCTATTTGGCTTCCCTTTACTCGCTCTAGTAGAAAGAGTAGAGCCAGCTTCAAACCAAGCCTCAATTTTATAAACTTGGATTACAACCCCATCGACTACTGCTAATGCCATGTTGTACTCATTTTTTTCTCTAGTTTCCGCTGATACGCCATGCCAAAACTGTCGAGTCATATCATAAATTTCAGGTTCGGACAATGTGGGTGAGTATGTTTGATTTATATAAAATAAAATACACTTTTCTTTTATATCATCAACTAGAACTGGCTTCACCGAATGTAACCTTTCAAGCTCTTCAATTGTTAAGCGCCCTTTAACTACCCCATGCCCTCTGACCACATTTGTCAGATTCTCTAAACCCAGTGCATCAATGATAGCTGCCTCAACTTCAAAAGCTGTTTGTTCATCTAATCCATATCTTAATATTTCAACTCTGGGCTCTTCATTTACAGCTCTAATTTCTGCTATTTTCCTTGCTTTACCAGACTCTTTACCTATTTCTTTTAGGTGATCAAAAGCTCTGTTATTGTGAGACGCTTTTCCGACATAAAAGATCTTATCATTACTTGGGTCAATTAACCCATATACATAACAACCGAGTTGCTCTTTTACCAATTTTGAAAATTTCATGTTTAAATCTATTATTTATCATAATCATATACTTGGAAGAGAAGATCTGAGCCTTATCTTTAAGTAACATATGTAACCTATGTAACCTATGTAACCTATGTAACCTATGTAACCTATGTAACCTATGTAACCTATGTAACCTATGTAACCTATGTAACCTATGTAACCTATGTAACCTATGTAACCTAGCATATACGGTATAACTACAAAACTTTAATAAGCAAGTACTTTATACTGTTACACCTCAAACAAACCCAATCTTCTGCTTTCCGCCTTCTTTTAGAGCATTTTGTTCTTGTAAAATCGATAACATTCGCTCTTGAGTCATTCGTTTTTTTGAAAACCTCATTTGCCTTTTTACAATCGCAAAATCACCTGGTGTTAACTTCGGCAGTTTGAATAATTCATGCATTAGCTGCTTATTTAATACTCCAGGGCCTAATGTATCTTTAAATAATTGTTTAGTCTGCACCGGAGTCAGGTAGGTTAAATTTAAATTAAAATCAAATCGCCTCATTACCGCTTTATCTAAGTGTTTAGCAAAATTAGTAGCAGCAAAAAGTGGGAGTTGAAATTGCTCCATATGGCATAGTAATTCGTTGATTGTTTGCACTTCCCAATTTGCCGTCGCTTGTTCACGGCTACACAATAAGCTATCTGCCTCATCAATAAATATTGCACTTCCTTCTTGTGTAGCTTGTTTAAATAATTGAGCAATGTTTTGCTCACTTTCGCCAACCCACTTGCTTAATAAGTCTGATGCTTTAACTGAAATAAGTTTAAAATCAGCTTTTTCGCATAAATAATTTACAAAAGCTGTTTTACCTGTGCCTGGCGGGCCTGTTAGCAGAGTTCGTGAACTCGAATACTCGATTACAGCCTCTTCTACCTGTTCGAGTGATACATATTCAGACTCTATATTCACCATTTTAGGGTTAAACTTTTGCGCTGCTTGATAAGTTAATTCATGTGCTGAAAAGCCGCATGCAGTTAAGGTATCTTGAATATTCTCTTCTATGCATTCACGGGCGGTTTGTGCTTTAAATCCGCATAACCTAGCTACATGTACTGCTTTAGCAATATGAGCTGGCAGTAAGTTTTGTTGAGCTGCTAATTTGCTAATAAAACTGTTACCAACACTTAAGCCTTTAACATATTTACCGATCATTTTTTCTTTAGTCGTTTTATTTAGTTCAGGAATTTCGTAAACAATATTAAATCGCCTAATAACGCTTTGTGGTAAATCCTCTAAATGATTGGTGATCCAAATACTCACTACAGGGTGATTTTCAATGTAAGTATGTAGTAATTCTTTTGAGAAGCTTTTAGAGAATAAATCACGCTCAAAAATGTTTTCACACTCATCCAGTAACAGCATTGTTTTTTTACGCTTGCCAACCAACTTACTCACCACATTAAAGTGCTCTAAACGCAGCTCAGAGCTTGCGCTTCGGCTATCGAGCTCGTTTGTTGGGTTTATTAAATTACTACCTTTAGCTTGCACCTTTAGCAACTGCGAACCACAGGATTGCGCTATATATTTCGCCAATGAAGTTTTACCTGAACCTGGCACACCATAAAATAAAATACTCAATGCTTGCCCACCGGTCTTAGTCGCATTTTGCGTAGCTTTTAGTAATGTATTTAAATCTAGGTGAGATAAATCAGCAGCGCTAAGTTCAGAAGCCTCACAAGAAGTGACCAAGTTAGATAAAATATCACTTTCACTATTTAACTTATCCTCGAGAAGGCTTTTAGCAATTGCGTTTGGTAGTATTAAAAACTCATCTTCCCCAGCAAATATCTCCATATCCATTGAATACATACCAGATTCAATAATTAAACTAATTTGCTTGTTGATTAGTGCTTCATCAATACCAATCACAGAAGCTATTTTTTCTAAAATAACGCTCGCGTAATCGTCGCGTAAGTATTCAACAAGTTCGCGTAATGGTTTACTGAGCGTCATGCAACACGAAAAAATAACTAAAGGAGTAACCATTTTTGGTAGATCAAACGCTTTACAAAATATATACACATTTTTTTGCAACGTTTTAGGCATTGTGCTGATTGCTAAATGATCTAATCGCGAGATCAAATCATCAACATCTAAGCCCTGTAAATTTGTATAGCTAAAGCCAGAAATGTTACATAAAGCCTTTTTAAATAGCTTATCTTGCCAAAGCTCTTCTACGTCGAATTCTTCCAATAATTCAGTGGTAAAGTGTGCCACAATACGTTTTAATTGAGGGGTTGTGTTCATGTTATTTACCTAGTTGTTATTAACTGATGTAGCTATATTACTAAGTAGAAAAAAGTAACGTACCCACAACCCTGTCTCAAAAAAAACGCATAGCACATTGATAATGTTAGCTTTTTATTTTTTTGTTTTCTTTCGGTTTGTTTTTTTATTAACCCCTTGTTTTTTAGGCCCTGCAGAGGCATAAACAGAGCTATAAAGTTTTTTTGGACTTTTATGAAAAATGTAAATTTAGGATCGGCAAAAAACCCGATAATTCTAAAGAATAAGCATCAAGATATCGAATCCGAAAAGTACTATGCCAGACATAAAAACGGAGAAATGTATATCCATAGGCCTCTTCTACAGATGCATACTATAAACAATCATGAACTAGATAAGAATGACCCTGAAAGTGGCACCTTTGCTTTTCATAAGTTAAGAGATGACCAAGACTGCTTTACAAAAAATGTTATCTCCAATCCTCATCTACAACCATTAGAGGCGAAAATTTTATTGGCACTCAATGAATTTTTTCAAGCTCATTGGTCTTATGAGATGGTTTATATCTGTAGCTCCAACATAATAAACCTTGATAACTTTGGTGACGATGAGGGCTTTTGGATAGCTGAGGGAAGTACTGAGTCTTTAGTAGAAGTAAATGACGTTCCACTATATAAACTATTAGGAAAATCACTAAATACAAGTATTAGCAACGAAAAGCTTAATAAAATACTCATAAGGTTAGATAGTTTTCACTATATCAGTGTCACACCGGTCACATTCGAAAATTCCAAGCTTGGTATCAGCAAAAAACATAATAAAAACCAACGTGCTTATTTAAAAATAATACAAATAAATGAGCTGATGGACTCAAAGAACCTAGAAAATACTTGGCTTATAAAAAGCTAACACTTAATTGTTAGCTTGTTAATTTTTCTTATACTGATTGCATATCCCCTCACCTTACATACTAAATTGCATCTATTTGCACACAACTCAAATCTATTCTTTTTTCACACTCAGCTTCGATATCAAAAGGAACAACCCACAGCTTTAATTTTCCACCTTTGTAATTAAAGCTATGCTCAAACGGTTTTTTAAACGCGTCTGTTTTAGGATAAATAAGTACCAAACTCCCTTTGCCATTTAAGTAACTATGACCATAACCAAGCATTTGATAAAAATCAGATTGAGATAAACCAAACTTATCTTTTCGTTTAGAGTTTTGCTCGTTTATTAATTTCCATTTTGTATCAAGTACAATGTCATTATCTTTATCAATAGCACCTTCGCGTGAGATGTATAAATCGGGCTTTAATAAAAAATATGGCGTATTAGCATAATCAACCAACGACTCAGTGCTTACCTGAGCAGATACTTCCCCGGAACCTATAATATGCTGTTTCAAATGCTGAGCAACGAAGCTTTCAAATACCGCTTCCATAGGAAACAACAATGAAAATGCATTACTCTTACCTTGCAATGTTAACGGAGAAAACCCATCTATAATTAGCCTTGCCCACGCCAGTGGAACTTCGTAATACTTCATCCCTCTATCTAGCTTAACGCTAGCAAAGTCATTTTTAACATTATTACTTAATGGTATATCTGCAAAAGCAAATAACAACTCTTGCAGTAGTTTTTGGTTATTAGCACTGCGGCTGTAGCCTTTAACCTTTACAAGTGCAGTATGTATTAAACGGTTAACCGGCCTATCTTGTAAATACTCTTCATACTCTACATAAAACTTATGCTTATTAATAAAGTTATACTTAACTTGCTTACCTACTAAAAGCTTACCTTTTAAAAAGGCAACGTTATCTTCTTTTAGTACATAGTCGCTTTTAAGTCCGCGTTTTATTAAGGTATTTACAGAGGCTAAAAACTGGCTAATAAAAACCTCTAGCAGAGGTATTTTATTTTCAGCTAAATTGGCGTTATTGGTTTGTAAGTGCCTAAACTGCTTGAGTGATTTAAGCATCATTAGTAATGACGCGCGCGAGGTACTATCATCACTATTTTTAGCTACTTTAGGCAATACTTCTATTTGGGTTCCATCGGGAGTAAAAATCACACCTGCATAGTTTTTAACTTGTAAGACTTCGCAGTTATCGATTTGCTTTAAACGTAAAAATCGACTTTCTGATTCATCACATAAACATAAACCTTTTAAATAGTCGTATGCGCTTTGTGGAATAAACTCTACCCGATCAGGCATTTGAGCTTTTTCACAAAAGCCCAAATACCCAAACTCAAAAACAGTAGTTTGCTTTTTTACTTCCGGCATTACTGAACACTCGTAGCTGTATCTTCGTTTTCTTCGGTATTACTGGTATCTACGAGGCTATTAAGTACTTTTTCGTCATAAATAGTTTGATAGGCTTTCGGGTTATTCCATGCTGAATTTTGATCGTTAAAATCAGCTAGAGTGTAAGTAGTTTTTTTATCTTCATATGTCTCTAGGCCATGATTAGAACCAAAGATTTCCTTATAAGTCTCTGTATTCGTTTTAACAAAGGCAAGCTTATCTGTCTTTTTACGATTATCACCTAAAACTAAGCTAATTTTGTTCCAGTCTTCAAAAAAGTACTCTTCTAGTAACGGGATGATTTTATTTTTAAAGGTATTTTTAAGCTCACTAAAGGCTTTTTCTTCAGTATTATCGTCAGTATTCAAAGCGTCTAACACAGGAATTAAAAAAGCATGCCCTAATGTATGTTCTCGGTCGTATAGTACTTCTATACGTTTATTAATTGTTTCAAGTAGCACTTCAAGTTTAATACCCTTAACCTCTTTGTCTTTAAAGATCTCAGGCTGTGGCATCATTTCTATAAAGTCAAAACGGCGTCGCAATGCAGTATCCATCATCGCTAATGATCGATCGGCGGTGTTCATGGTGCCAATAATATAAAGGTTATCAGGGACTGAAAACTTATCACCAGTGTATGGCAAGGTCACTTCAAGTGCTTCATCATTTCCTAAACGCTTTGATAGCTCTATTAGTGTGATCAACTCACCAAATATCTTTGAAATATTCCCTCGATTTATTTCATCGATGATTAAAACGTAGTTATCTGCTTGCTTAACTCTATGAACAGTCTCAACGTTGATACCCTTTTCAAGTAAATATGATAATGTATTATTTACATTGAATCTTGATAGTAACCAAAAGGTCGGGACATGAAAGTTTGTACTATCATTTAAGCTTTTTAAATCAACCGAAATATCTTTAGCTAACCATCTCACAGGAATTTGATGGCAAAAATCAGGTCTTGTTGGTACTCCTTTTTCATTGAAAAAGTAAGCCCCTGTTATAACGCCAATCGCTTCAACTGAAGATTTACTATTTATGCAAAGAATTAAATCTCCAATATTGGTTTCTTGAGAAAAAGAGGCTAATGAGCTTTGATCATTTTTACCAAGCCCATTAAAATAATTATTGTGCTCGCTATTCTTTAAATCACCAGTATCACTCCACCCTACAACTGCGATATTATTTTCATAACAATACGTTTTTGCTGGGTTTGAACTGGTACTTTCTATTGAAATTTTCCAAACTTTCCCCTTTGTATTGATTAAACTACCTGTATCTAATTCAACTCGTTTAGTAGCATCCTTACATATTTCTTTAAATATGCCGTCTTTTTCATAATAACTTAACTGCCCATTTTCAGTTTTAGCACAAAGCCCCTCAATAAACTCTTCGTAACCATAGCTTTGGTGAAAAGTTACAAAACGAATACGGTCATTATCTGTAAGTGACTTGTAAAGCTTTGTAAGTTCTTTTCTTTGTTCTTTTGATGCACCTAATGAAGGTTTAATTTCTAGCGCTTTGTATTTTTCAGGCTCAGCAGCTTTTACTGCGGCTTCGATTGTATAGTAAGTTTTACCTGTACCTGGTGGGCCATAAAGAATTTGATTTAAGGGGGAAGGTATTATTTTGTTAGCACATTTATCCATGTCATCTATCGTAACCATTTCTGAATCCTCTTCATCTTGTAAATATACTATTGGACTATTTTTATTACCTTCCATTTCAACTGTAAATTTATTTTTTACATCATTTAAAAGAGGCTGGAAATCAAGTGCATCTTCTATAAATAAGACTCGATTATCTTCCGGTACACTGTCTTTCTTTAAAGATATCCTCAATCCATTTCGGGTAAATCTTAGTGTAATTAGTGGTGTGCCTCTATTTTCACTAGAACCCTTAACACCGAATCTAAAGGCTCGTTGATTATTATCTTTTGCGTTATTAATCGTATAACAGTCACATTGGGGGAAATATTCACGAATCAAGTTAAAAGAATCAACAAATAATTTTTGTTGTTGATTACTCTTTAACAATAGAAAACTCTTACTTTTTTCATCCATATGAATAGTAAAAAACTCTTCAAATTCCATTTACTTACCTTTTAATATTTTATAAATTGAACAACAAACAAAAGCTAGCTTAAAGAATGAACAACGATGCATTTACACATCTCTATTTATTAATATATCTTATACATACAGTAAAATGCGCATTTCAGCAATTAGTTATTACTTTTCATAACCTTACTTAATTTTCGTCTCTTTACATCTCTCTAATCACTTTTACATTTTGTGCATGCTCAAATAGCTCTTTGTATAATACTTCATCACGGTTTATTTCTTAAAAACACTCCGGAAAGTACTCCCGCAATAACTTCATCATATTGCGTTTTTGTTTAAAATCCTTCATAAGAACAGCAATCATGTCATATAATAACGTGCAGTCAGCGTTACTATCTTTTAAGCTTTTTTCTATTTTAATTAATAAATTAGTTGCTTCACGGTAGGCGTCATTATTGGTTTTTTCAATCATGTCGCTCAGTGACTTATGATACAAGTCTATCGACTCTTGTGGGTGCTGCGCCATTATTAGCTCTGCTAACGTTATTAATTAGCTCGATTTAACCTCATGCTTTGCAGCCCATGAACGTGCTTTTTCAATGTCATTTTGATCAATATAAAAATCCAGTAATTCACTCGGATAATTAGAAAAGCGATGAATACCTTAGTTTTGCTGAGTGCCTTGATTTGATAGCGATAGTAATAATTGCTCTACCTTTTGCGTAAACTCTGCGTCAATGATGCCGGTTTTTAGTTGTAACGTTTGTAAATCTTTAAAAGCATTAAAACTATATTATATTCTTGCCGGTGTTGTTGAACCATTGCTATGTGTTCTCTAATTTATTTAGTAGCGATAACGTAATGCCCTCTATCTCTATCCTGCAAAATGAACCGCACTGCGCTAAGCGCTTATTCGCGTACGTTAATCTTCCATAAAGTAATCGCTATCGAGCGCTTTTACTTCAAATACGTGTTTGGTGCTTACGCCTAAGTCATGGGTAAGCATGAGTTCGGTTAGTTGTGCGCCATCCACCAGCACTATACGTTTTTCTATCATGTCTACGTATTTGAGGGCATCTTTACTAAAACCGCTGGTAGTAATAAACACGCCCTTCTTAGCACGATGCATATCAAGCGCACCTGCAAAAGCTTGTATATCTGGTCTACCCACTGTTTTATTGGTGTAGCGCTTAGCCTGTAAATATATCATTTCGAGGCCGAGTTTATCTTCTTTTATTACACCATCAATGCCACCATCTTGGGTGTATTGCGTTGCTTGCCCTGCATCTTTGCGCGAACCGCCGTAACCCATGGCAAGCATTAAGTCGACTACTAGGTTTTCAAAAAATACGGGGGATGCTGCTAATATCGCTTTTAGTATTTCGTCAGTTAAATTGGTATTGAGAGTATCAACTGCAGCTTCTATAAGTTCTTCAGGAGTTTTATCTGAATTGTTACTGACTATGCTAGTGGCATTGTCTTGTGCAGGTTCACTTTCGTCTTTAGAACGTGTTTTAAAATCAATAAAAGCTGCAAACTTGCTTAAGTATTGATTATTGATTGGCTCGCCAGATTCAATTGCAGCTAAGCCTTTTTGCGTTATTTTACAAAAAGCTCTTTTCGGTTGTTCGATCAAACCCGCTTGCACTAAATAAGTTTTAGCCCAGCCTAAACGATGATAGGCATAGGTTTGCTTGCCGCTCGGAATGCGAAGCTTTAATTGTTCGGCACTAAGCCCTAGCTTCCGGTAAACATCAGCGTCTATATCACGTAATTTAACCGTTTTGCCATTGGCTAAACATGCTAAAAGAGGAGTCATAAAAGATTGGTAATTGGGTAATGACATACGATTCCTTTGCCAGCCTTATTAGCTAATAACTAAATGGCTAATCCATTGTTCTTGTTACAAAGGATAATATACAAATTAGGATTATGGGGCAAAGGTTATGTCGGTTGGATTGCTGGCAGGAATCAAGAAGTATGCGATTTTACCTCGTTAACCTCACATATTTCTCTGCCAGTTCATCTAAACTTTCACGATAATTAGGATCGGGCTTTATGCAATCTATCGGGCATACACTTACGCAAGTGGGCTTGTCGTAGTGGCCTACACATTCGGTGCATTTCTCTGGGTCGATTTGGTAGATTTTAGCGCCCATATAAATGGCTTCATTTGGGCACTCGGGGTCGCACATGTCGCAGTTAATGCATTTGCTGTTTATCAGTAAAGCCACGGTTCAAACACCTACCACGGCTTTTTTAAACGGATTGCGGGTATCTTGGTTTTCATCAAGATTACGCATTAAAATGGCGTGTTCTAAATCAATACTTTCAGGCATTGGGATTTTTACAACGTGGCCAGAGCCTTTTGCATCAGTAATAGCCTCACCTTTTTTATTCTGTATCGCTTGCAGTGTAAAGTTAAAATTACCAAGCGGAGTTATCAGCTCTAGTGAATGGCCCACACAAAACTTATTTTTTACATCAATCTGTACTAATCCATGCTGATCTCGGCCAAGTACTTCACCCACAAATTGCTGTTTATCTGATACAGAATGGCCGTATTCATAGTTTTGATAATCTTGATGGGCGTGGCGTTTTAAAAAGCCTTCGGTGTAACCGCGATGCGCTAGGCTCTCGAGGGTTTTAAATAAGTTAGCATCAAATGGACGCCCAGCTACGGCATCATCAATCGCTTTACGGTAAACTTGTGCGGTACGTGCTACATAATAAAATGACTTAGTGCGGCCTTCTATTTTAAGGCTATGTACGCCCATTTTTGTCAGCTGCTCTACGTACTGCACTGCACGTAAGTCTTTTGAATTCATGATATAAGTGCCGTGTTCGTCTTCAAACGCAGGCATATATTCGCCAGGGCGACCTTGCTCTTCGAGCATGAAAACGTCATTACTTGGCGCTCCCTCTCCTAAAGTGGGTATCACTGTTTTAGGATCTATTTTATGCACCATTTCACCCGTTTCGTTTTCAGTGCCCGGTTTTACGTCGTAGCTCCAGCGGCAAGCATTGGTGCATGTGCCTTGGTTTGGATCGCGCTTATTTATATAACCTGACAGCAAACAGCGACCTGAATACGCCATACATAATGCGCCATGTACAAACACTTCGAGCTCTGTTTCTGGGCATAACTGGCGAATTTCAGCGATTTCTTCAAGCGATAACTCGCGCGATAAAATCACCCGCTCAATGCCCTGCTTGGCCCAAAACAGTACGCTCGCGTAATTAACCGCATTGGCTTGCACTGAAAGGTGAATTGGCATATCTGGCCACTTTTCACGCACTAGCATGATTAAACCCGGATCAGACATGATCAATGCATCGGGCTTCATGGCAATAACAGGCTCTATATCACGTAAATAAGATTTCACTTTGGCGTTGTGGGGGGCAATATTTGAAACCACATAAAACTTTTTATTCAAGGCATGGGCTTCATCAATGCCTATTTTTAACGTTTCAAGATCAAATTCATTATTGCGCACTCGTAAGCTATAGCGAGGTTGACCCGCGTATACGGCATCAGCACCATAAGCAAATGCGTAACGCATATTTTTTAAGCTGCCAGCAGGAGATAAAAGTTCGGGGGTAAAAATTGACGACATTCGCGCTCCATACATAGAACTGGTTACAGGCCAGTTGCATGAATAAGTTATAAAGCGCGGCAGTATAGGATTAAGTAAAACGACAGATGTTGATCAAGATCATAAAACGTTGACTTCTATTTTAACTGGCTCGCAAACTGACTTACAGCATCAACTACTTGTTGTGCGCCTTTTTTAATATCCGTCATTACACTTCCAGACTCATTAGACAGCTCGAGCCCTTCCTGTGCTTTACTTTTACCTTGCTCAATTGCTTTTACACTCGATTGCGTTAATGTTTGGTTTTGCTGTACAACTTCAACAATTTCTTCAGTGGCTTTACTTGTTCTCGATGCTAGCTGGCGCACTTCATCTGCAACAACAGCAAAACCACGCCCTTGCTCACCCGCTCTTGCAGCTTCAATGGCTGCGTTTAGAGCCAGTAAGTTGGTTTGATCTGCGATACTACTGATACTTTGCACAATACTTGCTATTAGCTGTGATTGCTTATCAAGGGCTGAAATTTCATCACCCGCTTGTGCCATTTGTACCGCCAGTTCATTCATCACTTTAACCGTTTGCTCAATTACAGCAGCACCTTGATCTGCTAGATTATCGGTTTCGGTTGAAGTGCTATACGCAATATCCGATGCTTGTGCAATTGCCAGCTCTCGTTCTACTTGCTCGGTGATCACAGTAGCAAATTTAACTACCTTATATAACTCGTTTTGTTCATTGAAAATAGGATTATAAGACGCCTCTAACCAGACCGTTTGACCGTGACGGTTTATACGTTTAAAACGCTCGGCAACGTAGGTACCTCTTTTTAGTTTAGCCCAAAAAGCTTCGTATTCAGCCGAGCTTGCCTCTTCAGGCTCACAAAAAATGCGATGATGCTGACCGACTATTTCATTGAGTGAATAACCCATTCCCGCCAAAAAGTTTTCGTTTGCTGTTAATACAATGCCATTAGTGTCAAATTCAATCACCGCCATGGCTTTATGTAATGCCTTAATTAAATCTTGATGTTCACGTGAGGTTTCTATTGTGCGAGTAAGTACTGTCGAATGCAGTGTAAACTCTATTAAAACGCTTTGTTCATCAAAAATGGGTTGTAAAATACTTCTTAACCACGCCTGTTCACCTTTTGCGTTTAAAATCTGTAACGCTCCAACCCAGTGTTCTTGATTTTCAATCGCATTTTTTAAACCTTTATAGTGATCCGTGCCCTTAGCCCCATCAGGTACACAATCAAGTAAAGACTGCTTTAATAATTGTGCATCGTTGTAACCTAATTCAAGCTCGAAATTGGCATTTTGATTAGTAATACACCCTGAATGGTCCATTGCTAATACCAACATCTCTTCATCTAAGCTTTTTTTAACTTGTTGTTGCCTAAATAGTTGACGTTTCATGTCGTCAATTTGGCTTTGTAATGAGCGATTAAAAAACATACTTACATCCTGTTGAATTTAAGAAAGTTGAACGCTCTTCAGTTTGTGATTTGTTCAACCTGATATAAAACTATAGTTTAGAGATTCCATAATGTCTTACTAACTTTAATGGCGCTTTAGTAAAAGGCATTTCGCGCCCTTTATTTACACTTATTTTTGTCGGTCATTAAACTGCCATCAATCCTCTATTTAATTAAATTAGGATTTTTCAGCTAAAGCGCGTATAATTCGCGCCCGTTAATATTCACACTTTTAATCAAACATTATTGGAGCATAAAGATGGCTTTAGAGCGTACTTTTTCAATCGTAAAACCTGATGCAGTTGCTAAAAACCACATCGGCGCTATCTACAACCGTTTCGAAACTGCGGGTCTTAAAATCGTTGCAGCTAAAATGGTTCACCTTTCACAAGAAAAAGCGGAAGGTTTCTACGCAGAGCACAGCGAGCGTCCTTTCTTCGGTGCTTTAGTTGAGTTCATGACATCTGGTCCAGTAATGGTTACCGTTCTTGAAGGCGAAAATGCGGTACTTAAAAACCGTGAAATCATGGGTGCTACTAACCCTGCTGAAGCACTAGCTGGTACTTTACGTGCTGACTACGCTGATAGCATCGACGAAAACGCTGTTCACGGCTCTGACGCTGTTGAATCTGCTGCTCGCGAAATCGCTTACTTCTTCGCAGACGAAGAGCTTTGCCCACGTACTCGTTAATTCGAACGCGCTGAGCAAAACAAAAAGGGCTTTCGGGCCCTTTTTTAGTGATTAGCTAAGCAATAAAAGATGTTTAGCTAATGACTAAACTGGTCGAATTGTGTACAATTCATCCCCGTAAATTTTATCACCACCGTCACTGATTGAGGTTGTTTCATGACCGAGCAAAAAAAGATTAACTTATTAGATTTAAACCGAGATGCAATGCGTGAGCTATTTGTTTCATTCGGTGAAAAGCCATTTCGTGGCGATCAGGTGATGAAATGGATTTATCATTTTGGCGTTGATAATTTCGACGATATGACCAACGTAAACAAAAAGCTAAAAGAAAAGCTTAAAAACGAGTGTGAAATTGTAGCTCCTGAAATTTCAGTACGCCAGCAAGCAAGTGATGGCACTATCAAATACGCATTAGTACTTGATGGTGGACAAGAAGTCGAAGCGGTCTGGATCCCTGAAAAAGACCGTGCAACACTGTGCGTATCATCACAAGTTGGTTGCGCATTAGAATGTACTTTTTGCTCAACAGCACAACAAGGCTTTAACCGTAACTTAAAAGTTTCTGAAATCATTGGCCAAGTATGGCGTGTTGCTAAAGATATTGGTCTTGATGGTAACAGTGAAAAACGCCCAGTCACCAACGTCGTTATGATGGGGATGGGTGAGCCACTACTGAACATTAAAAACGTAGTACCCGCAATGGAACTAATGATGGACGACTGGGGCTTTGGCTTATCTAAACGTCGTGTTACTTTAAGCACCTCAGGTGTAGTCCCGGCTCTTGACTTATTGAAAGAAAAAATCGATGTCGCTTTAGCAATTTCGCTTCACGCACCAGACAATGATTTGCGCGATATTTTAGTGCCTATCAATAAAAAGTACCCGATTGAAGAGTTTTTAGCAGCGTGCCGCCGCTACATTGATGGCTCTAAAGCGAATAAAGACGTGACCATTGAATATGTAATGCTAAATGGCGTAAACGATAGTACCGATCAGGCACACGAATTAGTTAAAACCTTAAAAGGCACACCGTCTAAGGTTAACTTGATCCCATTTAATCCATTCCCAGGTAATGAATATACGCGTTCAAGTAATAGCCGAATAGATCGCTTCTCTAAAGTATTACAAGCAGCAGGTATAACTTGTATCGTTCGTCGTACTCGTGGCGATGATATAGACGCAGCTTGTGGTCAATTAGCCGGTGATGTTGTTGACCGTACTAAACGTATGGCGAAAAAGAAAATGCGTGACGAAAACACTATTTCGGTCAATATCCAACAAGCTTAACCAACCCAGCTTTCAAAGTACTTGTGTTTAATGTGTTTAATGTATTTAATTTAAAAAAATTGATGCAACACAAGTGCTTTTCGGTAAGATAGGCGGATATGGATAATAATAAGAGATAAGGTAATGCGATCTTTACTTGCTTTAACTGTCAGTGTCATCACCCTGAGTGGCTGTGTTACTGAAAACAGTTACGAAGGCAATGACAAACCTGTTGTTGAAAATAAAATTAATAATACAGGTGCAGCTCGTACTCGTATTGCTCTAGCCCTAGAGTATTTAAATACAGGTAATAGTTCGCAAGCAAAATACAACCTCGAAAGGGCCGCTTCGTTCGCTCCTGACTTACCTGAAGTACATTACTCTTTTGCTTATTATTATCAACAAGTGGGTGAAAATACCCTGGCTGATAACTCGTACCAAAAAGCAATAAAAATTGACCCAAACGATCCAAATACCCGCAATAACTACGGGGTATTTTTATGCGGTATTAATGAATACGATCGCGCCACCGAGCAACTTTTAAAAGCAATTGCAATACCAAGCTATATTCGCGTTGCTGAAAGTTACGAGAATCTCGCATTATGCGCCATCGAGTTTAATGACTTTGATAACGCTGAAAGCTACTTTAGATCGGCTATAAATCATAGTTCAATGCGCGCTTCTTCATTAATCGGTTTGTCTGCCCTGTATTATGCAAAGAGCGATTTACATCGAGCCCAAGAAGTACTCAAAAGATTTGAAAAGTCAGGTCAAGTATCCTCTCGTTCATTGTTCTTAAGCTACTTAATTGAGCAGCGCATGGGCCACATTGAAAAAGCTGAAACCACGGCTGCGACAATACTACAAACCTACCCAACATCTAATGAAGCCGTTTTAATTCGCGAGCAGCAATTCAAGCAAAGCGAGTTTGAATTATTACGCATGCAGTATCGCCAAGCACAATTAGATGAACTCAAAGCCGATAGCTCACCAGGGGTTGTTAGTTCAGAACCAAAAATACGTATTGTAAAAAAGAAAAAAGCGCCAGTGGAGTCAAAGGCGCAAACAACAAATAATAAAACGACCCAGGTTGCCACTACGCCAACAGCAATAAATGAGCAATCAGCGACTATCACCGCGAGTGTTTTACTAGCCACAGAGCAAACTGCAACACAGCCTGAAGTGGTAGATGATCCGGCTTTTGTGCAACAGCAATCAACAGTGACTGAAACGCCTGCAAATATTCCCGCGGCTATCGATATAGCAACACCCAGCGTCGATACCAGCGCTGTTTTGGCTGCATTAGCAGTGGCAAGCCCTGCAAAGCAAAGCATACCTGAGCAAGATACTCTAACTAATGAAGTAAATGACACTAAAGCGGTAATGTCAGCTTTAGCGATCCCTTCTGTTCAAAAGCCCAATACCCGCTCTGAAGAAAATACTACAAGCGGATTTTACACCTCAGAAGTAAAAACGCTTGGTGTCACATCTAGCCCTGTGCCCACAGTACATTTAGCTAATTCAAAACAGACTGAACAAAACAACACAGCAAGCATCGCAAAACAACAAGCAAAAGATGGCGTAAAAATTGTGTCGTTTGGCCCGCCAACAACAGATCCAAAACCCGTTACGGATAACCCATCGGCTTCGACATTTTCAGCTAATGCAGCCCCGTTGAGCGATGACGAAAAAGTGGTGTTCTATCAACCGACCAAAGATGCTGCAGTTTTCGCTGGGCAAAATAATCGATATGCCACTGATCCTGATGTACGCTTTAGCGATAATGACCCTATTAACCAAGCACCTATGCTTAATTCGCAGATACCTCAGCTGAGTACGCCTTACCACGTTTTACAAGATGGTGAAAACCTCTTTAGCATTTCAGTGCGATACAATGTTAAACTACAAAAATTACTCCAATGGAATGGCTTAAAAGAATCTGATCGGGTGGTCAACGGGACTAAAATTTACCTTAACGACCCCAATATTTATTATAAAATTAACGCGGGCGATACTTTATACAGTATTGCCACAGAGCGTCGCTTGTTAATTGATCAGTTAATGCGATGGAATAAATTAAGCCCAGACGTCACACTCAAACCTGGGCATAGACTTTTACTAGTGGACCCTGAATCATACGCATTATGAATGATGAAAATACAGAATCAACAGAGCAAAGTCTTGGCCAAATTTTAAAACAAGGTCGAGAGTCTGCTCATGTTAGCCTTGAACAGCTAGCAGCAAAATTAAAGTTATCGGTGTTGCAATTACAACGTTTGGAAAATGACGAACACCACTTACTCGGCCCTGCCACATTTGTTAAGGGGTATGCAAAAAGCTATTGCCGCGAATTTAATTTAGATAATTCCGTGGTCATGGCGATGTTTCCTGAGCCGCAGGAAACATTTAAAAAAGCCAAAATGCAGAGCTTTTCTAAACGCACAGAAAAAGAAGCTCACGACAGTAGGTTAATGCTCGTAAGCTATATTATTTTAGCAATCGTCATTGGCTCTTCAGCATTGTGGTGGTGGCAAAATTCGACCCCATTGAGTGAACAGGTTGTTACCCAGTCTTTATCAGGTTTTAGCAACAGCGAACAAAGCAGTAAAAACTCCACGGCTACTGAGGTTGCGCCGCAACCAGATGTAGAGCTGGCAGGTCCTGATGAGCTTGTTAATGATACTGACGAAGCCCAAGCGTCTCAGCAAGAAAATGCAGTACAAACGCAAACAGCCGCTGAAACTCAAGTGGAACCTGAACGCGAAATTGCAGCACAAGCTCAGCCTGAGAATCCAGATTTAAGCACCATTGTTATGCATTTTAACGAGGAAAGCTGGGTTGAAATTCACGATGGTGAAGGTGAAAAAGTGGCCTTTGGTGTCAAAAAAGCAGGTTACGAAATGACCGTAACGGGGAAGGCACCTTTTTCAGTCGTACTAGGAAAACACCAAGCTGTTGAAGTTAACCTCAATGGTGAGCGCGTTGATATTTCCCACTTTCCTAAAAACCGTTTAGCCAAATTTAATTTACCGTTAGCAGAGTAGTCGCTATGTTTTCAGAATCTCCAATTAAACGCAGAAAATCAACCCGCATTAATGTCGGTAATGTCCCGGTCGGTGATGGTGCGCCAATAGCCGTGCAATCAATGACTAACACAGACACCATGGACGTTGATGCAACCGTTGCGCAAATTCAAGCTATTCAAGATGCAGGGGCTGATATTGTTCGTGTATCTGTGCCTACAATGGATGCCGCTGAAGCATTTAAAAGCATCAAAGAGCAAGTGACTATTCCGTTGGTCACCGATATCCACTTTGATTACCGCATTGCCCTTAAAGTAGCACAATATGGCGCAGACTGCTTACGTATTAACCCAGGTAATATAGGCAGTGAAGAGCGCATTCGTGCTGTTGTCGACTCGGCTCGTGAGCACAATATCCCAATTCGTATTGGGGTAAATGGCGGCTCTCTTGAACGTGACCTACAAGAAAAATACGGCGAACCTACGCCAGAAGCATTACTTGAATCGGCCATGCGTCACGTTGAAATTTTACAACGCCTCGACTTTGACCAGTTTAAAATATCGGTTAAGGCTTCAGATGTATTCTTAGCAGTTGGCGCATATCGCCTTTTAGCGAAAGAAATTGATCAGCCATTGCACTTAGGCATTACTGAAGCTGGCGGTATGCGCTCAGGCTCAGTAAAATCGGCTGTTGGTTTAGGTATGCTTTTAGCTGAAGGTATTGGCGATACCTTACGTGTTTCGCTAGCTGCCGACCCTGTGCAAGAAATAAAAGTCGGCTTTGATATTTTAAAGTCGCTACGTATACGTTCGCGCGGTATTAACTTTATTGCGTGCCCAAGTTGTTCGCGCCAAGAGTTTGATGTAGTTAGCACTATGAATCAGCTCGAAGAGCGCCTTGAAGATATTATTGAGCCAGTGTCAGTTTCAGTCATCGGCTGTGTCGTTAATGGACCGGGCGAAGCGTTAGTTAGTGATATTGGATTAGCGGGTGCAAACCGCCGCTCAGGGCTCTATATCAATGGTGAACGTCAAAAAGCGCGTATCGACAATAATAATATTGTTGATCAGCTTGAAGGTTACGTGCGCGATTTTATTGCTCAAAAAGAGCAGCAAACACCTATCGACATAAAAATAGTCGAATAAAGTTAATATAGTCGGCAAACTGGGTGGTTTGCCGCACGCATGCCAGCTATAATAGCGGGTCAATTTTTAGCATTTTTGTTGTGGCAGTTCTGTGCACAATACAGTTTTAGGATTTATCAGTGGCAAAACAAATTCAGGCAATACGTGGAATGAACGATTGTCTGCCGGGCGACACCCAAGTTTGGCAGAAAGTAGAAAACATCTTACGCGAGACAGTATCATCGTTCGGTTATCAAGAAATTCGTTTTCCAATTGTAGAATCAACCGATCTTTTCAAGCGCTCTATCGGTGAAGTCACTGATATTGTAGAAAAAGAAATGTATACTTTTGCCGATCATAATGGCGACAGCTTAACCCTTCGCCCTGAAGGAACCGCAGTGTGCGTGCGTGCAGGCAACCAAAATGGTTTGTTGTATAACCAAGAGCAACGCCTTTGGTATATGGGCCCTATGTTTCGTCACGAACGCCCACAAAAAGGTCGTTACCGTCAATTTCACCAGTTTGGCTTAGAAACTTTTGGCATTGCAACAGCCGACATTGACGCAGAAGTGATTTTACTGACCGCACAACTATGGCAGCAATTTGGCATAAGTGAACATGTTCGCTTAGAACTTAATTCACTCGGTTCAAACGAAGCTCGCGCGCAATATCGTGAAGCATTGATAAGCTATCTCGAACAACACGTTGATGTATTAGACGAAGATTCAAAGCGTCGTATGCACACTAACCCACTACGGGTTTTAGATAGCAAAAATCCTGAAGTACAAGCGATTTTAGTTGATGCACCAAAATTGTCTGAACATTTAGATGCTGAATCAAAAGAACATTTTGCAAATTTATGTGAACGTTTAGACGCCGCTGGCGTCTTATACACGGTTAATGAACGCTTAGTGCGTGGCCTTGACTACTATAACCGCACTGTATTTGAATGGGTTACCGATAGCCTAGGCGCGCAAGGTACAGTGTGTGCAGGTGGCCGCTATGATGGTTTAGTTGAGCAACTTGGTGGTAAATCATCACCAGCTGTTGGCTTTGCTATGGGTCTTGAGCGTTTAGTGTTACTGTTACAAGCCCTAGAATGTGTTGGTGACATTCGTCGCAGTGCTGATGTATATTTAGCGGCGATGGGAGAGAAGGCCAGCATTCAAGCGCCTATTATAGCTGCCAAGTTACGCGCTGACATACCAGGCTTAAGAGTCATGGTGCATGCCGGTGGTGGTAACTTTAAAAAACAACTCAAGCGTGCAGATAAAAGCGACGCAGTAGTTGCACTGATTATCGGTGAAGACGAATTAGAACAAGGCGTAGTGACTGTAAAATATTTACGTGAGCGTAAAGAGCAAGTCACCTTAGAATTAGAACAAGTTAAACCGCTTTTAGCTGAGCTAGTACAAAGCTAAAATACTCGAGGTAAGAATGGATATTTATTCAACAGAAGAACAACAAGCAGAAGCAATTAAGCGATTTTTCCGTGAAAATGGCATAACTCTGGCATTAGGAGTAGTTATTGGTCTAGGCGGCTTATATGGCTGGAAAGCATATAACCAAAACCAAATTACAACGGCTGAAAGTGCATCAGATGCATACACCACACTTGTTGAAAGTGGTGAAGTTTTAGGTGCGGCCGATAGCTTCATGACTGACAACCAATATACAAATTACAGCGTACTAGCAGCTTTCGTAGCAGCTAAAGAAGCCGTTGAAAAAGACCAACTTGATGTTGCAAACGAAAAGCTAAGCTGGATTGTTACCAACGTTGACAATGCAGAGCTAAAAGCAACGGCAACGACCCGTTTAGCACGCGTGCAAATTGCACAAGAGCAATACGACCAAGCGCTCAGCACATTAAATGCCCCTCTTGAAGAAACATTTAAAGCGACGGTAGCTGAGCTCAAGGGCGATATTCATACTGCACAAGGCAACACAGAGCAAGCGCGTACTGCATACCAAGCAGCAGCAGATGCAGGTGGTCTTGAAAATAACCCATTATTGCAAATCAAACTTGATGACTTAGCAGTAACTAGCCCAGCGGCATAAGGGGTTACAATGAAAAAGTTAACAGCGGCAAGTATCGCTTTATGTATGGCAACAATGGTTGGTTGCTCATCAAGCGATGACGAAGAAGAACTAGTATTGCCTGAAATCGTTAATCAATTTGAAACAGACGTAGTTTGGCAAGAAAGTATCGGCGATGGTGTTGAACATTACTTTTCACGCCTAACACCTGCGATTTACAAAGATCGTGTTTTTGTGGCCAGTCGTGATGGCGATATTGAAGCGTTATCTCTTGAAGATGGCGACACAATTTGGCAAACCGATATTCGCGAAAACTCAACGTTTTGGCCTTGGGAAGCTGACATCAGCGCTAAATTATCCGGTGGTATTTTACAAGCCTATGGTAAACTGTTTATTGGCTCTGAGCATGGTTACTTAGTTGCCCTTGACCGTGAGAGCGGTGAAATTGTTTGGCGTAAAAAAGTACCTGGCGAAGTACTTGCCTCGCCTGCTGCAGGTGATGGTTTAATTTTCGTCAATTTGGGGTCTGGCAAGTTATTAGCACTTCACCCTGATACAGGCGAAGAGCGCTGGAGCCACGAGCAAGAAGTACCGCCTTTAACTTTACGTGGCCAAAGCTCACCCACCGTTGCTAATGGGGGTGTATTAATTGGTCTTGAAACAGGTAAACTAAGCGTACTCATTTCTGATAGTGGTTATTCTGCTTGGAGCGCTGAAATTGCGACACCAAAGGGCTCATCTGAGTTCGAACGCTTGGTTGATGTAGATACTCGCCCAGTAATTAGCGGCCCATATGCTTACGCTATTGCCTATAATGGTAACTTAGCGGCCGTTGATATACGTTCAGGTAACGTTGTCTGGAAACGTGAATACAGCAGCTATCGCGAAATCTCGATGGATGCGCAAACCGTTTATGTTGTTGACAGTGACGGTGTTGTTTACGCATTAGATAAAACCTCTGGCATTGAACGCTGGAGCCAACCAGCCCTTCGTGGTTGGTATTTAACAGGGCCTGCGGTAGCAGGAAATTATTTAGCCTTAGGTGATCAAGAAGGTAACCTACACTGGTTAAATAAAGAATCAGGCGAACTTGTATCGCGTGAAGACTTCGACAGCTCAGGCTTTTTTATTGAGCCGGTTGTTGCTGACGACAAACTGATTTTATACACCCGAGATGGTGAAGTTAGTGCGGTAAAAGTCCCTAACTAACTTACTAATACTAAATGTATTTTTATAAGGCTTCGCACTGCGAAGCCTTTTGTTGTTTTTTAAAGAGGTAGTTTATGCTTCCCGTGATCGCTCTAGTTGGGCGACCCAATGTGGGCAAATCCACATTATTTAACCGTTTAACACGTACTCGTGATGCTCTCGTTGCTGATTTTCCAGGCTTAACACGAGATAGAAAATATGGCCAAGCTAATTATGATGGCTATGAATTTATCGTGGTAGACACGGGCGGTATTGATGGCTCTGAAGAAGGCATTGAAACCGAAATGGCCGATCAATCATTACTCGCGATTGAAGAAGCTGATATCGTTTTATTCTTAGTTGATGCGCGTGTAGGTATGACGGTTGCTGATCAAGCAATTGCTAACCACTTACGTAAACAAGAAAAGAAAAGCTTTGTTGTTGCCAATAAAACGGATGGTATTGATGCCGACTCAAACTGTGCTGAGTTTTATCAGCTATCACTAGGTGAAGTACATCATATTGCTGCTGCACATGGTCGTGGTATTACATTATTACTCGAGAAAACGCTACAGCCTGTTATTGCAGAGTTAAGTGCCGAAAACGATGATGGTACCGACAATGACGATGAGCTCGTTGACTTATACTCTGAAGAAGATGGTGAAACAGAGCAACAAGCATTTGCCGATAAACCAGTAAAACTGGCTATTATCGGTCGTCCTAATGTAGGTAAGTCAACACTGACCAACCGTATACTCGGCGAAGAACGTGTTATTGTTTATGATATGCCAGGCACAACACGAGATTCAATTTACATCCCAATGACGCGTAATGATAAAGAATACGTGTTGATTGATACCGCAGGTGTACGTAAGCGTAAGAAAGTAAGTGATGTCGTTGAGAAATTCTCAGTGATCAAAACCCTCCAAGCGATTGAAGATTCAAACGTAGTATTGGTTGTGGTTGATGCACGCGAAGGGATCTCTGATCAGGACTTAAGTTTACTTGGTTTTGCTCTTAATTCTGGTCGTTCATTGGTTATCGCCGTGAATAAATGGGATGGCCTTGATGACTACGTGAAAGACCGTATTAAATCAGAGCTTGATCGCCGTTTAGGCTTTATCGACTTTGCACGTATACACTTTATCTCTGCGTTGCACGGTACTGGTGTAGGTCATTTATTTGAATCAATTGACGAAGCATACGAGTCTGCAACTAAGCGTATTAGTACAGCTATGCTACGCCGTATTATGGATATGGCACAAGCCGATCACCAGCCGCCGCTTGTACGTGGCCGTCGTGTTAAACTTAAATATGCGCACGCGGGTGGTTATAACCCACCACGTATCGTAATTCATGGTAACCAAGTACATGACTTACCTGATAGCTATAAACGCTACCTAATGAATTACTACCGTAAAGCGTTAAAAATTATGGGCACGCCAATCAAGATTGAATTTAGAGAAGGCGACAATCCATTTGCAGGGCGTACTAATAAAGTAACGCTTTCGCAAAAACGTAAGATCCGCGCGTTTAGTAAAGAAAATCGTAATAAATGATATAGCTGTAAGCTGTAAGCTGTAAGCTGTAAGCTGTAAGCTGTAAGCTGTAAGCTGTAAAAATTAAACCTTGTAGAGTTAGCCTTTACAAGGTTTTTTTGTATCTCACTTAAATAATATACTGATGGCTTAGCTCGCGAAGGTGCTCAAAATGTGCTTTATTTATAGAATGAAGTAGCACAGTGAGCGGTATATGGAATTTGTTGGTCAGGTTATCTATGTTGATAACGTCGAAGAAACATTAGACTTTTATTATCAAGCGTTTGGTTTTATAACTTGTTCGTTAAGTGATAATGCAGAATACGGTGAGTTATCTACAGGTAATGTAAAAATAGCCTTTGCTAATCACCCCTATGCGCAAGCGCATTTTAAACAAGGGTATATCCGAGCGCACCCAAAGCAGCCGGCCCTTGGTTTTGAGTTGCGTTTTGGCTGCAACAATCTCAGTGAAAGTTATGACAGAGCGATACTCGCAGGTGCTGAGCCACTTTGCCCACCAAGCCAAAAAGACGCACAGTCA
Source organism: Pseudoalteromonas shioyasakiensis (assembly GCF_024518675.1). Classification (GTDB taxonomy): domain Bacteria; phylum Pseudomonadota; class Gammaproteobacteria; order Enterobacterales; family Alteromonadaceae; genus Pseudoalteromonas; species Pseudoalteromonas shioyasakiensis_B. The sequence continues at coordinate 622,132 of NZ_JANIGL010000003.1, forward strand.
TATGCATATGTGCGCGCAATTGAGGGCACACTAATCTGTTTATCACAAAATTAAGCTCTATATTCATTGAATTAACATGAAAGTTTAACTTAGTAGACATATTAGAAACACGGGATTGTCATGTTTTCTCCTTATCCTAGCGGTAATTTAAATAAGGAGATAATGATGAATACTATACTACTTACAATGATGTTATTAAGCCCAAATAACACCATTATCGAAAACGAAATAAAACAACAAACAGCTCACGCTGTTTCTGCGATCCAACTAGAAAATAAAGCGCAAATTAAAAAGCAGATTGCCGCTACACTTGAAACAATGGAGCTAACCTTACCAGTGGTAATTGATAAACAAACACTGGCAAAAAATGCATCGCAAGCTACGCAACTTAGCGAAGACTAAGTTTCGTAGCTTTAATAGCGCTTATCTTGCATTACTCACCCGACAACGCTTTTTCAATTAATGGAACTAGTGGCGACGGTAAAGTTATGTTCCCTGCCAATACAAACTCGTGTGCTTGAGGCGACATTTTTTTCCATGTTCGCTGTATGATCCCTATCCATTTTTGTTCATCATAATCAGGTTTTGATTGCGCAAAGCCCAACATATAGTGCTCAATAAACACTAGGCTCGCAATATCTTCAACTAACTGGCTATCAGGGTTGCGTTTTATTTGCTTTTTAGCGACTGCATTGTAAACACGCTCACATGCTTGCTCTTCGTATCCTACTTGCTGCATTAGCTCAATAACTCGCCCCGCATGAAACTCATACAAAGCGCTGCGCCATTGGTGATAACCTTGTTTTCCCATAGGAAAATCACTGCGAGGGGACTTCCAACGCTCAATATGCTGCCCTCGTACTGCTATGTGCATTAATTTATCAGCTTGGGGAGAAAAACGATTTAGCATCTCGGTCATACGCAAAGCATAAAGGTGCTCTTTGGGGCAGTTTGTATTATCAAGCTGTTCCGAGTTAGGGTCTTGGCTATTAGCTTGATCTATTAGGGTTATAACTTGCTCAAACATGACGGCGCTCTTATTGTTGTATTAATAACACTATTCTAATCAGCCATAATTGAGATAGCTAGCTGAATATTAGCAAATGCAGTTAAGTTCATTTACGTAAGCTCTCAGCTTCATCGTAAACAAATAACTTAGTTGACTTTATCAACAATAAACCATATAGTTGATAAAATCATCTAAATTCAATTTTGGTCAACTCACTTACTATGAACTGACCAATCGGATTAATAACCTATTTTGGGATACATAACTTGACTGACGCTATAGCAACAAAGCAAAACTTACCGCAAAAGAACACCCCCATTATTTACAAAGTCATGGTAGTTATGACTATTTTACTAACTATAGGCGGTACTCTAACCGGTGTTATGACCTATATGAACGTGGGTTTTAATGACGGCTTTTATACTAGTTGGGCAACGTCTTTTATAGCGGCGGTGACTGTAATGATTCCGGTTGCTCTGATAATGATGGCTTTACTCACTAAGCTAATGAATAAGCTGATGCCATCGGCAAGTAAACTTAAAAAAGATCTGCTGATTGGCGTATGTATGGCCACAATTATGGAGTCGGTCATGTCATTTACAACAGCACTTAATAACATTGGCTTTAGCGATATAAATAGCTTTACTCAAGGCTGGTTACATGGCTTTCTGGCTGCTTTACCGGTCGGTTTAACTATGATGCTAATCATGACAATGACACTAAAGCCTAAAATCGAAAGATTCATGAAAAGTTAACCTCGAAAGATAAACAGACCCTAGATTTTACTTAACCTGATCTTACTTAGCTCTTGGTGCAAATTAAACCTAATTCGCACCAGCTTTGTGCACTTCATAGCACAATTAGTTTAATTACATCTCTCCCCCTACCAAAAAACTATAATACACTGATATATAAGCTTTAAATATTAACCTCCAATAGTTTTTTTATGGAATGGTATTTGCAAAATTAGTCTACCCATTGCCCGTTTTATAAAAATAATAATGCATCAAAGTAGCTCACTGACACGTCGATTCTTACTAGCTGCAAAGTATGAAGAAATTCATACTTTGGAACAGCTACAGAAATCTTGCCTTACTCTGATAAAAATTGGCAACTTAGTACACCAATTGCAAAAAGAAAGAGCCATGAGCAATATTTACTTAGCATCAAACGCTAGCCGTTTTTCAGCTGAGTTAAAAGAACAAATAATACTTGTCAGTAACAATCAAACAGAACTACTTGATTCATTTGAAAAAAACTACTTATTGGTAAAGCCTGGTTCCGGTGATGCGCGGTTGTTTAATTTAATAACTTATGCATTACAGGGGTTGGAGGCATTACCAGCTCTACGTAATAGAGTCCGAGAGCAAGCTTTTACCCCCAAAAATGCTACCACAGCGTTTAATCAAATCATTGGTACCTTGCTCAACGTGTTTCTAGAAGCGACAGATGTCGCTAATGATCCTGTTATTACTAAAATATTAGTCGCGTTTTTTAATTTTATGCAAGGCAAAGAATATGCAGGACAAGAACGAGCTTGTGGCGCGGCAGCTTTTGCCAGTAATACATTTAACGAACAAACAAAAGAGCAGCTAGAACAGTGCCAACAAGGCCAAAAACGGTGTTTCGAGTTTTTTATAGAGTATGCTGATGATGTGTTAAAAAATGCCTTTGACGCATTTGAGCAACACCCAAGTTGCACTCAGATAACGCAATTGCGCGATATGCTTCTGCAACTAATTCAGGGTAATAATGATGAATTATCGCAAATTAGTGAGGTCTGGTATGGTGTAACAACTGAACGTATTGATGTTTTGCATCAAGTTGAATTGCAAATAGCGGATCACCTAGTTTTCAGTGCCGCTCAGCAAATATTAATATCGAAACGCCACCTAAAAGATCACAAACAAGCCTTAGAGTCACTGACACTAAAGCAGTCCTCTCATATCTTGGAAACTAATAACAAGCAAGCATATAGCGAGAATATTGCACAGAGTAAATTTAGCAGTAACAAAACGATGTACGACTTGATCACAGAGCAAAGTGAATATATCCGTCAAATAAACAGTGCGCTTGATGAAGCTCGCACGGTGATAAAAGAACAAAAAACAATCAATCAAGCTAAATATATTTTAATAGAACAATTAAAAATCACTGAAAATGAAGCCCATGCCCAATTGCAAAAGCAAGCAATGGACAGCCAAAAAAGTGTGTACGCGATTGCGCAAAAAATAATGTCACTCGTTGATTAATTTCAACGCTTTATTGAGATTCCGTTGAGCTCGTTTTTTGCCATTTAGTGAGTGCTGCTTTATCTGACTGCTTTGCTTGTACCCAACGTGATGAGCCAGAGAAATGCTCTTTTTTCCAAAATGTTGCCTGATTTTTAAGAAAGTCCATAATGAACTCGGCTGCTGAAAATGCTTCAGCACGGTGCTTACTCGTCACCCCAACAAATACGATTTGCTCCCCTATCGGTAAATAGCCAATGCGATGGTAAATACGTACTCGCCCTAGCTGCCAACGCTTTTTAGCCTGAGTTATAATATCGTCTAATAAGGATTGTGTCATACCCGGATAATGCTCAAGCTCAAGCGCTGTGACATTGTCGCCTGAGCTAAATTCACGTACCAGACCAGTAAACGTCACCACGGCACCATCATTTGAGTTTTCTTCACTTAAATAATTATACTGCTGGGTATGGTCAAAGTCTTTATGAGCAATAATAACGCTCATTTTAACCTCCCGTCACGGGTGGAAACAGTGCTACTTCGTCTCCAGCGCATACTAATTGTAATGAACTACACATAGATTGATTAACCGCAACTAAAAGTTGCTTATCAAATAAATATTTTTCCCAACTGGGATTTTTTTCAACCAGTAACTCTTTTAATTGAGCGATTGTAATAGGTTTATCAATGGCCAATTGTGAGTTCTCACACTGTAGTGACTCTTTTAACTGGCCGAAGAACAATACATTAATCATTGTTACCTCGTTTCCAAGTGCCGGTTTTACCACCTTGCTTTTCTAACACACAAATATTATCTATGCGCATTGATGGATCGGCCGCTTTACACATATCAAATAAGGTTAATGCAGCCACCGATGCGGCGGTAAGGGCTTCCATTTCTACACCAGTTTTTCCCGCTAATTTACACATTGTGGTGATTTCAATCACAGACCTATCAATATTCAAGTTAAATTCGACCGCAACCTTCGTCAGTGCTAATGGGTGGCAAAGAGGGATTAAATCAGCACATTTTTTTGCTGCTTGAATCCCTGCAATCCTTGCAACACCTAGTACGTCACCTTTTTTGTTCTCGTTATTGAGTACTTCATGGAATGCTGCTTGTGACATAGTAATTTCAGCATATGCGCTTGCCTGACGCGTGGTGATATCTTTTTGCGATACATCAACCATGTTAGCTTGGCCATTTTTATCGACATGACTTAACATGCTACCCCCTTGATTGGCATAGTTTTCCATGCATAACATGGGGTACAAAGTTACATGGTCGATAGCTTGAATCTAATTGATTTTGGATGATTTTAGTCCACGCGGTTTTACATGCACCAGTTGAGCCTGGCATACAAAAAATCACCGTGTTATTGGCAAGCCCTGCCACAGCCCTTGACTGGATAGTAGAGCTATCAATTTCAGCGTAAGATATATGCCTGAATAATTCACCAAACCCATCTACCGTTTTATCAAATAACGGCATCAGTGCTTCGGGTGTTGAGTCACGTTGGGTAAAGCCTGTGCCACCGGTTACTAAAATGGCATGAATTTCATTATCTGCAACCCATTTTGATACGATCGCCCGCATTTGATAAATGTCATCTTTGACTATTTGCTTGTCACTTAGTACGTGCCCAGCTTCGAGCAAGGCAGAACGTAAGTACCCTCCTGATGTATCTGTTTCTTCAGTACGTGTATCACTAACGGTTAGCACCGCGATATTTAATGCTTCTTTATGTGTTGTTGTATGAGTCACTGTATTCTCGATTACTGGTTACTAGGTTAAGTGAGCGCTAAAAACTCATCTGGGGTATTAATATTTATAAATTCCCCTACACAAGGTTTTTTAAGCTCACTTGCCGCTATAATTTTTAAGAAGTTTTTTATTGATTTATTGCTTTCAGGTTGCAATAAAATTTCTTTGAGAGTTGCTTTTACAGCAGTTGAATTTTTAATAAACATAGGTAACGGATTATCATGGTAAAACGTAGCTGTAACCTTGTCACACTTACCTTTGTCGCATAAATTTATAAGTATTTCTTCTGTAATTAAAGGCATATCAACGGCAACCGTCAATATATCCTGAGATGTATTCATTAGGGCAGTATAAACGCCCCCCAAAGGACCATTCCCAGGGTAAACGTCAGCTAAGTAGCCCGGTTTATTACTACTAACAATCACTCGGTCACAGCCTGCAAGCTCTACTAATTCAATCGCACGAGCTAGAAATGTTTTTTGTTCTAGCTGTAATTGTGCTTTGTCTGTTCCCATTCTCGATGACAATCCACCAGCCAAAACTACTGCAGTAAAACTCATTTAGCCTCCAATCATAGCTAAATGCTTGGTGCCACCGGTTAGCCGCTTTGCTAGCTCATGGCTCACTGTTTTATCATCAAGGGCGTGACGAATAGCTGCAATAGTGGCAACTTGGCTATTTAAGTTTATCGTTTCGCGTAAATCTATACCGCTTTCACTAAATAAACATAGATGCAACTTACCCAACGCCGATACCCTTAAGCGATTACAGGTTCTACAAAAATCTGGGCTATAGGGCATAATTAGGCCAATACGACCAATATAGTCTGGGTGGGTAAACTCTTGTGCAGGACCAGCCTGCTTGCCTCTGACTAATTGTAGCCAACCAGCCTCAAGAAGCTGCGCCTTAATCGCTTGTCCACTGATATGATTTTGCGTAAAAAACTGTGCGCCATCACCTGTTTCCATCAATTCAATAAATCGAACTGTGATGGGTTTATCCGCAATCCATGTTAAGAACTCGCCTAGGTGATTTGTACTAAATGATTTTGCTAATACAGCATTTATTTTTATGCTTTTAACACCCAACTCTATGGCGCGTTCAATTCCCGCTAGAATATTTTTTAATTTGTCATGACCGGTGATCAATTTAAACATAGCCGGATTTAAACTATCGATGCTGACATTTAACGAGTCTAACCCAGCAGCGACCAGCTCATCGATTTTCTCCATTAAATTAAAGCCATTTGTGGTGATAGCGACTTCGTCGATACCTGCAATCGATTTGCATGCCGCAACAATATCAACAACATCTTTTCGTAAACAAGGCTCCCCGCCTGTTATACGTACTTTTTTGGTGCCAACATCAGCAAAAGCACTTACAAGATGTGTTATTTCATCCAGCGTTAAAAAGTTACGTGGTGTGTCACACTGGTAGCCATCAGGTAAACAGTAACTACAACTAAAATTGCACACATCAGTAATCGATAAACGCAAATAGTTAAACTGCCTACCAAAGTTATCTTCTAACATAACACCTCTATTTTTTGAGCTTGCCACTAATCTAAAGCTCTGTGCTGATCTCTATTGCCGTTTCACTGCGTCTAGCATGTTTGTTAATTAATTGACTCAACTGTGTTTTACATGAGCCACAATTCGTCCCACACTGCAATTTAGCTCCGAGTTTTTCAACACTATTACAACCCGTTTCAATTGCTGCAATTATCGGTTGCTCTCGCACTTTAAAACAGCTACATACCTGCTTACCTTGCGTAAACTCAGCATCTGGCTGGGCGTTAAATAATGCCTGAAGCTGCTCAAAGCTCAGTATCTGGGTGTCAAACAAATGATCAATCCACTCTAATGACACTGATTTTTGCACAGTGCTAAACACAGCAACAAACACTAGACTGTCTTTTTGCATACACTGAATATGGGTTGATTCACCATCACAATACATACTCCAACCGCCGACCAATCCAGAATTTTCTTGGCAGTAAAATAAGAGATCATCAATTGGCTCTTTATGAGCCAACTGGTAATTAGTACAGTGGGTCGATTTCACTTTTAGCCAAAATTCAGCGTCGATATTAAACTCACCATTAATAAATATTTGGCTATACTGGGCAAATTGCGCTTTTGTTAGCTTAACCGCTGCGTGTTTAGATTCTGGTTGACCAGAAATAGGATCCGTCACTGATTGATATAGCTGGCTAATATTTGCTGATGATGCATATTGTGCATTCCAATGAATAGGCATAAAACATTCACCGACCCTAACGGCATCGGTCACATTCACATGTGCACAGACTTCACCGCTAGCTGATTGTGCAGTAATTAAATCATCTGTTTTTAAAGCCAGTGCAGTGGCATCTGCTAGATTAATTTCAATATAGGGGCGCGTGATGTGCGCCGATAAACGTGAAGCCTCTCCTGTACGGGTCATAGTATGCCAATGATCGCGAATACGTCCTGAGTTCATCACAAATGGATACTCAACAGTCGTCTGTTGACGAGGTAACTGGGGTGTGATCGGTATAAAGTGTGCTTTTTTATCATCTGTGCTAAATGCATTATTGGCAAACAACTGCTCAGGTGCAGATAAAGCGGTCTGTTGTGGCCACTGTAAAGGCCGCATGGTGTCGTATTGTTCAGCGCTTAATGTTGCTAACGCCCCTAAATCTAATTGACGCGCACCGTTATTTTCAAACGTGGTTAAAGCTGCCCATTCAGTAAATATGTCACTTGGCTTAGTAAAATCAAAGCCGCGAAAGCCCATCGCTTTTGCCACACCACACATAATTTCCCAGTCATGCTTTGCTTGAGCATACTTTGGCAACACAGCCCGTTGCCGCGAAATTCTGCGCTCAGAGTTAGTAACCGTACCGTCTTTTTCACTCCAACCTGTACTTGGTAACTTCACATTAGCATAACTTAAGGTGTCGTTTTTTGACACACAGTCAGACACAACCACCAACTCACACGCTTCAAGCGCTGCAGTGATTTCATTGTGATTCGGTAAACTAACCACTGGGTTTGTTGCCATGATCCACACCGCTTTTATTTTACCAGACTTAAGGTCGGCAAACATATCAACTGCTTTTTTTCCTGCTTTTTCAGCTATGGTTGGAGATTGCCAAAAACGTTGAACTAACGATCTATGTTCAGCGTTTTCTATATCTAAATGCGCGGCTAATTGATTGGCTAAGCCACCCACTTCTCGCCCGCCCATAGCATTGGGTTGCCCTGTGATTGAAAATGGTCCTGATCCTGGTTTAAGTAATTTACCAGACGCTAAGTGCGCATTTATAATCGCATTGCATTTATCGGTGCCTGAGCTCGACTGGTTAATACCCATAGAGTAAAAGGTGATGGCTGAAGAACTATTAGCAAAGCTAGCATAAAAAGTTTCAAGCGCTTGCTCCGACAACTGACAAAATTCAGCTACAGCACTTATGCTCCATGCGCTTGCTTGCTCAAGTGCACTGTCAAACCCTGTTGTGGATTGGGCAATAAAATCATCATCAAGTGCATTATTGCTTGCTAAGTAGCTCAGTAGACCGTTGTAAAGAGCAGCATCCGTCCCGGGCTTTAACTGTAAGAATTGATCTGCTATTTCAACGCTATCTGTGCGCCTTGGGTCTATTACAACAATTTTCATCGCTGGATTAAGACGTTTTGCCCGCTCGATACGCTGAAATAAAACCGGATGAGTCCAGGCTGCATTCGAGCCTTGTAATATCAACAAAGATGTTTGCTCAAGGTCTTCATAACTACAAGGTACAACATCTTCACCAAAAGCACGTTTGTAACCTGCCACGGCAGAAGACATACACAAGCGTGAGTTAGTATCAATATTGGCACTTCCTAAGTAGCCTTTCATTAACTTATTCGCGATATAGTAATCTTCTGTAAGCAATTGCCCTGAGACATAAAATGCAATTGCATCAGCGCCATGTTGCGCAACGATACGACTAAATTGCTCAGCAATATAATTCGTTGCCTCATCCCAACTAACCACGTGATTGTTTATCTGTGGCTCAGCTAAGCGGTTGTCAGTTGATAGAGTATCAAGTAAATGTGTGCCTTTAACACATAACCGACCAAAATTTGCAGGGTGTTCTGGGGTGCCAGTTAATGAACTTGCTTCACCATTGTCTATCGATATATCAACACCACAGCCCACACCACAATATGCACAGGTCGTTTGTTTTAGTTTTGCATTAGCCACATCAACTTCCATTATTGCTTCTCTTTTTATTAGTTAGACTAAACGGCCGGTGCGCTTAGTTGCTCAGGCTCAGTTATAGTCACGAGCATGTTATTACTATCAATAATGCTCTTTACCATTTGCTCACAACTACCACAGCCCGTACAGGCTTTAGTGCTCGATTTCACTTTAGCTAGATCAGTACACCCTGATAAAATAGAATTCTGAATAGTTAATTTAGTTACTTTATTACAAACACAGATAATGGCATCGTCGGGTAAGTCAACTGGGTCAATCTCAGCTAAAGAGCCAGCTAAAGGCATGATCAGCGACTCTGCAGGCTCGACCAGAGCAAGATTATTCAAATATCGCTGTAATAAGCTGTCGTAATCACTGGTGTCACCGACTAAGACCGCACCAAGTAAACGATCGCCGCTTTGGTTCACCACTATTTTTTTATAAATACCGTTTATTTGATCATCAAAAATATAACTTTTAGCGCCTGTAGCTCGGGCATGGGCATCGCCAATCGAACCTACCTCAACACCCATTAACTTTAATTTTGTACTCATATCAGCGCCTGTAAAGGCATCTACTTCATTGTTGAAAATAATGTGCTTTGCAGCAACCTTTGCCATAGTGTAACCAGGTGCCACTAAACCAAAAATAAAGTTACTCCAAAGCGCACATTCTCCAATAGCATAAATGTTACGATCTGATGTTTGACAATGGTTATTAATGACGATTCCGCCTCGCTCGCCAATATCTAAACCAAACTCACGTCCGAGATTATCGTAAGGGCGGATCCCTGCCGAAAATAAAATCATATCGGTTTCGAGTTCATGGCCTCCTTTAAAGCACATCTTATAGCGACACTGATGACCTTCAACAATTTGCTCTGTCGCCATCGAGGTATGAACATTTACCCCTAATTGTTCTATTTTTTTCTTTAAAAGACGTCCGCCAGCTTGATCTACTTGAACCCCCATTAGTTGCGGGGCAAACTCCACCACATGGGTTTGTAAACCTAGCTTTTTTAATGCATTAGCGGCTTCAAGCCCAAGTAAACCACCACCAATAACGACTCCGACTTTACTTTGCGATGCTGAGCGTTTTATTGCTTCTAAATCATTAATGGTTCGATAGACTAAACAGTGGTCTCGGTCTTTACCTGGAATAGGAGGAACGAAGGGAAATGAACCTGTGGCTAAAATCAGTTTGTCGTAATAAAACCTATTGCCTTGCTGTGTGGTTACAAACTGTTGTTGACGGTCAATATTTTCAACTTTCGCATTGGTAAAAAAATTAACATGCCAATCGCCGTAGATATCAGCAGTTGTCAATGCAAGATCGCTTGCTGTTTTACCACTAAAAAATTCGGATAGATGCACTCGATCATAGGCAAGTCGGTCTTCTCCCGATAAAACGGTAATTTCCAACTCATCTCCGTGCTGTTTTAGCTGTGTGAGTTGTTCGACAAAATGATGGCCTACCATGCCATTACCAACGACCACTACGCGCTGCTTACCGCTCATGTTTTACCTACACCTATTTAATTCACTGCAAATGCTACTAAAATGTAAAGCAATTGCTATACCATTAAAAAAAGGTATTATTAAACAGCAAATTAAAACAATATAAGTTATAAATATCCGTAAATAGCACTATGAAGATCCAGCTACTGCACCAAGTTAGTACAGCTTAATAGTTAACAGGTAGTAGTAATATTAATAACAATAAAAACTGAACAATTGCGACGACTTTCCATATCATCAGTGTATGTTGTTGATAAAAGCTAAATTGCCTAGTTTCAACAGTAATATCACCATTTTCCGTTTTAATATCATTAATAAATTCGGAAAGCGCTTGGTAGCGATGCTTTGGCTGAGGCGCGACCGCTTTCATTAAAGCTTGATCGAGCCAAAAAGGAATATCAGCACGATAGTGACGAATGCTACGGTACTGCCAAAACGAGTAATCAAGCTTGTGGTAGTTTGGGTTAGATAAGCTTTTATAAGGTAAGTTCGAACAAAGTAACTCATATGCAATGACGCCTAAAGAAAACAAGTCACTTTTAAAGTCAGCATGAAGTGTTAATACTGTCTCTGGTGCAGTATAGCCAACACTACCTTGGGCGCACTCATCTTTTAGCTGAGTGATATCTTCCTCCAAACTAGCAGAGCTCACCGTACCATAATCAATTAACGTAATTTTTCCATTAGCATCAATCATTATATTTTCGGGTTTTAGGTCTCGATGTACCATGTCTAAGCGCTGAAATGCACGCAGTGCCGTTACAATTTGCTCTAAAATACTTCTCACTTGCGCTATTGTAGGCTGCTTTACATCATGCATCCATTGCCTGAGTGTTTGACCATCCATATACTCACAAACATGATACAAAAAGTGGCTATCGGGTGCCGTGGTTATTACTTTCATTACATTTGCATGATTAATAAGTTGTCCAGCCCACCCCTCTCGCATAAAACCTTGAAGGTAATGTAAATCATCTTGAAAATTAATCGAGGGCACTTTTAATACACACGGCTCTGAATCTATACTTTGTTGCGCTAAATAAATATGTGAACGAGAACTCGCATGGATCTGACGTATTATTGTGTAGTCATCAATTTTCTGACCAGCGCGTAATGCTAAAGGGACTTTACGATAAGTCAGTTCTTTATAGCTTTCTGCTAAACATTTTTGCGGTAGCTCTGTCACCTTTATTAATAAACACGTTAAATTGTCATCACTTTTATTATGTTGTGCTTCCTCACATACCAACTTTGCTGCAAGCTCTAAATTAGGATGGCAATATACTAGATCGACTATTTTTCGATCGGATACGAAATCATGAACTCCATCAGAAGTGATTACAAATATATCGCCAAGCTGTAAATCAAACTCGTAAAAATCAATATCCTGATGCAACTCAGCCCCAAGTGCCTTGGTTAACACTTGATTGGTTTTATGATCGCGGGTTAGTGGCTGTAAGGCTCCATCACGAATAACACTGATGCGCGTATCACCTAAGTGGAAAATATAGCCTGTTGTCGATTTAAGAATTAATGAACTGAACGTTGCTAACCAATCAGCTTGCCTATAACCCAGCGAGCTATGCTTACTAGATTGTGAATAAAGCCATTGATTAAGCCCAGCCAAGACTTTGGAAGAAGATTTTTTTACTGACCAACTGATGGGAGTATTAGTGTATTCACGGATAAAATGCGTTACCGCTAAATTTGCTGCGTCTTTAGCATATTTTGCACTTGAACAGCCATCAGCAATACATGCGATGATCCCTTTATAGTGCTTTTCTTGCCCTTTGCTATCAAGCATAGCAAATGCATCTTGATTGATGCGTTTGCTGCCTTTCATAGAAAAACCGCCAAAGCTTACCTTTAACTCTAGTTTAGATGATTTTGCTTTAACGGTTTCTACTTTCACATTTTGTCCTCAGGTCACAGAAATCAACTCAACGGTGCCATCTTCATTAACCTCTGTCATATGGCCTTTTGGTTCGGTCATAAAAAATAAAGCAATTAAACCGACAAGCGCACTAATAGCAATCGTAAAGAAGAATGTTTGGTATTCAACTATCGATAAAACGGTAAGGTACACCACCGCTCCCACGTTACCGTAAGCGCCTGTCATCCCAGCAATTTGCCCTGTTAAGCGTCGTTTTATCAGCGGTACAGCTGCAAAAACAGCGCCTTCTCCCGCTTGCACAAAAAACGAACATGCCATTGCTGCTGCAACGGCTAGCCATAGCGGCCAACTTTGATCGACTAACCCCATTACAAAGTAACCGACAGCTAAACCAGCAGTTAAAACTATTAAAGTGATTCTGCGGCCGAGTCTATCTGAGATCCATCCTCCTCCCGGGCGCGAGGCTAGATTCATAAAGGCATAAGCTGATGCCAGTAACCCTGCATAAACCATGTCTAGTGAAAATACTTCACTAAAGAATAACGGTAACATAGAAATCACCGCCAGCTCAGAGCCGAATGTAGTAAAGTACAAAATATTGAGCACTGCAACTTGTTTAAACTCATAGCGATGAGATTCAGGAACGTCCTGCTTAAAGATGTGCCCATTTACCACAATAGTTTTATAAACTTCGTAACAATACAGCAAAACTAATGCAACGTAGATACCGATTTCAACTGAACTTGAAATTAATCCGGCACCGTTTTCAGATAATTTCCATGCCAGTAAAGCTAAAGCACCATACATAGGAATTTTCATGATCAGCAGTAAGAAGAAATCGCCTTTACTGGTTACTTCCATAGCACCAATTTGTTTAGGCTTAAAGTAAGTGCCCCCTTTTGGTGTGTCTGTCACATTGAAGTACCAAATTAATCCAAACGCAATACTTAGCAGGCCTGTTAAGCCAATCGCATAACGCCAGCCATCATCACCACCAAATAGTACTGCAATAACCGGTAATAGCATCGCAGCGGCAGCTGAACCAAAGTTACCCCAACCACCGTAAACACCTTCTGCAATACCAAGCTCATTAGCAGGAAACCATTCGCTTACCATACGAATGCCCACTACAAAACCAGCACCAATAAAGCCCATAAAAAAACGGGCTATCGCAGCTTGTTCAAAGGTACTGGCAAATGCAAACATAAAACACGGAATACTACAGACCATAAGTAAGGCTGAATATACGATACGAGGGCCAAACTTATCCGTGAACATACCAACAATCACTCGTGCGGGGATAGTCAAAGCTACATTGAGGATCAACAAGGTTTTTACTTGAGCCATGCTAATACCTAACGACGATGCAATAGCACCTAACATAGGCGCATGGTTAAACCATACAAAAAACGAAATGAAAAAAACCATCCAACTCAAATGAAGTATTTTCATTTTTCCTCGAAATGAGAGCAGATTAAAGCCTGTGTTACCTTGCATGCTACGTTCTCCGAATTTTTATTGTATAAAATCGATTATTTGCTGCTTATTGTTTTGTTTTACAAAACAATAAGCAGCAGTAGCAATTGTTAGGCCACTAAAATATAACTTTAATATTCAGTGGTATAGTTGATTCAACTAGTGAAAACAGGTGAAATTGCACTATTGAAGTGCATATTTTATGTGTCATATCGGTGCAGTGTGAAAGCAATAAAAACGGCATAGTGAAAAAAGTAAACCAGGTAATTTCAATCGCCTTAAGGGATGATTACGATAGAAAAATTTCACAAAGCTCAATGAGCTCTATTCATCAACAGTGTGCACCGGAATTTGAGCATAAACAGTTTGCCCCTCAGTAAAAGCATATATTTGCCATTCTAAGGTTGTGAGTATGCAAATTAAACTTTGACCACAAATATCTAAGTGCACAACCGCTTTATTACCCTCAATATAAACACGCTGATAAGTACAACAAAGAATATTTATATTAGCTTTGTTTTTATCGATACTTTGCAATAAATTTACTCGGTCAGCGTTTATACACAAAGAGTGTGTTACTACAACAGATGCTAAGTTGGTATAAATAAACTGTTGGCTATCTTTGAGTGTTAATTTATACAACTGATGTTCTTTTAGGAACTCGACCTCATCAACTTTAAGGTAACTAAATGGTGTGAACGCTTGCTGTAAAGTTATAGCATTCACTGCCTGCTGTATGGCATCTTTATTAACAACACGACCATTGATAAGCTGCAGCAGTTGATCACAGCAAAAAGACAACTCCCTTAGTGAATGACTAACAAATAAAAAGGTGATGTTTTTTGTACTGGCGAAATAACGAATTGCATTAAGCATGATATATCGCTTTTGCCAATCCAAGGCTGCAAATGGCTCATCTAATAAAATAATGTTTTGCCCTACCAGCAAAGTCCGCGCAAACGTAACTCGTTGGGTTTCACCACCAGATAAAGAGCTTACGTTACGCTGTAGCAGTGCGCCGATCTCAAGCTGCTCTATCACTTCGGTGAAACTGATTTGATTATTCGTTTTTGGCCTATGCTTACAAGCAAACTTTAAATTTTCAGCAACATCTAAATGAGGAAATAATTGACTGCTTTGTAGCTGATGGCTGATCCCTTTTTGTTCTGAGCTCAAGTTCGTTAGCTCAATGCCATTATTAAAAATCCGCTGGCCTTTGATTTGGCCACTAATACAAGCTAGCAAACAGCTTTTGCCTGCTCCTGAAGGGCCATAAATCCCCTGTATTGTCCCTTGCTCAATGGCAAGTTCAGCACAAAGAGTAAACTCGGATAACGGGTAATTAATATTTACTTTAAGCATGATGATTGCGACCAGTTAAGGCTGAACGGTTAAACTTAAATAGCAATACCAAGCAAAAGAACGAGATACCTAGTAAAATCAGCGACAATTGGTGCGCTGCAGTATAATTTAACGATTCAACATGATCATATAACGCGATAGATACTACTTGAGTTTCTCCCGGTAAATTACCGCCAATCATCAACACCAAACCAAACTCGCCTAAGGTATGGGCAAAACCTAGAGCAAAAGCGCTAAGCATGTTTTTTTTCAATAAGGGGATAAGCAAATAAAAGAAACGCTTGTTAGCACTGAAACCCAACGCTTGGGCTGCTTGAATATAGTGACTATTTACCTGTGAAATTCCAGCAAGTAAGGGCTGCATTACAAAAGGCAAGGAGTAAATTAAAGAGCCAAGTACCACCCCTGAAAAACTAAATGCAAGCTGAGTTCCTGTTAACCAGAGCCAAAACTGACCTAAACTTGAACTTGGCGAAAAGACAACCATCAAATAAAAACCTAGTAATGTGGGAGGGAGCACCAATGGCAATGCTACAACGGCTTCCAACATAGCTTTACATCGACCTTGATATCTCGCTAACCACCAAGCAAATGGAAAACAAATGACTAATAGAATAATAGAGGTTATAGCAGCTAATTTGATGGTCAGCCACAACGCAGTAAAATCACTTTCTAACATTTCGAGTTATTCACTTTTATAGCCAAACTGGTTAAACCGTTGCTGAACTGACTCAGAAAGTAAGTGATCCATAACACGCTCAGCAGCGCGCTTGTGCTCAGTTGATTTTAAAATGACACCCTTTTGCACAATTTTCGGGTATTTATCAGAGGGTAACTCAGTAAATTGTAAATATTTAACCTGACTGTCTTTACTATAAGCCCATTTTAGAGTGGATAAAGCCACCAAGCCAAGAGCAGCATTACCACTGTCAATATACTGGAAAGCTTGCGTTATATTGTTAGCTAGAATACGCTTGTAACCGCCGTCAAAATGCTTATTTAAGTAATACTGCGATGCCACTCCATAAGGAGAAAAACGCGGATTCGCTATTGCGATAAAATGGTTAGGTAAGTTGGCACTCGGTTGCCACAGCGCTAAAACCCCTTGCGCGTATGTTGCTAAGCTATGTGGATAAGCTAACCCTTCTGCAACTAATTGAGTAGGCCTGTGTTGATCAGCAGATAGAAAAATATCAAACGGTGCGCCATGCTTAATTTGCGTATAAAGAATGCCACTCGACGCTGCAGAGAGCTTAACATCATAATCATCAATAAATGGGGCATCAGCCAACACGGTTTGTAGAGGGGCTTTAAAATTACTCGCCACTGCAATATTAATCACTTCCTTTGCATAAACACCCTGAGCAAAACAAGCTAAATAAATGCAAAAGGTGCAGACTACGCTATTGTAAATATTTGACATTATGATTATTGTTAAAAACAAATTAACTACTTTTAAAATGAATATATATGAATGACGCCTGTAATGCACCCGGTTTATTAGCTGTCGATCAAGCCCTTTCCAATATACTTTCTAATATTCATGCCATTACGGACTATGAAAATAAACCCATTGTCGATGCCGTAAACTATGTCTTAGCGGATGATGTTAATGCAACTATGAACGTCCCCATTTGCAATAACTCAGCAATGGATGGTTATGCACTGTGCATAAATGAAGAACAAAACCAATATCAAGTTATTGGCAGCGTTTTTGCTGGGGAGATTTTCACGACCCCTTTGCAGGCCGGTGAATGCGTTCGAATTATGACAGGTGCCGCAATTCCTGAAAATGCCAATGCTGTAGTGATGCAAGAAAAGGTAACCAGAGAAGCTAACTTTATAACTTTAGATGAAACAGTCAGGTTAGGCGATAATATTCGTCTAGCGGGTGAAGACATCAGGAAAAACACTCCCATACTACACCAAGGAAAAAAGCTAAAGCCCGCAGATATTGGACTGCTTGCTTCAATCGGTATTTCACATGTAAACGTAGTAAGACAAGTAACTGTTGTGATTTTTTCTACAGGTAATGAATTAGTTGCCCCAGGTGAGCCTCTGCCCAAAGGGGCAATTTATGAAAGTAACCGGGCTGTACTTATTCCTTACTTACACAGTCATAATTATCACGTTATTGATCTAGGTATTATACCCGATGATCAACAAGCAATTGAAGATGCCTTTCTCCAAGCCGATAAACTTGGCGATGTAGTGATTAGCTCAGGGGGAGTGTCTGTTGGTGAAGCCGACTTTACCAAAGAAGTACTTGATAAAATTGGCAACATTGAATTTTGGAAAATAGCCATGAAACCAGGCAAACCATTTGCATTTGGCAAACTAACTAACAGCCACTTCTTTGGTTTACCTGGAAATCCGGTTTCATCCATGGTTACTTTTATGCAGTTAGTTCTTCCTGCACTAGCAAAATTAAGTGGCCAGCAGCAAGTAAACAATCATAAGTTAACTGCCACAACCACTAAACCAATAAAGAAACGCCCAGGCAGGACAGACTTTCAACGTGCAATAGCGACAATTAATTCAAGCGGCCATTACATAGTTGAACCACTACCTTTTCAAGGCTCAGGGGTGCTGACATCAATGAGTAAAGCAAACTGTTTTATTGTTCTTAATGCGGACTCAGGCTCTTTACCTACAAATTGCAGCGTACAAATTGAACTGTTCGAACAACTCTCAAACAGTTAACAAGACTTGCCCTATCATAAACTAATGCTAGGGCATTCTTTTCGTTAAAACTGGCTCAAATCAACAGCAAGGGATTGCTTAGGCCTTTCAATCATACGGCTCAGCTCTTGACCATTTTCGAATACAATAATCGTAGGGGTGTAACGTAGGTTATGCTCGCTGGCGATTCCATCAGGGTCGCGTTTATCGTAACCCACAGCGATTAGGCTTAGCTTAGCTAATTCAACATTTGCTTTATCAAGTAACTTTAAAAACCTAGGAACTTCACGTTGACTATCGTGACACCAAGTTCCAAACAAGACCAACACCTCTTTACCTGCAAGCTTTTGGATTAATTTGAGTTCATTTTCTGACGGCGCGTAACTTAGGTATTCATCATTAAATTTCGGATATTCTTTAATCAATGCGGTTACAGTGAGTTCACCGCTATAAGGAGCTTGGCTTGCAAAAACAGTACTGCTAAGCAAAAGGGTAATCGTTAATAAAATATATTTCAGCATTATGGCTCTCATTTTTATATCGCTAAACGTTTAGGTTTATTAGATTCTTTAAATATATACATTATTACCCCGCTCTCGATAGGAAGACAGCATAAATAAAATCAAAAAAAAATAAAATGACACCCACTCTAATTTAGATGAGTAATTGTTATTTCTTTTGAGATTTTCCAATATATAGCAAGTTATACTTGAAATTCTATCCTCTGATTACATTTAAATATAATTTTATTGAAGAACGTCAGTATGTAGGCTACGAACCGCAAATTTTTAGCATGTTAATGCCCATTACGTTCGTATAAAAATTAAAGTAAGCTGTTTTACTTGTTGAAATACTAAGCTAGCAGTTTTTCACAATTACTCATATTCGTTCGCCGCTTTCTCTGTAGGTGCTCACAATAGCTTCCATGTGATGCTGGACGCCCTAAAGCAAAAAAAAATAAAATGACACCCACTCTAATTTAGATGAGTAATTGTTATTTCTTTTGAGATTTTCCAATATATAGCAAGTTATACTCGAAATTCTATCCTCTGATTACATTTAAGAAATAAAATGACACCCACTCTAATTTAGGTGAGTAATTGTTATTTCTTTTTAGGCTTTCCAATATATAGCAAGTTATACTCGAAATTCTATCCTCTGGTTACATTTAAATATAATTTAATTGAAGAACGTCAGTATGTAGGCTACGAACCGCAAATTTTTAGCATGTTAATGCCCATTAAGTTCGTATTAAAATTAAAGTAAGATGTTTTACTTGTTGAAATTCTAAGCTAGCAGTTTTTCACAATTACTCATATTCGTTCGTCGCTTTCTCTGTAGGTGCTCACAATAGCTTCCATGTGATGCTGGGCGCCCTACAGCGCCATGAAATACTCGGGTAAATTGAGTTGTTAGTTTTAGCCAATTTTCAAAAGAAATATGGACGCGCTCGAGTAATGGTAATTGTGTTTTTTCAATATAACCTGCTTTACCTACTTGTATACAACGACCTGTAAATTCAACAAGCTCTAGGTAAGATTTGAGTTCGAACGGCAACCCCTTTGTCATATATTGTCTCTTTGAACCTGAAAATCGCATTAATTTATTTGGCTGCTTGCCACTTTTAGCAGTTTCTAAACGCTGTTTTACACTGGTATGTTTTGAGTTCTCTGGTGTTGTCGCTACTTGAGCTCGAATTGGATTTAAATCAACGTACGCCATACATGCCAGCAACGCGGCTTCATCTAATAAGGCTTGAGACTTAAAACGTCCTTCCCAAAAACGGCCCGTGCACTTATCTTCTTTATTCGCTCTACGAGCGATATCTTCATTTAGCATTCGCATAAACCAACTAATACTTGAAAGACGCCCACGATATTCTTTCACCGTTTCTCTTAGAAACACACACTCACTTTCGCTTAACTTTTCACCTAGAAGATATTTATGTGTCAAAACAGTGCCTTTACATAGCTTATGCCAGCGAAGGATGATTGCTTTATCATTAAGTCTATTGGCTTTTTTATCATCTACATACAGCACTATGTGCGTGTGATTGCTCATAACAGCGTAAGCACATACATCAATGCAAAATAGTTTAGCTAAAGCGAGTAATTTATCCTCAACCCAACCCCGGCGATGCTCATACGACCGCCCAGTAAAAAGGTCTTCACCACATAAAAAAGCACGACGTACGCACCTTGAAATACAATGATAATATTTGGTATCAGCTAAACTAATTTGCCGCTTTCTTGCTATAGCCATGTGATAACCCACCATTTAATAGACTATCGATAAATTTAGTACCTAATTTATATCAGTGCAAGTTATAGATCTCTCTTCAGTTATCTATGGGTGTCATCTTAGTAAAGCTCCTCAGTTATCTATGGATGTCATCATAGTAAAGCTTGTCATAGAAACCGCCTAGGTAGCCCTTGCAATATATAACTCTACTCCAGCCTATAAGAAACAAATTCAATTTTGGAATAGAAATTACAAATGTTCTTTCTGTTCCAAAGTTGGAATTTAGATCTATTAACGACGGGGAAATTTTATATCAGTTTCTGATAGGGGATCTTCCAAATTTCTTATTAAACGCTGGAATTTGTCATTTTTACGAAAAGTCTTTGGAATTTAGCGAGCCACAATTTCAATACTTGGTAAATATCAAAAATCAGGCAAAAGAAAAACCAAAACCTTTCGACCTTGGAGTTAACTTAAGTTCATCTTAGCTGAGTTTTTAGGCTTGGTACAATTATTATTTTTAAACGTTGAAGGTAAGGTTACTTTGCGACTTTACATTCACTTTGTTTGAAAAGTGATAACGTCTTTTGAAAGGTCGACTTTCTGTTGATTAAAATGCGTAAATCGTGACTGCAATTGCTGCATACAACAATCATTTAAATCGGCTTTATTATACAAAACAAAGTCGGTCGTTTTCGGGCTCATGTAAATCTGATGAATGGGCTCTACTTTACAGCAACCCGTCACACGTTTTTCACAACTACGTGCCTTTTCAAAGTTTGCTTTTCGATTCAGTATTAAGTAATTACTGACAAAATCGCGTATCGAATCGGCATCAATACGTGACTTATCATTTGTAAGTACTAAGTATCCTTCCGTTATGAGTTTATTTAGCACGTTTGAATTTATTTTTAACATTTTAATCGCATCGCACGCTTTGACATCCCCCATGGACTGCCACTTATTTTTCAGTACTTCCTTAACCCCAGCTTCAGATATTAAAAGATGATTTACATAGCTAACTGTCGTATTAACTTTAAATTGCGAGTCAACCTGCCCCGATACCGCAGCGTCAATTAGCTCTTCAATTGTTAAGTCGAATAAGTCATAAATACCTTTTGGTATATCGCTAATATTAATAAATGACTCTGTTTGTTGAATGTTTAAGCTCGGTACAAACGCTTTCGACAATAGACTTTCAACAACCTGTATATCAAAAAATGACTTGTCCGGTTGTTTACATAAGTACACAGCTGTAAATGTATTTTGCATAGCCATATATATGATAGATTTCATGTGAATGCCTAAGAATTTAGACAACATCACACCGTCTACTTGAAAACTGACGTTATTCACATCAACACCATTATCAAAACGATGTGTTGAAACGTATATAGCAGTATCAAAATCCGCATCGTGATATTTCAGTAAAATCCGTTTCGCCTCACAGACTAAAGTCGTTCCCGAAATAACATTAAATGAATGAATTTGCGCTTTTAGTTCATTAATACCGTAGTGTGTAACAAGTACTCCCATAGTATTAAGGTTTTCTCGATGTGTCAGAATCAACTCTTCCCAGACGTATATAAGCTCTTTGCAACATAAAAGCTTATATACGTCTTCAAACAATGAACGCAGAAACGCAACACTGACCTCTCGGAGTTTGAGCTTTGCAGTGATAAAGTCAAATGGTCTAAAGACATACTCAGCAAACGTCATTAGCTTATTCGCAAATAATTCTCTTTCGCTACAGCTCAAGCTTAGGAGATGCACTTCAAATGACAATAGTGTTTCCTGTTGCTCCTCTTCACATGAGTCCAAAGCAAGCAAGTTAGCAGTGTTAACTAACGAAGTACGATGTACCTCACACACTGTTGTTGACGTATACTGCCACACTGATTTGTGCAACCCATCTTCTTTGACGCATGACGGACACACTTTCAATTCTTTCGAATAGAAATCTGCAAAGCTCGATTTCAAAACTTCAACACTATCTAGTAAGCTATATTGTGCTATATCGCGTTTGACTAGCTCAATGTCGTATAACTTATCCAGATGCTCGCTTGTATACAAATGCCAATAGTACGGCGCACTTAGCTAATTTGATTTAAATAATTTTTGTACACTCGTAAAGCCATAAAAATTTGCAATGACTGAGCAAGCGCCGAATGCCGTTATTGTTGTATTAGATTTCATAATTCACTCCAAGCTCTTTTTTTAGAATCATAAATTTTTTTGAAAACGGGTTTGATTTTCTTTGCTGGTTTACACGTACAGCAGAAGACACATCAACAAAATCTTTTTTTAATACTTCACCTCTATTTTCGCTTTCAGCGTTGTAAATCGCTTTGCGTATCAAGATACTTAACTGTCGTAAGTCGCCATTCGTTACAGCAAAAATAGGTAAATTTATTTCAGGTTTTGTGAAATCGACTTGTGTAAATTGCAGCACCTTATTCAGTGTTAGAAGATAATTCACGAATAACGTGTGATTACTTTTCGTTGATACAGACAGTAACTTTTTCCTGATGATAAGTGAGCAACGCGACGCAAACTGCTCATTAACTTTGAGTAAGTTCATTACTTTAGACGTGCCAGCGAAAATTAAAAATAAGCCAGATTCGTCAACAAGCTCTTTCAAGTAGTCAGCAATTTGTCGCGCAGATTTAACACCCACTTTTTCAACGACTTGTTGAAATTCATCAAAAACAAGTACACGATAATGTTTATTTTTTAATTGCTGGACAATTCGACGACGCAGCTCGACTTCAGAGCCTAGAATAACGCCGGGCTCGCCCATACCTGACAAAATTGAGCGAAAAAGGTCGAGTGGGTTCATGTTTGAGGGTGAACGTATGTAACATGCTTTAGCTAGTAGAGAGTCATTAGTGTCATCAACTGGTTTTGCATTAAAGCGCTTAATAAACGCGTTAACTAACGTTGTTTTACCACTCCCAGAATCGCCAACAATAACGCAGCAGCTGCCTACCTCAAGGGTTAATACTTGCTCAGATTCTTGCAGCAAATCGTTGAGCTCTTGCGCATTATCAGCGCATTGAACTGTCTTTTCAAAAAGCATGGCAGCTTTCGTTTTTAAAGACTCACTCACAGCTCTCCTCCTGCGTGAAACTCATCATCACTCACAGACAAATCATCATATTCGACAGACGAATTAAGCGAAGCTAAAATCAATTCTTGCGCGCTAGGTGCATTAACATCAATAACTTTAGTATTATCGACTTTAGAATTAGTTGGCTGCTTTCTGCCTGTTTCAAGCTCCTTTTTCTCAGCTTCTTTTGCTTTGGCTTTTTTAAAGTTTCCTAGGCCATTATTTTTGCCGCCTTCAGTTTCATAATGCAGACGCTCACCCTTCGGGTCATCTCCGTATTGAGTTTTACGTGCAGTATCAAGCTCAGCTTGCTGAAAACCAGCTCCCTCATGATGATTCATCTCGCGCAATGGCACGATAAATGTGTCATTTTCATGTTTCACAACAACGCTGCGCGTGTCGATTTTACTGTAAAAACATTCGACTGTTTTAACGCCAGACGCGCTGAGCTCTTTCAGTTCTGAGCTGACATATTGCTCATTGTTCAGCTTTATTGAGCCATTTCCATACAGCGTAAGCGAGTGACGATAGCATCCACGAAATTCAGACAAACCTTTGTTTTCATGTGGAAAAGTCTGGAGCCAAGGCTGTTTGCTAATCTTGCTTTTCCAAACAGCATTAGGCGTGCGATCGTTTAGTCCGCCATGCGCTGAATCCATATAGAAATCACATATAAAACGTTCAAACTCATCGATGAACTCCTTACGTGTCATAGATGAATGTAACTCAGCAGTTTCCGTAGGCTCTAAGTGACGATTATTTATACGCGTTTTAGAACCAATGTAGCCGGGCAACTTTTTCAAACATTCACGGCGCAACGTATTGAAAAAACTTTCAATAAAGGGTTTGCTTTGCGGTTCACCAGCACGCACAACGATGGGTTTTATACCCATATTCAATGCAAAACGCTTATACGCATTACCTTTCGTGGCCGTAGTTGCATCAGTGTAAATCGCCACAGGTATGCCGCTTGCAACCCATTGAGGGTTAGCTTTTGGTGTGATAACACTTTTCAAGCATTCAACTGCTAAATCAGCTGACTCAGATACTTTTTTTCCAACATCGATTGAATAACCAAGGATATTGCGAGTACATGTATCAATAGCAACCATCATTACAATAGTTCCCAAATAAGTTCCCAATTTTTCACCCGTCTTTGGACACTTTCCTGACTTGGTACGCACTCCAAGATTTATGTAGATAGCATCCATTTCAACTCTTTCGAGTGGGTTTTCTGCTACATATTGACGACCTAATTGATAACGCTGATTTTTTACTTCTGCTTTACTGAGATTCTTTTCATTCACAAACTGCGACTTCATCGCATTAAAACGACGATAAATCGTATCGACAGAAGGAATAACGGGGTACAACGCAGGCTCTTCTTTGTGCAATTTTGACAACTTAGTTCGTATCAGACTCGCAATTTCATTGACTGATTTTGCAGTCTCATCACTGCGCACAAAGTAGTGGTTACAGAAACAGTCGTAAATTTCATCATCCGTTTCCGCTGTCAGTCGCGATGTATTTTTACTCTCGTGATAACCGCGATTAATTAAAGAGCGGATATCACCTTGGCTATCTAAATACGCTTTTATCTTCGCTTGACATGTACTACGTGAATAAACTTTTGATTTATACTCCTCCCATTTAAATACTTGCCTCGTTTCATCAACATTGTTATTTGAAGTAAAGTTTTTAGGGTGTATTTCAAGATGCAACACCACAAAGTCACTCCACATATCAAGTGCCACCAACTGATTTTCAGTCAATAGTTTGTTAGTCAATATCTCTGAAGTATTCTCATACAATAAAGCTTCACTATTCACTAATTTGTCAACAAGTTCAGACTGCGATATTGAGTTAACATCTGCCTTGTCTACTGTCTGGTTTTCATCATCAAACCGTGAGTAAAAAATTGTATTACCGAGTTGCTCCTGTGCTATTGAACGAACAACATAAGACGTCTCGGACATTTTAAACTTCGCCCCTTGTGAGATTAAAGCACTCATCTAGCCTCCTTGTAAATATTACTTGTTATAACCGTTTCATTACAAATAACAGAAGAAACATCCATTTTTACATATTCTTTAAAAACAAAGTAAAAAATCAAATCTCGATTCAAGTTTAAGCTGTCGCATATCTCAAGTGCAGATTGCAGTGAAAGCTCGCGAGGCAACACATCAAGTAAGTAATTTACTACCTCGTCATCGACACAGCCTAACGCATGCGCATTTCGCATTATCATATTTAAATTCGACAATTCAGTGCGAGACGGTAAGTGTTTTTCTGTCATCACAACAAACTCAAAACCTAACTTTTTAAACGCTTCCCCAATCAATTTATGTAAACGTTTCGTCTCATCATTCATTGCGTCCTCAACTTTAACTTCAACAACAAAAACATTACCAAAACAATCGATTGTAGAGAAGTCGGGTGTGTACAGCCTCTTTTTTTCATCATCCAAGTAGCTGATTGAAAATGGCTGGCTTTTCACAAATTTGATATTCGAGTCAAACTCAAAAAGCAACGCAAAATTTGATTCGTTCCGCGATTCAAAAAAGTGCGGACTTGTGTCTTTGTTAGTAGGTGAAAGACCACTTATGTTGCATCGACTAAAGCGTTGAAGTTTACGACGCATGTCATTTTTGCGATAAGCGTCATCTATGTCTGACAAATCAAATTTCATAGTCATACTGAATACCCCCTTAATTGAATTACAAGTTTAGATTCAGTTATAGTGACGTCAAATATGATTTAATCAAGAAAAAATAGATTTATTTGAGCGCTTAAGATGAAAAAATCAAAGTAAGCTACAAAAAAAGATAAATTAAAGGTTAAGACATTGATTTAAATATGTATAAATACACACAAAATAAATAGTTGACATAATAACTTTATAGCGATTTGATATAATAAAAATGGGTTTAGAGGAATAAAATCTAACAACAGCATGCTAACGAGTCTAAAAAGTTAGTAAAGAAAAAACGTATTTAACCCCTTAAAGGTACAAAATACCGACTACTCAGCTTTCTTCAACAAGCTATAAGCAAGTGAAAAACAGCTCGCTTTATGTGCGACGGTTTTATATTTGAGCTATAAAGAAGGTTATCCATCACAATATATATGGATATGACACGTTCAATTGTGAATTTAGAATCAACAGAATCAGCACTGGTAGCTTTAAAAGCGTTCTTTAACGTTATGGCGCAGTGGCGCGTTAATGAAGACAAGCAACTATTTTGCTTCGTAAACCTGATTACTTAACATTTGAGAGATGGGAAAGAGGTAACGTATAAATGCTAACCAGTAATGCTCTGGAACGCATTCCTTATGCGCTTGATATTTCTAAAAATTTAGGAATACTATTTCCTGAAAGAGCCCAAGCTAATAGATGGCCTCACAAGCCAAACGACGCTTTTGATGGACTTTAATCACTAGATTACTATTGCTAGGGCAAACAGTAAATTTGCGCGAAGTAAGACATTATTTAGATGCTCAGCTGTGATTCAATCAAACCTTACAGTCATGTGCGCCATACGCGGACATTATAACTAACTCGTTTATGCTCCAAAATGATTTAGGCGACACTCTGCTTTGCGCTAAGGCTGAAGTAGACTCTAACCAATTATAGGAAAACCCTGAGTTAATCTAGAGGGTTTTGAGCGAGGGCTGGTTATGGACACAATTGTTGAGGCAAGAATAAACTTCCCGGAAATGTTTAAGGGTAATCTGGTTGATTAATAATTGACTTTTGAATTTGATTAATTGGTACATATGTATTGTAATGTATACTTAACCACAACAAACAGTTAGTTAAGCTAAGAATAACTAGAAATTATTAAGGAAAAAGATGGAATTTTTAACTGCTTCGATGCTATCTGGGCTAATTTATGATGGCGTAAAGGAAGGCGCTTCTATTGGTTTTGATTTATTAAAACGTAAATTAAAAAATTGGCTCATAGATGATTCTGAAATTGAAAAAATTGCGGAGTTGTTGATTGATGCGGGTATTAACGAAGACTTAGCACCTCACGCAATTGAACGAAAAATTACAGAACATCAAGAGTTAAATGAGTTCCTTAAAACTATCGAATACTCTGGCGATGTTGTTAATGTTACGCAAAACACCAATACAGGCCACAATGTTTACAGTGCAGGAAGTGGTAATGTAAGCATTGGTGATATAGTCGTCAATAAAGGAAATAGCTGATTGATTAAAGAGCGGTCTGTAAATCAAAAAACAGAAATAGGGCATAACATAATTGCTGAAGATGGCTCTTCGGTAGAAATTGTAAATCTTCATATAACTAGTTTGTCTTCAGACGGACTAGAAACATTTATTAAAGAGTTTTCTAGATTAGTGACTCATAGGTGTTGGTCTAAAGCTTTAAACTTTATAGAAAGTTTAAAAACTGTAGAGAAGTTAGATTCAGAATGTAAAGATTTACTCAAAGTTCTTGAGTTTAATCTTCACGCGGCTCAAGGCAATTCTTTCGATATAATTCCTGAACTATTTTTGGAGTTAATTGAAAGTGAGCGCTCTACTCCTCTTGTTAAAGATATTGTCGAAGCTTCGTATTTGCACTTTTTAAGTAAAACCTCTTCGGAAAGAGCTATAAAGAGATACAAATCGAGTAAGGTTGCTACGAATTTATCTAGGGAAACTTATTTTGAAAAGCTAGCCCCTATAGAAGAGCTTAACGAGCAAATATCCAAAGGGACTGTTGGAATTAGAGAGCAAACGTTATGCTCTTATGTAAGATGTGCTTTAAGACTTGGCGAGTTAGAACTAGCTCTCGATCTAGCCAAAGAATTAGTACTTGAACATCCGAACCAAAATAGCACGGTTCTAAACCTACTTTGCAGTGCATACAATGTTCATAATTTGATTGGTACTAAGCATTTTTGGATGATAGACCAGTCTCGAATGGACTTACTCGTTGAGACAATAGAATCCGTAAAAGCTCTCTCTTCAAAAATTAATGATGGGAGAGTATTTCAAGCAGCAGCCGTTTTACTAGCTACAACATGGTTTCAGAACGTAGATCTAACGGAGCTTTGTGATAAGCACATTGAAGAAGCTGAAAAAGCCATCCCAGACATTAGAACGCGTCTTCAAACTAATATTCCAGTTAATACTAAACCTAGCAATAAACTCCGCGCTCAAAGTATTCAGGACATAAACGAAGATGATTTTGTACAACTATCAACGGCTTATTTCAAAGGAGGTATTAATAAAAGGCAGGTCAAGAGATGGTTAGACAAAGGCGGTAACGTATCGGCCTCTAAACCTCAAATCAAGCAATTTATTGAAATTGTTTTAAGTGCCATTGCATTCGAACCGACTGATTTAAGAGATAAACAGACATTATCAGATAATCTTGAAAAATATTTAGTTGAATATAAAGAAATTACGCAAGAGATCCACCCCCTAGCACTTTATCAACTCTGTCTAAGTTTGAATCAAATGGGGCTAAACTATCAAGTAACAAAGATTATAGAGCCATTGCTTCCTCAAAAGCCTTGGGCTTCGCCAATCATAGATGCTTATTCAGAAGCATTGCTAAACTCTGAGCAATTTGAAAAATTAGACTCGTTTCTTGCAAATATGGATAGTGAACAGGATAGCTATAGAATAGCTGCTGTGCGAATCTCAAGGGAGTTTTTATTATTTAAATTTGAAAATGCCAACGTACTAATTCAAAAGTCATTAGCTAGGTATCCACGATCAAGCTACTTTTGGACTTTGCTAATTCAAAATAGCATTAAGGTTGGATTACCAGAGAGTGATATTGAAAAAACTATACATGAAATTCCAACGAGTCTGTTTTATAGTTACTCATATGAGAAATTACAACTAGTTCAATCTATCTCTATGATAGATGTTGCTTTTGCCGAGTCAATTTTGTTGGAGTGGTTTATCGATGATCCGGCAGGTATCGCAACCCACTTAACTAATATTCATTTTGGAACTTTAGATAAATCAGACAAACGTATAGAGCGAAGCTACCCCTCTGATCGTTGTATTGCAGCCGTAACTTATAGAAAAGGTAAAAATCAATTTACTAAGCTGTTGGTGGAAGGTTGTGAAACAAATGAGTACCTATTAGATGTTGAGAGTCCTCTGGGTGAAATGTTGCTTGAAATGGATACTGGTGAGTCGAATGAGTTAGACGTGGAGACAGTAATCTTAATAGAAAAACTACCTCCAATTGTTGGTGCATTCAGGATCTCTTTAGATATCAGGTCTACTATCAATGCTGGTAATGACTGCTTTTACCAATTGACGTTTAATGAGCAGGAAGGAATCGATGGAATATTAAAACAAATAGATGTTTTCTCAGAGCAAAAACAGTTAATTGAGCCACATATTGATGGGCGGTTGATACCTCTTTTAATGAGGATAAATCGTTCTTTTAAGAGCGATATAGTTAAAGGCGCATTTATATATTTAAGTGATAAGGAAAGTAATAAGTATCTTGATTTGTTTTCAGAGGGAGAGGCCATAGATGATAAATTAGTGTTAGATGCACTTTCTTTAGTATATTTCAGTTATACAGGCTTGGCTTCTGCGCTTAAAGAATCAAATATAAAAGTATATGTTTCAGGAGAAACAAAAGGAATAGTCCTTGCTTGGCTTGAACAAATGGGACGAGAGGACTATCTATCTATTGGCAAAGTCGATGGCAATTATTTTAAAACGACTTCTGAAGATGTTTCTAAAGACCAAAATGTTCAATCACTTAGAGAGCTGATTGAATACTGTGAAGAACTAACACCAATTTCTTTTAACGTACCAGAGTCTTTGCTGAAAATTAAAGACATTTTGGATATTTCACATTATTCCTCTGTAAAGCTCTCTGTTTCTCATGGTATCCCTATTTTCTGTTTAGATACTTTTTTCTGTAATTATTATAGAGCACTTGAACTACCAATCACCAATGTTTATCAGTTGCTCTTAAGGGTTAAAAAATACGCTGTGGGTATTGAAGAGAGGTTAGCAAAATGTAATGTATTTTCAGGCCTAAGGGTGCCCATTTCTCACACGGATGTAATAAATCTATGTAGATCAAATGAAACTGGGCAATTCTTAGCTGCTAAGATATTAAAGATGAACCCAAACTCTTTTCACTCACCCGAAATTGCGCTTCAAGTTTTAACAGAGTGTTGTATCAAGGCAATTTGCACAGCTTATATAGGTAGGTTTAAAAGCCTAGATTTGTCTGAGTGGAAGTTCACTGAAAATATTGTATATGCTTGTTGTAGCTCAGGAATGCAATGTCTAGAAGGGAAATACTCAGAAAGTAAATTTGCCCAACTAATTGTAGAAATTACGTTTAGATTAATAGGTCTAAATGATGTTAAAAAGCTTGTTATGGAGCTGTTTAGGCGATTTGCTAAAGGTCATTTTCTGGATATTCAAGCTATTGATGAAGAGATAAAAAGACTTGGATTATTAAGACAAAATCAACAAGGAAAATAATAGCTAATCCAAAAGATTCAATACAACTTTAGCAACTTAAATTCACTGAATGATAACTTTATCGCTAAATACAGAATTGTGTTTAGCTCTTTCAGGAATAGTAACGAGTCAGTTAGGGTGATTGTTTAAGGCACGAAAAAGTATTTCGAACAAAAATTGTTGGCTATTATAATTGTGCAGCGAAGCGAAACAGCCAACTGTTTTTGTTCCGTTTAAAGCGCTTGTTATAGCGCTGATTTTAAACGTAATCTTCACAATAATGGATTCTATCATATGTATAAAACCACGATTTGTAACTTGTAAGCTCACTCAACCTTTCACCGAAACCACTTTAAACTTAACAAAGAGATAAAAATGAGAACTGTTTTGATCACAGGAACAAGTCGGCGTCTAGGTAGGTACTTAACCGATTTTTATCTGAGCAAAAATTACAGTGTGATATCTATTTCACGAAGTGATTTAGTTTTTTCTGGGCTCCATACTGATTCACATTTAGAACATTTTAAAATAGAAAATTATGATGCTAATACAGCAATTTTTGTTGGAAACCAAATTGTTGAAAAGTATCCAAGTATAGATTTAGTTATACATAACGCTTCTATATTTAAAAGTGACGAAGAGTGTTCTGAAAATTTGATTGATTCTTATACCAAGATGATAGATGTACATATGTTATTCCCAAGTATGTTAAACAGGGCTCTAGTACCGTCACTTAAAGAGAGTGAAAACTCTAATATTATCCATATTACAGATATTTTCGCTGAAAACCCTAGTACTAAATTTTCGTATTATAGCTCTACAAAATCGGGATTAGAAAGTTTAACAAAAAGTTTAGCTAATAAATATGCCCCAAATATACGTGTAAATAGTATCCAGCCGGGACCAATAAAGTTTTTATCGCAGCATAGTGACGATGAAAAAATTGAAGTACTTAATGAAACTTTAATTAAAACAGAGGGGGGGTTCAAACCTATTTTAGATACCATTGAATTTATTTTCGATAATACCTTTATTACAGGAGCTGCAATAAAGGTTGATGGTGGAAGGTCCCTTAATAGGTAATGAGGAGCATATAAATTTATTTTTTCCTTTCAGTACTTCAACCTCATAAGGTTCAAGAGTATCAGTGATAATTCCTAGATCGAAATTGTCGCTCTTTGCAAGAATATCTAAATCTGCAACTCTGTCCTTGAGTGATGCCATCGGATCGTTTTTATCCCTTCCTAGGCTTTCTTCAATTTCAGTCAATTTTAACTTAACAAAATTAATATCGAGGTGTGACTTTAGAACCGCTAGTGAATTTAAAAATTTGAGCTCGTATCTAAGTTAATAGCTTTAGTGTAGACAAAAGGATATAAGTATATCTCACCAAAATATTTACAGAGATTTTCTATAATTAATATAGCGTTTTTTCAGGAACGATATTTGTACCAATAGAGATATAATAATAAGTCATCTTAATAGCTTTCTAATGTACGCGCCGATAAATACAGTAATGAATAAGATACCAATGGCTGTTTCAAAAGTAACAATACTAGTCACTAAACTATCAGGTTTAAAGTCAATCCATTTACCAAAAAAACTCCCTAGAAAGCTTTGCGAACTTAATGATATTGAAGCTAAAACCCCCATTTTAGGTTCAATAAAGAAATAGATAGCAGAAAATAACAGAATAACAATTAAAGATGATAGAGTTATATTTGTTAACCTCACCCCCCAACCGAATACGACACCAAAAACAAATTTTTTAAACTTATTTGTTGTGAAGTAGTCTCTCATAAAATAAAAGGCTTCGTCTTCATGATCTAACTGACCACTATCAGAAAACCAATGTTTTAATGAACAATACTGTTCAGCAGCGGATTTATGTTCTGTAGTATCAATTATTTTAAATTTCTTTGGGCTGAAAAAGTGTAAATTCTCATTCGAATAAATGGATTCTAATGGGTGCATTAAAAAACGGCTTGATGTGAATTTTAGGAGGTTAATAGTTGTAGTATCAGATAGTTGATTATCTTCCATATAAGTTACTTCGCTAACAGCACTACCAAACAATGATATATTGCCTAAAATATCATTATTTTCTATCTTTAGGTGCCTGCCAATACTTGTATCTTCAAGGGTGAAAGCTTTGTTATCTACTATAGATGGATTTGTATTTATAAGATTATGACTTAACTCGAAGTCGTAGCAAATAGATGCTGAGCATATATCAATTAAGCGAGTATTTATATTAGCTATTTTCAGGAAGTCTACATACAACTCACATATTCTTATTGCTTTTTCTACTTTTATACCATCAATTATTAACTTGTTACATATCTTAGTTGAATTTGCTTTTTCGTATTCGTAAATCTCGCAACCAATGAAAAGTGACCCAATAGTGGAATATTTAGTTTCTTTAGAGTCTTGATGGGATAATATTTGGAATTCATTGTTAAAAGTTCCACCGATAGACATTATATTATAAACAGTCATCTCATTGAGCCAGATTAAGTCATCACCTCCTTTAACTCCCAGATCAATATACAGGCTATTACAAGTGACTCCTCTTAATGAAACACCTCCAGCTCCTGAAAAATCACAAGACTCCATATGAATATTACCTTCAACAAGAGAGTTCCTTAGGCTGAAATGTTGGTGGAATTCACAGTTTGGAAACCATAAATTTTTATAAAACTGACACGATATCATCCTAAAATTTGATTTAAAAATACAGTTAATAAAACAAATTTCTCTAGTAAAGATAGTTTTATCTATCTCTATTGATGTAAACGTACAGTCGATGAAAATTACAGGAGAAATATGCTGTTTGGATATAATATTTAAAAGATCATCCTGACTGAATTTTTCTTTTTCATATACCTCCGTATGTGAAGGGCTTTTATCTGTGGAATTAAAGTCTTCAAGGCAATAACCTCTTGCTATTCCATCAGGGCTATGAAGGCTTGCTTTTGACTCGAATACAGTACCTTTATCTAAAGATCTTACTTCTAATTTTTTTAATTCGTGCCAATAGATAAATCCAATAGCATTATCTGTTTGGACAATGCTAAATCGATTATTTTTGTTATCGAAATAGATATTTGTAAATCTCTTTCTATCAAAATTCAAAAATATCTCCTTCTTTAACGAAGCCTTTAAAGTATTTATTTACTTTTTCTTCAAATTCCAACCAGTTATCTTCGTAGCTCATTAGGTACATCTTTTCTAGCGTTTCTTTATCATATGAAATTAAAATAGAATCTAGAGTTGCATGAACTGGATTGTAATCAGAAAGGGTTACATCATGGAAACATACTTCAAAGGTATGTTTTTTAATTTGTTCTGGGATAGGAGTAGTATCCGTAGTGTATAATATTTTATTACCAATACAAATCCCATATGCGGGCTTATTTGGTGTGTGTTTTACAGCAAAAGTCTGAATTTCTATACCTTGGAACTTAAAACTATCATTTTTTATAAATTTAACATCAAAAAAAGTTTCTAATGTAGCTTCTCCTTCACCTATCTTTGACATAGAACCTTTAAGTGTCTGATCCCATAGCTCTTTATAGAGTTCTTCTTTTATATAAAGAGCTGGCCTATATTTATACTTGAATAAACATTCGTATCCAATTCGCTCTAAACCAAATACATGATCTCCATGAACATGAGAAATATATATAGAGTCTACATCTGACACATCGAGCTCTTGATTGAAAAGGGCTTTTTTGATTGTGTAACCGCAGTCTATTAGCAGTAATTTATTATTCACTATTAGCGCTGCATTATTGTTTAAATTATAAACAGATTCGGAATGGCCGCAGCCAAGTATTTGAAGCCTGTTATTCATAGATGTAAACTAATAAGTCTGTATATCTTTCGATGAAAATATAGCCCGAAGTTCCATTGTGTATATCAATGTATGGAATAGGCGCTTCCATAAAAGTTTTATCAGAGTGAGTTTCCTTGAGGCTTTCTATACATTTATACAAAAGCTCCCAATCTAATATCTTTATATTTGACTGCTCACTTATTTTTTTAAGCAATAGTTCAGGTAACTCTCTAATTTCAATCGATTTCACTTGTAACCGTCCAATTTAATAAAGTACTTTATAGTCTTATATCAAGATAACAGATCAAATTTAGTTAGTGAAGATATG
This sequence comes from Pseudoalteromonas shioyasakiensis, assembly GCF_024518675.1. Lineage (GTDB taxonomy): Bacteria > Pseudomonadota > Gammaproteobacteria > Enterobacterales > Alteromonadaceae > Pseudoalteromonas > Pseudoalteromonas shioyasakiensis_B. The sequence continues at coordinate 657,276 of NZ_JANIGL010000003.1, forward strand.
TGAGCATTATAGTTAAGTCATCAGCTAATTTCTCTATAGATACAGAGAGTCGGATAACTGTCCTGTAATTTATCTTTAAATATGGGTGTAGTGGCATATTGTAGGTTGACCAACAATTTATCTCTAACTCTCTTTCTTTTTGCATTGCGTTCCATAGAGTGCGAGCAGACACCAAAAGTTCATGTGATTTGTTATGTCAATAAGCTGGTAAGCTGGTGTCTCTTGGCGTAGATTAAACTGCTTATTGTAAAAGTTCATTTTTTAATTTCGCTTCAAAAGCTTGGCTCTCGCCTCGTTAAACTCTTCTTCAGAGATGTGTCCATCTTCTTTGAGCTTCGCCCATTTTGTCAATTCGTCAGCAACAGAGTATTGCTTCAATTTTTCTCCTTTGATTATGTCCACCTCTGAGAGGCTTATTGAGTCCTTGTCTGATTTAGGTTTTGTTGAAAATATTCCGTTAACCTCTACCCAATCTTTATGTCTATTCATGGGGGAATAAAATAAAACCTGAACAACAACCAAATAGGCAAAAGCAATTCCAGCAAGTATTAACGAACCAAAGAATTCATCATCACTATAACTTCTACCTTTAACAAGGTATTCATTACCCCAATAAATAGAACTCAGAGCACAACCAATGAGTGCTAGCCATGTATAGCCCTTAAAGTTTTTAACTGCTGTATCAATGCTGGAGAAGTCCTGATTCTTCTTCATCATATAAATTCCAAAGGCTAAAAATAAGGTTGGAATTACCCCAAAGAGAAAAACTATTGATGGCGCCATAAGAAGCGAAAAAATTAGTAGCTTACCTTGGTCGTTGCTACTCATAGGTTGGTTTTGCAAAGCACTCTCCTTTTGAAATATAATAACTTTATCAGAGGACACTTTTCCCTATTTTAGTGCGAAAACGTCCTTATCTTGTGAACGTATATTAATAGCAAATAGTGTAAGTTATTGCCAGCTATGAATGTTATGCTTCCTGTAGTATATATAAAGATGTAAAAAAAATGAGAGTTTCCTCTTATTATTACTAAACTAATGACGACTCACCTGAATGACCGGTTTTCGCTCTTAGCCGAACTTCGTAAAAGTGCCACTTGCAGACATTAGTAACGCGTTGCTAGGCAACTAGAATTTGTGTGAAAAGTATGCTTAAGTGCTTTCTGTATACTTTAGCCTTGTTGTTATGTGACTTTTCGCTTTAGCTCGAACTGTCCTTTACACACTTATCGAATTGTAAACTCCAGATCATTTCACTTGTATTACCTTGTAAACTTATCGCTTTACTAATAGAGTCTATTTCAATCTTTTTAAGAAGCTTTAAAGTAACTTTCTCCGCAGCATCTTTAGTTATTTTTTTCTGATTTTTAATAGCAACAACCATAGATGAGGCATCTTTAGAGGTTGCTTTATTGAGTTCTTCTATTGAAGTTGCAACAGCTATCGACTTTTTAAGGAGTGTTAACTCACTTAAAGGTAATTCGGATAGCTTCCGAATAGAGTCTATATGGACTTGGCAAAATAAGTATTCGTCAACATCGGCAATTGAACTAAAACTTAAAAAAACTGTGATTAATGAAAATAAAGTTTTCAATTTTCTCCTCCCTGATAAAATTACTTAATAATTTATTGAACACCATTTTGGTGGTTTATAACACACCGAAACGGCGTATATTATATACTCTAATAATTTCACTAATAATTACCTTTGTAAACGAGTGACTAAAATAGCTATAAATTAAACTTGTTTTTTGAACCCAAACGGCGGTTCATAATATTATCGGACAAAATTAGGCACCTACTCAAAAAAGCAGGAATAAATTTAACTTTTCAGTGTCCGGTTATCGCTCAAACCAGCCTTACAAATTTTAAAATCCAAAGCTCTCATTAACAACATCGCGCATAAATGTAGAGCACTTTCGATATTGTATTAATTGCAAAAAAAGATATAGTACGTGTACAGAGCTTTTGGATCAGCAACTTCATGTTTCAGCATGTTAGTAGTTCAATACAGGGATTCCAAGCCCTATCAGAAAAACCCAAATAGGGAACGCCATTACCTCCTCTGTAGCCATTGCTGTATATGGCTCTGCATTCCAGCCTTGTAAGAAACCATTCCAATTTTGGATCAGAAAGAACAAACAAAATTGGAATTTACCTCAATAAACTATGTTTATTTATTGCCCAGTCATAATTTTGCAATCTAACTAATGGATAATTTCTATCCGATTTAACTTATCACTAAAAGACGACTGAATTCATGAGTGCTCCATTGGTGCGATTAAACTTTGCACTGCAATCAATTGAAGATCCATTATCTGCCGCCATGGCTCATACAATGGAATATGATACTTTGTACTTGTTTGCAAATGAGAAACACGAGATCAATCTGATCTGTATTCTCCCTGAGGATGCTCATGAAGGTGATATAATTTCATTAAATGCAACGCATTTACTTGCCAGAGACGCACGCTATTCGGTAGAGCATACTTTAACACTTACCGAAATCGAAACTGGTTATGTGCAATTAGTTTTAACGCAAATTGGATTTTGTGATGACAGCAATGAATATGTTTTACAATTAATGTTACACGGCCGCCATGCAACATTAAAAGACAGTGCTGAGTTTGATGTGTTAATGACACCTCATGAAAATGGTTACATAACACCTAATATTACAGCAGCAACAAGTAGCAAAAGTCACTCATTGCGCCAATACCTAACAAGTTTTAGCAGCTCGTTTTTATCATTATTCTAATCTGCAAAACTCACTTTACCCATAGTGACATTTGGAATTCCTTGCTCAGGATTGCCAAAACGGCTTTGCCCACCAGCCAAGCATTCATTAGCAAGAATAGCAAATAACACGGCTTCTTTTGCATCTGGGTCAATACCTAATGAATAGGTGTTTTTAATTTCAGTTAACTCAGGGCAAAGCGCTAAAATATGTTGCATCAATAAAGGGTTATGAATTCCACCGCCGCTAGCATAAACCATTACGTTATCTAACTTTTTACTACAGTCATTAATTGCATTAGCTATTACCTGCGCCGAAAAACGATTCAATGTCGCCATTATATCTTCATGTGTTAGGTCTGTGGTACCGCTTGCTTGCTGCGCATCGACTAAGTATTGCAAATTGAATACTTCGGGCCCTGTAGTTTTTGGAAAAGATAAATTGAAAAACGAGTTATCACACAGTTGGTCTAATAATGCTTGATTTATATCGCCTTGGCTTGCTACTTGACTGTCTTTGTCATAACCCAGAGGTTTAAAGTAACGCTGAATATAGGCGTCCATAATCGTGTTACCCGGCCCTATGTCAGAACTAAATACTGCGCTTGCATCTGCCGATTTTGGTAAAAAGGTTAAATTAGCTATCCCCCCCATATTGAGTAATATGCGATTTTCGTTACTACTGGTAAAAAATAAGTAATCGCCATACACCGCAAGAGGAGCGCCTTCGCCACCAGCAGCTATGTGTTTTTGTCTAAAATCACCTATCGTAGTTATTCCTGTCGTAACCGCTAAATGGTCACTATCACCTATTTGTAAAGTTGCGTCACCAAAATCTTCGCGGCCATGCTGGTTTTTGGGGCAGTGATAGATTGTTTGTCCGTGACTAGCAATAACATCAACCTCCGTGGCGGCCACTTGCCATTTTGCTAAGCATTGATTCACCATATTGCCGTGCAACTTACCTACCCAAGGGTGAAGTAAGGTTACCAACTCCAAATCGCATTCAGGTTTTGCAAAGACTTCTTTTATTTTTTGTTTATAGTCATCATCATAATCAACTGTTTCAAATGCCAGTAACGCTATTTTGGTATCCATTCCTTGGCCTGATATTTCACACAGGGCAACATCTAAACCATCTAAAGAAGTCCCACTCATCAGACCAATTATTAATTTTCGTTGCTTTTTCGCACTTTCATAAAGTCGCTGTATATGCTGGTGCATAAATTTTACCTTCTAAATCAATATATTAATAACTAATAATTTGCAGAGTCACAAGGAATACTTTATACCTTTACAAACCACAAATAAAGAATAATTATTTGCAATGCATATGAAAATGCTTTAAAACTAAACAACCACATAAAATGTGCCGACAACGACAACAACCTATAATAGCAAACATAATGACGGGAATGATAATGAAACACTGCAAATCTAAATCCTTACGCCCACTCATGTTACTTTCACCCATTGCCCTGGCGCTGGGAGCAACCAGCCCCAATTTATTAGCTGCAGAGCAAGAAGTTGCGAAAAAGAAACCTGAAGTGATCACAGTTACCGGCTCGCGAATTCAACGAACAGAGCTGGTTTCAAGCAGTCCAGTTGTAAGCGTCGATGAAGAGCAGATTCATCTTGATCGTGCGGTTAATGTTGAAGATATCACAGCAAAACTACCACAAGCTGCAGCTGGCGCAAATAGTACAGGTGCAACTGTGGGTGATTCATTTGGCTCTTCTACAATCGATTTACGTGGCCTTGGTCAAAACCGAACCTTAGTTTTAATAGATGGTACCCGTGCAGTGCCTTTTAGTTTTCGTAACTCCGTTGATGTTAATACTATTCCAGCTGGCCTAATAAAACGAGTAGATGTGCTTACCGGTGGCGCGGCAGCGGTCTATGGCGCTGATGCGGTTGCTGGTGTTGTAAATTTTGTACTTGATGATGATTTTACAGGTGCAGAATTCTCAAGTAGCTACGAAACAGCTGATGGGGGTAATGAAAAGCTCAATTTTGAAGCTATTTTTGGTGGTGACATTGCTGATGGCAATGGCCATATAACCGGTTATATTGGCTACTCTGAACGTAAAGAGTTACTAGCTGGCGAACGAGATTGGGCGCTTGAGAACAGTACCTCTATGATCAATAGCGGTGGCTACTATACTGATATTGCTTCTGGCAGTAGCCTTGCAATTGACGACGCAGGGCAAGTGGTTTCCGATCGCCAAACCAGTGATTACACCGCTGATCGTTACTTAACCCAACCTATGGAGCGATTTTCGGCCGGATTATTATTCGACGTTGATGTAGCCGACAGTGCGATAGCTTATGGCCGCGCTATGTATTCAAAAGTGACCGCAAACGGCGCAGGTGCCAGTGGTCAAACACCTATCTTTGTTAATGAGCAAGTGACACTCACTCAAGATAATCAATATATCCCTGATGAATTGCGCCAACAACTGACGTTTGATGAACAAGGCAATGCACTGGTTAATGTTGAGCGAAACTTAGGGCTTGGAGTACAAAATACCGAAGCGGTTCGCGATTCTCTGCAATTCCAGTTAGGGCTAAAAGGCGATATAAACGACTATTTACGTTACGATATTTACGGTCAATATGGCCAAACCGATGAAGTTGCGACCCTTTATAATAATGCTTATAAAGTTGATAGCAGTGGCAATAGTCGCTTTGCAAGTATGGCTAATAGTATGGATATTTTTGATCCAAACTTAGACTTATCAGGCTTTAGCGACCCACTACTTTATACCACCCGAGAGCGTACTCAAAGTGTGTTTGCGGCTACATTATCTGGTGATTCAAGCGCTCTTTTTGAACTTCCAGCAGGCTATGTAGACTTTGCTATTGGCTATGAATACCGAAAAGAAACCGGTAAGCAAACTCCAGGGGATGCATTTAGAAATGGCACTAGCTTTGCCTCTGTTAGCGCATTTGATATGGACGCATGGTTTGACAGTAGCGAATTTTACGCTGAAATATTAGTACCTATATTGGCCGACATGGCATTTGCTAAAGAGTTAAGCTTTGAAGGTGCATACCGCATTTCAGATTATTCAAACACCGAAGCTGAAGATACTTACAAGCTAGGTATAAACTGGGCAATTAACGATGATATACGTGTTCGCGCAAATAGACTAACCGCATTTAGAGCACCGAACTTAGGTGAGTTTGCTAGCCCTATTTCATCTCTTTCATTAGCTTTATTTGATCAAAATAGCGATCAATTTGTACCGCGTTTAGCCGGGCGCTATGATGGCGACCCATGCTTATTAGGCACTGGAGATGCCAGCCAATGTGCTGCATTTGGTGCACCAGCTGTAGGCACTGAGTTTGATACTAGCACTGCCGCATACACATATGGTGGTAACCCTGAAATTAAACCTGAACAGGCTGAATCAGACACCTTAGGAGTTGTTTATACTCCAAGCTATATTGAAGGATTTGATTTATCACTTGATTACTATAGTATTCGGGTTACCGACGCAGTTAGTCAAATTCAGCCCGGTGCCGCATTGCAAAGCTGTTACGTAGACGATCCTAATCCGAATAACCCGCTATGTGGCGCAGTATTACGCGATCCAAACACAGGGTTTATTAGCACAGCCATTGTTAATGACTTTAACCTTGCCGCCATCGAGCAAGCCGGTGTTGACCTAGCCGCTAATTATGTATTTGATGCACCAATGGACTTAGGTGGTCGCTTTAGACTTTCCTATCAAGCAAACTTTGTAACAAAACAAACCCGGCAAAATAACAGCACTGTCGCCACAATGGACTGTAAAGGCACATACGGTAGTGCTTGCTCAGGTGATTTCGCAAGTATCTTACAAGCCGATTATAAACATCGCGCCACATTTGACTGGCAACTCGATACCATGAACTTGCAATTAGGTTGGCGCAGAATTGGCGAAGTAGACTATGCTGTAGATAGAACAGAAACAATTGATGCACAAGATTACATGGATTTTGCCGCGTCATGGCAAGCAACAGATACAATAGCGCTAAACTTTGGTATTGATAACCTATTCGATAAAGAACCACCCACACCACAAATCGGTGCCAACCACTTCAACGCAGTAAGTGATTACAGTGTGATTGGCCGTACAGTGGGTGTTGCAGTACGCTATTCACCCGAGTTCTGATCCAGTTGCACATGCTGCACAGGATACCCCAAGCGCGCCCTGCCCGGCGCGCTTTTTATTGCTCATATCACTTTTCTCATATCACTTAGTTAAGCTGCACGGTTGTGTGGTTGCGGTGCTCTGATTTTTTGTCTTCATCAAGGTTAAATAAACACCAATCGCACTAATAGTTAAACCTAATATAGCTGGTATCGAAATTGCCTCATCAAACATGACCCACGCCCAGAGAGTTGTGACTGGTGGCGTTAAATAAATTAAACTCGACACCCGAGTTGCAGAACTTTTTGATAAGATCTGCCAATAAAGCCCGTAAGCGCCTAAGGTAGAAAATAGTATGAACCACACCACAGCATAAACAAAATTCAGGCTAATTTCAGGTACTAAGCCACCATTAAAATAGGCAAGCGGCATAAACAATACACTGGTAATTAAACATTGTATGGTGAGCGACGGCAATATCGTTACTTTACTCGGTCTAGCTTTTGCTACAAAGGTTGCAATTACGATACATATCATACTAAGCAAAGCTAAAGCATATGCAAGCAAAGGCGAATCGTTTAATCCACCGACCACAGTGACTGCTACACCAATAAAACCTAAGCAAAGACCAATCCATTGCTTTAAAACGACTCTCTCTGTCAACACAATACCAGCAAGTGCCGCGGTCACTATAGGCTGTAAAGACGCTATTAAAGCAGCGGTTCCAGGAGAGACGCCCATATCAATTGCTGCGATAATCGTTGCTAAATAGCCAAACATAGCAAAGCCGCCAATAACACATTGCAGCAGTAACTCCCGTTTATTTAGCTTTGCTAAAACTCTTATTGAAAAGGGCAGTAAGATGACTGACGTGAGCAAAAACCGCCAAAACAAAACGGTAAAAATTGAGCCAGTATTAGACGCTAGCGTCCCCCCGATAAAGCCAGAACTCCACGCTATAACCAAGCCTATTTCTAAAACCGGTATTGATTTTAATTTATTAAACACACTCACCTCAAAAGTAAAACGATCACTCTACTTGCAATGGTAGAGTGATCGTTTTACCATGTCAACTATGAACAAAACTCAAGAAAAGATAGCCACCGCTTTAGAAACTGCTTTCGCCCAACATGGCTTTGCAGAACAAGGTGTTGATGCGCTTAAAGAAGCCACAGGGGTAAGCCTAAGAACTCTGTATAAATACTGCCCTTCAAAAGAAGCAATGATAATCACTGCGCTTGAGTACCGTCACACTCGGTATTTAACCACTATTTTCAATTCGTTAAATGATAGTGATAGCCCTAAAGCTGAGCATATATTTAACCAAATAGAATTCTGGATGAGCGAATATGCACCTAACGGCTGTTTGTTCCACAATGCAGTGGCCGCCTATCCAAACAGTGAAGCTTTATCAGAGCTATTAGCGCGACATAAATTTGAGGTAGCCAATCACTTAGCTCAATCCCTAGATCTCAAAGGCTATGAAAATGAGTTATTACTCATACATGAGGGGTTGATGCAAAGCTGGCCTTTACTTGGTAATAAAGTATTCATCATTGCAAATAAATTAGTAAGTGGATACTTAGAAAATCGGAACCCGTAGATAAAGCGGCATTCGTGGGGCTTTATGGTATCCCACGAATAATTTTTTATTATAAATCAACCGCTTCTATCGCGCCGCGCTTTTGCATGGTAACAAACAGCTTTGTTTGCTCATCGTTAAACGCCACATTTGTTGGGTGTTGCCCCTTTAAGGTAAAAGTTTGCAATACTTTACCTGCAGGACTAATTTTTAATACCTTGCCTGCGCCGTAGCGGGCTACAAACAGATTACCCTGATTATCAACACGCATGCCGTCCATGCCATGGCTATCAAACTTAATTAATGACTGCTTATTACGAATGTTTAAATCACTATCAAGATCGTATTGCCAAATAACTCGCTGAACACTTTCATTAACGTAAAGTTTCGTATTGCTATTATTGACTGCCACACCATTGGTGGTGCCCATATTGTCTTCTAGTAATTGTGTGCTGCCATCAGCATTAATACGCCATAACTTCCCCGTACTGTTCGCCCAATTAGGATCGCTGGCAAACAAGGCGCCACGTTTGGTCATCGCAATATCATTGGGCTGATTCATGGTTTTATTATGGGCAAAAACCTCTATACTCAGGCTGTTAGCAGGTACTTTTAAAATATTGTGATTAACATAATCAGCTATATATAAATTACCTTGTTTATCAAACTGCAGGCCATTACCAACGCTGTCATTTGGTAACTTTAAAAACAAATTCGTTTTGCCAAGCTTATCGACTTTCCCTATGGTGCCTTGCTCTGCAAAATTCACAGCATATAGGTAACCTTTATAAAATACAGGCCCTTCAACCCCTTTTGTAAACGTATTCTCAGCGACAAAGTCAGTGCTGTTTTTTGCCAAGCTTACGCTACTAATTAAAAGTGCCGAAACGCTTAAAGTACTTATCAATGTTCTCATTTTATTCTCATCTTACTTTAAGTTATTACTGGTATAGATAGTCAAAATCGGATAATTCGACTCTCCAAATGAAAGGGTAAATGAACGTTGCTCACCATCATCTAGCTTAATAGCATCAGGGAATGAAAACGGTGACCTACGGCTACCATCAGCAAACAGCGCCATTATGTGATCACTTTCAAGGATCCGTGAACCTGATGCGTCATTACGTATTGTAACAACCGCAACTCGGCTGCCTTGCTCACTACTCATATGTACTGCATTAACAACATTAAAGTCACTATCTTTTGGTTTAATTTTTGCTTCATTATCAAATGCAAATTGCATCCCTTGTAACGAAACCTGATCAACTTTTTCAACTGATAGCACGTACTCATTAGCTTTAGCACTCACACTTGCCAGTACAAAACTTACTATAGCCAATATAAAGTATTTACTCATGTCATTCCTTGGCGTAATTTAAATGTCTATTTTTAACACAACTCGTTCCTCTTTTCGAGTAAGACTCCTGTTGCAGCTATGCAATAGTGATTGCCTGTACAGAAATAAACTAATGATTGAATTACAGCCTTAGTGCCCTAACCTCTATTTTATACTCAACACGCAGGCTGAGTATTTTGCTTTACAGCCGCACATTACAACGTATACCACCATAAACACGGAGATTTTATGAACAATGTAGAGAACAGACAGTTAACATTAGCATCACGCCCCCATGGCGCTCCTACAAATGAGAATTTTTCGCTTAAAACCGAACAATTACCGGCCATACAGCAAGGTGAAGTATTATTGCGTACAATTTACCTATCACTTGACCCTTATATGCGTGGGCGCATGAGTGATGCAAAATCATATGCTGATCCGGTTGAAGTTGGTGATGTAATGGTCGGCGCAACTGTGTGCCAAATTGAGCAATCAAATAACGATCAATTTGCCGTCGGTGATTGGGTACTGGCTTATACTGGTTGGCAAGAATATGCGATTTCAAATGGTGAAGGTTTAATGCCATTAGGTAAAGAGCCGAGTAACCCTTCTTATGCATTAGGTATTATGGGCATGCCAGGTTTTACGGCTTATATGGGGTTATTAGATATTGGCGCACCTAAAGAGGGTGAAACTGTCGTGGTAGCAGCCGCAACAGGCCCGGTTGGCGCTACAGTTGGGCAAATAGCAAAGATCAAAGGCTGCAAAATAGTAGGCGTTGCTGGAGGGAGCGAAAAGTGCCAGTACGCTGTTGATAAACTTGGTTTTGATGCCTGTATAGATCACCATAGCAATGACTTTGCAGAGCAATTAGCTGCAGCGTGCGACGCAGGAATTGATGTTTATTACGAAAATGTGGGCGGTAAAGTGTTTGACGCCGTATTACCATTACTTAACACCGCGGCACGTGTGCCATTATGTGGTTTAGTGTCACAGTATAATGCGACCGAATTACCACAAGGCCCAGATAGAATGGGCGCTTTAATGGGGCAAATACTCACTAAGCGTATAAAAATGCAAGGCTTCATTATCTTTGATGATTACGGTCATCGCTACGATGAGTTTGCCAATGATATGCAAAAATGGCTAAGTGAAGGAAAAGTTCAATATCGTGAGCACCTCGTAACCGGACTTGAAAACACAGTATCGGCCTTTAACGATATGCTCAACGGTAAAAACTTTGGTAAAACCGTCGTACAAGTAAATCAGCCGCTTTAATTTTATTTTTCGTGCGCAGCACATGCTGCGCTAAAAAGGATACCCATGATTAAATTGCATCATCTAAATAAATCGCGCTCAAAGCGTATTATTTGGTTACTTGAAGAGCTCGATGTTGATTATGACATTATTGCCTACCACAGAAATACTGAAACCTTCTTAGCCCCTGACGAGCTAAAACAAGTTCATCCTCTTGGTAAATCACCGGTTATTGAAGATAACGGCCAAGTTATTGCTGAATCAGGTGCTATTACTGACTATTTAATTACTCAATATGGCAATGGTAAATTTGCGCCAGAGCGTGATAGCAAAGAGTATGTTGAGTATCAGCAATGGCTTCATTTTGCCGAAAGTTCGGCAATTTTGCCTCTACTATTAAAAATGTTTATACAAAAAGATGGCTGTAAAACTAACTTTATAGCTGATTACGCTGAGAACGAAGCAGGAAAGATATTAAGTTATATTAATCAACAATTAAAAGGTAAACAGTACTTAATTGGCGAGCAACTGACCGGCGCAGATTTTATGATGTCATTTGTGATTGAAAAAGTGGCCGAAAGTGGCGCAACGAGTCATTTCCCGGAAATAGCTCGTTATTTAGCGCAATTACAATCCCATGAAAAATATCACACAGCTAATGAGCTTGAAGAAAAATACGGTTAACCCTGTATTCCTGCTATACAAAGGGGTGTAAAGCCCCTTTACATCCCACTTCGTAAGTTTATATTAGCCACTCTGTGGAACCTCACTTAATGCTACTTCAAATTTGCCGCACAAATACAACAAAGACACCCACCACACAAATACAACAAAGACACCCACCATAAATCGACAATAAAAGTGCCGGTTATTTATACCCTTTTCTCTTTAGAGTTAGGAGATCTACAATTAGGCAGACGCCCACTAACAATTAGGCAGACACCCACTGTAATTCAAGTAACGAAACTAAATAACAAAGACACCCATGTTAAATCATGAAACTTACTTCGCACTACGCCAACTAACTTATATACCAGCAATGTCGCGCTAGGTGATGCACTCGTCTGAGAAATAACAAAGACACCCATGTTAAAATCATGAAACTTACTTTTCACTACGGCAACTAACTTATATACCAGCGATGTCGCGCTCGGTGATGCACTCGCCTGAGGCCATTTCAAATTTGCGGCAATTTAAGCGGGCGGTTTTCGTAAATTGAGGAAACAAAAAAATAACTAAGGAAATAACTAAGACACCCACTTTAAATCATGAAACTTACTTTTCACTACGGCAACTAACTTATATACCTGCGATGTCGCGCTCGGTGATGCACTCGTCTGAGGCCATTTCAAATTCGCGGCATATAAACGGGCGGTTTTCGTAAATTGAGGAAACAATAAAATAACTAAGACACCCATGTTAAATCATGAAACTTACTTCGCACTACGCCAACTAACTTATATACCAGCGATGTCACGCTCGGTGATGCACTCGCCTGACGCCATTTCAAATTTGCGGCAATTTAAGCGGGCGGTTTTCGTAAATTGAGGAAACAAAAAAATAACTAAGACACCCATGTTAAATCATGAAACTTACTTCGCACTATGCCAACTAACTTATATACCTGCGATATCGCGCTCGGTGATGCACTCGTCTGATGCCATTTCAAATTCGCGGCATATAAGCGGGCGGTTTTCGTAAATTGAGCACATTAAGGTATTACGGTCGAGCGCTTGACACCAGCCATCATCAGCACGCTTCATCACTTCGCTGCCCCATTTATCATATGCAATATAATGAAAAGGTACGCCGGTATCGGTAAGTATTTGTACTTCTAGCTGGCAACAGCATGCTTGGCAATTACTGCATGTAATTGGCTCACTTGAAGTCGTGATCTCTGTAACTGGAATGTGTTTGGGAGTAACAATGTGGGGCATAGAGGCTTACTTTTAAGAATAAGCCTCTAGCATACCTGAGTGAGTTTATCGTGCCAGTAATTTCGCTTTTATTTCACTGTAGCGCTGCTGCTCGCATAGTCCAAAACCACTGAGTTGGCGCACTTTATTACGGGTAAATAACGGTACACTCATCCCCGCTAAAAACCGGTATTGGGTTTCAACTCCCACATTCTCAACTCCTTTACTGGCAAGGTGATTCATAAACTCATCAACTTTTTGATAAATAACCTCATCAGCAACAAAGTCGTGAGTTTGAGAATATTCAAGCGTGACAGCCTTGCCACGACAAACCGAACAATGTCCGCATTGCTCTGGCGCTTGCTGATCGTCAAAATAGCGAGCAAGGTTATAGCTTAAGCAAGTTTTTAACTCAAAAAAACGAATTAGAGCACCAATGCGCTTGATTTCAGCTTGTTCTTTATCAACAAAGTAATGATGTAATTGCTGTGCAAGTTCCGGGTTATTTATTACCTCGCTATGAACATCATAAACCTGCGTGATCCGTTTTGTTTCAAGGGCAATAAGGTTTTTCTCAGCAAGGTAATCAAGTGCTGCAACCACACGTTTTCTATCCACTTGAGCCGCTTGAGTCAAGGCATCAAAGTTTAAAGTTCCCCATATTTTTTTAAACTGCGTATGGCTAAATATCAAATTTAAGAATGCTTGGCGCGGCGCATCGAAATGCTCAAGGAGCTGTGATTTATCAACCAAAAACTTATATTTAAAATCAGCATAATAAGCATAGAGTGGTGTCACTGCGCCTTGCATTTCAAGTTGTACTAATAAGGTTTTAAGCGCTAACTGGCGAATGTTGCTGTCACTTGAAAGACTGTACTCCTGCATTTCCCATTGTTGATTTGCATTTTGATGCTGGCGAATATCATTTATTACATGCTCAATCCCACTAAGTTCAGGTGTGTCGCCATAAACAAAATTCTCAACAGTATTCAAACCATCCAAGTTTGCTAAAGTAAAACAATTCGAAGGCTGCCCATCACGCCCTGCACGGCCGATTTCCTGGCTGTAATTTTCAATCGATTTAGGTAAATCATAATGAATCACAAAGCGAATATCCGATTTATCAACCCCCATGCCAAAAGCGATGGTTGCCACCACGACATTAATTTTACCCGCCATAAAATCATCTTGAATACTGTAACGTAGGGTATCTTCAAGCCCCGCATGATAAGCTACAGCTTGCAATCCCTGGCGGCTAAGGGTTTCAGCCACTTGCTCTGCCGTATGCTGTAGCGTTACATACACAATGCCGGGGCCCTGTTGTTCGCGCACTATGTCAGTGAGAGTACGGTTTTTTTCAGCCGTTTTAACACTCAGTACCGATAAATCTAAATTGGCCCGATAAAACCCAGTTTGCACTATGCACTGCGGTGCAATTGCAAAACGCTCGCTCATATCGCGTTTCACTTTTCTGGTGGCTGTGGCTGTTAATAACAAAACTAATGGAATATTTAGCTCTTGGCGATAACGAGGCAACTTTAAATAATCAGGCCTAAAGTTATGGCCCCACTCAGAAATACAGTGTGCTTCATCAACCACCAGCATTGAAATAGCCACTTGATTAATAAATTCACGAAAGCGCTCATTTTTAAAACGCTCCACCGACACCATTAAAATTTTCACCTTACCTGCGCGCACATCACTCATTATAGTATGGCTCTGCTCTGCTGTTTGGCTCGAATCAAGGCTGGCGGCGTAAATACCTTTGTTATTTAAAAAACTAATTTGATCTTTCATCAAAGCCAATAAAGGTGAAACAACCAAGGTCAAATGAGGTAAATGCAATGCCGTTAATTGATAGCATAATGACTTACCAGATCCAGTTGGAAAAATAGCAAGCGAAGACTGATTATTTAAAAGTTGCTCTATTGTTTGTTGCTGGCCTTGGCGAAATTGGTTAAAGCCAAAGTGTTGCGAAAGTGAGGAAAGTAATTGTTCACTCATAATATTCCCTTAGTTTAAATTCCCTAATAAAGGAAATAGTAGTCGTAAATTTAACAGGTTGCCATCTTAACGTTTTTGCCCGTTGATTTCTTTGCCTTTGTTGCTGACAAACTCAGATAAAAGGCGCACAATAAAACCGTTGCCAAGGTATTGCCTTTATGGGCGCTATACCTAAGTAGTTTGCCCAGACTATTTAGGTATTCTACTTTTGAGGGCAACGTAATGATAACAACACATCCTAAAATCGTGATTATCGGTGGTGGTGCTGGCGGATTAGAGCTCGCGACCCAATTAGGACACAAACTAGGGAAAAAGAATCACGCAGATATCTTATTAATTGATAAAAACCGTACACATATTTGGAAGCCACTACTTCATGAAGTCGCGACTGGCTCTATTGATGCCGACTTAGACGGCGTTGTTTATTCTGCTCATGCTGCAAAACACCATTATAATTTTCAACTCGGTACCTTTTGTGACCTAAACAATACCGATAAAACCATTACTTTAAGCGCGCTAAATGATGAGCTTGGCCATCAAATTCTGCCTCAGCGCACTGTTCATTATGATTACCTAGTCATCGCTATTGGCAGTGTCAGTAACGACTTCAACACACCTGGTATTAAAGAACATTGTTTTTACCTTGATTCCAACCAACAAGCTGAACGCTTCCAGCATGCACTACTCGATAACTTTACCCGCTTACATCAAGACTACAACCCCCAACACGCGTTAGATATTGCCATTGTCGGTGGCGGCGCAACAGGTGTTGAGCTGTCTGCTGAGCTGTATCATGTATCTGATTTACTCAAACTATACGGTCTAACCAATATGTCGGCTAAGCGCTTGCATATACACTTAATTGAAGCTGGCCCACGCATATTACCCGCCTTACCAGAGCGAATAGCTAATTCAGCAAAACGCGAGCTATTAAAGTTAGGTGTAACCGTACGTGAAAACACCCAAGTTAAACAAGCCACTGAACAAGGTTTTATCACCAAAGACGATGAACATATAAATGCCGATATTATGGTTTGGGCCGCGGGAGTAAAAGCACCTGACTTTGTTAAAGAGCTGGGTATTTTTGAGCTGACTCGTAACAATCAAATCATAGTGAACGATTACTTACAAAGTAATGCTGATCAACATATTTATGTATTAGGTGATTGCTGCGCTTTTACTCAGCAAGACGGTAAACTCGTACCACCACGAGCTCAATCGGCCCATCAAATGGCACAGTGTGTTGAAAAGAACCTTATAGCAACACTACGCCAGCAGCCATTGAGCCAGTTTGAATATAACGATCATGGCTCTTTGGTTAATTTATCCCGTTACAGTACCGTAGGTAGTTTAATGGGTAACCTGACTAGCAGCAGCTTTTTCATCGAAGGCCGTATAGCGCGGTTTATGTATATTTCGCTCTATAGAATGCACCAACGAGCTATTCACGGTAGCGCAAAAACCTTTGCCTTATGGATCAGCGAAAAAGTACTGCGTGTCGTTAGGCCAAAAATGAAATTACATTAAACAATGTTATAGCAAAATAGTTAAGGGCAGTGCGCTGTATTGTCTTTAATTTTTAATATTTGCTGTGTAAAGTGAGACAAACCACATAAGGAATGATGCTATGACGGCTAAAACGCTGATTTTCAACTTTGATGGCACGGGTAATGAGCCCCGTGATGCAGAGCAATTCAGTTCTGATCACTTTAAAGAAGACGCCAGTATTTCTAATATCCTCAAATTACACCTTTTACTAGGTGGCTCTTTAAATAACGAACCCACGACTCGATTTGATAACCAACTCAGCTTTTATTTCCAAGGTATTGGCACTAAAGGCAGCCGTTTAAAGCGCTTATTAAATCAATCTATTGCTCCACGGGATGATGATGTAGC
Organism: Pseudoalteromonas shioyasakiensis; assembly: GCF_024518675.1. Lineage (GTDB taxonomy): Bacteria > Pseudomonadota > Gammaproteobacteria > Enterobacterales > Alteromonadaceae > Pseudoalteromonas > Pseudoalteromonas shioyasakiensis_B. The sequence continues at coordinate 674,145 of NZ_JANIGL010000003.1, forward strand.
GAGTATTTTAAATCACGCAATCAGTGATTTTAAATCATACTATCAAACTGGTGATACCGTTTTGCTAACCGGCTTTAGCCGTGGTGCGGCTTTAGCTAGGCGCTTTGCAAAGTGCTTAGAGCCGTTCACCAATAATAATGTTTACTTATGTGTGTTTGATACTGTTGCGTCAATTGGCTTATCTAAAGTCACTAAGGCCACGCGCGGTGCAGAGCATGTTATTTTTGAAAACCACACCATTGCTAACAACCTTGAAAACGCTTTGCATTGTGTGGCATTGGATGAAAAACGTCGCGCCTTTGAGCCAACATTAATGAACCACCAGCCCAATGTGCAAGAAGTTTGGTTTGCTGGTGCTCATTCTGATATTGGTGGTGGCTATTATCGTGATGGGCTGGCAGATATATGCTTACGTTTTGCAATTGAATGGTTAATCGACCAAGCACTCTCGGTCAGCTTTGTCACCAGTGCACAGATAAACTATCAATCTCTTTTTCCTAGCACTGAAAATCCATTGATTGCACAAGATGATATGACTGTCACCCCTGATCCTCTTGCTCTAAGCCATCAACAAAACTACTTTTGGTTTAATCCTTTTTTCAAACTCGTGGATCGTGAATGCTGTGTTTTAGTTGATGAAGAGCAAAGTGATATACGCCCTTTAATACACCATAGTGTTGCTACCCGTATCCACCATTTAACCAGCTATCGTCCTGAGTCGTTAAAAAGTCTTGCTTATCAATTACTCTACGCCGATAAAAGCACACTTAACTTCACCGGGCTTAGCGACCATATTGCATTGCTTAATCAAAATATGTCAGTACTGCAGATTGGTCAAAGCCAAGACGTGGTCATTTATGCCGCAGAGCAATACAACGGCACAGGACTCATGCTGGAGCAAGGCGCAACTTATCGTTTTACCCCTGACCCTGAGCAATACTGGTACGATGATGGCGTAAAGTGTACGGCACTAGGCTGGAGTAGAGATAATGTACAACTTGGGGTAAAAGAAATACCAATGGCCCTGTTAGAACCTTTTAGGCGTTTACCTCATGCACCATGGTTTGCTTTAATTGGTGCTGTTAATAACAGCGATGATAACGCATTTGAAATTGCAGATGGCGGTGAATTTAAAATAGCTCACTCAGGCGAGTTTACACCGTTTGCCAATGACTTAATGCGCTTTTATGGCGCCAATGCAGGAAAGATCACAGTTCAGGTGACACGGCTTGGTTAAATAGCCGTCGTATACTCTGCAATTATATTTTCAATTTGGCCTGATAATTTGACAATGGCGTCATCTATTTTTTGACTTTGTGCCGTTGTCACCGTTTTCTTACTATACATAAAGTGAATTGGGTTATCATGCACAACATAGGGGTGCAGTTTTATCCCGGTCATTTGCTTTTGAGCTATAACGTATAACCCCGAGAGCTCATCATCAATCATAAAGTCAACGCGCTTTGCCTGTAGCATGTATATTCTTTGTTCAATCATTTTTACTTTTACAATTAAATTATTATAACTTGGTTGGCGAGTTAACTGTTCAAACTCTTGGCCATAATAGCCGCCGCTATTGATCACAAAAGTTTTGTTATTTGCCATCAAGCTAGCTAAATCCAACTCAGAAAGCTCATTGTCTTCATGCCAAAATAATCGCATTCGCTCATGTCGATACGCCAACGAAAAATGACTATACTGTGCTCTTTGCTTACTAAAACTTGCAGCTGGTAGCACATCAACGGTGCCTTTTTCCAGCTCTGCTAAGCCACGAATTGACGAAGGCAGCGCAATAAATTCAGCACAAAAACCAGCCTCAGTAAATACTTGGCGAGTTATTTCAATATCAATGCCACTAAAATCATTGCCATGTATCATAACGAAAGGTGGCCAAGGTTGGCCGATACCTACTTTTAATGTTTTATCGCAAGCAGTACCCATGGTGCTGATCAGCGCTAGTACCAAATAAAGATATTTAATAATGATTACCGAGCACTTAATTGTTAATAATTACAGTATGGAACATCCTTAGCAAAACACAAAAAAAGCAGCTAAAAAGCTGCTTTAAATGGGTAAGGGTACTTTAAATAGCTGCCTAGAAGTAGGCTAAGCAGCATTTACATTAAAGTAATTTCCATACGTCAGCTGAGCCCGGCTCATTTCCTTGAGTCCACCACTTAGCTTGGTATTTATTGCCGTTGTGAGAAACTTCATCACCACTGTTATAAACAGCTGATGACTGCCAAACAACACTGCCTGAGCCATCCACAGGTTGTGTTGTTGCTTCCCATACACCACCTAGATCAGGACGGTTACCTTGAGTCCACCATTTAGCTTTGTACTCAACACCGTTATAAATCACTACGTCGCCACCGACATAAACAGCACTTGCATCCCATGTATCGCCTGTAGGAGGAGTTGTAGTACCAGCATCAGTTACGGTTACAGTAAAGCTTTGGCTTGTTGTTAGTTCGCCATCGCTTACTGCCACCGAGACTGTAAGGTTAGTATCGGCATCAACATTACCAGCTTCTAGGCTAACGTTAGCCCCCGTTCCAACCTGTGTTAAACCAGCAGGCACAGTCCAAGTGTATGTTAGTGCATCGTTTTGCGCATCAGTTGCAACCACTGCAACAGCCACTGATGTACCTTCTTCAACGGTTACATCTGCAATCGCGTCAACACTCGGTGCTGTATTACCACCGCCTGTCGTTGGCGCAATAACATTTACTACAACATCACGGCTAACTGTCGCTTCGCCGTCCGATACTGCAACCGTTGCTACATATTGCGTATCTACGGTTACCGTTGGTGCAGTAATAGCTGCAGAAGCTGTATTTTGAGCTGAAAGAGTTAGCGCACTGTCACCAGTCCAGCTAAAGCTTAGCGGGTCGTTGTCAGCATCAGTTGCCGATGCTGTTACAGTGACCGTTTCGCCTGAATTAACAGAAACAGTGCTTGATACAGACAGTACTGGCTTTTTATTACTTGGTGGGTTAACCACACCACCTAAGCCATCATGCATTGCATTTAAGATATCGCCATTATCTGCATCGATTTCCCAAGCGAATAAACCACCTAGGTTATGCTCTTTAACATAGTTACCTTTCGCAATAACTGATTCAGGGCTATCGTAAGTGATCAACTTACCAGTAGAGCGGTTCCAAACATAAGCCGCTTGAGCTTGGTCGTCGTAGCCCACTTCAAAACCATTAATACCAGTGCCTGCAGCACCGATCATATGTGCTTTAACGCCTTTATAATCAATAACACCGTCTTCCCAAACACCTTGAGCAGTTGAGCCTGTTAATTTGCCATTACCTGGCGCAGTCATTGGGTTACCATCGATTGTAGCATTTTGCGGATAAACACCTTCCCAACCACGGCCATACATAGCGGCACCAACAACAATTTTCTTCGAAGGTACATTTTGCGCTAATAATAGTTGAACTGCGTTATCAGTTGTATAAGCAGGGCCTTTACGTGGCTCACCATTTTCGTCAAGGCCAGTACCATTACATTGGCCAGCACTCATATGCTCACCACAGTAAAGTGCTGTTTGGTGACCTGTTACGTTACTCCACGCGCCATAGAAATCATAAGTCATGGCAAAAATGTAATCCATATATTGGCTAGCCGCTTGGTAGTCAACATCTTCAATTTTGTCGTAACCGGCACCAATTGCTGATGTAAGCTCGTAGGTACGGCCTGTTTCAGCTTCAAGTTTATCAAGCATGGCACGCAGTTCTTGCATTAACGCAACATAAGCTGGGCCATCATTTACCGGATCGCCAATATCAGGGTTCGGGCCGTCACCACCAGGGAATTCCCAATCGATATCAACACCATCGTAGAACTTCCAGGTTCTTAAAAACTCTTCCATTGATGCAACAAAGGTGTCACGGTTTGCTTTATTAGTAAAACCACCAAATGGGTCTGATAATGTCCAACCACCGACTGATGGTAAGATTTTTAAATCAGGGTAACGCTGTTTTAGCGCCATTAACTGCGAATAAGTACCGCGGATAGGATCTTTTGCATCCACACCCGGTAACGATTTTTGCACAGCAGCCCAAGGATCATGAATAACCACTTCATAATCTGCAGAACCTGCACACGCAGTTTCTAATGCACGCTTAGGTCCACCTGTTAACGATGCGTTTTCACCACAAATTGGAATAAATCCATATAAAATATGGCTCAAGTTTTGAGCTGGCATATTGGTAACATCGTAATCACGACCGTAAATACCCCACTCAACAAAATAAGCACCGGTTACTAGCCCTTCTTTAGTCCCAATATCACGGTTATTTGGATCAACATCCATTGGCAACGGCGCTAAGTGACCACCGTCAGTATCGGCAATAACAATCGGCTTGCCTGCACTACGAGCACAGGTTGTCCCACCTTCACATAACTCAACATACATAGTATGACGGCCCGCTTTATCATACGGGAATGAAATAGTGCCAGTTTTTGCGCCAGCGCTTAGTGCACCTTCATTTACCAACATATCATCAAAGTAAACTTTGTAGCTATCACCACCGTCACCGCTCCACGCACTCCATTTAATATTGATAGTGACTTGCTCAACACGCGTTACAAGCTGCTTATATGAACCATTGCCTTCAAGATCTACTTCAACAAACGAATATTGTTGCGGCTCCCAGCTTATACTTGGGGTTGAAGGCGCTGCCGTTGCAGCACTGGCAAATAAAGCAACACCAATGGCTGCCGTTAACTGTTTAATATTCATATTTCTCTCTTATCCATTTTTTAATGTCATTATTTAATAAGTTTGAACTACAAAACTTAGAATGTTGGTTAAAGTTGAGTCCATACATTGGCTTGTCCTGGCGTATCACCCTGAGTCCACCATTTAGCGCGATAGCGCTGTCCTTGATACGTTACTTCGGCGCCCGCTTGGTAAGCTTTGCCGTTATTCCACACTGCACTAGAACCAGGTTGCGATGCAGCTTCCCATGCATTTGATGAATCAGGTTGCTGTCCTTGGTTCCACCATTTCGCGGTATAAACAATCCCATTGAAACTCGCTTTGTCATTTGCTCGGTAAATCGTGCTGCTATCCCATGCAGGGACCGTTGGATCAACCGGATCAACCACTGAGGTATCACTTACAGTGACTTTAAAGCTGGTTTGCGTAGATAATTGTCCATCAGATACCGACACCGAAACGGTGTAATCGGTATTTGCCGACACCTCGGGCGAGGTTAAATTGATATTTGCACCTGTACCGGTATAGCTAAGAGGAGCAGGCACAGACCAGCTGTAGGTTAGTTCGCTTTGTTCATCGTCAAAAGCATGTAGGTGTACTGCTGTACTGGTATTTTCATCAACCACTAAATCATCGGGTGTATGTACAATAGGAGCTGTATTGCTTGGTGCACCTTGTACACTTAAGGTATAACTGTAGTTTTCATTACTGCTGTATACTTGATTAGTCAGTACATCATTGGCATTAAATACCACGTCACCAGCTTGATTTTGCACGCCAATTTGCACTAAATGGGCGTAATCTAAATTAAGCTGTGCCGCGAGTTCCTGTTGCCAATTAGCTTGATTGTCGGTGGTTATTTTAACTTGCTGGTTAATCACCTCTTGACCTGTTTCGTCAAATAATCGGGCCCATACGGTATCACCAGCGACCGCATCTTGACCTTGGCGAACAAAATAACCCACACTTGTCCATGTATTAGGATCAGTCGGGCCGGCATCGCTAACAATGTTTATATCACTACAGTTATAAAAACCTTCGCCTACAACATCGTTACGTTGCCAGCGACTATACAAAATCGCCTCACCGCTGCGCCCTTGGGGGATCGCAACACTCATTTTGTAATAGCGCTTACCATCTGGATCTTTTATAACGTCGATATCACTGTGCTCTTGTACTAACTCAAGATCAGCCCAGGTCAATATGTCAGTCGCCGCGTTAAAACTAGGTTTGGTTAAATAAAACTGCCAAAAGCTTGGGTTATGTGGCGTCGCTGCTAAATAGCGAATCTGAATATCACCATTAGCATTTGGCACGACGTCACTGCGCTGCCAATGGGGCGACGGTAAATCCATCCCTCGTTTAGCATTGTCACCACCGGCGCAAAGTCGGCCATCTTGCACCGTTGCTTCTACCGCAGTTTGATTGAGGTAGTCAGGAACATTAGCCGAAAACTCAATGTCTTGTACAAACTGCACAGTACCTGATTCTAAAAACGCCGCACGGCACGCCAAATTAGGAATATTCGAGCCATCTTCTGGCCACCAATAACCACCATCGGCTTGGCAGATTGCCTGACGTGCTTTTGGGCTATCCATATAGCCATGAGCTTGCACTTGCGTTGGCATAATAGCGAGCAAAACCGTGCTTGCTACTGCCGATAATGAAAGTGTTTTTAACTTGATTGATGTCATTGTATTGTCCTTTAAAAGACTCAATGTGGGGTAAGTACATGCTTACCCCTTATTGTTATTTTGATTTACAGGCTACAACTTTTAGTCCAATCAGCCGTTGTACCTGGCTCTGAACTTGTCCACCACTTAGCTTTATAAACGCCGTTGTTATGAACCATTAAGTCTCCACCTGTGGCATGGCTTGGGTTACCTGCCCAGTCGGTTTGAGGGAAGTTTGGATAAACCGCAATATCAGCGATTGCTACACCTTCACACGTTCCAGAGGTATCTCCACCTGTACCGCCGCCAGTGTCACCACCGCCAGTACCTGGCGTAGCATCAGGAAGCATTGGGTATTCCGCTTTGAAAGCATACACTTTGCCGTCTTTTTCAATAGTGAAGTTACTCGGACCAGTAATTGGCATGTAGTACATCACTTGCGCATTCACTGTTGCACCAGCACTAAAGTCTTTCGGCTGACCGCCCCACTCATTGTTCAGTGTGATAGAGAAACGATGGAACTCATTTTCAAAACCACCAATGTTGTTGCCCGCAGCATTTGAGCCATTGACTTCAACAGCCATACCCAGCTTTTCTTGCGCATTCCAGTTTGATTTAAAAATAGCTGATGTTGAAACAGGCACATCAAACGAGATTTTTGCACCGCTTAAGTCAAGGTTTGAATTGTTGGTGAAAGCAAAGGTCGGGCTAATTGGGTAGTTATCATCACCAATTGGGAAGTTTTTCGCTTCAAATGTAATATCAACCGCTTCTGCTGGTACAGTAAAGTTAGGGTTACCGCCGTGTACGTCATACGCCACGCCACTTTGATTAAACTTGTCATACGCAAGTGAGGTCAAAGTAGAACCCATGAAGTATTCGCCTTTAGCCGAGTCATAATCATAATCCCCTGCTAATTCCCAGAACATGATACCGCCAAGGCCGTTGTTAATGACGTAATCAACTTTAGTCGCCATCGACTCTTCATCTTCAATCGATAAGAATACTTTTTTCTGGGCATTCCATAACCAAGGAGCAACGGCAACGCTGTCATAATGACGTGTATAAGTACCTGTTAGCTGATCATTTACATCGGTCTCTGGTGTTAAGCCATATACGCCTAGGTACGAACCTACAATGCCATTTTCAAGGTTTTTCACATGCCATAACGGGTTTGAACCGGCAGCCATTTCTTCACCGACATCGTTTTTGTCATGCCATAAGTTGTCGATGCCAACAGCACCATTACCGCATTTATTCTTCTCACCAACGCCTGTGCCTTTCGCACAATCAGCTTGATTAGGTAATGCCGCTTGGCCCCACAGACCATTCGTTCCGCCACTTACATCTTTAAAGCCACGGGTATAATACGGTAAACCAATATTGATACGACCTGCAGACATAGCACCACGGAAGTAACGCACCGCCCAATCCGTGTTTAAGTAACCAATACCTTCAAACTCTTTAGTACCGTATACGTTCCACTGCGCCAGCTCTGAATCTAAACCGGTATCAAATAGCGCGGCATTGTGACCAACATGTGAGTTCCATGCACCATGCAAGTCATACGACATAATATTTACATAATCGAGGTATTTAACAGTTTGGAACGTTTCCATACCACGTAGTAAATAACCTGATGACGGAGAAGCAATGGTTAATAAATAGTGTTTACCAGCAGCTTCACCAGCAATATCTAATTCTTCACGAAGCTTTTTCATCAGCACTTGATATGATGCGTTCAAACCTGCACGACGTGCATTTGAGATAGGAAAATCATCAGGGTGACCTGAATCATTCATTGAAGACGGGTACTCATAATCGATATCAACACCGTCAAAGCCATACTTTTCAATAAACTCAACCGAGCTCTTAGCAAATGCGTTAATGCCTACATGGTTAACCGAGCCATCAGCGTTTGTTGTCATAGTATAAAAACCACCACTTTCAACACGGCCAGTATCATCAAAATAACCACCCGTTTCAGCCCAGCCACCAACAGATACTAAGGTTTTTACATGTGGATGTTGTTTTTTATATTTGTTTAGTAGATTGAAGTGACCTTTATAAGCAAATTCAGGGTCCATTTCAGCGCCAACCACACCAGGCCATTCCATATTAGTCGCTGGGTTACCTGCGGCATTAGGATCGCCAATTGATACTTTATTGTTGGCATCAACATGGGCAAAGGCATAGTTGATATGGGTAATTTTATCCCATGGAATATCATTTACTAAGTAGCTTGGTTGGCCATTTGCGCCATTTCGCCAGCTGGTAAAGTAACCAATAACACGACGCGGGTGATCTACGCCCATGATCTCACGGCCATCTGCATCATATACAGTACAATACGGCGTGTTTACACCTGGAGTTTGATATAACCCCTGCGGGCGACAGTCAGTACCAGTTACGGGACCTGTGTTTTCTTCAACAACGGTTAACACTTTTGTCGTTTGCGCAGTTGCACCTTCATTATCAGTTACCGTCAAGGTAAAGGTTGCCTGGCCTAGCGCCGTTGCTTGCCATGCATAACTGCTTGCATCTGCACTGGCTTGATGAACATCAACACCATTAGCAGCAAAACTCAATGCCGTTACTTGTCCATCACTATCACTACCTGAAAGCGCAAATACCACTTGTGAGCCAACAATAAGTTGATCAGGTAAAGTACTAAACGAGATTGTCGCCACAGGCGCTTGATTAACAGGATCAACGATCACCGCATCAGACACACTAACCGTGTTTACAACTTCTGCAGAAGACGCACCTTTGTCGTCTGTTGCTACCGCACTAATTTGATGAGTTCCAGCAACGGCGTCCCAACTAGTGCTAAACGGTGCAGTGGTATCAACAGCCACTGAAGTTCCGTCAACAAAAAACTCAACACTCACCACAGACCCATCAGAGTCTGTTGCTTGCGCCGATATGACAACGCTGTCTTTATCGGCAAATTGAGAACCTTCTACGGGTGTCAAAGCAGTAACGCTTGGAATTTGATTTTCTGTGACAGCGCTGTCACAAACACCCAAATTTTTCCACTCTTGCCATTGGCCAGAATTCTCCACAGGGTTTGCTTGTGTCCACCATTTAGCTTCATACGCACTACCTTGCGCTTGAACTTGGCTTCCACCTGTATGAGTTTGGCCTACTTGCCAGGTTGTTAATGCACTGCAATCTACAGCTGCATGTGCATTTAAGCCTATCGCACTAAGTGATAAGGCACTTAGTTTGAAAGCATTTTTTATTATATTACGTGAGCTCATTTGCTCCTCCGCCCAGGGGTTAAAGAATAACATTTATTTTACATTCATAACCAAAATAAACACAACTTACCTATACGTCAACAAAAACGATCAAATAACAAGGTCAACAATGGCAAATAAACAATACAAAGAAATGACAAAAATAAAAACTAGTAACACTTTAGAGCTACTAAAAAACCACTTCGTGTAAAGAAGGGGTAATTTTGCATAGAAAAAATGAACACAAGGTTAATGGATGGTTAACCATGAAAATCAAGCAGTTCCTAGGTGTGTAACCATCTTTACGGGTACGTAAAGTGAGTTATCTGAACAAGAAGATGAATTATTGTAGGATATATAACCAAAAAAACCTGCTTAGAAAAAGATTGTCTAAGCAGGGTTAAATTTTTGCTATTGCAGAAAGTGCTATTTGATCACAACTATTTTAAGCAGCGATTAAATAGGACTCTCGCCCTGAATGTTTATTATTACGTTGATATGACCCTTTGCCTTTTTTAGCTTTAACAATCTGTGGTTTAAATATTTTCGAGGTAACCAATGCTGCTAATGCATTATCACGGATCACACCGCGACCGATATCCACCGAGTTATTATTAGGCTGTTTGCCTCGTTTTTGCTTTTTCATAATGTTTCCATTTTTAATTAATAGTCAGCAAGCACAATACGTGTACTTGCTGCGGATTGTAGAGTGTGCGCCTTAATTTGCAAGCAAAATAATTAAAATTAAATAAGCTTAAAATCCCCTTGCATCACCGCAAAGTGACCAGGGAAAGAACAAAAGAATGTATACGATTTATCGGCACTTAATTGCTCGATTGAAAACTCAATTGTGGTCGAGGCTCCTCCACCAACGACTTCAGTGGCAGCCAATACTCGCGGATCATTCTGCGGTACATAGCGGTTATCAACTCCGGATTGCATACCTGCAATAGCCAGCTCTTGAACATCATCGCTGGCACTTAAAACCCAGTTATGGCCCATGATATTGATGGGTAATTGACCTGTGTGAGTGAGGGTTAATTTAACGCTGTTACAGCTTTTATCAACCTCGAGTGACTTACTAGAGAATTGCATAGCATCATTAGCAGAGATACTTAGCTCACAATTAGCACTCGCTGCAAGCGAGAACATTAAAGAGCCGAATAAGAGCAGTGACTTAAACATAACAAACCTTAAATGAGAATAATTACCAACAGACTATACTGATATTAATTCTCATTCAAGGTTAAAGCTACTTTTAAAAGCTAAAGCTTACTTTTGCATAATAAGTCATACCATCAAAGCCATACGGCAATGCTCTTACAGGGTATTTAAATGCTTGATTGGTTATAAAATCGAGAGCTTCATCTTGGCCTAATTCATCAGGTGTTACATCAAACAAATTATCTACGCCAACATTTAGTGTTAAAGATTCATTTAATTCATAACCCAGGTTTACATCAACCAATACAGCTGACTCAACGACGCTGGTATCTTTAAACTCACCTGTTGGCGATAATTCATCTGGTAAGCCAATATGATCATTGCCAAAATATTTCACATCAGTTTTGCCAAAATAATTAAACCGCAACATAGCACTGATCACATCACGCTCATAATCAAAGGTTAAGGTGCCACGCTCACCTGGTTGGCCATCGGTTAAAAAACTCCGTTGAATATCATCTAATGCAATACTTTGTGGGATCCCTTCTGGTGCGTTCACGTTATCAATTTCAGTTTTATTTAAGTTACCCGCAAAAGTAGCTGAGAAATTTCCATCATATAAATCAGTACGATATGAGGCAATAATATCTACACCTTTAGTGGTGGAATCCACAGAGTTCGAAAAATAAGCGGCTTGATCAGCGCCTGTTTGTTCAAGTGCAACCACAGCTTCGGGACTAAATGCCACATCACTGGCTGATAAAAAGCTGCCTAAAGTAATACGATCTTTAATGGCTGTATGGTAAAAATCAACAGTAAGTGATAACTCACTGCTAACATCATAGACAAAACCAAAACTTAAATTTTCTGAGCTTTCCAGCTCTAAACTATCAACACCCAATGCAGCAGGAAAATCTGAGCCTGCTGTAGCAATAAATGATTGCTCAAGTACACCACCGGCCCCCAAGTTTGTGGTGTAAGCTGTGTAAGCACTTTGCTGTAATGAGGGCGCTCTAAAACCGGTCGATATTGCACCGCGAATAGCAAAGTCATCTGTAAACTCATAACGCGAGGCCAATTTACCAATTAAATCATCGCCCGCATCAGAGAAGTCTTCATAGCGCACAGCTGCACTGACATTCCAGGCATCGGTAATCATGGTTTCTGCATCAACATAAAGTGCATAACTATCACGGCTTTGCTCGTTTGAAGCCTCAGGTCTTAAACCGTTATAAGCCTGAAAGCCGCACTCAGCAAACTGGCTAGAATCGTTTACCGCAGGATAAGATGTATCCATATTTGCTAAGCCACACGCATAAGATGCTTCTTCACCCGGCACTATCTGGTAATTTTCTTTACGGTACTCAGCACCAAATGACAAATACACAGGCTCACTACGACCAATATCAATAATCCCATTTATATCTGCATTAACCGTGGTTTGATCAAAACGAAAACCACCCGAGTAGCCCCCATTCGGACCCGCATTAGCTGCAATATTAGCATCTGATGCATCAGGGTTATTAAACACATATTCAGCGGCATACGAAGCATTTAATGTGTTGCGTGAGGTAAAATCATATTGGTTTTCACCATACAATGCAGAAACGTCATAACCCCAATCAGGATTAATATCTCCTTTTACTCCCAAAGCAAATGAAAGATCTTGTGCCTCGTTATAAATACGCGGTAAAAAGCCATCACTATACACTTGGGTAACATTTTTATTTTCTTGATCAAAGTTACGATAAAAGCCATTGCCAAGTGCTGTACGCTCTGAATAGCCACCAAACGAATAAAGCTCAGCGTCCCCCATAGGTAATGCCATATTATAAAATAACGAAGTAAATTCACTGGCTGAATTACCTTGGCCCCAGCGTACATCCTCTGAAAGAGTGCCATACGGCACATCAAGCGATCCACCTATATCTCGCTCAGCTCGGTTAGTTCCATCGGCATCGCGATACTCAAGTGATAGGTTTATAAACCCACCTTCATCGCCTAAATCAAAGCCGCGATTTAACCCCATTGAAACAGTATCACCATCCCCTTCACCCGTGCTGCCCATCTGCACATAACCAGTTGTGATGCCTGTTGAGTCATTTAAGGAAAGGTTGATCACACCCGCAATTGCATCAGAGCCATAACGTGCAGCAGCGCCATCACGTAATACTTCAACGCCATTTAATGCAGACAGCGGTATCGCATTCATATCCGTACCTGCCGCACCCGCGCCCACAGTGCCTACAAGGCCAAAAATTGATTGGTTATGGCGGCGTTTACCATTCACTAAAACCAAAGTTTGATCAGGTTGTAGCCCACGCAATGTTGCAGGGCGGAATAAATCCGAACCATCAGAAACTTGAGTACGAGAAAAATTAAATGACGGCGCTGTCGCTTGTAAACTTTGGCCAAGCTCAGTAAAACCGCCTTTATTTAATGTATCTGCATCAATTAAATCGATTGGTGAAGATGACTCAGTTACTGTACGGTTTGAAACTCGCGATCCTAAAACCGAGATTTGTTCGATATTTTTATCTGCTGTGATTTGCGCATCTTGCGCCATAATTACTGGCGCATTGAACGCCAAGCCAACAGCTATTGCGATGGTGTTAAAACGGTGTGTTGTCATGTGTATTCGACCCTGTCATTCATCCTTGCCTATGGATTGCAACATTGGCAAGTTGATTTAAAATTATTGGTTTAGTTCGTTATTTAAAAAACCTGCACGCTAGGCACTAAACAACGTCTTGGGAACATCCTAGCAACATCTGTATATAAAAAGAAACACATTTAGCTACGACGATGGTCGAAATATGCATTTTTTATCTAAATATCTCATTATAAAATCATTTTGATTGAAAATTAGACAAAAAAAAGCATGATTATTCAAATCATGCTTTTGTTAAACTTTATCTCACCTAGAAATAGTTAACCTTCTTCTTCCCACAGAGCGAGCTTTTCATCTTCGAGCATCAACGCCATGGACGCTATCGACACTAAGCTGTCATCTAAGCCATCGTACAACACGTTAAAACCATTGGTTAACGTGTCAGGCTCAGGGTGCTCTTTGAGCGCATCAGGCCACATTGCAAAGGTTGCAAGTAAATTAAGCGTAGCCTCAAAGTTATCAATAAATAGCTGACCCTCTGTTTGCGTTTCAGCGTGTTGTTTATCTACATTCAGTAAAAAATTAAAATCTTGCTGCCACACTTCTTGATTGACTAAATAAGCTGCTAAGTAACCGCTACACCAATGTTGTAAATCTCTACTAGGTGCTCTCGCATCAGTGGCATGTGGGTATAATTGCTTTAATAAATGAGCTTGTTCAACTTGTGCTTCAGTCACGTTATCTAATACAGTGATCAACGCATCGCGCTCTTTTGAATCATTCATTAATAAGTTATACGCTTGCTCGTTTTCATCAGCAATGTAATTGGCGATCACTGACTCACCAAAAAACTCAGAGCATGCCAAAATTCCACTCATAAACCCTAATATATGATGAGTGTTGACTTCATTAGTCTCATTTTGCTGGCGTAAAAACTCTTCAAGCACCAGTATGCTTTTTTCGTTGATCATTCATTAGTCCTTTTCATTAAACTGTACTAAAGCTGATCACCACACTAGTAGTTAAATGGTTTAAATTCAAACAATTTTCGTTAAAATTATGGCAATAATGAATAATTAACCCTAACGCTCATTAATTACTAATCACAGGAAAATAACAACACACCTGAGTGCCTTGATTCTCCTCGCTGCGTATTTCAATGACTCCTTGGTGATCAGTCACCATAGAGTAAACCAATGACATCCCCATGCCGGTTCCTGTGCCAACCGGTTTAGTGGTAAAAAACGGATTAAAAACCTGCGCCTTGGTATCTTCATTCATACCACAGCCGTTATCAGTCACCGTAAGGGTAATTTTGTCATCAACAAAGCCGGTATATACCTGAATATGCCCTTCTTTGTTGCTCGCCACATCACAAGCCTGCTTGGCATTAATCAATAAATTAACCATAACTTGATTAATCGTCGCCAAATTACACCATGTCAGTGGCAGGGCATTGAGATCAGTAGTCACTTGGCAACTGCTCAGCTGATTTTTAAGTAGTTTAAGTGCATTTTTTACGCTGTCTGTCATATCAGCAAGCTGCTTTTCATTATTACTTGGCCGCGCAAAATTCAATAAATTCCGTACAATTGAATTTATCCGCCTAAGTCCTTCATGACTATCGTCAGTCAACTCCTGTATATCCACTCGTAGCTGAGCAAATGAATGTAAGGCTTGTAACGACTGTACTTCATGTTTTAGCTCATTCGCTGTAATACTACCGGTCATAAACTGCTCATTTAACAACAACAGTTTATCAATCACTAATCGCGTCCCCTTTAAACATTCAATATTACTCATGGCATAAGCAAGCGGATTATTTATTTCATGAGCTATCCCCGCAGAAAGAGTGCCTAGAGTTGCCATTTTTTCGGCTTGAATAAATAATTGTTGCTGATGTTCTAAATCAGCAACATTTTTGACAAGCTCCTGATTCAATGCATACAGTACGCGGCTTTTATCTTCAAGCAGTTGCTCTGCTTCCATGCGGGCAGCACGTTCTCTCAAATACGCTTGTTGATATTCATCATTATGATCTGTCATGGCTTTTTAGTCGTTTATAGTAAATATTTAAGGTGCATTCAGCATCACCACGATGCTGACACTGGGGGTGCTCTATGTTAATTTGCATATTAAAATGTTCCGCGGCCCCATAAATTAAACCCTCAGCTAAAATACAGAGTTTACGTGGTGAACTATAATGCATTTCAATGTAACCAGGCTCTATCATCATACAGCGCATCGTAGGTAAGTTTGCCCCTTGATGCAGCTTATTGACCTCTTTATGAATAACGTTATGTATATTTAAAATTAACGCTTCAAAATGCTGATATCGACTAACCACCACCTGATAATGCTGCATTAAGTGAGAAAACAAATGCCGACCAAATAAACTAATTACAACCGCCTGTTCTAATTCTAATTCCTCACAAATATCTGCAACGAGTGCGTTAAGCTCTGCATCGGGGTAATCATTAACAGAGACATAACAACGGCCTTTAGGGGCATTTTTCACAAGTAAGGCATTCCAATACCCCATATCTCTGTGCTGCAACACTAAACTTTCTAAAGCTTGGAAAATACTCCCTTTCATTTTTTAGGGCACTCCAGTAGTTCATCATTTTCTTTAAGCTGCTGTAGCAATTCATACTCTGAATCTTCAAATTCAGTCAACGCTTCGCAGGGAGATTTTTTAGCTAAATAATGAACAGCCATTTCAATGCTCGTTACTTGGCTTAATTTTTCTGGGAGCAACATGTTCTCGGTGATCGTTGATGAAAACCCCCATAGGTTTAAAATATAAGCGGCCACCAACTCTTCATTTAGCGTCGCTTGTTCACTTGAGGTCTTTGCCAAAACGGCTAATGCCATAGCACCCACACCACTCAGTAAACCCAATATAAATACCGTATCTTTTTGCCTTGTGGATAAATTGAGTTGTTTTGCCAATTCACGCGCTTGTTTTGCACGCGCAAATGCATTCGTTGAAATTGCTGCAAGCTGTTGTTCTGATAATGTATGTTGATAATGACTGTGCGCCTCGGTATGAACAACTAATGCATGGCAAGCCGACGTACCAATTCTTGCTAGCGCTTGTTTTAGATTAACAGTCTCACTAGAAAATCCTAAAAAAGCTGAATTAGCAGTTTGGATCACCTTGCCACTTAAAAAAGGATCGTTAGATATCAAATCAGCAATAACAGGGATTTCCACCGGGTTTGCTGTAAATGCCGACATTATTGCTGCAATTTGCTGGCGCATTACGGGCAAACCATTCATTTTCCCTAAGACACTTTTTGTCGCTGTATCAATTGCTAAGCTTTGTATTTTTGCAGTGCAGTTTATGACATGCCTTAAGTCAGCATGGCTATAAGGTTTAGCTAAACAAAAATGAATATTATCATTTAACTGCCAATCCCAGCTTGTAGTCGTCGCGCCCTTTAATAAGCAGCGAATGGTTAACGGACATTGCTGCTGTAATAAAGTAAGCCACTGATGAGCTTGTTGTTCATTTTCAATACCCACACCCACGAATGCTATATCAAAATGCGAATTTATAAATTTATGCTGGTGTAATTGTTGCGCTGGAATTGCTGTAATTTGCAGTGATGAATCAATGTGCTGCAATGCTTTACCAAGCGCTCTTAGTAAAAGCGGGTCACTTTCGACAATAACTAATGTAAGGCTGTGGGCAATGGGCATTTAATTCTTAAAATAACGACTTTTTATAAAATTAGCACAAATTAAGTTTATTACACGTTTCTAAAGTCGGTTTCACACGCTATGTTTAAACTATATAAGGAAACAAGGTGTTGATGTGGACAAATTAGCAGTGCAAATTTTATGTGTAGACGATGATGAAATAGTGCTTCGTAGTTTATCGCGGCTACTGAAAAGCCAACAATATAGTATTACTACATCAACTGATCCGCTCAGCGCACTAGAGCAAGTTAAACAACACGACTTTGCAGTGATCATCAGCGATATGCGGATGCCGCAAATGGATGGCGCTGAGTTTTTTTCTCAAACAAAAAGTTTAGCCCCAGACTCACAACGCATTTTAGTCACCGGCTTTGCCGATATAGACACCACACTCGATGCTATAAATAAAGGCCAAATACACGGTTTTATTCAAAAGCCTTGGCAGAACAACCTATTGCTGAGCACCATTAGCGACAGCATTGAGAAATACCAATTAAAAAAGCAAAACCAGCAGCTGCAATCACAAATAGCAAAACAAAACGAAGAACTAAAAGAACTTAATAACTCACTAGAGCAACGAGTAGAAAAACGTACCAAACAAATTAAGCACGTGCTTAAGCAATTAGAAATTGCCAATGCCCATGAAGTAAACGAACATCGCAGTACGGTAGAGTTGCTGTATAACTTTATTAATGCCAACCCCTACCTTGATGGCCATAAAGCACAAAACATTGCTAACACCTGCAATCTCATAGCGAAACAACTAAATCTACCAGATAAACATGTTGAAATGGCTTCTATGGCCGGGTATTTAGCGCAAATTGGCCTACTGGCAATGGACCCTGAACTGTATAAAAAACCATTACATGAACTAACTGAGCAGCAACGAAAAACCTTCTATACTCACCCAAGTACAGCACAGCTGATGCTTATGCCTGCCACACATTTACATGATGTATCTGAGGCTATTTATCACCAATATGAGCATTTTAATGGTAACGGTCTGCCAAAAGGTATTAAAGGGAATGAAATTCCACTAGCCGCAATGATTTTAGCCGTTGCTCGTGATTATTGGGATCATTATGAGCAAAGCGCTTTAGAGCCAAGTCAACGCTATCAGTACGCCCTTGAATGTGTATCCAGATACAGTGGTAACTACTACCACCCTAAAATTGTCGCAGCACTAAGCCAATGCCAAATACAATGCAGTAAACAGCAATCACAGGTAGGCTCAATGCAAATAATGAATGCGCAAGCACTTAAAGCAAATATGGTGTTAGGTCATGCTTTGCACAGTCATGCCGGTATTATGCTACTGCCTAAAGGGCATATATTTAGTGCAAAATCCATTGAGAAACTGCAGCAATTAGAAGCTAAAAAACCGGCCCCCTTTAGGATCATGATCAAATCAATGTGATTTAGTGATCTTATTAAGCCTTTCATTCGTTATAATACCCTTATAAAATTAAAGGAATTTATTCCTCATTGACTCAATTTTGCTTGAAGGAGCAGTGCGTGTCACGATTTTCAGCTATTACTGATAACCCACATGATGAACGTTTTAATCAAAAAACAGGCATTTTACTCACCAACTTAGGCAGCCCAGATGCACCAACGGCAAGTGCCTTGCGTACTTATTTACGTGAATTTTTATCTGATCCACGCATCGTTGAAATACCACGCCTAATTTGGATGATCATTCTTCACGGTATTATTTTACGTGTAAGACCAAAACGCTCAGCAAAATTATATGAAAGTATTTGGACTGAAAATGGCTCACCATTAACTCATATCACTTCCCTGCAACGAGACAAACTCGATGCTTTTATAAAAAGCCAAGGTTATACCGAGACCGAAGTTGTTATGGCAATGCGCTATGGTAACCCATCGATTGAAGCTGGTTTAGAACAGTTAAGAGACAAAGGCCTTACCCGTATTGTTATCATACCCTTGTACCCACAATACTCAAGCCCCACTACAGGCTCAACTTTCGATGCTGTATCAAAAGTATTACGTAAATGGCGCTGGGTACCTGAACTGCATTTTATTAATGGTTACCACAAAAATGAGTCATACATTGAATCATTAGCCAATAGCATAAGTGAAGACTTACAAACACACGGAACCCCGCAAAAACTTGTTTTTTCATATCATGGTATGCCAAAACGCTTTTTGGAAAGTGGTGATCCCTACTATTGTTTATGCCTGCAAACTACCCGCTTAGTTGTAGAAAAGCTCGGCCTTGATAAAGATTTAGTTATAAGCACCTTTCAAAGCCGTTTTGGTAAAGCTGAATGGTTAAAGCCATATACAGACGCAACGCTTGAAGCCCTACCAAGCGAAGGTATTAAGGATATTGCAATAATCAGCCCGGCCTTCAGCGCCGACTGCCTAGAAACACTGGAAGAGCTTGAAAGTGAAAACCGTGAAATATTCGAGCATGCCGGCGGCGAAAAGTACCGTTACATCGCAGCATTAAATGACCGAGACGATCATATCAATGCCATCTTCAATGTTATAAGACCAATGCTTTAGTTACAGCTTAATATTCCCGCGCAGCGCTTTGGTTTGACCATGTTTGGTTTTTTTATCCATGCGTTTGCGCTGAGAGCTGCGACTAGGTTTAGTTGCACGCCGTGATTTTTGTACCTTTGTCGCACCAATAATCAACTCCTTCAAGCGTGCTAAAGCATCTTCTCTATTGAGTTCTTGCGTTCGGTGGCTTTGTGCTTTGAGCACAATGACGCCGTCTTTAGTGATGCGACTATCATTAAGTTTTAACAAGCGTTCTTTATAAAAATCTGGTAACTTAGAGCGCTTAATATCAAAACGAAGATGGATTGCACTAGCCACTTTATTAACGTTTTGTCCACCAGCACCTTGGGAACGAATAGCGGTTAATTCGACTTCCCATTCATCGATCGTTACGGTATTTGAAATAATTAACATTAGGTTCAGCTAGTTTTGTTCAAAATTAGATTGTAACATTTGTAATTAAATCAGCCTATGTATTGGCGAGATATTGATTTTTATACTTCAATTTAACAGAAATATTTAATAAGGAATTTCAACATGAAAAAGTTACTAGCTGCGGTCAGCTTAATGGCAATGAGCTTTTCTAGCTTTGCAAAGGATATTACAGAAAATGATTTACAAAGTTACATCCAAGCACTCCCTGCTGTTGTTGATTGGTCGCAAGACCAAGACGCATTAAAAAGCGTTAACTTAGGTAGCATGCTAGGTGGCTCAGATAGCAGCACCGGCGGTATGGCTCTTAGCGCCTTGGGTATGATCAAAGATAACGATTTATATAAAGACTTTGCTGCTCTTACTAATCAATATGGTTTTACTCCTGAGCAATTACTTACCGTAGGGACCGAAGTATCAATGGCATACTTTGAAAACCTAAAAGGCAGTTTATCGCCTGAAAACAAAGAAAAAGTGAATCAACTAATGGGCGGTTTACAAAGCTTGAACGGCTCTAAAGATAAAAGTGCCAGCGCTATGGTTGGTACTCTAGGTAACTCAGCAAGCGCAGCAACAACTGATGCGCCTGCGGTCAGTGAAAATAACCTAGAACTTGTGCAAGAATACATGCCACAGCTACAAAAGCTGTTTGCTATGGTGCAATAACCGCATTATAAACTTTTAAAGCGACTTTCGGGTCGCTTTTTTATTGCTTGTTATAGCTAGCTCTTTATACTAAGGCCATTGTTGTAACAATCTTAGCTACTTTATGTCATTGAATAACCTGCCAAGAGTCGAAACTCAAGCACAACAAAAACAATTCTGCGTACTGCTTGCACAACTCATAAGTACATCATCCTATGGCTATCAAAACTCCTGCCAACAAATAGCACAACGCCTGTTTCGCACCATCAAGCCGGGATACTCATTATCAAAGTCAGAAGTAGACAATGACACCCAAAAGTTAGAACAGCTCGGGTTACTATGGCAAATGCCTTACGGCCCACACTATAAAACATCCATTGATGCTGTTAGCTATATTATTATTAACCTACTTGAGCAGCTGAAAGACTTAATTCGCCCTATTCTGATTGAAATCAGTAAGGTGTATCACCAGCAAGACCGCTCGCTTAACTTTATTACGGTGCTGCTTCAGCACTACGATAATCAACACAGAGGCATAACCAATAAACCGATTAGCGCCAGCCAAGATCTTGATGAGCATTTTTTAGTACTGCTTGGGCAATCGCGCTACGCCCTACAGCTTTGGCCTTTTTTACCAAAGCAGTGGCAACAGGAATGCTTAGCGTATTTTGTACAAGGTCAGTTCTTTAATCTCACCGTCGAGCCCGCGTGGCCCGAACTTGTTAAGCCATCCTCGCAATTGGACGCTAAAACGCGACTTTACTACAACGAGAACCTAGGCGCTTTATTACAAAAACAGCGTTTTGATAATCTACTTAAAGATAAATCAGACTGGCTGCTCGGCAACTTTTTAGAAGCGAATAATAACGCGATAGATGGCAGTTGCCCTGATATTGCCATCGTTCAATACAAAAGCGCACTGACTCGCTTTAGAAAGGCATTCGGTAAAGGGCGATACCCAAGCGAAATCACAGGCTTACTGTATACATTAAGCTTATTTACAAGCGGCGAACCTGCCGACTTTAAGCAACTCGAAACATGTAAAAAATGGTATCACAAACACCTTGGCGAGCTCAGTTACACCAGCATAGCAATTGATTACCTGCTTGATAGTGATCCTATAGCGCAATTTAAAGATTACCGCCTCATTAGCCGACTAGAAAATTTAATCGCAAACCCCAGCGCAATTGCTGCACTATTTTGCTTTTTAATCGCGCTGGTAAAATACGCCGAAGATAAACAAATAAATGAACTACGCGCTCACCCAGAGCTCCTTAAGCAATTAATCGATGCTGTAGCACAACACCAGCATTGGGTAGGTGAGCAATGCCTGCATTTAGCAAAATGGCTTAATGACGATACTCCATTGCCAAAAAGTGGCATTTTACAACAGTTTGAACGCGTGCCCCAGTGGCAACGTTGGCTCGACGAGGTCAGCCAAATTGAGCAACCGCAGGCAACACAACGTGTAAAATGGCAACTAGATACAAGCTATCTCGACTTACCGCTAATTCAAGCCAAGGTACAGCAACTCAATGCAAAAGGTGAATGGACCAAAGGCCGCAAAGTGGCTGTGCATGATTTAGAAGGCAGCCAGTATCAAGCAGCACTGTGCGCCGCCGATAAAAACCTGGTGCAAGTGATATATAACCATGCCGGCTTTGGCTACAAAGAAGTGCAAGCCACAGCAGCCGTACTCAATACATTAATCGACTTTGACAATTTAGAAGATCATCACGGTGAGCCGCTTAAGCTTATTAAAGGCGAGTTCGTCATTGAAATAGCCAAAGATAATAACGATTGCTACAAGTTAGTTTTACAGCCTAGCATAGACGATTTTGACGGTGATTTTCTACTCAACCACAGTCATAGCAATGTTTACCAAGTGTTTGCTGTTAGCGAAAAACAGCAAAAGCTCCAGCAGTTATTTGATCAACAACCCAATAACCTTACTGAAGAGCGCCTACCGCAGCTCAATGCAGCACTTAAAACCTTAGCAAACGAACACCACATTAGTAGCCAACAAGCAGAATTTGCTGATGTAAATAACGTGCGCTTAGGCGATTTTGAATTTAGTGCAGTGATCAAACTAACCCAATTAGGTATTGACGTTAATTTTTATGTCATGCCCTACACGGTTGATGGCCCTTGGTTGGAACCCGGTGAAGGCGCAACCAACTTAGTTTATAACGACGACACTAACAACAACACTGTGGTAATAAAACGCGACCTCAAAGCAGAAAAACGTCATTTTAAAAAATTACTAAAAAAGCTCAATAGCGTGTTTATTGATACAACGCATCAGCTCAACTCCTCGTTACAACAATTTTTTATCCCAGAGGATATAAGCCGCGCAATAGAAATACTCGAAGAGGCAAACAAAAACCAAGCGCTAATACTCAGCTGGGATGAAAATAGCCAAGGTATGAAGCTTGCCAGCAGTAAACACCTGTCACTAAACCTAAACGACGATAATGACTGGCTAAGTATCAGTGGCGATATTTCACTACCAAGTGGCGACATATATGCCCTGCAAACACTGCTTAAAGCTCCCCGTCGCGGCAGTATTATTAGTTTAGACGAGGATCAATCGTTAATTTTAGATCAGCGTTTAACTAACTTACTCAACCGCTTAGAAGGCATGCAACAAGATAATGACGAGTCTGAGCAACTGCGTATTGCCAATGCCCGCGCCTTACCTTTGTATCAAAGCGTGGCCGATTTGGCCGATGTGACCTTCGGTGAAAGCTGGCAACAACGTTTAGCCAAATTTAATCAAACTATAGAGCCGGTGATCCCTGCCCATTTAGTTAATACCCTGCGTGACTATCAAGTTGTTGGCGTTAAGTGGTTAATGCAACTAGCAAATTGGGGCTTAAATGCCTGTTTAGCTGATGACATGGGGTTGGGTAAAACCCTGCAAACCCTCTGTGCAATACAAATACGCAGCAGCCTCGGTGCAAGCTTAGTGGTGGCCCCTAAATCGGTGTGTCATAACTGGGCGGTTGAAGCTCAGCGCTTTGCCCCAGGGTTAACGATAAAAACCATTGATAACGCCGGTATGTGTGACGAAACACTTAACTCAGCAACCGCCAATGACTTAGTGATTGTAAGCTATGGTTTACTCCCGCTAATTGGCGAGCAACTGGCCAGCCATGAATTTGCTAATATTGTGCTCGATGAAGCACAAGCCATTAAAAACCCACTGAGTTTGAGAGCTAAAGCCGCATTTGCCCTTAACGGGCAGTTTAAAGTAGCGCTTTCTGGCACGCCGATTGAAAACCACTTAGGGGAATTATGGAGTTTATTTAACTTTTTAATGCCTGGGTTTTTACACACCTTGCCACAATTTAAAAAACGCTTTGGTAATGCAGATAAAAACCAGCAACAGGCCGATACCTTAAAAACCTTGATTGCACCGTTTATTTTACGCCGAAATAAGCAAACCGTATTAACCGAGCTGCCAGAAAAAACCGAAATCAACCTCACTTTTGCGTTAAGTGAAAAAGAGCAAGCGCTCTACCAAGCCACTCGTTTAAATGCACTCGAGCAAGCCAATCAAGAAGACAGCCAATATATCACTATTTTAGCCTCACTAACTAAGCTGCGCCGCGCCTGCATTGCACCACAGCTACTGTTAGAAAACAGCAAAATGCCATCAAGCAAACTTGATACCGCAGAAGCAATCATCGAAGAGCTGCTTGAAAATAACCACCAAGCACTTATTTTTAGTCAATTTGTTGATGTACTAAAACTCGTTGAGCAACGCCTACAAAAACGCGGCATAGATTACTGTTATCTCGATGGCAGCATGAGCACCAACAAGCGCAAGCAGCAAGTTGAGAAGTTTCAGGCAGGCACTGCACCGCTGTTTTTAATTAGCTTAAAAGCCGGTGGCACAGGGCTCAACTTAACCGCCGCAGACTATGTATTGCACTTAGATCCATGGTGGAACCCTGCCGTAGAGCAGCAAGCCTCAGATAGAGCACACCGTTTAGGGCAAACTCGCCCCGTTACTGTGTATAGACTGATTGCACAAGACACTATAGAAGAAAAGATTTTGCAATTGCACGAACACAAACAAGCGCTGGCCGACAAAGTACTCTCTGGAAGTGGTGACGCAGGGCAACTATCAAAAGATCAATTACTCGCGTTATTACAGCATCAATAACCGCATAAAAAGGGTTATTGATGTTGTAAGGTCATTGCAAAAGCACTTGCATCATCCAGCTCAGCTAACATAGCTGGGCTGGGTAAACAAATATCTTGCACAAAATGCAGCACCTCAGGTTGCGGATCAGAAAATAAAATATCTAATGCCAAGCGCTCCTTACCATACAAACCCCGGTGGATCATATTGGCAGAAAAAATAAGTAAATCACCCGCCTTCATTGCTATGGTATGACCCGATGCTAAATCATCGCTAGGCTTACGGGGCGCAAGGGCTAAACGCGTATCTAACTCAACTTGGCTATCCCAGCGCCGATGTGTTCCTGGCACCAACTCAATACCGGGCTCATCTTCAAGGGCAACACGACAATGCAATACCTCAGGCCCTGTCAGCGCGGCTTGTTGTTCGTCTAAATTTAAATGGTATTGCATATCGCGATGCCAGTAATTGGCTTGCTCTGGGTTAACCGGGTTAAAAAATAACTGCGTATTAATAAAGGCCGCATCCGTTAAAATCGAATCCACTTGCGCCATTAATTTATGACTAGCAATAAACTTAAACAGCACCATACGTTGCGCTTCATCAAGGTAAGTATTTGCCGTTAAATAAGCGCTATTTACCGCATTGCTATTATAAAACGATTGATTATCCGCCACCCATAACTGATGAAAACACGTCACCACGTCGCGCACTTGGCTAAGCTCTGCTGCACTATAAAACCCCGGCACATGAAAGTAACCCGTTCGCTCAAACTGTGTGTTGATCATCAATTGTCCTCGTGCGCTAATACGCTTGCAACCTGTTTGCCAAGCTCTGGTAACACTTGAGCTGCAAACCATGGATTCTTACTCAACCAAATATTATTGCGCGGACTTGGATGAGGTAAAGGAAGTATAGCAGGCCAATACTCACGCCACGATTTTACTAACTCAGTTAACGCCATATTTTTGCTTTGTGGTATATGATAAGCCTGTGCATATTTACCGAGCACTATCGTTAACTTTATATTGGGCAAGGCCGTTAGCAGCTGTTCGCGCCATGCAGGAGCGCACTCTTTACGCGGTGGTAAATCACCTGATTTACCTTTGCCGGGGTAGCAAAAGCCCATAGGTAAAATAGCTATTTTACTTGCGTCGTAAAACACCTGCTCAGTTAAACCTAACCATTCACGCAACCGCTTACCGCTGGCGTCATCAAACGGTTTACCGCTTTGATGCACCTTAAGACCCGGCGCTTGCCCAGCAATCAGTATTCTAGCACTGGGATTAAATTGAATAACAGGGCGAGCTCCCAGTGGCAACTCTGGCTCACAGATCACGCATTTACTAACTTGGTTTACTAAATCAGGCTGAGTCAAGGCTTTGTCCAATTCGCCATAATACGCCAGCCGGGTCGTAAATAACAAAATCCTTTATATTCCAAGGCTGTACGAATGGCTCTGTTATTTTCACTTGGTATTTTTCTGCTATACCTTGCGCGATTAAATGCTGATGCCATGCATCCACATCTTTTACCAACAAGTGCATCATAAAATTCTCAGCATGCGCTTGATTATAAAAGTCCTGCAATAAGAAGCTGCAATCTCCATGAAAAAAGCAAGCAATATCAGCGCCTTGCCAGGAAAGCTCAAAACCGAGATCAGAATAAAACTGCCAACTTAATTGAAAATTCTTTGCTGGCACAAATGCTTTTATCTCTTCGCACGCCAAGTTTGTCATTAAATACCTCTCCTTAGTTAGTAAAATAATGATCTGGTGAACATCAAATCGAATGATTAATTAAATGTGTTCAGACCACACCGCAAATTCGTTGCCGCTATATCAGCGCTATCTTTACTAGATGCCGTATAAAGCTACGAATATCGGGCTGCGAGCTACGTGCTTCCAGTTTGTACAAAAACCCTAGCATCTTTTGCGACCGTAGGAAACGGCTTCAGCCGTGATTGTATTAAAGTATTATTCACCACCGAGAAGAAAAAACCATTGGCCACGGGCGAAAATTGACGCGCTAAAGCACGATCTACATTAGTAGGAGAGCGCTTAGCGCCGATTGGCTTTTAACACACAACCAAAACAGCATCACGGCTAAAGCCTGTTCCCACCAAAAATATGTTTTTACACCGATAGCGCCTAGTCACTTCCTAGAACCTAGCACCTTTAACTTGCATATGATTGTTTTAAAACAAACTTTATAACCGAGGCGCTGAGTCAAAATCGCCATTGAGTGGCAAGTGTGGTGAAACTGCAAAACCCTGGTTGACCCAATTAGCCTCATAAGTAAATGAAATCTCATTTTCAGAGCCTGCTGCTAATGTTACCTCAGCCACCTTTTGCGATTGACCAATAAACACATCTAAACGAGCTGGTTTAGTACCACTGTTCATCGCTCACCTCTTCATTGCTGTGAGCTATATCGTCGCTAACAAGGCTAAACGACAACCCTAAATACTCCATAACTTTTAGTACATTATGCAGTTGCACGGTTACATCGCCTTTTTCTATTTTTATTAAGGTTGGCTTAGAAATAGCAAGTGCTTGTGATACATCAACTAATGTAAGCTTCATACCGGTTCGTTTTGCAGTAATGGCTTTAGCCAGCTGCATAGGTGAAAATGGCTTAGAAAGCTCAGGCATTTCAGTGCTTTTAACCACTCTACCTAAGGTTTTTTTTACTGGTGTATCATTCATCATTAGTCAACTATAGTTTACTTATACAATTGATTTTAGAAATTCAACTCCAAAAGTCAACATTGCTTTACTTTTAGTTTGAAGAACAAATTAACCAGACCATAAGAGAATTATATTTTACTTATGGATAGTTGAAATTTAATTAAACCCCATAAGTAAATTTAAATTAACTAGATGAAAATAAAGCTGGCGAGTTTAAAAGGGTAAAGTTAACGAGTTGAAAAACGGCGACGGGCTAATCCTAGCTCCTAGTCACTTCCCTAAAACCTAACGCCTTTATCTTGCCTGTGATTGTTTTAAAACAAATTTTACCACTGAGGCGCTGCGCGCTACACCGAGAAGTAAAAAGCACGATCTACATTAGTAGGAGAGCGCTTTAGCGCCGATTGGCTTTTAACACACAACCTAAAACAGCATCACGGCTAAAGTTTTACACCGATAGACCCTAGTTCCTAGTCACTTCCTAGAACCTATCATCTCATCAGCGCAGCGTCTCATAACCTCTTTGTGAATAAATCACTAAAAGATCTATTTGCACAAAGAGCAGTGAATGAGGGTAAATGAGAAGAAAACGCGGCTGGCTTAGTGCGATGTAGGAGAGCGCTTTAGCGCCGATTGGCTTTTAACACATAACCTAAAACAGCATCACGGCTAAAGCCTGTTCCCACCAAAAATATGTTTTTACACCAATAGTACCTAGTCACTTCCTAGAACCTTGTACCTTTTACTAATTTTTAAACCAGCGGTAAAACCCGAACACACCAATAAATGCTAAACAGCCAACAACTACTAATTGCCAAATTTTGTAGTTAACTTTTTCCTCTTCATAAGAGGTAGACATCAAAGAAGTATTCACATTCGATACAGGTGTTAGCATCATAGAGTGATTAATTACTGGTACTGCTATCGAATTCACTTGAGGCTTAGTAACCTCAGGTTTATGCAAGTGCATGTTTACTTTAGTCGGTGGCTGCCACTGCGCTTCAAATTTTGCTCGTTGTTCGGCACGGTTTTCACTACACCAAACAAAGTCAGCTTGCTGCATTTGTTTTTTACGACAACGATCAGGGTGTTGATAAAAGTTATTCCATTGCAGACGCTTACTATCACTGTCGTATGTTTTGCTATAAACCGTGGAGTCATGGACCTTTTTATTTAAAAGATCATTTGCCGATGAACGTACATAAGTACGTGAGCCTGAGCGGCTGCCTGCACGAGTTGGGCTTTTACAGTGGCGCCCCAGTTGTTCAAATAACGCAGTAGAGCGCTTACGTAACCGCTCTCCTTCTTTTGCGCTATAGCTTGATCTCATTCTGTCACGAATATTTTCTCGTTCAGCTTTGATGCGGTCACATTGTGCTTGGGAATATTGCCCTGCGGCCATTGTACTAACGCTTAAAACTAAGCTAATTGCAAACAAAATCCGTTTAATCATATATACATCAATGTAGTTAATTTAGGGATATCGTACCATTTTTTACACTCATGGTAAGACTTTCAATTAGAAATTTTCAACACTTACTATTTGCCTCATATAGTGAGGCGAATATTAAGTTTAATTGCCTCATTGTGGAGTTTGCGAGTTTGCGAGTTTGCGAGTTTGCGAGTTTGCGAGTTTGCGAGTTTGAAAGAGTAAAGTTAACGAGTTGAAATAGCAACGGGTTTCGAGCAACATGCTGCGGGTTAACCCTAGCTCCTAGCATCTTTTACTTTGTAGGAACCAGCTTTAGCTGTGATTGTTTTAAAACCAATTTTACCACCGAGCTCACCGAGGCGCTTCGCTACACAGAGAAGGTAAAAAGAAAAGCCATGGTTACGGGCTAATCCTAGCTCCTAGTCACTTCCCTAGCCCCTAGAACCTTTTCGTTATACCTCATCAGCGCAGCGTCTCATGACCTCTTTGTGAATAAATCACTAAAAGATCTATTTGCACAAAGAGCAGTGAATGAGGGTAAATGAGAAGACTAAAGCTGCGAGCGACGGGCTATATTCAGCCTAGCGCCTAGTCACTTCCCTAAAGCCTAGCACCTTTACCACCAAAGGCGTTAAGCTTGCTGACGCGAAAAACGTAGCGTTTAAATTAAAGCGCCGACCGCCCTCTGGAAACTTGTCAGCGCCCGAGGATCACACATTCCCCCACTCCAATGAGGTACACAACAAACTAATCTTGCTCAATCGCGACTAATTTATTTACTTCTACCGGTTTTGCCAACGCAGATTCATAAAATGCAAATACCTCTTTTACATAAGGCTGTGAATAATGCGTATCCAAAGCGGCTTGCGACGTAAATTGTTCGACTAAAAACAAGCAGGTTTGCTCACTATTGCTGTATAGCTCAAATCGAATACAGCCAACCTCAGCCTGTGTAGGCTTTAAAATTTGCTGTAAACGCCCTTTACAGTCATCAAACAATGAAGCTTGAGGTGTTATTTTTGCCACTATATTGATCATCTTTAATCCTTATTAATTAATTTAATAACCACAGAACGGATCGGCGGTGCTACGGTAAAGGCCACTAAAAAAGCCGCAGGCCAGGCATTAATAAATGCAGTTAGCCAACTTTGCACAAATGTGTCACTAAAACCTAAATTAACGTAGGTCACCCATGCAGATAGTAAAAACGACATCATGAACGAAAATGCCAATGTAAATATAAAATGAATTTTCATATTTCCTCCTTGGCGTTACTATATTCAAAAGCTTGGGGCTTCCATACTCACAAAAATGCAAACTAAGATTGAGAAACAGAAATGCTTGATGACATTCATTTATTCATAGAGGTAGCTAGGCGTAAAAGTATGAGCCAAACAGCAAAAGACTTAGGCTTAAATTTATCGACTCTATCGCGACGTATTCAAGCACTTGAAACCAAATTAACAGAGCCAGTATTGCAACGTACAGCACGAGGAATTGTACTAACAGCAAAGGGAGAGCAGCTCTATGCATCGCTTGCAGATCCAGTGCTAGCGCTTAATAACCAAATAACCGCCCTTAATTGTGATAGCAATAGCAGCAATACTTTTTATTTATTATGCCCACAGAACATCATTGCAGATCTGCTTATGCCTGCGCTAAATACATTTATAAAAGATAATCCTTCGCTCAATTTTCACATATCACCGAGTAATGCCAATAGTCAGTTGAGCCAACAACGCTTTGACCTCGCTATTCGCATAGGCCACCAACAAGACTCTAGTTATTATCAAAAACGCTTAGGCGCTATTGCAATTAAGTTGGTCAGTAAAAAAGATGCACCGCAAACTCGCCTAATTTTACCTTACACTCAAACTCAGTTACCAACGGGCATGCTTAACAAACTAACAGAGCTCTACTGCGATATAAGTTATTGCTTTGATATAACAATAGCCAGAAAAATGGTTGAAGAAGGTAATGGGGTTGGTTTATTACCTATGAGTGAAATTAGTTGTATTACTGACAAACAGGCTTTTGACTATATTGAATTGCAGCCAGCTTTTGCAAACAGGCCTATTTATGCCCTATGGCATAACACACGCCAGCCAAGTAAAACGGCAAGTCAGTTAATTACTTTAATACAGAGCGTAATTGATCAAACGCCATGCTTACAAGGTGATATTGTTAAGTTAGGTTAAGGGGTTATTTATGCTGTAGGCGTGCAGCTTACTGACGCAAAAAGTGTAGCGTTTAATGCTCGTCGCTCGTCGCCTTTCAGCAAAGCTGTTCAAAAATATTCCTGATATTTTTATTTGTCATTCGTCACCTCTCGGTGACTCGCGCATTGATAGCGCTATTATTTACAACAATTTTACGCTTAAACCGGCTATTGGTCATTATTTTAAATGAAGCGGGAACTTGTAAACTTTCACCATTAAGGCTGCGTTGTGAAAATTCATCAAACTTATACTCAACGCCCAGTTTTTCAATAGCCTCTAAAATGACTCCATCTGCACCCGCAGGTGATGCTGGCATTAACTTACCAGTAATGCGATTTACGCGCGCTTTGGTATAAAGCCCATAACCAATACGTAACAATTGGCCACTATCAACCAGCTTTTTTAAAACACGGCCAACTTGGTCGTAACCTGCAATATCAGCAAAATCAGCGCGCTCAAAAACATAACGCTTAGAGCGATTTATTCTTGTGGTTACTTTACTTGCTATTGTCATATTAATTACTCTCGTTGCTTAGATAAAATATAGCAAACATACGACACCCATATACTTTGATCATTCGTCAGCTCTCGGCGCCCCGAGCATTTTGCTATTTCCTAAAACCCTCAATTGATATGAACGTAAACGCCATGTAAGACGAGTAATTTGTCAGGCTAAAGCTTACTACCTTCTGAATCTATATTATTTATTAGTTCCTTAGATACTTCTTGCAGTGCTCTTTTTACATCTAAAGATATAAAACCAAGATCTAAGGGATTAGAAATGGCTAAATCGGAATTTTTAAATTCACGTAAATTTGCGATATTGGCTAAATAACTTTCGAGTAGCTCTGGTTTTGCTTTTCGTTTTAAATTTTGGCGAAAAGTTTCAACAAACTTATTAATTTCTTCTGTGTCATCATCTTCAAAGCGCTCACAATAAACTCGCTTGGCCATTTCTTTTTGGCTTAAACCAAGTTCTTTAATAATAGTTTTAATTTTATTTTGTAATTCTTCGTGTTTTTCCATTTTCTGTCCCAGTTTGTCCCAACACCTTATTTATGATGATTTTGCTCTCAAAGCGAAGAGCATTCCTTAAACTAAACAAAGGTAATATTATGAAAAACATGAATCAAAGTGCCGCTGCACGAATCCAAGCTGCCGAGGCAAAAGCTAACAATGGCTTAGTTGAAAAAGGCGGTTTTGCTGCACGAGCTCAAAGAGCTGCTGCAAATAACCAGCAAACTTCACGTCCAGCCCCAAATAATGGACCTAGTAAAACAGGGAACCCTTCGGGCCCGGGCAGAGGTAATAATCCACCAAAATCGAAATAAAAAGAGTACCTTTAGCGATACGCAAGTATCGCTATCTACATTGACTTAACTTACTAACAAAAGTGTTAATAAATTTCTTCTTGTTTGACGATAACTCCGCCTCAGGTACAATTTTCATTGTTTCATCTAATGCGCAAATACACATCCTGGCATTAACGCGTAAATTTTTTTTACTAATTTTTGCTTGAGGGTTAGAACAAAAACTAACTATTTCAACAATAGCACCGGTCGAGTAGCGACTAGGCTCAAGTAACTCTCTATCTAACTTATACGCACCCACAGCTCCTATTAATAGTGCGACTTTAGCTGTTAAAAGCGGCTTCTTAAATTTTTTATAGGTGTGGCCTGCAAACGTTTTTGCACATTTACTACAAGTAATATGGTTTCCGTATTCTAAAGAGCTTTCTTCAGAACAGCAGGGGCAAACTAAGTTGAGCTGTTTTTCATTAGAAGTTGTATTTGGTGAGTTTCTGCTAGCATCCATTGCTATACCTTTAAAATTTTTATGACCATACCTTATTGATATTGCTTGAATAAATCAACAGAAATTAACGTTACTTGAATAAATTTGTCGATGCACCAAGAGTTATGTATATTAAATTTATACATAATTTGAGTAACTTAAATGGCTAATCAAGATCAAAAAGGCAAATGGCTTTCGAGTAAAGAGGCCATTAAACATCTAAAAATATCAGGCTGCGAGTTAATGCACCGCCGCGAGCGTGGCGAGCTTAAGTTTGAAAAGCGCGGTCGTGCTTATTTTTATTATATTGAAATCAAGGATCAATAAGTGATTTTTCACGATTTACTGCAAGAAATGCAAGCCAAAGAACAGGTAGTATCTATTCCTCAAGGCTTCCAAGACTATGTGAGCGCTAATAATTTAAAAGCAAACACCGCAGCTTCAATATCTATAGACTCAATCAAAGAACTGCCTAAAGTTTTAAAAGACCAAAATACGATGGTGTTGAGGCTCGGTTCTCGCCCTGCTTCTAATCAAACTTACTTTTCGCTTGTGAAAACGAATGATGTGAAGACTTTCTTTTTTGACGATGTATCTCTCTTTAGTCAATTACAGCCAGAGTTATTTTTACCTAATGTTTCTATTCGCAGCTTATTTGCTTTTCAACTACTGCCAAAAGTAACTGAAACCTCAGTTGTAAATCTAGCTATAGCATCAGGGTTAATGGCTGAAGCGCTTAACCTCGAAGATGATAAAACAATAGTTGTGCCTGCAACGGGGCAAAGTACATTTACGTTTAACTTTAAACCACTCGCTAACGAAAACGTCGTTCTTGAGCATATAAATGGCCAAGTTGAAATCGATGCTGTATTTGTTGCTAAGCGAAACGGTAAAGAACACTTATTTGTGATTGAGGCAAAGCATGGCAATAAATTTGATTCTTTAGCCAAACATAAACTGCTTTACCCTAGTTTAAGCCTATTACAAAAGCTGCCCTCGTCTATGCCAATAGTGCCCGTTTATTTGCGGAGCATAAAAACGCCTAACGGTATCGACTTCTACATTGCTGAATGCCCTTGCATTGTAAATCAACAAGATGAGTTATATAGTTTGGATACACTTAGCCCCTGTAAAGTGCAGGCACTTCACTTAGCAAATTATTAATTTATGAACGCAGAGCAATTTAAGCAACTTGTAAAAAAAGTAAAAACAGCCAAAAAGCTACCTGATGCCATTTATTTTCACAAAGATGCATTTACTGATGCCCCTGCAGAATTAATCAAATTTATTAAAGTTGTTGCTCAAGCCCTTAAAGTAGATGAAGCCGATTACGATCTTATAAAGCTATTTAAAAACGACTTCAGGCTTTCGCTTTTAAGTTACCCTTCTTTTTATGAAGACTCATACCCGGCACTAAAGCAAAGTGTTACTGTTGATTTAGCAAAGCTTAGTCATAAAATCACTAATTACGATAACAGCGAAAACCCACCTATTTTGCACCGAAAAGAAACCATGGTTTCGCCAACTAATAAGCACTATCAATTATTTTGTGATGTAACAGCTGAAGGTGAGCAGGCAGGCTTATACGAAAACACTCGTATGATCGGCTTTAAAGGTTCGTGGGAGCGTTTGATTGCTAAAAAAGGATATGAACTCGTTGATGGGCGTTTGTTTCGTAGCTCTACTGTACAAAGTCCTGATGACGATAAAACTATAGACAGGCATTTAACTGCAATTGTTCGCCATGAACTTTCTGCCCCTCTAAAAACATTAGCTAAAAATGGCTTTTTAAATGGCGACTATTCAATTTTTGATTACGGTTGTGGCCGAGGTGATGATTTACGAGAGCTCGAAGCGCACGGAATAGATGCCCTAGGTTGGGATCTAAACTATCGTCCTGATGCGGACAAAGTTATTTCTGACATTGTAAATATTGGTTTTGTAATAAATGTAATAGAAGACCGCGACGAGCGGATAGAAGCACTATTAGGTGCATGGGAACTTTCGCAAAAGTTATTGGTTGTATCTGCAATGTTAGGTAACGAATCACTTGTGAATCAGTTTCAGCCATATAAAGACGGTGTGATTACAAGCCGGAATACTTTTCAAAAATACTATACGCAAGCTGAGCTTAAAGCGTTTATAGAAATGAGCGTTGACGAAAACGCGATTGCTGTGGCTCCTGGTATTTATTACATATTTAAAGATAAGCAGCTTGAACAACACTTTTTACAAAACCGCCATAAACGTACTTATAAGTGGCAACACCTAACAGCACCAGAACCCGTAAATGAAGAACAAGCACGAATTTTATTTACCCAGCACCAGCAGCTTTTTGAATCGTTTTGGCTCACATGCTTAACCCTTGGCCGCTGCCCAGCAAACAATGAGTTTGCGCAAAGTGACAAAATAAAAGAAGTGATAGGCTCTAATAAAAAAGCACTGCAACTCGTTTTAAAATGGTTTGAAGAAGACGAGCTAAAAACAGCAGAAACCATGCGTAAAGAAGATTTACTCCTCTACTTTGCACTTGCCATGTTTGAAAAGCGGAAGCCTTACACTCAACAACCAGAAGACTTAAAGCGTGATATAAAAGCATTCTTCGATACTTACAAAATTGCACAAAACCAAGCCACTGAACTGCTCTTTCAAATAGCAGATAGCGCATTAATTGAGTCTTTATGCCTAGAAGCAGAAAAAATATTACCCGCAGGTAAAGTCGATTTTGAAAACGGCCAACCTCATGCGCTAACGCTACACAAAGACTTTATTACCTTATTACCAATTGTGCTACGCGTATATATTGGCGCGGCCCTACAAATGTATGGTGAGCTTGATGATATTCAGCTTATTAAAATTCACATACATTCGGGTAAGGTAACACTACTTGGTTATGAAGGATTTTATGACTCACCTCTTCCACAGTTAAAAGAGCGCGTAAAAATAAAAATGGCAGAGCAAGACGTTGATTTTTTTGATTATGTAATCGAAGAAAAACGCCCTCTACTTCTCAATAAAATTGATTACATTGACGATACGTTTGACGATTACAAAAAACAAAAGGCGTTTAATAAACTCCTTTGTAATGAAGTTATGATTGACATAAATACTACATATAGTTTAAATAAACTACTTAGTGACTTGAACGCTAAGAAAATAAAAGTAGCCGGGTACCGGTTACTTTTATTAGCTTAAAAATCACCCTTAGTTTACTTAAGGTTTAGCCATGAATCAGCCTCACTCCACAATAGTTCACTAAGATTTTTAGTTCTTTTTTCTATTACTTTTAAATCCCAAGATTTTTCTTGAACAAGGGGAGTTAAAAAATCTAAATAATCGCTAACTAAAAGATCCTTTTTTACTTTTTCAGGTATGTTTAAACCTACTTTACTTGCAGCTGTAATCGCACCAGAAAGTGTAGTTTCGCACCTTTGAGTAAAGCAATTAAAATAAGCCTTCTTTTGATCCCAATTCTTATTTGCTACATTTAAATTTTCTTTTTTCGGAAGTAAAGTAAGGTTACCTATAGTATTTATTGTATCTAAATCATCGTAAATAGCGGGATCCCAAGTGCTTGTACTATTTACATTCTGAGGAGCCGTATGCTCAATCGTTGCAGAACGTTTTGAATGCCAAACATCTAAAGTCATAAACTCATTAACATTAGACCTTGCTGTTCGTTCAAGTATTTCTTTGTTTTCATTCCACTGTGTTTTGTTATTGGCTAATAAAAGAAACATTTTTGCAATTGGACCTGAAGCTTTATAAATATTAGACTTCTTAGTGTATTTGAACCACTCATCAAAGGTACCTATCTTTTTAGCTTCAAGGTGGGCTTTAAGTACACAACAAAACTCTTCTATAGTAGGCAAGGAACTATGATTGAAGTTTAAAGGCTTATCTACTTCAGCCACCTTTATACTCTTCTTCTTTTTATAACCATGGGACATTATCTCTCTATATGCATGGTCAATCCTATTTGTCCCGCTAAATGCTACCCTCCAGATCAGTGTAAATGCGGTAATAGCTTTTGTTATTTGAGAAAACGTACTGAAATCACCTGATTGCTTAGCAGCAATATAATATCTAGTTAAAATAGGAACAGTTAAAGTTTTATTAGCACTTCTTAAAAATTCAATACTTGTTAATACAACATCTCTATCTGGACAACCATTTAAAGAGTTATTTAATTCAGTAGCTTCCCAAATTTCTTTTCTAAATAACACTAACTCTTTAAGGTTAAAAATAAACTCAGAGATTTCCTGTTCAGATTTTAGTGTTTCTACTTGATCCCTGAGGTACTTCCTTTGAACCGATAAATTCTTTCCAATTGTTTCTCCGGAATACAATAGTGCAAAGCTAATAAGTAAATTTTGAGTAATAACTTGCTTCTCTTCCTCTCCTTTATTTCCAATATACTCCTCAACAATTGAAAAATGCACTTTCGTATTTGAAACATAAAACCCTTTTTTATTATTTTCTAACGTATTTACTACACCAATAAGTTTAGGTTTAAATGTTTCAATTGCAGTTAAGGGCTCACCAGTAGCATTTAAGGATTCGAATACTTCAAAGGCATACTCATCAGAAGTCACAACTTTCGTTAGAACTACTTTATCGGTGATGTATTTTCCTAATAATATTGATAAAAGTACGCTTTTGTACTCTTCATTTTGTAAATTGGCGAATGATGATTCTAGTCCAACCATCTCTTCATGGTATTTATATAATTGTTCTTGAATATTTTTACTAAATGATAAAGATAGAATATTTTCTATGTGAAGATAATTATCTTCAGCTTCTTCACTAACCATTTTATTAAGAAGTGATTGAATATATGCAAGTCTAGAATTCAGTTCTACCTTTCCATTATCATCTTTATTACCAACTAACCTAAAAGTAAACGTTTCTGTTTTGTTGTCAAAAATATGTTTTGCGTATTCATGAAGCAAAAAAGAAACCGCAGAACGATAAGAGCAATCATGCTTTTCATTACCCCAAATATCTGTATCTCTCGTGATTATTGGTTGAAGATCATAAACATCATCAGACATAGCATGATCATCAAAGATACATTTTTTCAATATTTGTAATGTTTTTTTTATCTCATCAGTGAAGGGCTTATTATTTAGTTTGGAAGTTAATTTATGTGATTTAGTTCTAATATTTTCATGCAAAATTGTAAGGATTAGAACAATAGTTGTTAACCTCTGCTGTCCATCTACGATAGAAAGTATAGTACTCGGCATATCGGGGGATGAATCTACCCTAGTAACAATGATTGCTCCGAAAAAAGATAAAGTAGTAGGCTCCTTTTTAAGCCCTTCTATTCCATGACAAATATCTTCAAAGAGTCTATAAATATTTTCTTCTTTCCAACTATAACTTCTTTGATAGTCAGGTACTTGATAAGCGACCCCTGACTGCGCTAATACCTCAAATGTACTGTAGGAATCGGCTTCAAAAACATCTTTTATTTTATTTTTCATATCATTCCTTTAATTAATTTGATCACTTCACTTCTTCTGCCTGGAACGTATATTTCCATTTCGTCTTTAGCATATATTTTTATAGCCTCATATAAATTAGCTTGAATATCTTTTATATCTCTACGGTATGGAGCAGGATCATCACATAAGGCGTCATGTAATAAACTCGATATTTGACCAAAACCAAGGTCTCTATTTCCTTCATTAGCGATCAATGTAGCTTTTAACCAGCAGTATGCTTTTGAATTTTTAAATAGCGTTTGTGCATCGTCAAAATTTAATTTGTTTTTTTCGATAACAGCAAATTCAAGTGATGGGTTAATACTATATATCTCACAATACTCCCCAGGTTTCGATAAAGGAAAGTCTGATACAAACAGCTCTGTTGTTTGTGGCAATATCTCTTCAGGCCATACCGCAGGTAACTCTGTTTCAGGCGCATTATCAAGTTGTTCTAAAAAACTCTGCATTTTATCAAGCATATTTAGTGATAAATCAGTGGCTGATTCAACTATTTTATTAATAAATGCTTTGGATTGTTCACAGGCATTTACTCTACTACACGACTCTAAATTACCATTATTAACTAACGCTAAACCTTTGCCCGTTAAATTAGCGCTACCATTAAAAATAGTATCGTGATCTATTTGATAAATTTTTGCGTGCAGATTTACGAGTGCTTTGACTTGGTAGCCGTTGTTAATACAATCTCGCAGTGCATTTAAGTCACTTGCACCCTTTGCAAAATCAATCGGTGTAAAACGACCTACCAAGTGAACTTTAGGTTTGTTGTTAGAAGTTAATTGACCCAACCAGCGAGTCGCTGGTTGGGTCATAAAAGCAGATATTATAGTTAAATTTTTACAGCTAGGTAATAACTCTTCGAGCTGAATTGTAAGCTCAGTATTTGAGATTAAGCTCGACATTAAAAATCATCCAACTCATCATCCTCTGGGCCTTGAAGAAATTCACTAATAACTAAACCCCATTCTCGGCGAATAGTATTTAAATAGGCTAAGCGTCTCTCATCTGTAGTTTCATTCATCACTCGTGCAAAACCTGCAATTGTAGTTTGCATGATTTCAAGTTCATCACCATCTAGCTTACTGACCAGCTTTTGATAAAAAACGTGGTTGGTATTGAATAATACAAGCGTTAAACCTTTACTTGTTGATACGTCAAAAAAGGCTTCAGAATCTCGTGCTACGTCTTCGATTAAAAAACGGTTTCCTGTAAGGATGAGTCGCTCAGCTTTTTCTTCAGCTTCTTCATCACTCATTCCACCGGCTTTTTTAAGGTGGTCAACAACATCTTCCTTCTTTAGCTCTTTTGGTGTTTCTTCTTTAGTCTTATGGCCATGAGTCTCACGATGTGCAGAGCCTTGTGTTGCTTTAGATGCAGCACCTTCAGAAACAGTTTTAGGCTCATCACCTTTTACGGCTTTACCATCTACATTAATTGTATCTAATGCTTTAGTAAGAGCTGACACTTGCTTTTTGATAACGGCAACGACTTTTAATACTTGTAATAAAGAGTCTGAGTTTTCTTCTAAGTCTCTTAAGTACTCTTGCTCAGAATCGAATCCTGCTTGAGTAAAAATAGTTTTCATTTCATAAGGAATTAAACGAATTGCATCTTGCTTATTATTCGTTACACCAAACACAGCATCAAGCGTTGGCGGGAAGGATACTTCAATACCAATAAAACGCCCTTTACTTTCTCTTAAAGCAGAAGTTAAGAATGAATCTCTTAAAACTAACTCTCGATTAGCACGAACAATTGAAACCCCAACATTTTTGCTGCAATGCTTACCCCAAGTAGTACCGCCTAACTTGCCAACAGTATCCTTTAAAATACGATTTGATATATTCTTTTTAACCATTGAGGTGATAACAGTTACATCATCTCGTTTAGGCTCACCAT
This sequence comes from Pseudoalteromonas shioyasakiensis, assembly GCF_024518675.1. Lineage (GTDB taxonomy): Bacteria > Pseudomonadota > Gammaproteobacteria > Enterobacterales > Alteromonadaceae > Pseudoalteromonas > Pseudoalteromonas shioyasakiensis_B. Next base: position 714,584 of record NZ_JANIGL010000003.1, read on the forward strand.
TTTCATCAATGTACTCAACAGATATTACTTCTTCATCCATTTTTTCAAAAAACGCTTCATTTTTATAACTACCAGGTAATTCTGGTAGTGAAGTATTCTTTTTGAGATACATAGGGTCATTAGCTTTAAAGGTTTCTTTATCGTAAACATCAAGCCTTTCGTCAGCTGATTTACGATAAGTAATGCTTTCTATTTTTATGTTGTCATCACTAATGAAATTACGATACATACGACCTACTAAATGTTCGCAATGACGGTAAATGGATTTTCCCGTTTTCCAGCTTAAGCGGTCAAGCTTGGACCAAATAATTAATGTGCCAGATTCTGGTCTTTTAGTAAAAAATGCTTTTTCGTACTTGGTTGGAATTGCTTTTGCGGTGGGCATTGGCACTTCTTCAAGCGCACCACTTTTCATTTCATCAACATCTAAATAAGTGTGGTGAGGCTCCCCACCGGCTTGCCAACTCCATACATCAACGCGCTTACACTGTGAAATGGATGAATTTGGTAAACCCATACCAAACTTACCCATACCGCCCGTATCTTTACGGTGTGTACCGCCACCAAATTGCATAGCAACTCTAAGAGTATCGATATCCATACCCACACCATTATCCCAAAGGGAGATTTCTGATACGGTATAATTTTTACGGGCTTTTAGTTGTTCTTCTATAAAACCAACTTCTACACGGGTGGCCGTTGCTTGTAAGCTATTATCGATAAGTTCAGCTAAAGCGTATGCTGTATTGTTGTAACCATTATCCCTTAATGACTCAATAACAGTCTCAGCACTTAAAAATCTATTACTCATTAGTTTATATCCTTTTCTGCCCACATATCATTCCAATAACCAAATGCGAGGCTAATACTTTGAAACTCAGGTATGTTATCCATTACTGTATAAATATTGCATTCTTTGTTACCGCCGCTTTTATAGCCACGCATAGCACGGCCCGCCATTTGCAAATACTGAACTAAGGAGTTCATTGGCTTAGCAATTACAGTAACGTTAGTTTTAGGTGCATCAAATCCTGCTGTTAGTACATTAAAATTAACAAGAACTTGTAGCTCACCATTTTTATATTGCGCTATTTTTGCTCTGCGGCTCTCTACTGTGTCATTTTTACTATCAATAGAAGCTGCTTTTATACCTTGATAAGCAAGTGCAGTGGCAAGGTTAATTCCGTGATCAACGGTGCAGGCAAAAACAATGATTTGTGACCCAAGCTTACATTCATCAATAATAGCACTGAGGATCTGACGATTTCGCTCTATGTTATTTGCTAACGTCGTCATTGTTTCTACACCGCCTGCATCTCTTAGTTCATATGCAGCAATACCGGAGTGGTCATAGTTTAACGACTTAAAGTTTGCTTTAGCTAGATAACCCTTTTCAACCAAGTAATCTATTGGGGATAGATAACCTGATATTTGCATAGAAACTTTATTGTTGTAGAAAAAATTAGCTAAACGAGCATCTTCTTCGGATAGCCCATCTTCAGAGTAGCTTCTGCCAGGAGTGGCAGTTAAACCAATTAAGTCAGCGTGAAATGCTTTGTCATCAATAAAGTCTTGAACAACTTCTTGAAACTTAGGAGCTACGGCCTTGTGGGCTTCATCAAAAATTACTAATGTTACTTTTTCAGCCAACTTGCTATATAAAAGTTGTAATTGTCTAGAATCACTTTTTCGTAGACTTAAAAACTTGTGTAAACCACCCACAACAAACCCAGAATCAATACCACTTAGACTTTCTGTGGAGCTTGAATAAAAGCCATAAAGAGAAGTAGACCTGTTACCTAAAGATTGCCAAGCTTTCGCAAACTCAGTATATGCTTGAGAACAAAGTTCCTCTCGGTCTGCAAGCCAAAGTACCAAGTTATTTTCAGACTGCCTTAAATGTTCGGCAGCTATATTCATTGCCGTGCGTGTTTTACCAGCCCCTGTTGGCAAGTGAATTAAGACACGTTTTTTTTCTTGGTTAAGCTGAGAAAAGACCTGTTTACTAATGTTTTGCTGATAAGGATAAAGCCCATAATTTGGCTCAATACACGTTATGCTTTCTAAGCCATTATCTTGCTCTAATTGACTTTCATACAATGCAGAAAGCTCTAGTAAATCAGCAAATTTATCAGGGTTATCATCAGCCCAACTTATTATCGCATCATAGTATTTTGGGGTAACATTTTTTGCTTCAAGTCCAAAGCTTGGAAACAGCTCAGCTAACTGCTCTGCAGATAAACGATCAATGAGTTTATTGCGCAATTGCGAATCAAAAATAAAGTCGACCTGTTTAACACTCGCGACTATACCGGCCAGCTTGTTTTTATTATAGGAGCTACTTTCAGATATCTGATTATCTTTTGCATCAAGTTGAAGTGCGAAATTTATTGAGTTTTTTGGGAGAAAACTTAATAGTTCATCTTCAGAAAAGTTTAATAGAATTTTTGCCAGCATATTTATTTAATCCTTTAATATAAATCAATATGATAGCTTCCATTCACTTAGAGCCTATAGGTACAAAGTCAGGCTAAATCACTTGATTATTTATCTTTATATTCAAAACTTTACAATAAAGACCTTACATCTACAAGGGTGTTGAGATAAATTTAATTAAACTGTATAAAGGTACAGTTTTTTTACTGATTAATTACCTAGAAGTCTTCCTCTTAATCTTAATTCACGTTAATATCGCCGCTTGGACAATTTCTCCAGAGGCACTCAAAAAGCTATGAAAGCTAAGTTTACAGGTCACGATACTTTCCCTCTGCGCTATGGATGGCTATTCAAAGCGGTTAATCATTTGAATTCAAATGGTAATTTCTCAAGTTCCGACGAAGAAAGTATTCGTCATTCTATTGTTGAGCTTGGCGTTGGTAAAAATATGGTTAAAGCGATTCAGTATTGGGCTGAGTCAAGCGGCATTATCGCAAGCGATAGAATAAATAATAAAACTCTTCATAATGTTACTGAGAATAAAGGGCAGTATTTGTTTGGTAATAACGGTAAGGACCCTTACCTAGAGTTACCGGGCTCAATTTGGTTATTGCACTTTTGGTTAAACTTTAATGATGAACACTTAACCGCCTATCGCTATTTTTTTAATTACTCTAATGTTCAACATTTTGAAAAATCAAAGCTGATCGATGATTGCTATGAAGATGCAAAACGCTTAGTTAAAAGCGAAGTTGGTAACGTTACGACGATAAAAAAAGACATGGATTGTTTTTTAAATATGTATAGTAAAAAAGTTAAAACAACAACGAAAAAAGTGGATGAAGACCATTTTACCTCCCCGCTTGCTGAACTTAATTTAGTACAGGATAACGGTCGCTCTTTTTATGTTAGCAACCTGACTGAAAGGCCTGAGTTACCTATTGAGGTATTCGTTTATGCCCTACTTGAGTTTTTTAGTGTAGAAACAGCTGAATCAAAAGTGAGTACTATTGATTTTGATTCATTACTTACTAAACCGTGTTCGCCCGGGCGAATATTTAGGTTATCAGAGTCTGGTTTAGGGCAAAAGCTCGATGAGGCTCAAGAATTCACAAACAAAAGTATTTCATGGGTAGATTCACTAGGGCTAAGACAAGTTAATATATCTGACTCAGCAAAAAACAATACTATCAATTACTTAAATGACTATTACGGCAAACACAATGTCTGAATCTCTTATTGCAATTAACCAACGATATAAAAGCTCCACTCGCATTGATGTTGATAGTGCTAATTTAAAACCTTTTATAGACGACTTTATTGTACATGGCACAGCAATAAATGTACTCGATACTGTTAGCCGTGAGTTCGAGGGAAGTACTCAAAGAGCGTATACAATCACGGGCCCTTATGGCTCAGGTAAATCGACTGTTGCTCTGTTTTTATCGTGCTTATTGTCAACTGATTCTGAACAACGAAATTACGCACTAAGCAAGTTAAATAGCTCTCAAAAAGTAATAACTGAGTTTGATGATAGGTTTAAAATTACAAACGGTTGGAAGACCATTAAACATGTCTGTGGCCTTGAGGCACCTGCAAATAGTATTCTAATTAGCTTATTGAAAGCGTTTAATGTTAAATTCAACGCGGAAGATGTACTCGCTCTTGATGATGATAAATGTTTAGCAAAGATAAAATCTCTTCTACAAAAACAAAATGAAAACGAAGACGGTGTTTTAATTTTACTCGATGAAATGGGTAAAGCTTTAGATTATCAATCACGTGCAAATAAAGATTTACATTTATTTCAGTCTCTCGCTGATATTGTTCAACAAGCTAAACGCCCTGTGTTGCTGGTTGGCTTTTTGCACCAAGCATTCTCTGATTACGCTAAAAATAAAGATGTAAAAACGCAACAAGAGTGGAGCAAGGTTCAAGGCCGATACAGAGATTTAAGTTTTAATCCTTCTATTGATGAATCTTTAGTGCTGGTTGGTGATTCAATTTTTAGAGCTCCGAAAATTGTTAATGCGCTTGAATCTAAATATGAAAATTTAGTTGATGTTGTAAGTTCAGCATTTGCGAACCAAAACAAAAATGTTGATGCATTAAGCAATACACTTCCTTTAGACCCTATTGTTAGCTTATTACTTGGCCCTGTTTCTCGTCGTCGCTTTTCTCAGAACGAACGCAGTCTGTTTGGCTTTTTAGCGTCACATGAAAAATATGGATTCAGAGAGTTTTTAGAGGCAGAATATGGTGAGCTTAATGAAGAATTAAGTTTATATCGCCCTGAAATGTATTGGGACTATTTGCATCATAACTTGCATCATTTAATTGTTACTTCTCAAGATAGCAAAGCATGGTTAGAAGGTTGTGATGCCATTTATAGAGCTGAACAAAAAGGCGGTGAACTACATACTGCTATTACTAAACTAATCGCTCTACTCACTATTTTTGGTTTCCATCATCAACTACATGCTAAACGCGAATTTATAAAAAAATATTTTGTTAGCCGCGGTTATCAAGCCGCGGAAATAATGCAATGTTTGAACGATCTTGAGACTTGGACGGTTATAATTTACCGACAAAAACACGATGCTTTGTTTGTGTTTCAAGGTAGTGATATCGATATTAACAGCTTAATTAATGATCGCATTGAAGCAATAAGCTATGGTGTTGATTGGACTGAAATATGTGATATACCGCAAAATATCTTAGCAACTGCACATTACCATAAAACAGGCACTATGCGTTGGGCAACTACAAAGCTGATAAACAAATATGATGTTGCTCTTATTAAACCATTTATTACCCCCCCTAAAACGGGTGAAGCTTTCGCTACATTTATTCTATGTGTGAATGAGGATATTGCTAAAGCATTGAAACCTCATGAAGAATCAATGCCCTTTAGTATTGTTGGTAAATTTGGAGATTTTTCAAATCTTAAAAATGCTGCAATTGAGTTAATCGCTTTAAAGCAGATACTTAAAGACGAGAAGAAAATAGCTCATGACCTCATTGCTAAAAACGAACTTGAGAACCGAATTAAATTTGCACAAACAAATGTAGATCATGAGCTGCAGTATGTTTATAAACATGCTGACTGGTTTCATTGTGGTAAAAAGTTACAAGCAGCACCTTTAACATCTATCGCCTCAAAAATTGCAAATGAGCTATTTAGTAAATCTCCTGTAGTCATAAATGAGCTAGTGAATCGTTCAAAACCTTCTGGTAGTGCGAATAGTGCTATCCGTAAGTTAATGAATGCCATGTTTGAACAAGGTGATGAAAAAGATCTCGGTTTTGATGAAAAAGCTTTTCCGCCTGAAAAAGGCCTTTATCTTTCTTGCTTAAAAAGCAAAGGGTGGCACTGTGAAACTTCTGAGGGATTTTTGTTCCCAAGCGAGTGGAGTAAAAATTCACAAGAAGCTAACCCTGAAATGTATGAACTATTTAAGAGTGGCTTTAATTTTATAAAAGAGAACTCAAAGAACAAGCAGGTTACATTAGCTGAGCTCTATGAATTTTGGATGCTACCACCGTTTGGCTTAACTGCAGGTTTGTGCCGTATTTATGGCTTAGCTTTACTTAAGTCTCTTGAAGGGCAAGTTGCTTTTTACGATTGGGATTCGACGAACCAGTTTATTTTTATTCCTGAACTTGATGAAGAGCTAGTAAATAAAATTTACAAACACCCAAGTGAAGCTGGTGTTCGATATTTTGAGATATCTGAAATACAAAGCCATTTATTAGAAAACTTAGCACAGGCGACACTTGGTGAAACAAAGAATGACGCTGCTATTTTAAACATCGCTAAGCATATTGTAGGAATTGTTCACAAACTACCTACATGGGTCAAAAAAACCAGTGGCGAAAGTTTTACTGGCGATAAAGGTAATGGTTTAACAAAACAAGCTCGTGACTTTAGAAATAAAGTTATAGCGGCAAATGACCCATATAAACTAATTTTAGATGATCTTCCTGCTGTATTTGGGTTTAAGAAAGATGATCCTGCACTTGAAGATAAGCTTGGCAATTATTTAAAAACAGCTATTGAAGATTTAAGTGCTCAGCACGATATTTTACTAAGTGGTTTTAAGCAAATTATAATTCAAATGTTAGGTGAAGACTTTAATCAAGCTTTAAAAGAGCGCTGTGATTTTGTTGAGAAAATTGCTAAGCGACCTAATGTAAAAGAGCTTGCAAAACGGATTTCACAGCACATTGATGGTAAAACAAAATTTGAATTTATTATTAATTTAGCCGCAGGTACACCTGAGCGTAATTGGACCGATAAGCATTTGCGTAATGGCCTTGATGAGTTACAAAACTTATGCGTGCAATTTAGGCGCATTGAGTCCTTCGGTAATATTCAAACTCAAGGTAACTCTAAACCACTTGCATTTATCACTACTGATAATGAAGGCAATCATCAAGAGTTTGGTGGATTTATTAAGCACGATTTAGAACAAGATAAAGACGTAACAGCTGCTGTTGATAATATTCATACAACGATTGCTAATATGCCTAAAGAAAAACAGCTTGCAGCATTAACGAGCTTGTTAACTAACTTGATGGAACATAGTGAGTCAGAGGTAGCTGATGACTGAAAAAGTTAAACACGTACTTGGGCTTTCTGGCGGTAAAGATAGCAGTGCTTTAGCGTTATTTGTTAAAGAAACATACCCAGAATTAGATGTAGAATACTTTTTTACTGATACTGGGTATGAGCTACCAGAAACCAACGAGTTTATTGATAAGCTCGAAGAAAAGCTTGGTTATATTCACCGCCTAAATGCGCGCTCTTTAAATAATATTGAAGGGCGCGGCGAAAAAGATTTTGCGCATCTTTTAAAGGAGCATGGTAACTACTTACCTTCACAAAGAGACCGCTGGTGTACCGTGCAAATGAAGCTAAAACCATTTGAACAATGGTTAGATGCTTTCATTAGGGATGGATATAAAATAAAGAATTACGTGGGTATTCGTGCCGATGAGCCTGAGCGTACTGGCTATATGACAATAGAAAAACCAATAGAGTCAGTATTCCCATTTAGAGAGCATGGCATTGTTCGAAGCGATATAGAAAATATTCTTCAACGCAATGGTTTAGAATTACCCGAATATTACAAGTGGCGTTCTCGTTCAGGATGTACTTTTTGTTTTTACCAAAGGAAAATTGAATGGGTAAAGCTTATGGAGAAGCACCCTGATTTATTTGAAGAAGCAAAAGCATTCGAAAAAGGTGATGAAAATAATACGACCGTTGGTGAACGTTTTTATTGGATGGGGCAAGGCCAGCCTCTAGAGACCCTTGAAGACCCTGCAGTTCAAAAGCGTATTATTGAAAATCACGAGAAAAAGGTTGCACGTTTTAACAAAAAGAAACGTAGAAATGCACTATTAGGTGATTTTGAAGGATATTGTGAATTTAATGAGCTCGATGATATTTATGATGAAGCAGAAGGCGGTGGAGCCTGTGTAACTTGTTATAAATAATAGGAAGCGGCTTCAATAAGCCGCTTTTTTTATAGCTGTAACTAAGAAATCTATGTCTTGTTTTGTTACTTCATGCGTGAAGCTAATCCTAAAGGTATGTTCAGCTTGTTCTCTTAATAAACCTAATGAAGTTAGTACATGTGAAGCTTCAATCTCTTTTGAAGAACATGCAGAACCTTGAGCAAGGCACAGGGAACTTTCATTATCACGTACTAAAAGGGTTACATTCGTATTCGGTAAAGATAGGGAAAGAATATGTGGTAGTGTGCTACCGTACCCATTTATAGAGTGTTCAATTTCATTTTCCTGTAACTTTTTAAAGAAATATGACTTAGGATCTTCACTAATAAAATAGTTATACACTTGAGGAAACAATTCAATAGCTTTACCAAAACCAATAATCAATGGCGCTGCAACAGTCCCTCCCCTCAAGCCATCCTCTTGACCGGCACCATGTATCACAGGTTGAAGGCTACGTTTTCTAAGGTCACGAATATAAACTGCACCAATCCCTTTAGGCCCTCCAACCTTATGTGCAGAAAATGACATCACATCTATATTCATATCATCAACGTCAATTTCAGTTTTACAAAAACTTTGAGCCGCATCAGAATGAAAAATAATGCCTTTTGAAAAACAATGTTCACCAATTTCAGCAATGGGGTTAATTGTGCCTAGTTCATTATTTACATGCATAATAGACACAAGGGCTGTATCTTCTCTTATTGCTGCTTTAACATTTTCTACTGTAATAACACCATTAACATCAGGTTCAACAAGTGAAATTTCATATCCTAACTTTTGAAAGTAATCACAGATAGCAAAAATACATTTGTGCTCAATTGATGAGATCACAATATGCTTTTTATGCGACAGGCTTTCGTCATTTAAAAGTAAACTTTTAAAGGCAACATTATTAGATTCAGTTGCACCACTAGTGAACACTATTTCACTTGGAAAAGCCCCTATTTCATCAGCTAAAAGTTCGCGTACTTTATTGACCTTTGTGAGTGCAGACTCACCTAATAGGTGACTAGAAGCAGAGTTTGCATAGCAGTTCTCAAATGCATCTAACAGTGACTTTTTTACTTCTGGTAAAATTGGATATGAGGCGGCTGTATCAAGGTATATCATTTAATAAATCCTTCATTTGAGGGTTTAAGAATAACATAAAGAGAGTAGCCCTTAACCCATTTAACAGCTTACTTTTAAAATAATGCTAAGACACACTCCATTTCCCCGTGATCACTCCTGAAACTGAGTTAATGATGAATAATTTACAGCATGGATGCTGTAAAAAGCGTAGCTTGGCCATGGATGGCCTATCTACGCTGATTACATTCACATCATTAACGACTGTTGAAGATCAAGTGTGATCCTCGGTGCGCCGTGGGGTTCCAAGGGGCGGACGGCGGTATTCGCCCCTTGGTTGCCGCCAGCAACCTGGCAAAAGCCTCGAATAGAGGTTTTAAAACAATCACAGTATCAATAAGATTTATAAACCTCCTTGCAAACAAACTAAATACCGCTAAACTAATCATTAAATAGCTATTGACTGATTTAGCGTTCACTTATGAGATCTGAACAAGCATTAAAACTGGCACAGCGATTGGGGGATCTAATCCGCCAACACCGAACTCTACATTACACACAAAACACTTTTGCCAAGATGATTGGCGTGTCGCGCTCAACTGTACAAAAGCTTGAACAAGGTGAAGTTGTTAAAAGCGATATATTGTTTGAAGCATTAGTCGTGTTGCAACTACAAGGGTCACTGCTCGATGAAATAAACGAGCTGGCCGCTGATGTTGGTGGGTACAATGCACGGCAACGTAAAACTCATAAAGCGCAGGTGATTAACGATGACTTCTGAATGTTATGTTTTTATAGATGGGCTAGAAACCAAACCCGTCATTTGTGGCTTTTTTAAGTTAGATACTAAAACTGGTCGTGGTGAATTTAACTATGGTAAAAGTTATCTTGCTCGCACTGATGCCTTTGCACTTGATCCAATCCATCTGCCTTTGCAGCAAGGTATAGTAAGCTATAGCGCAAATAAAGGTGTATTTGGCGTTTTAAGTGATGCTGGTGCTGATTCGTGGGGACGTAAGCTAATTTTATCTTTGCATACAACCAAACCACAAAATGAGCTGGAGTTTTTACTTGCAGGCTCAGGCTATGGCGTGGGCGCACTGGTATTTAGCTTATCGCGCAGTGCCTCTAAACATAAAACCAATAAAAATACTTTGGCTGATTTAGCATTGCTGGATCAAGCAAAAGATGATCTTTTAGCTAATAAAGCTATTTCAAATGAGGCTAAAAAGGCATTTGAATTTGGTCAAAGCATGGGCGGCGCACGGCCCAAAACCTCAGTGCAAATTGGCAACAAACTTTATTTAGCAAAGTTTAATCGTCAAGATGATTTATTCAATTTAGTGCGCGCTGAACACGCAGCCATGTGTATGGCGAAAGAGTTAGGTATTCGTTGTGCGAATACTCAAATTCATGAAACAGAAAATGGTGATGTACTCCTTGTGGAACGCTTTGATGTAAGCGCGGGCTTACCTACTCATCACTTTTTAAGCGCAAATAGCTTACTACAAAAACCTAAAGTGGCTATGAGTGATTTAGCAACTTACTATAGTTACGGTGAATTGGCTGAGTTTATTCGTCACCATACTGGTGAATTTGCCAATGATGCAACTGAGCTTTACAAGCGAATGGTATTTAATGCGTTGATTGGTAATACCGACGATCATAGCCGCAACCATGCTTTTTTATATCACCTTACTAATAAAACATGGCGCTTGAGCCCAGCTTACGACATCACCCCTATAAATAACTCAAAACAACATGGTATAGGGCTTGGCGATGATGGCCGATATGCCAGTATCGACAATTTATTATCACAAGCTAAACGCTTTGGTTTAACGAGGGTAAAAGCGACAAAAATAATCAGCCAATTCAAAGACTACACGCAGCAATGGCCGAGCCACTTTAAGCGCTTTGCTGATATCAGCGATATAGATATAAAACGCTTAGAAAGTGTTATACCGGATATAGAATAGCAAGGTGCTAGGAAGTGACTAGGTGCTAGGGTCTATCGGTGTAAAAACCTATTTTTGTGGGAATAGGCTTTAGCCATGATGCTGTTTTAGATTATGTGTTAAAAGCCAATCGGCGCTAAAGCGCTCTCCTACTAATGTAGGTCGTGCTTTAGCGCGTCAATTTTCAACATTAGACATTGTCGCCATAAATGACGACCTACATCGCACTAAGCCAGCCGCGTTTTCTTCTCATTTACCCTCATTCACTGCTCTTTGTGCAAATTGGTTTAAGTGATTTATTCACCACAGAGGTCAAGAGACGCTGCGCTGATGAGATAATAAAAAAGTGACTAGGTGCTAGGTTTAATTCGTGCCCGAAGCTCGTCTCCCGAACCCCGTCACTTTGTCTTCTCACTTTATTCTCATTCACTTCTCTTTGTGCAAATAGATCCTTTAGTAATTTATTCACCACAGAGGTTAAGAGGCGCTGCGCTGAAGAGGAAGTGACGAAAAGGCGCTAAATTTTAGGAGTAATCCGCAGCTCGTTTTAAGCTTTCCTCCTAAACTAAACCATTAGCTGAACCGCTGATTAACAAGGCTTTCCACTGTATTTTGTTTACTTAACAAGCAACAACATTGCTGTAATTAGGCTGTTTTTTACACAGTTGTAATTATTGATTACAAAACGGTTCACAGTGGTCACACAACACACCGTAAAAATTGATCCAGATCAAATACTATGCGCCGCCGGTGGTTAAAATATCGCCTCATTTTATCTGGAGCGTCATTATGTTCAACTCTTGTATGCATATCTTAATAGTCGACGACCACGCATTTGTGCGTCGTGCGCTGACGTCGATGATCAGCCAGCTTGGCGATCACCGTATCTCCCATGCGGCTGATGGTGATGATGCACTACGACTGATAAACACAATCACGCCAGATATTATTATTTGTGATTTAGCCATGCCGAATATGGATGGTCTAGCCCTGCTTAGGCAGTTAAGTACGCAGCAATTTACAGGTAGTGTTATTTTATCGAGTGCGTCTGATGCCAGCTTATTACGTGCCGCGGCTAACTTAGTTCACGCATTTGGCCTTAACCTGTTAGGCATTATGCCTAAACCGAGCTCACATAGTCAGTTAAGCCACTTTTTTAGCGCTCACCAAAATCGTTTTAATCGCCCAGCTAAGCAAACAGCCATTACTGTTGATACCTCTAAAGCGGTATTAGAGCAAGCATTGCAGCTTGGGCAGTTCATAGCGGTATATCAACCTCAAGTTGATTTAAAGTCGGGTGAATGTATTGGCCTTGAGGCGTTATGCCGCTGGCAACATCCAGAGCATGGGGTGTTATCGCCGTACTTTTTTATTGACCAAATTGAAGATGCCGGACTCATGCCTGCGTTAACACTGGCTATTATTGAGCAAAGCGTTGCCATGCTGACAAAGTTAGGTAATGAATTTAACCATAGCAAGCTGTCGATTAATTTAACACCTTCGTGCTTATCAGATGACACAGTCAATCATATATTGGCTAATCAGCCGTTAATGGCGCTTGCCCAGCGTAAACGTATTTCTCTTGAGGTGACCGAACAAACTGAGCTGTTAAGCGATAGTTTGTCGCTTGAGCTGTTATCTCGGTTACGTATGAATGGCTTTAATTTGTCTGTAGATGACTTTGGCACGGGTTATTCTTCATTACAACAATTGAGTCAGTATCCGTTTAACGAAATCAAGCTCGATCGTAGTTTTGTCGCTAATGCGCTCAATAATCCGCAGTGTGGCGCAATTGTCGAAATGGCGATTCAATTAGCTAAAAAACTACACATGAAAGTAGTGGTTGAAGGCGTAGAAACACTTGAGCAATGGCAACATATGCAGTTACTGGGCGCCGATACTTGCCAAGGTTTTTACAGCGCAAAGCCTATGGCTTATGAGCAGCTAAGTGCGTGGTATCTGCAATGGCAAGCTCAATATCAGGCCATTAAAACATCGACCGATGAGGCATTACGCGCTTGAACTTTTTAACTGATAAACGCATTTTGGTGATTGATGATAGCAGTTTAATTTTATCGGCTATTCGTTTAATGCTGATCAATAAAGGCGCGGTGGCAAAAAATGTCATACTAGCCAAAGATGCTAAAACCACCATAAGTGCCTGCCAAAATCGTAGCTTTGACTTTATTTTGTTTGATTATAATTTAGGTCAAGGGGCTGATGGCCTCCAGCTTTTAGCGCATTTAAAAATGGCAAAACTAATAGCAAAAGAGTGCGTTATTTTTATCGTCACTGCCGAGCAGTCTCGCCAAGTTGTACAAGGCTTTAGTGAATGGCAACCCGACGGTTACCTAGTTAAACCCTTCAATATAAATAATATGCTGCCGCGTATGATTGCATGTTACCGTAAAAAACAGTCGTTAATTGAACTTGAACACTGCTATTTAAAACGTGGCTTTGAGCGTGCTAAAAATACCCTTTCTCGCTATGCGACATTAAGCTATTGCCATGAACTTGAACATGCTTTGCTAATGTGGGATGGGCAAACAGTCCAAATGTGCCAACAGCTTAAGTTATTGGTTGAACAAGGCGATGATAACGCGCGCTTAAGTTATGCAAACTGTTTACTTAATGACGGTAAAACAACTGACGCACTGAGTGCAGTAAAACCATTATTGGCTATTAAGCGTTACCAGCTCAGTGCCTTAGATTTGCATGTTAGTGCTAGCTTGGCACAAGGGCAGCTGCAACAGGCATATGATTACTTAGCGCAAATGAATACGGTTGCGCCAGATAACCCACAACGCTTGCTTATGCAGTTTAATCTTGCGGTCATTTTAAATAATACTGACTACATGCAACACGCCGTTGAGCGCTACCAAAAAACCACACAACACCTAAGTTGGTTAAATATTGATTGCCAGTTTAACGTATTGCGTTATTTACTCGCGCAAATTGAAGGGTTAAATGAAAGCCGCTACGGCAGTGAATTTAAACGCCTAGAAACCACCTATTTGCACAAGCGCTTAAAGATTTTACAAAACCCACGAGCACTGCAATTACACGAAATCAAAGACATTCTTGATGCCCGTTTTGCACTTTGTATTGGCGATCGCCAAGAAGCGTTGCAGATTGTAAGTAAATACAGTGATTATGCCACTTACGTGACACTGCCGTTTTATTGCCAGCTCGATATTGTGCATTTATATCGGCGTTTAGCGCTGCCGCTTCCTGACTTTATCAATAACTTGAATAAAGATGAGCATAGCCAACATTTGCTTTTACAAAACACGCTGCAATATACCCATTCTTATCAACAATTGGTTGATGCTCAGATCCGCAAAATCAAAAGCACTGAGAATAAAGGGTTTTATATGCAAGCCGTTACCCAGTGCATTGAAGCAATTGATAACTTAGGGATCAATGTCGAGCTTGCGCAATTACTATTGCGTGGGTTTACTAAAGCCATCCCCATTAATGTTACGCCGCAGCAGCTAAAACAGTATTACTTACTGGCTAAACACAGCCTCACACTCAACAAAAACCAAGTTGAGAATAGTGAGCTCTATTTTAAATATTGCCGTTATGTTGAATCCACTGTGAGCTTTTTAAACACTCAGCCTAAGGTTGCCGTATGATGTCTGTCTTTCGTTCAAAATTAGTTACTTTGCTAACTTACGCGGTTTTAGTATGCGGGCTAGTAAGTTTTAATACCTTTGCAAATAGCACAGCCCTTACACACTCGCTTGCAAGCGAGAAAAAAGTATTAATGGTAGGCACATTAAAAGGTAACTATATTCCCTTCTTTGCGGTGAAAGAAAATAATAAAGTAGGTGGAATTTACCCAGAATACATAGAGCACTTGGCGGCTAGGTTAAACTTACAAATACAGTACCAGTTTTATTCATCAATTACCCAGCTTGAAAATGCAGCCAAGCAAGGCCGAATTGATATTGCCTTAGGCTTACAACAAAGCAATGAACGCAAAAGCTATTTAACACTTAGTGAAACAATTTTATCCGTGCCACGTTCTGCGCTCATTGCCAAAGAGCTTAATAAATCCCCTTTTCAACTGACAGCAAACCCTGAGGTTAACCTCGCGGTGTTTAAATATGACGTTGATAAAGCATATATTGATCAACTGTATCCTGAGCTGAAAAAATTAGACATCAAACAGCAACGAGATCTCGCGCCAGCATTAAATTATGGCCTAGCAAACGCTCATTTTAGTGACTCTTTGTCTAACCAATATTTGGCTGCACACTTAGATACTGACAAATTTAGTACGATTACGCTGCCTCATGTGCCCAATAAGCAGTTTCATATTCCGCTTATTAAAAATAATACCGCGCTAAATAAAGCAATTAATGAGCTTATCAGTAACACAAATCCAATTACGGTTTCTGCGATTGTTGCCCATGCCAGTCAGTGGCAACACTATAGCAAAAAGCCAGTCATGGTCATCACGCCAGAGCAACAAGACTGGCTAAAACAGCATAAAGTGATTCGTTACACCACACTGCCTAAATGGCATACCATTACTATGTATGATGAATCAAATAAGCCAATGGGGCTATCAATCAGTGTGTTAAACCGCATTGCGACCTTGTTAGGGGTAACCCTTGAATATGTGCCATCCAGTTCAATTGAAGAGGCCATGCAATTTATTCAACAAGGCAAAGTAGATGTAATACCGGCTATTTTGAGTACCCAACAACGCCGCAATAATATGCATTTTACTCAGCCTTATTTAACCACACCATGGGCGATAGTGGCATTAAAAAACAGCCAGATCGATGTAACTCGGTTATTAGAAGGTGAATACAATATTGCCTCTCCTAATGGTGATTATGCCCGTGCAATTATTTTAGATTACTTTAAAAACAGCACGCTCTTACCCGTTAATAATATGGAGCAAAGTTTGGCGTTACTCGATCAGGGCGACGCGGATGTTATTTTTAGTACGTTAGCTACCTCGCAATCTTGGCTTAAGCACAAAGATGGTCACAACTATCGATTAATTGAAAACTTTTTAGTAAATAACAATATTGATGTGCAACTAGCAGTAAGCAAGCACTCACAACCTTTGTTGCCTATTTTGAATAGTGCTCTTGATGCGATTGGCTACGAAGCGCTTGAAGATATTTCTCGTAGTTGGATTGAGTTAAACACTAAGCAGGGTATCAATACTAAAAAAATTATCTTTTATAGTTTACTCGCCTGTGCAGTGTTTTTACTGGTTGTGGTGGGTTTTTTATATTGGAACCAAAAATTACGTCAAGAAGTAAACATCAGGCGTGTAGCACAGCACCGCGCTTTGCAGGCGGAACAAAAGCTCACCTCGATTGCCAATGCTATTCCTGGTGCCGTGGTGCAATTTAAAATTACTGACAACCAGCTTATTTTTACTTATGCCAGTCAAGGTATAGAAAGATTTACGCCGTTCAAACAAATTAATTTATCGGCAACGCAAACCGTTAACCTTAACGATAAAGACTTTTTTACACTGATCTCAAAAGCACAAGTAGAGCAACTTATTGATGCGGCAAATCAAGCATTAATAGATAACCAAGGTATTGATTTTGAATGTGAATTAAACGCGCCTTATAAAAATTGGTTGAACTTGGTCGCGTTTCCGACATCAACCGGAGATGACTGTGTTTGGAGCGGTGTATTACTTGAGATAAACCAACGTAAAGAGCAAGAAATAGCCCTCAGTGAAGAAAAAACCAAAGCCGAACAAGCGGCGATTGCTAAATCACGCTTTTTAGCCATGATGAGTCATGAGATTCGTACCCCACTCAGTGGTGTTATTACCACCACCGAGCTACTTTCGCAGTCGCAGCTTGATTCTCAGCAGCGCGATGATGTCAACACAATCACCGCATCTGCTAACAATTTACTGCATATTCTCAACGATGTACTTGATCATACAAAGATGGAAGAGCAGCAGTTCGCAATAGAGAAAGTAGAGTGTGATTTATTGGTGGTCACAGAAAATGCTATACGTGCACACATTGCGAACGCACAAGCCAAAGGCTTGCGGATGAATTTTTATTTTGATCCCCTGCTTAATCGCTTTATTGAAACCGACCCGGTGCGATTACAACAAGTGCTATCAAATTTGATCAGCAATGCGGTTAAATTTACCGAGCAAGGTCATATCAATATCACTGTGACTGCCACTACAACTGAGCATAATTTACAACAGGTCGCATTTACTGTGAGCGATAGCGGCCTAGGGATTGCAACTGAAAACCAAAGTAAGCTATTTACCCCTTTTATGCAGGCTGAAAGTTCAACGAACCGCCAATATGGTGGTACTGGGCTTGGCTTATCAATTTGTCGTATGTTGGTAAACCGTTTAGGCGGTGACATAAACCTGGCTAGCCATTTAGGCCAAGGCAGTGAGTTTAGTTTTACTATACCGCTGGAATCTTACAAGCCTTCACAATGGCCTACTAGCTTAAACAAAAAGCAGTTAGTCATACTTGATGATGGCAGTGAATGTATTGCCAATGTTGTGCTGTACTTAAAACAATGGCAATTAGATTTTGTTCACGTCACTGATTTAGTTAACCCTGAGCAATGGCGCAACCCCGAGCGCTATAACAACAGTATGATAATATTCCATCATCTACTAGCTAATATCGTGCAGCTTAAAGCAGTGGATGCAAGTAATGTATGGGTTAAGCTCTGTGAAGTGGCTAATAATGATGCCAGCGCCGATCACTTTATTGCGACAAACCCGTTATTAATTTCTTCGCTGCTAAAGTTACTTGCCCACGCGGATGATAAACTTGCTGAGAACCTGAATTATGTTGAACAACAGCAACAAGTTCAGTTGCAAACAAAAGCACAAGCTATTGCCACCGGTAGGCTCATTTTGGTTGCCGAAGACCATCCGACCAACCGACGCGTTATCAAACGCCAACTTGAAAGCCTAGGCTATCAAGCTGATTATGTTGAAAATGGTATTCAAGCACTCGCTGCCATCGCCAAGCAGCAATACAATTTACTTATTACCGACTGCCATATGCCTGAGCTTGATGGTTACGGCTTAACTCAGCAGCTACGCCAGCAAGGCAATAGCATGCCAATAATTGCCTTTACTGCCAATGCCCTGACCGGTGAAGCTGAGCGTTGTATTGCACTTGGCATGAATGGCTATATCAGCAAGCCCATTAGTCAAAGCATGCTACAGGCTAAATTAAATAAATATCTGCCGAAGATAGCCCCTACTTTAAACCCGGTAGTCGATACTATGAGCCCTGATGCAATAACCGATAACAGCGGTTTTAACCTTGCTGAGTTACAAACGATGTTTGGCTCTAAAGATGACGTGGATTTGCTGTTGAGTGAGTTTATTAGCAGCGCAAAAATTGATATTGCTCAGCTTAATAATGCACTACAGGCGGGCGATTTTTTACAACTTGCTGAAGTTGCACACCGTTTAAAAGGTGCTGCACAAATGATGCTAGCAACTAATTTAAGTAGCCTCGCAAGCCAATTAGAAGACGCAGCAAAGCGGCATCAGCAATCACAATGTGAAACCTTATACCAACAGCTCAATGATTGTTTGGCAGCATTGAGTAATTAGTGGATAAAGTAAAGGGACTAGGTTCTAGGGAAGTGACTAGGCGCTAGGTGTATTCGCTGCACGTCGCTCTAAGCCCGAAACCCGCCGCTTTGCCTTTTAAGTAATTTATTCACAAAGAGGTAAAGAGACGCTGCGCTGATGAGGTAATAAAAAAGATACTAGGTTCTAGGGTATATCGAAGTAAAAACCTATTTTTGTGGGAATAGGCTTTAGCCATGATGCTGTTTTAGGTTGTGTGTTAAAAGCCAATCGGCGCTAAAGCGCTCTCCTACTAATGTAGGTCGTGCTTTAGCGCGTCAATTTTCAACCTCAAACAATGTCGCCATAAATGACGACCTACACCGCACTAAGCCAGCAGCCAGTGTCGTTTCTCATTTTGTTCTCATTCACTTCTCTTTGTGCAAATTGGTTTTAAGTGATTTATTCACAAAGAGGCTAGGTTCTATGGAAGTGACTAGGCGCTAGGTGTATTCGTAGCTCGAAGCCAGCAGCACGTCGCCCGCTGCACGTAACCCGTCGCTTTACTATTTACCTACCCTGTCACCAGAATATTCTCTCATCAACAATAGTAGTATTTTCGTGCAATCCGATGAAAAACAAACCATTTCGTTTGTTTTTTAAGTTAATTTATAGGGCAACTCAATCGTAAACATCACTCCCTGTTGCGGCCTACTGTGAACGGTTACATTGCCTCGTAGTGCCTGTGTCGCTAAATTATAAACTATCGCCATTCCTAAGCCACTGCCGCCACTGCCTCGAGATGTGGTAAAAAATGGCTCAAACACTTTGCTAGCAACATGCTCTTCCATACCCCGGCCATTATCTTGGTAACATAAACTGTAACTATCTCGCTCAGGGGTGTCAGTCACTGTTATGGTGACTTGGTTGTCGTCTGCTCCGGTAAAACCATGTACGCAACTATTGTTGACTAAATTCATAATAATCTGATTCAGCGCCCCAGGAACGGTTAGTACGCTGAGAGTTTTATCGCAGTGTATTTGCGTATTAACCTTGTGACGGCGAGTCAATGGCGTCAGGCTGTGGATTGCCTTAGTTAAGTAGTCATGTAGGTTTATGGTGCTTACTTTTAATGATGATTGATCAACCGCAGTTTGTTTAAAATTAGAAATTAAAACCGCCGCTTTATCTAAATTAGTGCTTGAGATTGTTAAACATTCGCTGATATGCAAAATAAAATTATCTACATCGTTTTTTGATAACGTATTATCATTAAGTTGCTGCGTAAGCAGAGCAAGGTGATCAGTTGCTGAACTTGTGGCGGTCACTGCTACACCCAAAGGTGTATTTACTTCATGGGCAATACCAGCAACAAGGTTTCCTAAAGCCGCCATTTTCTCAGACTCGATGAGTTTCACTTGGGTGTTATTTAACGCATCTAGGGTTTTTTGCAGGGTTTTAGTACGCTCAATAACCCGCTCTTCTAACTGCTGGTTGGCAACTTCTAACTGCTGTTTCACTAAACGGCTTTCTTGCGCTGACAATGCTCGGCCATATAAATCTGCCAAGGCAGATAAAAACGCGCATTCGTCGTCTTGCCATTGTCTTGGTCTGGTATCTTC
This sequence comes from Pseudoalteromonas shioyasakiensis, assembly GCF_024518675.1. Taxonomy (GTDB): domain Bacteria; phylum Pseudomonadota; class Gammaproteobacteria; order Enterobacterales; family Alteromonadaceae; genus Pseudoalteromonas; species Pseudoalteromonas shioyasakiensis_B. The sequence continues at coordinate 734,749 of NZ_JANIGL010000003.1, forward strand.
ACAACAAAAAATGCCGATCATTTTACCTTTAAACCTAAGGGGGGCATCTAGCATTGAATTGATGCCTAAAGGGGTTAAATAACAATCTGAAAATTCATAAGTAGCGGGATCGGTATGAGCATCATTAGCAATGATCACACGTTGTGTATCAAGCGCCTGAAAGTAAGCCGGAAAGGTCTCACGGGTTAACACTAAACTGTGATCAGGGTCATCATCGTCATTATCAAGTAATAATCGGCAGTGACATTGGCTAAAGTCATCATTTAATAACCAAATACTTGCTCGGGCATTATTTAAGCCATTCATAATTGCCGTAACAATAAGTTGCTCCGCTAGCTCTATATACCCTTCATCGAGAATAGCTGAAGTAGACACATCATAAAGTATCTGCACAAGTTGTTGCCGCATCAAATAAGCCTTATTCCAATGGGTCGTTAAGCTTAGTTTAGTCGATGAAACTCAATCCTACCTAAGGATTGCATCATGGTTTATTTAAAGCTGGGCTATTTTTTTATATTAATTATGTAAAGCGTTAAATATTAAGACATTGTTCAGTTAAACTTGGCTATTATACACACTCACTCCTGTTGATACCCCTGACGACATTTATGTTGTTTAAGCAGTTTGACCAGCTCCCCCTTGAGCTGGTTTTTTTTTGCCTGTGATTTGCTAGTTCCGTATTGATAGTCATGTTAAAGTTCCCTTACTAATTGAATACAACACTGTATTTAATATTGAACGAAATCTAATTACTAGGCAGCACTATGCGTCAAAATTTTTTACTGGTTACACTCTTTTTGGTTTTTCTTGGCTCAATGCAAGTGCATGGTCAAGAGGCTCGGCAAGCGCCGTCAGAGCAGCAACAAGAGCAAGCGTTAGCGCAAGTGCAAGAGCCTATGTTTCAACCCTTAATGGAGCGTTATATTCTTGATGAGCTAAAAGCGGTTCGTCAAGATCAGCAAAAGCTGCGTGAAGATGTCACTAAACAAGTCACTCATGCTCAGTTAGATACGGCTGATAGAGCAATAACTTACACCACTGACACTATAAATAACGTGTTCTTTATTATTACTGCCACCGCTTCTATTTTAGTACTCGTAGGTTGGAACTCATTACGCGATGTAAAAAACAAGGTTGAAGATATCGTTAATACCCGTGTGAGTGTGATCACCAACGAATACGAAGCGCGTTTAAACACTTTTGAAGAAAAGCTACGAGAACGATCAGAAGAGATCCTAAAAAACCAAGAGAAGATCTCAGTCACTAATGAGGTTCATTCGTTATGGATGCGCGCCAACTTAGAAAGCGATGTGTCTAATAAAATTGAGATTTTCGATGAAATCTTAAACCGTAAACCAGAAGATGTTGAAGCCATTGCCTACAAGGCCGATGCCTTACTTGAGTTAAACGAGACCGAGCAAGCTATTAAGCTATGCAACCAAGCCATTGATATTGACAGTGATTATGGCTATGCATATTGGCAACGTGCCTGTGCATATGCACTGACGCATAAACACGCAGATGCGTTAGCTGATATAAAAATGGCGCTTGAGTATTCGCCGAATTTACGTAATGAGTTACTACATGAGAGTGCGTTTGCCAGCTTACACGATAATACAAGCTTTAATATTATTTTGGCAGGGGAATGCTAACGCTGTAAAAAGCGATCAATGGCTTGTGTGAGCAACTCGTCGAGTTGCTCTTCAAAATCATCTTTACTCACTTTAAAGTGAGTTAAATAAGTCTTAACTTGTTGCTCAGCAAGTAGTTTGCTATTCACACTGTATTGGCGCTCGGCCTTTGACTTATCAAATCGCGGGGTAAAGTGGTAATGGGCAAAAATAGGCGCTGTTAGATGTTGATTAGCATAATCACAAAAGCGCTCAATCATTTGCCCACCATTAGGACCAAGGCAACCAGGCTCTACACGATAAAGTAAATGAAGTTTTTTATCGTCACTTAGCTGCATTGACTTTCCTTATCGGTTTAGCGAAAAAATAGTACTTTAGTTATTTTGCCGTTTTCGATTTCATAACTTGATACCAGCTCTGAACGTTTATCAACTACTTTTGGATCGGTTGAGCAGGTTTCTGATAACTCGTGATCAATCACGATATTGCCATATACAATACGTTTAATGGGTGATGATTTAATACACTTTAATTTTTTAAACATAATGCCGTAACGGGCGATTAGTTTTTCTTTGCCTTTGAACAGTAATTCATTTGGAAAAGCATAAAATTCGACGTTCTCATCATACATACCAACAAATGCTTCAATGTTGCGGGCATTATACGCTTTGATCAATTGCTCAATGACTGCCAATGACTCGCGGGATTGCTTTGCTTTAGCTTGCTGTTTTAAAGTGAGCGCCTCTTTTGCTTGCGCAACTGCTTGGTCTGCTTGTGCTATTGCTTGTGCTTTTTCTGCTTGGTTTTTTGGCTGCAGTGCAGGTTTTGCGGCTTCATTACCTAACACTTTACTAGTATCTACAACCTCAATCATATTGTCTTTATTAGGGTCAACAACAATAGGTTGAGTTGGCTCAATTTCTGGCGGCGTTGATTTTTCAGCACTTTGGTTTTGTGGCGTCATGGTGATCACCGCAGCACTGTCTTGTAATTGTTCCGTCGTTTCAGTGCTTTTTTCGTTTGCTTTTGTTTCTTGCGTTTGCTCAGCTTCAAGCGCTTGCTCAACTGGGGCGGAAAAAGATTGCAATGATACTAATAAAATAGCTGCAAAAAATAACGATTTCATACTGTTCCTGAGTAATTTAACAGACGCTAAAATAGCAAAAAATATGCTTAGGGGATAGTTTTATCCCACGATTTACGCATTTACCAATACTGCTCGACGGTAATCTGCCCCGGCTCTCTGCGTCGATTTCGGGTATAACCTTTATCGGTTAAAATAGTACTGGTTTCTTTTACCATTTCTGGATTACCACACACCATAAACTGCGCCGTGTCAGGTGTTGGTATTAAATGGCAATGGTTAAATAAAGTCTCATTGGCAATATGCTCAGTTATTCGCCCGTGTAACCCTTGTTTAGGCTGCTCACGACTAACAACACTTACATACTGTAATTGTGGGTACTGTTGTTGTAATTGCGTAATTTTTGCTTGATAACTGAGATCCGCATTTAACCGTACGCCATGTACTAACACAACCTCTTCAAACCGCTGCCATATATCCCCTTGCTCAAGCATGGATAAAAACGGCCCAATCGCAGTCCCTGTGCTAAGCATCCACAGTTGCTTACTGGCGGGTATTTCATCAAGGGTAAAAAAGCCACTGGCACGACGTTCGATCAAAACCGTATCGCCAGGGGTTAATTTAGCAAGTTGCTGCGATAACAAACCACCGGCCACATTAATTAGGTAAAACTCTAAATCGTCAGAATCCGGTGAGTTAACATAAGAATATGCACGAGCAATGCGTTTATCATTCATCATCATCGACAGCTTAGTAAACTGCCCGGCTTTAAATGGCTCAACATCAGCATTTACAATTAAACTAAATAAGGTATCTGTCCACCAAACAATATCTTTCACCTTCGCCTCAACCCAATTAGACATTGCCCTCTCCTTATTTGATATACCTAATATAACAGTGGCAAAGGGAATGGGAGGTGTCAATGGCAGAGCAGCTTAAAGCTATAAGTTTTAAGCTTTAAGTACTTACAACTTAAAACTGATGGCTGAAAGCTGATAGCTTACGGCTAAAAAAAGCCGCCTAGGGTTACTAGGCGGCTTTGGGAGGTTAGTCTCACTGTATTTGGGCGTGTCTCCAAATCAGCGAATACGTTACCAAGGAACTTTTTACATTGTTTAGTTACACTGACTCTAGAGCAATTTTAACCATTTCGTTAAAGGTGCTTTGACGCTCTTCACTTGGTGTTGCTTCACCAGTGATCACATGGTCACTTACGGTAAATAATGCCATTGCTTTTGCGCCATACTCGGCAGCAACGCCATATAAACCAGCGGTTTCCATATCAACGGCTAACATACCTAATTTATCAAGCTCTTGATAAAAAGTGTTATCAGCTTGATAGAAGGTGTCGGTGGTAAATACATTACCTACTTTTGCTTTAATACCTAACTCTTTTGCCGCGTTAACGCCATTTAATAGTAGGTCAAAATCAGCAATAGCAGAGAAATCATAACCACGTACGCGAGCACGGTTTACGTTAGAATCTGTGCTGGCGCCTTGGGCGAAAATAACGTCGCGAATTTTTATATCGCTGCCAATACCGCCACAGGTGCCGATACGAATAAGGTTTTTAACGCCGTAACTAACTATCAATTCACGGGCATAAATTGACATAGATGGAATCCCCATCCCTGACCCCATAATACTTACAGGCTTACCTTTGTAGGTTCCGGTAAAGCCATACATATTACGAACGCCAGTTACTTTTACTGCGTTATCAAGAAAGTTTTCTGCAATATATTGCGCGCGTAGTGGATCGCCTGGCATTAATACCGTTTGGGCAAAATCACCGTTGTTCGCTTCGATATGCGGAGTACTCATTATTCGTTTCCTTTTACAAGTGGTGCTTTTAGCTCTGATACAAAGCCGTCACCATAGTCAAGTGCAGGTAAGTTAAACCACTGGGCAAGTGTTTGACCTATGTCTGCAAAACTAGCACGCTCACCAAGCGGGGTATTTTCCAGCCCAGCTCGATAAGCAAGTACAGGTACATATTCACGGGTGTGCTCACTGCCCGGGAATGTTGGATCACAACCGTGATCCGCTGTAATAATTAGTACGTCGTCGGGTTTAAGCTGCTTAAGAATTGTTGGTAAATAATCATCAAACTCTTTAAGTGCTTTTGCATACCCTACTGGGTTACGACGGTGGCCAAACTTTTCATCAAAATCAACAAGGTTAGTAAATATCAAACTATGATCTGGCGCTGATGCCATCACCTGTGATGTTTTTTCTAATAAGTTTTGTAAGCCAGGGGCTTTGTGTTTTTGTGTAATACCTTGGTGTGCATAAATATCTGCAATTTTACCAATGCTTATTACTTCGCCGCCATCTTCTGCTAGTTTATCTAGCAAGGTTGGCGCTGGCGGTAACACTGAATAATCACGACGGTTGCCTGTTCTGGCAAAGTCTTGATTAGTCGAACCCAAAAATGGCCGCGCAATCACTCGTCCTATGTTCATTTCATCAAGCAGCGCCCGTGTGATTTCGCAGACCTGATAAAGCTTTTCTAGACCGAAAGTTTGTTCATGCGCGGCTATTTGAAACACGCTATCAGCTGAGGTGTAACAGATTGGTTTACCTGTTTTTACGTGCTCTTCACCTAGCTGTTCTAAAATGGTTGTTCCTGATGCATGACAGTTGCCTAAAATGCCAGGAATTCCCGTACGAGCAATTAGCTCGTCAATAAATTCTTGCGGAAAACAAGGTTGTGTATCAGGGAAATAACCCCAATCAAATAACACCGGCACACCCGCCATTTCCCAATGACCTGATGGTGTGTCTTTACCACTTGAAAGCTCTTTAGCGTAACCCCACGCTGCAATCGGTGTTTGGCGATCGCTCACTAAGCAAGGTTCATTGCCTGCCGCTTCACATGCATCCACTAAACCTAATAATGATAAGTTAGGCAGTGAAAGTGGTTTACCGGTTTCGTCTGAGTATGCTTTTAGCAGATGGGCAAATGTATTCGCGCCTAGGTCGCCAAACTTGTCAGCGTCGGGGGCTGCGCCTATGCCTAAGCTGTCTGCCATCAATATAATTGCTCTTGCCATACTCACCTCGTTTATCCAATAGAGCTACTTTATCTGTTGTTGCTTTTTACCGTACAGGACATAAGTCCTGTTTCATAAAACCTAAACATTATAAATTTCACATCTTAAAGCGAAGCAAGAGAGATTATTCGTGTCTTTTTTGCTATTGTGATCTACCAACAATATATACCTTCTGTGTGGGTGAGAACTTTAGTGACACGAACAATAATAGCCATTGCTGGCGCATCTGCGTCGGGCAAATCTCTTTTTAGCCAAACTATTTATAATGAATTGGTTAATGAGCTCGAACCAGGCGCTATCGCCGTGATCGAAGAAGATGCGTATTACAAAGACCAATCGCATCTGCCGTTTGCCCATCGTACGCAAACGAACTACGACCACCCTGATGCGTTTGAACATGAATTGATGTGCGAACATCTAACAAAATTACGCAATGGAGAAGCGGTCGAAGTTCCAACATATGATTATGCGCAGCATACACGTAGTGATAAAACACGCACGGTTATGCCAGCTCAAATAATTATTGTAGAAGGTATTTTGCTGCTCAGCGACAAAGCGCTAAATAAAGAATTTGATATCAAAGTGTTTATAGATACACCGCTTGATATTTGCCTAATGCGCCGTATGCAACGTGATATGGAGCAACGAGGCAGAACATTACAGTCCGTTGTTGAACAATATCAAGCGACTGTGAGACCTATGTTTTATCAGTTTATTGAGCCCTCAAAGCACAAGGCTGATTTAGTGGTCACACGTGGCGGCATGAATCGTGTTGCGATTGATATAATTAAAAGTAAAATAAAATATTTACTGCAAAAATAACAACGGGAAATAACCAAACATGACAACATTTATGAGCTTAGTCGGCATGTGTGTGCTGCTAGGCATTGCTTTTGTGGCCTCAACCAACCGCAAAGCAATTAGTTTAAGAACGGTGGGTATTGCGTTTGCCATGCAATTTATTATCGGCGGGTTTGTACTGTTTTTTGAAGCAGGAAAAAACGCCTTAGTGAGCATGTCAAAAGCCGTATCATCGGTAATTGGTTTTGCAAATGACGGAATATCGTTTTTATTCGGTCCCCTTGCCAGCCAAGATACCTTAGGGTTTATTTTTGCGGTACAAGTGTTACCGGTCATTGTGTTTTTCTCTGCCCTTGTTGCAGTGCTTTATCACATTGGCATTATGGATTGGATTATTAAAATCCTCGGCGGTGGTTTACAAAAACTGTTAAAAACATCGCGTACCGAATCGCTCTCAGCGACCGCCAACATATTTGTTGGCCAAACTGAAGCACCGTTGATAGTAAAGCCATTTATAGCAACTATGACCAAGTCGGAATTGTTTGCAGTGATGGTAGGTGGCCTAGCCACGGTTGCAGGCTCGGTAATGGCCGGTTATGTCATTATAGGTGTAGAGCTTAAATATTTAATTGCTGCCAGCTTTATGGCTGCACCGGGTGGGTTTTTAATGGCCAAGATGATTGTGCCAGAGACCGAAACCCCAAAAGACACATTGGCTGATCTTGAAGAAAGTGAAGACAAACCAGTCAATGTAATAGATGCAGCAGCATCGGGCGCCGCCAACGGTATGCATTTAGCGCTCAATGTCGGCGCAATGTTATTAGCGTTTGTTGCTTTAATCGCGCTTTTAAACGGTTTATTAGGTGGTGTTGGTGGCTGGTTTGATTATCCGACACTGACACTACAAGAAATTTTAGGTTATATATTTGCCCCGGTTGCCTGGTTACTCGGCGTACCATGGAATGAAGCAATTATAGCCGGCAGTTTTATTGGTCAAAAGTTAGTAGTGAATGAATTTGTTGCTTACTTAGACTTTATAAATTATCGCGATACGTTAAGTGCGCACACACAAGCGATTGTCACATTCGCGTTATGTGGGTTTGCTAACTTATCATCGATAGCCATTTTACTAGGTGGATTAGGCGGTATGGCGCCTAGTCGGCGAAAGGATATCGCACGCTTAGGGCTCAGAGCAGTGTTAGCAGGATCTATGGCTAACCTTATGAGCGCCGCAATTGCAGGTTTTTTCCTCTCGCTAGCTTAGAAACTTTGAGATGAGCCTTAGTTGCAAAACAATAGGATAGAGCTTTAAGGGGTTAAAGAGCTATCTGACTTGAACGATACTTCACCAAGGGCCGCAAGGCCCTTTTATCGTTTTAAGCCTTCCACTTTTCAAATTTTATAGATTGTTACTATACTCAAACTGTACCTGACAGTTGAGGAAACTTCATGCGGCCTTTTATTTATTTGATGCTAATTTTATTTGCACCATTTTGTTATGCCCACACGCCTCTTAAAGTTGTTACTGAGTTATCGCCGCCAAATCAAACCCGTATCAATAATGAAGTAATGGGTTACAGCACCGAAATTGTAAGGCTTATTTTAGCTGCCGCTAACATCGATGCCACAATCGAAATCTACCCTTGGGCTCGTGCCTATAAAATGGCACACTCAAAACCAAATACGCTCATATACAGCTTAGCTAAAACAGCAGATCGGGAGCCGCTATTTCATTGGATTGGTACCGTAGCGCAGTTTAAATTAGGCTTTGTTAAACTCAGTCAACGCAGTGATATTGTTATCAATAACCTAGAGCAGGCCAAACAATACAACGTGGCTGTACAGCGTCATGATCTTGCTTATAAGGTATTAACTAAATATGGCTTTGCTGTTGTGCTAACCAGTGATATTCAAAAGTCATATCACTTGTTACTAGCAGAAAAAGTAGATTTAATTATTGATGATGAAAACTATCTGGCTGCGATGAGTGAGCAACTTGCCATAAATGCAGATAAAATTAGCTTTGTGTATGCAATTGATGAACTTGCCGTGGCGGGCTATTTAGCAACTAATATCAATATGGATAAAGCCGTGGTAACTCAATTAAAACACGCATTCGCAAAGGTAAAAAGCACGCCGCAATATAATGCCTTATTAAAGCAAAAATAACCGTGCGCTCTAATTGTGGATATACAGGTTTTTAAACGAGTCGATTTCCCCTTCTTCTCTAAGTCGCTGTAGTTGTACATTGAATTGCGCAATAATTTCTTTTGGAACTGCTTTATTAAAAGCTAAGTAATTTCCGCCTAGTTTTTCTACCGGTAACTCAACCAATTTGACCACTTCTTTACCCCCATGACCAAATTGCTGGAGCTGGTAATCTAGAACATACTCTGAGCCTAAAATAAGATCGATTTTATTTTTAAAAAACAGATTCATGTATTCATAATGATGAGAAAACTGTAACAGATTTTTATCAGCTTCAAAGCCAACCTCATAAACCAATTGCTCGTAAACATTGCCTCTTACCAAGCCAAGGGAATAGGCACTAACTTGGTTTAAGTCAGTCGGGTTAATATGCTTATTGGTCGCCAGACGGTAAAAGAACGTGCGAGATGACACCAATGGCCCCACCCACTGAAATAGCGTTTCACGTTGCACAGTACGAGCTGTCGATACCAAGCCAGCAGCCGAATTATTCTGTGCTAATTGATAGGCACGCGCCCACGGCAGTAGCTCAAATTGGCATTCAACCTTCACTCGCTCGCAAAGCGTACGTGTAATATCGAGGTTTATCCCTTGTAATTGCCCTTTATTAGAGAAATTGTAAGGTGGGAACTGCTCTGTGTAGATGGTGAGTGTTTGTACTGCATAGGCAAACTGGCCACACAGTAATAACAAGCACGCGAAACCATTTCGAATAAATATAGCGCCGTTCACTTACAGTTGAAAAAGATACTTAATAATATACCCAAACTACCTCAAGATGCGAGCGTCGGTGGAATTAAAAGCGATTTACACAAAGAGAAGAAAAGCAACGTGCTGCGAATACACCTAGAACCTTTTACTTTCGTAGGAGAGCGCTTTAGCGCCGATTGGCTTTTAACACATAACCTGAAACAGCATCACGGCTAAAACCTGTTCCCACAAAAATAGGTTTTTGCACCGATAGAACCTAGAACCTAGTCCCTTTTTTATTCCCTCATCAGCGCAGCGTCTCTTTACCTCTTTGTGAATAAATTACTAAAAGATCTATTTGTACAAAGAGAAGTGAATGAGGGTAAATGAGAAGACAAAGCAACGGGCTTCGAGCGCCGTACGAATACACCTAGAACCTTTTACTTTCGTAGGAGAGCGCTTTAGCGCCGATTAGCTTTTAACACATAACCTGAAACAGCATCACGGCTAAAGCCTGTTCCTACAAAAATAGGTTTTTACACCGATAGACCCTAGAATCTAGTCACTTCCCTAGCCTCTGGCAACCTTGTTCCTAAATCTTTATTTCTATGTTTTACAGGCACAAAAAAAGCGCTTCTATAAGCGCTTTTTGTTTTTACTAATTAAAGTAAAAATTATAACGGAGTGATGTTATCCGCTTGTGGACCTTTTTGACCTTGTGAAAGAGTGAACTCTACACGTTGGCCTTCAGCTAAAGTTTTGAAACCTTCGCTTTTGATTGCTGAAAAATGTGCGAAAACGTCTGGACCATTTTCTTGCTCGATGAAACCAAAACCTTTAGACTCGTTGAACCACTTAACTGTACCTGATACGATGTTAGACATTGTAATATCCTGATATAAAATAAAAAATTGTGCCCAAATGGGCGGGTGTAGCAAAAAATGAGATGGTACTTAAAAACTTCAGGACGGTACTACAAGTATTACTTATACAACAACGAAATGGAGATTTATAAATTACATGCTTTCTTTCTAGCTGAGGCCCACTATATAGAATTGTTGTGCTATGTCAAATACTTTATACTTGTTTTGCAAAATTTACCCATAGTCATTGCACTACAAAATCAAAGTAGGTATCTGGGTATGCTTGTGGTTTATAGGTAAAATGCCACCATTCCATTGAATACGGAGCAAACCCTGCCGCCATCATAATATTTTTTAGTAGATAACGATTGGCTTTTTCACTGTCGCTAATACGTTCATCGTCGGTATTTGAAATGGTATCGAACATATCAAACAAGGAGCCCATATTTAGCTCTTTGCCTGTCGCGTCGGTTAGAGTGAGATCGATCGTTGAACCACGGCTATGACCAGATTTTGCAGCTATATAGCCACCCAATAGCTTATCTTTTCCTAAATTTGGGTAATACTCAGGTTTGGTTTTGGTATCGCTTTCGTCATTAACCCAACGTACAAAGTGATCAACCGCGCGCTGCGGGCGATAGCAGTCAAATATTTTTAAGTTATACCCTGCTTGCTGCGCATGCTTATGTGCTTGCTGTAAGCCTTTTGCCGCGGTTTGATGTAATAAGCATTTCGGTGCTTTATAGCCATCAATAGGTTGGCCGACAAAGTTATTAGCGCTGTAGTAACGAATATCAAATATGGCGGTTGGCATGATTGTCGCAACATCCACAAACTCATTGCGCTTATTTGTGTGTTCCGTTTGCTGAGCATTCACTAGTGGGCTCGCTAAACCGATAACACAAAGCAATGAAATTGATTTAAAACGTAATTTATTAAACATGGCTGTAACTTTTAGGGTTGTTGAATTCACCTGTTAATATTGCATATTTAAAAATTGATGCCAATAAAGAATATGCCGTGAATTAGCTTTGTGGCCAGTTAAATACACAGCGATTTCCTTGCAACTGAGCATACAGTGCTGTGTGGCAGTGCCTTGTGAAGGCGACTCAGCCTAGCTGGCTGAGTCTCTGAGAAGGTTAAAACTTAAAGCTCAATTGGGTTTTGATATTACGACCTACGCCGTAATCACCAATGGCACCACCGGTACCAGCCATCACTTGGTACTCTTTATCTAATAGGTTATCTACTGCTAACCGTAAGTTCCAATGGTTGTTAATATCCCACGTCGCATTTAAGCCAACCAAGGTATAATCGTCTTGCTGAGTTTCTTGGTAGCTTTGGCTTGCGCCGTCATAGGCTAAAACAGTTCGCGCAGCAACATCCTGAACGCTAATACCTGTTCCTAGGCTTGCATCGAAGAAGAATAAGCCAGCCGTGATCGCTAATTTATCAGCAGGTAAATACCATAGTGGCTCACCGTCTTGATCTGCACCTGATATTTCGCTGTAAGCAAGGTTTACATAGCCTATTGAGTGGGCGTAGTTCACTTCAAGCTCAAAGCCATCTCGGTCATTTTCACCACTATTGTTATAGCGCGGCGCAGGCGCTGGATTGGTTGTTGAGCTGCCCATTGGCCTGATCACTAGCGCCATTGGCGGCCCATTCTTTTTAATCATGTTATTAAAAACTTACCAACGACGAGGGTAAAATGCTTTTAGCTAATAATTTAACTGCAAAAATTGGCAATAAAACACTGTTAGATAATGTTGATTTTATAGCTAACTCCTATGAAGTTGTGGTGATCATCGGGCCCAATGGCGCTGGTAAATCGTCTTTACTAAAAGCACTTTGTGGAGATATTGAGTTATCCGCAGGCACAGTAACGATTAACCAGCAAAACTTAGCTGATTATAGCATCGCAGAACTTGCGCAATTAAGAGCTGTGCTTACACAAAATTATGATCTAGATTTTCCTTTTACAGTGAATGAAGTGGTCGATATGGCGCATGTTGCACACCAAGAACAATTTAGCTCAACGGCACTTAAACGGTTCTCAAAAAATGCCATGCAAGCATTAGGTGTCACCCATTTAGCGCAGCAATGTTTTACCCAGTTATCCGGTGGTGAAAAACAACGCGCACAGCTTGCCCGCGTACTTTTCCAATTACAGCCAAGCTTAGCAAAAAAGCGCACCGGCTATTTATTAATTGATGAACCAACTTCAAGTTTAGATCTGTATCACCAATACGAAGTCATGACTCAAGCGCGTACAATTGCAAAGCAAGGCGCCGGTGTTATTGCAGTTGTACATGATCTTTCATTAGCAGCAAGCTTTGCCGATCGTTTATATATGATGGAACAGGGAAAGGTAGTCGTCTGTGGTACACCCGAACAAGTGTTAACTCAAACTCGGCTAGGGCAAGTTTATAAAATCAACGCTAAATTGCAGGCCGATCTAGACGGTGTATTACCACATATTTTAATCAACAAAGAAGCAAGTTGATTAAAATATGTGGTCTATCTCACTTCAGCCGTTTTCTCACTATCCGTCCCTTGGTAGTGAGAGTCTACAATAGTGCGGTTACGCCCTGAGTGTTTTGCTTGGTAAAGCGCCTGATCTGCCAGTTTCAAAATCTCTTCAAGGGTAAGTTGCTGTAGCGGCCAACCGGCAACACCAATTGATACATGGATATAACCAACCGGGTCAATAAAAGTTTCTGATACCTGCATACGTACGCGCTCTGCCAATAAATAAGCACTACTTGCTGTTGCATTAGGTGAAATAACCATAAATTCCTCACCTCCTGTACGTGCAACAAAGTCAGTTGTACGTGTAACATCCTGCACAATATTAGCTAATGACTGTAAAACATGGTCGCCGATATCATGGCCAAATTCGTCATTTACACGTTTAAAAAAATCAATATCTATCGCCAATACAGCAAATGGGGTATGCGTAACGGTTAACTGTGTGAGAGTCGTATCTAAACTACGTCTATTGTGTAACCCGGTAAGCGGATCTGTTTGTGCTTCTTGGCGTAACATCCCTATTTGGTTTTGCAGTACACCCACGCTATTGAGTATGGCTTTACGTAATTCGGCACTTTCAAAATACCACGATTTAACGTCCTTGAGTTGCTGTGCTACATGTGGGCTATGGAGACTGTTAGCCGTTTTCGCCAAATCTCTTAATGGGTGAGCTATCAGTCGAGCAAGGAGCCATATAAATAGTAATGTGGCAAAACCTATGGGCAGTGTGCGCTGCAATACATTGATCATTAACCCATCTAATGGCTCAAGAGTTGCTTCTAATGGGCGCTGGGTAATGATGCCCCAAGGAGCGGTTTTAAGTGGTGCATAGCCTGCTAGCATCGCCTTATTTTGGCTGTTTATTAGCTGCTGTGTTCCGTGGTTTCCACTTAATACCGCTTCAATCACTTCATTATTATAAACTTGCTCGCCAATTCGGCTAGTATCTGGGTGATAAAGTAGCCGACGGTTTTTATCTACAACGTATAAATACGAGCCATCTTTATGAAAATGCACTTGTAGTAAATCGTGCAAGATACTGGCACGCTTTAAATAAATCGAACCACCCAAATAGCCTAAATAACCACCATTGGCGTCAAATAACGGGTGAGAAATAAAAATAATCAAATTATTTGCTGCTGACGTATACGGCTCACTGATCATTGGTTCCTTTACCGAAAGCGCTTGTAAAGCACCATAGCTGTCGAGTTTTTTACCTGTGAGTTTTAAACTTTTTGGTGAAATATCTTTGACTATTCCGTTTGCCAGTACGATAACTGTTGAATTAAAGCTATCAGTTTGGCGCTTCAAGCGCTCGACTTCTTGAGTCAAAATAGCAGGATTGGCAAAATTAGCTTCAATAACACTGGCTGAATAAGCTAGTTGTTGTTGGGCTGATTGTAAAAAGCGGTCTGTTGCAGAAACGAGCTTGGCGGCATAAGCACTCTGACTTTTAAGTGTTTCAGACTTTAATTGTTGCTTTTGCACTTGGTAGCTTGAATAAAAGCTATTGAGAAATGTCACAATCGTGGCAGATAAAGCCAAAAATAAGATTAACTTTTTTAAGTCTAACTTTATGTTTAAAATTTTTGTTAGGCGGCGCAAAATAATACTCAACGTTTAAAGTAAAGAGCCTATATTTCCTTGGCCTTATCTAAATAAAGATTAGCAATAATACAAAAGAAATTATATAAAAACAGGCATTTTCTTTGATTAAGAACATACTTAGCTACTATAGCCATTTTCAGGCTTTAAAAGACACGTACTTCATTAGTAACTCAACATATAACCTTTCTTACTAATTAAAAGCTTGAGCTCCCTCCCGATTCAATAACTAAGGGTAAGCAAGTATTTTTCGTAACAACAATATAAAAGGAATATATTATTACTTTAAATTTTTTATCTAACATTTCCAAATGCGCATTAGTACTCAAATAAAGCCATCAAATTCTGAGTAAAACCTTTATTATTAAGCCTTAGTTAATAAATAACAGGCTTAAATTAATCTTTTGCAGTAACCAATAAAAACAGTTAGTGTTGTAAAAAGTGCTGTATTTCAAACTAAAACAGCATTACCATCAAGAATAAAATATTCACACAACAAATAAGCATTCAGCTTTGGAGCCTACTGTGTTAAATAAGTTTGCCATATCATCAATTATCTTTGGACTAGGGTGTTTTTTACCAATGGATTCGACCTTCGCAGCAACTAACTTAACCCTTGAACAACAAATTGGCCAAAAGCTGATGCTTGATTTTCGTTATTACTGCGAACAAGACAGCGAGCAAAAATGTCGTACCGCAATGACCGAGCTACCGACTGATTTAGCTGATGTGATCACCAAACATAATATTGGCGGCGTTATTTTATTTGCTGAAAATATTCAGAGTATTAACCAAATAGTTAAGCTCAATAATCAAATGCAACAAGCAGCGGCTAAAGCCAGTTTAGGTGCCCCGTTATTTATTTCTATTGACCAAGAAGGCGGCCGTGTGGCGCGAATTCCTCGTGATGTTGCCACCTCGTTTACAGGTAATATGTCAATCGGCGCAAGCTATGCACAGCACGGTACTCAGTTTGCGACGCAGTCAGCGCAAGTCATCGCTGATGAGCTTAAAGCAATTGGGGTCAACGTAAATTACGCCCCCACGGTTGATGTCAACATGAACCCTGACAACCCTGTGATCAATGTACGCTCGTACGGTGAAGATCCAGCATTGGTAAGTAAACTCGGCGGTGCTCAAGTTGCAGGGTTTGAAGGTAATGGCGTGATCACCTCACTTAAGCACTTTCCAGGACACGGCGATACTAACGTAGACAGCCACACCGGCTTACCCAAAGTAATGCATGACAAAGAAACGATCTGGCAGCAAGATTTACCGCCTTTTAAAGATATTATAAAAGCGCAAAACCCAGGCATGATCATGACCGCGCATATCCAATACCCTGCATTGGATGACACCACCTTTGTTAGTAAAGATGGTAAAACCATGATAAAACCCGCCACTATGTCGCGTAAAATCATTACCGACTTATTACGTGGTGAATTAAATTACCAAGGTGTGGTGATCACCGATGCACTTGATATGGCAGGGATCAGCCACTTTTTTGAGCCGATTGAAGCCGTGGTGAATACTTTTTCTGCGGGTGTCGATATTGCCTTGATGCCTATTGAAATTCGTAGCCCAAAAGATTTGGCCGTACTCGACCAGCTCATTGCTCGATTAGTTAACGAAGTCAAAAAAGGCCATTTAGATGGCGATGAAGTGGCCCAATCTGCTCAGCGTATTTTACAGCTTAAAAGTAAGTTTAAGTTAACTACCGCGCTTGATGAATCACTCGCAATTCAAAAAGCACAGCTTATTTTAGGTGACTCAAGCCATCGTAAAGTAGAAGCCGAACTGGCACTTGCAGCTATTACACAAGTCAAAAATGAGCAAAGCACGTTACCACTTAAATTAGCCAATAAGGCTAAAATACACATTATTATGCCAGATACACGTAAATGTATGGCGCTTGAACAAGCGATTGCAGCACACGCTGATTCTAATTCTAACTACCAATTTAGTTGTACAAGTTTACAAGGCTTTGAACCTAACGCGACCCTAAAAGCGCTAAACAATGCGGATATTATTATCGCTGGTAACGCCTCACCCAATCAAAGTGCCGTTGAAATTGGTGGGATGGATGATTTAGCTGACGACCCACAATTTTCCATTGCCAAATCAGAGCAAGGCGCAGCCCTTGAGCGCTTATTACAACACGCACAACGTGCTAATAAAAAAACCGTGTTTGTTAGCTTACGTGCCCCTTATGATATTGCTAAATTTGGTCAATATGGTGATGCAATTTTAGCTACTTATGCGTATAACATAGATATAGATAATAATGTTAAAGTAGCAGGACCGGCTTTTACAGCTCTTGCTAAAGTATTGGTTGGTAAAGCTAAAGCCACTGGCACATTACCTGTGACCGTTTCTGGCATTAATAACAATTAAAGAGGATTTTATGCAACATAACGCTTCGCTAACAACACCTTACGCTATACGTAATATGATCCGCAATGAAGATTATACGGGTCATACATCAGGGTTTGTTCCAGGCTTTGTACAAGCTAATTTAGTGATTTTACCTGAGCGTTATGCCTTTGATTTTTTACAGTTTTGCCAAGCAAATAAAAAAGCATGTCCAATTGTGGCAAGCAGCCGCACGCCGGGCGCAATTGATATTCCCAATGTTGCCCATGATCTAGATATACGTACTGACCTTCCCCGTTATCGTATTTTTAAAAAAGGCCAGCTGATTGAAGAAGTCACCAATATTAAAGATCACTGGCGAGACGATCTAGTCACCTTTTTAATTGGTTGCTCTTTTTCGTTTGAAGAGTCATTACAAGCCGCGGGAATTGAAATTCGCAATATTACAGAGCATAAGAATGTCCCTATGTATATGACCAACATTGCCTGTGAAAGCGCGGGGATTTTTCATTCCAATATGGTGGTGAGTATGCGGCCGATGAAACCTGCCGATGCCATCCGTGCAATTCAAATCTGTAGTCGCTTTCCTGACGTACATGGAGCCCCTGTTCATTTTGGCGACCCTGCAGCGATTGGTATTAGCAATATAAACCGGCCTAATTTTGGCGAGTCAGTGAGCATTAAAGAAGGCGAAGTACCGGTATTTTGGGCATGCGGTGTTACTCCACAAGTAGCTATTGCTAATGCAGCGCCAGATTTTTGCATTACTCACAGCCCAGGGCATATGCTAATAACCGATATTCAAAATGCGCACATTTCTGCGTTTTAAATGGAAAAACTGATGAAGCTTAACTGTGACCTAGGTGAAAGTTTTGGGGCTTGGCAAATGGGCCTTGATGACCAAGTTATGCCCCATATTGATTTGGCAAACATTGCCTGTGGCTTTCACGCAGGTGATCCTGATGTTATGGCGCAAACTTTAGCCTTAGCAAAGCGCCATAATGTCATGATTGGTGCCCACCCTAGCTACCCTGATAAACAAGGTTTTGGTCGCCGCTCAATGGCGCTAACTGAGCAAGAGCTCACACATTGTTTGCACTACCAAATTGCGGCACTAGAAGGGATGGCGAAAGTGCACGGTTTAACACTCACCTATGTAAAACCACACGGTGCATTGTATAACGACATGATGGCTGATGAACGCATATTACTGTCGGTGATCAAAGCCATCGCTCAGTACTCAGGCAAATTAAAGTTAATGATACTGGCTACAGCTGATGCGAAGCGGCATCAACAGCTGGCTAACGAGCATGGTGTAACCCTTATTCTAGAAGCCTTTGCAGATAGGCAGTATACAGATCAAGGCCACCTTGTATCACGCAAAATACCAGGCAGCGTACATAACAAAGCCGCCTTAATAGCCCAAGTAAAACAACTATTAAACACAGGCAGTGTGACTACACAAAGTGGTAAAAAACTTACATTAAAT
The DNA here is from genome assembly GCF_024518675.1 of Pseudoalteromonas shioyasakiensis. Lineage (GTDB taxonomy): Bacteria > Pseudomonadota > Gammaproteobacteria > Enterobacterales > Alteromonadaceae > Pseudoalteromonas > Pseudoalteromonas shioyasakiensis_B. The sequence goes on from NZ_JANIGL010000003.1 coordinate 753,078, forward strand.
GCCGATAGCTTATGCGTACACGGTGATAACGCGGATGGCATTGCGCTTATATCTGAGATCAAAGCATTATGCCAAACAAGCTAACAGATCAGCAACTAAGCCAAGCAATCGAAGCGATGATGATTGAGCAAAACCTGCGGGGGATGCAAAATTTATATGCGCATCAGCAAATAGGTACCTACTTACGTGCAGCAGAGGCTTTACACCAAGCGAACAATACCGTACTCATTGGCACCGGTTTTGCCGTTAAGCAAACGTTTGAAACCGACGGCCCTGTTGGTGCAATTGCTTTATATAATACGCTGAAAAAGTTAGGCAAAAAGCCTATTTTAGTGTGTGGAAACCCCCTTTACAGCGCATTAAAAAACGACTTTAACTGCTTTGAGTTACCGCTAGATAACTTTAACGACGCAATGGCATTTAGCAAACAAGCCTTGGCTAAATTAAACCCTGATTGTGTATTATCTATTGAGCGCCCTGGGTTATGCCATGGTAATAAATACTACAATATGCGCGGCATAGATATCTCAGCAGATTGCGGTTGCTTTGACTTTTTTATCACACAAGCGTCTTGTCCAACCATCGCCATTGGTGATGGCGGTAACGAAATAGGCATGGGCAATGTAGCTCAACACATGACAGAGCTGAATATTATGCCCAGCTTAACCTGTTGCGATGAATTATTACTCGCTGATGTATCTAATTGGGCGGCGTATGGCATTATCGCATTTTTAAGCCGCTGGCATCGCCAAGACCTGCTTGCCAATGTAGACACCTTAGCAATTTTGCATTATTTAAGTGAGCGTGGCAGCGTTGATGGTGTTACGCACAAAAACGAATTAACCGAAGATGGCCTAAATGCCATACACGGTCAGCAATTAATAACACGACTACGCCAACTTGACGGCTTTATAGAGAATGAGGATTAACCATGAGCACGGTTTACCTAAACGGTGAGTACCTAGCAGCAGCTGACGCTAAAATTTCACCGATGGATCGCGGGTTTTTATTTGGTGATGGAATTTATGAAGTTATTCCCGCATACAAAGGAAAAATGCTTGGATTTAATGCCCATATAGAGCGCATGAATAATGGCTTAAATGAGATTGAAATTAAGCTCGATTACAGTGCCGATACTTGGCGCCGCATCTGCGAGCAACTTTGTGAAAAAAATCAAGGTGATAATTTAGGTATATACTTGCACGTTAGCCGAGGAACCGATACTAAGCGCGCGCATGCTTACCCAAGCAATATAACGCCAACGGTGTTTGCCTATGTATTCGAAATCCCGGCAGAGCCTGTGAGCGACATTGAGCATGCAACAAGCTACACAGTTTCACTAGAGCAAGATAAACGTTGGCAACGTTGCCATATAAAATCAACCGCACTGCTTGGTAATGTTATTCATAACCAACACGGTGTTGCTGCTGGCAACAAAGAAACAATTCTTTATAACCGACTAGAAGAAATTACCGAAGCAAGCTCAAGCAATGTTTTTATAGTTAAAGACGGTGTGATTAGCACCCCACCACTTGATAACCAAATTTTACCGGGGATAACCCGTTGGTTAATTTTAAATATTCTACATAGCCACAGCGATTTTAAAGTGCAACAACGTGTTATTAGCAAAGCTGAACTACTCGACGCCGATGAAGTATGGATCACCAGCGCAACCAAAGAAGTCGGCGCAGTGGTAAAAGTAAATGGTAAGCTTATTGGTGATGGAAAACCGGGTAAGGTATGGCAACAGGTGCAAAGTCTGTTTAGCAAACATAAATTTGATTATTAATAGTACTCAGCAGTAAATATAACGGCCGTGCTTGTTAAATCAACACGGCCTGATTGCACTACTTTAATGGCTTATAAGGCCAAATCTCTAGCACGCCATCACTGGTTTCACTGAGCAAGTGATTACTCTTTTTATTATAGGCGATGGCTAAAATAGAACTACGTAAACGTAATTTTTCAGCTTTATATTCACCTAGATGTTGACCATCAGCAACTCGCCATAAATGTAAGGTTCTTTTTGGCGAGCCTGTTAAAAACCATTTGTCATCATTGATAAATAGCGAGTCATTAAACTCCATAAAATTAGCCATAATATCTAGCTCGGCTTGTTGTTCACCAGTTTTTAAATCTAAAAACACTCGGTCATCCACAGAATCTATGGCAAAGCCAAGGCTCGCGGTGCTATTCATTGCAACGTGATTGATGCGAGTAGTTAATTTAAAGCGTTGCTTAATTACACCGTCTTCAGTGTTCCACAGATAGGCAAACTTATCACTTGAGCCTGTTAATGCTGTTTTCCCATCATCAGATAGAGCCACAGAGTTAATATCTAAACGGTGAATTGGAAACAAGGTTGCAGACGAGGTTTTTGTATTAATGATCTGAGCTTCACCAGAGCGGTAACCTAGGAGTAAAATACCCGCATCGGCCGATATAGCGATATCTCGGGCTATATTTCTTCCCGTTGCCCAGCTGCCGACTAATTGCCCTGTAGTAGCAGAAAATAACAGCACAGAAGTACGGTTTGAAATGTAATACTGAGTTTTGTCTTTACTAAAGCCCATCAACTCAATATGTTTAGCGTTATCGCCAGTAAAACAGCTAAATTTTACTTTATTCGTTTTGTTATCCCATAAACACACTTTGCCTTGCTCGGCGACTAGACTCATCGCTCCATCTTCTGTCATTGCCGCTGATAGCACAATCTCATCAGTGTGACGAAAACTACTGAGTGACTCAGCTTCAAACACAGGTTCGCCAAAGCAGCCCTGTAAACTTAAAACTAAGCCCACCGCGACAATCGACTTTAAAAAATGACTACTCACTGATACTCCCTCATCTTATGATTTTTACATTAAACTATTTAACCGATACACACTATCTTCTCACTTTATTATCATAGTTTCTAGTTGATTTTTATCCGTACCTATTTGTTTTTATTGTGTTTAATTTAAGCTTTGGGTTTATATTGGTGCACTACTTAGCCGCTAACTGGGCAATTTTATTTAACCAGCTAGCTCGTTGCTCTTGAGTAGAACTGATGATGGGCTAACAGCAATAAGTTACTACTGACTAACTTAATACCTATTAGGGAAGTTGCGCGTTAAAAGCAAATATAATTTGAAATTTTAAGCAGGCTTAATAGCGTTATTTCTTAAACGAACATTCATGATTTTTCGTTACAACAAACTTAAATAATATGAGAGGGAAGGCACACAGTAAAACAACAATTAACGCAGTAAATTGTGAGCCAAGATCAAAATAAATCACACGTTCTTAAAAAAGTGTCAATAAGTTATTTTATTTCGTCCTGTTTGCTTTGACATATAGAGCTTCTCATCAGCCGATTTAAGTACATTCTCTTGCTCGATAATACCGCGAAGTGTTGCGATACCTGCACTTACCGTCAACTGCTTTGATGTGTTATAACTGTGAGAGATATTCAAAGCGCTGATATTTTTTCTTATATTTTCTGCAACTAAAATACCGCCTTTTAGATCGGTAAACGGTAAAATGACCGCGAATTCCTCCCCCCCATAACGCGCCACAAAATCACTTGGCCGTAATAGTGTGTGCATAATGGCTTGCGCAACGTCTCTGAGCGCTTCATCCCCTTTAAGGTGACCATAAATATCATTAAATTGCTTAAAAAAGTCGATATCAATTAAAATGATCGTGTAATCACCGCCTTCACGCTTAGCGCTAAGCTCTGTTTTAATTAAATGAGAGTCAAAATAGCGGCGATTATATACTTGGGTAAGGCTGTCTAAATAAACCATGTCCAATAATTTATCGCGCTGTAATTTCAATGTTAAATGCACTTTTACCCGGTTAAACACCGTGGTTTGATTAATGGGTTTGCTTATAAAGTCAACACCACCAACCTGCCAACAAAGATCTTCGTGCTGCTCAAAAGAGGTAATAAAAATAATAGGAATATCTTTTGTTTCAGGTGTACTTTTTAAACGCTTACATGTCTCAATACCGTTAATACCCGCCATTTCAATGTCTAATAATATTAAATCGGGGGATTGCGTTTTACAAATTTCGAGTGCTTGTTCACCACTGGTTGCGGTGGTTAACTGATAATGATTTGAGAGAATTTTTTGTAGTAAGGAAATATTAATAGCTTGATCATCAACTATCAACACTTGTGATTTTATAAGGCTTTGAGCTATTTCACTTTCGACATTTGTCATTTACTATACTCTTACTACTTTAGCTCGCTGAATTAACACAAGCCTACACAGGTTAAGTAACCTAATCGTGATATTTTGCTTATTCTTTACTCTAGCATACACTATCAGAGAAATTACTAAAGTATTCATTATTTAACTTTTGTCCCTGCAAGATTATTCCGTTTGCTTTCAATCTATTACCATCTAAATCTAATAAGCAATCTGTATACTGGCTGGCATTTCACATGCTTTTTACCTAGCTTTAGTCGTAACATCTTTGTGTCTATTTAAAAACTATTTGTATGGATAGGCTGTAGAGCTAGTTGGTGATAATCACAGTGCCATACTCTCTCTCTACATATTACTCTTTTGAATATAGTCCCACAGCCCTTTTAGCTTGGCGAAACCCCACTTATCGCAATCAGCTGTATTTTTAATCTTTGTTACTTTATAACAGTATTAATGCTGTTTATTAACAAGGAATAAAAATGAAATTACTCTCTTCTCTTGCAATGCTTGCTACGGTGAGCTTTTATGGTGTGGCGGCTCAAGCTGACAATACCTTAAAATTAGAAAATGTATTCGACCTTGAATATGCCAATCAAATTGAAATGACTAACGATGGGAAAACGGTTTACTTTGTGCGTAATCGCATGGATATTAAAAGTGATCGTAAAGTCAGTAATATATGGTCGGTTAATAGCAGCTCTAAACAACTGCAACCGCTTACCTCTGGCGTGCATATGGATTACTCGCCAGTGCTTTCACCCGATGAAACCCGCTTAGCGTTTATTTCAACTCGGGATGGCAGCAGCCAAATTTATGTAAAGTGGTTGAATACCGGCGCTGTTGCCAAGATCAGTAATTTAACTCAAAGCCCTGGTAACTTAACCTGGTCGCCCAATGGTAAAAAAATTGTGTTTAGCCAGTTTGTACCCGCTGCCAGCGCAAGCCCAGTCTCTTTACCTGGCAAGCCAAAAGGTGCTGATTGGGCTGAGCCTGCTAAGTATATTGATGATGTTTATTACCGAGCTGATGGTGGTGGCTATACACAAAAGGGCTTTCGCCACCTATTTGAAATTAGTGCCACTGGCGGTAATGCAAATCAGCTGACATCTGGCGATTTTGACCATGGCGGTGCAATCAGCTTTAGTAATGATGGCGCAAGTTTATATTTTTCAGCTAATCGCCATGCAGATTACTTATTTAAACCAATCAACTCTGAAATCTACAAACTGGATTTACAATCTGCTGAGATCACTCAAATCACCGATAGACTCGGCCCAGATGGCCAACCACAGATTTCACCTAATGGTCGGTATTTGGCCTACACAGGGTATGATGATAAAAAAACCAATTACGAAAATACGCAATTATATATTCGTGATTTAAAAACAGATAAAACACAAAGTCTTACAGCCGACTTAGACCGCAGTGTTGCACAAATAAAATGGGCTGATGACTCAAAAGGGCTTTACTTTGCTTTTGATAGCGAAGGACAAACTACCCTCGCCTATCAGCCACGTAGCGGTAAACGTAAGCTGTTAACTAAAGAGATAGGCAGCGTATCATTTGGCCGCCCATATTCTGGTGGTGATTTTGATGTGAGCGAAGATGGCGAAGTGGCATTTACCCAAGCAAATACTCAGCGCCCTGCCGATGTCGCATATTTAAAGCGCAGTAAAGCGCAACAATTAACTCAGTTAAATGAAGATGCACTAGCTAACAAAAGCCTAGCCAAGGTTGAAGAAATTTGGCTTAAATCAAGTCATGACGGTTTAGCTATACAAGGTTGGGTTGCATACCCTCCGGGTTTTGATAAGTCCAAGAAATACCCATTAGTACTTGAGATCCATGGTGGACCGGTGGCCAATTACGGCCCTCACTTTAGTCCTGAAGTACAATTGTTTGCCGCCAAGGGCAATGTAGTACTTTATATGAACCCCCGTGGCAGCGACTCGTACGGTAAGGAGTTTGCGCAAACCATTCATCACAATTACCCGAGTAATGACTTTGATGACTTAATGACAGGTGTAGATGCCCTAATTGCAAAAGGCTTTATTGATGAATCTAAATTATTTGTCACCGGTGGCTCTGGCGGTGGCACATTAACCGCTTGGGTTGTAAGTCATACTGACCGCTTTGCCGCCGCTGTTGTCGCAAAACCGGTAATCAATTGGATCAGTTTTGTACTAACTGCCGATTACTACCCATTTTTTGCAGATTATTGGTTCCCGGGTAAGCCATGGGATCATATTGAGCACTATATGAAACGCTCACCTATCAGCTATGTTGGTAACGTAAAAACCCCTACTATGCTATTAACCGGTGAAGCTGATTACCGTACACCAATTTCTGAGACCGAGCAGTTTTATCAGGCACTCAAACTACAAGGTGTCGATACTGCAATGGTGCGTATTCCTGGTGCATCACATGGTATTACTAAACGCCCTTCTAATTTAATGACGAAAGTAGCTTACATTCAATGGTGGTTTGATAAGCATAGTAAATAGAAGTGAGTTTTCAGATTACTTATAAAGAGTGCGAGTTTGCCTATTTCTGATATAAGGCGCGAGTTTGCGAGTTTGCGAGTTTGCGAGTTTGCGAGTTTGCGAGTTTGCGAGTTTGCGAGTTTGCGAGTTTGCGAGTTTGCGAGTTTGCGAGTTTGCGAGTTTGCGAGTTTGCGAGTTTGCGAGTTTGCGAGTT
>NZ_JANIGL010000004.1 GCF_024518675.1 Pseudoalteromonas shioyasakiensis
CTTACAGCTTACAGCTTACAGCTTACAGCTTACAGCTTACAGCTTACAGCTTACAGCTTACAGCTTACAGCTTACAGCTTACAGCTTACAGCTTACAGCTTACAGCTTACAGCTTACAGCTTACAGCTTACAGCCGCTATACCACCGCACCAAGCTGGAATATTGGTAAGTACATGGCGATGATCAAACCACCTACTAGCACACCAAGTACTGCCATTATTAAGGGTTCTAGTAAGCTTGATAAACCATCTACTGCATCATCCACTTCTTGTTCATAAATAGTGGCTACTTTTGCCAGCATACCATCAAGCGAGCCCGATTCTTCACCAATGGCGACCATTTGAATAACCATATCGGGGAATATCTTTGAATTACGCATTGCCCAGTTCATTTGGTTACCTGAACTAACCTCTGCTTTAATGTCTAAAATAGCATAACGGTAAACCGCATTACCCGAGGCACCTGCCGCAGAATCAAGCGCATCAACTAAGGGCACACCGGCAGCAAATGTAGTTGAAAGTGTACGAGCATATCGGGCTACAGCGGCTTTATTTAAAATCATACCAATTACCGGCAGTTTTAATATTGCTCTATCGTTTGCATCGCGCAGTTTTTTACTTTTAAGCAAGGCTTCTTTATATGCATAACCAAAGCCGACAAGTGCGATGAGTATTATCCACCAATATTCCTGCATAAACTCAGATATACCAATAACCATTAAGGTAAATGCGGGCAGCTCTGCACCAAACCCATTAAAAATATCTTGGAATTGTGGTACTACGAAAATTAGCAATATAGAGGTCACAATAAGTGCGACAACTAAAACTGCAATCGGGTAAAACATAGCTTTTTTAATTTTTGATTTTAATGCTTCAGACTTTTCTTTATAAAGCGCGACACGGTCAAATATTTTATCAAGCGCGCCAGATTGCTCGCCAGAGGCAACTAAATCACAATACAAATCATCAAAATAGCGAGGGTGTTTACGTAATGCGTTTGATAAAGTCCCCCCCGCTTTTACCTCATCGCCAATGGTTTCCATTAGTTTGCCGACGCTTTTATTACTTGCACCAGTACCTATCATTTCAATGGCTTGAATCAGTGGCACACCTGCCATTAACATAGTGGCGATTTGACGGGTAACCAAGGCAATGTCTTTTGGTGTTATTTTTTGCATACGGGCGCCAAACAGTGGCTTGGCTTTTCGTTTGACTTTGGATGGAGTTATACCTTGTTTACGTAACTGGGCTTTAACTAAAGCAATACTCGCGCCATTCATTTCGCCTTCCAAGCGTTTACCACGGGCGCTTACACCTACCCATTCAAAGGTGTCTTGTCCTTTTTTATCTGTGTCTTTAGCCATTGCTTTATCCCGAATTACAGTTAGGAAATAAAAAAATATTATACTCTATAGTAGCCAGCTTTAACTGCTAAAACAATTGATTAGATAAACTTAAGCTGATTAAATAGACAAAATTTAACTTATTTACTTTTAGTTGGAGTGTAATGCGTTAATGAGTGCTATTTACTTAAGAAAACTAAAATGGTCTGGTTTACATTTTTTACTCGGGTTTCTTGTATTATCTGTTGCTGGTTTTTATATTTATTCTCAGTGGTTCTATGCTGGCAGACATTACTTAACAGATCTAGTTGGACTCGCTGGAATCATTCTATCAATTGATTTAATTTTAGGTCCGATGCTTTGTCTTTGGTTATTATCACCAATAAAAACAAGAAAAGAAAATATCACTAACCTAATACTTATTGTTTTTTTGCAATTAAGTTCTTTAAGTTATGGGGTTATGCAAATAGACAGTCAACGCTTAGCTTATATTGTGAAATGGCAAACATCTTATTTTGCAATATCAAAAGGCGATGCTAGAGGTGAATATACCCTCGAGGGTTTTTATTTATTTAATGAACCAGCTGTTGGTACTAAAAATCGTGCATTGTATGGCAAGCTAATAGAGCAATCGATTCCACCAATAGAAATGAATGAGTTTTTTCAACCAACAGATTTCGTAACTGAGTGCAAAACTATATGTGGGGTAATCACCAAGAATGGAATTGTTAATGTAACAAAAATAAATGGTGTACTTACGTTTAACAAGTCCCTTCACTGATACAAGTGCTGGTGGAAGATAATTCCCATAGTAACTGGTTTGAGTTAACGCTAGCGACCATTATATATGTATCGCCAGAGCTTGAAATTGAGGCTTCGCTGCTTGCTGTAGAGGTGATTTTATAGCTACCTCCAGTATTTGATAATTCAATATTGGACATAAAAGCTGATGAGGTAAAGTCTGTTTGTTGTACGCCTATCTTATTAAATGAATCACAATTACTTAACGTTTCCCTGGTGTAAAAGCACACTTCAATAGCTCTTTGCAAGGCATTCGATGCTAGGATGACCTCTGTAAACTTTGATCGTTTGAAGTGATTATTATAGGCAGGAAGAGCTAATGACACCAAAATCCCCATAATGGCGATGGTAATCATTAGCTCTATTAATGAGAAGCCTGAAAGGTTTTTCATTTATTAGGTTAACAGACACCTTCAGCGATGCATGTACCTGTTTGTGCCCATGTGAGACTGCCTGCAGACTCTGTTGGGGTTAAAATATAAGTTGCGCTATCAACAGTTGCTGCACCTGTTGCAGTTATAACAGCATTAGCTGCGATTGCAACTGTAGCAACATGATCCCCTGCTTGCGCACCAGCAGCGTCTAAACCAATTTCAGAAGCTTCATCACAACTAGCTAATACTCCAGCTCCACGGGTTTGGTAGCACACATCTACTAAGCCTTTTACCGAAGATGCAGCAAGTACAACTTCAGAAAAGCGTGCTTTTTTAGTGTAATTTTGATATTGCGGTAATGCGATAGCAGCAAGAATACCGATGATTGCGATAACAATCATTAATTCAATCAGGGTAAAACCCTTTTGACTTTGTTGTGTCATTTTTTCCATGTTCCTCTCCTAAAGGATAGTATGTTTGTAAGTTAACCAGTTTATTAGTGATGGTGTGTGCCTTGGCTAATATAACTTGCTTATCTTACGGTTTTTTTAAAAATCGTTTTTCTAATGTGTATACCTAACCTAAACTAAGGAAAAGTAGCCTGTTAGAATTACTTTAGCACTAAAATCACGTTTTGAAAGCCATTTAAACAGCATTTAGCGTCATTTTAAGAACTTTCCTATCATAAAAAAGATAATTTATGTTGTTACAGTCTTAAATTGTATTGATAGCTATTGGTGTAAAATACAAATTGTAACTTTAAGGTTGGTTTTTGTATTTAACCTAGCTCCTTTGGCTTATGCTAACATTATTTTTTATAAAAGTGGGTAGCAAAATTTACATTCTGTAACAAAATAAGCCTTTCGGCTTATTTAATGCTTTTTTGTACAATTTGTCAACGGATTAGGTAAATATAAAATTCGTGACTTAAAGAATAATTACTCAAACCGCATTGATAAGTCGATTGATTGTAAATTTTTTGTAAGTGCTCCGCTTGAGATAAAATCAACACCAGCCTGTGAGTAGGTTCTAAGGGTTTCAATGGTCATATTGCCAGACACTTCCAGTTTTGCCCGTTTGTTAGTTACAGTGACCGCTTGTTTTATTTGTTCAGGTGTAAAGTTATCAAGCATTATAATATCAGCACCGGCTACTATAGCTTGATCTAGCTCATTGAGTGACTCAACTTCGACTTCGACAGGTTTGTTAGGGTGATTTAATTTAGCTTGCGCAACTGCCTTATCAATACCGCCACAGGCTGCAATGTGGTTTTCTTTGATTAAAAATGCATCAAACAAGCCAGTACGGTGATTGGCACCACCACCACATTTCACTGCGTATTTTTGTAATGCGCGCAAACCGGGTATGGTTTTACGGGTATCGAGTAATTGCGTTGTTGTGCCTTCAAGCTCTTTTACATAGTGTGCCGTAGTGGTTGCTGTGCCAGATAATGTTTGCACAAAATTAAGTGCGGTACGCTCCGCGGTTAAAATCGCGCGAGCCGAACCTATTGCAGTAAATAATGTGTCGTTTGCCTTTATACTATCCCCATCATTTACCAGTACATTAACTGTTACGCTTGGATCGACTTGTTTGAAAACTTCTAAAATAATGTCTTTACCGCAAAATACACAGTCTTCACGGGTGATTACTTTTGCGTTTGCTAGTTGTGTTTGTGGGATCAAGGCAGCGGTAATATCGCCTTGTTCAGCGCTTTGGTAATTAAGGTCTTCATCAAGGGCAAGTTTAACCAGTTGGCTTAAAAGGCTGTGCGGAATAGACATTATAAAGCTCATTATAATTAGGAAATTGGCAAAATTTTACTATGTTTGAGTAGTGAAGAGAAGAGCTTTCAGCTGTAATGGTATTAGGGTTCTGTGTTAAAGCCAATCGGCGCTAAAGCACTCTCCTACAGGTGCATAGGTGTGATTTTGTGGGAACAGGCTTCAGCTTTGATGGTATTGAGGTTCTGTGTTAAAGCCAATCGGCGCTAAAGCACTCTCCTACAGGTGCATAGGTGTAATTTTGTGGGAACAGGCTTCAGCTATAATGATATTGGGGTTCTGTGTTAAAGCTAATCGGCGCTAAAGCGCTCTCCTACAGGCGCATAGGTGTAATTTTTGTGGGGAACAGTCTTTAGCTGTAATGATATTGGGGTTCTGTGTTAAAGCTAATGGGCGCTAAAGCGCTCTCCTATAGGTGCATAGGTGTGATTTTTGTGGGAACAGGCTTTAGCCGTGATGATGTTTGAGGTTTTGCGTTAAAGCTAAAGATTCTGGGTGTATTGATCGCTCGGAGCTCATTACTCGAAGCCCGTGGCTTTTTTCTTTTCGCCATAAATAACTGCCCAGAGGAATGTGATGCATGCAACAAGTAGTCGCAGGCTTAAATGACTTTACTATTATTCTGTTTTGAAATCTATTAGCATTTGAGTATACCTATATTTACTGACACATTATGATAATAAACTCTATTGGCGTCGTTGATACGGCGACTCAACGACCATGCACACACTTTGATGAGCGCCCAAGCGGTGAAGAAATTTCTTTATTGGTCATTCACAATATTTCATTGCCTGCAGGGGAGTTTGATACCCCTTTTGTAGATGATTTATTTATGGGCAATATTGATTGCCACGCTCATCCAAGCTTTAGTGATTTACAAGGGCTTAGAGTATCTGCGCATTGTTTTATTAAACGCACTGGCGAAATAGTGCAGTATGTGCCTTTTAGTAAGTGTGCGTGGCATGCTGGTAAGTCTGAGTTTTTAGGGCGCGAACGTTGTAATGACTTTAGTATCGGGATTGAGCTTGAAGGAACTGACACTAGCGGATATACCCAAATGCAATATAATGCATTACAATCATTAACTAAGTTATTGATGAATAACTATCCGGCAATAACAAAGGCTCGTATAGTCGGGCACTGTGATATTGCTCCAGGACGCAAAACAGATCCCGGTGAGAGTTTTGATTGGCAACATTACTTTGCTGCCCTTTTCTAACCTGCTTTATGCAAAGAGACTGCTATGATTCTAATTTCTATTATTATCGCATTAATTTTAGAGCGTTTAGGCGCTCGTTCAGACTATTGGCAAATTAGCCATTATGCACAGGGCTATTTAACACGCTCTAATAAGCAGCTAAGTGAAAAAGGCCTGTTTAATTCTGCCCACGGTTTTTTAATTTGGTTAATTCTGCCAGTTATAGCAATCGCTTTGGTTTATACCTTTTCTGACTTTGTGCTTTGGCAACTTGCTGTCAATATTGTGGTGTTATTGGTTTGCTTTGGTTGTGCTAAACATCGAGCTTTATATAAGGCGTATTTAAATGCACTTACCCGAGAAGACCATGAAGCGGCAAGTTTGTATGCTCTGCAAATGGGTCAAAACAAAACTGAAGATGAGCCCGATGGCGAAACGTTTGGGCAAACATTGGCGTGGATTAATTTTCGCTTTTATTGCGCGGTCATTTTTTGGTTCGTTATTTTAGGTGCCCCCGGTGCTGTGCTTTATGCACTCGTGCGTACTTACGCAGATTTAGTGCGTGATGACAAAAAAGTCGTTTACGTTTCACGTTTTAAATTAATTCATACGTTATTATTTTGGCTTGATTGGTTACCGGCTCGAATTACCAGCTTTGGTTACTTAGTTATTGGTAACTTTAATAAAGGTACCAGTTGCTTACTGCGTTATGCATTTGACTTTTCGGTGAGTAATCGAAAAGTAGTGACGAATACGGCATTGGCTGCAGAGCAAATTGAGCAACAACATTTTGGCTGTGCGGTTGAGGCAACCTGTATGATGAAGCTGGTTAAACGTAACGTGTTATTTTATTTAGTGCTTATTGCTTTGCTCACCTTGTTTGGTGGTTTGGCGTAAAGAAATGGTTAAAAGTTAAAGCCTAGATACGAACGGTGTAAAAACATATTTTTGTGGGAACAGGCTTTGGCCGTGATGCGGTTTGAGATTCAGTGTTAAAGCCAATCGGCGCTAAAGCGCTCTCCTACAATTAGTAGCCTGACTCCTGTGGTTTTTCTCATTTTGTTCTCATTCACTTCTCTTTGTGCAAAAATTTTTAAGTTATTTATTGATAGTAAATCGCCCGCTTCTCAAGGGATGTTGTCTGGTCAGACCATTTCGTGTTTTATTAAAAATCCTTCCCAAAGTCAGCGGTTATCACCTACTGTTTAATCTTTGAGCTAAATGCGTTAGGCTAGTTTTGTATGCGGGCTGCTCATGAAATTGACAGTAAACTTGCTTTTTGATAACGTATGGCTCAAATTTGGTATGACCAATTTACCTTTTGGTTTCAGCTATAGGCACAGGTTGGCGTGTTAGTCATCAGTGGCCATTACAATGCGGACGTTGATTAATGTCTTTAAAGATTAAAGCAGCAAAACTGTCGGATGTTATTTTACAGCAACTTGAGAATATGATTCTTGAGGGATCATTAGCACCGGGCGAAAAATTGCCGCCAGAGCGCGAATTAGCTAAGCAGTTTGAAGTCTCTCGCCCTTCATTGCGTGAAGCGATTCAAAAGCTAGAGGCTAAAGGGTTAGTAACGCGCCGCCAAGGTGGTGGTACGTTTGTAAAAAATCAGCTTGAAGAAGGACTTACCGATCCTCTGTTTGATTTGATCAGTAAGCACCCTGAATCACAGTTTGATTTATTAGAGTTTCGTCATGCTTTAGAGGGCATCGCAGCTTATTATGCAGCGCTGCGTGGCACCAGCACAGACTTTGAAAAAGTAAAACAAAGTTTTGAATGTATTGCCCTAGCGAAAGATGATTTACAACAAAAAGCGAAAGCAATTAATGCTTTTCATTTTAGTGTTGCAGAGTCATCACATAATGTGGTGTTGCTTCATTTAGTGCGCGGGATGCAAGCGCTACTTGAACAAAATGTATTACAGAATTTAACGGTATTGCTAGAAAAGCCGCATATTAGTAAGCAGTTAGCAGAGCATCGCCGTTTATTAATGGATGCAGTTATTGAAGGGAATCCTGAACAAGCTCGTCTTGCCAGTAATGCTCACTTAGCCTTCATTGAAGAAGCGCTACTTGAAGCAGGTAAAGAGCACTCGCGTATTGAACGTAGTTTAAGACGCACTAAACAAAATTAGTATAAAGATAATAATTTAAGCAAGTACGGTATTGAAACACACAATACACAGTATTAATTAAAAACATTCGTATTTTAAACATAAGGAAACCTCCGTATGTCTGAAGTCAATAAAATTGACGTAGACGCGCTAGAAACACAAGAGTGGTTACAAGCTCTTGAATCAGTTGTGCGTGAAGAAGGTGTTGAGCGTGCTCAGTTTTTACTTGAGCAAGTATTAGAGCAAGCCCGTTTAGACGGTGTTGATATGCCTACAGGCATCAACACAAACTACGTTAATACGATTCCGGTAGATCAAGAACCTGCATACCCAGGGGATGTAAACCTTGAGCGCCGTATTCGTTCTATTATTCGTTGGAACGCAATCATGATTGTATTGCGTGCATCGAAAAAAGACCTCGACTTAGGCGGCCATATGGCGTCTTACCAGTCTTCTGCTGCATTTTATGAAGTATGTTTTAACCACTTCTTTAAAGCACCTAACGACGTAGACGGTGGTGACTTAGTTTATTATCAAGGTCATATTTCTCCAGGTATCTATGCGCGTGCATTTGTTGAAGGTCGTTTATCTGCGGCTCAGCTAGATAACTTCCGCCAAGAAGTAGATGGTAATGGTTTACCATCATACCCACACCCTAAATTAATGCCTGAGTTTTGGCAGTTCCCTACAGTATCTATGGGTCTGGGTCCTATCGCGTCTATTTACCAAGCGCGTTTCTTAAAATACTTAGATGGCCGTGGCTTAAAAGACACTAAAAACCAGCGCGTATATGCGTTCTTAGGTGATGGTGAAATGGATGAGCCAGAATCACGTGGTGCAATCTCATTTGCGGCTCGTGAAAAGCTAGATAACCTTTGTTACCTAATCAACTGTAACTTACAACGCCTAGATGGCCCAGTAATGGGTAACGGTAAGATCATTCAAGAGCTTGAAGGTCTATTTAAAGGTGCTGGCTGGAACGTTATCAAAGTTGTATGGGGCAGTGGTTGGGATATCTTACTTGCTAAAGATACCACAGGTAAGCTTTTACAATTGATGAACGAAACCATTGATGGTGATTACCAAACATATAAAGCGAAAGACGGTGCTTACGTACGTGAACACTTCTTTGGTCGTTACCCTGAAACAGCAGCACTTGTTGCTGATATGACAGACGAAGAAATCTTTGCGCTTAAGCGTGGTGGTCATGAGCCATCTAAATTATACGCTGCATTCAAAAAAGCGGAAGAAACGAAAGATCGTCCAACGGTTATCCTAGCTAAAACTGTAAAAGGTTACGGCATGGGTGAAGCGGCTGAAGGTAAAAACATCGCGCACCAAGTTAAGAAAATGGACATGACTCACGTTGAGCACTTACGTTCGCGTTTAGGTCTACAAGATCTTGTATCTGATGAAGCGATTAAAGACTTGC
Source organism: Pseudoalteromonas shioyasakiensis (assembly GCF_024518675.1). Taxonomy (GTDB): domain Bacteria; phylum Pseudomonadota; class Gammaproteobacteria; order Enterobacterales; family Alteromonadaceae; genus Pseudoalteromonas; species Pseudoalteromonas shioyasakiensis_B. Next base: position 9,051 of record NZ_JANIGL010000004.1, read on the forward strand.
CTTACTTAGAGCTTGAAGAAGGTTCTGAAGAGTACAAGTACTTACACGCACGTCGTAAAGACTTAGAAGGGTACACGCCAACACGTATTCCTAACTTCTCTGAAAAGCTACAGCTACCAGAAGTAGAAGCATTCAAGCCATTACTTGAAGAGCAAAAGCGTGATATTTCAACAACAATGGGCTTTGTGCGTGCACTTAACGTGTTACTAAAAGACAAAGGTATTGGCAAAAACATCGTACCAATCATTGCTGATGAAGCACGTACATTTGGTATGGAAGGTTTATTCCGCCAAATCGGTATTTATAACCCGCATGGCCAAAACTACACGCCACAAGACCGTGATATTGTTTCTTACTATAAAGAAGCCACTTCAGGGCAAGTATTGCAAGAAGGTATCAATGAGTTAGGTGCAATGTCATCGTGGGTTGCTGCGGCAACATCTTACAGCACGAATGACTTACCAATGATCCCATTCTATATCTACTATTCTATGTTCGGTTTCCAACGTGTTGGCGACATGGCATGGATGGCAGGTGACCAACAAGCACGTGGTTTCTTATTAGGTGCTACAGCAGGTCGTACAACGCTTAATGGTGAAGGTCTACAGCATGAAGATGGTCACAGCCACATTCTAGCGAACACAGTTCCTAACTGTATTTCTTATGACCCAACTTATGCGTACGAAGTAGCGGTGATCATTCAAGATGGTATTCGTCGTATGTACGGTGAAGATCAAGAAAACATTTACTACTACCTAACGCTGATGAACGAAAACTACGCGCAACCAGCAATGCCACAAGGCGCTGAAGAAGGTATTCGTAAAGGCATTTATAAGCTTGAAAGCTACGAAGGTAAAAAAGCCAACGTACAACTACTAAGCTCAGGTACTATCATGACTGAAGTGCGTAAAGCAGCAGCCATTTTAAGTGATGACTACGGTATTGCATCAGACGTTTACTCAGTAACCTCATTCAATGAGCTTACTCGTGATGGTCAAGATGTTGAGCGTTTCAATATGCTTAACCCAGAAAGCGAGCAAAAAACGCCTTATATCACTAGCGTATTGAATGACTCTGTAACAGTTGCAGCAACGGATTACATGAAAAACTACGCTGAGCAAGCGCGTTCATTCATCCCTAGCAGCAACTACAAAGTATTAGGTACTGACGGTTACGGTCGTTCAGACAGCCGTGAAAACTTACGTCGTCACTTTGAAGTTAACGCAGGTTATGTTGTTGTTGCTACGTTATCTGAACTTGCTAAACGTGGTGAAGTTGAAAAGTCAGTGGTTGTTGACGCACTTAAGAAGTTCGACATCGACACTAACAAACTTAACCCACTGTACGCTTAAGAGGTTTTGCAATGAGTATTGAAATTAATGTACCAGATATCGGTGGCGATGAAGTCGAAGTAACCGAGATCTTAGTAAGTGTTGGCGACGTTGTTGAAGTTGACCAATCACTTCTTACTGTTGAAGGCGATAAAGCATCAATGGAAGTACCAGCTGCACAAGCAGGTACTGTAAAAGAAATTAAAGTCAGCGAAGGTGATACGGTTACCACAGGCTCTTTAATTATGATTTTTGAAGGCGAAAGTGCTGGCGAAGAAAAAGCGCCAGAAACTTCTGCTAAATCTGAAGATGCAGCACCTGCTGCCTCTTCAGGCTCAGCAACCAAAGAAGTTACCGTACCAGATATCGGTGATGATGAAGTTGAAGTTACAGAAATCATGGTGGCAGTTGGCGACAGCGTAGAAGAAGAGCAATCTATCTTAAACGTTGAAGGCGACAAAGCAGCTATGGAAGTACCAGCACCGTTCGCAGGTACCGTTAAAGAAATCAAAATTGCGACTGGCGACAAAGTAAAAACAGGCTCTTTAGTGTTTGTTTTTGAAATCGCTGGTGGTGAGTCAGCAGCACCTGTACAAGACGAATCAGCGCAAGAATCTGCACCAGCAGCAAGCGCCCAGTCAAGTAGCAAAGAAGTCAACGTGCCTGATATCGGCGGTGACGAAGTTGAAGTAACTGAAGTCATGGTTGCGGTCGGTGATAAGGTTGAAGAAGATCAATCAATCTTAAACGTTGAAGGCGACAAAGCGGCAATGGAAGTGCCTGCGCCGTTTGCGGGCACAGTAAAAGAAATAAAAGTAGCAGCGGGCGATAAAGTATCGACTGGCTCACTTATTTTTGTTTTTGAAGTTGCCGGTAGCGCGCCTGCTGCAGCTGTAGAAAAATCAGCGCCAGCGCCAAAAGCAGAATCAAAACCTGCACCAGCGCAAGCAGCATCAGCAAAAGCCAGTAATGAAAGCTTTGAAAACAACAGTGCCTATGCTCATGCATCGCCAGTTGTTCGCCGTTTAGCTCGTGAGTTTGGTATTAACCTTGCGAACGTAAAAGGCTCAGGCCGTAAAAACCGTGTTGTTAAAGAAGACGTGCAAAACTATGTTAAAAACCTAGTTAAGCAAGTTGAGTCTGGTCAGTTATCAGCGGGTAGTGGCAATGCAGGTGGCGGTGAGCTTGGTTTAATCCCATGGCCAAAAGTTGATTTCGCTAAATTTGGTGAAATCGAAGAGAAGAAACTATCTCGCATTCAAAAGCTTTCGGGTAAAAACTTACATCGTAACTGGGTGCAAATCCCTCACGTTACCCAGTTTGATGAAGCCGACATCACAAGCCTTGAAGCGTTCCGTAAAGAGCAAAATGCGCTAGCAGAGAAGAAAAAGCTGGGTGTTAAAATTACACCTTTAGTATTTGTAATGAAAGCAGCAGCAAAAGCATTGGCTGACTTCCCTACATTTAACTCGTCTTTATCTGAAGATGGCGAAAGCTTAATCCTTAAAAAGTACATCAATATTGGTGTTGCTGTTGATACGCCAAATGGTCTAGTTGTACCAGTATTTAAAGATGTAGATAAAAAAGGCATCATTGAGCTATCGCGTGAATTAATGGAAGTATCTGTTAAAGCGCGTGAAGGTAAGTTAACAGCATCTGATATGCAAGGCGGTTGTTTTACTATTTCAAGCCTTGGTGGTATCGGTGGTACTGCATTTACGCCAATTGTTAATGCGCCAGAGGTTGCTATTTTAGGTGTATCTAAATCTGAAATGAAACCAAAATGGAATGGCAAAGAGTTTGAACCTAAATTAATGGTTCCACTTTCAATGTCATACGACCATAGGGTGATTGACGGTGCACTAGCGGCACGCTTTACTGTAACTCTTGCAAGTTACATGAGCGATATACGCCAGTTAGTAATGTAATGCACTAATTGATGCATCTAGTTAAATAAATAGAATCAAATCCCAGCCAGTTGTTTTTAGCTGGGATTTTTACCATTTGCAATGATACACTATTGGTATATTTTGCATAAATTTTTGATCTGCTCTGGCTTTCTGCCCATGCAGAAACATGGCAGTTAAACTTTAGGGCAGTGTCCCGTTCAAACAATTAAGGTAAAAGCATGAGCAACGAATTAAAAACTCAAGTTGTTATATTAGGCGGTGGTCCTGGTGGTTATTCTGCGGCTTTCCGTGCTGCTGACTTGGGCTTAGAAGTTACATTAGTAGAATCTCGCGATACATTAGGCGGTGTATGTCTTAATGTAGGTTGTATCCCTTCAAAAGCACTATTACACGTAGCTAAAGTAATTGATGACGCAGCTGAAATGTCATCTCATGGTGTTACTTTTGGTAAGCCTGAAATCGATTTAGACAAAATCCGCGATTGGAAAGAGTCTGTAATTGGTCAGTTAACTGGCGGCCTAGACGGCATGGCTAAAATGCGTAAAGTTAAAGTGGTTTACGGGTACGGTAAATTCACTGGCAGCAACACTCTTGATGTTGAAGGCGCAGACGGCAAAACAACAATTACTTTCGATAACGCTATTATTGCAGCGGGCTCACAACCAGTTAATTTACCTTTCATTCCTGAAGATGACCGTGTAATTGATTCAACTGGTGCACTAGAGCTTAAAGATGTACCAGAAAAACTACTTGTATTAGGTGGTGGTATCATCGGTCTTGAAATGGGTACTGTGTACCGTGCGCTTGGTTCTGATATTGACGTAGTAGAGTTTGCTGATCAATTAGTACCAGCAGCTGACAAAGACGTTATCAAGATTTACCAAAAATACGTGAGCAAAAAGTTCAACGTAATGCTTTCTACCAAAGTGACTGGCGTTGAAGCAAAAGACGACGGTTTATATGTAACGTTTGAAGGTAAAAATGCACCGGCAGAGCCAGTACGTTACGACAAAGTACTTGTTGCTGTTGGCCGTACACCAAACGGTAAACTACTTGATGCTGACAAAGCGGGCGTTAACGTTGATGAGCGTGGCTTTATCAATGTTGATAAGCAACTTAAAACAAATGTTGATCATATTTTCGCAATTGGTGACATTGTTGGTCAGCCTATGCTTGCGCATAAAGCGGTTCATGAAGCACACGTTGCTGCTGAAGTTATCTCTGGTCAAAAACACTTCTTTGACCCTAAATGCATTCCTTCAATTGCCTATACTGATCCAGAAATCGCTTGGGTTGGTGTTACTGAGAAAGAAGCAAAAGAGCAAGGCTTAAGCATCGAAACTGCGGTATTCCCGTGGGCTGCATCTGGTCGTGCAATTGCATCTGCTCGTACTGAAGGTCAAACTAAGCTTATCTTTGATAAAGACAGTGGCCGCGTAATTGGTGGTGCTATGGTTGGTATCAACGCAGGCGAAATGCTTGGCGAAATCGGCCTAGCGGTTGAAATGGGCGCAGATGGCGAAGACTTAGCACTTACTATTCACGCTCACCCAACATTGAACGAATCAATCGGCCTTGCTGCTGAAATCTTTGAAGGTTCAATCACTGATTTACCAAACAAAAAAGCAGTTAAAAAGAAGAAGTAAGTTCTTCTTGTAGTTAATTGTTCAAAAACCCAAGCCTGTGCTTGGGTTTTTTGTTAGTAAAAGCTGTAAAGTCTTAAGCTATAAGTTTTAAGTTGCCCGAGTACTTTTTAGTATTGACATAATAACTTGCTACACTCAAGCTCATTGGCTTACGGCTTACGGCTTACGGCTTACGGCTTACGGCTTACGGCTTACGGCTTACCGCTACATTGATATCTATTCACTATTATTTTAGCTACAATACGCGCCGATCAATTTTTAGGTAAAAAACTCGTGACTAACCGCTCTTCTAACTCAGTACTTGCCTTACGAGCGCAGCAAATTAGCGAATCTCGACGTGAGTTTAATGCTCGTGGTGGTAAAATGGATCGTTGTGAGCAATGCTTAATTGCAAAACATTATTGTATTTGTGAAGGCGTTGAGCAGGCGCAGTGTAATGCAGCTGTTTGCATGCTGATGTATCATAATGAAAGCTTTAAACCTTCTAATACGGGGCGTTTAATCGCTGAAATAGTGCCTGATAATTATGCATTTCGCTGGAACAGAACTGACCCTGAGCGTGAGCTTTTAGCCTTGTTAAACGATCCTCAATATCAGCCTATGGTGATTTTTCCTGCCACAGATGTTGAAGATGCTAGTCGAGTGATAACGGAGGTTAAACCGCAACCAAGCAAGCGCCCGTTATTTATCTTTTTGGATGGTACATGGCGTGAAGCGAAAAAAATGATCCGTAAAAGCCCATACCTAGATAATTTACCTGTTTTATCGATTACTGCAGAAAAACTGTCGGATTACCGTTTACGGGTTGCACCTCATGCACATCAGCTTGGCACCGCTGAAGTCGCAATTATGGTGTTAGCATTGGCAGGTGAACTCGATGCATCAAATAAACTAGAACAACATTTTATGAAGTTTCGTGATGCCTATTTACTGGGTAAGCGCAACAAAGGTCAGCCGCAATAACCTGTGAGTTTAAACGCGGTACATTATTAGGTGTCTAGCAAACGATGGGAAGTCCACTCTTTATTAAAAATGTATTAAGCACCAAATGCTTAAGTTTTTTAACACCGTATTTCAGGCAAAAGAAAAGCGCGAACTATCTCTAGTCGCGCTTGCGGAATCTTCTAATTTTCTGCATCCTGCAATTGAACTCAATCAACTCCTAATCTTTACTAATCCATGTGATTACGCTGTTACTTATTCGTTCTGCGTAATTTAGGCTATCCGGGCCTGTCTCCAAGTAGTATCCGTTCTTCCCTATTGGTAATGTCTATTACCTATTCCTTTACGCACCGTCCTGATGCTATCCATTTATAAAACAGTTCCATTGCGTTGCCCTTAAGGCCTGTCCATTGTTCCGCTTTTGTAACTTCCTGTCTAACAACTCTCTGTGAGCCTTGTTGTTCGTCCTTTTCGCATCATCTTGACGCTGTCCATGTGTGTACTATCCTTTGTGTTACTCATCCTGAGCCTGTCCGTGAGTCCTTATTTTCCTAACGTAACCTAATCCGAGGTTGCTGAGTAATCATTCCTTGTCCGTTTACTCATTTAAGCCTGTTTGCTTAACCGATGAAGTAAGTATAGAGGGTTAAAGCAAACAAAATAGCTATAAAAAGACATACAAAATTAAAGGTGAATAGTATAAGTTATTTAAATGTGTTAATAATCAAGTTTTTAAGTTGTTTTTGTGTGTTTTCTCTTGGTTTTTTTACTCATTAACTACCAGTACCGTGAGAGATATCTCACACATAACTTCCAGTTATCACTTTGGCTTAGATAATGGGTGCACTTTTAATAGGGAAAAGGTATTATTTGGTGATAATAATTACTATTTAGATGAATAATACTTATGAAAAAAACATTCGCGATTTTGCTTGGACTTACAGTTACAGCTCCTGCTCTAGCTGATGATGCCGTTAATATCTATTCTTTTCGTCAATCGTTTTTAATTCAACCTATTTTGGATGACTTCACTGCGCAAACGGGGATAAAAACCAATGTGGTATTCGCTAAAAAAGGGTTGATCGAGCGAGTTAAGCGTGAAGGCAAACATAGCCAAGCAGATTTAGTACTAACATCAAATTTTAGTGATTTAGTTCAGCTTGATGAACTTGGCTTAACCCAAGCCATTAACAGTGAAACGGTTGATAGTAATGTGCCGGCTAAATTTCGCGACGAGCAAGGTCAGTGGATTGCTCTGACTAAACGGGTGCGTAATGTTTACTCATCTAAAGAGCAAATTGGCGCATTAGCGCATTTAAACTATGAAGAATTAGCTGATCCTAAATATAAGGGGAAGCTGTGCACTCGCTCAGGTAAACATCCGTATAATTTGGGGTTGGTGGCTTCAATGATAGCGCATCATGGTGAAGTTAAAACTAAGCAATGGCTTGAGGGAGTAAAGGCTAATCTTGCACGTAAACCACAAGGCAATGATCGTGCTCAAGTAAAAGCAGTTAAAGAAGGATTATGCGATTTAGCGTTAGGCAATAGTTATTACTTTGGTAAAATGATCCAAGATCCAGCACAAAAACCATGGGCAGATGCGGTAAATATTAACTTTCCAAACCAAGATAATAGAGGGTCTCATATAAATGTTTCGGGTGTCGTTATTACCAAATACGCTAAAAACCCTGAAAATGCCTTGAAACTGATTGAGTATATGACCGACAATAAGGCACAAAACATGTATGCCTCGGTTAATATGGAATACCCGGTTAAACCAGGTGTGGAATTATCAAGCTTAGTCGCATCTTGGGGTAACTTTAAGGAAGATAGCTTACCACTTGATGAGATCAGCAAATATCGTCCATTAGCGCTTAAGTTGATTGATGAGGTGAAGTTCGACCTTTAATGAGTTTTAATTTTTCGCTGTCTCAATGGCAGCTTTTTGCATGGGTTATTGGCATCACGCTTGTAACCCCATTATGCTTTTTACTTTTCGAGTCGCTGCAAGGCGATTCTGACGTTTTTAGCCACCTTTGGAGTACGGTGTTGTGGGACTACACTCGCAATACATTGTTACTTATTTTGGGTGTATGCGCAGTAAGTTGTACCATTGCGCTGCCATTGGCTTGGCTCACGGCCTATTGCGATTTTCCAGGCCGTAAGCACTTTGAATGGGCATTAATGCTACCCCTTGCCATGCCAACCTATATCATTGCTTATGTTTACACGGACTTATTTGATTACGCAGGACCCATACAAATAGCACTGCGAAATTGGTTTGGTTGGCAATCCCCTGATGATTATTGGTTTTTTGATATGCGCACATTAGAGGGAGCAATTATGATGATTGCATTGGTGCTTTACCCCTACCTCTATTTAATATTTAAAACTGCATTGCGAGAGCAGTCATTTAAATTGGTACAGGCCAGTCAGATTATGGGGTTAACACCTATACAAAGCTTTTATCGGGTAAGTTTACCCCTTGCACGAGGTGCAATTGTGGCAGGGCTTACCTTAATTAGCATGGAGACAATGGCTGACTTTGCTACAGTAAATTACTTTGCAGTAAGTACGTTAACAACGGCTGTTTATGATACTTGGTTGGGTTATTACTCATTAACCGCAGCCGCAAAAATATCAGGCATTATGTTATTCATACTGTTTTTAGTTTTAACCATTGAGCGCTTTAGTCGCCGCAAGCAAGCTGTATTTGAACGTCAATCAGGTATAAACAGTGAGACACTTTATGTCTTAAAAGGTAAATCTGCATGGTGGGCAACCTCGTTTTGTTGCGCTGTATTATTTTTTGCCTTTGTTTTGCCCGTTGCAGTGTTATTAAAATATGCTATCGCTTATGCCGCGCAAGCATGGAATGATGCGTTCTTTTTATATGCTTGGCAGAGCTTTAAAGTGGCGGGGTTGGTATCTGTGGTCACGGTTATTTTAAGTTTACTTATAGTGTTTTATCAACGTATTGGCAAACAACAATATTTGCTTGTACCAGGGCGTTTAGCAAGTACAGGTTATGCTTTACCTGGAACTGTTTTAGCAATTGCAGTTTTATTGCCTTTAACCGTGCTTGATGATCGGCTCAATGCTTTGTTAGAGCCACTTGAAATTGCACCCGGTTTACTTTTCAGTGGTACGTTATTTGCCATAATCTTTGCTTATGTTGTGCGTTTTTATGCTATTGCTCATGGTGCCATCGAAGCCAGTTTTATGCGAATTAGTCCTTCTTTGGATATGGCTAGTCAATCTATGGGTAAAAGCCATGGGCAAACGTTACGCAAAGTACATATTCCTTTATTACGTCGGGGTATTTTAACCGCAGGCCTATTGGTGTTTATTGAGTGTATGAAAGAGTTACCGGCAGCTTTACTGCTTAGGCCATTCAATTTTGAAACCCTTGCAACTCATGTATTTCAATATGTGAGTGATGAGCAGTTAGAGCTGGCTTCTATCTCCGCGCTTGCTATTGTTGTCGTTGGCTTAGTGCCTTTATATTTTGTTAATCGCTCAATGGAGCAGCGCAGTTAAATGAGTAGCTTAGTCTTAGATAATTTATCTTATCAATATAATGAAACCGCGGTGATTGAAGGGTTAAACTTAACGGTCGAAAACGACGAAATAGTGTGTTTACTTGGTGCCAGTGGCTGCGGTAAAACAACCACTTTAAAAGCTATCGCAGGAATTATTACCGCGCAGCAAGGCAAAGTTTATATTAACGCTAAACTTGTCTCTGGTGCTGGATTATTTGTGGCACCGGAGCATCGTAATATAGGTATGATGTTTCAAGACTATGCGCTGTTTCCGCATTTAACAGTTGCTGACAATATCGCTTTTGGTTTAACTAATATGACTAGAGCCCAAAAGCAGCTGCGTGTGGAGGAAATGTTAGGATTAGTGCAACTCGAAGGGTGTGCAAAGCGTTTCCCTCACCAGTTATCTGGAGGTCAACAGCAACGTGTAGCGATTGCCAGAGCATTGGCTTATAAACCAAGTTTATTATTACTTGATGAGCCTTTTTCGAATATTGATACTCAAGTACGTTTTGAATTGATTGCAGATATTCGTCGTATTATCAAAAGTCAGCAGGTCTCTGCTGTGTTTGTTACCCACTCTAAAGAAGAAGCGTTTGCATTTTCTGATACACTTGCGGTCATGCATCGCGGAAAAATTGCTCAGCAAGGCACTCCAGAGCAGCTTTTTACTGCACCAAACTCAAAGGTAGTTGCAGAATTTCTAGGTCAGGGCATATACTTAAGCGCAGAAGTATTAACAGCAACTGAATACTCAACGCGCTTTGGTTTGGTAACATCGTTGATTGCTAATCGCCATAACTCAGCGCAGGGGCAGTTATATGTTCGCTCACACCATCTTGTTTTAACTGCAGCGTCAGAGCAAAGTGAACAAACAGTTAAGGTATTAAATCGGCGCTTTATTGGCACAAGCTATGTTTATAAAGTGATGATAGATGGGCAAGAAGTTGAAGTTGCTGCCGAGCTAGCGCAGTCATTTAATTTAAATGAGCTAGTGACTATAAAAATAAAACCACACACGGTAAATTTTTTCGCTGATAAATAATTAAAGCTGTGTCCAAATTAGAGTTAAGGATCTTCCATGGCGCAAGCGCAATCAGGGATTTGTGCTGAAGCAAACTTACACGGTTTGCATTTGTTTTTTAATGTATTTGATGGTCATGATGAGTCATTACGCAAAAAATTAAAGCGGGTTAGTGCGATTCAAGATGAGTTTGCTGATCAGTTTTCTGAGTCAATGCTATCTAGCTTTGTTGCAGTAGGTGCTCAGTATTGGCCCCATATATTGCCTGAGTTTATCCCTAGCCAGCTACAAAGCTTTCCTAATATCACCCATAATGATCATGTTATGGGGGCTCAACCTTTTGATTTATTCGTGCAAATACGCTCTGACAGGGAAGATGTTAACCACCTTTTTGCATTGCAAATATTGCAGTTGTTCGCGCCCGATGTTGAACTGGTAGAGCAAATAAGAAACTTTCGATTTTTAGATGGCCGCGATTTTAATGGCTTTATCCTAGGTGGTAATACCCCCCATGGCCGACAAAAAAGGGTCACAGCGCTGGTCAATAATCCCAGTCACTTTGAAGATCAGGGCAGCTATATCCATGTTCAGCGTTATAAGCACGATTTAAGTGTGTGGCAGCATTTATCGCTACAAGAGCAAGAGCAAATTATGGGGCGAAGTCGTTTGGATAATAACTTACTGGAGCCAAGTGTTGATACTAGCCATGCCACGCGCACTGAACTTAAAGATGAGCAAGGCCAACCGTTACTACTAAGCCAAAGTATGCCCTATGGTGATGTTTACGAACAAGGGGTGTTATCTATTTGCTGTGCAGCACAAGGTAATGCATTCGAAAAAGTATTAAAAAGTCGGTTAGGGCAGGGCGATTGTTACGACCATTGGCTTGATTTTACTCAAGCTGATATGGGCTCTGCTTTTTTCGCCCCATCAATTAACTTTTTAAAACAGCTCTAAACTGTATCAAATAAGATTCGAACGCGTTCTAAGGTTACGTCTATTTCAGAAATCTTAGCTGGAGCAATAAAAATGGTATCGTCACCGGCAATAGTCCCCAGTACGCCATCGGCTTTACCTAAAGAATCTAACAAACGAGCAATTAACTGCGCGGCTCCAGGGCTGGTACGAATAATGATCATCATTTCATTGTGCATTATGTCAATAACCAACTGGCGCAGTGGGCTTTTAGCGGTTGGTACGCCCATTTCTGCAGGTAAGCAGTAAACCATTTCTTGTTTGGCGTTACGGGTTCGTACTGCACCAAATTTACTTAACATGCGAGAGACTTTACTTTGGCTGATATTATCAAAGCCTTGCTCTTTTAGGGCATCAACAATCTCGCCTTGAGAGCCAAAATTTTCTTCTTTTAAAAGTGACTTAAAGGCTTTAACTAGCGCTTCTTGTTTATCTTGTGGTTGCATGTAATTTTTCTGCTTTGTTATTGGATGACCTAAATTCTACACAAAAATGAATATTTATGCAGTAGTTGTTTAGCTTAGCTTACTCTTCGAACCTGGAATATGACTAAATTTACAACTATGGTCGAAATTATATGCAAAATAAGCAGGATAAATTTGTCTTTAGGCGCTAATTTCTTTATCTTAGTGCCACAAATATTTTCTACCTTAAATTACGGAGAATTCCAATGAAAGTTGCTGTATTAGGTGCTGCAGGCGGTATCGGTCAAGCGTTGTCTTTATTATTAAAAACAGGTTTACCAGCTGGTTCTGAATTATCACTTTATGATGTTGCACCCGTTGTTCCTGGTGTTGCTGTTGATCTTTCTCACATCCCAACAGATGTTAAAGTAACTGGTTTTGGTGCTGATGCACTTGATCAAGCGCTAACAGGTTGTGATATCGTACTTATCCCTGCAGGCATGCCGCGTAAGCCGGGTATGGACCGTGCAGATTTATTCAACGTAAATGCTGGTATCATCAAAACATTAGCTGAAGGAATCGTTGCTAACTGTCCTAAAGCATTAGTAGGTATTATCACTAATCCAGTTAATGGAACTGTGCCAATCGTTGCTGAAGTATTCAAAAAAGCGGGTACTTATGATGCTAACCGTGTTTTCGGTATTACTACACTTGATGTAATTCGTTCTGAAGCATTTGTTGCTGAGCTTAAAGGTGTTGATGTTGCTACTGTTAAAGTACCAGTCATTGGTGGTCACTCAGGTACAACTATTCTGCCACTACTTTCTCAAGTTGAAGGTGTTACTTTCACTGATGAAGAAGTTGCAGCACTTACTCCACGTATCCAAAATGCAGGTACTGAAGTAGTAAACGCTAAAGCGGGTGGCGGTTCAGCTACATTATCTATGGGTGCAGCTGCAGCTCGTTTTTGTATGTCTTTAGTTAAAGGCCTACAAGGTGAAGAAGTTGTAGACTACGCATATGTTGCAGTTGAAGGTGGCGATGCAGAATACTTTGCACACCCAGTACGTTTAGGTAAAAATGGCGTAGAAGAAATTCTTTCTTACGGCGAGTTAAGTGCGTTTGAGCAGCAAGCTAAAAACGATATGCTAGATACGCTAAAAAAAGACATCCAAGAAGGTGTTGATTTCATCAACGCATAATCTTGTTATTATTGCCAAGTGATTGGCGATAATAAAAAAGCCTGCAATTGCAGGCTTTTTTTATGCTCGAAGTTATCGTTAGTTTAATGGCTGCGGTCAACTGCAATACGGGCTAGGCTTATTAATGCTTCTCTATAAGGCGAATCAGCCAGTACTGATAAGCAGGCGATAGCTTTATCTGCTTCTTCATCTGCTTTACTCATGGTAAATTCTAGCGCGTTAGTTTCACGCAAAGCACTTAAAATCGCGTCTAAGTGATCCATGCCATTGCTATGCTCTATTGCATCTCGAATGAGCTGAACTTGCTCTGCATTACCTTGTTGCATTGCATATATAAGTGGCAGCGTCGGTTTGCCTTCCGCTAAATCATCACCAATATTTTTACCTAGCTGCTCAGCATCTGCATTATAATCGAGTACATCATCAACTAATTGAAATGCTGTGCCTAAGTGCATTCCATAAAGGTTCAGTGCTCTAAGTGTTGCCTCGTCTTGCTCTGTAATAACGGCGGCAAGCCCTGTAGCTGCTTCAAATAGTTTAGCTGTTTTAGAGTAGATGACCTGCATATAGCTGTCTTCAGTGGTATCGGGGTCGTTACAATTCATTAATTGCAAGACTTCACCTTCAGCAATGACATTGGTTGCATCAGCTAATATTTGCATGACCTGCATTTTACCAATGCCCACCATTAGCTGAAAAGAGCGTGTATAAATAAAGTCACCCACAAGCACGCTTGCAGCATTACCAAACTCAGCATTTGCAGTTGGCGTACCTCTGCGTAAGTTGGATTCATCTACAACGTCATCATGTAATAAAGTTGCGGTATGAATAAACTCAACGATAGTTGCTAAGGTAATGTGGTCATTGCCTTTATAGCCTAGTGCTTTTGCCGCCAAAATAGCCAACATAGGACGAACACGCTTGCCGCCACTGTTAACTATATATAAGCCTAGTTGATTAACTAAAGCCACATCAGACTGCATTTGTGCGTGTATAAGTTGGTTGACGTCATTCATATCGTTTTCGATTAACGCCTGGATAGCTTTTATATCCATTGATCTCCGAGCCAATTTTAATGGGTATACGCTGCAGATTGTACAACAAAAAACGCGCTCACTCGATATTTTGTGACAATTCGCTGAAAAAATAGGTTTAAAGTACTTATTTAATCCGTTTCCCCACAGATAAGTTAAATATAGTGGTAATTCACATGGTTACTTTTTATTCTTTAAAGCCGCTTCAGTCTTGATGTAATTTATTTGTCATCTTGAACTAAAAAGCGCTTGGCATACCGGTAATTTAATATAAAATAGGGGAAAATATTGAATTGCTCTCAATGCAGCTATTTTTTATTCATTTAATTAAAAAACAGGCTTGCTAGTTTTTATGCATTAGCGTAAACTTCGCGCCCTATTGAAGAATATTTTAGTTGCGTCGATTTGAGGGCGCACAGACGGAGTTAATTATGTACGCGGTTTTCCAAAGTGGTGGTAAACAGCACCGTGTGACTGAAGGTCAAACAATTCGTCTTGAGAAATTAGACGTTGAAACTGGTGCAGCAGTTGAATTTGATTCAGTACTTTTAGTTGCTGATGGTGAGAAAATCGAGATCGGTGTACCGTTCGTAAACGGTGGTAAAGTAACAGCTGAGGTTGTTTCACATGGTCGCGGTGAGAAGATTAAGGTTGTTAAATTTAGACGCCGTAAGCATTCTCGTAAGCAAATGGGCCATCGTCAATGGTTCACAGAAGTTAAAATCACTGGCATTAGCGCTTAATTAGAGGTACTTAGAAATGGCACATAAAAAAGCAGCTGGTAGTACTCGTAACGGTCGCGATTCAGAAAGCAAACGCCTAGGTGTTAAGCGTTTTGGTGGCGAATCAGTTCTAGCGGGTAGCATCATTGTACGTCAACGTGGTACTCGTTTCCACGCTGGCACAAACGTAGGTATCGGTAAAGACCACACTATCTTCGCAAAAGCAGATGGTAAAGTTCAGTTTGAACAAAAAGGTCCATTAAACCGTAAATACGTAAGCATCGTATCTGAGTAATCAGAGCCGGTTCTTAAAAAACCCCGCTTTTGCGGGGTTTTTTGTTTTAAGCCTTAAGAATATATACCCAAGCCTGCAATTAAGTTGGCTTGGGTATATAATAGTGTTATTAACAAGCCAATCCTAAAGTGAGTAATCATGAAGTTTGTAGATGAAGTAGAAATTCGCGCAGAAGCTGGTGACGGTGGCAGTGGTATCGTGTCTTTCCGTCGTGAAAAGTATGTCCCTGACGGTGGCCCTGATGGTGGCGATGGCGGCGATGGTGGCAGTGTTTATCTACAAGCAGATGAAAACTTAAATACCTTAATCGATTATCAGTTTGAGCGTTTTCACCGTGCTGAGCGCGGGACTAATGGTCAAAGCCGTAACTGTACTGGTAAAAAAGGGGATGACCTTTTTATCAAAGTTCCTGTGGGGACACGAGTAACTGACGTTGAGACTCAAGAGTCCTTGGGTGATCTAACACAAAATGGCCAGCGCTTGGTTGTGGCTAAAGGTGGTTTTCATGGCTTAGGAAACGCACGCTTTAAATCAAGCACTAACCGTGCACCACGACAGAAGACATTAGGCACTCCTGGTGAAGTACGTATGCTCAAGCTTGAGTTAATGCTACTTGCTGATGTGGGCTTGCTTGGTTTACCAAACGCGGGTAAATCAACATTTATTCGCAGTGTCTCAGCGGCAAAGCCAAAAGTAGCTGATTACCCATTCACGACGCTTATTCCTAATCTAGGGGTCGTGCGTCCGGACGCAAATAAATCGTTTGTAATTGCCGATATCCCAGGTCTAATTGAGGGTGCATCGGACGGCGCTGGTTTAGGTATCCGCTTCTTAAAGCATTTAGAACGTTGTCGCGTGTTATTGCATATTATTGATATTATGCCAGTCGATGGTTCTAACCCTGTTGATAACGCATTTGCTATTATTAATGAATTGCATCAATACAGCCCCAAACTTGCTGAGAAGCCTCGTTGGTTGGTGTTTAATAAGATTGACCTACTGCCAGAAGACGAAGCAAAAGTTCTGTGTGAGCAAATTGCTGAAGAGTTAGGTGAAGAAACGAATATTTACCGTATTTCAGCGGCGAATAAGCAAAATACGCAAGCCTTATGTCATGATATAATGGCATTGCTTGATACTATGCCTAAAGAAAAGTTCGAACCAATTGAAGACGAAGAAGTTGAATTTAAATGGGATACTTACCATAAAGATGCAACTAAAAATAGTGATGATGATGATTGGGAAGACTGGGACGAAGATGACTACGATGTCGAAGTCGTCTACGAACGCTAGTCGTAGTGCATGGATTTATTTGAAAAGGAGCTGACGCTCCTTTTTTCTTGTTTAGCAATAAAGTATTAGGTGATTAATGTGAAAATTTCAATGATTGCGGCAATGGCTAACAATCGCATTATTGGTCAAGACAATAAAATGCCGTGGCATCTACCTGCTGATTTACAACACTTTAAGCGTGTGACAATGAGTAAGCCGGTGATTATGGGTCGTAAAACATTTGAGTCGATAGGGCGTCCTTTACCAGGTAGAAAAAATATTATTATCAGTCGCAATGCACATTACAGTGCAGAGGGGATAGAAGTCGTCACCTCGCCAGAAGAGGCATTATTACTGGTGAAAGGCTGTGAAGAAGTAATGATTATCGGCGGTGGTAATATTTATCAACAGTTTTTAAATCAAGCCAATACCCTTTATTTAACCTTTATAGATTTAGCCGTAGAAGGCGATACGCAGTTCCCTGATTATGAAAAAGTTGCTAACTGGCAGCTAGTAGAAGAGCAAAGTTATCAGCCCGATGAGAAAAATTTACATCAGTATAAATTCGTAACCTTGGATAAAGTTGAGTAACATTATTGCGCTTAAACTTATAGGTTGGTACAATAATAACCAACAAGCATAGGTAAAAAGTATTACTCAAGGGTGTCCAATGGTTAAATTATCTACATTACTAGTTGTTACTGCTGTTATTTCTGGTTCGGTTGCATTTTCAGCACCGGTTAAAGCTGATGATCAGTTAGCTGTATCAATCTGTGAGTATATTGCTGCCGACGATAAAAATCGTCTTCGTAGTAAATTAAAGAGCTCACGTGTAAAAATCCGTAATATCTACGATGCGGTACTTTGTAACGGTAACAATTTATTACGCCATGCAATTGCTAGTAATGCAGTTGATGCGGGTGAGTATGTAGTTAAAAACCTATCTAAAAGCTCATTATCAGATGGTGCCGATATTGCTTGGGCTGAGTCAAATGGTCATGGTGGCTCTGCACTTATTCCAGTAATTAAAGATCGCGCTGGTTTATAAGCTAAATAAATTCAATAAACAAACCGCACTTGTGCGGTTTTTGTTTTTAGTATTAAAAGATAATAATCATCTCGAATTAGTTGTTTAAAAGTAAAGTCACGCTAATCTTTTTCGCCAACTCGCCAACTCGCCAACTCGCCAACTCGCCAACTCGCCAACTCGCACTCTTTATAAGAAATAGCCCAACTCGCACTTTTGAAGAGATAGGCCAATTAGCTTTAGATGTATAGCCGTCCATTGACTTTCAGCGTTAAAATAATCACAATAACGACCTATTTTTAAGGTGCCTGCTAAATACACCAAGTATAGATTTCAAGGTAATGAAATTTAAAGCAGGATAATCGGGAAGTTGGTGCATGGTCATGATGAGCATAATCCCAACACTGCCCCCGCAACGGTAATGTACTGATCAAGTACAGAGTCCGGAGACCGGCCTTGATACAAATTTACTATTGCTTGTGCGGTGGGCACGGGTCAGGGGATATCATGCTAAAAAAATCTACTCTAGGCGTAGCTGTCACTGCTGCGTTATCTTTTTCTGCGTCTGCAGAGCAACCAATTGAACGCATTACAGTTACCGCAAATAAATTTGAGCAATCAATTAATGATGTGCTTGCTAGTGTTGCTGTTATTGAGCGCAGTGAAATTGAGGCAAGTAATGTACGCGATTTACCTAGTTTACTTGCAACGCAAGTTGGTTTTCAGGTTAACGCTAATGGAGGCTTTGGGCAAAACTCCGGTGTATCGTTGCGAGGCTCAAGTTCACGTCATACACTCATCTTAGTTGATGGTATCCGCACTGGTTCTGCAACGTTAGGTTATAAGTCAATTGGTAACATCCCCCTTAATTCTATTGAACGCATTGAAATTATTAAAGGCTCGCGTGCTGCAGTGTATGGTTCTGATGCATTAGCTGGTGTGATTAATATTATTACTCGACAATCTCAAGCCCTAATATTTGACGCTACTTTTGGTTCTGATACATATCAAAACTACCAAGTTGCTGGCACAACAGTTATTGATGCCGTTACAGCCTCATTTAATGCTGGAATTGAAAAAACAGATGGGTTTGATGTGTTGCAAGGTGTAGCGCCTGACGAAGACGGTTATGAAAATAAAAATATAGGTTTTAACATTGGATATGTAAATGAATCAATGGGCGAACTAATTGCACGGGGCCAATATAGTGAAGGTTATGCGCAATATGATAGTGCGTATTCACCTGTAGACAGTACTGTCGAAAATAATGACTTTGAAAATTACCAGTTAGGGCTTGGTTGGAAAAAATCTTTTGGGCAACACTCTCATTCAATTGATATTGCTTTAGCTAACGATGGCTCTGATAACTCTCGTGTAGACTATACTGGGGCGACAGTTATAGATGCTTTTGAAACTAAACGTCAGCAAGTTGATTACAATGGTTTGTATTCAATTAATGATGAGTTTGATGTTTCTGGTGGGGTGAATTGGTATAAAGATGATATCTCAGGAACTTCGGGTGATTACAGTAAAGATAGTCGTGAAGTGTTCGCAGGCTTTGTTGGCGCTTACTACGATAATGAGAAGGTATTAGGTAATATAGCACTACGTTATGATGACGATCAGTATTTTGGCGACGAAACCACTTACACCATTGCAGCGGGATATCGATTACACAAAAACGCAACGGTTAGAGTAAGCCAGAGCTCTGGTTTTAAAGCCCCAACATTCAATGATTTATATTACCCACTTTCGGGGAATCCGAATCTAGTTCCTGAAACTTCGGTTAATCAGGAACTTGGATTAAACCTTAGCTTTAGCCAAGCAACCGTTAGCGTCTCCATTTTTAGAAATGATATTGAAAATCTAATTGCTTGGGCACCTAATGCCGCTGGTAATTGGCAGCCTACCAATATTAACGAGGCACGCAATGAAGGTGTGGAATTTAGTTTTTCAAATCAATTATTTGGCTTTGACAACCAACTTAATTTTACATATTTAGATGCAGAAAACACTGAAACAGGGGTTGCACAAACTTATGTATCCCCACGAACTATTAATTGGTCGGTTGCTAAACAGTGGGATAACTTTGATGCTGGCTTCAATATGCAGTACCGTAGTGATCGTCAAGGTAAAGTGACGAAACTGAGCTCATATACGCTATGGAATCTGACCGCAAACTACCAGCTAAATGACTCTTTGTCATTCTCTGCACGTGTTGAAAATTTATTTGATAAGCAATATAACGCCGTTGATTCAAGCATGGATTATACTACCGGTGAGGTATTTTATTATAACACGGCAGATCGCCGCTTTTTTGTTGGTGCAAGCTATCAGTTCTAATTGCCTAATTAGCGTATTTAAATGAAAAGCCCGCGATGGTATGCCATCGCGGGCTTTTCATTATTTAAACTATCTTAGTTTTTTAAATATAGCTTAAAATCTTTTTCAAAACGCTGTAATTTGGGGGCTATTAATATGCTGCAATAACCTTGTTCGGGGTTTTGCTCATAGTAGTCTTGGTGATATTGCTCAGCAGGGTAGTAAGTGGTCGCAGGGCTCACTTCTGTTACTATTTTCTCACGTATCTGACTTTGTAGCTTGGTAATATAATCCATGGTTTGGGTGTGTTGCTCATCATTGTGATAATACACAACGCTGCGGTATTGGGTGCCAATATCGTTACCTTGGCGGTTTAATTGCGTTGCATCATGCAAGGTGAAAAACATAGCTAATAAGCGCTCATAGCTTATCTGGCTGCGATCAAACTCAATATTGACTACTTCTGCGTGGCCTGTCAGCCCTGTACATATCTGCTGGTAGGTTGGATTATCAGTTTCGCCCCCTGTGTAGCCAGAGCTTACGTGGGTAACACCTTCTACACGCCTAAATGCAGCATCAATACACCAAAAACAGCCACCACCAAAGGTTGCAGTGTCAATTGTTTTACTCATAGATGTCCTTCAAAAAACTTAAATTACGCAGATGCTCTAGCCTAGCAGAAGAACGGCTAAGAGGGGGTTTTATTTCCTGAATCAGGGGGAGGAAAAGGGGCAAGCGCTGCTGCTTAGTGCAACAGCGCTATAAGTTACTTAAAGCTCTTTTAGTGGTTTTTCAGCTGCTTGTTGGTTGAGCTTTTGCTGTAAAAACTCAGGAGATTGTGTATTACGTGCAAGGGCATAGTATGCTGCAGGTACTACAAACAAAGTGAGTAGCGTCGCAACTATAACGCCAGTAAATACGACAACACCGATTACCATACGGCTTTCAGCGCCTGGACCTGAGGCAAGCACTAATGGTACAGCACTCATCACCGTGGTTAATGAGGTCATAATAATAGGGCGCAGACGTTGTGTCGCGGCTTGTAATATTGCCTCGCTAAACTCGACTCCTTTATCACGCAGCTGATTGGTGAATTCAACAATCAAAATACCATTTTTAGCACTTAAACCAATGAGCATAACAATGCCTATTTGGCTGTAAATATTAAGTGTGAGTCCAGTTGCCCAAAGGCCAAACATCGCTCCCATTAAGCCAAGAGGCACTGTTAGCATGATCACAAATGGGTGCATAAAGCTTTCAAATTGAGCGGCTAATACTAAGAAGGTAACGGTTAGGGCTAAAATAAATACATAAGTCATTGCTGAAGCACCTTCGTAAAATAACTGAGATTCACCTTTGTAATCAATAGCGCCATCTATATCATTTTCTTCCGCTGCTACTTGATTTAAAAAGTTAAGTGCTTGTTCAAGCGTATAGCCATCAGCAAGGTTTGCGCTGAGCGTTATTGCACGCATACGGTTATAACGATTTAGGCGAGATGCTGTCGCTTCTTCTTTTAAGCTGATCAAGCTATCCAATGGTACTAATTCACCACTACGAGATTTTAAGTAGATATTTGAAATGTCGGTTGGATCTGTAAAGTCAGCTTTGGTTCCTTTTAATATTACGTCGTACTCTTCACCACGGTCGATAAAGGTAGTAACACGGCGTTGTCCGAGCATTGTTTCAAGGGTACGGCCAACATCAGACACCGATACACCTAAATCTGCAGCTTTATTTTTATCGATACTGATTAAAAATTGTGGAAAGGTTTCTTTATAGTCGTGATCGATACGTACTAACCCCGGGTTTTTCTCAGCGCGTTCAATAATACGGTCACGCCAATCAGCAAGTTGAGCGTAGTCGTTACCTTGTAAAACAAATTCAATGGGGCGAGAAGAGCCACCGCCACCAATCCCGCGACGCATGATAGCAAAAGCGCGGACATCAGTTACTTCAGTCATTTTACCGCTGATTTCATCCATTACTTCCCAAGTTGAACGTTTACGTTCATCCCAGTCTGCCATGCCGACAATCGCAACACCACCACTGCCACCCCAACCTGGAACACGTATGAGTACTCTGCTCAGTTCACCTGATTCCGAATAAGGCATTAAGCGTTCTTCAATTTTGGCCATATTAGCGGCGTTGTTTTCATAGCTCGCGCCTTCAGGTGGGCTCATCATTATAAAGAATGTGCCACGGTCCTCTTTAGGTGTCAGCTCAGAAGGGATTTGCTGGAACAACAAGTAGCTAACAAAGCCTGCGAGCAATAAGGTTAGGGTTAGGCCACCTGTGCGGCTAACATTTGAACGCAGTGAGTTTTGGTAACCTTGCTCTATTTTACTAAATAAGCGGTCCATTCCTTGGTTAAATTTACTTGGCTTATCTGAATGCTTTAATACTTTTGAGCATAATGCAGGGGAAAGCGTTAAGGCGGTAATGCTAGAGAAGAATACGGCAGCACTTACAGCCATGGCAAACTCGGTAAATAACGCACCGATACGGCCATCCATAAATACCAATGGGACGAATACAGAAATCAAAACTAAGGTCGTGGCAATGATAGCAAAGCCAACTTCACGAGCACCTCGATAGGCCGCCAGCAAAGGGGGCTCACCGAGCTCTATGCGACGGTGAATGTTTTCCAGCATCACAATAGCATCATCAACCACCAAACCAATCGCTAATACAAGCGCTAATAAAGTCAGTAGGTTAATTGAGTAGCCCATAGCAAGTAAAAACATAAAACTACCAACGAGTGCAACCGGTACGGTGACAGCAGGGATTAAAGTAGCGCGTATATTACCTAAGAAGATGAAGATGATGAGTACCACAAGGCCCATTGAAATTGCCAGTGTGTTATAAACTTCATTGATTGACTCTTTAATAAAAATTGACGAGTCATAGCTGTCTTGAATAGTTGTGCCTTCAGGTAGGTTTCGTTTTATTTTTTCAAGTTCAGCGCGAGCATTGTCAACCACAGTTAGGGTATTGGCTTTCGCTTGTTTTACAATGCCAAGCCCAATCATATTGCGGCCATTACCGCGGAATAAGCTTTCGTCATCGGCAGCTTCTAAATGCACATCAGCCACTTCACCTAATCGCACTAAGTATCCATCATCCCCACGTTTAATAACGAGGTTTTGAAAATCACGTTGATCTTTATAACTACGTGCGGTTCGCACGGTAAAATCACGATCGATTGACTCTATTTCACCCGCAGGGAGTTCAACATTCTCTGTACGTAGGGTATTTTCAATATCGCTTGAGGTTATGCCACGAGCCGCCATTGCTTGGCGATTAAGCCATATTTTCATGGCGTATTTACGCTCACCACCGACTCGTACGTTTGAGACACCATCAACAACGGCTAAACGATCGACAATAAAGCGTTGTGCATAATCTGATAGCTGTAAAGAATCCATGGTGTCGCTGTTTAATACAAACCATGCAATTGGGCTTTCATCGCTGTTTGATTTCGATACCTCAGGTGGGCGAACTTGCTCAGGTAAGCTATCTAGCGCACGTGCTACACGCTCACGTACATCGTTTGAAGCGGCATCAATATCACGGCTAATGTTAAACTCAATAGTGATATTAGAACGGCCGTTTCGACTTGATGAGTTTATGCTTTTTATGCCTTCAATCCCCGAGATTCGATTTTCTAATACTTGGGTTATTTTTGTTTCTATAATCTCAGCTGAAGCACCTGTGTAGTCAGTGCTTACACTTACTATTGGGGACTCTATATCTGGGTATTCACGTAGTGGTAGCATGGAAAATGCAACCAAGCCGAAGGTAAGTAATAATAAGTTTATTACAATCGCAAAAACGGGGCGTTTGACACTGGTATCAGTTATTTTCACAGTTTACCCCTTTACTGTTACTTTGCTGCCAGAACGAATTTTAATAATCCCTTCAGTGACAACTTGTTGACCATTATTGATCCCTTGATCAATTGCTACCCAGCCGTTATGGCGTCCTGCAACATGCACTTCGACTTTGGTTGCTACGCCGTCTTCAATTTGAAACACGTAATGTTTATCTTGTTGTGGGATCACCGCTTTTTCAGGCACCATCATTGCTTGATTAGAGCTAAGCTGCAACGCGGTGTTAAGTAGCATTCCAGGGCGCAAAAGGCCTGATTTATTTGAAAAGCTAGCGGTTACTTCAACACTGCGAGTAACGGCATCTATTCGCGCGCTAACATGAGTTACTTTGCCGGTAAATGTCTTCTCAGGGTAGGCATCATTTTGCGTCATTACTTTCATACCTACGCTTAATTGCGCAAGGTATTTTTCAGGTACTTTAAAGTCAACTTTGATAATACTAATATCATCTAAGCTGGTAATGATTGTGCTATTGCTAACGTAAGCACCAATGGATATTTGACGTTTACCTAAAATGCCTGAAAAAGGCGCTGTTATTGTCATTTCAGCTAGCTTAGTTTTAGCATTTTCAAGTTGCGCTTGTGTTGCGTCAACACGTGAAAGTTGTTCTTCCAATAATGATTTTGCGGTTGCTTGAGAGCGTGATAGTTCAGTTAAGCGCTCTAGTTGGCGTTTTTCTTCACGTAAATTAATAGCCAGCTCTTCAACGGTTAGTTGCTCTTGTTGAGATTGTAGTTGTACTAGCTTTTGACCCTTACTCACTAAGTCGCCATCATTAAAGAAAATGTCAGTCACATAGTCACTTTGCGCGCTTTTTATATATATCGCTTGATTCGCGCGAGCGCTGCCTATAGCCTCGATAAGTACAGCATTTTCTTCACTGGTAACAGTGTGAGCTGTTACTTGCGTTGCTTCAGGCGTAAAAGCTGATTGCTCGCCTTGACTACTGGGTAAATAAAGATAAACACATAACCCTAAGAGTAGGGTGATAATAAATGGAAATAGCGCCTTGCCTGATTGCTTTGAATACATCTGAGTTATACCGGAAGATTAATTACGTATAGTGTACAAAATAACCGACTAAAAAGACTGTCGCGTATCTCATAAATTTGTCGGTTAGCCGTAAATGTGGCTGTTCTTGATTGTTTGTCCCTGTTTTGCAAAGAGAAAAAGTAGTATGAAGTTTAAAACACAATGCCCGCACTGTATGAAAATTCGTAAACTGATATTATGGGCTATAATAATGTTTGTTTTTTATATGGTTTTTTATCGACATGGTTGAACAGTCAAATACGCTGCTAAAACTCAGAGCACAAGGAGCCTCGAACGGTATAGAAATCTTACTTGTGGGCGCATTTGGACTGGTTTTTATTATGCTGTTCAATGTGCTTAGGCCGGGTAGTATAAGTATTATTGAAATTTTTTTAGTCAGTTTATGTTTGGTGGCTATTTTTGTCGGATTTTTGAAGACACAAGAGCCATTTTATAGTTTAATTATTACTGAACAACAGCTTACCTATCAACATAAGTACGGAGTTTGGTCGTTAAATAGAGCAAACTTACACCATTGTGGTATACCTAAAGTGGAACAGGGGCTGGACTATCTTGAGCTTAATGCGGTTGGTATTAAGCTCAATGATAGTGATGAATTTTTAATGCAAATTTCGGCCCGTTTGGCAGGTAAATTACTGATTGAACAGCGACATTTTTTTATGCAGGTTGTTCAAAAACATTGCAAAAATGGTAATTGCCCATCAGAATGGTTAGTAGAGGATAATTATTATATCTCTATAAGCGGTCGTAACTTTAATGGATTAATTGCAATGTTCGCGAATCGAATGCGTCATTTGCAGCAATTAACAGGGTACGACTTGCTACTGCCAGCGAGTGTATTAGATAGAAATATTTGGGATTTTAGTCACCGTTTAAATCGCTGGCGACAAAACCCAGAGCAGTTTATTCAATCTCAAATAAAAGGCTAAAACGCCTAAGTAGACGTTAGTAGGGTGATGTGATGAGTCAAGAAAGATCATTTATTAAAAGTGGACGTAATACAATTATCCACAAAGAAAAGAAACTCGATTTAGTGATCGTTAACTCTGAAATTCACCCCAAAATTAAAGTAACCCAAAATGGTTTAGAGCCATTTAAAGAAGATTTGCCAAGAAATCGTCGTGAAGCAAAAGAACGTTATCTAGAAATGGTATATATAGATTCAGTTGATGTGTTCGGTGAAGAAAAACGACTGTTGTTTATTCAGGCTTTAGATGGCAAAGAATATAAAGTAGACTATAGCAAAGTGGGTACTAAGCTTTTTGTACGCATACACCAAGATAGCTACCTATAATATTACTCTACTATTAAAAGTGGCATTGTTGTTGCTTGGTTTATAGGTTATACAGTAGCCATGCTACTTAATCTATAAATATGAGGACGCAGTGCATGAAAATGCTTTTCGTTATATTTCCCGTTGTTTCTTTATTGAGTGCCTGTGGTGGCTCAGGCGGCGGTAATGAAAACCCTGATATTGGAGCGTCAGTTAATGCAGGCGCTGACCAACAAATCATTGAAAAAAGTGAATTCACTATTAGTGCGTTAGGTTCGCCTGCTGACGGGACATTTACCTGGCAGCGAGTAAGTGGCCCAAGTATTGACGGTTTACCTGCCGACGGGGCGGAACAAACATTGACTGCTCCTGATATTAAAGCAGACACTGAACTTGTATTACGTGTTAACTATCAGACCGCTGATGGTGATTTAGTCAGCGATGATTTAGTTATTGAGCTTGCGTCAAATAATCAACTACCTGAAGCGATAGTAACACAAACTGCGCCTACTGAATTACCATCAGATTATAATGATACCATCACACTTAGCGCTCAATCATCGATAGATCCTGATGAAAACGGGGCAATTAATAGCTATAGTTGGTTACAGTTATCTGGGCAGACCATGGCCGTAGATAGTAACAATAATGACACCATCAGTTTTACTCACCCTTTACTTGATGTAAATACCACCTTGGTTTGGCAATTAACCGTTGTTGATGATGAAGGCGGAGAAGATAGTACCCAGTATACGCATATCCTTAATAAAACAGATGAAGTTGTTATTGCAAATGCAGGCGCTGATCAAACCGTTATTGAAGTGGATCAGGTTACTTTAGATGCGACTGCAAGTGAAACAGTGACCGATACCTATTCATGTTATTGGCAGCAATTAACAGGGAATGTAAGCTTAAGCTTAGCTAATCAACAGCAATGTATAGTTTCTTTCACTGCACCGAATACTGACGCAATCAATACGCTGACTTTTGAAGTTACAGTGACTGATAGTAAAGGACGTACAGATACTGACTCTGTAAATATCACCGTTGAGTCTAAGCCGTTAGGCTTTATTAACGATTCAGGTATGGATAAATGCTATAACAATACTCAAGAAGTTGCATGTACAAGTCCAGACTTCCCACGTCAAGATGCGGCTGTTGGTCGTGATCGTGTGGTCACTACACATATAGATAAAGTAGGGGCTGGTGAGCATGCATTCGATTTCACCAAGCTTAATGAGTTTGCTGATGAACTACCAGATAACGACACCGATTTTAGCTGTATCCGCGATAATGTCACAGGTTTAATATGGGAAGTTAAAGCGCAAAATACAGGGACGGTGCCAAATACTCAATTACGCGAAGGTCAAAATCATTATACTTGGTACTTGAGTAGTGATAACGGTGTACAAACAGGTAGTAGCTTAGGTGCGGCTAATAGTACTTGCCCTAGTAGTTCAAACTGCGGTTTACAAGCTTATGTTGATGCTGTTAACGGTCTAGATTATTGTGGCGGTACTAACTGGCGCGTACCAACGTATAACGAGTTAATGACCTTATTAGACTATAGCAAGCAAGGGCAGTCATTGCTCACAGATGAAAATTATTTTCCAAATACACCTAGTCAAAATATTTTTACTAAGGCACCTTACTTACCTTACTGGACATCTCAAACCGCAGCCGATGGTACGAGCTTGTCACAAGCCTATATTATCGACATGAGTAATGGTAACGATTTAGCTTATCCGAAAAGTAACACTGCATTTGTACGGTTAGTTAGAACCGCGGGGACTGCACAATGAAAGCCATTTTAATATCAACCTTGTTATTTTCATCCACAGCAGTCGTAGCGCAAACTTGCTATGATTCGATTAGCGAAACCACACCAAGTACGCGTTTTACGCTAAATACAGATGGGACCGTCAGTGATAGTGTTACGGGATTAATGTGGCAAACATGTAGTTACGGACAAAGCTTTGATGCTGATACTGTTAGCTGCACCAACAGCGCAATTAAAACGACTTGGCAAGAAGCACTTAGAGCATCAGTTAATGATCGCACAGGTAATTATGATGATTGGCAAGTGCCAAACATTAAAGAGCTCGCTAGTATTTTAGAGCACCAGTGTGTAACACCAAGTATTAATGAAGAGGTTTTTATTGGCAGTCAAAACGACAACTATTGGACGAATACATCAGCAGTAGCCGATCCAAGTTTTGCATGGGTGTATACCTTTGATAGAGGCCTTAACAGTTTACATGCTAAAGCCTCAAACGTTTACCTGCGTTTTGTACGCTATGAAGAATAGTTAGCCAGCATTTAAGTTAAGTAAAATATTGTTGCAATACTTCTAACCGCGCATTTTCTAGCGCGGTTTTTATCTGTGCGCCTTTGATACCTTGGGCAATAAATTGCTGTGGGTTGATCGTTTTGGCTGCATCGGTCGCTTTTATTAACTTTTGCTTATTATTGAAAATGCCACAGTTAGCAATCTCTAACGCTAAAAGTAACCCTGTAAATCGTTCTGGACGACGCCACAAATCAAGTTGATTACAACAAGTAAGTAATTGCTCAGCGCTGAGTGTTTTGCTCGTTAAAGTTGCTTGATGGGCGTTGAGTTGTAATGCCAAATCGCGAACATCATTGGGTAAGCGAATCGATTCGCTAATGGCTTTTATGTCATTGGCAGTTACTGAGCTGGTGGCTTGTGCAAACAACAGTGCTTTATCTGTTATTTCTTGGCTTTGCGCATATGCATATCGATCGTTTAATTGTTGGTATAGTTCATTGTTCCAGTTCTTTGCCAAGGCGGGGCTAATTGCGTTTAGAGCCCCCAATTGCGCGAGAATATTTAAAAACTCTGCAAATGCGCCATCATCGAGTGATTTTTCACACTCAAGCCAAATACGCTCTGCGGTCAATGTATTTAGTTCGCCACGGTTGATCATTTGAGTTAATAATTGCTGAGTTTCATTGGCAATGCTAAAGCCTAAATAATGGTAACGAGCGCCAAACCGTGCAACTCGTAAGATACGTAGCGGGTCTTCACTAAATGCTTCGGATACATGACGAAGAATACGATTAGCTAAATCTTGTTGTCCGCCGTAAGGGTCAATTAATGTACCATCATCAGCTTTTGCTATAGCATTAACAGTTAAATCACGGCGGCGTAGGTCATCTTCTAATGTTACGTTGGCAGAAAACTCACAAACAAAACCAGTATAGCCTTGGCCTTGCTTGCGTTCAGTGCGGGCGAGGGCATACTCGTCTTTACTTTTTGGATGTAAAAATACCGGGAAGTCTTTTCCTACTTGCTGGTAGCCTAATTGTAAAAGTTGCTCAGGGGTTGCACCAACAACAACATAATCACGTTCTTTAATTTTACGTCCAAGAAGCTCATCTCGTACTGCGCCACCAACTAAATAAACTTGCATAACTCACCTAGAAATTAACTGTTCAGGTTATTTTACGATATTTAACCATTAAAACGCTAACAAGGTTTTCACTTAGCGCATTTTTTTGCCATTATAGGCGCTGATTTACTCAGTAAGGAAGTTTAGGGTGTATTTAAGCTATTTTGGCTTGTCAGAAAAACCATTTTCAATCGCGCCAAACCCACAGTATTTGTTTTTAAGCGAACGCCATAAAGAGGCGCTGGCCCATTTAACCTATGGTTTAGGTGAGGCGGGTGGGTTTGTGTTGTTAACAGGTGAAGTGGGCACAGGAAAAACAACCCTTACTCGTAGCTTGCAAGAACAACTGCCAGAAAATACTCAAGTGGCTTTGATCCATAACCCAGCTTTGTCGCAGCTAGAATTATTGGCCAGTATTTGTGATGAATTTGCCATTGACTATGATCAGCAAAATGCCACATTAAAAACCTTAACGGATGCAATCAAAAAACACTTAGAGGCAAATCACCAAGCGGGCGGTCATACAATTTTGTTAATCGATGAAGCGCAGTTGTTATCACCAGATGTGCTTGAGCAACTGAGACTATTAACAAATATCGAAACTGACCATAAGAAATTACTGCAAATAGTGCTAGTGGGCCAACCTGAACTACAAGCGTTGCTAAAGCGTAATGAGTTACGTCAATTAGCGCAGCGGATCACTGCGCGTTACCACTTGTTGCCGCTGACTGAGGGGCAAACAATTGCCTATATAAAACATCGCTTGTATGTGGCAGGTTGTGAGCGGGCATTGTTTTCACCAGATGCGATGAAAACGGTGTATGTAGCGACTCAAGGTATTCCCCGCTTAGTGAACTTATTATGTGAACGCTGTTTAATGGGGGCGTTCTCAAAACAGTTAATGGTAATCGACAGTGATATCGTTATGCGTTCAGCGGAAGAAGCTTTACCACCCAGTGCAATTAAAAATGAGTTAAAAACAGATCAAAGCTCAAGTAGCTTACTGTTACCTTTAGGGTTTATTGCTGTGCTTGGTTTGGGTATTGGCTTGTCGTTTATTTTTTAGAAATGGTAAATTATGTCGTATTTATTAGATGCATTAAAACAATCTGAACACCACGATGAAGCATCAGCTTACGATCAAAGTGCTCAGCAACTTAAGCAACAGCAAGAGTTAAAGCGATATCGTTTTATTGCTATGTCATTAGGTATTATTCTTGCTTTAGCGCTGACGCTAATAGCGGGGTTTGCGATTGGGAAGTGGTTACAATCTGAAAAAAACTCAGTAGATAACATTAAAGAACAACTCAGTGTTGACGCTCAGGAAAACACTTCTGCTGTAAAAGAGCCAAGTGTAGATACTAATGATGAGCCAGTTGATAATAGTGCGGTTGAACAGCCAGCACCTAGCACGCAAGGGCTGCAAGGTAATCAGCCAGTTCAACAAATGATGGTGCCAACAAATAACCCTAACCAAACTCAACAATATCAATGGGTACAAGTACCTGTAAATTCAGTACCAGCCTATCCACAAAGCCAGCCGATACTGATACAAACGCCAAATGGTTATCAACAAGTGTATAATGCCCCCCCTGTGCCGCAGTACCAAGTGATGGCGAATCAACAACCACAATTTACTCAGCCAGCAGGGATTAGTACCAACTCAAGTAATGTCGATTTAAGCAAGTACAAGGTGTTAGGTAAGCCTATCAATGAGCCTAATACAGCCACTAAACCTGCAACAGTGACTGATGATGAGTTAAATACAGTACCAAGTGAACTTAAAAATGCCTTTGCTCGAGCTATAAAAGACACTGAGCAAACACAGACACATCAAGTGACTCAAGGCACTAAAAATTCATCTTATGCTCAGCCGATAGAGCTGCTACCTGATGGGTTACTGGCTATTTTGCCTAACATCAAATACCAAGCACATATATATTCTTCTTCGGTAGAAAAACGCTGGATAAAGCTAAATAATCGCGAGTTGTATGAAGGCGATAGTTTTGGCGACTTTGAAGTGTTAGAAATTACGCCAGAGCAAAGTGTGCTTAGTTTTGATGGTTATGAATTTAGTTTAAAAGCCCTACAAGACTGGCCTGAGTAATTTAGGTAATTAACGTTATCGAAATAAATGAAATAAAAATAGAAGTTGAGGGTAAATAATCACATTAGGTTCCTCATATAATTATTGAGTGCTTTAAAACCGACGTTATTCACTGGGAGCTTTACAGCTTCCTATAATGTAACTATATAAAAAAGGGCGCTAAAAAGCGCCCTTAAATGGTTAGTCGTTAACTTTACTCGTCGTCTTCAACTAAGGTCATCAGTGATGTGTTACCACCTGAGGCCGTAGTATCAATACTCACAGTCTTCTCTGTGATTAAGCGCTTTATCAAGGTATCGTAGTACTCTGAACTTATCACCGGTAAGATTGCACCTTTGCGCTGTGCAAGTTGCTGGCTAAAGTAACCAAGGCGTGATGAACGCGCTGCCACAACCGCACCTGCTAGGTGAGGGTGAGCTAATATAGCTTGTAACTGGTTAGGTTTAGCTACTTGGAATACACCTTCGGCTACACCTGTTGAGATAAACTTGTCTTTGAACGCTACAGCTTCGTCATAGAATAACTCAGACGCTACAGTGATAACGGTATTACCTGCTGCCAGTGCTGTGATGATTGAGATAGCCCAAAAATTAAACGAGGTACTCTTATCGGCATAACATACTACACAGCCACGTGCTTCAAGGTGCAAGGTATTTGATTCACCCGTTGGCCCAGGCAGTGTGGTAAATTTACGCATGTGCTTTTCTAGGCGGTTAAGCTGGGCACGTGCATCGGCAAGTGTTAACGCTAAATCGTCGGCAAGCTCGTCGATAATATCGACGGTAGCGACTTTTGCAAGTAATTGACGTACCGCTGAAACTCGGTCGTTCAATGGTGTGCCACGCCAAATTTTTTCATCACGCATGGAATTAGCCATGAGTTTTTCAACTTGCTCGGTCGCACCTGAGTAGTGGTGTAAATCAAGCTCATCTGGCGTTAGGTTAGTCATTTGTACGTTATCGGGTGACGCTTTTTCTTTCACTAAACGTTGTAAGTAGTTCGGGCCACCGGCTTTTGGACCAGTACCTGACAAGCCACGACCACCGAACGGTTGCACACCAACGATTGCACCAATCATGTTACGGTTAACGTAGACGTTACCGGCACGCGACATTTTAGCTAAGTACTCACAGCGCTCTTCAATGCGAGAGTGAATGCCCATGGTTAAGCCATAGCCGGTGTTGTTGATTTGATCAATAACATCATCAAGCTCAGTCCCTTTGAAACGAATAATGTGTACACAAGGACCAAATACTTCACGTTTAAGTACTGATAAATCTTTGATTTCGTATAAACGAGGGGCAAAGAAGTAAGCGCCATTCTCACTGTTATCCGGAATATCACATTGATAATGCAGTGTTGCGTTACCTTTTAAATACTCCACATGGTCGTTTAAGGTTTTTAGTGCTTTTTCGTCGATAACTGGGCCAATGTCAGTAGAAAGTAGTGCAGGATCGCCAACGTGCAACTCTTTGAGTGCACCTTTGATCATCTCAATAACGCCATCGGCAATGTCTTCTTGTAAAAATAAAACGCGAAGCGCTGAACAACGTTGACCGGCACTTTGGAAGCCAGAGCTAATAACATCATCAACCACTTGTTCAGGCAGTGCTGTAGAGTCGACAATCATGCAGTTTTGGCCACCGGTTTCGGCAATTAATGGCACTTGGATATCGTTACGTGCAGCGAGTGTTTGTGAGATAATAGTGCCGGTTTCGGTCGAGCCGGTGAACATAACCGCTTGGATACGCTCATCTGGCACGATTGTTTTACCTACTTCACTACCGCGAGCAATAACCGGTTGCACAACATGTTCAGGAAGACCTACAGAGAGCATTAGTTCAATAGTGCGAAGAGCAATATAGCTTGTTTGCTCAGCTGGTTTTGCGATTACAGTATTACCCGTTACGATTGCTGCTGCCACTTGACCTAAGAAAATCGCCAGCGGGAAGTTCCATGGGCTGATACATAAAATAACGCCACGGGCTTCAAAGCGTTCATCTTCGCTTAACTCTTCAGCGCGAGCTGCGTAGTAACGGCAAAAATCGACGGCTTCACGTACTTCATCAATACCATCTTGAGTGATCTTGCCTGCTTCTTTAATACAGATAGCCACAAGTTCATCATGGTGACGTTCTAAAATATCCGCAATACGACGTAATAAGTTAGCACGCTCTTTAACTGGTGTTTGTGACCAAGATTCAAATGCGGTTTCAGCATTGGCAAGCAGGGTAAGCATTTCATCGCTATTTTGCAGTTTAACATGGCCAATAATTTCTTTGTGATTGGCCGGATTTTTAACCGCAAGCGCGCCTTCAGGCACATCACTTTCACTAATACTGTGTTCTTCAAACCATGCGTCTAGGTTTTCTTTAAACGGGGTAATTGCATTAATATCGGTTAAGTCCATGCCTTTTGAGTTAGCACGTTCTTCGCCATATAAATCAATAGGCATTTTGATTTGAGTGTTGTACTTGTTACGTAAGCCTTGCAGTGTTTCAACTGGATCGGGTAGTAATGCCTCTACTGGTTTTGTGGTATCAACAATAGCATTTACAAACGATGAGTTAGCCCCATTTTCAAGTAAACGGCGTACTAAATAGGCGAGTAAGTCTTCATGCTGGCCAACTGGCGCGTAGACGCGGCATTGAATTTTTTCTTGCGTTACGATTTGGTCGAATAAAGATTCGCCCATACCGTGTAAGCGTTGGAATTCAAATCCATCATGATCGCCTTTTGCAACTTCTAGAATCGTTGCCGCAGTGTATGCGTTATGAGTGGCAAATTGTGGATACAGCACGTCACGGGCTTCAAGCATTTTTATGGCACATGCTTTGTAAGAAACGTCTGTCGTTGCTTTACGGGTAAATACTGGGAAATGATCTAAACCATCTTGTTGGGTGGTTTTGATTTCTGTATCCCAGTAGGCGCCTTTTACTAAGCGCACCATTAATTTTCGGCCTACACGGGTAGCAAGATCAGTGAGCCATTCAATAACAAAAATAGCACGTTTTTGATAAGCCTGAACGGCTAAACCAAAGCCGTTCCAGCCAGCAAGGTCGTCATCACTGAATACGGCTTCAATTACATCAAGAGAGATATCCAAACGATCCGCTTCTTCAGCGTCAACGGTAAAACCGATATCGTAACTTTTAGCAACAAGCGCCAGCTCTTTAAGCTTAGGCACAATCTCCTCCATCACTCGCTCTTTATGAGTGAACTCATAGCGTGGATGAATAGCAGAGAGTTTTACTGAAATACCAGGGCTCTTAATTGGACCGCGGCCATTAGCTGCTTTACCAATCGAGTGAATAGCATTTAAATAACTTTGATAATAGCGCTCAGCGTCTTTCATTGTGCGTGCGCCTTCACCTAGCATATCGTATGAATATACGTAGCCCTTACGCTCGGTTTCTGCTGCACGTTCAATCGCTTCGTCGATGGTACGACCCATAACGAATTGCTTACCCATGATCTTCATCGCAAAATTCACAGACTTGCGAATTACTGGCTCACCTAAACGACCAATGGTTTTTTTCAATACACCAAATTGCTGTTCTTTGGTTTTGTCTGTGTAGTTAACCATTTTACCGGTAACCAATAGACCCCACGACGATGCATTAACAAATAAAGAGTCGCTGCTACCTAAATGTGAACTCCAGTCGCCTTTTGCTAACTTGTCGCGAATAAGGGTTTCTTGGGTCGCTTTATCTGGCACTCGAAGCAAAGCTTCTGCCAAACACATAAGTACCACACCTTCTTCACTCGAAAGTGAGAATTCATTTAGAAGCGCATCAACACCGCTTTGACCATCTTGGTCTTTACGAATATTGTGAACTATCTGACGCGCACGTTCCCACGCACGACTACGGGCTTTTACGCCTACTTCGGCAAGGGGTAAAATATGATCAATAACTGCATTTTCGTCGATGCGGTAAAAATCACGGATTTTTTGTCGAATTGGACACGTTGTAGTCAAGTCGCCGTTGAATAACATAAGTAACCTCAATAGTGTGGAGTCATGCAGCTAAAAAAATCTGCTGCTCGATTATCATGTTGTTTAATGCGTGCATTCTAATTAAATTCCAGCAGAATATGCTGGTTAAATTTGTCGATTTACGATAATTTACAGGGCATACCTTAAACTTATCCGCATAAAATTCTGTTATGACAAGTCCCAATAGATTACGCATGCTTGATCGTATCGATTTAGCAATTTTAGACGTTCTGCAAAAAAACGGCAGAATATCTAATGTTAACCTGGCAAAGCAGGTTAACTTAAGCCCTAGCCCTTGCCTTGACCGCGTAAAACGACTTGAGCAAGAAGGTTATATAGAAGGCTATTTTGCTAAGCTTAGCGAAGCAAAGCTTAATCAGAGCTTATTAGCGCATGTACAAGTGTCATTAGTAACATCGAATACGGCTGTATTTAAAGTATTCCGCGAACATATCTTAAAAATAGATCAGGTTGTTGAATGCGATATGGTAGCGGGTGGCTATGACTATCTTTTGAAAATACGGGTATCTGATATGGATGAGTATCGCCAAGTTTTGGGCGATTTAGTTGATATACCAGGAGTAGGGACCCACCATACTTATATGGTGATTGAAAAAATCAAACAAGATAAAGGTTTGAGGTTGGATTAACCTTTTGTTTTAATGTACCAATAAAAAAGCACCCTAAGGTGCTTTTTCTATTTAAACGCTTATGCCCAACCGTCGTAGCGCTTACGACGTGATAACACAATTGTTAAAATAATACCTAAAAATAAGCCAATAAAAGCAATGGCACCGCCATAAGTAAGCAGTTGGCGTTTTTCTTTCGCGCCTGCTTGTTGCTTTTGGGTACGCTCGCTGGTTAAAGTATTTTTTAACTGTGCTATTTCCTCAGATAATACTGAGTTTTGGTCAGTGAGCATTTGATTTTGTTCTTGTAGTTGTGGCAGATCTATTTGTGCTTGGCGAAGCTGCTGCTGCATCGATGACATTTCTTCGCTCAAAGTACGGTATTGCTGGTGGATACCCGCTGTTTTTGACACAAACTTAGCTTCAACCCAACCCTCACGCTCTTTATCATCAATGACTTTGATGAAGCCATTCTCTTGTGCTGATAACTGCGTTAATTTTGTACCTGCGTCGACTGAACCAATAATACGGTAGTTTTTACTCGAACCCGAATGCATAAACGTATAAAGGTTATCAACAATATAAGCCGTATTGTCATCGCTTGCTGAATTGGCTTCTTCTGCGTGGCTTGCAAAAGCAACCGCACTTAGTAGTAAAGCAAATAAAGAATGTTTTAACATCAATCTACCCTGTTAATGTAACCGTGATTGTTACGGCAATTTATTCGTATAAGTATTGAGATAGTATGGATTTAGCTCGCTAATAGCAAGGCTGATATTGTAATCGTTTTACATTGGAGATGGGGAAATCTCACTAAAAAATTTGCATTACAGCTTTGCTTTGTTTATTTTGAGCTCTTATTTATTTTAAAGGTAATCCTCAAGCCTAATGGATACTGAGATAGAACTGAAGTTTTTGGTGTCAGATGCCGTTGTTCCACTGATCCCCGCGTTAATTACTCAATTTGCTAAAACCGTTACAAATAAGCCTTCTCGTAGCTTGCAAAATGCATACTACGATACCCCTAGCCGTGAGCTCAGAGCGCTTGATATTGGTTTTCGAACGCGTTGTGCTGATAATCAATGCGAGCAAACAATTAAGCTTGCTGGTGAAGTTATGGGAGGTTTACATCAACGTCCTGAGTATAACTTACCACTTGAGAGTAACCGTCCAGACATTAGTGCTTTTGATAGTAGTATTTGGCCACATGGCATGCAAGTGAGTGCAATTGCAGCTAATTTATACCCGATTTTTAGTACTAATTTTATCCGCCGTACGTGGTTAATCGAAACCGACAGCGGTGCAAAAATTGAAGTCGTTTTAGATAAAGGCGAAATTTCGGCTTCAGGGCAAATGGAGCCAATATGTGAACTTGAAATCGAATTAATAGAAGGCAGCCGAAACGAGTTATTTGCCTTGGCAGATATACTGGTTGCACAAAATAATATTCGTTTGGGTTTATATTCTAAGGCTGCAAGGGGTTATCGTTTAGCGGATGAAAAACCACTAAAACCCAGCAAATCAATTGGCTTTGTGTCATTACCTAAACAAGCAACGCAAGAACAAGCATTAATAGCGGCAATGGGTTTTGGTATTCGTTTTGTGCAAAAGCACGAGCAATGCTACTTCAATAAACCAAGTTTAAAAACACTTAAACGCGTAACAGATGGTATTAGCTTAATTCGCCATACATTTTGGCTGTTTGATGA
The DNA here is from genome assembly GCF_024518675.1 of Pseudoalteromonas shioyasakiensis. GTDB lineage: Bacteria > Pseudomonadota > Gammaproteobacteria > Enterobacterales > Alteromonadaceae > Pseudoalteromonas > Pseudoalteromonas shioyasakiensis_B. The sequence continues at coordinate 46,776 of NZ_JANIGL010000004.1, forward strand.
CATCGTTGATAAAAGCACGACTGAGCCTCTAAGGGTTGAGCTTAAATGGTTATTAAGCGAGCTTGCCTGGGTCGAAAATGCGATTCAGCTAAAAACCTACACCTCTAAACGCCATGCGTATTATAAAAAAATAAACAGTGCACCAGAGTTGACTCAAGTCATCAATGACTTAAAAGAGTTACAGCCAAGCATTACTGATATTAATAAGCTGTTTCATAGTGCACGCTATAACCGACTATTACTCGCTTTAACTACTTGGCTTGTTGATAAGCAATGGCGTAAGAGTTGGGGCCAAACTGAATATCAAGCTGCTGAAAGACCTGTGGCAGACATAGCAAGCCGATTATTTAATAAAGATTGGCAAGACTTGCATCAACTATTGCCAGAACAGCAAGCTGTTAGCTGTCAAGATTACTTAAATTTGCGTACACGTTTAGAAAACAGCTTACTGAGCGGTAATTGCTTAGGTGCGCTGTTTGATAAAGAAGAGCGCAGCGAGTTTCGTATCCCTTGGTTGGATATTTCTCATGGTATTTATGAATTAAGTACGTTGGAATATTTGAAGCAGTTATGTGCTGGACAAGGTGACGAAGAACTGGAAAAAATTCAGAATTGGCTTGAGAAAAAGTCAGAGTTTTTAGTCGGTGCTATGGAACAAAGCCGGCAAGCATCACTGAAAATACTGCCTTATTGGCAATAGCTACTTACTAATGACAACGCAAAGGAATGTGAATGCTAACTAAAATTATGGTCGTTGTTGCTGTTTTTTGTTGTTGCTCGCTACAGGCTCAGGAAAAGCAATGGCAACTATGGAAACAGCAAGACGGTGCCAGTGTTTATTATAAAAAACATGACAACGGCATTTTAGAAGTTCGTGGCACTATTACGGTGCTCGGTAGTACGGCAGATGACTTTATGGCGTTACTAAGCGACACAAAGCAAGCCCCTAAGTGGATAGAAAACGCCACTTTTGTTGAGGTTTTATCTCGACCCAGTGCTTCCGAAACCATTGTTTACACAAAATTTAATTCTCCTTGGCCTGTGACTGACCGTGATATGGTGAGTTATTCTTGCTATCAACGATTGAGTCCTTCTCAAACGCAGTTATCAATTCGCGCTTACCCCGATTACAAAGCTAGTGTTGACTCAGTGATTAGGATCAAAGATTTACAAGCACGCTGGTTATTAGAAGAACAACATACCCAACAAAGCCGTAGTTTAACCCTTACTCATGATGTTTATGCGGACCCTGGTGGAGCAATTCCGCACTGGCTCAGTAACAAAGTCGCTTTAAAAAGTGCTTTAAAAACACTGCTCGGGTTACGCCAGCAGCTTATTAAAAAAGCATACATACCGGCGGAAAACATAAGTAAGGTAGGTAATTGCAATTAAAAGAGAGTGGGTGTTTGTGTTTAGGAGAGTTTTCTTGAGTTTATATACGCTTTTCATTGTCGAGGTTTAATAAATAGGTAAACTCGCGACACAACAACACGATTTATAAGCATAAAAAAAGCGCCAATTGGCGCTTTTTTACATTCACACAAAGGCTGGAATTAAAGGCCAGCTGCTGCGCGAAGGGCGTCAGCTTTATCTGTACGTTCCCATGGGAATTCATCACGACCGAAGTGACCATAAACGGCAGTCGGTTGATAAATAGGGCGTTCAAGGTCAAGCATTTGAATTAAGCCGTAAGGGCGTAAGTCGAAATGTTCACGAATAAGTTCGATTAAACGTGACTCTTCAAGCTTACTTGTACCAAACGTTTCAACACTGATTGACGTAGGCTCTGCAACACCAATTGCGTAAGATACTTGTAGCTCACACTTATCAGCAAGGCCAGCTGCTACTACGTTTTTAGCAACGTAACGAGCAGCATATGCCGCAGAACGGTCAACCTTTGATGGATCTTTACCTGAGAATGCACCGCCACCGTGACGGGCCATGCCGCCATAGGTATCAACGATGATTTTACGGCCAGTTAAACCACAATCACCCATAGGGCCACCGATAACAAAACGACCCGTTGGGTTGATGAAGAACTTAGTTGCTTTAGAGATAAGTTCTGCAGGAAGTACAGGCTTGATGATGGTTTCCATCACAGCTTCTACTAAGTCATTTTGCGAAATTTCTTCAGCGTGCTGAGTAGAAAGTACGACTGCATCAATACCTACTGGCTTGCCGTTTTCATATGCAAAAGTTACTTGAGATTTTGCATCAGGACGTAACCAGTTAAGTTCGCCGCTTTTACGTACTTGCGCTTGACGCTGTACTAAACGGTGAGAATAAGTGATAGGAGCAGGCATTAGCACTTCAGTTTCGTTACATGCGTAACCAAACATTAAGCCTTGGTCACCAGCGCCTTGTTCTTCAGGGCTAGTACGGTCAACACCTTGGTTGATGTCTGGTGATTGCTTACCGATAGTGTTTAAAATTGCACACGAATCAGCATCAAAGCCCATATCAGAATGTGTATAACCGATTTCACGTACTGTTTTACGCGTGATTTCTTCAATATCAACCCATGCGCTGGTAGTGATTTCGCCACCTACCATTACCATACCGGTTTTTACGTAAGTTTCACACGCAACACGGGCATGAGAGTCTTGCTCTAAGATGGCATCAAGTACCGCATCAGAGATTTGATCCGCGATTTTATCCGGATGACCTTCAGAAACTGATTCAGAAGTAAATAAATGTTTTGCCATTGTCTTTCTGCTCACAAATATTGCGCTTCACAAACGTCGGTATTAGCGCTAAAAAATTAAGGGGCGTATTTTATCTAAAACAAGGTTACTTGCATAGTGTTTTTACGCCTAGACGTCTAAATAAAATTACTAATAACTTTTTGTTCTTAAAAAAATTTCATAATGCCCAATTTAATCAGGTTTTTAATTGCACACAGCCCCCACAATAAGTAAGAATGGGTGTTCTTGTTAAACACACAATAACCAGCGCAAATACAGTTAAAGGTAGGAGAATTCATGCCGTCTCGCAAAGAACTTGCAAATGCTATTCGCGTCTTATCAATGGACGCAGTACAACAGGCCAAATCTGGCCACCCTGGAGCCCCTATGGGCATGGCTGATATCGCAGAAGTGCTATGGCGCGATTATCTTAATCACAATCCAACTAATCCAGAGTGGGTAGACAGAGATCGATTTATACTCTCAAACGGCCACGGTTCGATGCTTATTTATTCTCTTTTGCATTTAAGTGGTTATGATCTGCCGATTGAGGAAATTAAAAACTTCCGTCAAATGCATTCAAAAACACCTGGTCACCCTGAGTATGGTTATGCACCCGGTATTGAGACTACTACGGGTCCATTAGGCCAAGGGATCACAAATGCGGTCGGTATGGCGATTGCTGAAAAAGCATTAGCGGCACAATTTAACCGCAAAGGTCATGATATTGTTGATCACTATACGTATACATTTTTAGGCGATGGCTGCCTTATGGAAGGTATTTCTCATGAAGCATGTTCACTTGCAGGTACATTAGGCCTTGGTAAGTTAGTTGCATTTTGGGATGACAACGGTATTTCAATTGATGGCGAAGTTGAAGGCTGGTTTAGCGATGATACACCGGCTCGCTTTAAAGCATACGGTTGGCATGTAATTAGTGGCGTTGATGGCCATGATTCAGACGCAATTCGCGCAGCAATCGAAGAAGCACGCAGCATCACTGATAAACCGACCTTGATTTGTTGTAAAACAGTGATTGGTTATGGCTCACCAAATAAATCAGGTAGTCACGATTGTCACGGTGCTCCACTGGGTGAAGACGAAATCAAAGCCGCGCGCGAGTTCCTTGGTTGGACTGGTGAAGCATTTGACATTCCTGCTGATATTTATAGTCAGTGGGATGGCAAAGAAAAAGGTAAACAACTTGAAGCGAGCTGGGATCAAAAATTTGCCGCATACGCAGCAGCACACCCAGAACTAGCCGCAGAGTTTAAACGCCGTACCAGCGGTGAATTACCTGCTGATTGGAGCGAGAAATCACAAGCGTATATTGAGCAGCTTGACGCAAACCCAGCAAATCCAGCATCACGTAAAGCATCGCAAGATGCATTAAATGCATTTGGCCCATTGTTACCTGAATTTATGGGTGGCTCTGCGGATTTAGCAGGTTCAAACCTAACAATCTGGAAAGGTTCTAAAGGCCTTGAAGCAAATGATGCCAGCGGTAACTACATCTATTATGGTGTGCGTGAGTTTGGTATGTCTGCGATTATGAATGGTATTGCACTACACAAGGGCTTTATTCCTTACGGTGCGACTTTCTTAATGTTTATGGAATACGCACGCAACGCTGTACGTATGGCTGCATTAATGAAAGTGCCAAGCATTTTTGTCTATACCCATGATTCAATTGGTTTAGGTGAAGATGGCCCAACTCACCAACCAGTAGAGCAAATTGCTAGCATGCGTTTAACGCCAAACCTAGTTAACTGGCGCCCGTGTGACCAAGTTGAGTCTGCGATTGCTTGGCAACAAGCGATTGAACGCAAAGACGGCCCAACGTCACTTATCTTTACTCGCCAAGGTCTTGCTCAACAAACTCGTTCAGCGCAGCAATTAAGCGACGTGAAAAAAGGCGGTTATGTACTTAGCTGTGATGGCGAGCCAGAGCTTATCTTAATTGCCACAGGCTCTGAGGTGCAATTAGCACAAGACTCAGCGGCTGAACTACGTAAGCAAGGTAAGAAAGTACGTGTTGTGTCTATGCCATCTACTGATGTATTTGATGCACAAGATGCAGCCTACAAAGAAAGTGTACTACCAGCTGCAGTTTCACGCCGCGTAGCAATAGAGGCAGGTATTGCTGACTACTGGTACAAATACGTAGGCCTAAATGGCTCAGTAGTCGGCATGACCACCTTTGGTGAATCAGCCCCTGCTAACGAGCTATTTGAACACTTTGGCTTCACGGTAGAAAACATCGTTAGCAAAGCAAACGAATTGTTTTAATCTTTAACGGTTAAAATTTAAAAGCCCGCACTGTGTTAAACGCAGCGCGGGCTTTTTTATGTGCCTAGCAACAATATAAAAAATTAAAGATGGCTTCGGTTATGTAATTTTATTGAAAAATAAATTAGGAAAATTATAAAAAGTAACCTCTTAAATGCTTAAAAGGTTACTAATGTAATTAAATTTATCAAATTATATGTGCTTAATTATTCAGTACGGCTGGTTACTTCTAACAAGTGGTAACCAAACTGAGTTTGCACAGGGCCTTGTACTTGGTTAATTGGCGCAGAAAAAACAACCTTATCAAACTCAGGAACCATCATACCTGGGCCAAATTCACCTAGTGCGCCGCCATCTTGACCTGAAGGGCAATTTGAATGGGCTTTGGCCAGTTCAGCAAAATCTTCACCTTGCTCTATCTTGCTTTTTAAATCTAAACATTCAGCTTCGCTGTCTACTAAGATGTGTCGTGCGCTTGCCACTGTCATAAAATCTCCCGTTTACATTGTGGTGTTTTTTTAATCAAATTTGTTTCTATTCTAGTCTAATTTAAATCGAAAGTACCAGTATAAATTTAAATCTTTGAAATTGCTTGCTCAATTGCGTTTGTAAGTTTTTCTGAGTCAGGCTTTGTTCTACTATTAAAACGTTCAACAGAGCTACGGTCTGCAGAGACCACATACTTATAAAAGTTCCAATTAGGAGAACTTGTTTGCTCGTTCAAATATTTAAAAATAGGGTTCGCATCACTGCCTCGCACTTCAGTGGGGGCGAACATGGGAAAGGTCACGCCATAATTTACATAGCAAACTTTGGCTGTCTCTTTCTCGTCGTCTTCCTCTTGGAAGAAGTCATCAGATGGAAAGCCCAACACAACCAAGCCTTGTGCTTGGTATTTTTGATAAACGGCTTCTAAGCCCTCAAATTGTGATGTGAAACCACAATTGCTTGCAGTATTAACGATGAGCAGAGGTTTGTCTTTGAATTGGCATAAATTAATAGACTCTTTCGAGCGCAATTTTCGTAGGGTTACATTCGTAAAGTCATCACAGCGTTGAGTGCTCGCTGAGCTTGATTGTTTCTCAGTCTCTGCATAGGCAAAAAAGCAGTTACCTAAGATTGCCGTAGATAGGATTAATTTTTTAAACATCACGCTCTTCCTTCACCTGTATCACTGTTTAGTGCTAATTGCAGTAGTGTCAATTTTATTGATACGTTACTATGCAATTTACTGATCAACAACTGTTAATATTTTATGATTACTCGATTAGCCAATAAAAATGACTTACCTGCCATAGTGGCTATTTATAATGAAACCATAGCAGGGCGCATGGTAACTGCAGATACTCAACCTGTAAGTGTCGCCGACAAACAAGCTTGGTTTGAAAGTCATACCGAAAAACGGCCTATCTATGTTTACGAGCAAGATGGGAAAGTGCTTGCTTGGCTCAGTTATAAGTCTTTTTATGGCCGTCCCGCTTATGATGGTACGGTTGAAATTAGCATTTATATAACGTCGCAGGCACAAGGGCAGGGATTGGGAAAAGCGCTTTTATTATTTGCTCAACAGCAGGCAAAGAGACTGAATATAAAAGTGTTATTAGCATTTATATTTAGTCATAACCTACCTAGCATCAAATTGTTTGAGAAGTTTGATTTTGAGACGTGGGGTAAGTTGCCCAATGTCGCTATTATGGATGGTAATTTATATAGTTTAACTATATTAGGTAAGCACTTAGATTAAAAGCCTCGCACGTGTGCTAATTTCAAAATTTATACTACGCTTTGCAAAGGTCACTTTAAAAGCGTGGGTAAGGTGTGCGAAAAATTTTAATTGTCGATAGCAGCAGTGTATTAGCAATGCGAGTCAAAGCGTTGCTTGAGCTAATAGGCTGCGAAGTTGATTTAACTCATTTTTCAATGTTGCATGAAGAAGAGTCTTATGAGAGCTACGATTTAATTGCGATAGCTCATGGAACCCCGTTAGATATAGCCCAACTTCTAATTGCTCAAGTAAGTAAGGATAACTTTTTATTATTGGCTCCAAAAGCTGATAATAATGAGCAGTTAGCGGCTTTTAGTGCGCTTAATAAGCTCATTCCCAATGCTGTTGTTATCTACCCATTTTTTGTAAATAAAGAAATAAGCTCCTTACTTGAAAGCATATTGGAACTTGGCTCAGACTTTATTTTACAACTCCCTACTGTGCTGTTAGTGGATCATGTGCCAGAGCGACTCGAAAAGCTAGAAAAAAGCCTGTTAGGCGCTCATATTCCCACCCTGTCTGCGACTTCTTTTAATGAAGCATTAGAACAGGCAAATAAACAGCAGTTTGACTTATTGCTCTGTGACTTTAGTTTACCTGATGGCTCAGGTCTTGAGGTGTTTGCAAAAATAAAACGGTCGCAGCCTCAATGCCGGTGCTTGCTTTTTACTTCTAAACCTAATCAAGTCTCTATGATTGAAGCGATTCGCCAAGGTGTTGAAGATGTTTTAGTTAAACCCCTTGATGAAAATGTATTATTACAGTCGCTCCATAAATTATGGCAAACAGAATTATTAAAGCGCCATAACACAGAGCTTGTTGAGCGACTGCAAGATACAGTTGATGCGTTAATTGAAAAAGATAGTTTATTACGGGTCATTTATAAACATACTCCTGATGCAATTATGTTATTTGAACGCAGTGGTAAAATAATTGAAGCTAATGATGCCTGTTCGCGTTTATTTTCATTGGCGCCAAAAGATTTTCAGGGCCGATCGGTGTTCGAATTATTAGATGGTCCCTCTATTACTCAGATCAAAGAAAAAATAACCACTCTTAATCAAAATCGTCAGTTTAGCTGCGACCTATACTTACCTCAGAAAGATGGATCTGGTATTCCCTTAGTGGGCTCATTTAATGAGATTGACCATCATGGTGAAATTGCCTTGGCTGTTATTTTTAAAAATGTTACTCATTTAAAACAAAAAGAAGAGCTTTTATTAGAAGCTAAAGACATGCTTGAAGAACAAGTGCGTGCGAGAACCTGCCAACTAGAACAAGCTAAAGATTTAGCCGAAGCTGCTAATCATAGTAAATCAGAGTTTTTAGCGAATATGTCGCATGAATTAAGAACGCCTATGCACTCAATATTAAGTTTTGCTCGGTTTGGTTTAGACAAGCTTAGTAAAGGTGATTTTTCTACTGATAAATTACTCAAATACTTAACCAGAATTGAATCCAGTGGTGAACGTTTACTATCGTTATTAAATAATTTACTTGATCTGTCTAAATTAGATGTTGGAAAGTTTCCGTTTAATCCTCAAGCACACAATCTGAGCAATATTATCAAAACTGCAATCGAGGATGTTGCAGGAACGGCGATGGAAAAAGAAATTGAAATTATCTATATGCCGCCAAAATCACCCATGATTACCTATTGTGATGAAGAGCAAATTAACCAGCTATTACGTAATATATTAGGGAATGCACTTAAGTTCAGCTGTCCACTGAGTCGTATCACACTAACGTTAGTTAGCGCTGATGAATACGTGATAATAGAAGTAATAGATAGTGGAATGGGTATTCCAGAAGATGAACTAGAGCACGTTTTTTCTAAATTTGTGCAAAGTAGTAAAACCAATAATGGTTCTGGTGGTACAGGCTTAGGCTTGGCTTTATGTAGAGAGTTTGTGCTTTTGCATAAAGGGGAGATTACCGCTCATAACAATGATTTGGGTGGTACAACCATTAAGGTTCGATTACCGATAAAAACAGCGGTAAATTGAGAAGTTAAAAAATAAATTACTTAGTATCACTGGTAAGCATGTTTATTGCGACTAAACTATTAATATATGTATAAATTGGATGACAGTCTTATGCCCCTAACGCGAATTTTAGCTGTGGATGATGAACCTTTTAACCTTGAAATAATTGAAGAGATCTTAGAGGATCTACCGTTTGAACTACAAGTCGCGAATGGCGGACCTGAGTGTTTAAGTATGGTTGAAGAGTTTGCCCCACAAGTAATTTTACTCGATGTCAGTATGCCTAAAATGAATGGTTATGAAGTGTGTAAGCACTTAAAGGCAAACCCGAATACTGCTAATACCATTGTTATGTTTGTATCTGCAAGAGGAACGGTTGAGGAGCGCATGGAAGGCTATGCAGTTGGAGCCGAAGATTATATCGTCAAACCATTTAGCCAAGATGAATTAAAAGCTAAATTAGTGCATTTGAATGATGTATTGCTTGAAAAAGAAAATTTAGAACAACAAGTTGAAGATGCAACCTCCACAGCTTTTAATGCAATGGCTAACAGCAGTGAAATGGGGCAGATAGTTAACTATATTGAGAGTATTGCTTTAATCGATAATATAAAAGATTTAGGTCAAGCCTTGGTTAACTGTTTACAGAGCTTTGATTTACAAAGTAACATAGAATTTAGATTAGATCCTGAGCCTCCTCAGCACTTTGCCTTAACAGGGAGTTGCTCGCCAATTGTTATAGAGCTCTTTGACATGCTCAAAAATAAAGGGCGCTTGCATGAGTTTTCTCACCGTATTTTAGTTAACTATGAATTAATTAGTATGCTGATTTTAAATATGCCAGATCATGATCCAGATAAGCATGGTCGTATTCGTGATCACGTTTGCTTTTTGGTTAGTGTGACAGAGCAACAGTTACGAGCAATATTGACGCGGCAACAGTTAGAGCTACAACAAGCTAAATTTTCTGATGTAGTGGCAATGTTACATAAAAAGTTTCAGGGGTTAATTGATTTACTTGATAAAAATAGAATAAATAACGAAGCGGTTTTTAAACGTTTACAAGAAGAGCTAGAAGAGCGGATCCCAAGTATGGGGTTAGATGAAGATCAAGAAGTTTTTATTTATCAAAAGGTAGATCAAACAATTCAAAACTCAGTGGCTCGTGAAGAGTCCGTAAAGGGTGTAAAAGCGGCATTTAAAGAAATAGAAAAAGACTTATCTCTGCTAGTTAATAAATAGCTAAGCATCACGAGGGAGGCCTTTTTCGACTATGCGAATGAGCCTAGCCGTTTTTCGAAGTTGCTGGGCTTTTTTGTTTTGCTGTTGCTCAAGCGCCCAATCAATATGTTCTTTTACTAGCTCAGTTGCATGTTCACGTGCATCGGTTAGGGCATCAATGATCGTTTGTTGAAATTGGGCGTTACCTAAGCCGACGGCTAAATTACGTTGCCAGCGCTGGTGGCCTATACGCCGTATTGGACTGCCTTCGGTATTTTTTAAAAATGTCGCCTCATCCCAAGAAAATAACGCGAGTAGATCTTTATCTTTGAGTTGTTTACGCGGATGAAAGTCAGCTTCATCGGTGATTTGCCCATATCGATTCCACGGGCAAACTAACTGACAATCATCGCAGCCATAGATACGGTTACCTAATAAAGATCTATACTCCTTTGGAATTGGGCCTTGTAGCTCTATGGTTAAGTAAGAGATACATTTACGTGCATCAACCACGTAAGGCTCAACAATTGCCCCAGTAGGGCAAAGTGTGAGACACGCAACGCATTTCCCGCAACCTTCAAATTCGTTTGGCTTATCTATTGGCAGTGGAATATCTACAAATAGTTCACCAAGGAAAAACCAAGAGCCAGCTTCTTTATTAATTAATAGACTATGTTTTCCGCGCCAGCCGAGACCTGCTTGCTCAGCCAGTTGGCGCTCCATGACCGGGGCAGAATCAACAAATGGGCGAAAGCCAAATTGACCAATATGCTGCTCTATTTTTTGTCCGAGTTTTTTGATGCGGTTACGCATCAGCTTATGATAATCACGGCCAAGGGCGTAGCGGCTAATATAGGCTTTATCTGTGTCTTTGAGGTTTTTTGCAAAGCTTGCATCGGGTGGTAAGTAATTCATTTTTAATGAAATAACCCGCTGGGTTCCTGGCACAAGCTCTGCTGGTCGCGCACGTTTCATGCCGTGTGCAGCCATATACTCCATATCGCCGTGGTAGCCCAAATCAAGCCAGCGCTGAAGTTGGGCTTCGTGTTTTGTTAGGTCGATATCCGTGATACCAACTTCACTAAAGCCTAGCTCGAGGCCCCACTTTTTTATATCCAGAGCTAATTGTTTGTAGTTAGGAGTTGAGCTAGTCACAGCAGTACATTAATGTCGAAAATAGCGGCGCAATTTATCATATCAGTCGTTTAAAATCACGTTAGTTTACAAAACGCTTTAACTGCTGTTGAGTTTGTTCACTTAATTGCTGTGACTGTTGGCAGTCTGTCACTGCATTATCGATTTGTGATTTTGCTTGTGAGCCGAGTTCAACGATTTGCTCAACAGTTTGATGTGTTTGATTTTGAGTTTGTTCTAGTAGGTGAACGGCACTGACTATTTGCTGTAGCTGTTGTTGGTTTTGTTCAAACTCAATAAGTCGCTGAGTAAAGCCATCAGAGGTTTTACTTATCGTCTCTTCAGCATGATTAGAATAACTCATTAACTGCTCTGACTCTTTATTAGTTTGGCTAACAAGCGTGTCCATTTGATTTATAAAATCACTGATTTGACGCGTAGCATCGCTTACTTTTACAGATAAGGTTCTTACTTCATCTGCAACAACGGCAAAACCTCGGCCTGCCTCACCAGCTCGAGCTGCTTCAATTGCTGCATTTAATGCTAATAAGTTTGTTTGATCTGAAAACTCCTCAACCATTTTTAAAATGCTGCGGATGTTATCACTATTTTGTTTTAATCCAGTGATAGTGTGTGAAAATTTACTCTGCACCTGACCAATCGATTTTACTTGTGCCACCAGTTCAGTAAGTTCAGTTGCCGAATGAGTAACGAAATTCAAGTGTTCTGAATTGACGTCATGGACACTATCGGTATTGCTCACGATCCCTTGTAAACTGGTGGTTATTTGATTACTGGCAGAGGTGATTGTTTGGCTGTAATTTATTTGCTGTTCGCTTAACACGGCTGTTTGTTGCATTGACTGGGTGACGGCGTTATTACTTTTAGCGCTGGCTTGAGCACTTTGATAAGTGGTTGCAAGTAGTTCGCTTAAATGCGCAGTAAACTGATTATATTGCTCACTGACTTCACGAAATTCATCAAACGTAAACTGTGGTAGTTTGGCGACTAAATTGGCATCTTGTTGGTTGATTTGTGTCAGCGTATCGCGCATGGCTTGAACGGGGCGTACGATTAAAAAGCGCATATAAAAAAGGGTGAATATAAAGCCAATAATAATTATTGCGGCTAAAAACCAAAATACCCCAGTACCTGCATTTTGTGCAGTTAAGCTCTGATATAGCCAAATTAAAGTAATTGCTTGAAAAGCAAAAACAAAACTAAGGTTGCCAATAATTTTACGGGTTAAAGTAAAAAATAGGCTCTGTTCAATCAAATTATATATCCGCATATACCCACCCATTAAAATTCCGCTAGGCTGTTGCATTGTGCTTTACTCAGTATTGTTCAAGTTTATTTAAATTCAAGAATATAGGGTGAGTAACGCAGTCGTTAGAGTGAACTTAAGAGCATTTTTGTATTACATGGGTAGTTGGTAAAAATGCCATCTACACCGTACTCTAGCATGAGCTCTATATCCTCTTGCTTATCAACCGTGTACGCATACACCTCTAAACCACGTTGTTTAGCATCGGCGACAAACTCATGATTAATAAAGTTTTTATCAATATGAATGCTAAATGCATGTAGTCGTTGCGCAAATTCCGCGTAATTAATAGGGATAGAAGCCGTTAACGCACCTATTTTTACCCATGGTAACTGTTGTTTAAGCCACATGAGTTGATGGTGATCAAAGGAAGACACTAAAAGGTTATCTCGGGAGAGTTTATTGGCCGCAACACTTGCTTCAATGTGTGCAACAAACTTATCTAGAGAAAAAGTATGTTTGAGCTCTAAATTAATCAGTGTTTTATTGTCTACCCAATCGATAAGTTGAGCTAGGGTGGGGACAAATTCTCCATTGCCTGCATCAAACTGCTGAATTTGTTCACAGTTTAATTTATTTACTTTACCACGACCGTTGGTAGTGCGATCAAGCCAAGTATCGTGGATGATCATATAATCATCAACGCAACTTTGTACATCAACTTCAATGCCGTCTACATCTATCTCAACAGCGGCCTTGATTGCGCTTTGTGTATTTTCAGGGTAAGTACCGCTTGCGCCGCGGTGAGCAAAAATTTTCATCATCTGTGTTTCCGGGTAACTGACCAGGTTTCGTAAAACGCTGCACTGATCACTAAAGTTCCACCGACTAAAGTCAGTAATGAAGGTTGTTCATGTAACAATATAAAAGCTAAAAACGTACCATACAGTGGTTGTAAACAGGATATTAGCCCCGCAGTCGAGGCAGATAAATACTGTAAACTCGCAGCAAAAAGTGAATGTGGTGTCGCTGTAAAAATAACACCTGCCACTACTAATAGTCCTAAATCATAATGCGATACTTGCATCACGGGTACTTCAATAAAAGCACATAACAATAAGCTTGCCACTACCGTTTGATAAAACATGGTTTGTGGTCCGCCGTATTGACTAAAATAACGCTTATGAATGATATTTCGAAAAGCGAAAAATAACGCCGATACAATGCCGGTTAATACGCCTAAGGTGATATCGTTGCCAAAATCTGCAGCAGGAATCAGTAAATATATCCCTAGCATAACGACCGCAGCGCTTAATAAATCTTTTAGTTTCGGTTTATTGCCATGAAAAAAAGGTTCTATAAATACAGTGATTACAGGGTAAGTAAAAAATGCAATCATACCCACGGCAATTCCCGCCATTTGCATGCCTGCGAAATAGGTAACCCAGTGTATGCCTACGGTAATTCCTAAAAAAACAGCAATAGCATAATCTTTAGCGGAGTTTAGTTTTAACGCTTTTTTTTGTGCCAATAACAGTATCAAAATAGCAATGGCCGCGATTGCAGCTCTGTATACGGTAATATCTAAAGCATTAAGATTAATTAACTTAGCAAAAAGTGCAGTGCCACCAAACAGCAGCACAGCTGTATGTAAATAAATTAGGCTTTGTTGTTGTGGCTGCATTTGATCCCTTTTTAATTATTAAGATTAGCACTTTACGTTAAAGTTGGAGATGTAGTTTTGTAGCTTTTTGTATGTTGATAACGACAATTTACACTACATTAAGCCTGCTTTAAAAGAGCTAGTTAATACACGAGATGATCAGAGGCTAACTAGTGAGGGGTTGAAAACAGTTGAAGTTGCCACAAGGTTATTCTTAAGTGAGGGACTGTGCGTAATTATTTATCAGCAGCCATTGCCAAATTAGATGCCAGTAACCGAGTCGATATGGCACGAATAGCCAAGCAAAAAGGCTGGTTGTAGCCTTTTTTAGCTACTTTAATGTAACTAAATTGGCTTTCTTAAAAGTTTCATAGCTTTTGCCTGTCTCATTGTGCGGTTATGGGTTAAAATAACAACATAACCAATTAACAAGATAGTGAATGTCAAACCAAGATCCTAATCTCAGTCGAGAACAAGAAAAGTACGAAAACCCCGTCCCAAGCCGTGAGTTTATACTTACTCATATAAAAGACCGTGCAAAACCAGCTAATTTCCAGCAGTTATGTGAAGAAATGGCGGTGAATGATGACGAGCGTCAAATTGCCTTCAAGCGCCGTTTACGTGCTATGGAGCGCGATGGCCAATTATATTTTAATAAGTTTAAATGTTATGCCTTAATTGACGAAGCAGGGCTGACTAAAGGTAAAGTTATTGGTCACCGAGATGGGTTTGGCTTTTTAGAAGTTGAAGGCGAAAGTAAAGACTGGTTTATTGCCAAGCATCAAATGAATATGGTGCTGCACGGTGACATTGTACTGGCGAAAGGTACTAAGCGTGGCTCTGGCGGTAAATGTGATGCACGTATTATTAAAGTGCTGACCAATGAACGTGCACCGATTGTTGGCCGCTATTTTGTTGAGCATGGTATTGCGGTTGTGGTGGCCGAAGACCCACGTATCACCCAAGACATTATTATTTTACCTGGTACAGAAAAAGGTGCTCGCCATAATCAAATGGTGCAAGTACAAATCACTCAAAATCCAAGCCGCAATATGAATGCGGTAGGTAAAGTTATTGATGTACTCGGTGAGCATTTAGCGCCGGGTATGGAAATTGAAGTTGCTCTGCGTAATCACGATATTCCTCACGTATGGCCTGAAGCTGTTGAAAAACAAGTGGCTCATTTAGGTGAGTTTGTTGACGAAGCGGATAAACAAAACCGCGTAGATTTACGTGATTTACCATTAGTGACAATTGATGGTGAAGATGCCCGTGATTTCGATGACGCAGTATATTGCGAGCGTAAAAAGTCGGGTGGCTGGCGCTTATGGGTCGCAATTGCGGATGTCTCTCATTATGTAGGTATGAACACACCACTTAATAAAGAAGCGATTGAACGCGGTAACTCAGTGTATTTTCCTGAGCAAGTTATTCCGATGCTGCCTAAAGTACTTTCGAACGGTTTATGCTCGCTAAACCCTAAAGTAGACCGCTTATGCATGGTTGCTGAAATGATGGTATCAGAAGCGGGTAAGCTATCTGGCTATCGTTTTTATGAAGCCGTTATGAATTCGCATGCGCGTTTAACTTACACCAAAACCAATGCCATTTTGCAAGGTGATGAAAAGCTACGTGAAGAATATGCCGCCGTGGTTCCGCATTTAACTGATTTACAGCAAATGTACATGGCACTTAAATCAGCGCGCCAACAGCGTGGTGCGATTGAGTTTGAAACATTAGAAACTCGCTTTGTATTTAATGCCCAGCGTAAAATTGAATCAATCGTACCCGTGGTACGTAACGATGCGCATAAACTGATCGAAGAATGTATGATTTTAGCCAATGTATCTGCGGCTAAAATGCTTGAAAAACACGAGGCCAGTGCGCTTTATCGTGTGCATGACGAACCAGATGGCGAAAAGCTTGGTAACTTTAGGCAATTCTTGTCTGAGCTTGGCATTGAGTCAACGCTTAGTGACGAACCAACGCCAAAAGAAATTACCCATGTACTTGCTAAACTAGGGGATCGTCCAGAAGCTGAGCTTATTCAAACCATGTTACTACGCTCGATGAAGCAGGCTGTGTATCAAGCTGATAACATCGGTCACTTTGGTTTAGCGCTGGGTGAATATGCTCACTTTACTTCGCCAATTCGTCGTTATCCTGATTTAGTGGTGCACCGTGCAATTAAAGGTATTTTAAAAGCGCAGGGCATGCACACTTCCGGTGATTATGTATATAGCGATGACGAAGTTGATCAGCTAGGCGAGCAATGTTCGACTACTGAGCGCCGTGCAGATGATGCCACTCGTGAAGTTGCTGATTGGCTTAAATGCGAATACATGCAAGATCATGTGGGTGATGAGTTTGAAGGCGTTATTTCATCGGTAACCAACTTTGGTTTGTTTATTCGTTTAGATGATTTACAAATTGATGGTTTAATTCATGTTACCAATTTAGGCAGTGAATATTTCCAACATGATGCTGCTAAGCATTGTTTGATTGGTGAGCAAACCCACAAGGTCTATCGTTTAGGCGATAAAGTGACTGTTCAGGTGGCGTCAGTTAGCTTAGATGAGCGCCGTATCAATTTAACGTTAAGTGGTGATGTGGCACAAGACCGTTATTCACGCCGTCGTGGTTCAGCAAAAGGGGGTCATGCACCGGCAAGCGTTCGCTCGCAATTAAAAGCAGGTAAAATTCCTGGTAAAAAAAGCGATGAAAAAGAGCCGCGTAAAGGTAAGTCATCAACCCGTACTAAGAGTAAAGCAGATTCACAAACCCCTAATAAAGGTAAGAAGAAACCTGCAAGCAGCAAAGCTAAAGCGACAACCGATGGCGTAACCAAAAAGAAAGCAAAGAAAAAGGCTGTTAAAAAGCCAAAAAGACCCGGCAAAAATGCCCGTAAACGTACCAGCTCAGGAGTAAATAATACGTGAGTAATGAATTAATTTTTGGCTTTCACTCTGTTGAAGCAATTTTAGCAAAAGAGCCTGAGCGTTTTTTAGAAATATACGCCCTCAAAGGACGTGATGATAAGCGCTTAACCCCGATTATTAATGAAGCACGTAAATTTGGTATTTCAGTTCAGTTTATGCAGCGTAAAGCGCTTGATAACAAAGCCAAAGATGAGCAGCATCAAGGTATTATCGCCAATGTAAAAGCGGCCCCGACATACAATGAGAAAGATCTTGATGTGATCATAGCTCGTGAAGACACCCCGTTTTTATTGGTGCTTGACGGTATTACCGATCCGCATAACTTAGGTGCTTGCTTGCGTAGCGCTGATGCCGCGGGTGTTCACGCGATTATTGTACCAAAAGATAAATCAGCAAAGCTTAACGGCACAGCACGAAAAGTGGCGTGTGGCGCAGCCGAAACTGTCCCGCTTATTCAAGTGACTAACCTTGCACGTACTTTACGTGAAATCAAAGATGCAGGTGTGTGGGTCGTGGGTACTGCTGGTGAAACAGACACCCATGTTTTTGATGCAAACTTAACGGGGCCTATGGCCATTGTAATGGGAGCTGAGGGTGAAGGCATGCGTCGTTTAACCCGCGAACATTGTGATGTATTGGTTAAAATCCCTATGGCTGGCAGTGTATCAAGCCTTAATGTATCTGTTGCAACTGGTATCTGTTTGTTTGAAGTACTGCGCCAGAGAAACGCAACGCAAGCCTAAAAAGCTGTAAGCTTGTAGCCGTCAGTTTAAGGCAAGCTCGTCTTGACACGTCAGTTAATATGAGCAAAATTTCTAGCTGATAGCTGACCCTCTTTAAAATATTTATTGCTTAATTATCCAACTAAGCGTAAAATGCGCGCTCATTTCGGCCTATTTAATATTAATTCCTTGCCTTAAACCGACTGGCTGAAACGGTAGAAGGCTCTATTAACCGTAAGGAATATCCATGCGTCATTACGAAATCGTATTCATGGTTCACCCTGATCAGAGTGAGCAAGTTGCTGGTATGATCGAACGTTATACTGGTTCTATCACTGAAGCAGGTGGTACTATCCACCGTCTTGAAGACTGGGGCCGTCGTCAACTGGCTTACCCAATCAACAAGCTTCATAAAGCTCATTATGTTCTTATGAACGTTGAAGCACCAACTGAAGTAATCAGCGAGCTAGAAACTACTTTCCGCTACAACGATGCAGTGCTTCGTAACTTAGTTATGCGTACTAAAAACGCTGTAACTGAAGCGTCTCCTCTTGTAAGAGAAGAGAAGAAAGAAGCACCAGCTGCTTAATTGTTTTGAGTCCAAGCATGGCGCTTGTTCAGTTGAGTTATTAAGATGAGCCAAAAGCTTAACCCTTATATGAATCAACTAACATTATCTGGAGTCGTTTGTAAAACGCCCAAATATAGCCAAAGCCCTGCAGGCATCCCGCATTGTATTTTTGTTGTAGAACATAAATCAATGCAAGTTGAAGCAGACCTTAACCGTAATAGTTATGTCAGGCTTCAAGTGGTTGCTAGTGGTAAGCAAATGCAACAACAGACTCAACATTTGCACGTTGGGCAGGCATTGCAAGTGAGTGGTTTTTTAAATCGCCACGAAGGTCGTAACGGCCTTAGCCAATTGGTTTTGCATGCTCAGCATATAGAAAGAATTAATTGAGGAATTTATCTCATGGCACGTTATTTCAGACGTCGTAAGTTCTGCCGCTTTAAAGCGGAAGGCGTACAACAAATCGATTATAAAGATCTAGCTACTCTTAGAAACTATGTTACAGAAAGTGGCAAAATCGTACCTAGCCGTATCACAGGTACAAGCGCTAAATACCAGCGCCAGCTAGCAACTGCTATCAAGCGTGCTCGCTACTTAGCCCTTCTTCCATACACTGACTTACATAAGTAAGCAGCGGATTAACAGTTTTTAAAAGGTGTAGAAACATGCAAGTTATTCTACTAGATAAGATCGCTAACCTAGGTGGCCTAGGTGACCAGGTTGTTGTTAAATCTGGCTTCGCACGTAACTTCCTTTTCCCGCAAGGTAAGGCAGTTCCTGCAACTAAAGCTAACATTGAAACTTTTGACGCACGTCGTGCAGAGCTTGAAGCGAAAATCGCTGAACAGCTTGTTGCTGCACAAGCACGCGCTGATAAACTTGAAGCATTAGCAGAAGTTACACTAGTTTCTAAAGCTGGTGACGAAGGCAAATTATTCGGTTCAATCGGTACTCGTGACATCGCTGACGCTATCTCAGCTGTTGGTGTTGAAGTTGCTAAATCAGAAGTTCGTTTACCTCTAGGTACTATCCGTGAGACTGGCGAATTTGACGTAGCAATCGCAGTACACTCAGACGTAACGGCTACTATTAAAGTAATCGTAATCGCTGAAGCTTAATTTTTAATTAAGCCCAAAAAGCCGTGCTCTTTAGCGCGGCTTTTTTGTATCTAAAATCAATTCTGAATCCCCATCTTAAGTAGTAGACTGAAGTTCCCTTTATAGGTATAATCCATGCCGAATTAATATTATAACTTAATGATTTATAGTTAGATACTAAATAGGGTTGTCGAAAATTTACATTTAATTGACAATGACAGCGTTGTCACTGTATATTGTTTGTGCACTGGGCATGGTGTAAAGGAAGTAAGTAGTGAAAAAAATAATTAATACAAACACAAAACAATTTGGTTTTACCCTAACAGAACTACTTATTGTTATTGCTATAATAGGTATTTTATACACCGTTGCATTGCCATCTTATATCGAGCATATGGAGCGAAGTAGAAGAGCTGATGTACAGCAAGAGATGCTGCAATATGGTGCAACACTTGAGCGTATTTATACTCGTAATGGTGGCTACCCTAATACTTTTAGTACTGCGCAAGACACCGAGTTTTACAAGTTTACCTATGCACCTTCAGATCGTATTCCTGGCTCAGCTCCAGCTGCTGATTTTCGTAGTCGCCAATACACGTTAACAGCCACTCCTAAGAAAGGCTCTGCGCAAGCGGGAGATCGCTGCGGCAGTTTAGTGATCACGCACAATGGTAGTCAATCAGCTGACGCTGCTAATTGCTGGGAATGATAATGGTAGGAGCAAAGGGGTTTACATTAGTTGAGTTAATGATTGTGGTGGGTATTGTTGCAATCATGGCGGTGTTAGCTTTTCCCTCGTTTAGTCAGCAAATAATGCAAGACCGAGTTGTAACTACCGCAAATCAACTCAATAGCGTGTATAGGTTTGCTCGTAGTGAAGCTGTAAAGCGTGACATTGATGTGAAGCTTGAGGTGAGCACCAGCAACTGGCAAGTAAAAGCGCCGGTTGATGGCCAAGAAACTGTGTTAAGGGAGTTTATAATTCAGCATCAAGGTATCAGTGTAGCCTTAGTTGACCGCGTTATTATGTCAACAGGTGAGATATCAGCAGCAAGCACTATTTTAATCAAAGATGATAATCATGACACCACGGATTATTACTTATGTATTTTAAAAAGTGGTCAAAACTGGTTGGCCGAAAAAGCAGTAGGTTGTGCATAATGAAGCAACAAGATGGTTTTTCACTATTAGAAGTGATGTTGTCTGTAGTCATTGCTGGAATTGCGCTACTGGGCCTTGCTACAGCGCAATTAAAGTCGTTGCAATATGCGACCAACAGTTTTAATTACACCATCTCTTTAGTGCAAGCGCAAAATACCATAGAGCGTATTTGGCCTCACGTTTGTGAACTGCAAACGACAAACCCTGATTTATTTAAAGATGTAAACTTTAGATCAAGTTTGGGGCCTCAAACTGTGGATTATTCGCTAACGTTACCCACAGAGTTTAGTACTGAAATGGCAGTCACTGTTAGCTGGCATGATGAGAGAATTAAACAAACAGATCCACAAGCATTAGAAAATCAAATAACTCTCAATGCTAGTTACCCTGATTTATCAGCAGGATGTAGCTGATGCAGTCACGCTTTTTGCACGTGCAAGGCTACACCTTAGTTGAGCTGATGGTTGCGTTGGCGGCGGGCGCTTTTTTACTCGGGGGCGTAAGCCTGGCTTACTCAGCGATTAAAGGGACTATTTTAGTGGGGAAAGAGCTCGAAAGAGCGCAAGAAGTTATCCGCTATACCAGTAAAGTTTTTACCCGAAGTATAAAGCAAACGCCTACAAGTCCAATTGTGAGTGCGGATGGCTTAACGATTACCATTAGTCAGCCTGCGGGAGTTATTACATGTAACGGCACAGTTACTGCCGTTGATGTAAATGAAGTCTACAGTTTAGATAGTAATAACTTAACCTGTACACAAGGAGCGTTAGCTGCAGAACGCTTACTGACAGGCGTAGAGTCGTTAAGTTTTAGTATTAATAACGAGGTTGTCACAATTAACGTGAAACCAGAGCAACTACCCAATCAATTTGGTAATGCTATCCGTATTGATATTGCAGCATCCAATGTCATTCTTGAAAAGTCATATAGTGGTGTTTAATGGATAATAAACAGCAAGGTTTTACACTCATAACAGTTTTGATTTTAACCAGCATGGCGAGTGTCGTTGTGCTTAACTCATTGCGCGATAACCTAGTACAAGAGCGACTAACCGGTAATTTTCAAAAAAAAATAAATAGCCGTTTGCTTGCTGAAAAAGGCGTATTTGCAGAAGCTAAATTATTGCAGCAAGCCTTAAATGCAGATTCTAGCTTAGATGTTGATGGCTTAATTGCTGCTACAGGCACTGCTACTGGTGCCGGCTTAATTGGAGATGATGCCACCTATAATGCCAGCATAACTAAAAATGCTGCAGGAGAGCTTGAAATTGCCAGTCTTGGTGAGCGTTATAGTGGCGATGCAAAAAGTAATTTAGTTGCGCGGTTTGGATTTAAACCAGGTAAAGGGAGTGAGTTGTTTAGCAATGCAATCGTCGGTTGTGAAGGCGTGTCACTGAGCGCTAGCGGTCGTATCGATAGCTATGACTCTAGTTTGGGTGATTATGATCCCGATAAGGCAGAGGCTGCGGCAGTGATTGGCACTGTCTATAAAGATAGAGATGTAACATTATCTGGAGCTTCAACAATTTGGGGGAGTGTCCATGCTACTGGTAGCATTATCTTTTCAGGCTCATCTCCGATTGTTGGTAGTTTAAAAGCAAACAATAGTATTGAAATTGACTCTAATTTTACGGTATCAACAGATCCACTTTTACCCGAAGGCTTTCCTTTAGATACAGCTGTCGGCGGCGACGTTTTATCGGGGGGGGATGTAATATGGAAGCAAGGGAAAATACTCGGTGTTGTTCGTGCCAATAACGATTTAGTTTTTCCAAATAATAGTGCAAGTACAGTCCTCGTTAATAAAAATAATGATGGATTAGATGTTATGTACGGCAACACATTAAAAGCGCCTGCTGGGTTAGCTACACATTTAGAGCAGGATGGTATTCCATATTCTGATGAAAAATTTAACGAATCGCCTAATGTTGAGTTAGTCCCATTTCAAGATCCTGATAACTTTGAAGCGAGTAAAGTACAATGTGACTCTATTGACATTGAAAATGTGGTAAACGATTTAATCGATTCAACGGCCGAAGATATTGTCGTTAAGCATAGTACGACTACCTTAGTCGTTGGCCAGCCTGATACTCGAGTCATTTACGAGCTAACACCTGAAATAGCTCAATCTAAAATAGAGAACCCAGGTACCTACGTTTGGGAAAGCTGGTTGGGTGAGCCGCCTGCAACATTAAACTATCAAATAGCCACAATTAACGAACAAAGTAACCAAAAAGTCTTAAAGTCGGGTAGTTTTACTCTAAATAATGGCATCTTAAAGGTGACGGGTGGTGATGTTACTTTAATTGTTAATGGTGACTTTACCATGACTGGTGATTCATTTATTGATATAGCTGTAGGCAGCAGTCTCACTCTTTATATTGCAGGGAAAGTAATTATGAATGCAGCTGAGGGAGCGATAAGCATGAAGCATGGCCTAACTGAGACTGGTAAGCCTGTTTTCAGTATTTACTCAGGCTTTGTTGGGGCTGATGGTGTAGATATAAGTGCAGACTCTGATTTATATGCTGCCATCTATGCACCTAAAACTGACGTGAGTGTTGTTGCTAATGGTGATTTTAGTGGTTCTATTAGAGGTAAAACAGTGACAGCCTCTGGGCGAGGTGGTATTCACCATGATTTAAATTTATCAAATGTTAGTAATGGTGGCAGTGGTGCCGCATCGGCTAAATTGGTTTTCCTTGGCTGGGCTTATAAAGCCCCAGAAAAATCGACAGCAGAGCCAGCTGAACCCGTAATTTAACCTTCCTTAAATAGCGGCTAGCTTCTCAGTGCGCCGCTATTCAAAATAATTTCATTCCATTTAAACCTTTTTAGCACTTACACACGTCTAACTATTCAAGAAACGGAAAATACAGAAAAAACGTATTTTTTAATTGCTTAGATATACACTAAATTAAGAATAACAACGATAAAGGGACAACATCAGCGATGTTGATAGATGCAAAAGAGGCTTTTACGTCAAACTGCGAAGATGCGCTTATTACACAAGTAAAAAGTGGTGATCAGCAGGCGTATGCTCAGCTATATAGCTTACATGTAAAACGGGTGTATGCCTTGTGTTTACGATTGCTCGCTGATAAAGAGCATGCTGAAGATGCGACACAAGAAGTGTTTGTGCAGTTATGGCATAAGATTGCCAGCTTTGAAGGGCAGTCACAGTTTTCAACTTGGTTGCATAGCGTAACCAGTAATATAGCCATAAGTTATTTACGTAAGCATAAAAACTGGCTGCAAAAAGTCGTGAGCTTTGAACAAAGTGGCATGGATGAACAAAGTGCGGCAGATTGCCAAGGTTTAAACGGCTTAGACAAGCTGGTTTTGCGCTTACCTGAACGCGCTAGAATGGTGTTTGTACTTCATGCTATCGAGGGTTACCGCCATGAAGAAATTGCATCCATGTTAGATATGGCTGTGGGATCCAGTAAGTCGCAATATCACCGTGCAAGGCAGTTATTAAAAGAGTGGTACGAAAATGAGTAAACAAAATTTTGAGCAGTTTCTAACCCTGTCATTAAACGAAACAGAGTCTGAACTTACGCCAGAAAAAGACTTGTGGCCGGGCATTGAAAGAGCAATTGCTAAACCAAAGAATGAGATAAAAGCTAAAAATAGTGGTTGGAACAAGTTAGCCGCTATTGCTGCCTGTACAGTTGCAGCGCTTTTAACTGTACAGCTCTTGGTAAAAACACCGCAAAACAATAGTGTCGTTGCGATGAGTGACTTTTTTACTAAACAAAAACAAAGCTTATTAGTGCAATACCAAGATAGTCCGGCGGTTACTGATAACTGGCAACAACAACTTCGTGAGTTGGAACAGGCCGAGAGTGCTATAAAGCAGGCGCTTGAGAATGAGCCAAATAATTCAGCACTATTAAGTATGTTAGCGCAAGTTTATCAACAGCAATTAGATTTAATTAATAAGGTGCACGCACCTAAGTGGCAATCAATTTAGGAGTTACAAGTATGAAGGCATTCGTTATTGCATTAGGTTTATTGCCACTGATGGCAGTTGCAGGTGAAAAAATAGATGAGACGATTAATGTTCCAGTTAATAAGCGTATTTTTATTGATAATCAACGCGGTGATGTGCGTGTTGAAGGTTGGGATAAAGCTGAGCTTAAAATTAGTGGTGAGCTTGATGATAAAGCACAAGGCTATCGTCTTGAAATAGAAGGTGACCGTATTGAGTTTATTGTAAAAATGCCACGAACAACATCGTCAGGTTGGAGTCGAAATGACGGCTCAAACTTAACCATTTTTATGCCTAAAACCAGTGAGCTTGAGTTGTCAGGCGTGAACGTGAATGTTATTGCCAGTAATTTAAGCATGGGAAGCGATATTGATGTTGTTAATGGTGATATCACGCTATCGGCCATTAGTGGGGATATTAGTGTAGAAACCGTGAATGGTGATGTGGATGCGGTTGGTTTAAGTGGGGATATTCGCTATGAAACGGTCAATGGGGAAATTAACGACAAAGATTCCAAAGGTACGCTTAGATTTACCGCGGTCAATGGCGATATAAAATCGAAAACACAGGCGCAAGATGTGCGCTTAGAGAATGTAAATGGCGATATCGACTTTGCTTTTGATGCCATTAAACGCTTACGTATCAATACAGTAAATGGTGAAGCTGAGGTACATATAAATCGTTTACTTGATAATGCTGATGTGCGCTTTGAGTCAGTCAGTGGTGATGCTGAGTTTTATTTTCCTGCGGATGTATCAGCAGAGTTTGAAATAGAAGCACACGCCAATGGCAAAATTATTAATCAATTAAGTGCAGATAAAGTGAATAAAGCAAAGTATGGCCCAGCCAGCGAGCTTGAATTCAGTATAAATGGTGGCAATGCAGATATAGAAATGGATACCATAAGTGGGCGCATAGAACTGAAAAAGCAAAAGTAGCTGTTGTTAACCTCATAATCTAGGTTATCAACTTGAAACGATGCTAAGCAAGAAAAGAAATCTTGCTTAGCTATTTTCACAACCTCAGCAAGTCGATAGAATAGGTCTATTCACTGTTAGTATTGCGAAGTTATGGCTAAACCAGATAAACAAGTCGACACCCTTAAAGTTCCTCCCCATTCCATTGAAGCAGAACAATCTGTTTTAGGTGGCTTAATGCTTGATAATCAAGCATTTGACCGTGTTGCCGAATTAGTCGTTTCGCAAGACTTTTATACGCGAACTCATAAGCTTATTTTTGAAGCCATGGTTGAGCTGGCAGAAATAGGCGATCCTATCGATTTGATCACGATTTCTGAAAGCTTAGAAAAAAAGAATGCACTGAGTAATATTGGTGGTTTTGCTTATCTAGCCGAAATTGCTAAAAATACACCAAGTGCCGCAAATATTGATGCCTATGCCAATATCGTGCGCGAACGTGCTGTTGTTCGTGAAATGATTGGCGTTGCCAACGAAATTGCCGAAGCGGGATTTAACCCGGAAGGGCGAACAAGCCATGACTTGCTCGATTTTGCTGAAAGCAAAGTCTTTAAAATTGCCGAGCAACGTACTAAAAGTACCGAAGGTCCGCAAAGCATTCATAACATACTTGAAAAAACCGTTGATAAAATCGAAGAGCTTTATCAATCACCACAAGATGGTGTAACAGGCGTGAGTACCGGGTATGCCGATCTAGATAAGATGACCGCCGGTATGCAGCCATCTGATTTGATTATCGTGGCAGCACGTCCATCGATGGGTAAAACAACGTTTGCGATGAACTTAGCCGAACACGCTGCGATGACACAAGATAAGCCGGTGCTTATTTACTCATTAGAGATGCCCTCAGAACAAATTATGATGAGGATGTTGGCATCCCTTGGGCGTATTAATCAAACCAAAGTACGTACAGGCCAACTTGATGATGAAGATTGGGCTCGGCTATCGTCAACCATGGGTTTATTAATGGAAAAAGGCAAAATGTATGTTGATGATGCATCAGGCCTAACGCCAACCGATGTTCGCTCCAGAGCGCGTCGTATTGCCCGTGATCACGGTGGTATTAGTATGATCATGGTCGATTACTTGCAGTTGATGCGAGTACCTAGCTTATCGGATAACCGTACTTTAGAGATTGCTGAAATTTCTCGCTCACTAAAAGCCCTTGCTAAAGAGCTACAATGCCCTGTAATCGC
Organism: Pseudoalteromonas shioyasakiensis; assembly: GCF_024518675.1. Classification (GTDB taxonomy): domain Bacteria; phylum Pseudomonadota; class Gammaproteobacteria; order Enterobacterales; family Alteromonadaceae; genus Pseudoalteromonas; species Pseudoalteromonas shioyasakiensis_B. The sequence continues at coordinate 73,440 of NZ_JANIGL010000004.1, forward strand.
GTTATCGCAGCTTAACCGTACTCTAGAGCAACGTGCTGATAAACGCCCAATTAACTCTGACTTACGTGAATCAGGCTCAATCGAGCAGGATGCCGATTTGATCATGTTTATATATCGTGACGAAGTGTACAACGAAGACAGCACAGAAAAAGGCATCGCTGAAATTATTATCGGTAAACAACGTAACGGCCCGATCGGTAAAGTACGCTTAACCTTCCAAGGGCAATTTTCGCGTTTTGATAACTATGCGGGCCCCGCAGTTGATGATGAGTACTAATGCGTTTAGCTGTCGCTCAAATTAACTTAACTAACCTTGCGCATAACCTTGCGCAAGTGAAGCGTTTTGCGCCTAACAGCAAAGTAATGGCGGTTTTAAAAGCCAACGCCTATGGCCATGGCTTAGTGAAAATCGCACAGCATTTAAATAATGCAGATGCCTTTGCAGTGGCAAGAATTGATGAAGCATTAGCACTACGCGCTGGTGGCCTTACAAAGCCCATTGTTTTGTTAGAAGGGGTGTTTCATCCAGATGATTTACCTATTTTATTAGCTAATAATTTTCAAACGATTATTCATGATGAAAACCAGCTTGTAGCACTTGAACATGCTCAGCTTGATGCGCCAATTAGTTGCTGGTTAAAAATAAATACTGGCATGCATAGGCTGGGAATTGCACCAGAGCAGTTAGATGATTTTTATCAGCGTTTGAGTACCACCGCCAACGCCAAAAATACCATTAACTTAATGACTCATTTTTCATGTGCTGATGATATTAATGATAGCAAAACGACTAAACAAATTGCCTTATTTGACACCTTAGTTGCAGGTAAACAACAAGCTCATTGTTTAGCAAATTCTGCGGGTATCATTGCTTGGCCTGATGGGCATGGCGATTGGGTGCGCCCAGGCTTGATGATGTATGGTGTATCACCGATGTTAGGGGCAATAGGTGAGGATCACGGCTTAAAACCGGTGATGCGCTTAACTACTCGAGTTATAGCAATTCGTGATGTAGGTGCGCAGCAATGTGTAGGCTATGGCGGGCGTTGGCAAAGTGAAAAACCAACTAAGCTTGCAGTGGTTGCAATGGGTTATGGTGATGGTTACCCACGCCATGCAAAACATGGTACTCCAGTGGTAATTGGCGATAAACGCTATGGCATTGCCGGGAATGTATCTATGGATATGATTAGCGTAGACATAGGTAATAACAGCGATAATATCAAAGTGGGTGACGAGGTTGTAATGTGGGGACCAGAATTACCTGTTGAAGAGATAGCACAATGTGCAACGACTATCCCTTATGAATTACTTTGCAATATTACCCCACGAGTGAGCTACGAGTACCTCGATTAAGCTCACTCTTTAATAAAGTACACATCTGCAAAGCCCATTCGCGCAAACTCTTGATCGCGAAAGTTACGAACTGCCGCAGAGCCTTTTGAGGTCATTTCGATTTGTTTCACCATGTTTAAGTAACTGGTTAAATCTATGCCTTCAGCCGCGGCGATTGCTTGATACATATCAGGGTATTTATCTTTAGCAAAGTTAATTTCACGAGGTTGATTTTTATAGGTGTAGGTAATGCGTCGTGCCATGGGATGCTCAAAAGGAAAACTAAATTACCCTGATTTTACACCTTCTTTGTCATCCTCTCTACCTTTGAATGACTTGTGAGCAGCGCCGAGTTACAATAACAGAACTATTTTCAGTGATGGGAACAATAAATAATGAAATTATCTGTAGAGATCAGTAAATACCCACTGCACCAAGATTATATTCCGTTTATAAAAGGGTTTATTGACCGTTTAAATAGCTATGATGACTTAAAAGTGATCACTAATACCTTATCAACTCAGATATTTGGCGATTACGATTTAGTTATGTCGGTGCTGAACACTGAAATAAAGCGCTCGTATGAAGAGTTTGGTAAAGCGATTTTTGTGTGTAAATTTCTATCAGGCGATCTTTCTCCTGAATAATGTTTAATCTCTTAGCGAGCCAATAATGGATTTTATAAATCAAACTCTTGCAGGCTTTACTGCCATGTCACACTGGGAATATATCGCGGTGGCGTTGTCGATGGCTTACCTATTATTAGCCATCAAAGAAAACCTATGGTGTTGGCCTGCGGCGTTTTTTAGTACGTTAATTTATACCATTATGTATTGGAATGGCGCCTTATTAATGGAGTCATTACTGCACTTTTATTATATGTATATGGCTGTTTATGGCTGGCTAGTATGGCGTAAAGGCGGCACGAATAAACATGAGTTGGCAATTACCTCATGGCGTTTTAATCAACACTTAGCCATTATTGGGGCGACTTCAGTTGTTGCTGTGATACTCGGTTACATTATGACGAATTACACACACGCAGACTTTGCTTATTTAGATAGTTTTACGACCTGTTTTGCCGTGGTGACAACCTATTTAGTCGCAAAAAAAGTGCTGGAGAATTGGTTATATTGGATAGTCATTGATGCTGCATCTATGTATTTATATTACGAAAAGGGCTATTACCCAACACTCGCCCTATTTGTGTTTTACACTATTATGGCAGCGTGGGGCTTTAAAACCTGGTACGAAGAGTACGAGCAAGACCAAGCTAAGCCGTTAGCACAGTTATAAGCCCAGCATGACCTTTGATAAAATAAGCGCTATTTTTAGCGCTTTTAATCCTCAGCTTGAAATTCTTAGTAGCGAACGTTTGTACAGCGGCTTAAGTAATGACAACTTTTTAGTGCATACTGAGCAACACGCTTATTTATTAAAATGCTACCGAGATCATTGGCCGTCAGTTGGGCTAGCCGCGCAAACTCAGCTAGCTGCTCAACAAATATGCCCAACACCAATTTGGCTCGATAAAAATAATCAGCGCGCTATTTTTAATTATATTGATGGTGATATTGCGCAAGGACATTACTGCTCAGAACTCATCAGTAAGTTGGTTAAGTTACATCAACATGCTGTAACAACACCGCCAATGGATATTAAATACGAGCTAGATTATTACCGTGAAACAGCGCTTTACCAAACTTATAAGCAGGCTGTAGCATCATCACTATGCTATATTTCCAATCAACCAAGGGATCCTGGTTTTTGTCATAACGACTTAGTGAAAGAGAATATTATTGCTAACTCAACGGGCATGTATTTAATTGATTTTGAATACGCGAAAAGCAACGATATATACTTTGACTTAGCGGCATTGGCCGTCAGTTTTGTATTAACTACTGAGCAAAAAAAGCAACTACTTCGCACTTATCAAAATTGTTTACCCAAGGTACATTTATTTAATCCTTCGCTTGAGAAGCTTGAGCATTATCAAGTGGTGTTTTTAGTGCTTTGTGTATGCTGGTACCACGAGCGTGGGATTACTGATAAGGTAGTAATGTTATGCAAGCAGCTGGATTATCTAATCAAATAGCCCAGCTTAAAGAGTAACCTAAGTTTAGTTAGAGGCCACCAAATCGTGCTGCCAGCTCTTTGTACTTAGCCACTTCTTCTGCATCAAATTGAGGCTCGCCATTGGCATCTTCACCTTTAGCAATGAGTAAACTTTCTCTTGCTAGGCGTTTAACTCGCTCCACTTTTACCCCTAAAAATTCTGCCACTTGCTCGGTTGACATCAAACTCATAAATCTACTTCCCCGTGTTTAACCATTATGAAAAAGAAAGGCGTTAGTACCTGCGATATGTTGCAAAATGGTTATTAATTTTTGTTCAGTATTATTTAATAGCTGTTTTTTGCCCAGTTGTGAAGTAAATTATTATTTTTAGTGTAATAAATGAGCATATAAGCAACAGATGCTAGCATTTAGGTGAAGATGTCTTTATTATTGCCCGTGCTAAAGCATCGATATCGCGAGTCGGTGTGGCGGCAACAAATGTGCTCTCGTGGTGAAATGGATATCACGTGGCTCTCCGGAAGCTAAGTTGCAGGTTCGATTCCTGCCGAGAGCGCCATTTGCTTTTCTTATATATCAAATCCCACTTTCTTTGTTACACTTCAATTTTTACCCTCTTGAGATCAGTTATGCATTATCGGCCTATTAAGTGTGATGATTACGATCAGCTTGAGCTTTTTTGCATACAGCAAGCTAAAGTCACAATTACAACAACTCACGATGAAGTCCTAATTGGTAAAGCAATTAATCTTGAAAATCATAAAGAGCAGGGTGAGTTTTTGCTGATTAGTTGTGAAGAACAAGGCGAACACAAAGTCCGCCTTGATAAAATCAAAGCCATTTCTTATTTTTAAAATAAATGCCAATACCGCCAGTTAATACGATTAAAAAGATCACAAATGCGCTAAACGCGTACGGGCTATCAGTGCCCGGTATCCCTCCTACGTTAACGCCGAGCAGGCCTGTTAAAAAGCCTAGCGGTAAGAATAAAGCGGCAACAACAGACATTACATACATACGCTGATTAAGCTGCTCAGACACTTGGTTGGTGATTGTTTGCTGAATAATTTGCGCGCGCTCAATCGCACTGTCTAATTCCTCAAGGTATCTTACCAATAAGTTAGTAGTTTCATTTAGTTTGGCTTTATCGGTTTCTTCTAGCCACGTAAAACGGTTGCTTGCAAGCGAGCTTAATGCTTCCTTTTGTGGTCGTAAATACCGTTTTAAAGCGATGGTTTGTCTGCGTAACTGTGATAAGCCTTGGTTATCAAAGCGTTTTGTCGGCTCGTCAATTTCACCTTCAAAAATATCTAAAGTATCGTCGAGTTCGTCAATCACAGTTTGCATTCGAGACGTTAAATTTTGTGTTAAATGACAGACTAATTCAGAAATATTGCATGGACCATCGTTTTGCATCAGTGATTCCAGTACATCTTGTACTGATAACAAGCGGCGCCTACGAGCTGTGATCACAATATCGTCATTAATAAATAGACGCAGTGACACCATATCTTCAGGGCTTTGTGCCGGGTTGAGGTTTACGCCGCGCAAAAATAGCATCGAGCCCTTGGCTGCTTTACTCAGGCGTGGCCGGGTTTCATCGGCTATCAATGATTCTAATTCATAATCAGTCAAAAGCTCGCTGTTCTTTAGCCAGTTAACAGCTTGATCTTGAGAGTAATCTAAATGCAGCCAAAGTTTTCCTTGTTCAGGTTGCCAATTCTCAACAGGGCTACTAGTGTCTAGTGTGCGTGCACCGCCTTTGCCATCGAGTAGTACCGCGTGAAGTAAGCCATTGAACATAAGTTTATCTCTACTTTTAATAAGGTCGCTATGGTTGTCTAAACTTTAACCTAGGTCAATTAAAGTTTTTTATCGATAGGAGTAATTTATTTCGTTGGTGTTTATTTGGCAATCGCGTATAAGTCATTTTTTTATTACAGGGCGCATTTATGACGGCAAAAATTACAGTTGGTTGGCGTGAGTGGTTAAGTTTACCTGAGCTTGGCATAAGTAAGATCAAGGCGAAGGTTGATACCGGAGCTCGGACGTCATGCATACATGCCATTAATATAGAAGAATTTAGTCGTGATGGTGAGCAGTGGGTTCGTTTTACAGCACAACCATTACAAGATGATGAGCACACAGAAGTTGTGTGTGAAGCAAAAGTAAAAAAAAGAAAGTACGTTACCAGCTCCAGTGGAGAGCGCCAGTTACGTTACTTTATTGAAACCATGCTCCATGCTGGTAACAACAGTTGGCCTATTGAAGTGACGCTTACTCGTCGCTCAAGTATGAAGTTTAGAATGTTGCTAGGGCGTACAGCAATGGAAAATCGCATAGTCGTTGATCCGGCTTTATCTCATTTATTAGGTAGTTAAGGTTTTAACTATGAAAATTGGTATTTTATCTCGTAACAGAAATTTGTATTCAACACGTCGTCTTATCGAAGCGGCTGAGCAGCGAGGTCACGAAGTAAAAGTGATTGATGCACTGCGTTGCTATATGAATATTAACTCTGAGCAACCTGAGATCCATTATCGTGGCGAAAATTTAAAAGATTTCGATGCGATTGTTCCGCGTATTGGCGCATCGGTTACATTTTATGGTTGTGCTGTTTTACGTCAGTTTGAAATGATGAATGTATTTCCTGTGAATGAATCGGTTGCGATTTCACGTTCTCGTGACAAGTTACGTTCATTACAATTATTGTCACGCAAAGGTGTTGGTATGCCGGTAACTGGCTTTGCTAGTAAGCCTGATGACGTAAAAGATTTATTAGAAATGGTCGGCGGTGCGCCGGTTGTAATTAAGTTATTAGAAGGCACACAAGGTATTGGTGTTGTACTGGCTGAAACGCGTAAAGCAGCCGAAAGTGTAATTGAAGCATTTATGGGTTTAAAAGCGAATATCATGGTGCAAGAATACATTAAAGAAGCCGGTGGCGCGGATATTCGTTGCTTTGTATTGGGCGATAAAGTGATCGCGGCTATGAAACGCCAAGCACAAGAAGGTGAATTTCGTTCAAACTTACATCGTGGTGGTAGTGCGACCTTGGTTCGCATTTCACCTGAAGAGCGTAAAACCGCGGTTGCGGCGGCTAAGGCGATGGGGCTGAATGTTGCAGGGGTTGATCTACTGCGTTCATCGCGAGGTCCATTAGTGATGGAAGTAAACTCATCTCCTGGTCTTGAGGGAATTGAAGTGGCAACCGGAAAAGATATTGCAGGCATGGTTATCGACTTTATAGAAAAAGCGGCGGCAACTAAAGGAACGGCAACTCGTGGCAAAGGTTAATATCAATAGCGCGTTTTCTTTATTAGGCGAAACCGTGGGGGTGGGAGAGCGTAAAACGCTGGCACTTGAAGCGGCAAAGCTTTATACCCACTCGCCGTTAAACATTCCAATTGAAGTGGTTAATGGGGTGCAAGAAGGGCCTGTACTCATGGTATGCGCCGCCATTCATGGTGATGAACTCAACGGTGTTGAAGTCGTGCGCCAGCTACTGGCTAAAATTGATGCTAGCCAGTTACGTGGCACCTTGATTGCGGTGCCTATTGTTAACGTGTTTGGCTTTATTCATAAGTCGCGTTATTTACCTGACCGCCGTGATATGAACCGTAGTTTTCCGGGGTCTATCCGCGGCTCATTAGCGGGTCGTATGGCGCATATGTTTTTTTCGCAAGTGGCCGTACATTGTACCCACATTATTGATTTGCATACTGGTGCCATACACCGAACTAATTTGCCGCAAATAAGAGCTAATTTAAGTGACGAAGCCACAGCTGAAATGGCTAAAGCCTTTGGTACACCTGCGGTCATTGATGCCTCGTTGCGTAATGGTTCATTGCGAAGTGAAGCTGCTAATTTAGGTATTCCCGTTATTACTTATGAAGCAGGTGAGGCGCTTAGGTTTGACCCTATAGCCATTGCTGCTGGGATGCAGGGCGTAGACTATGTGATGCGTCATTTAAAAATGATTCGAGGTAAACGTGCGAAAAAGTTGCCTGATCCTATAATCGCAAGCTCAACCAGTTGGGTGCGCGCAGAGGTTGATGGTATTGTTCGTGCGCAAGTATCGCTAGGGGAAAGAGTGACTAAAGGGCAGATTTTGGCCTATATAAGTAGCCCGCTAGGTGATGCTGAACTTGAACTATTGGCACCAAGAAGTGGTATCGTTATTGGTCAACAGACCATGCCGTTAGTCAATGAGGGTGACGCTGTGTTTCATATTGCCTATTTTGCACATGCTAATAGCTTAGTAGAGCAACAGTTAGAAACCTTTATTGATGGCATTAATGATTTGGATGACGAGTTAAAAACAGCTGATTTAAATAATTAGTTAATTCGTCATTTACTATATCAAGGCGTTTGTATGGAAACTTACAAGCGCCTTTTTTAATTTAGGGTTTTTTAGGACCAAGAATTCGCTTGTTTGCGGCCACCTTAGTTGGTTTTGGTTCTTTATTTAAAACCATCACAGGGCGTGTAACGAACAGGTTGTTTGGGTAAATGACTCGGTGACCATCAATATGCTCTAATACGACATTCATTAATCCCATTTCAACAATACGGCCTTCAACAAAATTAGCTCCATCAATGATTCGCACCCAGTAGCCAACACGGCAGTCGTTTTGTATAAACATTAATAAAAAAGAGGTGAGGTTACTTAGCAGTGACCATGCGGCAAATAAAGCGACGCCAAGCATGGCAAACAATGATGAACCTAGAACCAGTAGGCCGCGCAGTTCAATGCCCCAAAATACTAACACTAAGCATATCATCACGATGGCGAGGATAATTTTTAGCAGTAGCTCTGCACGGTATTTACGATGAATATCGATTTTACCTTTTATGGTTTTTTCGAGTAGCTTTTTGGTGAACTTTAATAGCAACGGAAAGGCTAATAGGGCAACGAGGGTTACCACCCATTTATATTGCATACTAAGAATATCAAGTAATTCCACAGCTTATCCATGTTGATTGTAGGGCTTGGTTATTTTAGCGCGTTTGGCGCTGTTTAAAAGGAGTTTTTAACAGTGACGAGCCATTGTACTGAGTCAACATCATCACTTTTATCCAGCGGGGCTGCTATATCGATGTGGATCACAGTGCCCGCGTTGGCACGGCTTGGTGCAAGTCTAAGACCAATGCCTGCATTTTTTAAAACTTGGCCGTTGTTACCATTATGTTTGTCGTCAAACCAAGCACGGCCTATATCGAAAAAAGCTGCGCCACCCACTTTAAAAAGTTGTAGTAAGTCGTATTCCCAGTAGTAACGTTTTTCAAGGTTGATCAGAAAGCTACGATCACCTTGCTGGTAGTTTAGCGGGTAGCCACGTAGGCCGTTGTCGCCACCTAAATTTAGCTGTTTATCGGGAGTGAGGTTTTTCGCATAATCAACACGGATTTTGGCATACCAAGATTGCTGTAAGCTGGTATTTAAATAGTATTGTACTTGGCTGGTGGCAAATAAATTTTCGACTTTGCTTTGTTGTTCATTCCAGTGGCCATCTAGGCTAGCGTAAAAGCGCCAGAGGGTGTTGTCGCCACTAAAGTGGGCCTTTTTTGCGTTAAATGAATAAATAGCACGACTATCATCATCACTTATTTCTTCGCTAGAGTAACCTAGTAAACCTTTAACATTCCAACCTAGATTTAAATCTTCGGTGCGGTATATGCTGTCAAAATTGCGCACTTTTACATAATGATCTTCAAACCAATGACCGCTGACATAGGGATAACTCAAGTCTCGGCTTTCGGCCAGTGGTGTATGGGTAGCGGGGGTTGCGGCAAAAGAATGTTCTTCAAAGATATAACCCACACTTAGACGTTGTGTCCAGCTGTGGCCTAATTGTTTTGAGTGGCCAAAATGCAATTGGTTGTAATCGGTTTTTTGTTCAAACTCACTAAATACTTCACCTCGCTTGTAGAGAGATTCAATGCGTTGGTCTGAAAAACTAATTAAGCCATAGCTATAAGGAGTATCGATTGAATAAAATGGGTAGGTCAATTCTAATAAGTGGCGTTTTCCATCGTCGTTATCTGAATACTCTACACGACCACGGTAGCGGCTAGAGAGAATATTAGGGTCGTCATACACAAACAAATAACCATCGCGATCAGCATCACTGGTACGAGAAATAGATAGCCGCTTACCCCAGCCAAATAAGTTAGATTCACGAAAACCAATGCTAGATTTGTTTTCACCGCCACTGCGGCTGAAGCTTATTTCAGGCAGTAACGTCCATAAGTCACGGGTTGTAACTTTTACGTCTACGTTGCCATCACAGTCAAGCTCGGCGCTGATATCTGCATCATATAAGTAATTTTGCTTGCGTAATAATCGCTCTGACTCAGATAGCTTTTTTGGCTGGAATTCGTCACCCGGTTGAAACAGTAAGATATTCTTAATGACATCGGGTTCGGTGGTCATGTGGACACGGTTAGCGAACCTAAATAGTGCGTTGTTTTCTGCTTCTAATTGGGTATTGAATACATTGAGTTGTTCTAGACTGATGTTTGCTATTTTTGCATTAGCTGTTTTCTTAGGGAGCCGCTCATCACCTTCGAGTTGGCGGCGTAGGTTTTGTTCAGACGGTGAAATAGTTCGTTGATTACTACAACTGCTATTATCTATAGTTTTAGCCTTAATCGTTGGGCTCAATAAGATAATGCTACAGCAACTAAGCAGTAATGTTTTGCGATAACTATTTACGACCATTCAATCCCCTTATTTAGTATTACCTACTAAACACCATGTGGTCGTTAATGTCTAGCTGATTATTGCAGTTGCGTTATTAAATAGTGGGTTAGTGCAGCAAGTAAATGCTCAGCTTCAGCGCCTTCACCATTGATCCAAACACTATTACTATAATGTTCAAAATTCAAATTAAAGTTTTGTTGTTCATAGTTAAAACGTAATTGATGGCGATCTGCACCGGCTTCAAATTCTGCTATTTTGATAGCTGGCATATGCAACAATAAATGGGCCCACAATTCAAAGTCATCGTCGTTTGGCATTTGGGTCGGGGTGACAATAATTGCGTTATGCTGATTATCCAGTTGAAAGTCGGTCATTGAGGTACTCGTAAATTATGGCTGTGCGAGATAGTTGCGAATAGCGGTTAAAAATGGACTACCGTATTTATTTAGCTTGGTAAAACCAACACCCGATACTTTTAAGAACTCGCTGTCGTTGGTCGGCATTAATTGCGCCATTTCTGCCAGTGTTTTATCGTTAAACACCACATAAGGCGGTACATCATCTTCATCAGCAAGTTGTTTGCGTAGTGCTCGCAGTTTAGCAAAAAGCTTTTTATCGTAATTAAACTGCGCAAGTTTGTCTTGATAAACATGCTTGGCCTGTAGGCGCGGCTCAGCCATTTGCAGAGCGTACTCACCTTTTAACACTGCGCGGGCACCTTCAGTTAAACGTAGCGATGAGCCTTGGGTAATATCTTGGCTTAATAAACCTTGGTGTATCAATTGGCGTAAAATACTAAGCCAAAATTCACTACTGCGGTCTTTACCGATGCCGTAAGTAGTTAGCTTGTGGTGATTGTTATCACGAATTCGGCTGGTGTTAGCTCCGCGCAGTAATTCGACGATATAACCTAAACCAAAGCGTTGCTCAGCACGGTAAACGCAGGAAAGAGCTTGTTGAGCTACCAGGGTGCCATCAAATGTTTTTGGCGGGTTTAAGCAAATATCACAGTTACCACATTGCTCGCGCTGATATTCACTAAAATAGTTTAATAAAATTTGTCGGCGGCAGGTGGGGGCTTCGGCAAAACTTGCCATGGCATTGAAGCGTTGCTCTTCAACTCGGCGGCGTTGCTCATCTTCAATGTCTTCAAAAAAACGTCTAACTCGGCCGATATCAGCAGGATCAAAATACATAATAGCTTCTGCAGCAAGACCGTCACGACCGGCTCGGCCAGTTTCTTGATAGTAAGCTTCGATACTTTTTGGAATGTCGTAATGCAATACAAAACGCACGTTGGGTTTGTTGATACCCATACCAAATGCAACCGTTGCCACTACAATTTGAATGTCATCACGAGCGAAGCCTGTTTGCACAAATTGACGTTGCTCATTGCTCATGCCGGCATGGTAAGCTGCGGCATTTAGGCCTGCATCAGCCAGCTTTTCGGCAATGTCATCAACCCGTTTTCGGCTAGTGCAATAAATAATGCCGCTTTGATTTTGTTGTTCTTTTAAGTAGCGAAGTAGCTGTGCTAACGGTTTGAATTTTTCTTCAATGGTGTAACGAATATTTGGTCTGTCAAAACTGCCAGTATGAATGTAGGGGGCTTGAAGGCCTAATTGCTGGACGATATCAAACCGAGTTGCTTTATCTGCGGTAGCGGTGAGTGCCATCATAGGCACAACAGGAAAGTGCTGTTTAAGCTCACTTAAGCGACAGTAATGAGGGCGAAAGTCATGTCCCCAATGCGACACGCAATGCGCTTCGTCGATAGCAAATAAGCTTATTTTTAAATGACTGAGTCGTTCTAAAAAGTCTCTTTGTAGTACTTTTTCAGGGGCAACATATAAAAGTTTAATCAAACCAGTGTGCAATTGCTGGTAAATTTGTTGTTGTTCGTCTCGATTAAGGCTGTTGTTAATGTAAGCTGCTTTCACTCCGAGGGCTTGTAATTGCGCAACTTGATCTTGCATCAAGGATATTAATGGCGAAATAACCACTGTTAGCCCGTCGAGTGCTAATGCAGGGACTTGATAACACACTGATTTTCCACCGCCAGTAGGCAGCAATACAAGAGAGTCTTGGCCGTTAAGAGCGGCATTAATGACCGCTTCTTGACCATCACGAAATTCACTGTAACCAAATACTTGTTTGAGTATGGCCGCAGGGCTGCGCACTAGGCTGCTTGGAGTTGGGGATTGTGTATTCATCGCGGCTATTTTAGAGCTTTTCGACGACCTTGCATAGGTGCTTTTTATCGCACTTTCTTTTTACTTGTGCTTTACTCATCTTACCAGTTATAAGTGATGGATAATAATAATGAATAAAACAATGCTAATTAACCAAGTCGCCAACATTTTTGTTGAGAAAATGCCGTTTAATCAATTTTTGCAAATCAGTGTTAAATCGCTTGATCCTGAACAAGCACATATTACCTTTCCATGGCAGGATGTATTTATTGGCAACCCAAGTCAAAAAATATTGCATGGCGGTGTGATCTCTGCGGTGCTTGATAATGTCGGCGGTATGCTTGCTGCTGCCTCTATTATTGACAAACTAGAAGAAATTGATGTGTTAAGTATTCAAAAGAAGTTGGCTACCTTGGGCACCATTGATTTACGTACCGACTATTTACGCCCAGGTAAAGGAGCTGAGTTTACAGCCAGCGCCAAGCTTATTCGCTCAGGAAATAAAGTGTGTGTTTGTAGAATGGAACTTCACAATGAACAAGGCGTGCAGATAGCGTTTGGGACAGGGACTTATTTAGTTGGATAAAACCCTACTCGCAGAGTAAACTAGCCGCCTTTTCCATGTTTAGAAACTATTTATGCCAACTAATCCTGAACAACGTAAAGGCGTTATATTAGCCTGTTTGGCCTTTTTTATGTGGGGCCTTGCGCCTATCTACTTTAAACTTTTACAGCATATATCGGCATTCGAAATACTTATGCATCGTGTTGTGTGGTCAGTTTTATTTATTGTGGTGATTGTGTCTGTAATGAGGCAGTGGCAAAAGATAAAGCAGGTAATAAAACAGCCAAAGCTATTGCTCATGCTGACATTAACAGCAGGATTATTAGGTTTTAATTGGGGCTTATTTATTTGGGCTGTGAATAATGATCACATGCTTGATGCAAGTTTAGGTTATTACATCAACCCGTTGTTAAATGTGTTACTGGGTATGCTGTTTTTAGGCGAAAAGCTACGTAAGTGGCAAGGTGTTGCTGTTGCGTTAGCATTAAGTGGCGTTGCAATTCAGTTGGTAAGTTTTGGTTCTTTCCCTGTTGTTGCATTTTCGTTGGCTGGCTCGTTTGCTATTTACGGGTTATTGCGTAAAAAGTTACCAATAGAGTCTTTACCTGGTTTATTACTTGAAGCGGTAATTCTATTACCTGTTGCACTTATTTATTGGTGGTTCATGGCCCCAACAACAAGTTCGAATTTAACATTGAATGAGTGGCATACAAACTTATTATTGATCAGTGCCGGTGTGATAACGACTTTACCATTATTGTGTTTTACTGGGGCCGCTAAGCGTTTACAGTACACAACGTTGGGCTTTTTCCAATATATTGGGCCAAGTTTAATGTTTATTTTAGCCGTTATGTTTTATGGTGAAGTGTTTAGTAGTGAAAGGGTCGTTACATTTGCATGCATTTGGAGTGCATTGGCTATTTTTAGCTGGGATTCTTATCGACAATCACAAAAGCGTAAACTGGCAAATATGCCTACGGCAACAAAGCCAGTTTAAGAAACAACTTTGTTACGGCCCGTTTCTTTCGCTTCATATAGCTTTAAATCAGCTTGTTTTAGTAACTCGTCAATTTGATACACAGGCCCTTGAGCAAAACCTACAGAGATGGTGAATTTGATTTTTTCTTTGCTAAACTCGGGGCTGTGTAATTCAATAAAGCTACGGAAGGTATTTAGCTGCTTCAATGCTTTATCTTTACTTGTATCGGCAAAGTAAATTGCAAATTCTTCACCGCCTAAACGCGCGACTAAGTGTTGTTCAAAGTGCTTAGCAAAGCAGATAGATAATCCTTTGAGCACCTCATCACCGGCATCATGGCCGTAGGTATCATTAATAGCTTTGAAGTGATCAATGTCAATCATGGCTAAAGATGATGGTGTTTTTTGTTTTTTTAAACACTTGAGAGATTTAGTTGCTTCTTCAAAAAAGTAACGTCGGTTTGGCAATTTCGTTAAATAGTCAGTGTTTGCTTGTAATCGGATGATGTTTATTTGTTCAAGCATGTCAACGTTTTGGCTTAAACGACAATAAAACTCTTCATTATTAAATGGCTTACGTAGATAGTCATTCGCACCACTTTTCAAAAATCGAGCTGACAAATGTGGTGCATCGGAGCTGGAAATGCCGATCACTGCTTTTTCATCATTATTATAAAGGCTGCGGATTTTACTGCATAACTCATCGCCATTCATTTTAGGCATTTCATTGTCAGTAATGATAACGGCGATATCAGGCACCTCTTCTAGCATAGCGAGTGCTTCAATACCATTATTGGCTTGTAACACTTGGTATTTATGTCGTTTCAATAAATTACATATATGCCGACGTGTAGAGGGAGAGTCATCAACAACAAGCACCTTTACATTTTCATTACGGGGTAGGCGCTGTAATTGTTTCTCTAGGTAATGATAGGCTTGTTTATTTTCTTTAGTGATATAATCAATAATAGGAAATTTTTCAACCGTTTCACGAGTGGTCGAGTCAATATTACCAGTCATAACAATCGTGGGTATATCTGCCTCAATTGTACAAGGGACAGCTTCACCGTTAGGGGCGTCAGGTAAAATAAAATCCACCACTGCGCAAAAGTAGCTGTTGTTACTGATCAACTCTTTTGCTTGTGCCAGCGAGCTTGCTACATCGGCGTCATAGCCAACCTTCATTGCAATGTGTTGTTGGACACGAGCGATGGTTGGCGTATCTTCAATAATGAGTATTTTTCGTGTCACACAACACCTTGTTTACAACTTAATCTAAGTAAAACATCTTATACAAGTTGTAACTGGTAATACACAAAAAAGCAAATTACATTATGTATAAATTACTTACTTTGGTTATACCCCATCAGACTCTGTATAATATTCTTGGCTTTGTGGTAATGGCGTCGAAATTTTTGAACGGCCAAATAAAGTATGAAACTTGGTTTTACAGGTTGTTAATTTTAAATACTTTAGCCATGCTCTTTCTATTGGGTTGCTCGGCTCTGCACTTGCGCTAACAACAGCTAAAAATTGTTTTTGCATTTCGTTTTGAGGTTCTAAGGTTTTATTGTATAACCCTTTGAGAACAACACCGTGTTGCTCAAGAATACTGGCTTCAAGTAAAGTAAAGTTGCCGCTACGGCTAAAGCCTCGTGGAAAGTTTTGGTCATCATAGAACTGACGTTGGCTTACAAACGCTTGGCGAAGTTGTGAAATATCATTGCTCATGGCTGTTTCCTCATGCCCTATTTTCTAGCTGGAGTATGGATCAGGTTGCGCGATTTATTAAACAAAAAATTTTTATCGTGAGGATGAATAATTGGATATAGATTTATTAAAAACCTTTGTTGAGGTTGTGCGTACTCGTCATTTTGGCAAAGCGGCTGAAAACTTGTATATCACACAGTCAGCAGTCAGCTTTAGAATACGCCAGTTGGAGCAGGGGCTTGGGGTTAATCTGTTTATTCGCCAGCGCAACAATATTCAATTAACTGCCCCAGGTGAACGCTTATTACCCCATGCGCAAATGATCATTACGGGAATGCAACGCGCGAAGGTTGACGTGGCACTTGCAGATAACATGCATAAACAAGTTAGTTTAGCGGGAACCCCAAATATATGGGATGCATTTTTGCAGTTTGGTATTACGAATATTGTATCTGCTATGCCTGGGGTGTCTTTGGTTGCTGAAGTTAAAGCACAACAAGAAAGCACCCGCTTGTTATTAGAGCGAACTCTTGACTTAGCTATTTTATTTGATCCACCAAAAGTAGATGAGCTGGTGGTTGAGCGCATTTGTGAGTTACCAATCATTCCGGTAAGTGCGTACGAAGTGGCGGCAAATGAAAACTTTTTTGATAATCAGTATGTGTATGTTGACTGGGGGACTTCGTTTTCGCTTTGGCATGCACGCCAGTTTACTGGGCGAACACCTCCTTACTTTAGAACCAGTACAGGTCGAATTGCTTTAGATTTAATTTTGCAATGTGGCGGAAGTGCGTTTATACCTGAAGTATTAGTAAAAAATCACATCGAGCAAGGTGAACTGTTCGAAGTACCGGATGTTGAACATACATCACGTGATATTTTTATTGCTTATCATAAAGATAATGAGCAAAAACAGTTGCTTGAAAAGCTTGTTAGCTTATTGGTTGATCTAGCTCCACATATAAGTCGATAGACTACAGTGGAAATATTACATTTGCATGTCCGTTTGATTTCAGTTTTTAGTGTTTTTTATTATAAAAATAAGACAGAAATATTTCCGTTGTAATATTGCTGTAATCTAAGTTGGGCAAACTGCAGCTGTTTGAAAGCTTCGTTGTTGCGTTTATTAGGGTTTATTAATATGAAATTTACCAAGTCTAGCCTTTTACTAGCAGTTGTTAGTGGTTTATCTTTTTCGGCATTTGCGGATGTCCATGTTTACGGCAAAGCCAATGTTACCGTTCAATCTTCTGATGAAGGTGAAGGTTCATTTACTGAGCTAAAAAGTAATGAATCACGTTTTGGTATTAAAGGCGGTGAAAAAATCAATGACGGACTGGAAGCTGTCTATCAATTTGAATTTAAGGTTGATGTGTCAGATGCGGACTCAAAAGGCGATGATGACAATATTACTGCACGAAACCAGTTTGTAGGTCTTAAGGGAAGTTACGGTATGCTAACTGCAGGTCGTGATTACTCAGCCCTACGTAAATCACAAGGTAAGATTGATCAGTTTAATGACCTTGAAGGTGACTTAAAGAATGTCTTTAAAGGCGAGGTTAGAACAGGTAATGCACTACATTACACGTCAAACTCAATTAATGGCTTTAAAGCATTTGCAACCTATGTTGTTGAAGATAATGTCGCGGGTGATAATTCTTACTCGGCAGCTGTAACCTATGGTGATAGAAGCTTAAAAGAAAGCAAGTACTATGCTGGGGTTGGTGTTGACTATGAAATGGAAGGTTATGATATCTGGCGTGCCACCTTTGCAACTAAGCTAGCTGGCGTGAAACTTGGCGCAATGTATCAATCTCAAGAGCGTATGGCTGATGACAACGAGGCTGATGGCTTTTTAGTTTCAGCCGCTTATGACATCAATAAAATTACCTTAAAAGCTCAGTATCAAACTCTCGACAGTGATGATGGCTTTGATAAAACAGGCTACAGTATTGGTGCTGATTATCACTTAAATAAAGCAACACGGCTGTTAGTGTTTTACACCGATTATGATTACAAATTATCTGGCGATCATAATTACTTAGCGTTTGGTATGGAATACAAATTCTAAGCACCTTGTGACATCAGTTTTTTGAAAAGCCCTGCATGATTGCGGGGCTTTTTGTTATTTGAAAGATGAAAGTGGCAACTTAGATATTTCACCTCTCAGCTAGAACCTTTCTACGCCTGCGCGTAAAGAGATTTACCAGCCAGCCAACGCTGAATGAGTTTTTCAACTTGTTCGGGATGGTGAGTGAGCATTTGTAGTGCAATCGGTCTTACTTGGTTGAGGGTTTGTTTATCACGATTTAAATCAGCAATTTTAAACTCTGCCAGCCCTGTTTGTTTGGTACCGAGCACTTCTCCTGGTCCGCGTATTTCTAAATCACGTTCAGCAATTACAAAGCCATCATTACTTTCCCTTAATACGCCTAAACGTTTTTGCGCTGTTACTGACAGTGGTGCGTGATAAAGCAATACACAATGTGAAGCAATAGACCCACGACCAACGCGGCCGCGCAATTGGTGTAATTGAGCAAGACCCAATCTTTCAGGGTTTTCGATAATAATTAAACTGGCGTTTGGCACATCTACACCCACCTCAATTACGGTTGTGGCCACTAAAACATGAATATTACCGGTTTTGAAATCATTCATAATGGCTTGTTTTTCCGCGGGCTTCATTCGGCCATGAACAAGGCCCACTGTTAACTCTGGAAGTGCTTGGGTTAATTGTAATGCAGAGTCTTCCGCGGCTTGGCATTGCAGTACTTCAGATTCATCAATTAAGGTGCAAACCCAATATACTTGCCTACCCTGATCACTACATGCCGTTCTTACTCGGTTGATGATTTCCTCTCTGCGGGTGTCGGGTATTGCAACTGTGGTTATTGGGGTGCGCCCTGGAGGTAGCTCATCAATAACTGAGGTTTCTAAATCTGCGTAAGCGGTCATTGCTAAGGTACGTGGGATAGGCGTTGCAGTCATTACTAATTGGTGTGGGTAGCAATCTCCAAATCGGCCTTTTTCACGCAGCGATAAGCGTTGATGAACTCCAAATCGGTGTTGTTCATCAATGATAATCAGAACCAGGTTATTAAACGTAACTTGCTCTTGAAATAATGCATGGGTACCCACAATCATTTGCGCTTCGCCTGAAGCGATTTTTTCGAGTGTGGTATCTCGTTCTTTGCCCGTGGTTTTTCCTCCTAACCAAGCTGTGGTTATACCTAGGTCATTAAACCATTGCGCGAAGGTGATACCGTGTTGCTCCGAGAGTATTTCTGTAGGGGCCATTAAGGCAACCTGATAACCTTGTGCGATTGCGGTGAGTGCACTTAATGCTGCTACTAAGGTTTTCCCTGAGCCGACATCACCTTGGACTAGGCGCATCATAGGGTAAGGGTGTTGTAAATCAGCTTTAATTTCGTTTACTACACGGCTTTGTGCGTTAGTTGGGGCAAAAGGTAGTTGAGCTAAAAAGTTATTTTCAAGTTCCGGGTTAGAAGTCAGTGCGATGGCTTTAGCTTGCTGACCCTGTTGGCGTAATTTTAGTAAGCTTAAGTTTTGTGCGAGTAACTCTTCAAATACCAGTCTTTGTTGTGCTGGATGAGTGCCAAACTCTAGTGCTGAAACATCGATATCACTACTAGGACGGTGAAGTAAATGTATGGCTTGCGTTAGCCCCATTCCCCCATGTTGAAACTGTACAGGTAATAACTCTTCAAGCTGATATTTATCTAGTAGCGCAATAGCTTGATCGCTCAAAGCGCGTATTGATAGCTGTTTTAACCCCTCAGTTGTAGAATAAACTGGTGTTAGCGTGGTGGCTGTAGGTTGCTCTGAAGGGGTATCGCTTATACTGTATTCAGGGTGCGTCATCTCAAAGCCTACGCGGCCACGGCGAATTTCACCAAAGCAGCGAATAACCTTACCGGCACTCATTGTATTTTTTTGTGCGGCGCTGAAGTTGAAAAACCGTAATGTTAGCCGTCCTGTACCATCGTTAACTTGGCAAACTAGCATGCGGCGCTTACCAAAGGTAATTTGGCTGGTCTCTATGCTGGCTTCGATACTGACATGACTATGAGGTTGTAACTCATTAATTGCATAAATACGGGTACGATCTTCATAGCGCAGAGGTAAATGAAAGAGCATATCTTGTACTGTCGCAATACCTAACTTTTTCAGGCGCTCAGCCATTTTTGGCCCAACACCTTTGAGATCTGTAATTGGGTAACGACTTAAATCAGGCTTTGACAAAATAGGCTCAACACTTTCATTTTTAGATGTTTTTGAGTTTACGTGCGAACAAGCAAGGCATCAAGCATGTTTTAGTGTATGCCAAAAAGCTTCATCAGCGATGATTTCGCCATTGTCATCAAGTGCAGGGTAAGGTAAAGATTTTTCTTTGCATTTTTGCGCAATAATAGGATGGCAGCCTTCAAATAGCATTGTATGCTTGATGTTGTCTGGCAACATATTACGATTGTATAAGGCCGCCCTTAAACGCTGGTGTTGTGCTTCAAATAAAATCAGAGCAGCAGCGACTGAGACATTTAATGATTGTGCCATTCCTTGCATTGGAATAATGATATTTTTATCAGCATGAGCGAGAGCGGTTGGTGAAATCCCGGTTTTTTCTTGGCCTACAATGATTGCGGTGGGTTTTGTGTAGTCAATATCCCGATAATCTATTGCATCTGGGCTCAAGTGTGTTGCGAGTATTTGTACGTCTGGGTTGTGGTTACGCATTGTACTGACTGCATCATCTATATTTTTATGAAGATGAGTATCAATCCAGTTTTTGCTACCTCCTGAGGTATTGTTAGTAAGCCATTTTTGGTTCTCTGGCCATACGGCATGAACGTGGTGACAGCCGACAGCATCTGCACTTCGGACAATGGCTGATAAGTTATGGTGCTTATGCACATCTTCTAAACACACTGTTAAATCTGTTTGGCGGCGATCCAATACACTTTTAACGCGGTGAAAGCGTGTGTTTTCCATTCTTTATTTTTCTCTTTGGCTTAGTAATTGGAATGATTATACCTCAAGGCATTACACTGCGGCTAATTGGGTTTTGTAGAGATATTAACGTTTCAGTTGATTGTATTGCTTCGATGGCTTGTATTTTATTAATTAATACATCTTGCAAGTGGTCGATTGAGCGAGTCATGACTTTTATAAATATACTATAGTTGCCTGTGGTGTAATATGCTTCAACAACTTCTTCAAGCTCTTTTAACAGCAAGAGAGTTTGTGGATAATCTCGAGCGTTATTTAAGTTTATACCTATAAAGCAGCAAACATCATAGCCAAGTTGCTTCGCATCAATTTTAACTTCAGTTCCGGTGATGATACCTGCTTGCTTCATTTTTTCTACTCGAACATGAATTGTTCCTGCACTGACGTCAAATCGTTTTGCTAATTCGGCGTAGGCTGTGCGGGCATTATCCATCAAAGCGTGAAGGATCTGTTTATCAAGATTATCGATTTGATAATTTTCCATTAAAAAAACACTCTATAATTATGTGATCGTTATTTTTTATAGCATTAAATTAATCAAAAATACATTTTTAGGCTGTTTTTATTGTGGCTTATTGAATTTAATGGCTAAATAGTTGAGGATTGCTTTATTGAAGTTTGCCGCAGCGGCAAAATAAGCAAGTAACAATAACTGGGAATGAGGCCAATTATTATGAGTTCACACTATGTGCAGCAACAGCAGCAAATAAGCAAGGTTAAACAATTTTTTTCACAACAGCTTGAGCAGCAATTAGGTTTAGTTGAAGTACAAGCCCCTATTTTGGCTAGAGTAGGTGATGGCATTCAAGATAACTTAAGTGGCAGTGAAAATGCGGTAAGCGTATCAGTAAAAACGTTGCCGGGTAGTCAATTTGAAGTTGTACACTCGCTGGCTAAGTGGAAACGTAAAACCTTAGCTCAGCATGGCTTTGCCGTAGGTGAAGGTTTATATACAAATATGAAAGCATTGCGCCCTGATGAAGAGTCGCTTAGTCCTATACATTCTGTGTATGTTGATCAATGGGATTGGGAAAAGGTCATTTGTGCGACCTCTGATCGTTCAATTGAAAAGTTAAAAGAGACAGTTAAAGCATTGTATAAAGGTTTAAAAGCAACGGAGCAGTTTGTTTCACACGAGTTTGGTATCACAGCCTTTTTACCGCAAGAGATTACTTTTGTACACTCTGAGCAACTTCGTCAAATGTACCCAGATTTTACTGCAAAGCAGCGCGAAAAAGCGATTGCCCAAGAGTATGGGGCGGTATTTTTAATCGGTATAGGTGGTCAGCTAGGTGATGGTAAAATACATGATGTACGCGCGCCTGACTATGACGATTGGTCGACTCAAACCTGTGAGCAATATAGTGGTTTAAACGGCGATATTTTAGTGTGGAACCCGGTATTAGAAGACGCTTTTGAGATTTCATCTATGGGTATTCGAGTAAGCCCAGAAGCACTTATTAAGCAATTAGAAATTACCGCAGACCAAGCTAGACTAGAATTTGATTGGCATAAACAGTTGTTAGCCGATGAGTTTCCACAAACAATTGGTGGTGGAATTGGCCAATCTCGATTAGCGATGTTGTTGTTACAAAAACAGCATATAGGCCAAGTGCAAGTCGGTGTTTGGAGCGAAAAACTAAAACAAGAAGTTGCGGGGATACTCTAAAATACATTTGGGTTCAGAGGCATCAGAGGCCTCTGAATGTTTAATTTTGAAGTTAACTGGTTTTAAATTCGATTTCAATTTTACCCTCTTGTAATTTTACGTTACAAGGAGGGTAACTACGGTTGGTCTTCAAAACTTTATCAAAAATATGTATTTCAACCCCTGAGTGAAGTACTTTAGTTACAGCCAAATTGGCATCATTAAGTAAGTCATGCAAATGATGGTCTAATTTTGATAGGCGTTGTTCAAGTTGCCCTGCTTGCTGGCAATAATGTTGTTGAGTAGCGCCTATCTTAGTAATAAGCTGTTTTTTCTTGTCAGCATCTTTAACTAAGTCCGCTTTTTCTAAAGCAGCTTGTAAGGTATCGAGTTGTTCATCTGTTTTTGCTAAATCTTTAATACAATTATCTGTTTCTTCAGTTATTTCTTTTCCTGAAGCTGCCATGTTAATTGACATTTTAGCACCAGACTCATTGCCTATTTCACCTGCGATAATCATGCCCGCATCAAGTATTTCGCCACCAAATACCTTACCTTGAGGATTGCCTTCTTGGCCCACCTGCAATAGGCGTGTCGCCTTCATTAAACAGTGACTTGCTTGACGGTCGATAAAAATATTGTTGCCGTTAAGGTGGCTGTATTGCGCATGGGAAAGATGGATATCCCCAGCACTGGTAATTTTGCACGATAGGGATTTATCGTCTAGCTGGTGGCCGATCACACCTTGCTTGATAGTAATATTACCTTGAGCGGTGAGTTCACCAGATTCAACGGTTCCCATGACCGTAATATCACCCTTTGCCGTGACTTTCATGCCCGGTTCAATATTTTGGGTGACGATAACACTGCCATCAAAGTTAACGTGGCCGCTTTTAACATTTACATCTTTAATTGTGTAAATATCATCAACACGCATACCGTTTGTAATTTCAACAGGAACGCCCGAAATCGTTGACACTAACTCAAGAGGGTTACTTTTTGATATTTCACTGCCCTCACCAGCAACGAGTGGAAAGCTTTCTCCTGGTTTGGCAGGGAGTACATCACCCGTTACAGTGAAGCCTTCTTTTCCGGGGGTTGCAGGGTGTTGTTTTATCAGTAGGGTGCCAGGTTTAACACTTGCGAGCTTGCCAAAATCACGCATATCTACTGTGCCATCTTCACGTAGTTTAGGGGATTTGAGCCGTTCTTTTAAGGTTTGCACTTGTGCAATTAATTGTGAGGATAAGCCATCTACAGGTAGACGTCCTTTAGCAAGTATTCCTTTGGCTTTATGTCCCGCGGGTAACTCAAATTGTTGTTGTAATAACTTTTCTAAAAAGGCTTGCTTATACCCCCTTGCTACTCCCGCTTTAATAAGTTGTTGTTTGGCTGAATCAAGGTCAAGAACTTTGCCACCTTGGGCTAAAGTGAGTTCTCCAGTAGCAAGCATTTTGTCATCACTTATAGTGACGCTCAACGTGGCATCGTGTTTACTGGCAACGACAATGGTACGCTCATTATTCGGCGCATCGAAGTAGGCTTTAATAGACTCCTGATCAATACGACATTCACAAAACTTAGATCGCTCAAGGGCTTCAATTACAAAGGCCGCGCTAGGAGGTGAATGTTCTTTTACATCCAGTAATACGTTTCCATTATGGGCTAGCTTAAACACACATTGTCCTTTTGTACTGCTAAAGTTAAAGGTTTTTTATTTTTATCGTTATAGAGTGCTAGAGAATTTGACAACTGTCAAGAAATTAGGAAGGTTATGGGTGGGGAGAATATGCCCAAATTTCGGTTTGGGCATGAAGTAGATTTAGTTCGTTGAAGGTAGTTCCATAATGCCATCAATTTCAACTTGTACGTTTTTAGGCAAGGCGCGAACACCTATAGCTGCACGGGCAGGGTAAGGGGCTTTGAAGTACTGACTCATTACTTCATTGACTGTCGCAAAGTTAGATAAGTCAGTTAGATAGATATTAACTTTAACTAGGTCTTGTATAGTGCCGCCAGCTTCAGCACACACTGCACTGATATTTTTAAAAACTTGATGAGTCTGCTGTGCAAAGTCTTCTGATATTACTTCCATAGTCGCGGGTACTAGCGGGATTTGCCCTGAAAGATAAACAGCAGTGCCTACTTTAACAGCTTGGCTGTAAGTGCCAATTGCTGCAGGGGCTTGTTCAGTAGAAATAAATGCTTTGTTCATGATTGTCCTATTATTTTTTACGATAGACTTTTTGCACATCAGGCATAACGCGAATGCGACGCATGATGTTAGCTACGTGAACGCGGTTTTTAACCGTGATCCCAAGGTCTATTACATAGAGATTACTTTCTTTTTCGTCAGTGGCTATTTCAACAATGTTTGCTTGTGTTGTTGCCACAACATTAGTTAATTTTGCTAGTGCACCCTGGTGGTTGATAATTTCAACACGTAAAGCCGCAATATATTCTTTCTCTGGGTTGTCATCCCACTTCACGACTAAGTATTTAGAGCGCTCAGATTCCCATCCTCGAATGTTTTTACATTCTTGGCGGTGAACTGTAACTCCTTTGCCTTGGCTTATATGTGCGGTTATCGCGTCCCCAGGTACAGGGCGGCAACATTTTGAGTAGTTAACCAGCATGCCTTCGGTGCCGATAATTGTGGCTTTGGCATTCTTAGCAATATCACTTAAGTCTTCATCGTCGTTTTGTAATAATCTACGCGCGATCAACATGCTCATTAAATTACCTGAACCAATCTCAACTAATAACTCTAATACAGTGTTTAATTGGTGCTCTTCGAGCACACGGGTAATATTTTCATCTGGTAGATCATCTAGCTTAGCTTCGCCTAAAGCAGAGTCAAGTAAGCGTCGGCCCAGTTGTAATGCTTCTTCGTGATGTTGATTTTTAAGGTAGTTCCGGATACCTAAGCGTGCTTTACCCGTAACAATAAAATTAAGCCAGGTTGCATTTGGGTGAGCTCCAGAGCTGGTTATGATCTCGACGGTTTGGCCGGTATCAAGTGCTTTACTTAATGGATGAGGTTTACGGTTAACCCGTGCGCCAACACAAGTGTTACCTACATCAGTATGTACTGCGTAAGCGAAATCCACCGCGGTGGCTCCCATTGGTAACTCGACAATTCGGCCATCGGGAGTAAACACATAAATTTCTTCAGGGAAGAGCTCTGTTTTAACGTTCTCAACAAATTCAAATGATGAACCGGCACTTTGTTGCAACTCAAGTAAGCTTTGCATCCATTGGCGTGCACGCTGTTGTGCCGTATGGCCGGCACTATCGCCCGCTTTTTTATACATCCAATGTGCAGCTACACCTTTATCTGCCATATGGTCCATATCATGAGTACGTATTTGTATCTCAACAGGAATGCCATGCGGGCCAACTAACGAAGTATGTAATGATTGGTATCCATTGGTTTTTGGTACGGCAATATAATCTTTAAAACGGGTTTCTATGGGCTTATATAAATTGTGGGCAACCCCCAGAACTCGGTAACAGGTATCCATAGAGTCGACGGCAATTCTGAAGGCATAAATATCCATTACTTCGTTAAACAACAACTCCTTATTCAGCATTTTTTTATAAATACTGTATAGGTGTTTTTCACGGCCTGAAACAGTCGCTTTTATGCCTGCCTCTTCAAGGCGAGCAGCGATTTCCGTTTGAATATTTGAAATAACCTCTTTACGGTTACCACGGGCTTTTGCGACTTCTGATTTTAAAGCTCGGTGACGCATAGGATAAAGGGCTTGAAAACCCAAATCCTCTAATTCATTTTTGATATCATGAATACCCAAGCGGTTTGCTATTGGCGCATAGATCTCTAAGGTTTCACGAGCAATACGACGACGTTTATCAGGTCGAAGAGCACCTAAAGTACGCATGTTATGGGTACGGTCGGCAAGTTTGATTAAAATAACGCGGATATCCTGCGTCATTGCCATAATCATTTTACGATAGTTTTCAGCTTGGAATTCTTTTTTATCTTTAAAGCTGAGTTTATCGAGCTTGCTCACGCCTTCAACGAGTTCAGCAACCGTATCGCCAAATATTTCGGCTAAATCCTGTTGGCTAAAATCAGTATCTTCGATTACATCGTGCATCAATGCAGCCATGAGCGTTTCATGATCTAAATGCATACCCGCAAGAATTTGGCTCACCTCTACAGGGTGAGTAATATAGGGTTCGCCACTCGAGCGAGTTTGACCTTCGTGCGCTTCGCGTGCAACGACATAGGCTTTTTGCACCAGTTCAACATCTGCCGGTGGCAAATATTCTGATATTTTCTTTTTTAAACCTTCAAAAAGATACATTTACACTCCAATGTTCTCGTGAAGCAAATAGGTAACGGTATGTTAAGAATATACGATGAAAAGAAGGGATTGCCAACGGCTAGAGTAGAAATACTACGCCGCTGGCGAAATCAGACCGGGAAGTCAGATTATTGGTTGCCACCTACAATAGCAGCCACGGCAGCCATCTCAGCTGCTTCTTGGTGTTGTTGTTCTTCGCGATCAATAACATCCATTGATGAACTGTCAACTAAACCAAGTTCAATTTCACGTAAAGCAACAACGGTTGGCTTATCGTTTTCTGTGTCAACTAATGGGGTTTTACCACCCACTGCGATTTGGCGGGCACGACGAGCCGCAACTAAAATTAAGTCAAAACGATTACCAACTGCATCTACTGCATCTTCAACTGTTACGCGAGCCATCTCAGCACTCCAAAATAATTTAAAAGCAAAGGCGTAGTTTACTGCACCCAGCAAGATTCGCCAATAGCTAGTGGTTAATTTTTATCTATAAATAGTAAAACCGCTACTTAAGTAATTCTGCAATCAAGGCTTGGTTACGAATTGATTGACATTTTAATGATAAACGTTTGGCTAAAACAATGGTCTCTATTTGCATTAATGCAGTATTAAAATCATCGTTAACAACCAAGTAATCATATTCATTATAATGAGAGCTTTCGGATTGCGCTTGCGCCATACGACCAGCGATAACTTCTGCTGAATCTTGGCCTCGATTATTTAAACGTGACTCTAACTCTTGTTTTGAAGGTGGTAGAATAAAAATAGTTTCAACATCATCAACCAGCTTTCGCATTTGTTGCGCGCCCTGCCAATCAATATCTAAAAATACATCAATGCCAGCAGCAAGTTGCTGCTCAATCGCCTGTTTTGAAGTGCCGTAGTAGTTATCAAATACTTGTGCCCACTCGAAGAAGTCATTTTTATCAATCAAGTTTTTAAACTCTTCAACAGTGACAAAGTGATAATGCACCCCGTTTTCTTCACCAGGGCGTGGCGAGCGTGTTGTGTGGGATACAGATACTTTCATATCGCTATGCTTAGCTAACAATGCATTGATTAAGCTTGACTTACCCGCACCTGAAGGGGCCGATAAAATAAATAAGTTTCCGCGAGTTTGCGCCATGGTTTTGTTCTCAACTAAAATAAACAGACTCGAGTTATAAGTAACTCAAGCCTTTAATAGTCGTATTGTACTTTATTTCTGTATTTTTACTCAACTATAGGGCTTTAGTCATCATTATTACGTAAATCGTATTATTAAAATACGGCTTTGAAATTTAGTTTTCTTTTTATTGTATTGGTTTTTATTGGTTGAGTCTGCTTGATGGATAAAATGTAAGATTATGTGCAATTTATTTGCACATTTGTACAGTTTTTTACAAATACGTAAGGAACTGTAAGTGTGGGTAATGCTTTGTAAAATTTGAAATTTATAAGCGTTTTTATGGTCTCATTAGCACAATTAACAATGAGGAATGATTCCATGCACCGCCCTTTATTTAAAACCGTTTTAATTACAACATTAGTAGCGACATTAGCTGCTTGTTCTGGGGATGACTCATCAAGTAGCAGTAGTGGTTATATTCAGCTTTATAATGGCTCTTACAATAGTGCGTATACGCGTTTATTTGTTGATGAGACTGAGCGCTCAGGAACGTACTTTGGTGATGTAACAACGCGTCATAATTATAGCTCTACAAGTTATGATGTCACTTTTGAATATGTAGATGCTAATGATAGCTATATTACTATTCGCGAAGAGTCAGTTTCTATCAAAGATGATCAAACTCAGCTATGGGTAATGAGCGGTGACTTTTCTGAGCCAACTTTTACTGAATTGGATGTGCCAACAAGTAGTGATGAAGATGAGTTTAACTTAGGTTGGTTTAATATTTCTGGTGAAGGTATTAATTATGATGTTTATATCGCCACCGAAGATGGTTTATTCGACACGGCAGAATTGATAGCGTCGCCCACTTATCTAAATGAGCTCTCTTTACAAACCTTTGAAGAAGGTTATTACACTATTTATATTACCCAAAGTGGCAGCACAGATGTTATTTTTGAATCAGCCACTGTGTATTTTAATGATGAATCAAGCTATGTAGCGATGATCCGCCCAAGTTATGCCACAGAAGATGATGGTATTACGTTAGATGTTGTTACTTCAAGCAACTCTGTTACTTCCCTTAAGCATCAATCAGCACAAGGGCAGGTACGCTTTATCAATACCATAGATGATTATTCACAAGTAAGTTTTACAGCGACTCGTGGTGATGAAAACCATGTTACTGAGCTAACTGAAAATGATACATTCTCTGATTATATAGAGCTTAATCCAAATAGCTTTAGCATTGCGATGATGGATGAAGCAGGCACGTCGATTGTAGATAACTATTTACTGACGCTAGAGCGAGAGCAAAGTAATGTAGGGATTTTTTACAATGATAAAGACTACGGCCCACGTATGCTTACGGTTGTAGAATCACTTACGCCAAGCAGCTATACCCATAATGTGACGGTAGTTAACTTACTTGATACCTATGCAGGGCAAGATATTACCGATGTTGATATCGCTTTCACCCTAGATGGTGAAACAGTTGATGATGCCAGCAATTATATTGATAGCCTTGATCAGTATGGCCAAGAAGATGAGGTTGTTGATAACGAAGTTTATACCACCTACGTATTGTATGAAGATAATGGGCAACAAATTGTATTAATGCAACAGGGCGATATGGATTTTACTCAAGAGGGTAACTACATCTTAATCCTAGAACATGATGAAACGAGTAGCACTGGTTTTAAAATGACACTGGAGCGCACGGTAACTGATTCTGTAGAATAATCTCATTAGAGTAATAAACCTAATAAATCTCAGCTTCGTTGTTTGAAGCTGAGATTTTTGGCTATATTTTCACTACAATTTACGTTATAACGGAGTAACAAAGTAGTCAGGGATTGAAAAAATGGATGATGCGCTCGCTTTAATTGTTATTTTATCGTTAGTGGTTGTAATCGGATCTATTGCTGGTTTAGTTGCTTTAACTAAGGTAAGTACGCTACAGCAGGAGGTTGCGCTTTTAAAAAAACAACTGCACTCAGTAATTTCTAAAACCTCGAATCAGCCAGTGAATACGGTGGCAAAGTTTACATCTGAGCAATCAAATACGCACTCAATTGCAGCTGAACTGAAGCCTTCTGTCACTAATCAGCAATCAGCTATATTAAATCAAACGACATCTACGGATACAGTTAATAGCCCCTCTGAAACTAATACGAATTCTCACTCTGCATTCAATACATTTTTTGCTCAATTAAAAAATCAATTCCAACAAAACTGGATGACTTGGATTGGCGGCGTAGCATTAGCTTTTGGCGGTATATTTTTAGCAAAATACAGCCTAGATGCAGGTTTGTTATCACCGAGTTTGCGTCTCATCTTAGGTGGAGCGTTTGGTTTAGCGTTAATTGCCGCAGCTGAGTTTTTGCATCGCAAGGGCATTATCTTTGAAGGTTTTAATAATTATGTGCCGGCGGCTTTGGCTGGTGGTGGGTTTATTAGTTGCTTTGCTTTAACGTTGCTCGCGTATTCAAGTTATGCCATGTTAAGTTCAACCGTTGCTTTTATAATGTTAGCGATTATTGCATTAGCAGCAAGCTCAATGGCACTGCGCTTAGGGCCTTTATTGGCAGTATTAGGCATTGTTGGTGCGTATAGTGTGCCAATATGGGTTAATACCGGAAGTGGCAATTTAGCAGCACTGCTGACATATATTGGTTTTGTAACTTTCTCTGCAGTACTTGTAGCACAAAAAGTAAAACGTAACTGGCTTTGGTATTTACTTTGGGCAGGCCACATAGGTTGGTATTGGCTGGCTCTGAGTGTTGTAAAATCAACCGAGTATTGGTTAGTGGGAAGCTTTGCGCTGCTCTCTATTATTGGCTTAATCGCGATAATGCGCTTGGGTATTACCTTACGCCTATTAGAATACCGCCCACACAGTTTAAAACGCTTATTAAAATTACAGCCAGATCACCTGTTATTGTTGGCTATTATAGTGCCGCTATTGATCACAATGAGCTTTTCTATAGCCAGCGTTCAATGGCAAATTATGATGGGGTGTTTGATTGTTTTACTACTATTTTTAGTGCTACAAAATAGCCGTTGGGATCTATGGCAAGGCTTAGCGTTACTTATAGCTGTGATTCTTGTTGTGAGTCAGCACAATTTTGCTATTGATAGTCATAACCACTTATTTATATTTAAACGCATGTATGGGCTAGGCTTATTACTTGGCCTAGGTTTTTGTGTATACGGGTTGTATTTTGGCGCACGTTATTACCAACGTTTAAGTTTCCACTTAGTTGCCGCATTTAGTATGTTTACTTTAGTTGCTACGCTTTACACCTTAACCCCAGAGCAAGACTTAGCCGTTGCGTATTCATTATGGACCGTATTATTACTACTAGGCAGCGCTGCACTTATCAAACGTGCTCAAGTTGCTTACACGCAATGGCAGCAGTTTAGTTATTGGATTGGTGCTAATGCCAATATTACACTTTGCTTAACTATGTTACTTGCTGATAGCGGCCTAACGCTTGCGCTGGCTATTCAAGTGTTGGTTATTAGTTTTCTGGTTAAACGCCATAAAGTGCCTATGCCGCATTGGCCTATTAAAGCGCTCGTGGCCGTTGTACTTGCAAGACTAACCTTTGCGCCATGGATGGAGAGTTATGCAGATCTAACACTTATTTCAATGCATTGGAGCATAGTGGTTTACCCCATTGCTGTTGGGCTATTTTGGTTTGCCGCAAAACAATGGCATAAAACCGATATGAAAATTTGGCTCGAAGGGGCTGCACTGCATTGTTTAGCATTATTTATTACCACTGAAACCAGCTATCAGTTAGTTGGGCATTATCCACAGCTCACTTCTTTAAGTTTTTATGAGCAAGTAATGCTCAGCTGTAATTGGTTCGCATTAGGTTGTGTTTATTTATATCGTGCTCAAAGTGCAAGACAGATGGCTAAGTTATACACAATAGCGGGCTTAATATTATCGGCTTTAGCTGGGCTGTTGTTAGTAAGCACAGCACTCAATGAAAACCCATTATTCACCTCATTGTATGTTGGTGAAACTCCAATGTTTAACTGGGTGCTGCTGATGTGGCTGGTGCCAAGTGCTTTAGCATTGTGGTTAGCCACATTAGTAAAACCTGTAAATATTCAACTTAGTAAAATAATATTGGCAATCGCGGGCGTTTTAGCAGCATTAGCTGTCACTGCACTTATACGCCAGTATTGGCAAGGGGCGTATATTTATTTAGCTAAAACTACCAGTGATGCAGAGCTTTATAGTTATTCGATTATTTGGTTATTGCTCGGCGCATTTGTGGTCATTTCTGGGCATTTAAAGCAACAACTGCTGTTACAAAAAGTTGGGCTAGGTATTCTTAGTGCAGTAATAGTAAAAGTGTTTTTAATTGATATGGCAAGCCTCACTGGTTTACTCAAAGCCATATCATTTATTGGCTTAGGACTGTCATTAGTTGGCCTGAGTTGGTTGTTTCAAAAGCTAAGAAGTAAAGCACAACCGGGGTGATTAAACTAAAGCCGTACACCTAGTAAAATTGCTAGGTGTATTTAGCTATGTTGTTTAGCACGGATCTGTTTTATTTTTTGCCTAGCACCTAGCACCTAGCACCTAGCACCTAGCACCTAGCACCTAGCACCTAGCACCTAGATGTATGGACTCCCTCTCCCTGAGGAGTTACGGTCTTAATCCGACAAAAGATTAACCAAAGGAGTCCATACATGAAAGATACTAATATATTGGCTATTGATTTAGCAAAAAATGTTTTTCAGGTCTGCAAGCGAGATCCAAAAGGTAAAGTACTCTTCAACCGAGAGCTTAGCCGAGCAAAGCTAAAAGAGCTGCTTACTAAGGAGCCACGCTCATTGGTGGCGATGGAAGCGTGTGGTAGTGCGCAATATTGGGCTAGGCTAGCACGTGCTCTTGGTCACGAAGTCAAAGTCATTTCAGCAAGAACAGTTAAGCCTTTCCAAACTAAGCAAAAAACGGATCGTAATGATGCTTTAGCTATCGCAATCGCCGCTTCTCAAGAGCATATCCATGGTGCTCGTGTGCAATCTGCCGAAGAGCAGGCTTTGCAATCATTGGAGCGAGCTCGTCATTTAGCAAAGACACATCAAATAGCACAGAGTAATCAAATCAGGGGCTTACTTGGAGAGTTTGGTATTATTGTGCCACCAAGCTTATCCCAGCTTCGTAAGCACATTCCTTTTATTCTGGAAGACGCTGAAAATAGCTTGCCTCAGCCTTTTCGTGAAACACTGAATTATTTATGGCAGCACTTACTAGAGCAAATTGAACATGTTGCCATTTTGGAACGGCAGCTCGAAGGCGCGGTAAAATATGATACGACCTGCCAAAAGTTGATGAAGTTAGAGGGCGTCGGCCCCATCGGTGCTTTAGGGCTAGCGGTGCGTTTAGGTCAGGGTGAGAATTTTACCAACGGTCGTGAAGCATCAGCAAATATAGGGTTAACGCCAAAGCAACATAGTTCAGGTGGTAAAGAGCGTATTGGGCATATTTCAAAGCGTCATGCAGATAAGCGACTTCGTTCCACTCTTTTCCAAGGAGCGCTTTCTGTTATTACGCAAGTGAGTAAACGTCCAGCCAGAACAAGCAAAGAGCGTTGGCTACAAGCCTTAGTTGAGAGAAGAGGTAAAAAAATCGCAGCGGTTGCTTTAGCAAACAAAACGGTGAGAACCGCTTATGCGATATTAAAGAATGACACGGAATATCAGCCAATCTCATTGGCTTGATATTCCATGTTAAATCGGCGAAGAGCGATGTAAAACAGGTAAGACCGACCAATAGAAGCAAGTTAGGTTCTAAGGCACATTAGATGCCGCTTCCTAGAGTTTGCCTATTGGTGCGAGTACATTTTAGGGCGAGGTAGCTCCTCAATAAAGCCCGTATATAAGCACGCATCTATACTTGTTTTTAATGACAGTTCTTTGTTGATTTAATTAGGGAGTCCATATAAGCACCTAGCACCTCACGTACTGTGATTAAGCAGTGCTTTTAACTTACCGGGCTTTATTGGTTTGGATAAGTAATGAATATTATCGGCTTTAGTCGCTTGCTTTAATTCATTATCGCGCACAGCGGTAATTAAAATAGCAGGTACGGGACTTTGCCAAATTTCACGGAGCGTTTTGATAAGCGTAATACCGTCGCAGTCATGGCCGAGTTGGTAGTCCATTAAAATAACATCAGGAGCTTTGTGCTGTTTGGCATACTCCATCACAGTTTCAACTTGGTCAAATAGTTGATAATCAGCTTGCCATTTCTGTAATAAACTTGCCATTGCATTTAAGTTTTCAGGGTCATCATCAACGGCAATTACATTCATTGCTGCGCGGTTTTCAAATAGGCTGTTTGTAGCATTTTTTTGTTGCACAAATTGGCTATCACCGTAGGGCACCTCGATACTAAAACGGCTGCCTTTATTGACGGTTGAATGCACCTCTAGGCGTAAACTGAGTAAATCAACCATGCGCTTTACTACCCCTAAACCTAATCCAACACCTTTGTTGTCACCGGCTTCTATGCGGTAAAAATCATTGAATATTTTTGCTTGTTCCACTTCGCTAATACCAGGCCCTGTGTCCCAGACTTCGATGCGAAGGTGGTGTTTACGTTTACGGCATGCGACTAAAACGCGGCCTTTTTCAGTGTATTTAACGGCGTTAGAGACTAGGTTTTGAATAATCCTGCGTAAGTAAGTGATATCACTATGGACAATTTGTTGCCCTGAACGTACATGTAATTGTAAGCCTTTTTCGCTCGATAAAATGGCATATTCGTTACGCAGTGGCGCTAAAATATCGTCGATACTGAAGTGGCGCGGCGTCGGGGTCATAGCACCTTGTTCAAGCTTAGCGATTTCAAGTAATGCAGACATTAGGTGTACGGTTGAATCAAGACTTGCGCCGAGCTTTTCAAAGTTATTGATATTATTATCAGCTAATGATTTTTCATCAATGGCAGCTAAGTATAAGCGGGCCGCATTTAGCGGTTGTAAAATATCGTGACTGGCAAGCGCTAAAAACCGTGTTTTACTGTCATTAGCTTGCTCTGCTTCGCGCTTGGCCAAAGTGAGTGCTTGCTCAGTTTGTACGCGGCTTTCTATTTGTGCTTCAAGATCTTTATTAATTGTCCGTATTTCTTGAGTTCTTGCTTCAATACGGTTTTCGAGATCCATATTAACTTCTTCCAGCGCATTTTGCGTGGCAATATGCGTGGTGATGTCTGAAAAGCTGGTAACAAAGCCGCCATCAGGCAGTGGGTTACCCGTCATCTCATATACTTGGCCATTTCGGCGGTGACGAATAAAGTGATGTGAAGTACCATTTTTTAAATGCTGCACACGTTTTTCAACTTGGCGCTCTATTTCACCTGGGCCGCACTCACCACGCTCTGCGTTGTATCTTATAATGTCTTCAATCGGTTGGCCTACCTCTAGAAAGTCTGCCGGGTAGTTAAACATTTCTGCGTAGCGCTTATTCCATGCAACTAGTTTGAGGTCTTTATCGACTACCGAAATACCGTGGCTTAAGTTCTCAAGTGAAGTGAACAGTAAATTTTGGTTAAATTGCAGCGCTTGAGTGGTTTCATCAAAAAAGTTAACCACTTCTTCAAAGGCCATGCGCTTACCTGAAGCCACTGTATGAATAAGAGCTTGCGCAGATGATGCGCCTAACACCCCCGT
The DNA here is from genome assembly GCF_024518675.1 of Pseudoalteromonas shioyasakiensis. GTDB lineage: Bacteria > Pseudomonadota > Gammaproteobacteria > Enterobacterales > Alteromonadaceae > Pseudoalteromonas > Pseudoalteromonas shioyasakiensis_B. The sequence goes on from NZ_JANIGL010000004.1 coordinate 108,818, forward strand.
TAAAGCGCGTTCGCAATAGGCAATAAACTCTGGATCGGGATGATTGTTATTGTCACCCAATTGATGAGTGAGAGAGAATTGTGCTAACACCTGCTGGCTGCGTTGTACGCCTAAAAAGGTTTGCAGCAGTATTTTAAAGTCATACACAGTGGCTTTTACATTTTTATTTAAACGCCTTGCCAATACCGCTTGCTCTTTAGGGTTAACAAATGCAGCAGCTTGAATTTTATCAATTAGCCGTTCATCAGCACCTAATGAGAAGCTGATATAACAGCCTATATTGGCAAATAAGGCAATGAGGGTGCCTCGGGTTATTAAGGTTTGCTGTAACTCGGTATCAAGGGTATTTCCGGCATCTAAAATCGGCAACATTAAAAATAAAACCCAGCAAATAAAGCCCGCTAAAAGGCCTGCGTAAACCCCATAAGCATGGCCTTTTCGCCAGTATAGCCCGCCAATAATGGCTGGTAATAATTGGGTGACCAGTGAAAATGCCACTAAGCCCATGCTCGCTAAGGCTTTACCGTGACCAAACCATTGCTGATAAAAATACGACAAAATTAATATTCCAGCGATGGTAAAGCGTCTTACTAATAAAATACGTGAGCGATAGCTGGTCGTGATCAGGTTACGCTTAAATTTACGACGCAACATTAAAGGTAATACAACGTCGTTAGATATCATGGTACTGAGTGTGAGTGTTGCAACTACTATCATTGCGGTTGCGGCTGAAATACCACCAATAAAGACAAAGGTAGTGAGTAGTACATTGTCGTGCATTAATGGCAGGGCGAGTACAAAGCTGTCAGGTGAAAAACCACTGCCAATATTCGGGTGAATAGCGGCTGTCGCTATGGGTAAAATCATTGCTGCTGTGAGTAATAAGTACAGTGGGAAGGCCCAACGGGCAGTAAATAAATGGCGTTTGTCTTGGTTATCAACCACGGTGACATGAAACTGTCGTGGCAAACAAATAATGGCTGCCGCCGCCATTAAAGACTGACCAATAAAATTAAAACTAAAAAAGTTAAAACTGCTCCAGTGTTGCCATAACGAATCAGTGGTTAATAGTTCCCGTTCGGGTGGTAAGTTTAGTAGGGTGTAGACAGCAAGTCCTGCAACGGCAACTAGCGCGAGTAATTTTATTAAAGACTCAAATGCCACCGCCAGCATTAAACCTGAGCGGTATTCAGTCACATCGACTTTACGTGTACCAAAGAAAATAGCAAACATGGTCATGATCAATGTGGCGGAAAGAGCAACCATTGAGCCAGATATTTTATTGTCGCTTTGTAACAGTAAAAAGCTGCTGCTAAGGGCTTTCAATTGCAGTGCGATGTACGGAATTGTCGCAAGCAATGCGATTACTGTAACCATAATGGCGGTTGTTTGTCGCTTGCCATACCGAGCAGAAATGAAATCAGCAATGGTGGTGATATTTTGTTTTTTACTTACCAGTACGAGCTTACGTAAAAAGCCTTGGCCGAAAAAAAATAACAGTGCAGGGCCAAGTAAAATGGGTAAATAGCTCCAACTGCTGGTGGCAGCCGTCCCCACTGAACCATAGTACGTCCACGACGTGCAATAAATCCCTAAAGAGAATGAATAAACGAATGGGTGGTGGCTTATTCGTTTGGCTAGTGGAGTGGTTTTATCCCCCCAGTTTGCAAGCCAGAATAAAACACCTATGTAGGCTAAAGCAACAAAGATTAAAGCAGCAGTCATGTCGTCATTCAGTTTTTATTATGATGGCTAACACCATACCAGAAATTGAAAAATAATTTGAGCTGTCAATTATTAAGCTAATTTCGTGTTTTTATTTAACTTGTTGATATTTAATTGTAATTTTATTTTTTATGAACGTATTCGACTAATGTCGCAGATCAGTAATATAGCTTAGATGAATACTACGAATCACTTGGTGGAAATATTTAAATGCATGATATTTAACGTTTATTACTACTGGTTAACAAGTTTTAATCTGCAGTTTACGTAAACGTTAATCTGGTGTTACGACTATGGTCTCAATTCAATCTAGCTCAGGCATTGCTAATTTTATATACGGACATAAAACACACACATCACTTTTTACGGTGTTAAAGAGGAATAAAAATGGCTTTTAAAGATGAAGAACAAGCAAAAGCTTATTGGGCGGAAAACATTTCACTGCTGTTTAAACTATTAGCAGTTTGGTTTGTCGTGTCATTTGGTTTTGGCATTTTACTGGTAGATGTACTCAATGAAGTACGTTTCTTTGGGTTTAAACTTGGCTTCTGGTTCTCCCAGCAAGGCGCGATTTACACCTTTGTGGCTTTGATTTTTGTTTACGTTTTCAAAATGAATACGTTAGATAAAAAATACGGCGTAGACGAATAGGAGCTTAAGTAATGGATGTTCAAACACTCACGTTTTTAATTGTTGGTTTAAGCTTCGCGCTGTATATCGGCATTGCAATATGGGCCCGCGCAGGGTCAACAAATGAATTTTATGTGGCTGGTGGTGGGGTTCCGCCTTTAGCTAATGGTATGGCAACGGCCGCTGATTGGATGAGTGCTGCGTCATTTATCTCAATGGCGGGTATCATCTCTTTTGCAGGTTATGATGGCGGTGTTTACTTAATGGGGTGGACAGGTGGTTATGTACTTTTAGCCATGTGTTTAGCGCCTTACTTACGTAAATTTGGCAAGTTTACAGTACCTGACTTTATCGGTGATCGTTATTACTCACAAACAGCCCGTGTTGTGGCCATCTTGTGTGCTATCTTTATCTGCTTTACCTATATCGCAGGGCAAATGCGTGGTGTTGGTGTGGTTTTCTCACGCTTCTTAGAGGTCGAAATCGAAACCGGTGTTTATATTGGTATGGTTATCGTATTCTTCTACGCTGTGCTTGGTGGTATGAAAGGCATTACTTACACCCAAGTAGCGCAATATTGTGTATTAGTATTTGCTTATTTAGTACCGGCGATTTTTATCTCAATGATGATGACAGGTCATTTCTTCCCACAAACCGGCTTTGGTGCCACGCTCAGTGATGGCTCGGGTATGTATGTTCTTGATAAGTTGGATGGCTTAAGCGCTGAATTAGGTTTTGCGCAATACACCGAAGGCTCTAAGAGCATGATTGATGTATTTGCAATTACAGGTGCACTGATGGTAGGTACTGCCGGTTTACCACATGTAATTGTACGTTTCTTCACGGTACCACGTGTTAAAGATACCCGTATTTCTGCGGCATGGACGTTAGTATTCATCGCGATTGTTTATACTACAGCACCTGCGGTTGCATCGTTTGCACGGGTTAATATGATTGACACAATTAATGGTAAAGATGGCAGTGGTACTGAATACGCACAAGCACCAGCTTGGGTTAAAAACTGGGAAAGAACAGGCCTTATCACCTTTAATGATAAAAATGGTGATGGCAAAATGTTCTATACTGCCGGTAAGATTGATGATCCAAATAGTGCAAATGAAGTTAACGTAGACCGCGATATCATGGTATTGGCAAACCCCGAAATTGCTAATTTACCAGCATGGGTTGTTGCGTTAGTTGCAGCCGGTGGTATTGCTGCTGCGCTTTCAACAACGGCCGGTTTATTATTGGTTATTTCAACATCGGTCTCCCATGATTTACTTAAGCGAACCCTCAAGCCAGATATTAGCGATAAGCAAGAGCTACTCGCAGCGAGGTTAGCGGCTATGATTGCCATTGTTATTTCTGCTTACTTTGGTATTAACCCGCCTGGATTTGTGGCGTCGGTGGTGGCATTTGCATTTGGCTTAGCGGCAGCAAGTTTCTTCCCGGCGATCATTATGGGTATTTTCTCTAAGAAGATGAATAAAGAAGGGGCGATTGCAGGTATGGTGACAGGTATTACCTTTACTGCGGCGTATATTATCTTCTTTAAATTTGTCAGCCCTGAGCTTAACAGCCCTGAACACTGGTTCTTGGGTATTTCACCAGAAGGTATTGGTTTAGTGGGTATGGTGATTAACTTTGCAGTAGCTGCAGTTGTCCTCAAACTCACTGCTGAGACGCCTGTTGAAATTCAGCAAATGGTTGAAGGTATTCGTAATCCTAAAGGCTCTGGTGAAGCGCACGCTCACTAATAATGACTTGATTGTTATTGCAGCCAAAGCCCGACTTTTGTCGGGCTTTTTATTTTTTCTAAATATGCGTAATGTAGATGTTCAGGCCTGATTATTTGCGAGAACAATTATGAATAACGAGCAGCAGGAAGTTGCCCAGTTTGTGAGTATGCAAACGCCGTTTAGCCAAATTGATAGTAGTGCAACTGATTACTTTGTAAGTCATGTAGATAGTATTTATTTAACCCGCGAAAATCAGTCGCAGTGGTTGCAATCTGACTCGCCTAAATTATTTCTCATTCGTTCAGGTCTGTATGATCTCGTCGATGCTAAAGGGGATGTGATCACCCGTTTAGCGCAAGGCGATTACTTTGGCTTTCCGTCATTGTTAACAGGTGAGGCAATACAAAACCGTTTAGAGACGCAAAAAGAGGGCATAGTCTATATGCTCAATCAACAAAGCTTTGATTTTTTGCGCCGTGAATATAAATCGTTTGAGCAATATTTTGTTCGTGCCCATGCTAACAGGTTACTTTCATCACATTATAAGAACCAAAATGAAAGCTGGTCAGAGCGAAAAATTTCTGAGTTGATGTCACGTAAGGCGGTCACTCTTCCTCCCGATGCCAGTATTCGGCAAACTGCAAAAAAAATGAAAAAACACGGTGTATCATCCATTATGATCACCGAATTTGAACAACTGGTTGGGGTTGTAACTGACCGCGATTTACGTAACAGAGTGTTGGCAGATGAGGTTGAGCCAAAAGAGGCTGTAAGCATAATCATGAGTAAAAAACCTAAGTATATATTTGAGAATAATCGGGTTTTTTCGGCACTGCATTTAATGCTTAAACATAATATTCACCACTTACCAGTGCTTGATGAGCATCATAAAGCGCTGGGGATGATCACTAGTACAGACTTATTACGACAGCAAAAAAGTGACCCCGTACAACTTATTGGCCGTATTTATAAAGCCCATAGTATTAGTGATTTAAAACGCTACGCGAGTGAAATACCTGAATTGCTCCGTGGCTTTTCTCATAATATCGATGATATTTCATTGATTGGAAAGCTGCTAAGTGGCTTAACTGATGCGCTAACTTCCCGGCTCATTCATTTATTCCAAGAGGATAATGGTGCAGCCCCCACTAGTTTTAGTTTTATTTGTTTTGGCTCTCAAGCACGAGAAGAGCAAACTCTACACTCAGATCAGGATAACGGCTTGCTATTACCGGATGACTTAAGCGAGCAGCAGCAAGATTACTTTCGTCGCATGGGGGTGTTTGTCTGTGAGCAACTAGTAGAATGTGGTATTAGGCGCTGTTCTGGGAATATTATGGCCAGCAGTGAGTTGTGTCGAATGAGCATTTCTGATTGGTGTGAACGTTTCTTTAAGTGGATAAAAAGTCCCACGCCTGAGGCCATGCTTAATTGTAAAATATTCTTTGATTTACGCTTTATTGAAGGCTCCAACTCTCTTTACACCAGTTTTTGTGAACAGCTGACACGCATTTCGCGTAATGAATTATTTTATGCCGCCATGGCCACTGATATAAAAAGTAATTCAGTGCCTATCGGCTTGTTTAATCAATTTAAGCTAGAAAAAAATGCAACACAGCATAAGTACATTGATTTAAAAAAACGAGGTGTGGTGATTATTAACGATATAGTACGCTTATACGCGTTAAAGGCTGGAGTACGACGAGCAAATACCCAAGAGCGTCTCGATGCACTATTAAAATATCCGCTGTTAAATAATCAGGATGTTTATAATTTAAAAGATTGTTGGCGGTTTTTAACTCAATTACGCTTACGAACGCAAATTAATGAAGAGGGGCTACCGAGTAATTGTATTAATCCAGATAAACTAAACTCGCTGGAGCGTCATCAACTCAAAGAAGCATTCTACTTGATAAAGCAATCACAACAGGCTGCGGCATTTAAATTTGCTCGAGGCAGTTTGTAATGACTAAAGGGTTGAGGTGGCAACGTGGTTAAGCGTTGGTTGAGTCAGTATTTATCAAGAAAAAAACAGTTGGCTAAAAGTGCTGTTGCCCAGCGTTATATTGTTATTGATTTAGAGCTCACAGGGCTTGATGCCAAGCAGCATGAAATTGTTTCAATTGCTTGGGTGTTGATTGAGCGCCAGTGTATTAAATTGAGTCAGGCGGCTCATTATATTAATAAAGATGTGAAACAGTTAGCGCAAAGTCCTGTTTATCACGGTATTGCTCAGCAAGATATTGCGAACGGGCAAAGCTTGCAAGTTATCTTAAACAAGCTTAGCACTTATTTTGATGATGCTATTTTAGTGTTTCATAATGCGAGTTTAGATTGGGGGTTTTTAAAGCACGCTTTTAAAGTACAAGGAATAGTAGTTAAGCCCAATTTGATTCTTGATACATTCTTAATTGAAAAAAAGCGTTTACACCAGCAAGGATATGAGATAGCTCTCGATGACTTAACATTAGCTGCATGTAGAAAACGCTATCAATTACCTGATTATAGCAACCACCATGCGCTAACAGACGCTACCGCAACTGCAGAGTTATTACTTGCACAGTGCCATCAAATAGCCCAAGGTAAAAATTTAAAGTTAGTTGATTTAGTTTAAGCTTCATTTACTTTTCGTCATATTAAAGGCCGTGTGATACTTTTAAATAGATGACGACTGAATAAGAGGCTGATATATAAACGAAAATTAGCTTTAAGTATTGTTTTATAAATACAAAGTCAGGCTTTGTCAGTGCAGTTATTTGCTTATTGTTCTGCTAATCTATCGTCTTGATATTGAGTTTATTTATAGGTTTTTTAATGAAGAATAATTTACTGCCATCTTTGGTTGGTGTGATAGTCAGTTTAATTGCTGTGTGGTGGTTGCATGGGTTTTTATTAGTGGATCGTTGTTTAGATAGTGGCGGCGCAATTGATCATAAAACTAACTTATGTATGGGTGAAAACAACCAAATAATAGAGTTGGCAACGTCATCAGGTACATTAGCCATTTATTGTGTTGTGATTATGGGTGTTTCATTATTAACAGGAAGTTTCATACGCAAACTATTTAAGCGTTAAACAATTTACCTTTTCTAACTTTAGAGCCTAGGCCCAAGGAAACTTGAGGCCATCTAAAACAGGCCTTAAACATTTATTTAACTTTACCTCTTATATTCAACTGCAAGGTCGATTACCAAATCAGGCGCATCTAAAACAGCGGGTGCGCATTTATTTAACTTTACCTCTTATATTCAACTGCAAGGTCAATTACCAAATCAGGCGCATCTAAAACAGCGGGTGAACATTTATTTAACTTTGCCTCTTATATTCAACTGCAAGGTCGATTACCAAAATTTGAGCCATCTAAACATGGTTAATTTTAAGTTTCTGCTGTTCAGCTCTTATATTCAATCTCAAGGTCGATTACAATACCGCCATCTAAAAGGCAGGTTGCCTTTATCTGCAAGCAAATAGAGTGGATTTTCTTTCGAATGGCAATCAAACTTGCAATCAATGGTTTTGGTCGAATTGGTCGTAATATCGTGCGAGCCCTGTATGAGTCAGGTTTAAACGATGAGATCAAAATTGTTGCTATTAATGAACTGGCGGATCCGCAAGGGATCGCACATCTTCTTAAATACGATACATCTCACGGACGTTTTAAATTTCCCGTTACACTTGGCGAAGACAGTATTAGCGTTGCCAACGATTCTATAGCACTGTTCTGTGAAGAAAATCCCAGCGAATTACCTTGGCAAATACTAGATGTTGATGTCGTTTTAGAATGTACTGGCGTGTTCCACTCTCGAGAACATGCGCAATTACATCTAAATGCTGGGGCAAAGAAAGTGTTATTTTCTCAACCAGCAGATGCTGATGTTGACGCCACAATCGTGTATGGTATCAATGATGATGAATTAACCGCAGCACAAACGATTGTTTCTAATGGTTCATGTACCACAAACTGTATTGTGCCAGTGATCAAAGTGCTGGATGATGCTTTTGAGATTGAGTCGGGTGCGATTACAACGATTCATGCATCTATGAATGATCAACAAGTTATTGATGCCTATCATCATGATTTACGCCGTACCCGTGCAGCCAGTCAATCTATTATTCCAGTTGATACCAAGCTCGCTCGTGGTATTGAGCGTATTTTACCTAAATTCCACGGCCGTTTTGAAGCGATTGCAGTACGCGTGCCCACTATAAATGTAACGGCAATGGATTTAAGCGTAACCGTTAATACCGATGTTGACTTGCTTGCGGTTAATAAAGCATTAAAGGCTGCAGCTAAAGATCGCCTCGAAGGTATTTTAAGTTACACCGAAGAGCCATTAGTGTCAGTGGATTTTAATCATGACGCACACTCTTGTATTATTGATGGCACACAGACACGTGTTAGTCATAAACGGCTGATAAAGTTGTTAGTCTGGTGTGACAATGAATGGGGATTTGCTAACCGTATGCTTGACACTGCAAGGTGTATGACGGTTGCAAGTAACTAAATATTATAATTAAAAGTTTTACTCAAGTCAGTATCGTTAACTAAGGAGAAGTCCATGTCGGTCATAAATATGGCAGATTTAGATTTAAACGGCAAACGCGTGTTAATTCGTGAAGATTTAAATGTACCAGTAAAAGCAGGTAAAGTGACCTCTGATGCGCGTATTCGTGCAGCATTACCTAGCATTAAACTAGCCCTTGAAAAAGGCGCAAAAGTAATGGTGATGTCACACCTTGGCCGCCCTACGGAAGGGGAATTTAACGAGGAGTTTTCACTTGCTCCTGTTGTTGATTATTTAAATGAAGCACTGGAGCAAACAGTGCGTCTTGAAAAAGATTATTTAGATGGCGTTGAAATTGCTGATAGTGAAGTCGTTGTATTTGAAAACGTGCGCTTTAACGTTGGTGAAAAGAAAAATGATGAAACGCTAGCCAAAAAACTTGCTGCGTTATGCGATGTCTATGTAATGGATGCATTTGGTACAGCTCACCGTGCACAAGCCTCTACTCATGGTGTTGGTGTATATGCTGATGTAGCGTGTGCAGGCCCACTGCTTGCGGCTGAGCTTGATGCCTTAGGTAAGGCGCTTGATAATCCTGCACGCCCTTTAGTCGCTATTGTAGGTGGTTCTAAAGTCTCTACTAAGCTTACAGTACTTGATTCACTTTCAACAATTGTTGATCAATTAGTAACGGGTGGCGGTATTGCCAATACCTTTATTGCTGCAGCGGGTCACCCTGTGGGCAAATCACTTTTTGAAGCTGATTTAATTGATGAAGCAAATAAATTAAGTGCGGCAGCTAAAAGTAACAATGGCGAAATTCCAGTCCCCACTGACGTGGTAGTAGGAAACGAGTTTTCTGAATCAGCCGTTGCAACATTAAAAGATGTTAGCGAAGTAACCAGCGAAGACATGATTTTTGATATCGGCCCAGATACGGCAAACAAACTGGCAAAAATCATTGCTAATGCAGGTACTGTGGTTTGGAATGGTCCGGTTGGTGTGTTTGAATTTGATCAGTTTGGTAATGGTACACGTGCCATTGCCCAAGCGATTGCTGACTCAAATGCATTTTCAATTGCAGGCGGCGGTGATACGTTAGCAGCCATTGATAAATACGGCATCGCAGATAAAGTTTCGTATATTTCAACAGGGGGTGGTGCTTTCCTTGAGTTTTTAGAAGGGAAAAAATTGCCAGCTGTTGCTATGCTAGAAGAGCGAGCTAAGTAAAATTAGCCTGCTTGCTGGTGTGAGCTTTTTTGTTTACACCAGCAAAGACCATTAATTAAATACCTCTCACCCTTATTTAATTCTTGGTTTTGGTTATCGGTAGCGTTGGCAAGTGTTAACCCTATCGTGATGCAGCGATTGCATCGAATTAAACTATTCCGTTCGAACTAGGTAGTTTGCGCGTGCGCGCAGCTATCGACAATTTGGAGAATACCCAATGGCTTTAATCAGTATGCGCCAACTTCTTGATCATGCAGCTGAAAACGGTTATGGCGTGCCAGCGTTTAACGTTAATAACCAAGAGCAAATCCGCGCTATTATGATGGCGGCTGATAAAACTAACAGCCCTGTAATTGTGCAAGGTTCAGCAGGTGCTCGTGCCTACGCTGGAGCCCCTTTTATTCGTCATATGATTTTAGCAGCCATTGAAGAGTGGCCACATATTCCTGTGGTAATGCACCAAGATCACGGCACGTCACCTGGCGTTTGCCAACGTTCAATCCAGCTAGGTTTTTCATCAGTGATGATGGATGGCTCTTTGATGACTGATGGTAAAACACCTTCAAGCTATGATTACAATGTTGATGTAACACGCAAAACGGTTGAACTTGCACATTCATGTGGTGTGTCTGTGGAAGGCGAGTTAGGTGTACTAGGTTCACTTGAAACAGGTGAAGCTGGCGAAGAAGACGGCGTTGGCGCTGAAGGTAAATTAACCACGGATCAAATGCTAACCGATCCAGAAGAAGCGGCTGACTTTGTAAGTAAAACACACGTTGATGCACTTGCAATTGCATGTGGTACTTCCCATGGCGCTTACAAATTTACTCGCCCGCCAACAGACGATATTTTAGCAATTGATCGTATTAAAGCGATTCATGCGCGGATCCCTAATACGCATTTAGTCATGCATGGCTCTTCTTCTGTGCCACAAGAGTGGCTTGAGATCATTAACCAGTATGGTGGTGAGATCCCAGAAACATATGGTGTGCCCGTTGAGCAGATCGTTGAAGGCATTAAGTTTGGTGTACGTAAAGTTAATATAGACACTGACTTACGTTTAGCATCAACAGGTGCTATCCGTCGCCACTTAGCACAAAACCCGGCTAATTTTGATCCACGTAAATACCTCGCTGAAGCAACTAAAGCGATGACTGAGATCTGTGTAGCGCGTTATGAGTCGTTTGGTACTGCGGGTCAAGCAGGTAAGATCAAACCAATCTCACTTGATGAAATGCACCTTAAATATTTAACTGGCGAGTTAGATCCGCAAATTAAATAATTTTCAGCTATTGATTGATAAAGCCAGTGCCTTGAGGTTACTGGCTTTTTTTATGCCTGAGAGTAATGGGATCATTATTTTATTAACAAAGGATGATTGGATCAGATTTTTACTAGCTATTCGATCTTGCAGATCAATATTATACTAAGGATCTTATTTTTGAGCGTATTTTTTGATTGAAAAACCAGCAAAAAATATGTGCTAGGTTAAATTATCAGGCGGTTATAATTACCTCTTAGTATAAATGTGATCCCAGATCATCTTAGCTTAGTATGATCGTGATCTCAAAAACACAGCTTAGTATGATTTTGATCTACTCAATTAATGGTAATTTTGCTTCAATATTGAGAATTTAGTATGGGTCAATTAAATGATTTATTGTTCTTTAATATGACATTTATATTAAGAACACTGTCTTAGAATGACCTTTTAGCCCCTTTATTAGGTAAATATGTGTTTTTTTTATGCTCTTTTGGCTTTACACGTTACACTTTCATAAAACTGTCATACTTAGTCATAATAATGAAAACTAGTTCGATAACGAAAGAGATAAATTGGAATGTCACGTAAAGTACTTGTCGTCGATGACGAAGCGCCCATCAGAGAGATGTTGGTTTTTGTATTAGAACAAAATGGTTTTCAAGCAATTGAAGCAGAAGATTATGACTCTGCAATTGCTGCAATGGTTGAGCCGTACCCTGATATGGTGTTATTGGATTGGATGCTACCTGGTGGCAGCGGTATTCAGATCGCTAAAAAATTCAAGCAGAGTGAACATACACGTCAAATACCAATTATTATGCTAACAGCCCGTGGCGAAGAAGAAGATAAAGTACGTGGCTTAGAAGTTGGCGCGGATGACTATGTAACTAAGCCGTTTTCACCGAAAGAATTAATGGCCCGTATTAAGGCGGTAATTCGCCGTGTATCTCCTACTTCATTAGAAGAAGCGATTGAAGTACATGGCTTACGCCTTGATCCTATTTCTCACCGCGTTACTTCTGAAGGCAGCGAGTTAGATATGGGGCCAACAGAGTTTAGATTGCTCCATTTCTTTATGACTCACCCTGAACGTGTTTATAGTCGTGAGCAATTACTAGATAACGTTTGGGGAACTAATGTTTATGTTGAAGATAGAACTGTAGACGTGCATATTCGTCGTTTACGTAAAGCTATTGCGCCTTTAGGCCATGATCGTTTAGTGCAAACGGTACGTGGTGCAGGGTACCGTTTTTCAAGTAAATTATAGTGTCTGAAACTATTGGCTAATTATTACATTGGCTTAAATTTACTTTCTCTAAGGTAAATAAGTGTATGTATCGAGTTGTTAATAAGCAGGCGCTAGCAAAGCGCTTGCTTATCTATTTTCTTCCTTTGTTATTGATTGGCGTGCTTGTTGGCGCGCCATTTTTGCTTTTATTTTTAGGATCTTTCTCGCTTCTTGTTTGGCATTATCATCAACTTTATCGACTCAGTGATTGGTTGCTCAATCAACGTAGCTTTAATCCACCTGAAGGGGAGGGAGCCTGGGAGCAAGTATTTGAAGGGATCTATCATTTACAGCACCGCAATCGCAAAAAACGAAATGAATTAGCTGATTTGATCCGTCGCTTTCGTGATGGTGCCGAGGCTGTTCCTGATGCTGTAATCGTGTTACAGCGTGACTTGAGTATTGTTTGGTGTAACCAATTAGCACTTAAAGTGCTAGGCCTACAATGGCCAGCTGATCATGGTCAGCGCTTAGATAACCTCATCCGCGATCCTAAATTTGCTAAGTACATGCATTTAGAAAAATTTGATGAAGCGCTTGAGTTGGAAAGTGGTCATGCTGTGGGCCAGGTTTTAGAGTATAGGGTAATGCCTTATGCGACTTCCCAATTAATGGTTGTGGTGCGTAATGTAACCCGGTTAAAGCAACTTGAACAAATGCGTAAAGACTTTGTCGCCAATGTTTCTCATGAGCTTAGAACGCCGCTGACGGTAGTAACAGGCTATTTAGAAATGTTTGATGGCGACACGCTACCACCCCCAGCCATGTGGAACAAAGCACAGACAACGATGCTTGAGCAATGCAAGCGTATGGATAGCTTAGTGAATCAATTACTGTCACTGTCACGCATAGAAGGTGCTAGGCGCCAAGATGGTGATAAAGCAATAAATGTAGTGCAATTACTTACTTATATTAGTACTGAGGCTCAGTCTTTAAACCAAGACAAAGGCCATGAGCTAATATTTGATATAGACAATAGCCTAGATATCAAAGGTTCAGAAGAAGAGCTACGAAGTGCTTTTTCTAATTTAGTGTTTAATGCAATTCATTACACTAAGCCTGGTGGAAAAATTATCGTCACTTGGCAAACTAAAGATGAACAAGCACATTTTTCAGTTGTTGATAATGGCGATGGTATTGCGCCAGAACATATTAATCGTTTGACGGAGCGTTTTTATCGAGTCGATAAAGCCCGTAGTCGTACAACCGGAGGCTCAGGATTAGGTTTAGCAATTACTAAGCACGTGTTGTCACGACATGACAGTCAATTGAAAATTAAAAGTAAGTTAGGTGAAGGTTCGTGTTTTTCATTTGCCTTTGATAAAGATAAAATAGTACGTACACCGGCGTTAGATTCTACTCAAAGTCATAAAAGTGTAACATCTGAGTAATCTAATTGTCATTTAGTGCCTTTACAGTGGTGCACAGTTAGGAATTGGGACGAACAAATCGGAGTAACCCCTATGAAATTTAAAAGTTTAGTTGCCGCAATGGGTGTGGCAGTAACAACATTTGTATCTGCACAGGCTCTTGCTGTAGATTCAGCGCTGCCAGAATATCAAAAGACCAATGGCATTTCAGGTAACTTTTCATCTGTGGGCTCTGATACACTTGCAAACATGATGACGTTTTGGGCTGAAGAGTACAAACGTATTTACCCAAATGTAAACATTCAAATTCAAGCGGCAGGTTCATCTACTGCTCCACCTGCATTGACCGAGGGTACTGCAAACTTTGGTCCTATGAGCCGTAAAATGAAATCAAAAGAAATAGAAGCTTTTGAAAAACGTTACGGGTATAAGCCGACTGAAGTTCGTGTTGCAATTGATGCGCTAGCGGTATTTGTACACAAAGACAATCCAATTAAAGGCCTGCGTATTGATGAAGTAGATGCTATCTTTTCTTCAACTCGTAAATGTGGCGCATCGGCTGAAGTTACTCGTTGGAGCGACGTTGGTTTAACCGGTGATTGGGCTGCGAAAGATATTCAGTTGTACGGACGTAACTCTGTATCAGGCACATATGGTTACTTTAAGAAAATGGCTTTATGTAAAGGTGATTTTCGTAACAATGTAAACGAACAACCTGGTTCTGCATCGGTAGTACAATCAATTTCATCTTCTGTAAATGCAATTGGTTACTCAGGTATCGGTTATACAACTTCAGGTGTACGTACTGTACCACTTGCGAAAAAAGGCGATAACTTTGTAGATGCTACGCTTGAAAACGTTGCGAAAGGTAAATACCCGCTGTCTCGCTTCTTATATGTTTATATTAATAAGCACCCGAACAAGCCTCTTTCACCAATTGATGCAGAGTTCTTAAAAATGGTGTTATCACTTGATGGACAAAAAATTGTTGAGAAAGATGGTTATGTTCCACTTTCTGCCAATTTAGCTGCAAAAGAGCTTAAAAAGCTAGGCCTTCTTTAATAGCAAAAGTTAATAAAAAACCGCTCAAAAATTTGAGCGGTTTTTTTGTCTCTGCAGATTATCCTTTTGCGAGTATTTTCTTCTTAATATGTCGTTGTACTCGTTTGACCTTTCCGGTTTTTACTCTAGTATCAAAGCGTTGAATCGGCATTGAGCAAGGGTGCTCTAGCGGTAAAAATGGCTTAGTAAATTTAGCCTCTTTATCGTCAGGTAAGCTTATTGTTTGTTCGTGTTCACGTAAAGCCTGTAAGGTATCATCCTCAAGTGCCTCACTTGGGCAAATAAAAATTCCCATGCTACGTAGCTTCAACCCTAAACCAATACTGCTAGAATAACGTACGATAGGGGCAGCAAGTATGAGTCCTAATAAAATGGGCGATAGCCACCAAAAGAAACTAGGGGTGTAGTAATAAGCCACACTACCCCAAGCAATCGCAACCAAGGTTGCTATAAGTGTATAGCCAATGGCTTCTTTCCAAGGGACCATGCGACCCGATCTAGGTTGTGCGTCCCAAGATACTTTTTTACCAAGAAAAACACACACCACAAAGTAACTATGAAAAACCATCATTAATGGCGCTACTATAATTGCGAACACGGTTTCGATAAGTGAACCTAATATTAGCTTTATAGAGCCACCAAATTGTTTATTTCTATGAATTAAAGTCACTATCAAGCCCATTAATTTAGGCAATAATAATAATACTATAGTGATAAATAATAATGAGTCTATCAGCTCGGTCTTGGCTATTTGCCAAGTAGGAAAAAGTTGATATGGCTGGTTAAAATAAACGTTACTATTTACAGCACGAGTGACAGCGTCAATAGTACTAAGTACTAGCATTGAGAGCCAAATTAAGGATGAAATATAGGCCGTTGCACCAAGTAAAAAGTGTAGTTTATTCATTAGCTTAATGCCAGACTTCGGCAGTAAGCCTAAATGCTGGATATTACCTTGCACCCAACGTCTATCACGAATTGCATAATCTAAAATATTACTAGGCACTTCTTCATAGCTACCTTGAACATCACTTAATAAAATGACATCCCAGCCAGCACGATTTAATAATGCAGCTTCAACAAAGTCATGGCTGAGTATCTCACCACCAAACGGGGCTTTCCCTTCGAGTACTGGTAGACCGCAGCAATTTATAAATGCTTCAACACGAATAATGGCATTATGCCCCCAATAATTGGCTTGGTTTGTTTGCCAAAAGGCGGAGCCCGTTGCAAGCATAGGACTATACAATACTGATGCAAACTGTAAAAAGCGGCCAAAAAAGGTTTCTTGCCTAACAGGGATTGGAATGGTTTGGATCAAGCCTGAGTTTGGCTTGTTGATCATGCTTGCCGTCAGCTCTAACATGCATTGGCCTGTCATGATACTGTCTGCGTCAAGCACAATCATATGGTCATACTGGCTGCCCCAGCGCTCACAAAAATCAGCCAGATTACCCACTTTACGATGTTTGTTATCAGTACGGTTACGATAAAAAACCTGCTTTGCAGTCTCACCTAAGCGGGCGGTTAAATCATGCCATGCTTTTAGTTCATTGCGAGCAATTTCTTTATCCTGCGTATCACTTAATAAGTAAAAATCAAAATGCTCAAACTGACCGGTTTTTAACAGCGAACGTAAGCTTACTTCAAACCCAGCGATAACACGCTCCGTATCTTCATTGTAGATAGGCATAACTACGGCTGTTTTAGTTTTACTCAACGCTTGGGTATCTATTTGAATTGGCTTCTGACGTTGTAGCGTCAGGGGATCAATTCTAAATAATTGTAAAATAAAGCCCATACAGCCACTACAAAATGCAGTTACAATCCAAGCAAAGGTAATAGAAAATAACCCAAGTAAGGCATACTCAAGCGGGGTCATGCCATTTGAATTTAAAATATCAAACATGATCCACATCCCGTATGCAGATATAAACAGCACTAAAACGCTAAATAGTGCTATACGTGTTTTTTTCAACGGTATAGCAGCATTGGCTGCTTTACTGTTACTGGATGTCGTTTGGATACCAGACATAGCTCCATACCTCGCTTATTTCTTTGTCGCGTAGTTTCAATGATAAGCGCATATCCGCTGGCTTATCTCCTTCTGGCGCGATTTTAAAAGCAACACGCCATCCTTGATTATTTGGTAATTGTTGTACTGTTTTATCGCTTACAGTGCCACTCGAAAGTGTTAAGTCAGCTTGTAAAACTAACTCTGCAGAGAGTTGATTAATATTTTCGCCGGTAAAATCAACGGTAAATTGGCGGTGACTTTTAGGCGGCGGGTTTTGCTCACCTGGTAAAGCTGCACTGCCTATTCGTGTTCGTAGCACACGGGCTTTATCTTGCTGTGCAAGCGCGGCATTAAAAGTAATAAGTGAGTAATCAAAGCTCATTGAATCACCGGCTTTTAGTGCTTGTTCTGGTACCCAATAACTGACAATGTTATCGTTTGTTTCGGTATCTGTTGGAATTTCGACTAACTCAACATGCCCTTTACCCCATTCTCCAATAGGTTGAACCCAGAAGCTTGGACGTGCGTGATAATGCGCTTCAGTATCTAAATAGTTGTTAAAGCTGCGGTCTCGCTGCGCTAAACCAAATCCTTTTGGGTTGGTATAGCTAAATGATGTAACGCTAAGTTGTTGTGGGTTATTAAGCGCTCGCCATACCCACTTGTTATCATCTGATTGCATTAATAAACCATCAGAGTCATGTACTTCAGGACGATAATCATCAAAGAATTTAGTGCTGTTTTCGCCGTGATAAAACATACTAGTAAGTGGAGCTATACCGAGTTTTTTCACATCTTTACGAGCAAAAATCTGTATTTTTGTGGTCATTTCTGTATTTGTTGATGGGCTAATTTCAAATCGATATGCACCCGTTACAGAGGGGCTATCAAGTAATGCATAGATTACAATATGGGTGTCGTCGGGCTGTGGTTTTACTAACCAAAACTCTTTAAAGACAGGAAACTCTTCGCCTGAGCTAAGCGCTGTATCTATAGCCAAGCCACGTGCTGAAATACCATACACCTGATCGGGACCGACTAAGCGAAAATAAGAGGCGCCTTGGAAAACCGCAACTTCATCTTTATATTGGTTATTATTTAAAGGAAAGTGAACACGAAAACCTGCATGGCCTAACTGAGTGTCTCCTATTGCTGTTGTGATCGCTTGCTCAAGAGGCGCTGCAGTGGCGTCGTAACGATAAAAGTCAGTTTTAAAAGGTACACTTTTAACATGCGCGTCGTTGTTTACCGTGTTAATAGTGACAGGGTTTTTATACAAAAAACCAGGGTGAAATAACTGCACTTCATAGAGGCTTTCATCTTTCCAGATAGCTTGCTCTTGGCGAAAACGAATCGCACGATAATCTTGATAGTTAATACTTTGCAGCGCATCAATGGCGATTTCTTTGGCAGGTACGTACTCTGTTGCCGCAAGTTGCTTAGCACGAGCTGAAATAACGTCAAAGAGCTTTTCTGACGAAACAGTAAACAGAGTCGGTTGCTTCTCTGGCTTAGCAGTTTCAGCCTCAAGTTGGTTTTCAACTGTTTTCTGGTTTTCAGAAGCTTTAACTTCTAACTCTGCAGTGACAACGGGTTCTTTTGCTTCTTGTGCGGCAATCACGTTGCATGCACTTACGCTAAGTAATATGCCTGCCAAGGTACTTTTCTTCATTGATAAATTTAGAGCGCGCTGCGTTAGCGTTTTCATTAGGTATTTCCTTTAGCCATTAACTAAATATGTTTTTGCAAAAACCGAACCTAAAATAAAGTACTTAAATTCAAAGGCATTGGCTTTTGCGAAAGTAAAAGAGTGTATTTTATATACAGGAGTAGGAAGTTATTACATCAGATAATACGGTGTTAATTCACTACTGTAAGACAATGTTACTAAAGTGAACCTTGCGCTAATATGAATAATGATTAATTTATGGCGGTAAAAGAGTAGGTAATGGAATTGATTATGAGCTTACGGTGATATTTACCGGTAAGCTCAATGGGGATATTACTGTACTGCGCCTAAGGCTTCAGCATTTTCTTTACATTGATTATATGACTCAATACATTTAGTACTACATAGTTTATGAACCATACCGTCACCAGTACTTTGTTGCTCGCAATTAAGTTCACATTGATAATTCTGTTGAGCACATTGCTGCATCTCTGGGTTTTCAATGTGATTTTGGCAGCCAGATAATACGCTTAAAAATACCGCGGCTGTTGCTAACTTAAATAATGAATTCATGTTTTTTCCTGATTGTTGTTATTAATATCAACTTGTAAGTTATCTATTAGCCTTACTTCGCCTAAAAACGCAGCAGCTAAAATCACCAAATTTTCATCATCTAGTGTAGCGTTTTTTAAGCTATCTCGCTGTGCTATTTCAAAATAATCTGGTTTAAGTCCTGCTTTAACGAGCGATTCTTTCGCTTGTTGGCACAGAGAGTTAAAATCACGTTGGCCAGCAAGAAGTTTATCTGCACAACTATTTAGCTCTTTAAATAACGCAGTGGCAGTATTTTTTTGTTGCTCAGATAAGTAGCCATTACGTGAGCTCATAGCTAGGCCTGATACTTCACGTGTGGTCGGTACACCTATGATTTGCACTGGTACTGACAAGTCACGTACCATGGTTTTTATGACTTGCAGTTGTTGAAAATCTTTTTCCCCAAAACAAGCAAAATCGGGTTGTACTAAATTAAATAATTTAGTGACCACAGTGGCCACACCTTTGAAGTGGCCAGGGCGTGAGCCGCCACAATATCCCATTGAAATACCTGGAACATCAACAAAACTTTGCACACCTAAACCGTTTGGGTAGATGGTCTCTACGCTTGGGGTAAATACAGTGTCAGTTCCAAGCTCTGCTAAGCCTTGCTTATCAGCAGTTAGGGTACGTGGGTAATTAGCTAAATCTTCGTTGGCACCAAATTGCATAGGATTAACGAAAATGCTCACCACCACTTTATCTGCCATGGTTTTTGCTTTTTCTACCAAGGAAAAATGGCCTTGGTGCAGATTGCCCATGGTAGGTACTAAGGCAATGCTTAAACCCGCTTGTCGCCAGGCTTTTATTTGGCTACGAAGAGATTTTATTTCAGTTATTGACTGCATTATTTAAACTCATGCTCAGTGCTTGGAAAGGCGCCACTTTTTACATCTGCGCAGTATTTTTTCACAGCATCAGGCATATTGCCTGTTTCTAGTAAAAAGTTTTTCGAAAACTTAGGAATATAGCCGGCTGAAATACCAACTAAATCATGCATAACTAAAATTTGGCCGTCGGTTTGATTGCCTGCACCAATCCCTATGGTTGGAATATTAAGTGCCTCGGTAATGCGTTTTGCCAGCGCTGAAGGAATGCATTCAAGTACAATTAATTGTGCTCCCGCGGCTTCCAGTGCTTTAGCATCACTAATCATTTTTTGTGCTTGTTCTTCACCACGACCTTGAATTTTAAAACCACCAAAAACATGCACTGATTGCGGTGTTAAACCTAAATGCCCACATACAGGAATACCTTGCTGGGTAAGTGCTTTAATTGATTCATGCAACCACTCGCCACCTTCAAGCTTTACCATGTTGGCACCAGCGCGCATTAGCTCTGCTGCATTTTTACAGCTCTGCTCTGGGTTGGAGTAGGTCATAAATGGCATGTCAGCAATAACAAATAAATCGCGGCTACCAGCACGAACACTGCGAGTATGATAGGCAATATCTTGATTAGTTACAGCGAGGGTATCATCACCCCCTTGCAGCACCATTCCTAGTGAATCGCCGACCAAAATAACGTCTACACCGTTATCATAAAATAGCTTAGCAAAGCTGGCATCATAAGCCGTTAAAGCGGTTATTTTTTGTTGTTCTGCTTTCATTTTAATGAGAGTAGAAACTGTTATTTTAGACATAATATCCTCGTCGGCATCGCCCTGAAATTAATTACAGAGGTAATTGTTGTAGTTCGTTTAATGCTAAGGTTGTGGTAAGCGTGCTTAGTGTTATACCTGTTGGCAGAATAAGTTCTGGCGCAATTTCAAGTAAAGGGTACACCACAAACTCACGCTCGGTTAGGCCGTAATGGGGGACAGTTAAACGCTCGGTATTTATTAGTTGCTCGCCAAATAATAAAATATCGATATCGAGGGTACGCGGTCCCCAGCGTTCTTGTTTACGCACGCGGCCATGTTCAAGCTCTATTTGCTGCGTTAAATCAAGTAGCTGTTCAGGGCTTAACGATGTTCTAATCGCTGCCACAGCATTGACATAATCAGGTTGGTCTTGCGGTCCCATTGGCTTACTGGCGTAATGGTGTGAAACCGCAACGAATTCAGAGTCAGGTAGCCCCTGCAGGGCAACTACCGCATTATTAAGCTGATCACGGGGGGCATTCAAATTTGCCCCTAGGCCAAGGTATACAAGTTCCATTTTATCACTCGGCTACTGGTTTGGGGCCGCGGCGGCGACTACGGCGTCGGCCTTTAGCTGGGCCTTGGTTACCAAGCGCTTTGACCATATCTTTTTGACCATTAATATCTTTGCTTAAATAGGCCGTCCACCAATTTGCGAGTTCTTGGTGTTCTTGCTCACCAGCTTGCACGCGTAATAATAAGAAATCATAAGCTGCTTTAAAGCGTGGTTGTTGCGTTAGCCTATAGGCACGTTGGCCAGAACGTTTATCTAAACGTTGTTGTATATGCCAAATATCACGAGCGCCTAAGGTAAAGCGCTTTGGCACGGCAATATGCTGGGCATTTTCGCTCAGTACTTTATTCATCGCTTGAGCGAAAGCATCATACTCAGAAAGTTGTTCACTGATTTGTAATTGCTTTGCAATTTTTAATAATGGGAACCACAATAACGCAGCAAAAATAAAAGCCGGTGTGACTTTTTTATCCGCGTTTATGCGTTCATCTGTGTTGCGAAACATTTGCTGAATAAGGGAAAACTCTAAACCGTCTGGGTTTTTCTCTAAAATGCTATCTAGCGCTGGAAATAGTGATTTAAACAAATTGTAGCGGCGCAGCATTAGGAAGTTTTCTTCTGCTTTACCATTTAAGAATAATTTCAGTGTTTCTTCAAATAAGCGCGCAGGCGGAATGTTATCAAGCAAGCTTGCCAGCTCTTTAATTGGCTTTTCAGTTGCTGGCGCAATCGTCATATCAAGCTTGGTAGCAAAACGAACGGCACGTAACATACGTACAGGGTCTTCTCTATAGCGTGTTTTAGGATCGCCAATTAACTCTATTTGTCTGGCATTGATAGCCGCGATACCGTTGGCAAAATCATGAATAGAAAAATCATTAATCGAGTAATACAACGCGTTTATAGTAAAGTCACGGCGCTCTGCATCTTCTTCAATACTACCATAAACATTATCCCGTAATAACTGGCCCTGTTCACTTGATTGACTGATTTGATTCTTATCAGGTGCGGCTTCATGATGGCCACGCATTGTAGCAACTTCAATAATTTCACGGCCAAATACAATGTGCGCTAAACGAAAGCGGCGGCCGATTAAACGACAGTTACGAAATAACTTTTTGACTTGCTCAGGCGTCGCATTGGTTACAACATCAAAATCTTTTGGCTGTTGGCCTAACAAAATATCACGAATACAACCACCAACAAGGTAGGCATCAAAGCCTCCGTCTTTTAGGCGATATAATACCTTGATTGCATTTGGGCTAAATTGTTTGCGAGAAATGCCATGCTCATTACGTCCTATCACCAAAGGCTGCGTCGAGTCTTGCTGCTGATTTGTCTGCGTGGCATTTGGGCCTATCATTTGCCGACAAAATTGAAAAAGCTTGGAAATAATAATCTGTCTCCTACAGAATTTGGTTAATTGATAGCACATAGCCATCAAAAATCTAACCAAGTATAGCTGTATTTTGTTATTAACTGCACGAGGAATGTGCATACTTGGCGATAAACGTGTTGCGTTTAAGGTTTGCTAAGGTTGGCTATAATATACCAGTGCAGCTCAAAAATTAAGTTGAAGGCTCTAAAATAAACGCTAATTAGCGAATTTTTACTTAATTATATGAGTAAAGTGGGTGGTGAGGTTGTCGGCTGATTGAGAAATTTGAATTTGTGCTACTTTTGGTACTACATTTAAGTGATAACGCTCAATAGCCCAAGCCATCATTTGCTCAATACTTGCACTTAATAGTTCTTGCTCTGGTGCTAAGCCTAAAAACTCAAAAGCACTAAAAAGTGCAGGTTTTGGCTGCTGCTTAGAAATTGCAGGGGCATAATTTTGCTTTGATAATTTAAAGTCAGGCTCTGCGACCGCTAAAGGCAAATGAGCATAGTTAGGAGTTGTTGCACCTAGCTGCTTAAATAAACTAAGTTGTCTGGCGGTGGGCTCTAATAAGTCAGCTCCGCGTACAACATCAGTAATCTTTTGCTCAATATCGTCTGCGACAACGACCAGCTGATAAGCAAACAAGCCATCACTGCGCTTGATTATATAATCTTCATGAGCCAATCCAGAGTCAACAACCACTTCGTCCTGAATAAGGTCGTGATAGTGTGAGGTCGCATGACATTGGGTTAAACGCAGCGCATGGTTGTCAAAAGCGAGGGCAAGGTTTTTACAATGGCCTTGATAGATGCCACCGAGTGCTTTAACTTGCTTGCGGGAGCAGTTACAGGCATAAACGAGTTGTTTGGCTTGAAGTTGCGCTACGATGTGTTGATAAAGTTCATGGCGCTGAGTTTGATAGACAACTTGCTCATCCCAATATAAGCCATAAGCTTCTAAGGTTTTCAGAATATCATCTGCTGCGCCTTTAACAACGCGGGTGGTGTCTATATCTTCAATGCGAACTAACCAACTACCTTGATGGTGTTTAGCATCAAGGTAACTACCTACAGCCGCTACCAGTGAACCAAAATGAAGAGGTCCAGAAGGAGACGGCGCAAAGCGACCGCGATAATTGCGCACTGGCGCAGTAACGGCTGTGGTATCAGACATGGTTTAACGAATAGCTATTAACCGCGTCCAGCTTGTTTTTCTTTGATTTCCGCAAGCGTTTTACAGTCTACGCATAAATCAGCAGTAGGACGTGCTTCTAAACGGCGGATACCAATTTCAATTCCACATGATTCACAATACCCAAAATCATCTTCTTTGATAAGGATAATTGTTTTTTCAATTTTTTTGATCAGTTTACGCTCTCGGTCACGTGTTCTAAGTTCTAAAGAGAACTCTTCTTCTTGTGCAGCACGGTCAACTGGATCAGGAAAGTTAGCAGCTTCATCTTGCATGTGCGATTTAGTACGGTCTACTTCGTTACGTAAGTCATTGCGCCATGCTTCCAAAATAGTTTTAAAATGAGCACGTTGTGCTTCATTCATATACTCTTCGCCCGGTTTTTCCTGATACGGTTCTAATCCGGCCTGAGCCAATAACCCTAATTTTTTTTGGTCTGGCATAACTTTCTCCTAAATCCTTAATATAATGCCCAGCTTTAGCCGGCGGCTATAAATAACAGAATCCTATGGCCTAGGCAAATTTATTTTTAATTAATTAGCTGTGGTTAAATTGTTTTTACTGCTTTAAAAGGTATCAGGCGGTAATTATGATTGCTTTTTAATCACAGTGTGATTTTTTAACTGGCCTAGTTATATGGGCAAAAATAATTTTTACAACTTAATTTTTTATCTGTGCTAAAAACTTTTTCGGTGAATAGCCATACCAGCGCTTAAATGCGCGTTGTAATGCACTCTGCTCTGAAAACCCCAAACGATTGCTGATCTCCAATACGCTTACTTTTTGCAGCAGCATGCGCTTAGCATGGTATTTACGAATTTCATCAATCAACTGTGAGTAACTGCAACCTTGTTCGGTTAAGTAGCGTTGCAAACTGCGCTTTTTCAAACCAAGCTGTATGGCGGCTTGTTCAACATTAGGCACATCTGGAAAGTGGGCGGTAATAAGTGCTTTTAGTTGGTTGATACGATCATCCTCACTGATCAACGCCATTGCCTGTGTTGACAATAATTGCTCAAGCTCTTGATTGGCTGAGTTGAGTGGGTTGCTCAGCATATTGCGTTTGAAACTGAGGGTATTTGTGGTTGCTTGAAACTCAATTGGGCAATTAAATATGGCTTTGTATGCACGCAAGCTTTCGGAGTGTGGCTCAGCCCGAGTAAACTGTACTTTAAGTAGCGATAAATCAGTATTTTTGCTACTACAATATTTGGCAAAAGCTAACCAACTACTAAAGAGTTCATCCACCATATAATGTTGAATTTCCGTGCTAGGGGACCAACTTAAATGGCTGGTTTCTTGCTCATGATTAAGTTGAATGATACCGACATTTCTTATTAAGGTATTGAGTTGCAAAGCATGCTCTAGCACTTTACCCAAGGAGTCACTCACTAAGGCGATATGGCCTAGGAGACCCCAGCTTTGGGTTTTTAACGATTGGCCGAACTTTAATCCTACATGGTCACAATGCAACTGTTTAGCTGCATACGCCATTAATTGCTCGTAATCTGCTACAGGGTATTTATAGCGGCTATCATCTAGGTGCTCAGCTCGGCTACTCAATAACGAGTTTATGGTATGAGCATCAAGCCCTTGAGCAACTAAGAACTGCACTAATGAGCGAATTATTTGGCTACTAACAAAATACATTAGGGTCACGGTCAGAGAGTGGGTAAACATCAAACTGCATTAGTTGGCGCGCAAAGTCAATTTTTTGCGTGAAAAGTCAAGATTTAGCAAGTTTTATAAGGCATGGTAAGCAATGGATAAAAACAATAAATGATCTGAATGGAGGTTGAAGCTCACCTCTATTTATTAGCATTCAGATTAACCAACAAGGAACCACAATGAAACTTCACACACTCTCTATTAGTATCGCCGCTGCATTATTATTAACAGCTTGTAGCTCTGATGATGACGAAAACCATATTGAATCACCCCCTGTGGTGGTTGAACCAACACCAGAGCCTGCACCTGAAATTACGACATTTGATGATGACAATTCACTCAACGCAAATATTCGTTGGACAACGTTTGGTGTACCGCACATTACTGCCGATAACTTAGAAAGCTTAGCGTTTGGTAGTGGCTACGCTTATGCAAAAGACCATGCATGTTTATTACTTGATCAAATAGTGAAAACCCGTGGTGAAAGGGCTAAATATTACGGCCCAGATAAAGTTCCCGGCAGTGGTGACTCCGCCCATTTAATTTCAGACTTTGGTTATAAAGCCTTAGGTGTCAATGCTTATGCGAATGAACATTACAGTGAATTAAATGATGCTAGCCGCGCGCATTATGAAGGTTTTGTGCAAGGCTTTAATAAATATGTCAGTGATACTGGTACTGCTAATTTAGCACCAGAATGTGCATCACAACCTTGGGTCTTTGCGCTAACACCAGAAGATATGCTGGCTTATGCAATGGCAACAGTGCAGCTTGCCAGTTCTGCAAACTTTTTAGATCTGGCTTTTTTAGCCAACCCAGGGGACGGCGGTGAATATTTACCAACACCAAAAGCAACCCAACCAAGTGCGGTATCGAGTGTTGTTAAAAATATTAATCAACAAGCACAAAGTTTTAAACTTGAGAAAAAGTATCAGCACTTAGGTTCAAATGGCTGGGGAGTTGGTAAAGATAAAATGGCCAATGGTAAAGGCGGGTTATTAGCAAATCCGCATTTTCCTCATGAAGGTAACCTACGTTTTTGGCAATCACATTTGACCATACCCGGTGCTATGAATGTAATGGGCGGTAGCTTGCAAGGGATGCCAGGGGTTATCAATATTGGTTTTAATGAGCATGTTGCATGGACTCACACATTTTCAACAGCACGGCATTTTTTAATTTATCAATTAGCGCTGAATGAAAATGACCGCATGAGTTATAGCGTTGAAGGTGATGAATATGCGATTACCAGTAAAAAAGTCTCGGTTGAAGTAGCAGTCGCACCGGGTATGACCATCGAGCTGGAAAAAGACTTTTATTATAGTCACCACGGCTTAATGATTGAAACTCCAGCAGCAAACGGCCTAGGCTGGGATGACAGTCAAGCATTTACTATCAAAGACGCGAATGAATTTAATATGGATGTGGTTGCGCAGTGGTCGGCTTTAAACCAAGCCCGCAGCCTTGATGATATGAAAGCTTCATTTGCTCAGTTTGATGGCGTGTCGTTTAATAACACTATGGCGACGGATAAAGACGGCAATGTATTTTTCGTTGATGACAGCACTGTACTTAATGTCGGTGAAACGGCGAATATGGCTATTCGTATCCAGCCTGAGCTCGTTGCATTGCGCGAATCGACCGGGTTTGATTTAGTACCAGGTAACTTAAAGTTATTTGAAGCTGATGGTAATGTGCCGTTTGAAGAAGCCCCGCAGTTAAACCGCACCGATTATGTACAAAATTCAAATGATAGTTACTGGGTCACAAATCCAGAGCAGCCGCTGTTAGGTTTTGCTGCGCAATATGGTGATGTTCACCAGCCGCTTTCACTGCGCACGCGCATGGGCTTACAGTTATTAAAAGACGGCGCAGGAGAGGATGGTTTATTCACTTTGGACGAACTTGAACTGGCGTTAGTCGGTGATCGAATATATCTAGGTGAGCTGGTGTTTGCACAGCTGGTTACCCAATGCCAAGCTCAAGGTGACACTCCTGTGGTGCTAAGTAATGGCCAAAGCATAGACTTAACTGAGGCATGTGCCGTTTTAGCGCAATGGAATGGTGCGATGAATCTTGAGACACAAGGCGCTGCACTTATTCGTGAATTTGCCCATTTATTTGATGCAGATACCTTACTTGCGGATAATTTTGATGTCACAAACCCTGCTAATACACCTAACACTTTACGTATAGATGGCTCGGCATTAGTTACTTTGGCACATGCCGTAGCG
Source organism: Pseudoalteromonas shioyasakiensis (assembly GCF_024518675.1). Taxonomy (GTDB): domain Bacteria; phylum Pseudomonadota; class Gammaproteobacteria; order Enterobacterales; family Alteromonadaceae; genus Pseudoalteromonas; species Pseudoalteromonas shioyasakiensis_B. The sequence goes on from NZ_JANIGL010000004.1 coordinate 136,544, forward strand.
ACCTTACAAATGAATGGCATTGCACTGGATGCAACTCTTGCACAAATGCAGTTTGTTGAGAAAACCTTAGCGGGTGGCTATGCTTCTGGTGAAAAGCTGCCGTGGAGTGGGCCTATGCATGTTGAAGGCGGTTTTAATGTGTATCGGTTTGATCGCAGCGGTACCACACGTTCAACTTTAATCCCCTATATTGATCATCAAGCACTTAATGATGCAATCACGGGAGAGCCATTAAAGTCTAATCTCAGTAGCGCAGGTTATCCGGTTAATTATGGCTCAAGTTGGATGTTTGTCATGAACTTTACCGACGATGGCCCTGTTGCTAAAGGGCTATTAACGATGTCACAAAGTTCAGATTCGACCTCAGAGCATTTTGATGATCAATCTCGTTTTTACTCTGAAAACGCCACACTTAGACCATTATTATTCAAAGATGAAGATATTAACCTCAACTTGATTGGTGAAATGGACGTTTCATTGATTAAGGAATAAAAGTTACTTTTTCGGCCAAAGTTATTTCTTTGGCCGAAATTTTCGCTTTGTAAGCCAGCACTTCAACGCCTTTCGCAATCGCCTCAGTAAGTAATTTTGCGTACTTTTCATCGATATGTTTTGCAGCACTTACCTGCGTAATGCCTTCATGTAATACAGCAAACAGTAATACCGCACGATGGCCCTGCTCAACCATTTCAATTAACTCGCGAATATGTTTTTGCCCACGTAGGGTTTGCGCATCAGGAAAGTAGCCCTGTCCAGTTGGTGGCGAATCTTGACTTAATAAGGTGACAGATTTTACTTCCACATAACAATTAGGGCGGTTGCTATCGCTGAGTAAAAAGTCAATGCGGCTATTTTCTTGGCCATATTTCACTTCACTTTGTAATTGCTGATAGCCACTAAGCTCACTAATCATATCCGCTTGAATAGCCTCTTCGACCACTTTGTTTGCTACTGCAGTGTTAACACATATGAGGTGTTGAAACTGATTTTGCGTCAGCTCTAAGGAGTGCGGATATTTACGTTTTGCATTATCACTGGTTGAGTAAAATGCGTTGAAATCAGGCTCGGCGCAGCCGGTCATTTTTCCTGTATTGGCACAATGAGCGGTAAATTCTGAGCCATCAGCTAAGCGTAAGTCGGCTAAAAATCGTTTGTAGCGTTTAATTAAGGTGGCTTGTTGTAATGGCTTAGCAAATTTCATTATTTAGTCTCAATCAGTTGGGAAGTTGTGCCAGCTATAGTAGACTCAATGCCACTAATTAGCGCAAAGGGTATTCTAACATGTCTGAAAAATTTGTTGTTCAATTAAGCGAACAAGCGGCTGCATCTCATTGGGGCGAAAACGCCACACTTTCATTTAACGAGCAAGGCGCAACGGTTCATCTGAGTGAGCAAGAAACCTTAAAAAACGTGCAAAAAGCAGCGCGTACTATTGCCAATCAAGGCGTTAAAAATGTGGTTCTAGCGGGTGATTGCTGGTGTACTGAAACGCAATGGGCATTTTATCAAGGCTTTGTTTCTCCTAAAACGTTAGCTGGTGTTGAGTTTGCAGAAAATGCAAAAACAGATAGCCAAGAGCTAAATTCATTATTACGTTCAGCCACATGGGCCCGCGAAATGATCAACGGCACTGCGGATGATATTTTCCCTGAAAGCCTCGCTGGCAAAGCGGCTGAATTTATTCAATCACTTGCACCTGAGCATGTCAGCTACCAGATTATTAAAGGCGATGCATTACTTGAGCAGCAATGGATTGGTATTCATGCTGTTGGCCGTGGCAGTGAGCGCCCGCCAGTATTATTAGCATTAGATTACAACCCAACTGGAGATGACAATGCACCAGTAGATGCCGCTTTAGTGGGTAAAGGTATCACGTTTGACTCAGGTGGTTACTCAATTAAGTCAAGTGAAGGCATGTTGGGAATGAAATGCGATATGGGCGGTGCAGCGACTGTTACAGCTGGTTTAGCTTTAGCGATTAGCCGTGGTATCAACAAACGTATCAAGCTATTTTTATGCTGTGCAGAGAACATGATTTCGGGCCATGCATACAAACTAGGTGACATTCTTACTTATAAAAATGGCACAACGGTTGAAATTGTAAATACCGATGCCGAAGGGCGTTTAGTTCTTGCCGATGGCCTAATGGCAGCCGGTGAAACCGGTGCTCCGCTCATTATCAATGCTGCAACGCTTACTGGCGCAGCCTTGGTTGCAGTTGGCCAAGAGTACAATGCACTATTTGGTCTTGATAAAGAGTTTGTGCGTGAAGTAGAAGGCTTTGCAGAGCAAGAAATGGAAGCCGGTTGGCCATTACCACTTGAAAAGTGGCACCAACAAAACTGCCCATCACCATATGCAGATACCGCAAATAGCCGAGCGCAAAAAGGCGGTGGTTATGGTGGCGCATCAAATGCCGCAGGTTTCTTATCACGCTTTGTGCCAAATGATGGTAAAGGTTGGGTGCATATCGATTTAGCCGCTGCGTTTAACATGGGTAGCACTGGTCAATGGGCGGCTGGCGCAACAACCGTTGGTATGCGTACCGTTGCTCGTACTTTGTTAGAGAAAGCTTAAATTAGCTCTGCGTTTAAGTAATTATATAACGGTGGCACTTTGTTAACGTGAAGTGCCACTTTTATTTTCAGCAACGTTATTTTTTCTAGAGTAGATCTAAGTGAAGCGTTGTAACAACTTAGCTAACAAGCATTAAAAATAATCATCAGACAAGCTTTTTATCTTAATATGCGCTAAAATCTCGCCCCACCGCTATTCAGGTGGTTAGCTTAGGCTACACTTGATTGAACTACTTACACTGGGGTTTCTATTATGTCTGATAAGACTTACATCACAGCGCAACAATTGCTTGAAGATTCTTTTCGCGTTGCAGCGCAAGTTTACCAAGACGGTTTTCGTCCTGATTTTATTATTGGTATCTGGCGTGGTGGTGCACCAATTGGTATTGCAGTGCAAGAGTACTATGACTACAAAGGCATAGAAACAGACCATATTGCAGTGCGTACTTCTTCATATTACGGTATTAATCAACAATCTAAAGAAATTAAAGTTCATGGTTTACATTACATTATAGAAAAAGCCAATGCGGGTGATTCTTTGCTGATCGTAGATGATGTGTTTGACTCAGGCCGAAGTATTTTTGCCCTAAAAGAAAAACTGTCAGAGCTTATGCGTTTAAATTTACCAAAAGATATTCGCGTAGCATGCCCATACTACAAGCCAAAAAATACTAAGGTGGACATGAAGCCTGATTACTATATTCATGAATCAGATGAATGGCTAGTTTTCCCACATGAGCTTTCAGGGTTAACGCCAGATGAGATCATCGAAGGTAAAACTGACCTTGCGAATATCCATGATTTATTAGTAGAAAAGTAATACTCGAAACATCAAATATAAGGCCATAGGGCCTTATATTTGTGAAAAGCTATCTACATAATCACTTAACTTATCTAGGTCGACTACTTTTAAACCGCTGTTAGAGCGTTCAACTAAGCCTTTTTCAACCAATTCCGAAACAACTCGTCGATATGCGCGCTCAGTCGTTGCAAAGCGTTCAGCCTCTGCATTTACTGTTGGATACTCTCTGAGTAGCGTTGGGTTATTGTTTTCTGCTCGTAATAAACAATCTTTTGCAATGTTGTAGCCTAGCGGTAATAACAGCTTATCTAAGTTTATTTTTTGATTTTCTTGAAATTTTGCAGCTATAGTCTGTGCTGTGTATAAGCTAAGCTCTGGCTTTTCGAGCAGTAATGCGCGCCAATGCTTAAGTTCGATTAAGTTGTAGCTCACATCACTAAAGCACGTCACCGTGTAAATACAAGGGTTATTATTAAGTGCTTCAATCTCACCAATTAGGGTGTTGTTACAATCCAGTTGACCTAATAACAGGCGGCGACCATTTCCTACATCATAGCTAAATGAGATGGTTCCGCTTCTGACTAATACTAATTTGCTCAGTGGTTGATCCTGGTGCAGTAATACTTCTTTTTTTGATTGCTGGTAGCGACTACCGGCAAACGTTAAAAGCTGCTCAACCAAGTAACTAGAAAAATGATATTGAAACATCAAATATGCTCTTCGGACAAATGTCCTATTTATTACATCTTAATGACGGTAGCATTAAGACTCTAAGAATTTACGCTAACTTACTAACCTGTTTTGAGTCACCATGGCCAAGATAGGTTTGATACCTTTATATCCCGTGTAATGATTATTAAAGTATGCCAATTGAGCCTACTTTGGGTTTTCAGTAAGTTAGCTTTTTTATACCGCGACCACATTGTCTCTATATAGTGTAAAAATCGCAATAGCAGTAATGCTAACCTAAAGTATTGGAGAGAACAAATGAGTTGGGAATATTTAGGTTATATTGCCTCAGCTTTGCTGGTTGCCTCCCTTACTATGAGTGATGTAGTAAAGTTACGCTGGCTTAATTTAGCAGGTTGTATTGCGTTTACCCTTTACGGTATTGCGATTTCAGCGTGGCCAGTGGCTATTACTAATGGTGTACTGACCTTTGTTAATTTATATCACCTTGTAAAATTGAACCGTGAAAAAATAAAGTCAGCAAAATAGGCGCTACAGTGCTGACTTTAAGTAGGTTGTTATGGTTTTTGGTATTTCAGCTCACCGGCAATCCAGGTTTGCTCTACTGTAATTTTAAACATCTCTTCTATAGGTACTTTGAAATAATCTTTATTGATTAATATAAAGTCAGCCCATTTCCCTTGCTCTAAACTACCTAGCTTAAACTCTTGATGCGCAGCGTATGCAGCGCCGAGCGTAAAAGCATGGAGTGCCTCTTCGCGTGACAGAGCTTCGTGTACCCGCCAGCCATTTTTAGGTAATTGGTTGTGGTCCATCCGTGTTATTGCTGAATAAAGCCCATCAAATGGGTTTGCAAGTTCAACAGGGTAGTCAGATCCTGCTGCTACGACTGAACCTTGCTCTAAGAAAGTTCGCCATGCGTATGCGCCAGATAACTGTGCCTTGGTTAAGCGTTGTTCAGCCATGTGCATATCTGATGTGGCGTGAACGGGCTGCATTGATGGAATGATTTTTAGCGTTTTAAAACGAGGGATGTCGTTGGGGCTTACAATTTGGGCATGCTCAATTCTATTTCGCAGTAAAATCCCCCCCGTTTTTTTAAATACATTCTCATATGCGTTAAGCACAATTTGATTTGCTCTATCGCCAATTGCGTGGGTGTTTGCACTAAAGCCATGACTGAAGCTCAAGGTGAAAAGTTGTTCTAATGTCTGTTGATTTTCTAGCATTAAACCACGGTGATTTTTTCTATCTGCATAATCGTTAAGTAATGCTGCACCTCGACTACCAAGTGCACCATCGGCATATATTTTTACACTGCGAATAGACATATGATCGTTTAAGTCTTTATAGCGACCGGCTTTGAGCATAGTGTTAAGTTCAGGATCAGCTGCACTGAGCATCGCGACAATTCGCAGTGGTAATGTACCTTGCTCTGCACGTTGTTTGTAAATCTGCCAGGTTTGTTTATCTATTCCTGCATCATGGGTTGAGGTTATACCTAAGCTTAAAAGGTGCTCGCCTGCCTTATCGAGTGCCGCACTTATGGATTGATCGGAACTCTTTGGAATAACAGCATTAATTAAGCTTTGCGCTTTATCAATGAATATCCCACTAGGTGAGCCACTAGCATCTTTAATAACTTCACCCCCTGCAGGAGTCTTAGTGGCATTTGATATTCCTGCAAGTTCCATCGCTTTGCTATTTACCCAAAGCGCGTGACTGTCAACTCGAGATAAAACAACAGGCTTATCTTTTACTATTTTGTCTAAATCAGCGGCTGTAGGAAATTGTTTATTAGGCCATAACTCTTGGTTCCATCCACGACCTGTTATCCAGCCTTGCTTATTTGTCGCAAAGTTTGCTAGTTGTGTTTGAATACTTTCAATTGAGTCGCTACCACGTAGATCAAGTTGTGACAGGTTTTTACCTAAGCCAATAACGTGGCCATGTGCATCAATAAGACCAGGCAATAATGTTTTTTGTTGTGCATCAAAAGTGGTCGCTTGAGGGAAACTCTTTTTTAATTTATCACCGCCTATTTTGACGACTTTCCCATCTTTGATCACAAGTGTACTAAATTGTTTTAAATCACCTTTGTAGGTGGGGGTATAACCATTGGCGTTGAAAATAACCTGAGTGTCAGCAATAGCGAATAGAGGTGCGAGTAACAGGATCGCGAGTAAATTTTTCATTTTTAGTTGTCTTTTTTAGCGAGTGTCTATTAAACAGTAACAGAGAATTCGCAACCCGCAAAATAATTACGAAATTATTATATATTGTTCATATTTTTCAGCTATGCTTATGAATTAAAGCATAAAATATTGACTTAATCGGAACTAACATGAAACTTAACGAACTGGCGATGCGCAGTAAATTCATTTTGTTATCGGCCATAATCTGCATCATATTTATTGTTGCTATGGCGTTTATTAAAGTTGCAAATAATCAAATTGCCACTGGGTTTGATAATTTTTACCAGCATAACTTTATAGTTAGTAAACTCAGTGCAGAGCTAAAACAAGCACAAGACGGTGTGATAGCTGATATTCGTGGTTTACAAGTTGTGTATTTGCTTGGATTAAACGAGCAAGCCCCTGAATTGCTAAGCAGCATAGACAATAACATTGCTAAAACCGCGCCTTTAATAGAGCAAATAAGTCAGGCCTATGCTGGGGATTCAAATTTATTAGTAAAACTAAAAAGTCATTCACAGCGTTATGAAACTGCAGCACTTAACTTTAAGCAGGCGATGGAGTCGTCCGCAGATAATAAAGCCGAGTATTCAATTTACCGCGAGTTTGTTGACTCACATTTAGCGCTTACCGCATTTTTCGAACGCTTTGAGCAGGCAAATACTGCCCAAGTTCATCAATCACAACAAGCGGCACAAGACTCTATTAGTTTCGCTAATAGTATTTTTTACGTTTCAATTCTTGTAGCTATCGCATTAGCTGTTTTATTCAGTCACCTATTATCACAAAAGGTAGTGCAAGGTTTAACTGTTGTAAGCCAAAGTGCACATGCATTACAACGGGGGGAGCTTGATCAGTATTCAGCAGTAGCAGGTGAAGATGAAGTAGCAGATTTAAGCCGTACATTGGATGCGACAATCGCTCACCTAAATACCACACTTGTCAGCATTTACCATAGTGTGGGTGCAGTTAATAACCACAGTAGCGAGTTACTAGAGGCTAATACGCAAATTCAAGGAGCAACTTCCGAGGTATCAGATCACACTACACAAGCTGTTACTGCTATCGAAGAGCTATCAGTAACAAGTAAGAGTATTGCGGTTAATACTGCCGAATCTGCGACTGCCTCTGACAGTATGATGCAACTTGCGAACAGTGGCTTAGAGGCGTCAGAGCAAACAAAAGAAGCTGTCAGCCAGTTGCTTGGCACATTAAACGAAACATCAGAAGTGGTTGATAAACTACAAAGTGAATCCAGTAAAATTGAAACTATTCTGGATGTAATTCGTAATATTTCTGAGCAAACTAATTTGCTTGCCTTAAATGCCGCGATAGAAGCCGCTAGGGCAGGCGAGCAAGGGCGTGGATTCGCGGTGGTTGCAGACGAGGTTCGTACACTTGCTCAACGTTCGCATAGCTCAGTAAATGAAATAGAGACTATGTTAGGTCAATTACGTTCGGCTAGTCAAAATGCGGTGACAATGATGGCTGATAGTACTCGGGTTGCCGCGCAAGCAGAAGATAAAATGGACGAGAGCAATAGCTTATTGAAAGAAATCATGGGTATGATCAATCAGGTTAATGATCAAACTCAGCAAATTGCTACCGCTGCTGAAGAACAATCGGCCGTGGCTGCTGATATCAGTCAAAACATGCACACCATTCATACTTTAACAGAGCAAACCGCAGAGATATCTCAACAAACCGCTGATACAAGCACTAAAACGGCGCAGCAAAGTAAGTCTGTATTAGAGCAAGTTGAATACTTTAAATTAAGTTAATTACTTAACCCACAGAGTTTCACTCTGTGGGTTATCTTGGTTTTACTGAGAGGTTATTGATTTAAATAAACACTAAACTCAGCTAATGACAAGCGGTTGTCTTTATCTGTATCGTAGTTTTTAAAACGAGACCATAGCGCTGGATCTTTCGCAGATTCAGAGCGTGTTAGTAAACCGTCATCGTTTCTATCTAATGCTTTAAATTGCTCTGCGATACGGTTACTTGTCGCAAAACTGCTACAGCTGATTGTTATCAGTGAAAATAAAAGGGTATGTTTAAAAGTATTCATGGGCTATGTTTTTTAATATAAGTTGTCGGTTAAAAATTGTTTAAATTCAAGCAAAGATATTCGGTTATCTTGATCTTTGTCCCACGTAGAGTAATTTCTTAGCAATTGAGGTTGGGGTTCAAGCTCAGCATGCGTTAGAAAGCCATCTTTATTGCTGTCTAAATGATCAAACCGTTGCTTAACGTCCAATGCTGAAGCGCTGAAGCTAGCGCCTATTAGTAAACTATAAAAAACCATTATGTTTTTCATAATTAATTCCTTTAATTGAGTTTTAACGCACAATAGGAGTAAAGCATTTGCCATAATTTAAGTCCCAACAATAAATCCGTTTACACACTCCCTCTGGGATTATGGCAAATACTTTAATTCACTTTAAATCTTAAAATGAGCAAACTCTTTTTCAGAAAGTACTTCATCTTGGTTTTCATCAAGATCACTAAATTGCTTGAATAACTCATCATTTTTCTTGGCTTCAAGTAATGAGATCACACCATCAGAGTCAATGTCTAATTGAGCAAATTTTACATTCATTTGATTTGCTAGCACTGAAGCGCTAATGGCTAACAGAAGCAACGAAAAAGCAGCGATTAATTGTTTCATAACATAGTCCTTATTGAAGAAACTGTTTAAATTCGGCAAACGATATTTGACCATTTTGGTCTTTATCTATTTGCTCAAAGCTTTCATGAAGCACAGCATCTTCAGATGCTTCACTTTCACTCAAGGTCCCATTACCATCTTTATCAAGCTCAGAAAATGTGGCTTGAGCATCTATTGCGTAAGTATTACAACTCAGTATTAAACCTAAGCACATACATGCGGGTGTAAATACTTTCATGTGATTTCCTTATAAGATTTTCTTACTGGGATATAACAAGAACAGTGCCAATATTTAAAATCATTAAATATCAGTGGGTTGCATTTTTGTTTCATCAGATGGTGCGCAAAAATTACTTGGTGGTGTTTCTTTTTTGCAACATGTTTTCAGGTTTTAAAGCCTTTTTGTTTTAAAACATAAGGTTGTGATGTAGCTATTTGGCGACAATGGCACTTTCAATGGTGTGGTTGAGCGCAATTATATATTTTTACTGATTCAGCTAGTGTATAAGTAAGCTAGTTAATAATGGTGAGATTAGAATTAAGGAGTAATTATGCCAGCGCCTTTTGCACAAAAGTACAAAGCAATTTTTGCATGGCGGCCAAATTTGATCGGGCAATTTCTATTTAGTACTTTATTGTCACTTCTTCCTTTATCTCTTGTGGTAATAGTTTTTCTCAATGCACTCAATAAACAGCTTGCCGTTACCCAGCAAATTGTGAGTGATAATTACCAAATATCAAAAGCGTTTAATAACCTAAAGCAGGACCTCAATAGTCTAGAGCGTGCAACTAGACAAAACTGGGTGCTTAAAAGTGAATCGTTAGATGAGTTAATCGTTGATAAGTGGCGCTCGTCATTGCAACGTGTTGATGAGTTGTCGTTTTTAAGTAGCGAAAAAATCTACAAGCAACAGTGGCAAACGCTTTCTCGGCTGCTGACAGGCACCCGTCAAAAGCTGGTAACTGAAAACCTTCAAGATGCTAACTTATTTATTCCTGTAAGCGAGCTTATCGCAGAACAAACATTGTGGTTACGTGATCAAAATGAAAAAAAAATCACCGATAACCAACGACAACTAAAACAACTACAGAATTCATTTATAAATTGGTTAGTTGCACTTATACCACTGACCTTGTTAGTTAGTGGTGGCTTTTTATGGCGTATTAGCGGCCGATTAAAAGGGCTGACGTCAGTAATAGATAAACTGGGGCAAGGGCATTGGCAACAAAACATCTCGGTGCAAGGCTCAGCGGAGTTAGTTGAATTAGGGAATAAGTTGCAATGGGTGCAAGCGCAATTGCACATGCTAGAACAACAAAAAGATACTTTTTTACGTCATGTGACGCATGAGCTGAAAACGCCGTTAGCTTCAATGGTCGAGGGGACTGATTTACTAAGTGATGAAATTGTCGGCCCTATTAATAAAGAGCAGCAAGCTGTACTCGAGTTGATTACGCAAAGTATGGTGCGTTTACGTACTATGATTGATAGTTTGTTAAGTTATAACGCTATTCGTACCAGTAAAGACAGTATAAATGAAATTGAATTTTCAGATCTTATTAACAAAATAAATAATCATTTTGAGCATCGTTTATCAGCGCGAGAGCAAACCTTATCTTGGCACTCAGATTTACCTAATAAGTCAATTGCTATCGCGACTGAGTTGATTGAAATGATACTAATTCAATTGATCTCAAATGCATTAAAATTTTCGGATAATGGGTGTGTTGTGAATGTCGAGGTTGCTAAATCTGAGGATACGTTACAGTTGATTGTTAGCGATCAAGGGAGTGGTATTAAAGAACATGAAAAATCACAGATTTTTAGCGCTTTTTACCAAGGTAAAAATGCTAAAGATATCACTGTTCAAGGCAGTGGCTTAGGTTTAACAATAGTAAAGGAATCAGTAGAGCAACTGATGGGGACGTTACAAGTCGAGCATAACGAACCGCAAGGGTGTCGTTTCAAAATTCAAATTCCAATAAATAAAACAAAGGGAGTTAACTAGTATGGGCGTGCATTTAAAAACCATTGCCATGGTTTGCATCACCAGTATCGCTCTTGCAGGGTGTGAGTTAACGGATAACACAGTGCAGCAAGAAGTGGTTGCGGCTAAGCCTAAGCCAGTAGCTAAACCAAATGAAGGCTTGCCAAATCCAAAACCTCGTCCAAAAACAGATCCTATGTATCCACCTGCCCAGGTGATAATCGGCTGGCATGCCAAAGCATGTGGTGGGTTTAAAATAACTGAAAATAACACGCAGTTTGTTGGCGCCAAAGAAATCCAGCAGTACTTTGATTTTAGTTGTAAAAATAATGTTTTAGCGCCAGACGCTGTATTAACTAAGTTATTAAAACTCGATCAAGCTTATTATTGGCCGGATGATATCAAGCAATATTGGTGGTTACAAAAACAGCAAATAAAGCAGCAGATTAACGCAAAAAAAGAGCAAGAAGCACTGCATGATAAAATGCAAGAGACTCTCTCATCGTTAGCAACAATCGAGCAGCAATTGCTATTACGCGAAGAAACCAAGGAGCAGTAACGCTATGTCGTCTCAATTACCTCAAAATGCCCGTGTCTTATTAGTGGATGATGATGCAAGTTTACTTAAGCTGCTGTCTATTCGAATTGAATCTAAAGGCTACCAAGTTACAACCTGCGAAAGTGGGATTGCAGCCCTACAACTTCTTAAAAGCCATGTGTTTGATGCGGTTATTACCGATTTGCGCATGGATGAAATGGACGGTATGGCGCTGCATCGGCAACTGCAAAGCCGCTATCCTGCTTTGCCTGTTATTATGATGACAGCGCATGGCTCAATTCCAGATGCAGTAGAGGCCACTAAGCAAGGTATTTTTGCATTTATTACCAAACCCGTAGATAAAGACGAATTATTTGACAGTCTAGCTAAAGCGATTGAAATTCACGGCTTAAGTGGTGATGAGCAGACATCAAGCAGTGATATCGTGACTCGAAGTGGTACTATGTTGCATTTACTTGAGCAAGTTAAACTACTCGGTCCAACGCAGGTTAATGTGCTTATTTCTGGCGCCAGTGGTACGGGCAAAGAGTTACTCGCTAATGCGATTCATCAACACAGCCATGTTAGTGATGGGCCGTTTGTAGCCATTAACTGTGGTGCTGTGCCTGGAGAGCTACTTGAATCGGAGTTATTTGGCCATAAAAAAGGCGCATTTACGGGGGCTGTAAAAGATCATCAAGGGTTATTTCAGCAAGCGCAAGGCGGCACATTATTTTTAGATGAAATTGGTGATATGCCGCTTAATCTGCAAGTTAAGTTATTACGTGTATTGCAAGAAAAAACGATTCGCCCGGTAGGCTTTCAAGAAGAGATCCCCATTGACGTACGCATTGTCTCAGCAACTCATAAAAACTTACCTGATGCGATTGCAAATCAGCAATTTCGTGAAGATTTATACTACCGCTTGAACGTTGTTAACTTAAAGCTGCCAGCTTTAAAAGAACGCCGTGAAGATATTAGCTTACTTGCTCAACACTTCAGTGCCATGATCGCAAAACGTATGGGACAGGCACAAAAACGTTTTGCTAGCGATGCCATGCATGCGCTCGTGCGCTATGATTGGCCGGGAAATATTCGCCAATTGCAAAATGTCGTTGAGCAGGTTGTTGCTTTGACCCCAAGCGAGGTAATATCGGTGCAGTTAGTCGAAAGTGCGCTTAATAGTAATGAAAGTAACGTTGAGCCGCTGTCTTTAAACGATGCGAAAAAAGAATTTGAACGTGATTACGTGATCAATACGCTAAAAATGGCCGGCGGCAATGTCGCCGAAGGGGCAAAGCTTGCAAAGCGTAATCGCTCAGACTTTTATAAGTTAATAAAAAAACACAACATTGATGTTGATAATATTTTGTAGGGGTAACATATGCAGCTATTTATGGTGTATTTAGGTGGGCGGATCCAAGGTTGTCATATAGAAATGCATGATGTTCGTTTTGTCGTAGGTGACTCTATTGAACAATGTTACTCCAAGTTAAAAAGCCAATGGGTGGGCGATAAAAGCACTGTGCATATGGATAGTTATATGGCAATTAAGCATATTGATGGATACCAAGTCGAAGTGGTTGAGCAGCCTGTTAGCCAAGCTGAAAAGTTATTTTTTGTGAATTTAGGCGCTTATCGCGCTGATAGCCTTGCGGAGCAGCATGATTTTGCTTTGTATGTAGCACAAGATGCAGAGCAAGCTAAGCAGCGAGCAAAAGAGCAGTTATTAGCTGGGTTAACTCATTTACATAAGGATGATCTACATGATGTGGATGACTGCTTTGCCATTGACTTACTCGATAGCCAGCTTAATATAAAGTTAACACCAAGTGGGCAGGCACAAATTATAAAGCCGGACTGGTTTGGTTACCATATATTATAATAACTTGAGCTTTATGTTGAGCGGATTGGGGAGTGATTTTGAATCGATGTGTTTTACTTATTTTTGTATTATTAGTTAATGGTTGTAAAACAGTCCCTGATTTAAACGCTCCTATTGAAGATTTAGATAAACTGGTAAAGCAAGTCAAAACCAATCCTAGCGATATTATCGCAATTCATAAACAGGCAAAAAAAACACAACGCTCCATTGAGCTACAAGTTGATAATGTTAATAAACTTTTAGGTGATTTGGAGCTGGTAGTTAATGGTGTTTGGGGAAAACAAAATTCCCAAGAACCTTCGCGAAAAAAATATGTAAAATATAGCAATGACTACCAAGCTCGCGCCATCATTGATTTTGATAAAAATACGGTGCAAGTAGAAACAATAGCGACTAAACATATTAAGACGCTGTTGACTCAAGCGATTGTCATGACCTTACTGACTTCCAGTGATCCAGATAAGACCGATATTTTTACCAGCGAAGCGCCGAGTTTAGGTGATGAGCCATTTTTGTATCAACAAGTATTAGACCAAGATGGTTTACCAATAAAATATCACTGGCGAGCCAATCGATTTGCTCAATATTTAGTGAATACAAATTTACAGAAAAAGCATAGTTATGGCCATTTAATTACTTCGGTTACGTTTCCTCTTGTCGCACAAAATCTACATTTACGTAAGCAAAAATACAGTGATTATGTGCTTGCTTCAGCAAAAAAATATCAAATATCGGCCGCGCTTATCTACAGTATTATTGAGACCGAAAGTAGCTTTAATCCTTATGCTGTAAGCTCTTCAAATGCATATGGTTTGATGCAGATAATCCCAGCTACTGCGGGAAAAGATGTATATCAAAGAATAAAAAAGGTGTCAGGGCAACCAACTAAAACTGTACTATTTGATCCGAAAAATAATATAGATATTGGTACAGCTTATTTAAGTATATTGAAAAATAATTATTTAAACAAAATATGGGCTGATACAAATAAACATTATGCAATGATCTCTTCATACAATGGTGGAGCAGGTAATGTCTTAAGAATATTTAATAGTAATAGGACTATTGCTTTTTCAGAGATAAATAATCTAACAGCTAGTGAGTTTTACCTTATTTTAACAACCAAGCATTCTAGGGCTGAATCGCGTCGCTATTTAGAAAAAGTTATTATGGCAGAAAAAAAATATCAGCCCTGAAGGGTATTCTATTGTTCGTCGCTTTCGCTTTTCGCGGCTATTTTAAATGCAATAATCACGAGTGTAAACATGGCAAAAGGTAAAGCAGCGAGTAAATATTCAATAATATTACTATTTTGAAAGCTGGCTTGTAGTAAAAAGTGTCCAGCAACGCAAAGTAGAATCACAATGAGTAATATAGGAAGTAAAATAAGTTCTTTTCTAGCTGAATGGCTCTTCATTATTTGGCGTCGCTTTTTCAAGGTGCGCCATTGTAATGAGCAAACCGCTTTTAGGTCAAATAACTTGGCTTAAAAACATCACTCGTTTGTGCTGAATCACGTTTTTGGCTATCGGTTTCAATATCGTTGTAATTAGCGTCATCACTTGGCTCATGGCGATATAACTCGAAAATAAAATCAATTTCTTCGCGTTTTAACACAGTTTGCATTTTAACCTCCTAACTATTCACCACTATTTGATGCTGAACAGCTTATGCTTGTGAGGCTGAATTATAAGTGAACACTTAATAGGCAAATTGTGTAGAAATGTAACCCTCGCTTTTTGAGGGTTACATTTACGCTAATACCTTTTTAAATTGAAAAACTTTCTTAAACTTAACTATCTTTGCTTAAGGGGAGGTGTACAGTAAATTCAACACCATCGCCTTGTGGAGCATTTACAGCGCTAACACTGCCTTTATGGTATTCACACACTAAACGCACTATGTATAAACCTAAGCCTAAATGCGGTTGTTGCTGCAGTTGCTGACTACGCACTGATACCATAGAGTCAAAAATGTGTTCAGCTAGCCCCTCGGGCAGCAACGGCCCTTTATTACTTACCGATAACACTGCGGTATTGTCAGATTTACGAAGGGCAATGTTAATTGCCGTATTCTCTTGGCTAAACTCTAATGCATTATTAATCAGCTTATCGAGGAGTTGGGCAATAAACTCAGGTGCACCAATAACGGGCAACGCTGTATCACAAATAGCGAGCTTAAATGTTTGTTGTGGATAGGTCAGTTGATAGCCTTGCATACAGCCTGTAATGACTTTTTGTAAATCAAAAGGCTCAGGCTCATTACTTTGAATGCTTTGCTCTAAACGTGTTGCTTCACTCATGGTGGTAATTATTTTACCTAAACGTTCAACCCCTTCGCTGGCGCGATCAAGGTACTTTTGACTTAGCTCAGTTTGCGGCTGCATTTGTAAGTTTTCAAGTGAGCTACGTACTACCGCAACTGGGGTTCTTAGTTCGTGGGAGAGTCGCGAAGACATGGTTTCTAAATAATTAGTGTAACCACCAAGGCGACTGACTATATTCGCAAAGCTACGTGATAAGTCGCCGATCTCATCGTTTGAATCACTATAATTGATGCTGCCTGTTATTCGGCCTTGAGCATCAATTGCCTGCTCTGCAGTATCACGTAAGCGTCGAATTCGACTTGATATGCGCGAAGCAAAAAAGAATAAAGTCACGGTGCCAATCAGCATCACTGCTAAAATGACATTAAACAACTTCTCAAGTGATTTATTACGTAGGGTGCGGACACCGTTGGTGGTTTCTTCAGCAATTACGGCGCCAATTACTTTGTCTTTTATCCAAATAGGATAGGCCGCAGATAAAATAACCGCTTTGTTATCGGGAGTGAGTCGCCATGATGATGCGGGTGTGCCGCTCAGTGCCTTTGCAATATGGCTGCCTTGCATTGCAGCAACATCGTGCAGGGTATCTAAAAACTCATTTTCAGGTCGAGTGAGGACTTTATAGTAGAGCGGGTGTAAATAGCTTTTTTCAAATCGCTGCCACCAGGTGGTCGCAGGTTTATCGGTAATACCATCAGCCCATACGCCGTCAGCATGATGAATAGAACCCGACTGGGCGAGTACTCTGTGGTGGTTATCTACCACCCAAATGCGGCTACCACTGTGACCCATGCCTTTTAAAATACGGTTTATCTCAGGTGAGGGAACCAATACTGAACCAATGTCATTAGGGTTGAGTATGTTTGAGGTTGACATTAATTGCGGCTCAACTTTATCTGCATCCCAATCTTCAATCGCAAAGCCTAGCTTATTCCCTAGCATGCTTAAGGGGAAGCGTAATTCAATATTGTAGCCTGTGGCGGTACTGCTAAAATAACCTTGAATTTTAGTAAAAGGTACTTTGCTTGTGGCATCAAATGCATTAACCCAGCCATCTTGGCGAGCCGCGACAATATAGTGTTTAAATTCGCCCTTTGGGGTTTTTAACATGATTTGTAAGTGATCGTTCCGGGTTAAACTTAAACTGTTCTTGGCACGATAAACTAACGACTCATCGGTAACGTTAAAAACCGCATATAAGAATGCATCATATTTACCAACCATATGCTCAAAAGACAGATCAGAAGGTTGATGATCTACTTTATTCCCTTGTAGATAGC
This sequence comes from Pseudoalteromonas shioyasakiensis, assembly GCF_024518675.1. Lineage (GTDB taxonomy): Bacteria > Pseudomonadota > Gammaproteobacteria > Enterobacterales > Alteromonadaceae > Pseudoalteromonas > Pseudoalteromonas shioyasakiensis_B. Next base: position 153,495 of record NZ_JANIGL010000004.1, read on the forward strand.
GCTCATCGTACTGCCACATTAAATTTTGATAGGGGTGCCAATCAGACAGCTTACCATCAAGCTGAATAGGGTTACTGAGGTTATAGGCATAAAGGTCGCGACCTTTGACAACTTGATCTAAAAAGTTACTTTGTGAGTCAAACAGAGCGGGGCGCTCATGTAACGCTGTTGCCAGAGCTCGGGTGGTGCCGACTAAGGTTTTTTCTTGCCCTTGACGTAAAAACTTTTCCATTTCCCATACATATTCATAACCCAACCAAGGCAATAAAAACAAAAAGCACGACAGTAATATAAACTTACTGCGCAAACCAAAACGCAGCATTACACCTGCTCCCAACGGTAGCCCATACCATATACGGTATCTATGCAGTCAAATTTGGTATCAAGGGCAATAAACTTTTTCCGAATACGTTTTACATGGGAGGTGATCGTTGAATCATCAACATAAATTTTTGCATCGCTCATTAATTCATTACGGCTTTTTACATGGCCAGGACGCTGTGCCAACGAGTGCACCATCCAAAATTCAGTCACTGTTAAATCAACTAATTGCTGCTGCCAAAACACCTGCATACGTTTAGTATCTAGGGTAAGAGGGCCGCGGTTAATTAAAGCTGTTTCGTCAGCGGGTTGCTCCAGTGCTTCCATCCGTCTAAATAAGGCTCCAATGCGCGCGGCTAAGTGTGCCATGCTGATATCTTTAGTGAGATAGTCATCTGCGCCCATACGTAGGCCACATACGGTGTCTATTTCGCTGTCTCGGGCTGTTAAAAAAATAATAGGCAATGTTTTAGAGAGTGTTCGCAGTGTCTGGCACAGTAAAAAGCCACCATCAATTTCATGACCTAAGCCAATATCAACAATGGCTAAATCGGGTAAGGCATCATTAAAAGCATGTTCAGCGCTTTGGCGGTCGCTATAGCCACAGACCTGATAGCCCTGCGCACTCAGCATTTCCATGTAGTTTTCGCGAATAGCGGTCTCATCTTCAATAATGGCGATTTTTTTCATTGTTAACCCTTTTTAACTTTCTGATTGCACTATACCTAATTTTTTTGTTTTCGCATTGGCAAAAAGGCAATTGCCATTTTTTTGCCACAATTGCTCAGCAGTTTGCCCTTTTTGCTCCCCTTTGTTGCCACTTGCAGTTGTTTTAATAACACCATCCCAATTACAGCAGATGGCAACCAACGTCTTGCTGAACAGATGACTAAACAATTAAGTACAAAGGAATAAATCATGAAAAAACTTATTATCGCATGCACTATCGCCACTTTATTTATCGCTCCTAACTTTGCTCACGCAAAAACTAAGCAGGCAAAAGAAACACATAAAGAAACGCTGGTAGGCCTTAGCACAGGTGCAATTTTAGGTGGCATTGTCGGTGGGCCCGTAGGTGCATTTGTTGGCGCATTTGCTGGAGGCTTAATTGGCGATAAAGAAGTTGCCGAAAATAAAATAGCAGAACAGCAAAGAGCATTGATTGTAATGCAAGATAAAACGGATGATTACCATCATGTACTGGCACAAAATGCTCAGTTAAGTGAGCAATTAGATCATCTCGAACAAAACAATGAACGAATGGCATTGGCGCAAATGAATAACTTAATGGCCATGACCATTCAATTTAAAACTGGTTCAAGTGAGATTGCCCCGCATTTTGCCAGCCAATTAGACCAACTAGTAAGCCTGTTACAAAGCCAACCTGAATTGCAATTAGATTTAAATGGTTTTGCCGATCAACGTGGGGATGAACTAGCAAATTTGCAATTGTCGAAACAACGCGTATCAGCAGTGCAAAGCTATTTAATAAAACAAGGTATCAGCCATACCCGCTTAACAGCTAATGCCTTTGGCGAACAGCAAACTGTGGCTAATAGCGATAGCTTCGAAGATAACGTGTTTGACCGTCGTGTCACGTTAACAACACGCCCAAGTAACACTTCTCAAACCGCACGTAATTAATAGATACCTGTAGGTGCATTTTGTGCGCCTACTTACCCATCAAGGGAGTGATTTTTATGTTGAGTAAACTAAGCAAAGAGCTTACCTATGGCCATTTTACGCTGTGGGTAAGCCTTTTTTTCTTAATGCTGATCTGTATACCCCGCGCTGTATTAGCGGCTTCACCTGGGCTAACAATGTATGATAGCCAAGGCACTGAGGTCGCTCCGGGTATTATTTTACAAAGTGATGCCAAAATGACCGTCACGGGATTGATTAACCATGTTGTAGTGACACAACGTTACCGTAACGAAAACCCTTTTGCGGTCAATGCTCGTTATGTTTTTCCTTTACCTGATGAAAGTGCGGTACATGCCATGACCATGCGAATAGGTGAACGTGTAATCAAGGGGCAAATAGACAAAAAACAACAAGCAGAGCAGCGCTTTAAAGAGGCTAAACAAGCCGGAAAACAAGCGGCGCTTATACGCCAACAACGCGCTAACTTATTTACTGCCAATGTGGCTAATATTAGTCCGGCACAAGAGCTGACTATAGAGTTGGAATATCAAGAAATCATAGATTATCGCAGTGGTACTTTTGCGATTCGCTTTCCTACAACCATCACCCCGCGCTACCACCCAATGAAAGGTATTTTGGCTGATAATAAGGACGTAAATACGCAAACTCTGGCTCCTACAGGGTGGCTAAGCCCAGTATTTCAGAGGCGTGAGACGCAAGAGCAAAGCGCAGGCCAGTTTAGTTTAACCATTGATATTGATGTTGGTTTAGAGCTCGTTGATATTCAATCTAAATACCATCAAGTGGCTGTTGAAAATGCTACATTTGGCCGGTATCAGGTGAAATTGAATGAAGAAAGCGGCAATGACCGTGACTTTTTACTGCAATTTAAACCATTGCAAAAAGAACAAGCGCAGGCTGCGTTTTTTACTGAACGGTTAGAAAATGGTGAGCAATATGGCTTATTAATGCTGATGCCGCCAGATGATTATTTTACTCAAACTCAACGCCTTGCACGTGAAATGGTGTTTGTGATTGATACCTCAGGCTCCATGCATGGGCAGTCGATGGAGCAAGCCAAAAGCGCACTTTACTATGCATTATCGTTACTAAATGATGGTGACAGCTTCAACATTATTGGCTTTGACAATAAAGTGACGGTTATGAGTGAGCAACCAGTGGCCGCTAACGATTTTAACTTACGTCGTGCAGAGCGCTTTATTTATGGCCTGCAAGCTGATGGCGGGACTGAGATAAAAGCGGCGCTGGATACTGTATTAGATGCGAAAGAACACGCAGGCTTTGTTCGCCAAGTTATCTTTCTAACCGACGGCAGTGTGAGTAATGAAGATGCTTTATTTGCAAATATTCGCACTCAGCTTGGTGATAGTCGGCTATTTACTGTGGGGATAGGCAGTGCGCCAAATAGCTATTTTATGCGCCGTGCCGCCGACGTTGGTCGTGGAACCTTTACATTTATTGGTAGCAGCCATGACGTACAGCCGAAAATGCAGCAATTATTCAATAAGCTTGCACACCCTGCCATGACTCAGTTAAGCCTGCATAGCAATAATACAGCGCTTGAGTATTGGCCTTCACCACTACCTGATTTATATTTTGCAGAGCCCATTATGGTAGCGCTTAAGTTAACTGCTGATGACACTATTTCGTTACAAGGTAGAACAGCACAAGGGCCTCTGGATATAAAGCTCAATTCGTACCAAGGCGAGAATGCCACAGGTATTAGCCGGTTGTGGGCCAGGCAAAAAATTAAGTCCTTGTTGTTATACAACGATAAGCAATTAGTTAAACAACAAGTACAAGCGTTAGCATTGGAGCATCAATTGCTTAGCCCATTTACAGCGTTTGTTGCGATAGAGCAAGCTGCGACTAACACTCCCGCAGAGTATGAAGTACAGGTTAAAAATCAAGTACCACAAGGATTAGCAATGCGTTTACCACAAACGGATGGTCAAAGCCGCATGCATATTTTAATGGGTTGTATATTACTGCTTGGTTATAGTTTATTAAGGTTAAAGAAGTGAAGGCTTGGTTGGCAGGGGCATTATTAGCGTCAGGTGTAAGCTTGTTAGCACATGGTAGTTATATGCAAGCGAAAGCATGGCTTGCTCAATACCTAATTGAGCAAGCATGGCAACAAGCATTACAAAGCCCAAATGAGCGGGTTAAACCATGGTTTTACGCCGACAGCTATGTTAGTGCTCAGCTTAGTTGGCCTACTCAGCAGCAAACATTGACGGTTCTTGCTGGTGCTACAGGGCGAAACTTAGCTTTTGCGCCGAGCCACTTTTTACCTAGCGGTAAGCTAGGAAGCAACGCAGGAGCGCTCATCGCAGGGCATAACGATACCCACTTTGCGTTTTTAAAGAATGCGAAAGTGGGTGAAGTATTTAGTTTGCAAACACAAAATGGTCAAATTACGCAGTACAAGGTGCGAAAAATCGAGGTTATACATCAATCCCTGCATGATTTTTTAGCACAAAGCGGTTTATATTTATTAACCTGTTATCCGTTTGACTCTTTAGCCTCAGGCACTGACTTAAGGCTATTGGTATCAGCAGATAAAGTATCGTCATCAATATCAACCACGAGTTCTTGATGGCGTTGACTTACCATTACTCCAACGAATACCACAGCAATGCTAAGCCACTGCCCAAGAGTGAGTATTTCACCTAAAAGTATCGCTGATAAAATTAAAGTGAAAATAGGAATTAAGTTTGAATAGGCAGCGGCTGTCAGCACAGATACCTTACCAATTGCGTAGTTATACATGCCATAACCACCTAGCGTGACGCAAGAACCTAAGTATAAAATACTCAGCAAAGCGGTTAAATCGTGTTGATTTTCACTCGGTAAATCTATAAATAAAAGGAAAGGGGCAAAAAACAGGCTACCACTAAACCCTTGTAAAGCAATGAGAGTTAGAGGGGAGTAACGCGCGGCTAAGTGTTTTACCGCGACCGTATAAAACGCGGCACAGACCATTGCCATCAGTTCTAAAAAGTTACCTAACAGCGGGTTAGGCGCTTGCTCAGAAGTTGGAGAGAGTAAGGTCAGTAAAATACTGCCACCAATGCAAAAAGTAAAACCAATAACAATGGCCTTGCTTATATACTCTTTAAGCATAAAAAACGCTAAGAAAGCCACGATAATGGGTAAGCACGACACAATTACACCGGCTTGTGAGGCCGAGGTATATTCCATTGCGTGGCCTTCAAATAAAAAATACAAACACGGCTCTGCCAGTGACATACCGAGTAGATATTTCCAGTCACCTTTATGATATTCAAAACGAATAACATAACGCCATAAACACAGTGTCAACATTAACGTTGTGAGCATACGTAAAAAAATCACCAAAGCAGGATCGTAAATGGCTATCGCATATTTTAGTGCAATAAAAGAGCTACCCCATAAAAAGGTGGCGATAATTAAACATAAACTGGCAGGCATGATGAGCTCTTACTTAAAATTTAGCTAAATAAAGAAAGAGGCGATCCTAGCATGAATATTTTTAACTTGTTCAAAAAGCCATAACTGGTATAAATAAATTCTTCATTTTTTTTGTAGTAAATCACGATGAAAAGGGCGCAGATAGTAGTTGTAAAGCTGGGAACAAGTGTTCTCACTGGTGGCACTGATAAACTAGATAAGGCACACATGGTTGAGTTGGTTCGACAATGTAGTGAACTGAAAAAGCAAGGACACCAAGTAGTTATGGTTTCAAGTGGAGCTGTAGCCGCAGGCCGAGAGCAATTAATTAAACCCTGCGGACGCTCTGTTATCGATAAACAGATGTTAGCAGCCATTGGTCAAGGGCAGCTTATCCATATTTGGCAAAGCCTATTTGCACTGTATGGCATTAATGTCGGCCAGATGCTGTTAACTCGTGCTGATTTAGACGATCGTGATCGTTACCTTAATGCCCGAGACACCTTAACGGCGTTATTAAGCCATGATGTGGTGCCGATTATTAACGAAAATGATGCCGTTGCAACCAGTGAAATAAAAGTCGGAGATAACGATAATTTATCCGCCTTAGTCGCCATTTTAGCCAACGCAGATAAGCTACTGTTATTAACTGATCAAGAAGGCTTATTTACCAGCGATCCGCGTACTGATAGTAACGCTCAACTCATTGAAAAAGTTAGTCATATTGACGATGAATTACGACAACTCGCTGGTGGCAGTGGCACTAGTTTAGGCACCGGCGGAATGGCAACAAAGTTGCAAGCTGCTGATATAGCACGTCGTGCTGGAGTCGAAGTGGTTATTGCCAAAGGCGCTGGTAAAAATGTTATTTTAAATTGCATGAGTGAGCAACTACCTGGCACTCGATTTTTAAAACTAACAGCCCCTCGCGATGGTCGTAAAAAGTGGTTATTAGCTGGGCCAAAAAGTAATGGCCAAGTTGTCATTGATGATGGCGCAACTGCAGCAATCCAGCAGCAAGGTGCTAGCTTATTAGCAAAGGGTATTCGTGTCGCAAAAGGTCAGTTTAGTCGAGGCGATTTAGTTGACCTGGTTGATTTAAACTATCAGTTAGTAGCACGTGGGGTTGTGCGCTTTAATAGCCAAGAAGTCGATAAAATCAAAGGCTGTCACTCGAGTGAAATCGTTCGATTATTGGACTTTGATTGCGGTGCAGAAGTAATCCACCGTGATGATTTGGTACTTTTTTAGCATATTCGCTTAGTTATTTAGTAAAATTTAAATGCTGACCTAAACTTAGCGTTATGTATTGTTTAGGTTGATTTTTAAATGACTAACTCGTGCGGGCATGAGTGGATTGTTTCAATAACACAGCAAGAAGAAGAACCTGATTTAGATCAGGCGCTGTTATCTGCCATTACAGAGTTGCCAGATATTGAAGATTTTGCGCTGTATGTGAATAAGCACTTTGGCAAAGATATACCGCCTTTGCTGCTTAATCCAGACTCTTCATTAGAGCCTCTTGAGAGTCAAGAGGTCAACTTAATTTTACAAAAAGTGGCGAAAAACAAAATTCGCATTAGCAGCGCCTTTGGTCATTATACGAGTTATATCCCAACCTATTACTTAGGTGAAGTCATTGGCGTTTTGCTTGTTGAGTCGGAATATGAACTACCTGAAAGAAGCATTATGCTCGCCGTACATGTGCTTAATGTTTATGCTAATCAATTGGCATTAATTCATCGCTCTCGGTTAGATCCCCTCACTGAGCTTTTAAATCGCCAAACGTTTGATAAAAAAGTCATTGAGATTATCTCAGGTGACACATTTATTACCTCTACAAGGTCGTCTTCGAAGCAGTCACATTGGTTTTTAGCCTTGCTGGATATTGATCACTTTAAGCGGGTAAATGACAACTTTGGTCATGTTATTGGTGATGAGGTTATTTTACTCGTTGCTCGCTTGATAAAAAATAGCTTTAGAATTGATGATTTTATATTTAGGTATGGCGGTGAAGAGTTTGCAGTGTTATTTCAAGCGAGTGATGAACATGATGCACGAAATATGCTAAACCGGGTTCGTTGTAATGTCGCTGAATACCCGTTTCCACAAGTAAATAACTTGACTATTAGCTCTGGGTTTTTAGCGTTAAGTGAGATCGATATGGTGTCGGTATTGGTTCATAAAGCTGATCTTGCACTATACCACTCGAAAAATAATGGTCGTAACCAGGTAACCGCTTATACTGAACTGGAGATAGAACAAGAACCCGACAGTGTTGACGACGGTATTGAGCTTTTTTGATGCTATTTTATTAGCTGTTATGCTAAAATCCGTGCCCTCAAATTTGTTGTTAAATAGGGTGATAAAATGAAATTAGTTCGTTGGCTTTTAGGTAGTTTAATCTTATTCTTTAATTTTATTTTTACCCCACGTAGTAAAAAACGCCCTGCGGCTGAGCAAGCTACGCTCGATCAAACAACCAGTCATTTTAAACTTTATCAATTTAAAGCCTGTCCTTTTTGCGTCAAAGTGCGCCGAGCGATAAAGCGACAAGGTTTAAAAGTTGATACGCGTGATGCGAAGAATAATCAGCAATATCGCCAAGAGTTATTAGAGCAAGGTGGTAAAATTAAAGTGCCTTGCTTGCGTATTGAAGAAAATGGCCAGGTTAATTGGCTATATGAATCAAACGATATTATTGCCTATTTAGATAAAGTCGCGGCATAACGCGCGCTACCACTTCGAAAATTGCCCTTGCTATGCTAGCATTTGGGCAACTTTTATAGTCCTTTTTTAAAGAGAATATACCATGACAATCCGTACTCGTGTTGCTCCGTCACCAACCGGTGACCCGCATCTTGGCACAGCTTATATCGCCTTGTTTAATTACTGTTTTGCTAAACAGCAAGGTGGTGAATTTGTACTTCGTATTGAAGATACTGACCAAGTTCGTAGCACACCAGAATCAGAACAAGCGATTATGGATAGCTTGCGTTGGTTAGGGCTTGAGTGGGATCACGGCCCTGATGTGGGCGGCGAGTTCGGCCCATATCGTCAATCTGAGCGCAGCGATTTATACAAAAAGTATGCTCATCAACTTGTTGAACAAGGTAAGGCATTTTACTGCTTTGCAACCAGCGAAGAACTGGACCAAATGCGTGAAGAGCAAATGGCTGAAGGCCTGCGCCCTAAATACGATGGTCGTGGTTTAAAGCTAACAGAAGAAGAAATTAAAGCGAACTTAGCTGCAGGTAAGCCTTACGTTATTCGTATGAAGATCCCATCTGAGGGCACATTTAAGTTTAACGATTATCTACGTGGTGAGATTGAGATCCCATGGGAAAATGTAGACATGCAAGTGCTACTTAAAGCCGATGGATTCCCGACTTACTTTCTTGCAAACGTGGTTGATGATCATCACATGCAAATTAGTCATATTTTCCGTGGCGAAGAGTGGATAAACTCAGCGCCTAAGTTACTAAAATTGTATGAAGACTTTGGTTGGCAAGCGCCTGTACTGGGCCACTTACCATTATTACGCAACCCTGATAAATCAAAGTTATCTAAGCGTAAAAACCCAACCTCAATCAACTACTACAAAGAAATGGGTTATCTACCTGAAGCGGTACTTAATTATTTAGGCCGCATGGGTTGGTCAATGCCTGATGAGCGTGAAAAGTTCACCCTTGCTGAGATGATTGAACACTTTGATATGAAACGAGTATCACTGGGTGGCCCGGTGTTTGACGTTGATAAGTTAAGCTGGTTAAACGGCATGTGGATCCGTGAAAACCTAACCGATGCAGAGTTGATGCAGCGTTTTGTTGATTGGAAGTTTAACGGCGATATGCTTGCTAAGGTGTTACCAGAAGCGAAAACACGTATCAACACACTCTCTGATATGGTTGACTTAGCAGGGCACTTTGTTGGTGGTATTCCAACTTATGACCCTGCATTATTAACTGCTGGAAAAGCAGATGAGAATGTTATTCGCCAAGCATTACAGTTCTTTATTTGGCAACTTGAAGGCTTACGTAGCTGGGAGAAGCCTGAAATATTTGCTATCGCTAAAGCGGTTTCGACCTTCCATGAGTTAAAGATCAAAGACTTCTTAGAACCTATCTTTGTGGCTATCACAGGTAAAACGTCATCAACGTCTGTACTTGATGCGATGGAAATTTTAGGCTCTGATTTATCGCGTGCTCGTTTACGTGTTGCGCTTGCTCACTTAGGTATCTCTAAAAAGCAGGCAAAAAATATTGAGCGTGCTTATCGTGAGTACCCAAGCGCATAACGCAAAAGATGTGTTTTAAAAGGCCGAACTTATTATAGTTCGGCTTTTTTGTTTCAGGCTGTTTGGCTATATATCATGATATATAGGCATGGTTATTTTCACGCGTATAGACGCAACCTGATGATACAATATGTCTGATAAAGCATTGGGAGGCCGTATGTTAGCAACCGTAAAAAATAAAGCCCTATTTAGCAGTCACACATTTTCAATAAATTTAGTAACCTACCCGACTAACCACAGTGTTATGAAGCATATTGATCCCGTGCAGCAAGGGCGCTATTACAAACTTAATTTTGTATTGGTAAAGCCTAAAGCGGGTGGTGTATTTAAATGCACCAAGTGCATTATTAACTGGTTTAATCGCGTGTATTTGTTTAGACCAGATATGTATGAACACAGCGTATCTAAAATAGAATCTGGTAAGCGTGTGCTGCTAAGCTTTGCTCTTAATATGTAGTCTAAAGCTTATTCATAGTCGTAGGATTGCCCTGTGCATAAAAAAGCCCGATCACATCCATAGCCTGCGTTAGTAAAACTTTGACACTGTTCAACAAGAAATGCATTTGCTCCTCTACTAATTGCATCTTGCTTTAGTAGTTCAATGGCCTCATTTTTCATTTTACTAATATCAATATCAATTCGGCGACCATCTTGAGAAGCCATGCAGCTCATTCCTTCAATTCGACCAAGTAATATTGCACCACTTTCAGTGGCTTGCTGTCCACTATAGAACTCGTATAAATCATCTCTAGCTACATGGCTCGCTATAAAATAATCATCAACATTTGAGTTAAGTTTGATATTAGTACATGCACTAATAGTCAGACTTAAAGCTAGGATAGCAGTATTTTTTATCATGTTTATTTCCTTACTTATTATTTTTTTCCTTGCCTGATTCTAGCATTAAAATATCTACCTTAATGTAATAATTTGTAGTTTATGGCTTCATATCTTTCTATCAATGGGTGGCCTGCGTTTACATTGATCCTTAGTGAACTTGTTAGTTGGTATTAAAAAGGTTTTGAGAGATTAAGAGCAAGCAATGATAGTCAAATGTTAAATGTATGTACAAAACGCTACATGAAGTTGAATTATTTATCGCTTTTGATGTGGTTGAATATAACCCTAAGTTGAAATGGATATTCATGCTTACTGAATAATTATTTTTTCTTTTTTATCACTTTGGGGAAATGTATGAAGATCAAAACAATTGCGTTGGCTGTTGCTACAGCTGTGTGTAGTGCAGGGGCACTACAGGCTGCAAGTATAAAAACAGTAACAGAAAATACACTGCAAGCACCAAATACTACGGCAGCTGAGATTCAAGCGTTAACGAATAAGATCTTAACGCAAGATTCTGCGTCAATGTTGCAAAACAATGGCTTAAATGTACAAGTCAACGCACAACAAGGTAAGTTCCAAGAAGAAGGCCTTGATGGCGAGCATGTTTATATTGTTAAGCTTAAGGGTAACTCTGTTGCGTTAGAAGCACAGACATTTGACTCGCCTTTATCGCGTTCGCTTCGCTCTCAAGGTGTGACTAAAATATTTGAAAAAGGCCAAGCATCAACGTCTGCTGTTGTTGAATACCAAAATAAATTAATAACCACTCAACAATCAGTAATGCAAAGTGTAACGGCTAGAACAGGGCGCACAGAGATGCGTCGTCAGTTCACAAAAGCGCTGAATGGTTTCTCAGTAAAAATGACTGAAAGTGAAGCAATGCGTGTTGCTGAACTTGGCACGGTTGCATCTGTGATGCGTTCAAAATTATATGATTTATTGTCTGATGAAGGGCCTACACATATTGGCGCGGATCAGGTGTGGGATGGCACGAGCGTGCCAAGTGGTATTAACGGTAAAGGTGAAGGCCAAATCGTTGGTATTATAGATACTGGTATCAATTCAGATCACCCCTCGTTTGCTGCAGTAGGCGCTGATGGTTATAGTCATGTTAATCCATTTGGCGAAGGCAATTATGTTGGTGACTGTGTTGAAGAGCCTGATGAAGTGCAGTGTAATAGCAAACTGATTGGTGTGCGCTCATATGATGTGGTGACTGATTCATATTCAGCAATGATCCCAGGTTGGCCGGCAATTGGTGAAGATTACGGCGGTCATGGTTCACATGTTGCGTCAACGGCTGCGGGTAATGTACTTTATGATGTACCATACATGATTGCCGGCACCGGTGACGAAATGGATGGTAAAGTCCTTAAATATGGGCTATTCCCGCAAATCTCAGGTGTTGCACCGCATGCCAATATTATTTCATATCAGGTATGTTACCCAAGCAGTACAGAGTATTCAGGTTGTCCAGGTGAGGCGTTAGTTGCAGGTATTGAAGATGCGATTGCCGATGGTGTTGATGTAATTAACTTCTCGATTGGTGGTGCCGATTCAAACATTTGGGCCGATCCAGTACAACTAGCTTTTTTAGCAGCGCGCGAAGCTGGTATTAACGTTGCAGCTGCAGCAGGTAATAGTGGTCAAGCGTGTGGTGCTGCTGAATGTTTTGGTTATTTAGATAACTCATCACCTTGGCTTGCTCAAGTTGCTGCGACAACGCACGGACGTAGCATTGTGGTTGAAACGGCGATTGAACATGCTGGCTTTATTGATCCTGAGCTTGGTTCAGAAGTACCTAGTTGGTCAGAAACAGGCCTTATTGGCGGCGCAATCAATAACGAAGAAATCACCGGTGTGGTTGTTTGGGCGAAAGATTACCAAGATGTAAATGGCGAAACTGACAGTAAAGGATATTGTACTGCTGATTTCCCTGAAGCAACATTTGATTTTTATAAAGATGGCACAGAAATTCCTGGCGCTGCAGATGGTAGCACTAATGTTATTGTTGTTTGTCAGCGACACATACCAACAGATCCAGAAGCGAATGCGCGTACTGCAAAAATCGATCATATTAAAGCCGGTGGTGCTGATGGTTTTATCATGTTTAATGAAGATAAAGCTCAAACGACCGTTCCTGAAGCCTATTCATTACCTGGCGTCCATTTTACCTATGACCAGTGGAATGGTGTATATCCAGACCAAGGGTTAGAAGATTGGGTTGATAGCTCAAGCGAAAAAGGGCACATGATCACCATTAAGCCGACTTTAATTGAACGTCGTGTTAATGAAGAAGACGCGGATTGGTTAGCACCGTTCTCATCTCGTGGCCCTTCATATTCAAATATTGATATTTTAGCGCCAGCAGTGGCTGCGCCTGGTGTTAATATTTATGCCGCTTATTCTGATGAACAAGTGTTTGCTGCAGTACCAAATGGCCAAGATTTTGCGTCAATCAGTGGTACTTCTATGGCGTCACCACATGTTGCAGGTTCGATGACGTTACTACGTCAAATTCACCCAACATGGACAGCAACAGAGATCCAATCTGCACTATTAATGACGGCAGACAATGTTGTTAAATATCGCCGTCTAAATAGCGCGACCGGCAATGTAGATATCGCCGAAGTATACCGTGCAGGCACGGGCCGTATCAATGTTGCAAGCGCTGCAAAAGCAGGCTTTGTAATGGATGAAACGGCTGATAACTTCCTTGCTGCAGATCCAGCAAATGGTGGCACGCCGCATAAACTCAATATGCCAAACCTGGTTAACTTCTCGTGTAAACCTGAGTGTCAATGGGTTCGTACTATCAAGGCTACTGAAGATGGCACTTGGAATGTGACACACGGTGATGTTGTTAACTGGAACTTAGACATGAATAACCAGGCAGCGCAAAACGGTGTCAATATTGAAGTTATTCCAAACACATTTAGCTTAAAAGCAGGCGAAACACAAACCATCATTGTTAAAGCGTCAATCATGGATACGCAAGATGTTGCCAGCAACGCTGAAGTTGAACTGCATACTAACTTGATGTTTGAATCAGATAACGCTGAGCTAGCAGACGCGCATTGGCCATTAGTGTTTAAATATGAACGCGGTGATTTACCATCTTCTATGCAAGTTGATGTTCATAGCGAGCAAGGTCAATATATTGCAAAAGGTCTACAGTTACCTAATACAGAAGCACCCGTAGCGAGAGCATATCAGCCTGTTAAGGCAGATGTTAAAACACTTACGCTGCCTAAAGATGATGATAGAACTTTCCCTTGGCAATTAGGTGCGGCTGAAGGTGATTTCCCAGCAGAAGAGCTTTTAGATGAAGCCGTTTATACTCAGTTTAATCAAGTTCCAGCTAATACTAAGCGCTTTACTGTTGAAATCTTAGATATAGAGTCTGAGCTTGAAGGGACTTCATACCGGGGCAACGCGATTCTTTTTGTCGGTAAAGACTACAATGGCGATGGTATTATTCAGCCACAAGACGAAATCTTATGTGCTTCAACCGCGCCAATAATAAAGAACTTCTGTAATATCAATAACCCAGAAGAAGGTAACTATTGGACTATTGTTTACAATGACCGTGAGTCGGGTTATGTAGGGGTAGAAGAAACATTTGAAGTTGCGTTTGCTACGGTAACGGACGAGGTCGCGAGTAACCTTAATGTATCACTGCCTGCTAGTAACGGGACTACACCAGCCAATATGACCCTTAATTGGGATATGGCAATGGATCAAGGTGATGTTTACTATTCACTTATCGATGTTGGTACTTCAGCAGTTAACCCTGACAACATTGGCACTATTCCATTGCGTTTAGACCGTGGTAATGATGTTGTACATTTAGATGCACCAGTTGAGAAAGCGCAAGTGGGTGAAAAAATCCCATTAACTTTTGAAGTCTTAGCTAATAACTCAGGGTATGACCGTGATTACTCGTTTGAATTAAGCATTCCTAAAGGCTTAAGTGTTAGCCGCGACTCAGTACTTAGTTCGACTGATGAAGGTGTTAATATTGAAGTAATTGACGACAAAATAATTGTGAGTGGGTTGCAAAAAGATACCCGTGATATTGCAGGGGATTATATTGTAACAGATAACATTACTGATGAGATGTGTCGCCTACCTGACTTTGGTAACAGTAATCCTGGGGGTTATGTAAGCCTTTCTGAGTTTGGTATTTCGCCAATGCTGTCGGGCTTTACAGATACGGGGTTATCTAACTACCGTATGGGTCATTTTATCTCAATCGATACATTGTTTAATGGTCAGTATGATTCGTATGCACTATATAACAATGATGGTGTATCAAATGTTTCTACAGGTCACCTTGAGATAAAAGGTATGGGTACAGTTGGTCCTGTTCCAGCGCGTTTAATTCAGCCTCAACATGTGCAATTCCCAACTGAGTTTTATCCGCCAGAAATCCTTGCGCCATTATGGCGTGGCTACTATAACACCGACTCTGGAACGCTAAAGGATGAGTTATCGGTTGGTTTATCGGCTAATGAAGGTATCTCACTAGCAACCACCACATCAGGCTGGGCTGTTATTGAGTGGGATAACGCTTCTGATTATGGTAATGGTAATTATGATTGGGATAGCGGTGAGTATACATATGACAAGCGTGATAACAGTTTTGACTTTGAAGTAATATTTAATGTTAATACCCGCTTTGGGGAAAATGAGCACGAAATTTACTATGCTTATGATAATATTGACTTTGGTAGCACTGGACCGCAAGGCAGTATTGGCTTGCAAGGTTATAAAGGCTTAGTTGGTACATTTGGTGCTCTAGATGGCCCATTGGCTGTTGATATTGCGTATAACAACTTAGATGAAGTTGTAAAAGACGACTACATCATTTGTATGGATTACGTAGGCCCAGAGTCATCACGATTTGAAGTAACGGCGTGGGTAGAAGTACTTCCTTCAGCATCAGGTCAAAACCTTGAAATTATTGCGACCACGTCAATGGTAGGTACCGCTGATAAGACGGTTACCAAGACAGTATCAGTACCTAGCAATATTACTGTTGTGCCATTGGATGATATGACCACCACTGAAGAAACGGCCGTTTCATTCGATGTTCATCATATCGATGAAATGAATTCAAAGAATGAAATCTCGGTCATTTCAGCAGATGTAACTTATGAAGTGGATGGCGAAACAGTCACAATTACGCCAGTAGCAGACTTCTTTGGTGAAACTGAAATTGAAGTTGTGGTATCAGATATTGAAAACCCAACAGATAAAGCCAGCACCACGTTTATGCTAACCGTGACAGGTGTGAGCGATGCACCAGTTGCAGAAGTAGCTACAACTGAGGTGGTTATCACTGAAGGTGAAGTAGTCACGCTTGATGCATCAACATCAGTTGACCCAGACGGCGATGAGATTACCTTTGCATGGTCAGGTAATGGCGTGATTGCCGATGCAACGGCTGCGATGACGACGGTATCGGGTTTAGAGCCGGGTCAGCATAGCTTTACAGTAACAGTATCAGATGGTGAGCATGAATCGACCTCGATAGTGAATGTCGAAGTCGTGACTATCAGTGAGCGATTAGCGATTAGCAGCCTGGATGATATGGTTATCGATGAAGGTGGTGTAGCTGAATTGGTTGTAAACTTTACAGATGAACTAGGAAAAGAAACCGTTATTACAGCCGTTGCAGATAATGCAGAGATTGAAGTAATGGGACATGAATCTGGTTCTACATTGAAAGTTACACCAAATGCGGGTGTTACCGGTGATGTAAATGTGACAGTAATGGTTGCTTATACAGATACACCGACAACAGTATCAAAAGAAACATTTACTCTTACGGTGAATGAAGTTGAAGATACAACCGTAGTTGAAGAGACAAAAAGCAATAGCAGCAGTGGTTCATTAGCCTGGTTAACTGTGTTGATGGCGGGTTATGCAGGTCTAAGACGCCGAGCTGCAAAACGTAAATAATCACTCCCTAAGTGTGTTAAGTAGCAAAGGGCCTTTCGAGGCCCTTTTTTCATGTTTAACGTATTGTCATTCATAACCTCTCCTAAGTTTTACAGTATTGAATAAGTTTTCCTATATTTGAGACTGCTATTGCTTCTATACAGTATTTTTGTGTTATTTGTTAATTGTGTGTACAAAATGCTACATGCAAGTGTACGACATTTTGTTTTTCGTGTGGTTATATTGTAAGCATGAAGCTGTAAATATGCAGATTTTTAGAATAATAATTTACAATAATCCAGGGGAATTCAATGAAACTCAAAACTGTATCAGTTGCCGTTGCAGCTGCAATTTGCAGCGTGGGAGCTCTTCACGCTGCAAATAATCAAGTCGTCAATCCCAATACTGTGCAAGCCGTCAATGCTACATTTGCAGATATAAAAAAGTTAACAGAAGAATTTCAAGATGTTAGTTCATCTACCATGTTGCAAAACGATGGTTTGAACGTACAGCTCAATTCTCAAGGTAATAAATTCCAAGAAGAGGGTCTTGATGGCGAGCATGTTTATATTGTAAAACTCAATGACAACTCGGTTGCATTAGAGGCGCAAAACTTAGCATCACCGCTTGCGCGCACGATGCGTAGCCAAGGTGTAAATAAGTTATTTGAACAAGGCCAAGCAACTATCTCAGCGGTAGTTGATTACCAAAACCAGCTTTTAACAAAGCAACAAACTGTAATGCATAGTGTTACAGCAGCAACTGGCCGTACTGAAATTCGTCATCAATTCACCAAAGCGTTGAATGGCTTTTCTGTGAAAATGACCGAAGCAGAAGCAAGCAGAGTATCAGCACTTGGTGGTGTTAGCTCGGTTATGCGCTCTAAAAAATATGATTTACTTTCTGATGAAGGCCCAACCCATATAGGTGCAGACAAAATTTGGGATGGCACCAGCGTACCAAGTGGCATTCAAGGTAAAGGTGAAGGACAAATCGTCGGTATTATCGATACCGGTATTAACTCTGATCATCCTTCATTTGCAGCTGTTGGTGGTGACGGTTATGAACATACAAACCCATTTGGTGCTGGCAATTATGTAGGTGACTGTGTCGAAGAGCCTGATGAGGTGCAATGTAATAATAAACTCATTGGTGTACGCTCATATGATGTTGTTACAGATTCATATTCAGCTATGATCCCTGGTTGGCCTGCGATTGGTGAAGACTATCAAGGACATGGTTCGCATGTTGCCTCTACAGCTGCTGGTAACGTGTTATATGACGTACCTTACATGGTTGCAGGGTATGGCGAAGAATCTGATGGTAAGGTATTAAAAGAAGCGTTGTTCCCACAACTGTCAGGTGTGGCTCCGCATGCTAACGTTATTTCTTATCAAGTGTGTTACCCAAGTAGTGAAGAGTATTCAGGTTGTCCTGGTGAAGCACTTGTGGCAGGTATTGAAGATGCGATTTCTGATGGTGTTGATGTACTGAACTTCTCAATTGGTGGTGCTGACTCAAATGTGTGGGCTGACCCGGTACAGCTTGCATTTTTAGCCGCGCGTGAAGCGGGTATTAGTGTTGCAGCCGCAGCGGGTAATAATGGTCAAGCATGTGGTGACGAGTGTTTTGGTTATTTAGATAATTCATCACCTTGGCTTGCACAAGTGGCTGCGACAACTCATGGTCGTACAATTGCTGTGGATACTATGGTTGAGTTTGCCGGGTTTATTGATCCAGCTCTGGGTGCTGAGGTACCTGCATGGTCTGACACTGGCTTAGTGGGTGGTTCAATCAATACCGATGAAATCACCGGTGTCGTTGTTTGGGCTAAAGATTACGAAGATATTAACGGTGAAAAAGATAGCAATGGTTATTGTGCTACTGAATACCCTGAAGGGGCGTTTGATTTCTTTAAAGATGGCACTGCTATTCCTGGTGCTGCGGATGGCTCGAGCAATGTATTTGTTGTTTGCCAACGCCATGATCCAGCTGACCCTACAGCAAATGCGCGTACTGCCAAAGTAAGTAATGTTAAAGCTGGTGGTGCTGATGGCTTTATTATGTTTAATAAACTTGCTGATCAAGGTACAGTTGCTGAAAGCTACGAATTACCAAGTGTTCACTTTACTTATGATCAATGGCATGGTGTCTACCCTGATCAAGGCTTAGAAGATTGGATTGATCACAACTCAGAGTTAGGTCATCAAATTACTATTAAACCGACGGTAATTGAGCGCCGTGTAAAACCTGAAGATGCTGACTGGTTAGCTGACTTCTCATCTCGTGGTCCTTCATATCAAAATGAAGAAATTTTAGCGCCAGCTATTTCAGCGCCAGGCGTTAATATTTATGCTGCATATTCAGATGAGCATCCGTTTTTACCAACACCAAATGGTCAAGATTATATCGCAATAAGCGGTACTTCGATGGCGTCTCCGCATATTGCCGGCTCAATGGCACTACTTCGCCAAATCCATCCAGAGTGGACGCCAGCGCAAATTCAATCTGCGTTACTAATGACCGCAGATAACGTGGTGCAGTATCGCCGTCTAAATAATGCGACAGGTGATATTGAAAAAGCTGAGACATACCGTGCGGGTACTGGCCGAGTGAATGTTGCAAGTGCTGCCAAAGCCGGCTTTGTAATGGATGAAAGCGCAGATAACTTCTTAGCAGCTGATCCATACAACGGTGGTACACCACATAAGCTAAACTTACCTAACTTAGTTAACTTCTCGTGTAAACCGGAATGTCAGTGGATACGTACAATCACTGCAACAGAGGATGGTACATGGTCAGTAAGTCAGGGTGATGTTGTAAACTGGAACTTTGATAGCCGTCAGCAATCAGCACAAAATGGCGTTAATATTGAAGTTGAACCAAGCACATTCAGCCTGAAAAAAGGCGAGAGCCAAACCATTATTGTTAAAGCATCAATTATGGACACGCAAGATTGGTTTAGTAACGCAGAAGTTGAATTGCATAGCCGACTAACTTTCAAGGCTGAACAGGCTGACATTCCTGATGCGCAGTGGCCAGTGGTGTTTAAATATGATCGTGGCGACCTTCCATCATCGGTGAAAACAACAGCGCATGCAGACCAAGGTTCATTTGTCGTTAATAACGTAAACTTACCAAATGTGGCAGCACCTGTGGCTCAGGCTTATAAGCCGGTAAAAGCAACTGTTGAAACCTTTGTAATACCTAAAGATAGTGACCAAGTTTTCCCATGGGCAATGAACCGCACTGATGAAGTTAACCCTGATGATATTTTAGATGAAGCAATTGCCACTAAATTTGTAACAGTACCTGCAAATGCTAAGCGTTTTACTGTTGAAGTTGTTGATATTGAATCACCTTTTGAAGGCACTCATAATCGAGGTAATCCAAACGTTTACATCGGTAAAGATTACAACGGCGATGGTATTATTCAACCGCAAGATGAGATCCTATGTGTATCAAGTCATGTACTTTACAAAAACTTTTGTAATATCAACAACCCAGAATCAGGTGAATATTGGGCTGTTATCTATAACTCAAAAGATCCAGGTCAAGAGGGGGTTGAAGAGACGTTTGATGTTGCATTTGCTGTGGTAACCGATCAATACGCAGATGAAATTGACGTAACACTACCGGGTAGTGATGGTGTTGAAACCGTTGATATGACTATCAATTGGGATATGGCAATGGAACCAGATGCCATCTATTACTCAATGATTGATGTAGGTACATCAGCCGTTAATGTGGGTAATATTGGCTCAGTACCTTTGAAAATTGAACGTGGTGTTGATGCGATTAACTTAGATGTTCCTAATTCAACTGCTAAAGTGGGCGACCGCATCCCATTCACTTTTGAAGTATTAGCCAATAACTCAGGGCAGGATCGCGATTTCTCATTCGAGCTTGATATTCCTGAGGGTTTAAGCGTTCGTCCTAGCGATGTACTTGTTGGCAGTGCTAGTGAAGTAAGTACAGAGGTTGTTGACGGTAAAGTTATTATTTCAGGTGTGCAGCAAGATACATCTGATTTATCGGCTGACTATATTATTACCGATAACATCACAGACGAAATGTGTAAATTGCCAGATTTAGGCAATAGTAACCCAGGTGGCTATATTAACTTATCTGAGTTTGGCATTAATCCGTCACTGAGTGGCTTTGATGACACAGGAATGATTCAATATAGCAGAGGTTGGGTTGTCCCATTAAATACGTTATTTGGAGGTTACTATGATGCCTTCAGCTTGTATAACAATACTGAGGATAGCAACGTACCAGGCTCTTTAATACAAATCAAAGGTAATGGTATGGTCGACTTTTCTGGTGCACCAATTAGAGGCACAGGGCATTCTCGTTTACCATTTAATACCTTCCCCAATGAAGTATTAGCACCATTGTGGCGTGCTGAATACAACTCTAAAGATACCGGCTTGAAAGTTAAAGACATGATGTCAGTTGGCTTATCGGCAAGTGAAGGTATCTCAATGGCCAGTACAGCCTCAGGTTGGGCTATTGTTGAATGGGATAACGCCGCTGATTATGGCGATATAGCGCAAGACCCTCAGACACGTCAGATTACTTATACTAAGCGAGACAATAGCTTTGACTTTCAAGTGTTATTTAATGCCAATACACGCTTTGGTAAAAATGAGCACGAAATTTATTTTGCCTATGACAATATAGACTTTGGCAGTACCCAAGGTCAGGGAAGTATTGGTATACAAGGCTTTAAAGGTATGTGGGATTTATGGGGTCCGTTAAATGGCCACAAAGGCGATAGCCAAGCGTATGACAACTTAGATGAAGTCGTAAAAGACGACTACATTATCTGTATGGATTACGTAGGCCCAGAGTCTTCACAATTTGAAGTCACGGCATGGGCGGAAGTATTACCTTCAGCATCAGGTCAAAACCTTGAAATTACAGCAACAACGTCAATGTCAGGCATGGCTGATATCAGCGTGACTAAAACCCTATCAGTACCGGGTAATATCACTATAGTGCCACTTAATGACATGACCACCACTGAAGAAACGGCTGTTTCATTCGATGTTGATCATATTGATGAAATGAATTCGAAGAATGAAATCTCGGTCATTTCAGCAGATGTAACCTATGAAGTGGATGGCGAAACAGTCACAATTACGCCAGTAGCAGACTTCTTTGGTGAAACTGAAATCGAAGTTGTGGTATCTGATATTGAAAACCCAACCGATAAAGCCAGCACCACGTTTATGCTAACCGTGACAGGTGTGAGTGATGCACCGGTAGTTGAAGTCGCTACTACGGATGTGGTTATCACTGAAGGAGAGGTTGTCACACTGGATGCATCAAGTTCAAGTGATGCCGATGGCGATGAAATCACTTTTGCGTGGTCAGGTGCGGGTGTAATTGCCGATGCAACGGCTGCGATGACGACGGTATCGGGTTTAGAGCCGGGTCAGCATAGCTTTACAGTAACAGTATCAGATGGTGAGCATGAATCGACCTCGACGGTGAATGTCGAAGTCGTGACTATCAGTGAGCGATTAGCGATTAGCAGCCTGGATGATATGGTTATCGATGAAGGTGGTGTAGCTGAATTGGTTGTAAACTTTACAGATGAACTAGGAAAAGAAACCGTTATTACAGCCGTTGCAGATAATGCAGAGATTGAAGTAATGGGACATGAATCTGGTTCTACATTGAAAGTTACACCAAATGCGGGTGTTACCGGTGATGTAAATGTGACAGTAATGGTTGCTTATACAGATACACCGACAACAGTATCAAAAGAAACATTTACTCTTACGGTGAATGAAGTTGAAGATACAACCGTAGTTGAAGAGACAAAAAGCAACAGCAGCAGTGGTTCATTAGCCTGGTTAACTGTGTTGATGGCGGGTTTTGCAAGTTTGCGTCGGAGAAGAGTGACTAAATAGACGTTATTATCAATATAAGGGCTCTAAGGAGCCCTTATATAAATTTAACGTACTTCTTGATTTGAAATGCGTAAAACGTACAGTTGCAATGAAATAAATATGTTACATTATCAAAAGATTTACAGATTATATTTTTATTAGGTTATGGCGATTATGTTAAGAAAAGTGCTTCTGAGTCTAGCAAGTTTAGCTTTTACACAAACAGTGTTTGCAGAGTCGTTAGCTGAAAAGCAATTAATCGCAAAAGGTGAGCTTCACGCTAGTGTTTCAATAGGCTATGGCGGTATTCAAAATCCTGTTTTGAATTCAGATAACTTTACTACCCCAATTTTGCCAAACCTTACTTATTATGGTGAGCGTTGGTTTTTTGATAATTTTGCGGTGGGTTATAGTCTAGTTGAACAGAGTAATTTTTATGTCGATATCTCTGGTCGATTTAATGAAGATGGTTTTTTCTTTGAGTTAGATGGTATTGATAAACTCTTTGCCGCTGGTGTGGTTTCCGGAGGTTTAAAGGATACTCCCTCAAGGCCTGAAGATGGGTTAACGCCGATTGAGCGTGACTTATCTTATCTAGCGGGATTATCTACTGGTTACAAGCTTAGCGACAGTGTTTTACTAGAAGCTTCTTTGATGCAAGATGTTACCGGTGTGCATGATGGCCATGAAGGGCAATTGAATATCTTTAAGGTCTTTAACGTTGATGATGCACTCTTTGGTTTAGAGCTTGGTGCTACGTATAAAAACCGAGAGCTAATCAGCTATTACTATACCTTGGCTGCCAGAGAAGCACTGGTAAGAATCCCCAGCTACGACAATAAAAGCGCTTTAAACTATCACTTTAAATTAAGTTATGAATACCCACTTTCAGAGCGCTTTAGTGTCGATGTGAATGTTAAGCACACCTGGCTCGATAGTGATTTAGTTAATAACCCTATGATTTCTGAAACTGGTTATTTCTCAGGGTTTGCTGGCATTACTTATCATTTTTAGGCCAACGAATAGCAATATCAGCCCCACCAGTTTCATTGCTATTACACAGTGAAATAGTCCCTCCGTGCCAGCTTGCGATTTGCTTTACTATATAAAGGCCTAAGCCATACCCGCTGGCAAGGTTATCGTTTTCACCCTGCTGAAAAGGCTCTATCAGTGCGCCCGCATTTATGGGGAGTCCAGGGCCATCATCAATGACATGTATTGTGTAGAACCCCTCATCGAGGCTGGTGGTAACAATGATTTGCTGTTTCGCATACTTAGTTGCGTTGATGAGTAAGTTCTGCATCGCTATGGCCATAAAACTGGCTTCGCAATTTACCGTGATTATATCTTTTCTGAGTATGAAGTTAAGCTCTTTATAAAGGCTAAACTTGTTAATTTCAGACTCTATCAATTGATTGAGGTGAGTGCGTGATTGGCAAAAAACGTTGTGCTGATGTTCAAGCCGTGCAAATGAAAGGTATTGTTCCAAGCGTAGCTCTATTTCTTCAATATCTCGCTCTATTTGCTCATTTTCTTCATCGCTATAGTCTGAAATTGATAGCGCAAACCGCATGCGGGATAGCGGAGTTCTAATTTCGTGGGAAATTATCCGAGATAAGTCGCTATGCAGCTGAATAAAATTTTCTATTCGCTCCGACATCTCAGTGAACGTGCCAGCAAGCGGTGCAATCGATGAGTTACTTCTTATGGCTAAATCTATTTTTTCTGGTTTTTTACTAAAACGCTTGGCGGCTGATTGTAATAAGCTTAAATCACGGAAAATAGGCCGAATAAACAGTAATATGAGCCCACCAAGTAGCAAGTAAAAAGTGATAAAGGCAGCCCAATTTGTCGGTTGTCCGGTTGTTAAATTAATAGGCCCAATACGAAAGTTTTGTAGGTTTTCACCTTTTAGATAAACATAAGATTGCTGATCAATAGTGACTTTAATTATGCCTTGTTGGGCAAATTTTTGTTCAAGGCTTTCAGGAATTATCAGTTGAGATGCGCTTAGTTCTTTTATTTTATATTGCTTATTTTCAATAAGAGAGCGAAATTCGTCAACGCTGAATTGAATACTTGGTGTGGCTGCGGGGAAAAAATAATTGTAAAGTTGACCAAAGGATAGCACTAACGCAATTAAGCTAATTGTGATTATTACATAGAGTTTTAAAAATTTCTGGTTCATGGCTCAGTAATATCCAAGCTATAGCCTTTACCACGAACAGATTTAATATCTAAAGATGATTCTTTATCAGCAAAAAGCGTTTTTAATTTTTTTCGCAGGCGACTTATTTTCAAATCCACTGCTCTGTCTAAGCCATCGTATTCTCGGCCGATTACATGCTTAAACAATACTTCTCTGGTCACTGCTTTGGGGCTACTTTTAGCTAAAAATGATATAATTTCAAACTCGTTATCATTCAAGCCAAGCGGTGTTTTCAGAAAAATAGCGTCGCGTTTTCTTGCATCAATATATAAGCTTTGTGATTGTTGATTTTGCCCTTGTTGATTGATGATATTTCTCACTTTTGCAAGGAGAAGCTCGGGCCTAATTGGTTTTACTAAATAATCATTAGCACCTAATTCAAGCCCTTTTATTTGTGACTGGACAGAATCAAGTGCCGTTAAAAATATAATGGGGCAGTCATGGTTTTTTTTTAAATTATCTATCAAGCTAAAGCCATTACCATCAGGCAACATAACGTCACAGATAATTAAGCTTGGCGTAAACGTTGTATTGTGATCGCAATATTCTTGAACGGTATTAAATACATCCACTGTAAATTTTTGCTTTAATAAAAACTTTTGTATTAAGTTAGCAAGTTTTAGGTCATCTTCGATGACAAATATATGATGCATTATAAACTCCAGCCAAAACGACGCTTGATGCGATAATCACTCGCTTCATAATTAGCAATTGATAACTCTTGTTCTTTAACAATTCGGTTGGTAAGTGGATCGATAAGTTGAACCATAATTGAGTGGGTCGTTTGCAATTTAAAACGCTCTTTAATCACTCCCGTTGCTGTATAGCATTGGGTATATTGCGGTCGATTTGATATTTCAAGACACAGCTCTTTGTAGGGGGCTAAGATAAGGTTCACTTGAATATTGAACTCGCAAAGTTTTTGTTTTGTTTCAGTGATACAGACCGAAGGCGATACTTTAAAAAAAGGTTTATCTGTTGATTTAGCAAAGAGACAAGCGCTATAAATCGCACTATAGATCAATGCAATGTACAGTGCTGCTTTATTGAGTTTTATTATATCAACGATTCTAAAAGCCTTAGGGTAGAGCAAACCGGTATACCTAAAATAAAATCAGGCTTGGCTAAAACGTAATTGCATTAGCTGCCTCGTATTTTTGTGGACGTTAAAGTGCTAGCTTTTTGTAGCCTCAGTCCCTATGAAACCTTTGAAAAGTACGTCATTTTCTTGTTAATTAGGTTGCCATTGTACAACGACAACAACCGTTAGTTTTACTTATTTTTTAGTAAATGTTAACTACTTTATACAAAAATATGGAATTTGTTATAACTTATGCCTAGCAAGCATAACTAGTTTTCCCTTGCGCTGTCGCTGCAAAGCGGGATTTTTCAAAATGTTACGTCTAAGTTATAAACAAAAGTTTAACAGATTCGACCTCTATTGTTATTTAATCTGGTAGAATAGGCGGGTTATAAGCAGTTTAAGCAGTGAACAAACTATGTTAAGTCCTTTTTTTCAGCAACATGCTGATCATATTTCAATTTCCCGTGAACAAGGGTGTCGTTTTGCAAAATGCGTAGCCGATGATTACAACCCACTTCATGATAAAGATGCAAAGAAGTTTTGTGTACCTGGAGATTTGCTGTTTGCATTGGTCCTAAGTCGTTATGGCATTAGTGAAAAAATGGAGTTTACCTTTGCTGGCATGGTGGATGAAAACACTAAGTTAAACTTTCCTGAAGGTGGCGAAGAGTTTGCCATTACCAGTGGCGAAAAAGTCATGCTGCGAGTTAAGCGCGAAGGCCAAAATAGCAAGTGCCAAACGTTGACAGATAGTTTAATTAAAAACTACGTCGAGTTCTCGGGCACAACCTTTCCGCATGTGATTATTCCACTGATGGGCAAACAAGAGGTGATGATCAACCCAGCTCGCCCTATGGTTATTTATGAGTCAATGCTGATTAACTTAGATAACATAGATATCAAGGCACCGACATTAGAGTTTGCAGAGCCTGATTTTGAGTACTCAGGTAAGCGCGGTAAAATTACCTTACGCTTTAACTTGCTTGAAAATGGCCAAAAAGTGGGTTCGGGTGAAAAGCATATGTTGGTATCTGGCATTCGTGAATATTGCCAAGAGACTGTTGATGATCTCATTTCGTTTTATAATCAACGAAAAGAAACACTCAAACCGGTTGCTTAAATACGACTGTTATTTGCTTTAAATGAAGGCGCGTAAGCGCCTTTTTTGTTGTCTATTTTGTGCGTACAATAGCGTTATTATTCGTTTTTTAAGTTTACGCTATGTCTGCTGCTACTTTTACTGATCTTCATCTCGACCCGTTACTGCTTAATGCCCTTAAGCTAAATAACTATCAAACACCCACGGCAATCCAGTTACAAACCATTCCGCTTATTTTGGCCGGTAATGATGTAATGGGAAGTGCGCAAACAGGGACAGGTAAAACGGCTGCCTTCGTATTGCCTTTACTACATAAGTTATTAACCAGTGATAAAAAAGATGAGCAAGGCACGGCCCGTGTATTAATTTTAACGCCAACCCGAGAGCTGGCTCAACAAGTGTTTGCAAGCTTTGAAAAATATGCTCAAGGTTCAAATATAAAAGGTGCATTGGCATATGGTGGAGCTAGCATTGGCCCACAAGTCAAAGCAATGAAAGAGGCACAAGTTGTAGTGGCAACTCCTGGGCGCTTGTTGGATCATATTATCAAAGGCAGCATTATTCTAAGCTCGGTTGATTCATTGGTGTTTGATGAAGCTGATCGCATGCTAGATATGGGTTTTATTGATGAAATAAAACGTATCTTGCGCCACGTGCCAAGTGAGCGCCAAACCTTACTATTTTCAGCCACCTTTGATGACAGCGTATTTGAGCTTAGTAAAAAGTTACTTAAAGACCCTAAACTTGTTGAAGTTGATAAGCGCAACTCCGCTGCCGTAGAAGTGGAACAAGTGATTTATGCCGTTGATGAAGATCGTAAGCGAGAGCTGGTCTCCCACATGATAGGTATGAAAAACTGGCGCCAAGTACTTATTTTTACGCGTACTAAACAAATGGCCGATAAGCTTGCCAAAGAAATGTGCAAAGACGGGCTTAAAACAGAATCCATTCATGGCGATAAATCACAAGGCGCACGTGACAGAGCGCTACAAAACTTCAAAGAAGGCACAACTCGGGTGCTCGTTGCTACGGATGTTGCTGCCCGTGGTTTAGATATTGTCTCACTAAAATATGTGATTAACTTTGAACTACCTTATATAGCTGAAGATTATGTACACCGAATAGGTCGTACAGGCCGCGCAGGTGAGCAAGGCTTAGCGATGTCGTTAGTGAGTCTTGATGAGCAATGGCTATTAGAAGAAATTGAAGTGCTACTTGATACACGGCTAACGCCACAATGGCTGGCAGGGTACGAGCCCGATCCAAATAAAAAGCCCAAAGATAATCGCAAAAACTCTAATAAGTCGCGAAAAGACCGTGATAAAAAACGTATTACAGGACAAAGAGCACCTAGTAGACGACGTAAATAAAAGCTTTCAGTTTTTAGCTATCAGCTGACAGGCAGATAAGAGCGATAAGCCGTCAATCAAGTGACTTGTCATTAACTTAGTAAGAGTAAGAGGACACTTTCCTCTTTTTTACATATTTATATAAGCTACAAAAAGCATAATATTTATAACTGGCAATAGCTTACATTATTTGTTACTAATATAAGTTAACTAAATAAGGACGTTTTCACGCTAAAATAGGGAAAGTGTCCCCTGATAAATTTGTTATAAGTAAAGTGGAATCTTGCGCATGGATTTAGTTTTTGGTGGTCTTTTTGCATTATCAGCTGTCATCGCATTCCTGTTTTTCGCGGTGTACTGGAAACCTATATTAATATTCTTTGTTATTATGCTTACCGTATGGGAACCTAAAGTCGGAGTGCCAATAGCTTTTGTTTCTTCATTTATTGCTATGATTTGGTTTGAACGGAATAATATAAGTAGAGTTTTGGTTATTGAATCACTGAAGTTTTCATTTTATATAACTGTGGCAGCAATCATCATAGGTTTAATAGTAAATACTATATTTGTTGGTGGCTCAGGTTATAGTGGTTGTTCTCGCGTAAGTCCAAGTGGGTGTTAATTTACTTATAATAAGTCACTCAAAAGGACAAAAAACAGTTGGCTTTTTGTTCACTACGTTCACCTATTTTAGCCAACAATTTTTTGCCTCTTAATGAGGCGTTATTAGCCATTAGGGATAGCCTCGTGAATTTCTTCAAAAGATGGATAATTAAATCACTTCTCAAGAAACCAGCCCCAGATAGGATTCCTAGATCTGGAGGTAAAGCTAAGAAGGTTGATTGTAATGTTGTCTATATTCGAGCAAAAGACGAGTCATGGACTATTTTCTGTAACGAAATTGATTCGAAAGGAGTTACTGGTAAATATTGGCTTAATGGAGAAGATTATGGAGAACTATCAATTCCTTGGGCTTGGCTCATTGACTACGATTTAGATATAACGCACTTTTACGGAATATACGACTTACGTTACTCTTCAATTGCACAGTATATTTTGGAAGGCATATTACCTTGGGATAGATTGAAAATTTTTCTTGGTAAAGTTCAACAATTCCTATTTAATCGCAAGGAGTTGGTGCGCTCTGAAAGGATAGAAACTCTCAAATTAATTCTTGAAGAAACCATTGAAAATAGAAATTTCACTGTAAGTTCAGTTTCTCTATCTGGTCTTCTATATACACAAAAGTGGGTCTTTCACCCTGACAAATCTAGGCAACTTGCGTACAACGATTTGTTACTAAAGTCTCTCGCCGATAGCGGGGAGTTAGCTTCAGTCCAATACGGCTTTAAATTATCACCTAAAGCTCTGGTGACTATATCTGAATATGAAGAAGATCAAAAAAGACACAGAGATAATTTGTCTCAATCCAGCGCTACAAAGTGGTTAACTTTTGCATTAATCATCGTAGGGCTTGTACAGGCGGGTGTAACTTATTATGGCGTTTATAAAAATGGCTCATAACAAGGGTCTGAGGTTAAGACCGTCCGCTTATGGCACAAATCTGACAGTTCAAGATAGGCCTTATTCAAATAAACGAAGCTAAATACTTGAGCTGTCTTATGCTACGTCGCGTATCATTATTGCCCGAAGCCCGAAGCCCGAAGCCCGAAGCCCGAAGCCCGAACCTAAGCTATTTGCTTCTCAGCTAGGTTCAGCTCCATCGTTGCTTTTAACAAGCGATAAAGGTTGATTGATGCATCAATCTCTTCTTTACGGTTGGTTAAACTTTCAATATTTAATCCTAAAGGTACATCTAAATGAGCGCAGCTTTGCAAAATCAAATCTAAATTTTCACGGCAAATACGCACTGATTCACTTAGTGGATTATGCGAATCAAGCATGCGCCATTTGGTTGCTTCTGGCACTGAAATCCCCAACCACTGCATAAACTCAAGTGTTTTTTCACTGCCACACGGCGTAAACGTTAAGATGATACGGTTTGGCTTAATTCCCTGTGCTTTGCAGCTGCGTGCATAGCTGGTGATCAAATCAATGGTATCTTGTGCATTATATACGGCTTGCGAGATAAAAAATTGGCAGCCTTGTGCGGTTTTTTCAAGTAAGCGTTCGTGTTCGTTACGCTTACTTGCATGGCGCTCGGCAATTGTGACGCCACCCAAAAAGAAGTTGTCAGCTTGCTTTGATAGTGCTTTGTATGCGTTTGGTAAGCTCAGTTTGATGTCACCACTAGACGAGGGGCTACCAACGAGTACCAAGTTTGTTAAATCAAAGTCATTTTTAGTTTCGTCGAGCCACTGGTTAAATTCGGCTTCACCACGTTGCGCTACACTTTTATAAGTGATCACATCTTGCTGTGATAATTGGCGTAACAAGCGGCTATATTCACGAGGGTCAACGGTTTGTTTAAACGGAAAAGGGCGAGGCTGCTCAGTTCGGCTGCTTTCATCTTGAATGTCATAAATAACAACGCCATCGTATTCTATTTCGTGCAAGCGACCTAACAGCTTTTGGGCAATGGTTTCAAGCTGGGCTTTATCGGTACCAATGCGCGGTGGTGTGGTGCCAATTAAGTAAACACCCTGATTGGTGTCTTCAATTTTCTCTTGTAATGATAAAGCCATAATCCTCATTCCAGCCAATTAACTTTCTATGTCAGATAATATAGCAGCCATTTAGACGTCTAGATAGATTTTTTTAATGAAACTTTCTCAATGTGTATGAATTTATCTCATGTTTAATCTGTTTTTAGGTACAGAAAATACACAACTGTTTACATAAATCATTGGCCAAGGGCTCTTATATTCGGTCGGTTTGTTGCATAATCGAATATCTAACAACAATAAATTTATTCAACTAACAAGGGATAACAATGAAATTTAAATTATTAGCAACAAGCTTAGCGGTAACGCTGGCACTGAGTGGTTGCGCAAGTAATGAAAGCGCAACGATGGTTAAAGAAGTTGAGATAGAGCAAAATTCAGTAGCAAGCGCCGATAGCCGTGTGTTCTCACAAGATTATGTACTCGAAGAGCTTGATAACGGTTTGCGGGTTATGGTGGTTAAAACTGACTACCCAGATGTCGTTTCATTGCAAATCCCGGTATCTGTCGGTTCTCGTAACGAAGTAGAAGCAGGTAAAACCGGCTTTGCTCACTTTTTTGAACACATGATGTTTAAAGGCTCTGAAAAATTCCCGCAAGATGTTTATTCAGATATCTTAAAAAACTCAGGTGTTGATAATCGTGCCTATACAACGAACGATTATACAAATTACCACCTAAACTTTTCCAAGCAGCACCTAGATAAAGTGCTAGAGATTGAAGCTGATATCTTTCAAAACTTAAAATATTCAGAAGAGCAGTTTCGTACTGAAGCGTTAACAGTCAAAGGCGAATACCTAAAAAATAATGCCAGCCCAATTCGCAAGTTGCTTTCAGCTGTGCGTAATGAAGCGTTTGAAAAGCATACTTATAAACACACCACTATGGGCTTTTTTGAAGACATTGAAGCCATGCCAGATCAAATGGCCTACGGTAAAGAATTCTTTGATAAATTTTATAAGCCTGAATATGTATCGCTGGTGATTGTCGGTGATGTTGACCCACAACAAACCATGGCTATGGTGAAAAAACATTGGGGTAAGTGGCAAAAAGGCGACTATGTTGCTGACATTCCAATAGAGCCAAAACAACAAGCCGCTAAATATGTACACGAGCAAAACGAAGGCCTGCCAGGTCATTGGTTATTAGTGTCTTATAAAGGGGCTGCTTGGCTGCCTGAGCAAAAAGACCGTGCGGCGCTTGATTTACTGTCGCAGCTTTATTTTTCAAATAACTCTGAGCTGTATCAAGAATTAGTTGTTGATAAACAAATTGCCAGCCAAATGTTTACCTATAACCCAGATACCAAAGATCCGGGTTTATTGCATGTATTTGTAAAAGTAGAAAACGAAGCCGATTTAGTTAAAGCCCGTGATGCAATCAATAACACTTATGCAAAAGCGCGTACGGAGCTGGTGGATAGTCAAAAGCTTGCTGATTTAAAATCTAACCTTAAATATAGCTTTATAAATGGCCTCGATTCATCGCAAGCGATTGCATCAACCCTTGCAAGTTACATGCATTTTGAGCGTGATCCTGAGGTTGTAAACCAGCTATATGCCACCGCAGATAGTATTAGTGCGCAAGACATTCAAGACATTGCCAATAAATACTTTGTCGATAGTAGCCGTACTACGGTGACCATGTCGGCGCTTGATAAAATTGCTGGCTTTGAGCAGGAAGTCGATTTAAATACACTTGTGGCCAGTAAGCAAACGGTTAAAGAGCGTCATTTTAAGGTGCTAGATAAAACCAATAGCTCACCTTTGATTGATGTTAACTGGTTATTCCATACCGGTGCGGCCGCTGATCCTAAAGGTAAAAAAGGTGTCGCAGCGCTTACAGCGGCAATGCTTGCGCAAGGTGGCTCTGAATCTAAGAGTTATAACGATATTAAACAAGCACTTTACCCATTAGCGGGCAGCTTTGGTTATCAGTTAGATAAAGAAATGATCTCGCTACAAGGGCGTGTACATAAAGATAATGCGGCTCAGTGGTATGCGTTAGTAAGTGAGCAGTTACTTAATCCTGGCTTTAGAGAAGATGATTTTAAACGTTTAAAGAAAGAGCTGATTGATGGTATTAAGTCAGGTCTTAAAGCGTCTAATGATGAAGAGCTAGGTAAAGAAGTGCTTTACCATAAACTTTATCAAGGTCACCCGTATGAAAGTTATAACTATGGTGACTTATCAGATCTTGAAGCGTTAACGCTTGATGATGTTAAAGCCTTTTACGCTAAAGAGTTTACTCAAGCTAAACTAACCCTTGGCTTAATTGGTGCGGTACCAGAGTCACTTAAAGCGACTATGTTTAATGACTTAACTGATTTGCCAAAAGGTGAGCAAAGCCGTTTATCAATTCCTGACGCACCAGCGCTTAAAGGCCATCATGCAACGATTGTAGAAAAGTCGGCACAATCTACTGCTGTATCGTTTGGCTTCCCGATTGATACAATTCGTAGTAGCGAAGATTGGACAGCACTTTGGCTAGTGCGTTCATATTTTGGTGAGCACCGTAGTTCAAATTCGTATTTGTACAACCGTATTCGTCAAACGCGCGGTATGAACTACGGCGATTATGCTTATATTGAATATTTCCCTCGTGGTATGTTCCAAACCAAGCCGGATGCTAATCTTGGCCGTTCAGAGCAAATATTCCAAGTGTGGTTGCGTCCATTGCGCTCTAACAATGATGCACACTTTGCAACACGTACGGCTTTATTTGAGCTTGATAAGCTAATCAAAAATGGCATGACAGAAAAAGACTTTGACGCAACGCGTAACTTCTTGATCAACTTTGTGCCGCAAATGGTCGCCAGTCAAAACCGCCAATTAGGCTATGCGCTGGATAGTGAATTTTATAACACGGATTCGTTTGTGAAGTATGT
Organism: Pseudoalteromonas shioyasakiensis; assembly: GCF_024518675.1. Lineage (GTDB taxonomy): Bacteria > Pseudomonadota > Gammaproteobacteria > Enterobacterales > Alteromonadaceae > Pseudoalteromonas > Pseudoalteromonas shioyasakiensis_B. The sequence continues at coordinate 187,154 of NZ_JANIGL010000004.1, forward strand.
AACGAGCCAGCTTGAGAAGCTAAGCCTTGCTGACGTAAATCGCGTGATAAAAGAAAACTTACAAACTGATGATATCCAGTATGTATTTATCACTGGTGATGGCAAAGACATGCAAAAACGCTTAGCGTCTGAGCAAACATCACCTATGGTGTATAACGCAGAAAAGCCAGCAGAGCTAGTAGCTGAAGATAAAGTAATCGCAGATTACAAGTTATCTATTCCTGCGAAAAACATTGAAGTACTTGCAGTAGATAAAGTGTTTCAATAAGCGAAATTCAGATAACTAAATACACATTAACTAAATGCCCCTTAAAGTAGGGGCATTTTTGTTTGCGATTAGTTATAACTAATAACCAGAACAAATAATTACAGCGTTAACACATTTGCGATGAAATCCGTTAAACTGGCACAAAGCATATTTTGTATTAATTTAAGGCCGTCTAATGCGTCATGAAATTTGGCAACAGCTTCGTACTGAAGCGAATGAAGTTGTAACTCGCGAACCACTTTTAGCAAGTCATGTGTATTCCTGTGTGCTTAATCATGAGTGTTTAGGTTCGGCATTAAGCTTTATTGTTGCTAATAAATTATCAGATGCGGTTGTATCGGCTTTTACAATTCGCGAATTATTTGATCAAGCTTTTGTTGATTGCGACCGAATGCTCACCCATGTTGCCCATGATATTAAAGCGGTTAAAGATAGAGACCCTGCTGCCGATACATACTTAACTGTGATTTTAAATTTAAAGGGTTTTCATGCAATTCAAGCTCATAGACTTGCCCATTGCTTATGGCGTCAAAACCGCAAAGAGCTCGCGCGATTTATTCAAAGCCGTACCTCAGAAGTATTTGGCGTTGATATCCATCCTGCTTGTAAAGTCGGTCATGGTATTATGTTTGACCATGCAACTGGCATAGTCATTGGTGAAACCGCAGTAATCGAAGATAATGTATCAATTTTGCAATCTGTGACCCTAGGTGGTACTGGTAACGAAAAAGGTGATCGTCACCCTAAAATTCGCGCTGGTGTACTGATTGGCGCAGGTGCAAAAGTGCTCGGGAATATTGAAGTAGGGGAAGGTGCAAGAATTGGTGCCGGCTCTGTTGTACTTAGCCCTGTACCACCACATACAACAGCCGTTGGCGTACCTGCTAAAATTGTGGGTAAACCAAATTGTCCGTGTCCGGCAGAGAGCATGAATCAAAACTTTTTAGAAGCCGAACCTGAAAACGAATCGCACACCAGTGCCATGTTGTAAAGTGCCATGTTGTAAAGTGCCGTGTTATAAAGCGTAGTAAAGGAGTTACAACGAAATGATGAAAAATAGCCTATTGTCTTTATTGCTTGCTTTTATAGCGGGCGCAGCGTTAGCTTCAGGCTATTTTTTATTTACTGAGCCTACGTCTTCACAACCTCTAACAGGTTTGGAGCACATTCAATCAACCTCTAAAGTACCAAGACAAACCGTTGAAGTTGCACAAATTACGACTTTATCAGCAACTAAAACTGCAAAGCCTCAGGTCGATATGCAAAAGAATACTGATACTGCAGCGTCTAATGAACAATTAGAGCAACAAGTTAAAGAGCTCAAACAAGCGCTCGCAGTGCAGCAAGCTGCGGTAAAGCGTTATCAAAAACAGCTGCAAGCCCCTTCTGATTTTGAGCAAGTATTGCTAGATAAATTTGCCGAGCAAGCACGAGATGAAGACTGGGCTTATCGCACAGAAGCCGCTTTGCAAGATTTTTTATTAACCGCCGATTTAACCGTTACACCAGAGCTCGTTAGCGCTGAGTGTAAAACATCAGTGTGTAAGTTTGAATTAGCAGCGCCTGAGGGTGAAGAGGAGTTTGATCACACTCAATGGCGAGAACTAAATGATAAACTGGTAAAACAAGCGTTTTGGCAACAATTTAAAACCAGCACTTCTACATCTAGTGATACGGATTTTAAATTGTTGCTCAGCACAGAGCAGTAATTATTTGGCCTGAGACTCAATGCTGCCATCAGCAAGTTCAGTAATTAGCATATCACCCGATTTCACATCCGCGACTGACTTTATTACCTTGCCTTGCTGCGATTTAGTAATGCTATAACCGCGCGCGAGTACATTCAGTGGGCTGACTGAATCTAATCGGCCTGCTTGCATAGCAAGGTTGTTTTTAGCGCTACCAAGACGTTGCTGTATAGCTTGTTGTAATCGCGCTTGTAGCTGTTGCAATTGATGGTTCGCTTGCGCTAGCTTTCTGTCTGGGGAGCGCTGTAACAAACGTGGCTTTAAATTAGCTAATCGGCGCTCTTGCTGATAAAGACGCTGATGTATAGCATTTTGTAATGCAAGGCTGAGCTCATCTAAGCGTTGTGCCTGCTGAGTTAACTGGTTTCGCGGGTGGCAAAGTGTGAGTTTGTGCTCAAGCTGCACAGCAAGCCTTCGTTTATCGGCCACTTGATGTTTAAACGCGTTAACTAGTCGGTTAAGCATTTGCTGAACTTGGTTTGTTAATTCTGCGCTGTTTGGGCTTACTAGCTCGGCTGCAGCACTGGGGGTTGCAGCACGTATATCGGCAACATAATCACTGATTGTGGTGTCTATCTCATGACCGACAGCACTGATAATTGGCAATCTACTTTCAAAGATAGCGTGAGCGAGTTGCTCGTGATTAAAGCACCATAAATCTTCCAATGAGCCGCCGCCACGGCCAAGTATAAGTACATCGACTTCATTACGAATATTGGCCAAGGTTATTTTATCAATCAATTGTAAGTGAGCGTCTTTACCTTGCACCATAGCAGGATAAATGATCACCTCAAGTTGTGGTGCGCGGCGTTTGAGTACCGTTAAAATATCTTTGATTGCAGCCCCAGTAGCAGATGTTACTACTCCCACGCGATGCACAACACTGGGTAAAGGCTTTTTATGCATTGAGCTAAATAAACCTTGTGCCGCAAGGCGCATTTTTAGTTCATCAAACTCTTGTTTTAATTGGCCTTCACCCGCAGCTTCCATATGCTCTACAATTAGCTGATAGTCGCCACGGGGTTCGTATAATGATACTCGTGCTCGCACAGTAACTTGTGCGCCATTTTCAGGGCGATAGCGTTGTCCACGATTATTGCCACGCCACATCGCGGCTTTTACTTGAGCACGGTCATCTTTTAAAGTGAAATACCAGTGACCTGATGCGGGAGTTATAAAATTTGAGATTTCACCGGTTAAAATTAACGATGCAAACCCTTGCTCAAGCACAGTTCTTATTTCTCGATTTAGCCTAGATACGGTATAAATCGTTTGCTGCTTTGAAGTTATGGCCATAAAACGACTCTTAAAAACGCTGATGAGGGTATTTTATCATAAATATTTGCTAAATCTTATTTACTCATGCCGATAACGCTGATAAAATTTGGCCGCAATTCCTTATACAAGATCCACATGTGAGAAGTTGCCAAAATGCTTAGAATTGCTAAAGAAGCTCTTACCTTTGATGACGTACTTTTAGTACCAGGTCATTCTACTGTTTTGCCACACACGGCAAATATTTCAACTCGCTTAACGCGTGGTATCAATCTTAACTTGCCGCTAGTTTCAGCATCTATGGATACTGTAACAGAAGCTCGCTTAGCGATTGCGCTAGCGCAAGAGGGCGGTTTAGGTTTTATCCACAAAAACATGACGATTGAAGAACAAGCTAAAAACGTACGTAAAGTTAAAACGTACGAAGCAGGCATTGTTTCTTACCCTGTTACTGTTACTGCGGATTTAACGATTGCGGACGCAGTTGCTCTTTCTGAAGAAAAAGGTTTTTCAGGTTTTCCGGTAACGGATGCTGATAATGGCCTTGTTGGTATTGTTACCAGCCGTGATATGCGTTTCGAAACCAAGCTTGAGCAACCAGTTTCAACAGTTATGACTAAAAAAGACAAGCTTGTTACCGTTAAAGAAGGCGCGGCACGCGAAGAAATTTTAGGCTTAATGCACGAACACCGTATCGAAAAAATTCTTGTTGTTGATGATGCCTTTAAACTTAAAGGTATGATTACAGTTAAAGATTACCAAAAAGCACAAGATAAGCCTCACGCATGTAAAGACGAGCAAGGCCGTTTACGTGTCGGTGCTGCTGTTGGTGTTGGTGCAGGGACTGATGAGCGTATTGCTGCATTAGTTGAAGCGGGTGTTGATGTATTACTGATTGATACTTCACACGGCCACTCTCAAGGTGTTATTGACCGCGTAGCGGCAACTCGCCAAGCATTCCCTGATTTACAAATTGTTGCGGGTAACGTAGCAACAGCTGAAGGTGCAATTGCCCTTGCTGATGCTGGTGTTGATGCGGTTAAAGTTGGTATCGGCCCAGGCTCAATCTGTACGACACGTATCGTAACAGGTTGTGGTGTACCACAAATTACGGCTATTTCTGATGCTGTTGAAGGCCTTAAAGGTCGCGACATTCCAGTTATTGCCGATGGCGGTATTCGTTTCTCAGGTGATATCGTAAAAGCATTAGTTGCTGGTGCATCTTGTGTCATGGTTGGCTCTATGCTTGCGGGTACTGAAGAAGCGCCTGGTGAAGTTGAACTTTACCAAGGTCGTTACTACAAATCATACCGTGGTATGGGCAGCTTAGGTGCAATGGACCAAAAAGAAGGTTCATCAGACCGTTACTTCCAAAAATCAAACCAAGCTGACAAGCTAGTTCCTGAAGGGATTGAAGGTCGAGTGGCTTATAAAGGGCCAATCGCGACTATCATCCACCAACAAGTGGGCGGCCTGCGCAGTGCAATGGGCTTAACGGGTTGTGCAACCATTGATGAGCTAAATACTAAGCCACAGTTTGTACGTGTTACTTCAGCAGGTATGGGTGAATCACACGTTCATGACGTGCAAATCACTAAAGAAGCGCCTAACTATCGCTTAGGCTAATAGCCATAAGATATTGAAATTACTGGGCCAGCATTTGCTGGCCCTTATTTATAGTCATTCAGGTTACCTGAATGCCAGTTCTTGACTAACGAGACCCTCAATGAGCAAAGACATTCACGATTCACGAATTCTTATTTTAGACTTTGGTTCGCAATACACGCAATTGATCGCCCGCCGTGTGCGAGAAATTGGTGTTTACTGTGAACTGTGGGCATGGGATGTAACGGAAGAGCAAATCCGTGAATTCAACCCACAAGGTATCATTCTTTCTGGTGGCCCTGAGTCAACAACCCTAGAAAACAGCCCGCGTGCCCCTGAGTACGTATTTAATGCTGGTGTGCCAGTGTTAGGTATTTGCTACGGTATGCAAACAATGGCAACGCAACTTGGTGGTCGTGTACACAGCTCTGACAAGAAAGAGTTTGGCTACGCCCAAGTTGAAAAAGTAGGTGATTGTGCATTATTTGATGCCATTGAAGATCATATTACTGATGGTGGCAACGGCGTACTAGATGTATGGATGAGCCATGGTGATAAAGTAATGGAAATTCCGGATACTTTCACCACCACAGCTAAAACATCTACCTGCCCACATGCAGCAATGTCTAACGAAGAAAAGCGTTTTTACGGTGTACAATTTCACCCAGAAGTAACACACACACATCAAGGCCAACGTTTATTAGAACGTTTTGCAATTGATATTTGTGGCTGTGAAAAACTGTGGACTCCAGCAAAAATCATTGATGACGCTATTGAGCGTATCAAAGAAACTGTTGGCGATGACGAAGTTATCTTAGGCTTGTCAGGCGGTGTAGATTCATCGGTTGTGGCTATGCTTATTCATCGTGCTATTGGCGATAAGTTAACTTGTGTGTTTGTTGATAATGGCTTACTTCGTTTAAACGAAGGTCAGCAAGTTATGGACATGTTTGGCAATAAGTTTGGCTTAAACATTATTAAAGTAGATGCTGAAGAGCTCTTTTTAGCTGACCTTGCTGGAAAATCAGATCCAGAAGAGAAGCGTAAAGCGATTGGTCATACATTTATAAAAGTGTTTGATGAAGAGTCTAAAAAGCTGAAAAATGCGAAATGGTTAGGTCAAGGTACTATCTACCCAGACGTCATTGAATCGGCAGCTTCTGCTACAGGTAAAGCACATGTGATTAAATCTCACCATAATGTGGGTGGCTTACCTGATGATATGGCGATGGGCTTAGTAGAGCCATTACGTGAATTATTTAAAGATGAAGTACGTAAAATTGGTTTAGAGCTAGGTTTACCGTACGACATGCTTTACCGCCACCCGTTCCCGGGGCCAGGTTTAGGTGTACGTGTACTTGGTGAGATCAAAAAAGAGTACTGTGATTTACTACGCCGTGCTGATGCTATCTTCATTGAAGAGCTACATAAAGCTGAGCTTTACCACAAAGTAAGCCAAGCATTTACTGTATTCTTACCGGTTAAATCGGTAGGTGTGATGGGCGATGCACGTAAATACGACTGGGTTGTAAGTCTACGTTGCGTTGAAACTATCGACTTTATGACCGCGCGTTGGTCACATTTACCGTATGAGTTCTTAGGTGTGGTTTCAAACCGTATTATCAATGAAATCGACGGTATCTCACGCGTTGTTTACGATATTTCAGGTAAACCACCGGCTACGATTGAGTGGGAATAAACTTTTAAAAGGTTTTTGTAACTGATTGCAAAACGGCGGATTAGCATGCTAATTCGCCGTTTTGTTTATTTAAAAAGCAATCAAACCAAAAAAGTAATTTTTTTCTTTACCTTTAGCGAAAGGTCTCTATAATTCGTCGTCATTGCAGGGGCGTAGTTCCAATTGGTAGAACAGCGGTCTCCAAAACCGACGGTTGGGAGTTCGAATCTCTCCGCCCCTGCCATTTCTTCTTTACATCGTTTTTATTACTTCTTATATTGTTCCAGTGTTTAAATCTACTGAGTTGTTATGCATCCACGTCACGCAGCTATTTTTGGTATAGAAAACCTCGAACTGAATCAGCATTTTCGTGATGAAACTGCGCAATATAATAGTGCGGATACTCACCTAGAACAATCAGCCGAAAAAAGCCCAGCCGCAGAGTCGAAAAGTAACATACTTGAACTTAACGCTGTGTTGTTGGCCGATCTAAATCGAGCCGTTTCGCCACACACGATTAATCATGTGATCCAAACAGAAGCTATAAACTGGCTTAACGACACGTTGAGCTTACCTTCAGCACAGCTTAAACCTGAACATAAACGTGCGCTGTGGGCGCTGATGAGCGATAAACTTGATAACCTTTAAAGCTGTTACGGAATCTTCAATTGACGCGTTGATGAGCATTGAGAGCGCCTGTCACAGTCACCCATGGACAGTTAAAACCATGCAATCTTGCTTAGCAGGGCGTTATTTTAATTTAGCTGCATTTGACGATGAGCGCATGGTGGGGTTTTACATAGGTGAAAAAGCCGGCCCTGATTTTACGTTAATGGATATTTGCGTTGCACCAGATTGTCAAGGGCAGGGAATTGCAAAGCAATTGCTGGCTGAGTTTATTGCTTATTCCAAGCAGCATAATGCTGAAAACTTATTTTTAGAAGTACGCGAAACCAATGTCCGCGCAATTAAATTGTATGAGCTTGCTGGCTTTAGTGAAATGTCGGTACGCAAAAATTACTACCCAAGTGATGACCCCAATAAAAATGGCTTTGAAGATGCTATTTTGATGGGGATGACTTTACTATTTGCTTAATGGTGTTGGCTTTGGGTGTATTTTATTGCCTCAATTAAGCTCAAGGCTAAGTAATCTCGGCGGTTTTTATCGCTTGTACGGCCACGTAAGTTATCTTCAAGCGCCGCCGCGGCTAGGTGAATGTTAGTAAAACCAAAGCATCCTGCGCTACCTTTTAAATTATGGGCCAGTGCTCTTAATTCTTCCCACTCACCAGCATGATATAACTCGTTCACTTGTGCTAAATACTCAGGTAATTTGGAACGGTAGTTTTCGTTTATCTGTTGGAACTTCTCACTATTGAGGAGTGAATCCCACTTATTTTGGCTGTCTTTTTCAATATGTAGGTACCTGACTAATACATTTTCTAAAGCATCTTTATCAATAGGCTTAGCTAAGGCCTCGTTACAGCCTGCACTTAGGTAGGTGTCGACATCATGTTTCATGACATTGGCAGTCAGCGCGATGATCGGGCCATCGTAAGCGGCATGGCGTAGCATTTGTGTTGCCTCTAAACCACCCATAACCGGCATTTGCATATCCATAATGATAACTTGATAATCGTTCACTAAGGCCATTTCTACCGCCTCTGCGCCGTTATTAGCTATGTCAGGCTCAAGCCCCCATGTTTGTAGCAGTAGGGTAATTAAAACTTGGTTGTCAGGGTTGTCTTCAGCAACCAAAATATTGGCATCAAAGCTATTAGCCGCAAACGATAGCTGGGCGTCTTTTTCTGGTGTTAATTGGCTCAGCTCTGTTAGCATAAGCGTTGGTTCATCACTGACAGCCTCTAAGTTACAGGCTATTTTTACCCTAAAACAACTACCTTCGCCAGGGGCGCTTTTTACATATACATCGCCGCCCAGTAACTGGGCTAAGTTTTTGGAAATACACAGCCCAAGCCCAGTACCACCAAAGCGGCGAGTTGTTGTTGTATCTGCTTGTTCGAACGGCTTAAATACTCGCTCAATTTCGTGTTCCGACATGCCGATACCGCTGTCTTGGATGGCAAACTCAATGAGTTGCGATTCAGCATCAAAAGTTATATCTAAGGTGATCAAACCTTGCTCGGTAAATTTAACGGCGTTACTAGCAATATTGATGAGAATTTGTTTTAACCGTGTCGCATCTGAGTTGATGATTTTAGGTAAGGGTAAATGAAAGTTGATATCACATTTTAGATTTTTCTCTTGTGTGAGCGGGCGAATTATTGAGTCTATATCATGCACAAGTTGAACGATATCAAGCGGCTCTTTTTCTACAGCTAACTTTTCAGCTTCGATTTTCGATAAATCTAAAATATTATTGATAAGCTCAAGTAAGTGTTTTGAATTACGTAAAATAGTGGTGAGATGAAGCTCATCGCTTTGCGCTTTTTTACTCTGTATTAATTGTTCGGTAAAGCCCATGATAGCAGTGAGTGGGGTGCGAATTTCATGGCTCATATTTGCTAAAAAACGGCTTTTTAACTGATTTGCTTGTTCAGCCTGAGCAATAGCACATTCGAGCTGGCTGTTCATGGTTTCGAGTGCTTTTGTCCGACTTTCTACTTTATCTTCAAGGTGATGCTTATATTCTTCTAGTTCATCTTGGTAGTGCCGTATTTGGTTCACCATGTGATTAAAGTCATTAAATAAAACACCGACTTCATCATTATTATGGGCGGGTAAATATACCGATAAATCACCATCGCCAACGCGATGACTTGCCGCACCTAAAAGCTCTATAGGGTTTAATAATAAGTTACGCACGACAATAAAAATCAGCATCGGCAGAGTGATCACTGAAATAATCACAATTAAAGCGGTGATCAAACTAATTGCTTTGCCTGATTGATACAACAGGGCTTTGGGGATCGTAGAGACATAATAATAGCCGCCGCTCATCTGCACGGCATATATCATCCGCTCTATCTTGTCTATGCTAGATAGCTCGATGGTTGAGAGCTTGCCTAAATCAGCCAAGTTGTGAATTTGTTTAAGCTCATACTCACTAATGTATTGGCCTCGTTTATCGTAATCTGAGCTAAATAAAATTTTACCGTCTTCGGTTAACAATAGGTTTAACGTATTGTTATAAGGGGACTCTAAAATACTGGTATTTAAAATCGATGGCTCTACGTGCAATATAATAAAGCCTAACTGCTGTGGGCGCTTTAAATAGTAATCAGCGCTATAAATTCGCTGTATGAAATAAAGACTGGTGGTGCCATCACTCTTTTGCACCATAAATTGTTGTTGCCGTAAATTACTTTGCAATACTCGGGAAAAGAAAGGGTATTGAGTAGGTGCCGTATTTAAATTACTCGAATAGTAAGCATCACTTTTGCCAGTCGGGGAGACTAAGTTGACACTAATAATATCAGGGTAAGCTTCTGAGTAACTGGCAAATACATCCATGAGAGCCCCTAAGCGACGGGTGTAATTACCACTGTCGCGTAAGTCGTCTGCTAAAAAGTCACTTAATACCGGTGAGGTTGATAAAAGCTTGGTTGTTGAATGAAATGAATCAATGTAATTAAATACTTTTTGTTGTTGTTGCTCTACAAAACGACTAACAATTAGCTCTGCTTGTTTTTGTGTAGAGCTTGTTACATTGGTAAGCGTAAAACCACCTAAAAATAATAGCGGTAAAATCACCAACGGAGTGATATACCATAATAATCTTATACTTAGCTTACTGGTTTTCATTTTTTAGGCAGGATCCCTTGCAGTCTTTTGATCATTGTTATGATTATTTGCAAACTCGTATTAATCAGCTTCTTACTATAATACACACAGAGGCGACTAGAAGTCACTTTTGTCACAGGTTAGTTTTAAAAAGTTAAGCAAATAAGTTACAAGTAGAAGGCTTTGATATTGAATAGACTGCAGGTTCTTAGATAAGTGGAGTGCGGCACTTCAGACGAGTGCCGATATTAAATTTATTGGCAGGTTGTTAGTCAGTTAGACTTACCGTGCATTGATTAGGTGTTATCACCCACAGAAAAGCTGCCTTTACCACTCCAATTATTGTCGACTGCGAAACTTGCCGTAAAGGGTGACTGATAACTACCAATTGTAGGAGGCGGGAAAGACACAATAGCTTGGCCTGTTAGCGCACCTACTTTAGTGACATTATTATAACCTGTTGCATGCATATGGCCTGTTGCACTTGATGTAAATTGTGGCGTATGTTATGTACCTTCTTGGATACTGCCATTTGCACGACCATTGAGTGCCCCTGTCTTTGCATCTATTTGCTCGTTGCTCTCGCTATAGCAGCTTTTTATTTATTTGGGTATGATCTGCGCAACTTTGATTATCAGTTGCTATTTATGAACACGTTAAGTGCCAAAGAAAATATTCAAACTATTGTGAAGGCGATTAAAGCCGAAGAAGCGAGGCTTCGTCAAAAGCACCCGCTGTTAGCCCATCAAAACACTTTAGGTATGGCGATTCTTTTACTCTCACTTGCAGCGTTAATAGGTGTAGGCACACTTTATTACTTTGCTATTATTCCCGCTTGGTTATGTATTGTATTAGCGGCCATTGCGACTTCAATTTCACATGAGCTAGAACACGACCTTATTCATAAACAATATTTTAGTAATCAGCGTTTTTTACATAACTTTATGATGCTCACCGTGTGGTTGATGCGACCGAACACCATTAGCCCATGGTATCGCCGCAAGATGCATTTACATCATCATAAAACCTCGGGTACCGAACAAGACCTTGAAGAACGTTTAGTCGGTAACGGTATTAAAAACCCATTTTTACGCGCATTAGTGATTGTTGATGGTTTGCTTGGTTTACTTATTAACACAAAGCGTTTTAGTAAAGAAATTAAAGGCTTTAGCTTTTTTAAAGTGTTTAATGCCGGGTTCCCAGTAACTACTGCGTACTTTGCAATTTTATACAGCATTATTGTATTTCATTTAGTGAACTTATTTATGCCGCTTGAAGCTAACTCACCGGTTTTACTGTTAGATGTAATGACGGTGTTTGAGTTTTTAATGGTGGTGTTAATTGTGCCTAATATTGTGCGCTCAAGCTCACTTAACTTTGTAACGTCATCAATGCATTACTATGGTGGCGTTAATAATATGATGGAGCAAACGCATGTTTTATCGAGTCGCTTGTTTGCACCGTTTAACTTGTTTTGTTTTAACTTTGGCCATACCCATACAATCCATCACTTTGTGCCAAATCAGCCATTTTATTTACGCCAAATGATCAGCAAAAAAGTGCTTGAGGTAATGAAAAAACACGGTGTTCGCTTCAATGATTTTGCTAGCATCAAACAAGCAAATCGCTATCAAGCTTCTTAATATCAAGATATAAATTACTAATTGACCTCAGGTTAAGTTAAGGTTTTAAAGTCGTTATCTAATTCAATATTTAGGTAACGACTATGAACCTTAATCAAATCACCCTTCCTGTAATTAATATCGAAAAAGCCAATCACTTTTATCTTACTCTAGGCTTTACCCAAATCGTTAAAAGCCCTCACTATTCACGTTTCGAATGCGCTAATAAAGCCACGTTTTCATTAGTACTTGCTGATCATGCTGTAACTAATAGTGCCGTTATCTACTTTGAATGTGATGATTTAAACCAGTGGGTAAAATCTCTAAAAGCCAAAGGTATTAAATTCGATACTAAAATTGTTGAGCAGCGTTATTTATGGCAAGAAGTAAAACTGAAAGATCCATCAGGAAATATGATCAAATTGTATTGGGCGGGAGAAAACCGCTTAAACCCGCCATGGCGAGTAGATATACGCGCTGAACTAGAGTGAGCTAAATCGACAATACGCGCGTATAAAAAAGTTTTGGGTGATTAATGCAGTTTAATGATAGTGATACATCACGAATTATTGAAATGGCGTGGGAGGACCGCACGCCATTTGAGGCCATAGAACATCTTTATGGATTAAATTACTCCCAGCTAGTTAACTTTATGCGAAGTAATGTATCTGTAGGCTCATTTAAAGTTTGGCGTAAACGCCATACAGGACGAATAACAAAACATCTCAAATTACGTGATCCTGCCGTTGGGCGAAGTCACTGTAAGACGCAATATAAAAATCGTTAATCCGGTCTAATTTATTTGTTGCTAAAATTCAGTATTACTGTGTTTTTTGCAATTTTTAACGTAGAGTTTTATACATTAAAAAATAAATTATTTTAAGGATTATTATGCAGATCACCGGGCGTTGTCATTGTGGGGAAGTAACTTACACTGCTGAAGTAGATGAAAATAAAGTGATTAACTGTCATTGTACAGATTGCCAAGTTATTGCCAGTGCACCATTTCGTACTGTAGTGATGTCACATCCAAATGCGATTACTTTCACGGCTGCAACACCTAAAGAGTATATAAAAACGGCTGAAAGCGGCAATAAACGTGCACAGGGTTTTTGTGGTAACTGTGGTACGTCGTTGTATGCAACATCTGTAGGTGAAGGCGATAAAGTATATGGTTTGCGCATCGGGGCTGTTGAGCAACGTGAACAGCTTATCCCTAAAGCGCAAATATGGTGTCGTTCAAGTCCTGCTTGGCTTAAAGAACTAAATACAATTACGGGTTTTGATACAGTTCCACCGAGTAAATAATTGAAAGAAAAATAGCCATACTGCTGTCTACTAAAATGAGGTTATAGTTTAGGAGGCAGCTAATGTGTGGTTCAGTAAAATCTAATCGTGCGGCAAATAAGTCGCAATGCAAATTCGATAATGATTTGAGCGTTGAACAACGCTTGCGCTTCAGCGCTAAAGCAAATTTAGCGCAAGCTCGGCTTGCAGAGCGGGAAAGGTGCGCAACAAGCTTGGCTGCTCAGCATAAAGCACAGCAAGCTGAAAAGCGCACATTTTTTAAATGGCTTAAGCGTCTTGTTTTAAAGTAATGTTGCGCCCACCTAGGTAACCAAATAAAGCACAACCTAAACTAGCGATAGCACAAAGCCATAATGTAGGCGCCCAGCTATTAAATTGGGTATGTAGTGCACCTGCTAACATAGGCCCTGTTGCTGCGATTAAATAACCAATACACTGGGCCATAGCAGAAAGCGATGCTGCTTGACGGCTATTGTGAGTACGTAAGCTAACAAACGATAAACCTAGGATAAAACAAGCACCTGAGCAAAAACCTAAGGTAATTGACCAAAACAATGCTAATTCAGGCATAAATAACAAACCAAATGAACACAGTGCGCCAATTAGGGCTAGTGAGCTGGTTAAAACTCGTTGATCTTTTAATCGCGCCAATAACGGGATCAATACAATACCAGGCACCGCCGATGCCGCCTGAAACGCCCCTTGCATAGCGCCAGCTTTAACGGGCGACACGCCACCTTCAATTAAAATACTGGGTAACCATGCCACCATAATATAAGTAAAAAATGAATTAAGCCCAAGTAACAGGGTAATTTGCCATGCGAGAGATTGCTTCCATACATTAGCTTGTACGGGAGGAGGAGATAACTCTTTCGCAGGCATGGTGTGATATTTAAGTTGCGGCAACCAAAGAACAATACTGAGTAAAGTAAATAAACCATAACTTGCAAGGGCTAGCTGCCAGCCCATATCGTGCCATTCACTAAGTGGCAGCACGATAGCAGAGTAAGCGCCGCCAAAAATAGCCATCGCTAATACATAGGCCGAAGTCATAACAGCGACTTTGTGCGGGAAATCGCGCTTTATTAAGCTCGGTAGTAGTACGTTACCTATGGCAATACCCACACCAATAACAGCGGTGCCTAAATACAATAAAGGTACGCTAGGGATTAATCGAGAAGCCAGTCCCGTGCCAATGAGCAACAAAGCAATAAAAAGGGTAATTTCGAGCCCGAGCTTTTTAGCAAGTAAGTTAGCCAATGGTGAGGCTAGAGCAAAAGCCAATAAAGGTAAGGTCGTCAACATGCCCGCTTGAGAAGGAGATAAGCTAAATGATGCAATAATGCTCTCGAGTACAGGAGCGATACCGGTCACGGGCGCACGTAAATTAACAGCAATAAAGAAAACGCCGAGAATAAGGATAATAGAAGAGAAAGCAGTCCGCTTAGTTGGGGTTGAATACAAAACTTACATCACAAGGTGGCTGTTAGGTACGCAGATTATACCTGAACAAGCGTGACCTTTATATTAAATTGACTGCTCATCAATCTTTAATTTTGAATAACTTATTCTTAACAATTAATGGTTTCCATAGCTAATTGAAAATAATTAACCCCACCTTTTCAAGTCATTCGTTTATAGCCTTATGAACGGCAATTAGAAACACGAATACAAAAAAGCAGAGTCAAACGCAATAAGTTATGCGGCAGTACAGCAAGAGGTGATGTATTCAGTGGCGGACTGACTCAAGCTAGGTAACTACCAAGCGTAACTTGCTGAGAACATAATATTACGTGGTCTCCCTGGAAAGTAACGGTCGCCGGTAAAGCTGGTGTAATCGGCGCGCTCGGCATAAGCGGCATCAAGGAGGTTATTAATGCGAGCTGTTACCTTCAGTTGTTCATTGATTTGCCAAGCGCCACGTAAGTTAATTAAATCATGTCCTGCATAGCTGTGGAGGTTTTCAGGATCGGTAAAGTAGTCGCTTACATGGTGCCATTCAAGCGCAACTATTGTGGCATCTGTTGCTTGGAAGTTAATTTGCACATTGGCAATGTTACGCGGTGCGGTGTCGACATCATTGCCGATAATATTTACCCCCGATAATATTTGAGCATAGCTATATGTGTGTTCTGCGTGGCTTGCTGCAAGTGCTAATTGCAGTGACTCGGTGAGCTGGTAATCTAGTTCTAGTTCAACGCCTCGGTGCTTAGTTTGCCCGTCATTAACGGTAAAAAAGTCACTATCGCGAAAGATCACGTTTTCTTTGTTCATTGCATAAGCACTGAGCACATAGTGTAATTGTTGGTATTGCCCTTTAAAGCCAAACTCTAAATTATCGGCAGTTTCAGATTCCAGATCTGCCACTTGCTGCTCGCGTTGTAATTGGTATAACTCCGCTGCTTGCGGTGCACGGTAGCCTTTGGATAAGTTTGCATATAGATAATTATTAGTACTTAATTGATAGCTAAGGCCTAGTTTCGGTGAAGTATTAGTAAATTTGTTTTCGCCACTTGGAGGGCGTGAGTAGCGACACCCGCCAAATCCGCATTCATTGCCATTCTCGTCAGTGCGACCTGCCAACATATTATTGGTGTAGTCGTAATTGAGTTGTTCAAACCGGGCGCCAAGGCTGATACTAAGTGCTTGCCATTGCCAATCTAAACTAACAAAAGGAGCAAGTAAGGTGCTGCTAACATCGTAATCGTAATGCTTACCTTGTGGCACTGTGGCGATTAAAAAGTCAGATCCTTGTGTTGGTTGGTCTTGATATTGCAAAAAGTCAGCGCGGGTGTATTCGCTGTCTAGGCCTAAATTTAAGGTAAAAGTGTTTGAGTATGCATGTTGCCAAAGTGATTGTATGCCAACACCATTTTGGCTATTTTCTTCAAGTGGTGTGCCCGGTAAGAAATGCTTGAAAAAGGTCATGCTTTGACTGCGTACATAGGGCGTAATAGTCAGACTATCTTGCTCTTTTTGCCATTGGGTCTTTGACCATAACCTAAATGAACGTGCCTCTCTGAATGCATCTGGGTCAAAGTTTTGCTGGGCAATTTCGTCATCTTTATAGCTTTCAAAGCCTTCGATAAAGCCTGCAGTTTGTTGATCAAGATTGGTATAGCTAAGCCCCGTTGTTATTGATAGTTCGTTGTTGCTATAGCGGTGGCGTAGGTTTAGCTTTTCTTGGTCGACACTTTCATCATCACGGTAGCCGGTATCACGGGTTACACTGGCATTTATTCCAATACCTTGATTGCCTAAATCTTTCCCACTGCGTAATTTTAAGCGACTATACCCATAAGAACCTAAATCAAGCCCAACTAAATGCTCATCATAGGTGGTGTCTGGGGTGATCACATTGATAACGCCATGTACTGCATTTGAACCATAGAGTGCAGAACCAGGACCTTTTAAAACCTCAACACGCTCGGCCATTTCTGTATGGGCTTCAAATAGTTCATTTATATTGCAAAAGCCAGCCGCACGCAGTGGAATGCCATCTTCTGCGGTTAAAATTCCACCGCAAGCACCTGCACCGGAAAGCACTGGTGAGCGCAGTGCGGGTAAATATTCTTGGCCGTTCCCGTGTTGAACATTGGCACCCGCAATATGTTTTAAAACTTGTTCTATATGAGTTGGGGCTATTAAATCTAGCTGGGCTTGGCTAATACTGCTGATCACTAAAGGGAGTGGATCTGCACTAACTTCAGCCCGCGAGGCCGTAGTCGTAATGCGTTCAATATCGTTTTTTTCGCTCGCGGTACTTAATGTTGAAGTAAGTAAAGCTGTGGTGACAATAAATAAACGCATTGTTTTCCTTGAAAATTATGTTTAACCGTAAAATACCAACTCTAATAGTAACTAGCAATTACAATAAGGTGAACGTATCAGTAATTAGGCTTTGTTTTATAAACACCTCATCATGGCTGACTAATATATAGCTACCGATAAAGCGGGCGAGCTCTTGCGCCAGTAGTTGTTTGTTATCGAGATCTAAATGGTTGTCGGGTTCGTCCAATAAGAGTAAATATTGCCCCGCATTTTGCGCGGCAATAAGCATGGCGAGTTGCATTTTCTCGCCGCCACTTAATTGCTGTATTTCACGGTGAATATTGTCGCCTTTAAAGCCAATAGCAGCTAATGAGTATCGCACTTGCTGTGAGTCAAGTTCAGGGCAGTAATGTTCCACGGCTTCTTTTAGGCTATGATTCGTTGCTAGCAGCGAGCAGTGTTGATCAATATACAGTACCTTACTATTTAATTGAATTGCCGTTGCTGCGGGTGACTTAGTTGTTTCACTGATCATTCTCAGTAGCGTTGATTTACCCGAGCCATTAGACCCTGCAATATGTAGTTTATCACCACTGTTAATTTGTAAGGTCACAGGGTGTTTACTACAACCATAGGGTAAGCAAAGTTTATCAATAAACAGTAAGCGTTTATTACTGCTGGGTTGGCTGAATTTTAACTTGCGCTCAATACTGTTTGGTCGTTGCTGTTTTAGCAGTTGCTGCTTTTTGGCTAACTCATCAAGTTTTGCTGAGGCTAAACGCTGATTCGCCCCTTTACTCGCTTGCGCACTGTTTTTTTAAAATCTAACATGACTTTAGGTTGGCTGGCATTGCGGCGTTGTTGAGAGCCTTGTGCGGCTCGTTGTTGTGCTTTCTCATGGTTAATTTGAGTTTGATGTTGGTGCTTTTTTTGCTCTTTTGCTAAGTGGTTTATTTGTTTGGTAAGGGCGGTTTGTTGCAGAGATTTTTGCTGGCAAAAATGCTGGTAGTTACCGGTTTCGTAATGGGTGCCAAGGTTGTTTAGCTCAATGATAGCACTGCAATGATTTAGCAACTGACGATCATGGCTAACAATAACGACTAGCCCTTTAAACGCATGTAATTGCTTTATTAACCATTGTTTTGCTGTTTGGTCTAAATGGTTGCTTGGCTCATCTAAAACCAGTAAGTCAGGCTGTGCTTGTAGGGCACAATAAAGTGTTAAGCAACGTTGTTGGCCTGGGCTCAAATGATTTATTGGAGTAGTCAGTGGTGCTTCAATACCGAAGGTTAACAGCTGTTGTTGATAGTTTTGCTCACATAGCCAATCGTCACCTACCAGCGCAAAATCAGCCTCAGCAATACTCCCTTGGCTAATACGTGCAAGGGCTGCCAACTTTTTATCTATTCCTAACAGTTGGTCAATGGTATTTGAAGAGCCTTGCAAGTTGTGATCACTTAACTGCTGTTGCGTCACGACTAACCGCGTGCCGCTAAACTCAACATGTCCCGTACTAGGCTGTTGTTGGTTAACCAAAAGACTCACCAATATTGATTTTCCGCTGCCATTCGCGCCGATAATCGCGGTGATTTTTTCGTGGATTGAAAAGTTAAGCTGTTTAAATTGTACATAACCATCAGGGTGTTGATAGCTTAAATTGTGGACGTGTAATTTATGCATAATGCCTCTGGAGTCAGCAGGGCATGGCGCGCAAAAATGGTAAATAAGGTAATCTGATAGCTAGAACTATGACGAATTTTGCGCCCACTAACCCTGTAAATTCAAATAAATAAAACGAATTTCAACAGGTGTTAGTTATTCATTAATGCGCAAACTCCATTAGGTAAGTGGTGCTATTTTAAACAAACCTCAAAGTGTTTGTCACTTACTTTTTATTTAGCCATTTTTCCATGGCGATATCATATGCTTGGGTTATTTTAGTTTTTGGGCAATCTTGGCTACCGGTTAAGTAGCTATCGGGCAAATCATTTTTAGGCAACGAGCCTCCACCAATAAATACTTTTTTAAAGCATTTATCACCATTACGATAGGTGGTGAATTGCATGTTTTGCTGCTCAACTTTTAAAATAGGTTGCCCAGGTTTGGCGTGTTCTTTAGGTACCGTTATTCTGTTGGAGGTTGTCGTAGCCGCTGAAGCGACTTCTGATGTTGAATATGTACTTTGATACTGTTGCTTAATACTTTTTAATCCTTTATTGAGATCTATCTTTTTGAACTCGTGAGTCTTACTTTTGGCTGTTTCAATGGGGGGCTGAGTGCTGTTATTTACTTTAGTGTCTACTGACTTTTTAGAGACTGGCGCAGCTGCCTTGGTGGGCAGGAGGTTATCTGTTTTAACTGGGTTTTCTGTTTGTGTTGATGCTGAGTGAATTTTACTTGGCAAACTGACAACATATGCTTTCATCGCAGGGGAGGCGACTGGGTGTAATAAAGGCGTTTCACGGTTCATTAACACGGCAAAAATGACAGCGTGAATAAACAATGAAATTATCAGCGGCCAACACCATTTTGCCATAGTAGACGTTCCTTAAAAGATGATTTTATATGACCCTATTATCACTAAAAAGTGCCCGAAAAATATTGAGTGAATACTTACTATCCTTACATTCTTTACATTTCAGTTAACTTTTGATTCAGCTTAACTCGCTAAGCTTAAGAGAAGTTAAACCACTGAGGTAAAAATTATGAAAAAAGTAATCGCACTTTCTGTGATGGTATTCGGGTTGTTAATGTTGCCCCTTGAGAGCAAAGCTAGCAACAAACATGATAAAGATAGGTATGAACATAAATATGATAAAAAGCATCACCACAAACAACATAAAAAAGCTAAACAACGACACAAATCTAACGATACCTTTTATAAGTTGCCTTCTGGGTTATATAAAAAAGTAAGTTATTCTCGTCCTTCAGTTTCGGCAAAACGTAAAAGCTACCGTCGAGGAGATAAGCTAGACATAGAAGTGTACAACCGTGGCAGGCTTTTAAAACGCGACAAACGCAAAGGAGTTGTTGTATTGGAGATAGATAAACGAATTTACCACCTTATGAGAGATACACGCGAAATACTGTCGATTATAGTACGGTAAATGTTATTTAAGCTGATAAGTGGAAGATTTCATTGCTGATTCATCTGTAGTTGCTATGCTGGAAGTGTTTGCTTTTAATTTACAAAACAACAAGGATTGATGTGTGTTTATTCTATTAACTGTAATAACTGTTGTATTACTTATAGCGAGTATATTACCCCTTTCATATAGTCAGCATTATGCCGTTAGAGGCGGCGACTTTATCCGCTTACAGGTTTTTTATGGTGCTATTATTGTGCTGGTGTGCGCGTGTATTGTTGCGATAATTAATAATCAAGCACCGACAATCTTTTTAGTCACCCTAGGGCTGAATATCTTAGTGATACTGATGCAGGGCTGGTGGATTTTTCCATATACTTGGCTTAGTAAAAAAGAGGTTAAAAGCAGCGACAAAAATGCAGCGCATAGTGTGCGAATTATGAGTGCGAATGTCTTGATGTCTAATCATAACAGCAAAGACTTAATTGCACTGGTTAAACAATATGAGCCAGATCTTTTGGTCACTTTAGAAAGTGACGATTGGTGGCAAGAGCAATTAACGGCACTGCACGATGATTACCCTTACCGTATTGCATGCCCAAAGGATAACCGCTATGGCATGCACATTTTTAGCAAATATAAAATTATTCAACATAAGGTGTGCGAATTGGTGTCGGCAGATATCCCATCGATCCACATTTTATTTGAAAATGCCGATGGTCTAATTATGCAAGGTCATTTTATTCACCCTGAGCCTCCGAGTCCTACTGAAAAAGATACTTCTCGCACGCGTGATAGTGAGCTCATAATGGTCGCTAAAGCAGTGAAAGACCCAATAAGACCCGTAATAGTGGCTGGAGATTTAAATGATGTTGCATGGTCGCGTACTACACAATTATTTATGAAACTCAGTGGCTTTTTAGACCCACGTAAAGGTAGAGGCTTTTTTAATACTTTTCATGCCGATTACTTCTTTATGCGTTGGCCGTTAGATCATTTGTTTCACAGTACTGGTTTTACCGTAAAGCGTATTAAGCGATTAGCTAAGTATGGCTCAGATCATTTTGCCTTATTAACAGAGTTGGTATATCAAAATGCAGATCAACAATCTGAGTTAGATAAAGATGAAAATACATTAGAGGTTGCTGAAAAGCTAAAAATGGACGAAGTTGATAAGCACCAAGTGCCGACCTTTAAAAGTAACAAGGGCCATTAACGGCCCTTGCGGCTATTTACAACATTAGCTGTTAATCATAATGGTTTTGATATTCACAAATTCACGAATGCCGAAACCACCATGTTCGCGGCCATAACCACTGTCTTTTACACCACCAAAGGGTAAATTAGGCTGGGCTAAGCCATAACCATTGATATTGACCATACCGGTATCAAAATGCATTTTCGCCAGTTCAATGGCTTTCTTTTCATCTTTAGAGAAAATGCCACCGCCTAAGCCATAGCGAGAGTCATTCGCTATGCGCATAGCATCTTCGTTGTCTTTGGCTTTTATCAGTGAAGCCACAGGGCCAAATAGTTCATCATCATACGCTGGCATGCCAGGTGATAGATTTTCAATTAGTGTTGCAGGGTAAAAGAAACCTGTTTGCTCAGGAATTTCACCACCAATAACAACATTGGCGCCAGCATCCACAGACTCTTGTACTTGCTGATGAATTTTTTCTCTTAAGTCTTCTCGCGCCATCGGGCCAAGGTCCGTATTGTCATCCATGGGATCGCCAAGCTTTAACGCTTTAAATTGCTCAGTGATGCCCGCTTTAAATTCATCATACAAGGAGTCGACCACTATATAGCGTTTGGCCGACACACATGTTTGGCCGTTGTTTATCATGCGTCCTTGTACACACGTTTTAATCGCAAGCTCTAAATCAGCATCCGCTAAAACCATGTATGCATCGTTGCTGCCAAGCTCTAATACAGTTTTCTTCACATGTTTACCGGCTTCTTCTGCCACCTTTTTACCTGTGCCATCGCTGCCTGTAAATGTGACCCCGCGAATGGCTTTGTGGCTTATAAGCTCGCTGGCGGTTTTACCATCAATCAGTAAGTTTTTAAACACATAGTTTGGGAAGCCAGCTTCAATAAACATAGCTTCTATTTTTTCAGCCATACCAAACACATTGCCGGCATGTTTTAGAACTGCAGTATTGCCTGCCATCACATTGGTCACGGCATAACGAATAACTTGATAAAGCGGGAAGTTCCAAGGTTGAATGCCCAGCAATACACCGGTTGGCTGGTAGCTAATCAGTGCACGACCATTTTGCATTGACCGCTCTTCATCGGCTAGTTGTGTTTGTCCGTGTTCGGCGCTGTAGCGGCAAATTGCTGCACATAATTCGACTTCTTGTAAGCCTTGTTGATAAAGTTTACCCATCTCTTGCGTCATTAACTCTGCAAGGGATTTCTTTTGCAGCTCAAATACATGGGCGAGTTGATTCAAGTGTTTTGCGCGCTCAGTCAATGAGGTATGACGCCACTGTAAAAAAGCCTCATGACTTTTATCTACTTCATCTTGTGCTTGTTCTAAACTAAGCAAGGTATAATCAGTAATAGTTTGCTCAGTCGCTGGGTTGATAGTTGTTACTGTGTTGCTCATTTTTATCTCCTTACAAATAATAGTAGATAAGGAGTGTGCAAAGCTAACACCAACTCACAGTTAATGAGGGTTTTGTTTTTAACTGTATGTTTATTATGTGGTTTTTTGTTTTGTTATATTCAGCTATGGGGCTGTTTTTCTAACAAGGACAGTTTATATCAGTAAAAAATTCAGGTCGCTGAAAAAGTTACATGAGTTTATAGTGCGTTTACTGGCTAGTATCGAAAAGCCTTCAGTGTGCGTGTTACTAAAGCTGTTTAGCAATTTCTTTTAATAAATAGGTTTCTCTAACGATAGATAGCCCTTGTTTGTCACTATTAGCCATTGTGCGTTCATTATGAGCAATAGCTTCATGTATGTTTACCCATTTAGCTTGCATACCATTTTGTTGCTCATAATGCTCTAATTGAGCTTGACCGAGCTGTTCGTCAATATCGCAAAAATAGCAATACGATTTAATATGAATAACAGCAAAGTTATCTTTATACCAAGGGCGGTATTCTTCATATAGGCCAAACTCACCGGTTACTTTGATGTTCTGCGCACCGCTTTCTTCTTGTAATTCACGAATTAAACCCTGTTCAATGCTTTCATCTTCATCGACCCCACCGCCAGGTAAACTGTAGTCTTGATAACGCGCTGTATACATTAGTAAAATATTATCACCCTTAAGGGCAATGGCGCGACTGGTTAAGCGTGTGAACTGATTTGGGTTAGTAGGAGTTACACTTGGATGAACATAAGTTTTGAGATGGCGCATAAAGGTCCTAAAAATTTATTTAATAAAATTATACGCTAAAGTGATCTAAATTAATTTGATACTCGTAAATTTTCAGTTAAGAATCGATTTAGCATAATAAATTGGTACCTAACATGTTAGGCTGGTGGATAATAAAAAGCATAGGGATAAATCATGTTAAACATACTTTTAGTCGACGATGACAGCGAGTTTAGTGAAGTAGTCTGTCATATTGTTGAGTTTTTAGGCCACAACATAGATACAGCAGCTAATTTAGCTGAAGCTCAAGAGTGGTTTGTTAACAACACTTTTGACCATGTGTTTTTAGATTTTATGTTGCCTGATGGCAGTGGCTTGCATTTAGTAGATCATTTAGAAAGTATTGGGCAAACACCGAAAATTACATTAATTTCAGGGCACCCATCGGTAAAAGGCAAATTAGCCGAGATGTGCGCGCCTAATGTCGGCCATTTAGTTAAGCCATTACAACGTGAAGACATTGAGCGGGTTTTAAACCCTAAAAAAAATACTGAAAAGAAAAAATCAAAACCAAGTGTTAATAAGCATTTTGGCACCTTGATTGGTGAATCACCGGTAATGCAACAGCTGTATACCATGATTGAGCGGGTCGCAAGCACCAACGCTAACGTGATGCTAATGGGTGAAAGTGGTGCTGGTAAAGAAGTGGTTGCCCAAGCTATTCATAATGCAAGTCAATGTGCTGGTCCATTAGTTGCGACTAACTGTGGTGCATTATCAAAAGAGTTAATTGGCAGCGAATTATTTGGTCATGAAAAAGGCGCTTTTACCGGCGCAATCGCGCGCAAAGAAGGGGTATTTGAGCAAGCCGCTACAGGCACTTTGTTTCTAGATGAAGTAACTGAAATGCCGATTGATATGCAGCCTAATTTATTACGCGTGCTTGAAAGCAAAAAAGTAACCCGCGTTGGTGGTAACAAAGAACTACCTGTTGACTGTAGAGTTATCTCAGCAACAAACCGTTCGCTGACTGACTTAGCACAAAATAATATTATTCGTGAAGATATTTACTTTCGTCTTGCTGTTTTTCCAATCGATATCCCTGCATTACGTGATCGTAAAGAAGACATCCCATTGTTAGCTAAAGCATTTTTAGAGCAGCTGAACGATGAAAATGGCACCGATTTTAAATGGCAAACCAGCCAATTAAAAGAACTCGAAAGTTATGATTGGCCAGGGAATGTCCGTGAGCTTCGCCATGCTATTCACCGCGCTTTTATTATGAGTGATCCAAAGGGTAAAAGTATTACCTTACCGCCAAACTTAGAGTCACCTTTTTCTCGAGTCAATAAGCAAACTCAAGCTAATCAAGTGAGTGCTGGGCAAACGATTGAAGAAGTTGAGAAAGAGCTGATCCACGCTACGTTAGACAAAGTGCAAGGCAATAAAACGCTAGCTGCACAAATGCTCGGGATCAGTACAAAAACCTTGTATAACCGTTTAAATGCCTATGGTGGCATCGGTGAATATAGTTAAAAAATCTGGGAGATTCATGAGTAATAACGAAACATTAAGAACGCTGGTTCATGATGCACGGGCACCTTTGAATCGCATTTCAATGAACGCTGAGCTGATTAAATTAGTACTTGAAAATGACATGCCAAAAGAAAAGGCACTGGCAGCCCTTGATAAAATTATTGCCAACTGTCAGCAGTGTAGCGAGAGCTTACAAGATATTTCAGACTTAAACTCAACTGAGTAAATTTCATGATAAAGGAAAGTAAATGAAGCTACAAAAGCAACAGGGTAAAACTAACATTATTTGGGCAAGTTTTATCGCTGTGGTGCTGTGTATTGTGGTGGGTAACGCTATTTTGGCTGTTAATACAATTCAAAGCTTAACCCAAACTCAGCAACGCTTAGATGATACCGGAATGTTGAATACTGCTATCGAAAAGCTGCACTTGTCAGTGGTGCAAGCTGAGTCGGGGCAGCGGGGTTATTTACTTACTGGTGAAGATGATTATTTAGCGCCATACTATGATGCAATCAAGCAGTTAAATTCACAAGCTGCACTAGTGAGAGGCTTGCGCTCTGAAATTGATGGTCAGCCAGAAAAAGTAGCAACCTTGTTACACTTGGTGGATGACAAAGTCTCGGTATTAAAGCGTACTGC
Source organism: Pseudoalteromonas shioyasakiensis (assembly GCF_024518675.1). GTDB lineage: Bacteria > Pseudomonadota > Gammaproteobacteria > Enterobacterales > Alteromonadaceae > Pseudoalteromonas > Pseudoalteromonas shioyasakiensis_B. Next base: position 212,770 of record NZ_JANIGL010000004.1, read on the forward strand.
AGAACTTGCATTAGCCGACAAAGAACGTCGTGCTCATTATTTACTTGAAACCCACCAAGGGCGGAATCTTTATCGAGAAATTCGCGTGCTAGCCGATGAGATCCAAGATGCAGAATCAGCCTTTAAGCTCGCTCAATTTAGAAAGCTGGGGCAAATCAAAAAAGAAGCAAAAATTACATTTGCTATTACTGCATTTACCAGTGCTTTACTTATCATAGGCATGTTTGTTCTTACTCGGATCAACCTTCGTGAGTCAGCTAAATACAGAGCCGAACTAGAAGTACAAAATGAAACACTAGCTTCAAAAGTAACTGAGCGTACTCAAGAATTGACTTTATATTCTGAAGAGCTTAGCCGGAGTAACCGGGAGCTTGAAGACTTTGCGTTTGTTGCAAGTCATGACTTGCAAGAGCCGCTGCGTAAAATACAGGCGTTTAGCGATCGTTTAGAAACCATGTTTAAGGATGAACTTGGCGAAAAGGGCATAGATTATATTGCGCGAATGAAAAATGCTGCGCAACGCATGTCTAACTTGATTAATGACTTACTTGAATTTTCTCGAGTGACCACCAGAGGCAAAGACTTTGTTGATACTGACTTAAAAGTCGTGTTAGATGAGATACAGAGTGATTTAGAAATTGCGATACAAGAGTCAAATACTTGTATTCATGTAAGTGACATGCCGGTCATTCAGGCAGATACTAGCCAGATGCATCAGTTATTTTTGAACCTACTCTCAAACGCGATAAAATTTAGACGCGAAAATGTTGCGCCTATTATTCATGTTGATTATGAGCATAGAAAAGAGTTTAGCGACGATCTTAATACTGAAGTCGAGTGGCAAATTATTACAGTAAAAGATAATGGCATTGGTTTTTCCGATGAATACGCAGATAAAATTTTTGTTCCGTTTCAGCGCCTGCATGGGCGTTCACAGTACAAAGGTACAGGTATTGGGTTATCTGTATGCCGACGTATTGTTGAGCGTCATGGCGGAACGATAACGGCACAAAGTCAGGACGGTGAAGGTGCAACTTTCATCATTAAACTACCTGTGGAAGCTGAGCTTTTCACATTGTAAGGAGAGGCTTAATGCCATTAAACAAAGTAAAACCTATCACCATTTTGATGGCTGATGATGATGAAGATGATCGCTTATTGGCGCAAGATGCACTAGCTGAAAGCCGAGTAATAAACGATTTACACTTCGTTGAAGATGGTGTTGAGTTATTAGAGTATCTTGAACGAAAGGGCAAGTACGAAGAAAAAGATGCATCGCCGCGACCAGGTTTAATTCTGTTAGATTTAAATATGCCAAGAATGGATGGACGAGAGGCTTTACAAGCAATTAAAGCTAACCCAAATTTAAAAGGCATCCCTGTTGTAATTTTAACAACTTCAAAACAAGAAGAAGACATGGTTAAAGGCTATGACTTAGGCGCAGCATCCTATATTACTAAACCTGTTACATTTGAAGGTTTAGTGGATCTTATGAAAACTTTAGGCAGATACTGGGTCGAGTTCGTTGAGCTGCCAAGTACGTTTAATGATTAAAACGGAGAAAAAATGTTAGATAAAGCGACTAAACTGTTACTGGTTGAAGATGATGAAGATGATTATATTCTTACATGTGATTACTTAGAGCAGCTTAGTTCGCATACATTTGACATTGATTGGATCAGTGAGCCTGAAAAGGCCGTTGCAATGCTGAGTAAAAATCAGCATGACATTTGTTTGCTTGATTATCGATTGGGTGCTTCTGATGGCTTAGTCGTACTCAAGCAAGCCATTGAAAATGGCTTTACAGGTCCTATCATTATGCTCACAGGCCAATCTAATGAGGCACTGGACTCTGCTGCCCTGGATGCGGGCGCCGTAGATTACTTGGTTAAAAGCGAAATGAGTAACAGTCGCTTTGCACGGTCTATACGTTATGCATTAGCCAGACGTGATATAGAAGATGAGCGAATAGAACGACTTAAAGCCGAAGCAGAAAACCGCTCAAAAGACCGTTTCTTAGCGCATTTAAGTCATGAATTACGCACGCCGTTATCATCAATTTTAGGTTACACCGAGTTACTCATGCAAAGTGAGTGTAATGAAACAGCAGGCCATGAGTTGGGAGTTATCTACCGAAATGGTAAGCACCTTTTAAGCCTGTTAAATGATGTACTCGATCTTTCTAAAATTGCCGCAGATAAGCTTGAACTAACGTGCGCGGATGTCAACCTAGATAGCTTAATGGCCGATGTGTTTACCTTAATGCGTGTTTCAGCTCTCGATAAAGGGTTATCCCTACGCTTTGAATCATTACATCCGTTGCCCTTGGTGGTCAGTATTGATGCCACTCGATTTAGACAGATTCTGATTAATATTATCAATAATGCGATTAAGTTTACTGAGCAAGGTGAAATTATCGTCCGTGCATGGACTCAGATTGTTGATAACAAAGAAATGCTATTTTTTAGTATCAAAGACTCAGGCTTAGGCATCGCCAAAGAAAAACAAGAATTAATATTTAAGCCGTTTGAGCAAATTGCCGATGTAGAATCACGCTCTGTAGGTGGAGCAGGTCTAGGGCTTGCTATTTGTTCAGAGCTGTTAAATCGGATGCAAGGAGGGATTTCTCTTGAGTCAGAAGTCGGAGTAGGCTCAGAATTTACCATTTCATTGTATCCTGGCAATATTAAAGACGTTGAGCGTCATGTGCTTAAACTCGATTTGACACCCAATATGCAGCAAAAAACAGCACCATGCCAAGTGTCAGGGCGAGTGTTAGTGGTCGATGACTTACGAGATTTACGTGTTCTGGTTGGTCATATGCTTTCATCTGCAGGTGCGAAAGTAGATTATGCCGAGCATGGTAAACAAGCATTAGATAAAGTAAACAGAGCACAGCAACAGGGGCAACCCTATGATATTGTATTTTTAGACATTCATATGCCAGTAATGGGCGGTAAAGAAGCCACAATCGAACTTAGAAAAATGGGTTTTGCTGGCGCCATCATTGCGCTTACCGCAGCTACAATGAAAGGGATACATAGCGAACTGACAGCGTTAGGGTTTAATGATGTGATAGGTAAGCCGGTTGATGCCAGCTTGCTTTATCAATGCTTACAGGGCTATTTAACGGAAACTCGTAAGCCTGTTGTTGCGAATACCGAAAAAGTTAAAAAAGACGCTGAAGCCACTGCAACATCACGGTATTTATTAGTGGAAGACGATGCTGACGCTGCTCAAATAACACAGTTGTTGCTAGAAAGTTTAGGGGTAGAAACCGCGATTGCAGACAGTTTTGAGCAATGTATGACCATGCTCAAAACCGATGCCAATTACGATAAGGTACTTTTAGATATGCACTTGCCTGATGGCAGCGGCCTTGAACTTGCACAATATGTGAAACAACACTACCCACATTTAAAGCGAGTAATTGTCAGCGGTGTTGAACCTGATCCAATCCAAATAGAGCAGCTCAAAATTGAACAGGTATTGCTAAAACCAATTAATTTAGCGTTATTGTCAGATCTTATTGATGTTTGATTATAGACTGGCGAATAATAAGCTCAGGTTTGAACACGGTTTGTAATTCTGCTGTGGTCTTTTGATACACGTTACTTAAAATCCAGTTCGCAGCCATATTCCCCATCTCGTCGATAGGGTAGTTAATGGTACTCAATGGCGGATATACGTGACGTGTGAAAAACACATTATCAAATCCAATTATTGAAAGCTCGTTAGGTAAAGTAACTCCACACTCTCTTGCGCTTGCCATAGCCCCTGTAGCCATTTCATCGTTGGCACAAATTAACGCAGTAAATTGATGAGGGCTGTTGTGTAGTTGGGTATACCCTTGAGCACCACTATTTTCCATAAAGTCTCCTTCATAGAGTAATTGTTCATCAAAGGCATGGTTAAATTCTTGTAAGGCTTTTTTATGTCCAGAAAGGCGATCTTGAGCATCTTTTTTCCAAAGAGGACCGCTTATATAAGCAATGTCTGTATGGCCTTGCTCTAAAATATATTTAGTCGCTAAATAGCCACCATGAACGTTATCTAAAATAATACAGCGTTCAGCAAGCTCACTGATATAACGATTTAACAGTACAAAAGGCGTTTTACCTTTACTGAGTTTTATTAAGTACTCGTCTGTGACAGCTTCAACATGCAGTATTAGACCATCACAATTGCGGCTAATTAAAAATTCAATCGCTTGCTCTTCGCGCTTTTTATCACTATGGCCTGCTGCAATAATGACGTGCTTACCCTGATCACGAAAAGTATTCTCAATACCGCCCATCATAGGCCCGTAAAATGGCCCGGATAGTTCAGACACTAATAAGCCAACACTGTTTGAGCAATTAGAGGCTAGCGATTGCGCAATTGAATTGGGTCGATAGCCAAGCTCTGTCATTGCAGACATGACTTTTTTACGAGTTATATCAGTGACATTGACATTGTTATTCATAACTCTTGAGACAGTTGCTAGCGATACTCCCGCAAGCTTTGACACCTCATAAATGGTGGCCATGTTATTCCTTTTACGTATCAGAAGACGCTTTATTTCTCGCTGTTAAATCAGCATTTATTTGTTGTACGGTTTTGTTATCCAGAATATACCTTTTCATGATTAAGGCGACAAGGATACTGCCAATAGCAGGGTAGAGAGTAAACGATGTGAGTATGCCATTTTTTGTTGCCTGTGAAATTTCACTGTCAGCTTGGTATCCGTAATAAGCAAGCAACCAGCCAGCACTTGCGCCACCCAGAGCTAAACCAAGTTTAATAAAGAATACTACACTAGCGTAGACTAAGCCGGTTAACCGTTGGCCATCTTGCCATTGCCCATAGTCGATGGTGTCGGCCATTTTTGCCCACAATAATGGTGTTGCCATTTGAGTGAAAAAACACCATAAAAAATAGACTAAAAAAGCTAAAAACAGGTTTTCACCGGGTAACCAAAAAGCAACGCAGCTGATAGCGGCTGAAATATATTGTAGATAAATATAAGCTCGTTTTTTATCTACATATTTACTTAATGGTTGTGCACACGCGCAGCCTAAAATATTACCTATCATGCCAAGAGTGACAAATTGAGTTACTAAATCAGCTTCACCAAGTACATATTTTACATAGTAGATAGCGAGAGTTGTGCGCAGTACCATGCTAGTTAATAGCATAATTGAAGCGCCACAGAGTATTCTAAATGGGCCATTCTTCCATACTATGGCCATTTGTTCTTTGAGCTTAAGTTGGGTGTTTTGTGCTGCACTCACGCGCTCTTTAGTGAACTTAAAACAAATAAGAAATAACCCAACACCGAAGCAACTCATCAGTACCATGGTTAGCTGGTAGCCTAACGCGTTATCGCCTTTACCGAGCCAATCCACAAGTGGCAATGTACAGCTACTGACGATGAGGCCACCAAGCATACCAAATACAAAGCGATATGATTGAATGGATACTCGTTCATTTGGATCTTTACTCAGTACACCACCAAGAGCGGAGTAGGGAATATTGATTGCGGTATAAACTAGCATTAACAGGGTGTAAGTAATAAACGCATAAATCACTTTCCCCGTTGGAGATAACTCTGGTGTGGTAAAGGTGATAATACTGATCACCCCAAATGGCACCGCTAGCCACAGTAAATACGGGCGATAACTGCCATAACGAGTACGGGTTGAATCCGTAAGCGAGCCCATTAGTGGATCTGTGACAGCGTCAACAATTCGTACCACTAAAAATAATGTGCCTACCACCGCCGGTGATATACCAAAAATATCAGTGTAGAAAAAAGTTAAAAATAGCATTACCGTTTGAAAGATAATGTTGCTTGCAGTATCACCTAAACCGTAGGCTATTTTTTCTTTTTTAGTTAGCATGGTAGGTACTCATTATTAGCGTTGTTTTAATAGTGCACAATATTGCTTCGCGCTTTCTTTAAGTATACGTTGCTGAGTTTGGTAATTAATATAAACGAGGCCAAAACGCTTTTCATAGCCGTAGGCCCATTCAAAATTATCCATTAAACTCCAGGCAAAATACCCTTGTACGTTTACGCCTTGGTTTATGGCATCGTTAACAGCATTTAAGTGGGTATGATAATAGCTTACACGATCATAATCGAGCACTTGATTGTCATGAACACTGTCAGCCATTGCAGCACCGTTTTCCGTAATATAAATTTTCGGTAAAGTATAAAGCTCATTTAATGATACCAGCAGCTCAGTTAAGCCTTGTGGGTATACTTCCCAACCCATATCTGTAATCGGCACATTAGTTAAGTTGGCTTCTTCAAACCAATTATCAGCAGTACATTTATAATGGATGCGGGTGTAATAATTGACCCCTAAATAATCGATAGGTTGGCTTATTATTACCATATCTTGCGGCTGAATATCAGGTTGTACGTGCTCTGGTAATTCATTCAGTAGCGAGGGGTATTGGCCATCTATAATCGCTTTTATATACCATTGATTATGATATTGATCAGCCTGAAATGCGGCTAACTTGTCATCCGCTGTGAGTGGGTAGGTTGGACTAAAGTTAAGTACAATACCCGCTTCAGTATCAGGGCAGTTTTTACGTAATGCTTGCATGGCAAGGCCATGTCCTAGTAATAAGTGATGTGCAGCTTGACGGCCTGCTTTTTGGCTTTTGATCCCTGGAGCGTGTACGCCAATTTCATATCCTAAGTAGGCACTGCAAAACGGCTCGTTTAGCGTGGCGTAGGAATCAACAAGTCCAGCTAGTTCTTTACTGACTATATCTGCGTATGCTGCAAACGCATAAGCTGTATCACGGTTTTGCCAGCCACCTTGATCTTCTAAGTATTGAGGTAAATCCCAATGATACAAAGTGACATAGGTTTTTATATTACGCGCTTTTAAAGCCGTTAATAGATCACGGTAAAACCCCAGCCCTTGTTGATTGACAGTACCGTCTTGGTTAAGTGCACGCGGCCACGAAATAGACAGTCGGTAGGCATCAACGGCTAAATCAGCAATCATCTCTACATCTTGTTGCCACAAATTGATGTGATCACATGCGATATCACCATCGCTTTGATCAGCAATTGCATTTGGTTGCTTACAAAATGTATCCCAAATACACGCAAGGCGTGAGTCGCGAGCCCCCTCTATTTGGAATGACGCAGTAGCAACACCAAAGGTAAAAGCTGGTTTTAACATCGCAGAATGGCTGGGCAAAGAAATTGTTTTAAACACGGTTAGGGGTATCCTCTAACTTTTAATGGCAATGCATGTAAGGTTAAATACAGCATAGCGGGTTTATGTAAGCGCTTACAATATTGTTGTAAATAAATTGCTAAATCCGATTTATATGATATAAATGTAAGCGCTTACATTTTATGTTGCAACTATTATTTGCTTTTTAAATCTAGATCTAAAGCATCTAAATACGTGTAATGAACTGATAATTAATAATTAATTAGAGATATATTATGGCACAAGCGCCTTTGACAACAAATCACCACAGCCAAGTACAGGAGATGCCTAAGCAAACATTTGCTTTAGCGTCACTGACCACATTGTTTTTTATGTGGGGCTTTATTACCTGTTTAAACGATATTTTAATTCCTTATTTAAAAGGAATGTTCTCGCTCAATTATACCCAAGCCATGTTAGTGCAATTTTGCTTTTTTGGTGCTTATTTCATCATGTCTATTCCGGCGGGTAAGCTGGTAAGTAAAATTGGCTATCAGTATGGCATTGTTGTGGGCTTAGTTGTTGCGGCCATTGGTTGCGCACTTTTTTACCCTGCGGCAGATGCTCATGTATACGAGCTGTTCTTATTTGCATTATTTGTTTTAGCTAGCGGTATAACTATTTTACAAGTCTCTGCAAACCCTTATGTGAGTGTGTTGGGCTCAGCCAAAACAGCATCATCACGTTTAACAATGACACAAGCATTCAACTCGTTAGGCACCACTGTAGCGCCTATATTTGGTGGCTGGTTAATTCTTAGTGAAGTAAGTCAAGCAACGGCTGAACAAGTAAAAATGCCTTACTTGATTTTATCAGCCAGCTTATTGATTTTAGCTGTTATATTTGCATTTTTAAAGCTACCAAAGCTTGGTAAAGCTGATGCTAATGAGAATACTCAAGCCGATGAAAACTTCGTTGATTTAGGTAGCGTTTGGCAATATCGCCACCTTATTTTTGGTGCCCTAGGTATTTTTGTTTATGTTGGCGCTGAGGTAGCAATCGGCAGTTTTTTAGTGGGGTTTTTAACTCTCGATCACATTGCTGCTATGAGTGAGCAACAGGCTGCTCATTATATTAGTTATTATTTTGCTGGTGCGATGATAGGGCGCTTTGCTGGTGCGGTTATCATGCAAAAAGTAAATGCACATATTGTACTTGCTTGCCATGCTGTTTTAGCTGTGGTGCTTATCTTAGTTGCTATGACAGGGCAAGGATCGCTTGCCATGTGGGCTATTTTGTTAGTTGGCTTATGTAACTCAATTATGTTCCCAACTATTTTTAGCTTAGCTCTACAGGGGTTAGGTAAATACACCTCTCAGGGTTCAGGCATTTTATGTTTAGCCATTGTTGGTGGCGCAATCATACCACTATTACAGGGCATGCTAGCTGATAGCATTGGCGTGCAGTTAGCGCTGTTATTACCAATTGGTTGTTATATTTATATCACTTACTTTGCGCTTTTTGGCTCAAAAGTATCTTCAACTCGTCATTCATAATTAGGTGCAAAACATGACATTAAAAAAACCATTCACACTTTCGGCGCTGATGATTGCGACAATAGCGATGAACGGCTGTACTGGGTCTGATCAGGTGCAAACTAAAGATGCGGTTGAGCAAGACATTTGGCCAATGATCACCACAGGTATTCAAGATGATGCTGCGATGGAAGCGAAAATAGCAGAGCTATTATCAAGCATGACACTTGAGCAAAAAATAGCGCAAATGATACAGCCAGAAATACGCGATATTACAGTAGAAGATATGCGTAAATACGGATTTGGTTCGTATTTAAATGGTGGTGGAGCTTTTCCAAATAATAACAAACATGCCAGTGCGGCTGATTGGATAGATTTAGCTGAAAAAATGTACCAAGCATCAATCGATGATTCACTTGATGGTAGTCGTATTCCGACCATGTGGGGCACAGATGCCGTACATGGTCATAATAACGTTATTGGCGCAACTTTATTCCCCCATAATATCGGTCTAGGTGCGACCAATAATCCTGCCTTGATTGAAAAAATTGCAGCTGCTACAGCACAAGAAGTTATGGTGACGGGGATTGATTGGGTATTCGCACCTACCGTTGCTGTTGTGCGTGATGACCGCTGGGGTCGCACTTACGAAGGTTACTCAGAAGACCCTGAAATTGTAAAAGAGTATTCTGCTGCCATTGTAAAAGGCTTACAGGGCGCTGTGGATCAAGACTTCTTATCTGATAAGCGTGTGATCAGCACAGTAAAACACTTCTTAGGTGATGGTGGTACACAAGGTGGTGATGATCAAGGTAATAATATTGATAGTGAAGCTGACTTATTCAATATTCATGCTCAAGGTTATGTAGGCGGTTTAGGGGCAGGGGCGCAGACTGTCATGGCGTCTTTTAACAGCTGGAATGGCGAGAAAATACATGGCAGTAAGTATCTTCTTACTGACGTGTTAAAAGGCAAAATGGGATTTGATGGCTTTGTTGTTGGTGATTGGAACGGCCACGGACAAATCCCGGGCTGTACAAATGGTAATTGTGCGCAAGCTGCAAATGCAGGCCTTGACGTATACATGGTGCCGACTGATGCGTGGAAGCCATTATATGAAAACTTAATAACCCAGGTTAAGGACGGTGCGATTGCGCAATCACGCATTGATGATGCGGTAACACGTATTCTACGAGTGAAAATGCGTGCAGGGTTATTTGATAAGCCAAGCCCAGCACAACGCCCATTATCAGGAAAAACAGAGGTTATCGGCAGTAAAGAGCATCGTGCAATTGCTAAACAAGCTGTACGCGAATCACTAGTCTTACTAAAAAATAAAGCACAATTGTTACCTCTTTCACCTAAAGCAAATGTATTGGTCGCTGGTTTAGGTGCCGATAACATTGGTATGCAATCGGGGGGTTGGAGTATTACATGGCAAGGAACGGGTAATGAAAACAGTGACTTTCCTGGTGGCACATCTATTTTAGATGGGATTGCAAAAAAGGTTAATCAAGCCGGTGGGCAAGTCGCGTATGACTTGAACGGTGAGTTTGATACACGTCCTGACGTTGCAATCGTTGTATTTGGAGAACAACCTTACGCTGAAGGTAATGGGGACTTAGATAACCTTGAATACCAACGAGGTAATAAAACTGATTTAGCATTATTACGTAAGTTTAAAGATGCCGGTATTCCTGTTGTATCGCTATTTATTAGCGGTCGTCCTATGTGGGTAAACGCAGAGCTCAATGCCAGTGATGCCTTTGTAGCAACTTGGTTACCAGGAAGTGAAGGCGATGCCATCAGTGATGTATTATTTACTAATATTGATGGCTCTGTGAATCATGACTTTAAAGGCAAGCTATCATTTTCGTGGCCTAATAACCCAATTGATAACGAAAATAGAGGCGATGCTGACTACGCGCCATTATTACCTTATGGCTTTGGCTTAACGTATGCAGATAAAAATACCCTTGCAGATGATTTAGCTGAGCAAAGCAATGCAACAGAACAACTCGAAGACTTAGTGTTATTTGAGCGTGCCGTTAAAGCACCTTGGAGCTTAGTATTACAAAGTGGTGAGCAGCAAAAAACCATGGCAAGTAGCCGTGAATCTGTTGGTGCAGTTAGTGTTAAAACCTTTGATAAAGACGTGCAAGAAGATGCCCGTGCGATAGTATTTAGCGGTACAGAGTCTGCAGCAGTACGCTTAATGGCAGCATTTCCTTCTGATTTACGCTCATACGTTGAAAAATCAGGCCAACTACAAATGCAAATTAAGGTAGATCAAGGTGCCGATGCGCCACTTTGGCTTGGTATGCAATGCGGCGAAGGTTGCCAAGGCAAATTTGATATTGCAGCGCAGCTTAAAAACACCAACCAATGGCAAACTGTGAATGTTGATTTAGCTTGCTTTACCCAGCAAGGCGTTAATTTATCGCAGGTATTTTCACCTTGGCAGCTTTCTACCTCAGCGCCATGGCAAGTATCAGTTGCTAAGTTGAGTGTAACCAGTGAAAAAGTAACCGAAAACACTATTTCATGTCAGTAAAGTCATGTTGGGTCATTATGTTGGTAGGGGCATTAAGTGCCTGCCAACACACTTCTCAGCCAACTCAGGCCAGTATTGGTCAGGGTTGGCAGTTGGTGTGGCAAGATGAGTTCAATGCCACAAAGATTGACTTAACTAAGTGGCAACACGAAGTAAATTGCCATGGTGGCGGTAACGATGAGTTACAGTGCTACACCGCACGCTCGCAAAATAGTTACCTCAAAGATGGCTTATTGCATATTGTTGCAAGAAAAGAAGATTACACTGGCCCTTTGTATAATACAGATGAACTTACCAGTAATGCACGGGCTAAGTTGCAAAGAACCCAACCTTTTACATCAGCCAGGCTTAGAACGAAAGGAAAAGGTGACTGGCGCTATGCTCGTATTGAGGTTCGTGCAAAGCTGCCTGCTGGGCAGGGAACCTGGCCTGCTATCTGGATGTTACCTACTGATTGGGAATATGGCACGTGGGCATCATCAGGTGAAATCGACATCATGGAAGCGGTGAACTTAAAAACCCTAACCGATGATAAAGCAGCCCCAGTAGGCACCCTTGAAAGCCGTATTCATGGCACCTTGCATTATGGCGGCCCAGCCCCTGAAAATGTTTATAGTGGCTTGCCTTACACATTTACTGCTGATCAAAACCCTGCTGATGTATTTCATACTTATGCCATTGAATGGCAAGAGAATGAAATTCGTTGGTATGTCGATGATGTGCATTTTGCCACATTTGAAAGTAAGCAATGGTATTCAACAACTCAGCAAGATGATGGCTCTTTTGTAGAAAATACCGGTTTTGCTCCTTTTGATAAACGCTTTCATCTGTTAATTAATTTTGCAATTGGCGGTAATTGGCCTGCAAATGTTAATGACAAAGGGGTGGATAAAAGCGGTTTTGAAAAACAAATGCTAGTGGATTATGTTCGTGTATTTCAATGCTCTGTTAATCCACAAACAGGCCAAGGGTGTGCGACATACCAACCTAGCGCGAAGCAAATTATAGGTAAGCGCAAGTAAAAAGCTTTGAGTCTTGAGCCAGTCTTTGTATCGCCGAACTCGTTACATTGACTGGCTTTTGACTCAATCTCTATGGACTAAAAGGGAGTTTAACGATTTAGTTTTTGTAACAACAGTTGGCGGATTCTACGCGCTGTTTGCTCATCAATATCCCCCAAAATTCCCTTAGCATGCGGTGCTACTTCAGCGCCCAACTCTTTGTTATCACTAAATACATAATGGGTAAAAAATTGCTGCCAATGCTCTCGCTGAGATTGTGGTAAATCTTTTATTGCTAGCATACTGTGTAGCATGGCATCGAACGGATTAGCTAAGTAATCAGCAGCTTGTCGCCACCAGTAATTCACCAGTACGTTAAAGTGGCTATTAGCGCTTACGTGGTGCCACCAAAGGGTGGGTATGAATATGCCATCGCCGGGCTCAAGTTTGGCTATTTGTGCGCTGTTAAGTGCATTTTTAAAGCGCGGGAAGCGATTAAAGTCTGGAGCTGTAAAATCAACTAAGCTAATAGCTTGCCCTGCAGGAGTGAACTCTAAAGGCCCTATGTACAGGTTATCGATTTGAGCAGGGGGAAATAAAATAAACTCACGGCTACCAGCACCAACACAGGCAAGGTTATCTGCATTGTCGTAATGAGCTGCAATACGGCTGTGGTTTCCCACCCATAAGCTTTTTAAGCAAGCGTGATTTGTTACTTGTAACGGGTTCTCAGCAGTAAACGCCGGCGCGCAATAATCACAAGCTGTAGACCCCATATAGTATGAATCTGGCGTGTCTATTGTTAATGCTTGCTGCAATGTCTTAAGCAATGCCAACAAATTACTCGCGTATTGAGTAAAATTTAAGTCAGTCATATCAGCATTATAAAAGTAGCGGCCTTGCACTTGTGCAGGCGCTGAAAATGCACGTACTGGCGCATCACTTGCAATATTTGTTAAATACTTTAGCGCTTGAATGTCACCGTTTTGCGCGCTCTGGACCATCGGCCAGTGTGCGCATACACCTTTGATTACGATAGGGGTTGTTTGCTCAGCTAAAAAAGCAGACAAGTCCTTAATATCATCTATATGACATTGCCTGACTTGCTGCGTAATTAGGTCTGCTGCACTTTGCATTACTGCTTGGCCCATTTCTTATTGAGTAAAGCTGGGATTTGCTCAAGCGAGGCAATTGCCATGTAAATGGCTTGAAGGTAGCCAGTTTGCTGAAGGGTTTGTAACTGCTCACTACTAAGTGAGTTTAGTACTTGTTGGTTGAGTGTATAAAAACCACCTACCGTGACTTTTTCACCCTCTTTTTGTTGATACTCAATTGAAAATGCCTCGATTAAATTAAACGCTAGAAGCTGTTCAAAAAAGGCCGGCAGCGCTTGGTTCTCAATATGCAGTGTATTAAGTACTTGGGCAATGTGATTTAAATAGTCACTGTTACCGCCGTGCTCCAAAAATATAGCTTCACCTTGCTGCTGATTAACGCGCGGGCTGTCTAAGTCCAAGTGCACGACTAATGACTGCTCAGGCACTCCTTGGTTGTACTGGGTTTGCTGGCCAATAAGAAATGGTTGGCGTTGCATACTTAATGGTAAATAATTAAGAGTTAAGTTATTTTTCTCATCAAGTAATAGGTTCTCACCATTTTCAAAACCAAATAATGCTAGAGCCTCAAACTGGCCTGTGTGTGGGTGTTTACGAAATACAATCGGTTGCTGTGCTTGAACTTTAGTGAATTCGTTGGGGAAAATGGTGCAGCAACTTATTGAGTCACCCCATTTAGCGCCGCGCTCAGTGATCACCTTTAAATCTTTGTGGCTAATATTATCAAGTAAAACGTGGTTGGCCATAGGGCCTCCTGCATGTTAAATCGGCTGTAAGCCAAATTTTTGAATATGATTAAGTAATTGGCGATTCGTGGGTAACTTTGCCAATCCCTGCTTAGCCTCTTGCTGGCTCTTGGTAAAATGTTCTATCACAGCGGCAGGCATTTTCATTGCTGGAAACTGCGGTAAATGTTTCATGCCATATAAAACGTATTGATAGCTCGCTGACGAAAACACCTCTTGTGCACGGTCAAAATCATTTAACCACGGGCTTTGGTATTGCCACAGTGTTAGGTTGTCAATCAGCGCTCTGGGTGCTGCATTGGGAGCTCGGTGAGCTTGCCAATACTCACTAGTGCGCTTTGATAATACATAATGTAGTTTTAAAAACTCAATGATTCGTTGCCAGCGGTAATGTGTTTGTTGATCAAAGCGCTGCGCAAGCTGTGGCATGGCGTTCTTATGTGTTGGAAAATTCGCTAATAAGTTGTTTAAACTCAGCTCTACCATTACAAGTGCAGAGGCTTCAAGTGGCTCTATAAAGCCCGCTGACATACCTATAGCAATACAGTTTTTATGCCAAAAATGCTCACGGTAACCTGGGGTAAACTTAAGCTCACGAATTGTTAATTCAGCAAGCGATAAATGACTCTGGGTTTTGTTTAAATAGCTAATTAACTTGTCTTTAGCGCCTTGGGTGGTTTCAAATTTACTTGAATACACCATACCTACACCACGGCGGCTTTGTAAGCCTATATCCCAAATCCAACCTGTGTCTTGAGCCGTTGCTTTGGTATAAGAAAGTATTTCTTGTTCATTGTTGGCATAGGGGACTTGTACCGCGACTGCGCGGTCATTAAATAAAATATGATCTTGGCTTTGTAGCGCAACTTTATAGTGTTGCTCAATTAAACGACCGTGATGGCCTGAACAATCAATAAATAAGTCGCCAGTTATTAGCCCATGATCACGCGTTTGCACGGCACTAATGTAATTATCATCATCATTAATCACGTCATCAACATGGCTGATAATATGATTAACATTAAGTTTATCAATGCAATGCTGTTGCAATAGTTGTGCAAATTTCCCTGCATCTAAATGATAGCCGTAATTAGCTACGGTTTGATAATCACTGTGTAAATGGCTCTTCGGTGCTTTGTTATGATCGCACAGATAAGTTTGGCTTGATACTGCATGGCTAAAGCTAACTGCATCATGTTGAGCAAACCAATAGGGCGCAATATTCAGGTTTTGGTAGGCAACAGGTAAACTAAAAGGGTGGTAGTAATGCTCGTTAGCTTGGCCCTCGTTTTCATCATGGCTCCAGCCATCAAAACGTGAGCCTTGTTTAAACGAGGCATCACATTGGCGAATAAACTGTGTTTCGCTGATACCAATAGTCTTTAAGGTTTGGCGCATGGTTGGCCAAGTTCCTTCCCCCACACCTAGGGTGGGCACATTGGGTGATTCAATTAATGTAACTTTCGCGTTATGAGTTAAGTGGGGTTGAGCTGCAATTAAGCCTGCGCTTAACCAACCTGCGCTGCCGCCACCGATAATAACAATGTGATTTACTGTGGATGTCGCCATTAATAATTACCAAGATTAAGTTATAAATATCGTAGCAAAAAAAAGCCGCATAAAGCGGCTTTTTGACAACAAAATGCTAGAAAGAGTAACGGAAACCGATGTTATATCGAGCACCATACTGATTAGCACGGAGTAACTGCTCAGAGTAACGAACGTAAGTACGTTGTGTTTCGTCGGTTAAATTTAAACCTTCAAAAAACACCGTAAATTGCTCATTAACTGCGTAGTTTACATTCACATCCCACTGGCCGTAGGCTTCAGTGAAAATAGGGGCAGAATGTTGGTCAAAACCAGTTAAAAACTCATCACGCCAGTTATAAGAAAGACGCGCTGATAAGCCATCTAAGTCATAAATTGCAGAAAAGTTAGCTGAATCACTTAAGCCTGGTAACGCAAATTGGTAACCAATAGTGTCGCGATCGGCTTCAACGTCACCAAATACAAATGTTGCATTAGCTGCAATACCAAAACCTGAATCACCAAACATATGTTGTGAAGCAAGCTCCCAACCCCATAAGTTTGCTGTTTCAACATTGGTATCACGTGATACATAAAAAGTCGCTAACGGGTCTGTAGAGTCACCTAAAATTGGTGTGCCAGACTCGTTACCTAGGTTAGCATTTATTTGGTCGTGGATTGCTTGATCCGTAGGTTGGATACCTGCTTCAGCTAAATCTGCACGAGCTTGCTCAGCACGCTCACCAATAAATGCATCCGTAATATCGCCCATAGTTTCTTCAGTGGTTACATTCACTAAGAAGTTTTCAACCTGTTTACGGTAATAACCAGCAGATAAGTAGCTACCTTCACCGTAATAGTATTCTAGTGATAAGTCGATATTATCAGCTGTATATGGTTTTAAAGCAGGGTTACCTACAGCCACTTTACGTTGGCCTACTTTAGGGTTACCTAAGAACGATGTTGTTGAGCGAAGTGCGCTAACTGGAGGGCGCGCTAAACTTCTGCTGTAAGAGAAACGTGCAAGCACATCTTCAACCACTTCAACGTTCATATCAAAGCTTGGTAAAAATTCTTTAGTTGTGCCTTCACCTGTTGAGAAAGAGCGCTCATCAGCATAAATATACGACCATTCGTTACCATTAACCCATTCCATATTGATAGCTGGACGTTCAAGGCTGCTAGATGACACATCTGTTTGCTCATAACGTAAACCTGTGGTGATGTTTACTGGCATACCATTGAATTCAGTTTCAAAGTTAGCTTGCATATAAAATGCTAAGGTCTTTTCACTAACACGGTGATCATCATCAATTGGACCTGATTGCACTTGACCATTCACATCAGCAGGCCACGTACATGCACCTAAGCCAGCATCTGGATGATCGCAGTCAATACTTTCTGCAATGGCAACGATTTGGTCAAAATCAGCATCGTAATAGTAGTTTAATAACTTATCACTACCACCCCCTGAGAATCCATCCAGAAGGCCTGAGCTATCTACACGAGAGAATAAGCTGTCGTCATACCAATCAGCTGATTTAGTCCACCAACCTGCTGCCAATTGCCCTGAATAGGAAGTCGTAGTACGAAAATCAATTTTAGTATGAGATACACCAAAGTTAATACTTGCTAAAGCGCCACTGTCTTCATTAAACCAAGTACCTTTTAACTGAAACTGGTCAAGGTCATTAGTATTTTCGTCTTTATTTACACCGGCAAATAAGCTACCCATGTCACTTGGTAAAATTTCAGCTTGGCCATTTGTTAAGGTCATATCAATCAGTGGGATTTCACCTTGGCTAAAGTCTGCCATTTTTTCATCGATATTAACGGTCGGGTTATCACACCAATCACATGAGGTGTTACCTATGATCATAAATGCATCTTGGCCAATACCAACACCTGCACTCGTTGCTGATGAACTATGAGCGTCAAACTCAATGTTTAGGGTATCCGTTACTTGCCAATCAATATTAAAACCAAGAGATTTGTTTTCGTTTTCAGTTTGGCCTTGGTTTAAGTTGGTAGAGTAGTCGCCACCCACTTCAGTTACTTGTGTATAGGTGCCGTTTTCATTGATGGTAGCAGCATTTACGTTACCGCCATTGTTAAACCATAAGCCAAAGCTACGACCGTCTTTTTCAAATTCAAGCTTCGAATAGGTGTAATCAACCGTTGCGGTAATGTTATCTGTTGGCGCATATTGCAGAACTAATTGGCCGTTTGTACGTTTACGGCTATTGTCTGAAAATGCATACCCTGCGTTTTGCGGATACCAAGTTGAACCATCAGCACGTTGATTATTATCAGTTAGGGCAAGGTTTGGAGAAGTAGATAAATCGACATCAGGGATCCAGTTATCAACCGCCATTGATTGCTCACGATTGTCGCGCTCTTGTACAGAGCCTGAAATCAAGATTCCAAATTTGTCATCATTAAATGTATTGCTATAAATACCTGAAAGCTCAGGCGTTACGTCACTGCCGGTTTCGTTTGAAGTATCCATTACGGCTTTAGCACCGATTGATGCGTGCATGCCCGGATTTGAAAGAGGCTTAGCTGTTGTGATGTTAACTGTTGCGCCAATACCGCCACTAGATGCATCTGCGCGAGCCGTTTTATAAACTTCGACACCGCTTACACTTTCTGTAGCGATATCACCAAAATCAAACGAACGCCCGCCAGTTGTAGGCATTTGACGATCATTGAGTGTGACTAAGTTAAACTCAGGGCCAAAGCCGCGTACAGTAATTTTACTCCCTTCACCGTTACTACGGTCGATTGATACACCTGTGATCCGTTGCAGCGACTCAGCAAGGTTAGTATCAGGGAATTTACCAATGTCTTCAGATGTAATTGCGTCAACAACACCTGCCGATTGGCGTTTTATGTCCATAGACTTAACTAGACTACCGCGAATGCCTGAAACTTGAATAACTTCCATATCATTTGCAGTTGCGGGCTCTTCTTCGGCGACAGCGTTATGAGATGCCAATGCACTTAAACCCATAGCCATTGATAGGCTAACGGCAAGCTGATTTTTCTTAAAAAATGTGTGGTTCATGCAAATCTCCAGATTTGTTTTATCTTTTATGATTGTTGTCTTGTAAGCGCTTACATGGATGTTAAAAAAAATCGCCGAACCCGACTTTTGTTAATGTAAGCGCTTACAATAAGTTAGTAGAAAGTAAAACTCACGTCAATTAAAATCAGTTTTTAAATTAGGTATTAAAGGTTATCTATCTGTATTTATAAGAGTTATTTATCTGCTTAATTTAATTAAATACCTCGTATTGTGGTAAATATGTGGCAAAAATCGATTAAAAGGCAGAGTCATGTTGTTAACTTCTCCTTGCGTAAAGTTAACAACAGCAGTGCTTTGAGCAGTAAAATCCTAAAACAGAATATAAAATCTAGCAGAGACTTAAACACATTTGTTATGCTGGAGCTTCAATTTAGCCATATTTTTTATAGGGTAATGGATAATGCCAAGTGAGCAAACTAAAGCAAATATACCTCCTTCAAAAATTGTTTGTGTTGGGCGTAATTATGTTGCACATATTGAAGAGTTAGGTAACCAAGTTGCGCAGCAAATGGTGGTGTTTTTAAAGCCCAGTAGCGCTATGAGTGAGGTGCTTTTAAGCCAGCACTGCGCAGAAAGCCTGCATTTTGAGACTGAAATATGTTTTAAAGTGCAAGGGGGGCAACTAGCTGAAGTTGCTGTTGGTTTAGATTTAACAAAACGTGATTTACAAGCGCAGCTGAAAAACAGCGGCCTCCCTTGGGAGCGTGCAAAAGCATTTGATGGCGCAGCATTATTTAGTGAATTTGTTGTTATAAAGCAAACTGATATCGCAAAACTACAGGTTTCTTTGCAACTAAATAATAAGTTACAACAGCACGGTAATGTTGATTTAATGCTGTATAAACCTGATGTGATTTTAGCGCAGATAAGTGAATTTATGACCCTGAATGATGGCGATATTATCATGACAGGTACACCCGCAGGGGTTGGCCAAATACATGCAGGGGATACGTTTAACGCCCAGCTCCACTTGGCTGATCAGCTTCTTGTTGAACAGAGCTGGGTTGCGCAATAGGTTGTAATATTTGCTGCTGGTAATACTGATCAAAGTCTGTAAATGTGTTTTTAAGCCATTTGCGTTGACTCTCTTGGTATTTTTCTGAGGGTAGAATGTTTTGTTCCAGTCTATCATTAATAATCTTTAGGGCCTTTTTAGCAAAATCATTAGGTGCTGTTGCTGAGCAACCAACAGCACCAAGTACAAACTTTTCTCTAGGGCTGTCGATAGATAAAGTTACAACATTATTCAGCTTTGTATTACGGTTGTAGTAATCAGCTACAAAAGGGTAATCAATTGAATAGTCGATATAACCATGGTTTAACCTTGAAATAACAGCGCGACTTTCGTTTTCACTACTCCAACTTAACGAAGCTTTACTATTTATACCTGTATTTTGTGCAACGGTATTTATCTCATTGGTAAATTTACGTGCAGCTGATTTTCCAAAAATAAAGCTACTATCAGTAAGTAAGCTAATTAATCTTACAGTTGGACCATGGAGTTGACTAATTTTTTTTGCGTTTGCTGTTGTAGTGATAATACTAAAGGGTGGATAGACAGTTGTTGGAATTGAATACTTGGCTCTGGGTGTACTGTTCTTTCTATGGATCATACAAGGGTGGCATGCTTTGTGACCCTCGGTTAAATACTTTGTGATACGTTGGTTGGGTATTTGCAAGCGAGTGTGCTTAATCTGTGGTAATTCTTTTATTAATTGCTCGGTTAAATAATCGCATAACCCTCCATCTGGAGATTGCTCGCTCTTAGCTAAGTGAAAAGGAGCCGTGTCACTGTATAACCAGGTGATCTCTTCAATATTCTGCGATGAGCTTGAAAAAGAAATTATAAGCATAAAAGTGCAGGGCATTATTTTAATAATATTTGGAAACTTAGTCATACGGCTATCAAAATCTCCCTGAGAAAACACGGTTAAAGTATAATGGACTTTAATGTATTTTTTTGTAAAAAATAATGCCCTTTTTCATGGGCATTTATTCAGTTAGGTTTAAAAAGGCACTGGGAACTGTTGATACACCTGAGCGATATCATTCTGTGCTTGCTCGCTTAATTGAATATTAAATGCGTCTATGTTTTCTTTTAATTGTGCCATATTGGTTGCGCCAATAATTGTCGAAGTAACACCATCTACTTGGTTGCACCATGCGAGGGCTAGCTGGGCAGGCGTGATCCCTAAACCTGAGGCTATCTTTATATAGTGGTTAATCGCTTGCATCGATGCGGGCGTATTACGAAACAAGCCATTACGCTGAGTTAAAGTCCAGCGGCTACCTTCAGGACGTGCGCCATTTTGGTATTTACCACTTAACATTCCACCTGCTAATGGAGACCAAGGTAGATAAGCGACGTCTTCGTGAATGCATTGCTCTATAAGGTATGGCCAGTCTTTACCGTGAATCAGGCTAAATTCATTTTGAATCGAGGCCATGCGCGGTAAATTATGCTCTTCACTTAATCGTAAAAATTGGCTAATGCCCCAAGGTGTATCGTCAGATAAGCCACAATGTTTGATTTTTCCGGCTTTAACACAATCGTTTAAACCCTCAAGAATATCGAGCATGCTGGCGGTGTGTTGCTCTGTATCTGCGTCACTAAAACGCACAGTTCCGGGGAAATGCTTACCAAAATGCGGTGTTGTGCGATTGGGCCAATGTAATTGGTATAAATCGATCACATCAGTTTGTAAGCGTTGTAATGAGCTCTCGACTGCATCAATGACTGCTTGGCGAGTTATATCTTCACCGTTTCTTACCCAAGGAAGGCCGTTGCCTGCAATTTTAGTGGCAAGAACGATGTCATCACGTTTGTGCTTATTACGTGATAACCAGTTACCGATGATCGCTTCTGTTTTACCGTAGGTATCAGCGGTCGGCGGCACAGCATACATCTCAGCAGTATCAATAAAATTAACACCGTTTGCTAAGGCATAGGCAATTTGTTCGTCGGCATCAGCTTGCGTATTTTGCAAGCCCCAAGTCATACTTCCTAAACAGATGCGAGAAACCTCGACACCACTTTTGCCTAACGGGCTATATAACATGGTTATTCCTTTTAATCTTTTGCATAGGTTTTGAGAGCAGCTAAAAGCGGTTCGCTTAAATTCGCTTTTTTACCTGTTTTGAAATTAAACATCACTACTTGTGATGAACCTACTGTTGTTAATGCATTTTGTTGCTGACTAAAAACATTGTAGTGCATCATAAAGCGGTCAGCTTGAATATCACTAATGGTGACACCCACTAACACTGTATCAGGAAAGGTAACAGGTCGCTTATAACGTGCGTTGTTTTCACTGATCACCGGGCCAATCCCTGTTGTTTGTAAATCTTCGAGTAAATTTATTTGATTAAAAAAGTCAATTCGAGCCGTTTCAAAGTAACGAAAGTACACCACGTTATTGACGTGTTGAAGGGCGTCCATTTCACCCCAAGCGACGTTTATTTTTGTGTGAATAGGATGTTGTTCTATAAACGATTGCATAATAAAGCTCGGTTAATATAAAGAGTACTCAGGTTAGCAATATGCCGCTATGAGCTCAAGAAAATTAGAATAATCACAAAATCATGCTATATTTTTAGGTTCCAGTTTACGTAAATGATAGCTTTGGTTTGGTATTTTAATGATTTAAAGGAGCGAATTATGAATCCGGTTGCAGCAAAAATCACCAAATGGTTAGCCCTACTCGCACTGATATGCTTAGCGATTACTTGCTACGCAATGGGAAATGCCTCGGGAGCAATAGCGTTAGTTATTCTTGGCTTTGTCTTTGAAGGGGCATTTTGGCTATTTGGTCACAAATTAGTTAGCCGTAAAAAATCAGAGCGCTCACAATCACAAACATCCTAGCTTGCTAATCACTCAAACATAATTAATAATAGCTGTTCATATATACAGTTGTTTGGTTTGGGAATGAAAAAGTTTATTCATATCGACATGGATTGCTTTTATGCGGCAGTAGAGATGCGTGATAACCCCGCGCTTGCGAGTGTGCCGCTCGCAATTGGTGGCAATAGCCGTAGAGGGGTGCTATCAACTGCTAATTATATTGCTAGGCAATATGGTGTGCGCTCTGCCATGTCTAATTACCACGCTAAACAACTGTGCCCAGATTTAGTCATTGTCCCTGGGCGGATGCAGGTCTATAAAGAGATATCCCAGCAAATCCGTGCTATTTTTAAACGCTACACCGACTTGATTGAACCCCTTTCTTTAGATGAAGCCTATCTAGATGTAACCGATAGTACCGCCTGTAAAGGCAGTGCTACTTTGATGGCTGAGCACATTCGAGCTGATATTTATTCGGCTACTGGGCTTACAGCCTCTGCAGGCGTTGCACCGATTAAGTTTATCGCGAAAATTGCCAGTGACGAAAATAAACCGAATGGCCAATGTGTGGTGCTACCTGAGCAAGTTGATGATTTTTTAGCGCAACTGCCTTTAGGAAAAATTCCTGGTGTTGGCAAAGTCACCCTCGAAAAGCTTAATTTGAAAGGCTTATACACTGGGGTTGATGTGTGCGGTAAAGGCGTGAATTGGATGCAGCAACATGTAGGTAATTTCGGGGTCTCACTTTATCAAAAGTGTGCAGGGTTGCACATTGGCCAAGTATCCACTGAGCGAGTACGCAAGTCACTCAGTGTTGAACACACCTACGAATACAATAAAACCAGCTTACAAGCATGCTTAGAGCAACTACCTTTATTACTCGAAGAGTTAACCCGCCGATTACAAAAACAACAGTTAGAGCATCGTATTAATAAGCTCAGTGTGAAAGTTAAATTCGCTAATTTTGTGGTGACATCTGCTGATCAGTCCTATCATCAAATTGACACAGCAATTTTTACCGAACTGTTGAGCAAAGCTTATCAGCGTGGCAACCAACAACCCGTCAGGCTTTTAGGTATAGGAATTGGCGTAAAAAATGAGCCACAACAGCATCTTCAGTTAAGTATATTAGACTAAAGGTTTAGAGTAATATTTAAACAAATCTTGCTAGTGTAGAAATTAAACCACACACAATTAACTATAAGAGAGAATACTATGCAATCAGTTGTAATTGTACTGCTGGGTATGGTGGGAATGCTTTTTGGCTGGTTTGTTTATTCTAAATTTATCACTGAAAAGATTTTCAAAATGGATGACAGCTTTGTCACCCCAGCTCATGAACTTGAAGATGGTGTAGACTTTGTTCCCACCAATAAAGTGGTGCTTTGGGGGCACCACTTCACCTCTGTCGCGGGAGCAGCCCCCATCGTAGGCCCTGCAATCGCTGTTTATTGGGGTTGGGTCCCCGCAGTGTTATGGGTTGTATTTGGCACTATTTTCTTTGCCGGTGTGCATGATATGGGGGCCTTATGGGCCAGCGCGCGTAACAAAGGTAAGTCTATGGGAGCATTGTCTGAAACTGTAATAGGCAAGCGTACTCGTGCGTTATTTATGATTGTCGTGTTTTTGGTACTGCTTATGGTAAACGCGGTATTTGGGGTGGTAATCGCTAAGTCGTTTATTAATAGCCCGAATGCGGTTTTTCCTGCGTGGGCAGCGATAGTTGTCGCCTTGGTTATTGGTCAGCTACTACGTAAAAAAGTGTCGCTAATTCCACTGTGTTTCATTGGCGTTGGGATTTTATACTACACCATTTATTTGGGGAGCAGTATGCCAATTAGCTTACCCGATGAGTTATTTGGTTTAAGTGCGAATGCCAATTGGATCATTATTTTATTTGTTTATGCGGCGATAGCGTCGTTGTTGCCTGTTTGGATGCTACTACAGCCTCGTGATTTTATTAACGGCATGCAATTGCTGGTGGGACTAGTGTTGTTATATGGTGCTGTTTTTGTCTCTATGCCTGATATTACTGCACCAGCATTTAATACCCAAACTGCCATAGATACCCCCAGCATTATCCCATTATTATTTGTGACCATTGCCTGCGGAGCGGTGTCTGGGTTTCATGGTATTGTGTCATCAGGTACTAGTTCTAAACAACTTAACAAAGAAACCGATGGTCGTTTTGTCGGTTATTTAGGTGCTGTAGGTGAAGGCATGCTTGCGCTTATCACTTTAGTTGCCGTTAGTGGCGTTGCACTGGCGATGTCTCCAGAGGAATGGCACGAAATATACAGTCATTTGGGAGCTGGTAGTGTTGGGGCATTTGTAAATGGTGGTGCTAACTTAATAGAAAGTGGTTGGGGCATTTCGAATGAAATTGCTTCAACCTTGCTTGCTGTGATGGTGGTGTTATTTGCTGGCACAACTATGGATTCAGGTGTGCGCTTGCAGCGCTATATCATCCAAGAATGGGGTGATATTTATAACATTAAGGTCATCAAAAATGGCATTATTGCCACCCTAATTGCAGTGCTAAGTTGCTTATTGTTAGCCTTTGGTGCGGGCGGAGCAAGTGGTAGTGGTGGCATGATTATTTGGCCGTTGTTTGGCTCAACGAATCAGATTCTTGCTAGTTTAACCTTACTTGTTATCTCAGTGATGCTGATAAAAGCTAATCGCCCCGCTAAGTACACTTTGATCCCTATGAGCTTTGTATTGGTTATGGCATTTTTTGCTGGCGTGATTAAGTTAGGTGAATATTACCAACAAGGGAATTGGTTACTTGTCATTTTAGATGTTGTGGTACTCGTTATTAGTGTCTTAGTGATGCTTGAAGCTTGGTCAGTAATTGCTAAGCATAAACGCGAAAATAACACGACAGAGACATAATAGTGCGCAATTAAAACTGTAATGCCAAGTTGCCAGCGAGGTTTTAGCTCATCTCACTGAGCTGGCAATAGGTAGTCAAATAAATGATAATAAGGTCCTGAGCTTTTTGACAACAGGACCTTTTTTTATGGCATATCCACAAGCCGTTGCGGCCCCGCAACTAGATAACGCAAAACATGATGCGCTTATTATTATTGCTGATGACTTTTCAGAGTTAGATGATCCTAATTTGAGTAAGGCGATTAAAGCTCAAATGGCTGTTGATGCGCGTATCGGTAAGCAAGTGACATTACTTGTAGTCGACTCAAAACGCGTAATTTTAGCACCTACTGGTCCTTTAAATCGTGATTATGATGACGTTCGCCGTTATTTTGATGCCGCCAAATTAGCAATTAATGAAGCTAAAGCATCGGGAAGTAAAAAACCAGCAATGTTTTTGCCGCAAGCCAGCCAAGATAGTCGTTATCAATACGCATTAGAAGTGGCTTATTTAGGCGCGTGCCAAGCGCTATGGCAACCACTTGAAGCACGAGAATTCCATGGCGAAAGTATTGAGCCTATTACACAAATTGCCTTATTTGGCGCGAATGAACAAACAATAAAAGCAGTGAATGCTATTGCTGCAGGGCAATACGCTGCGCGAGACCTGTGTGGTACTGAACCTGAGCGCATGGCGCCACCACGCTTTGCAGATTACTGCGTTGACTTATTTAAAGACTCTAGCGTTAATGTTGAAGTGATTTCGGATATTGCTACCATTGATAAAGACTACCCAATGATGAGTACTGTTGCCCGTGCTTCGTATGCCGTTGAGCGTCATCATCCTCGCGTTGTTAAATTAGAATATGTTCCTGAGGGTGAAGTAAAGCGTACTTTAATGTTTGTAGGTAAAGGTCTGGTATATGATACTGGGGGCGCTGATTTAAAAGTTGGTGGCTTTATGGCAGGCATGAGCCGTGATAAAGGCGGCGCAGCATCGGTTGCTGGGTTTATGAAATCGGTTGCAGACTTTCAGCCGAAAGGCGTCAAAGTTATTGCTTATTTAGCTGTGGTTCGCAATTCAATTGGCTCTGATTGTTTTGTTCCTGATGAAATAATCACTAGCCGTGAAGGCGTGCGTGTACGCATCGGTAATACTGACGCTGAAGGCCGCCTTGCGATGGGTGATTTACTCAGTGAGATGAAAGACCTTGCTAAAAACGAGGTGAATCCTGAGCTTTTCACTGTGGCAACTTTAACCGGTCACGCAGCCAGAGCTATGGGTCCATACAGTGCTTATGTTGAAAATGGCCCGGCACGTGCGGCAAATGTATCACGTAAATTAGCGGATATAGGTGATGTTTGGGCTGATTGTGCAGAAGTATCACGTAGTCGTCGTGAAGACTATGCTTTTGTTAAGCCTCGTACATTGGCTGATGACGTGCTTTCAAGTAATAATGCGGCATCTGCTGTAACGGCTCGTGGCCATCAATTCCCAATGGCTTTCTTAGCAATTGTTGCTGGCTTAGATAAGCACGGCCTTGATTCAAAGCAACCATTACCTTATGTGCATATGGATATTGCCGGCAGCGGTGTTGAAGGTGGTGACTGGCAACACGGTAAACCAACAGCGGCGGGTTTAAGTAGTTTATTTGCCCGCTACTGTTTATAACTAAACGTGTTATATAAAAAGCCCCGCTAACTTCAGTAGCGGGGCTTTTTGTTGTTTATTATCGCTGTTTAGTAGCTGGTGAGCAGATGCTATTAGTCTAATTTGAAGCGATTAACTACCTCAGTTAATTCTTGGCTACTTTGTTTTAAATTATCACTAGCATCCGATAACTGTGCCGTGTTTGACAGTGATTGCTCAGTGGATTGTGATAATTCGTTTATGCGTAAATTTACCTCATCAGCTGCACTAGACTGCTGCTCTGTGGCACGGGCAATCTGGCCATTCATATCCGTTATAACCGTTACCAGTCGCTCAATTTCGCTCAGAGATACATTGGCCGCACCTGCTTGCTCTACTGTGCTACTTGAAAGCTGCTGGCTTGCTGTGACGGCATCAACTGCTGCCTGCGCCCCTTTTTGTAATTTAGCGATCATGGTTTGAATTTCATCTGTGCTTTTACCGGTACGACTTGCAAGGGTGCGTACTTCATCAGCTACAACAGCAAAACCACGGCCTTGCTCGCCAGCACGGGCAGCTTCAATTGCAGCATTCAAAGCAAGTAAGTTGGTTTGCTCGGCAATGCCTCTGATCACGTCAAGTACTGAGCCTATATTGTTACTTTCTTGGGCTAAATCGGCAGTGACCTGGCTTACGGTTTCAATGTTATGAGACAGGGTTTCAATGGCTGTAATGGTTTGTGCAACAACATTTTTACCCTCTGATGCATTACTCGCGGCTTCAACGGCTGCATGCTCAGCGGCCTCAGCATTACGGCTGACGTCATGTATTTGATGAGTCATTTGCTCCATGGCTGCGGCAACTTGAGTTGAACTATCGTTTTGTAGCTCAATAAATGAATGATTGGTTTTGCTGGCGTCATCAACATTATGAGCATATTGGTTTACATCATGGGCGTTTTGCGCAACATGTTTAAGTGACTCACGCATTTTTTGAGTATATAAATTAAAATAATGAGACAGCCGAGAGACCTCATCGTTGCCATCTTCATCTAAGGTTTGGGTTAAGTCACCTTCACCTTGTGATATGTCTTTCATCATGTCGGCAGCAAGTTGAGTTGGTAGTAAAATGCTGCGAGCAATTAAATAACTTAGGCCAATTAATACCGCAATGATAATTGCCGCGTTGAGAATAACTAAATTACGAAGGTGAGCAAAAGCTTCATCTATGGTGTCTATGTAAACACCTGAACCTATAATCCATTGCCATTGGCTAAAGCCTTTAACATAGGCTATTTTATCTACGGGCTCGTCTTTACCTGGCTTTGGCCACTTATAAGGGATCATGCCTTCACCTTGCTTTTTGACAATGTTAACCATATCGACAAACAGTAAGGTGCCGTCGGGATCTTTATTATTACTTAGCGATTTACCATTGAGTTCAGGCTTAAAAGGGTGCATCACCATCGCCGGTTGAAAATCGTTGATCCAAAAATAGTTATTGTTGTCATAACGCAGTGCGCCAATTGTACTTAGCGCCTGCTGCTTAGCTTGCTGCTCAGTCAAATTGCCATTTTGTTGCTGCTCGTAAAAGTGGGTAACAATACTATGAGCTGACTCAACAAGGTTTTTTGTTTTTGTGTGTTGCTCATCTTTTAGTGAACTATATTGCTGAGTGAGTGAAGTGATGCTTAAAAAGAGTAAGCCGATCACAACAACACAAACCAAAAGCGCTAAGCGCTGAAAGATGGTAAAACGACGAAGGTACGCCATGGTGAATCCTCTATGTGTGTTATCTATTAAGCGTAGTAAAAAAAGACAATAAATCTAGGAACTTGCTAACATAAATAACGAAAATTAATAACACACTAAGCTATTTTAACTAGTCCAAAAAAAAGGCTGATTTTGCAATCAGCCTTTAGTCTAAAAATTATTTTAATTCAGTAACTTATTTAACATCAAAATGACGGTTAAAGAAGTTAGTTATGGTTTGATGTAAATGAGTCTGTACTTGTTTACCACGTAAGCTGTGCTTAGAGCCTGGGTAAGTCATCATCTCAAACTGTTTTTCATTGTCTTGCAGTTGTTTAAATAACTTAGTGGCATGAGTAAATAATACGTTGTCATCAGCCATACCATGATAAATCATGAGTGGACCTTTTAAGCCGTCGGCATAAGGGAATACAGCACTGTCGGTATAACCTTTAGCGTTAGTATCTGGGTGTGATAAATAACGCTCAGTGTAGTGAGTATCGTATAACGCCCAATCAGTCACTGGCGCACCCGATACACCCGCTTGAAAGTAATCGCCGGCTTTAAACATGGTCATTAGTGCCATGTAGCCACCGTAACTATGACCATAAATACCAATCCGCTGTGGATCAACATAATCAAGCGTACGAAGGAATTCGACGCCTTTTATTTGGTCAGCAACTTCTACCACACCAAGATTTTTGTAAATGGCATCTTCAAACTTTTTACCTCGGTTGTACGAACCTCGGTTATCGAGCTGAAATACTACATAGCCTTGTTGCGCCATATATTGGAAATATAAATTTTTACTGCGCCAGCTGTTAGTAACACGTTGAGCGTGTGGGCCGCCATATACATTGACCAGTACAGGGTGCTTTTGACCATTATTTACTGTAGCTGGTTTAAACAAACGATAATGCATGATTTGACCGTCTTCTGCGGTCAATGTGCCGTATTCAGGTTCAGCTAAATCATTTAAGTAAGGTGTTAGAGGGTGGTTGTTATCAAGCTTATTTTGCTCAAGCCATGTAATAAATTCACCATTTACTTTACGTAATGCGGCAGAGTTTGGTTTATTGACTGATGAGCTATTATCAATAAAGGTTTTGCTGTCTTTTGCCATGACGACTTTGTGATAAGCACCTTGCTCAGTTATACGTTTGATATCGCCTTTTTTGAATAATGGCGTGCTGTATAAGTGGCTTTCAAGTGGTGTATCTTTACGGCCAGCAAAGTACACAATGCCTTTTTTCTCATCAATGCCTTTTAAGCTATCAACAACCCAATCGCCACTGGTAATTTGGCGAATAAGCTTGCCGTTTGTACGGTATAAGTAAAGGTGTTTAAAGCCATCACGCTCCGAAGCCCAGACAAAATGTTTTTTGTCTTTTAAAAATTGCAAATCAAAGTGTAGGTTTAGCCATGTCTCGCTCGTTTCAGTTAGCGCGACTTTTTGCTGCTTACTTTGGCTGTTATAAAAGCGCAGCTCTAGTTTATGTTGTGAACGATTTTGCCACTGATAAGATAAGGTCTTATCATCTTCTAACCATTTAGCGCGGGCGATGTAAATATCTTCATCTTTGCCTAAATCAACCCAATCAGTTTGTTGGTTGTTGATTTTTACCACGCCGAGTTGAATTTTTACATTATTAGTGCCGGTAAACGGGTAACGTTGATTGAAGAGTTTCACTTCATCGGCGTAAATTTCGTTTCGAATAGCTTCTTTGACTGGGCTTTCGTCAATACGAGTGAAGGCAATTTTAGATTCATCACCTGACCACCAGTAACCAGTCATACGGCCCATTTCTTCTTGCGCCACAAATTCAGCCATGCCGTTTTTTATTACGCCGCCACCATCTTTGCTAAGTTGAACTTCTTTACCTGATTTAAGGTTAAGCGCATATAAGTTTTGTTCACGAATAAACGATACATAGTTACCTTTAGGAGAAAAACGGGCATCGGTTTCAAAGGCTTCAGTATTGGTTAGCTTGCGACTTTTAGCTGTAGCTAAGTCATAGTAATAGAGATCGCCGTTGAGTGGGAAAAGTAGAGCTTTACCGTCTTTTGACCACTTGTACTCTAAAATTCCTTTACCAAAAATACGTTGGCGCTCTCGACGTGCTTTTTCTTCATCTGATAAGTTTTCAGGACCAGAAAATAACTGCGCGGAGTCCACTAATAGGCGGTTTTTATTGTCTTTTAAATTGTATTCCCAAAGATCATAACGGTTATAGTCGTCAGTTTTACCTTGCAAGTAAGTAACGCGGCTACCATCAGGAGAGAACTTAAGCTGTACAGGTGCCTTACCCGCTAAGCTTGGATCGTCAAATATCCGTTCTAATGTGAGTGGCTTTGCTTGCACAGTAATAGCTGTAGCTACTAAGGGTAGGGCCCATGAGAGGTGTTTGATTTTTTTTAACACGTATTTACCTTCGCTCGAATAAAAACTGTCATGATGGTAAAGCCAAGCGTGGGCAACTGCAACTAAATGCTTTAAAGTAGCTTAAAGTAAGATGGATAACACAGGAGTTAACATGACAGCTAAATTTGAATTAGCCCCAGAGCTGACACGAGATTGTATTGAGATCACAGATTGGCCGCTTTGCAAAGTGCTCTTAATGAACGACAGTCAATACCCTTGGTTTATTTTAGTGCCACGCCAAGCGGGTTTAAAAGAAAGTATTGATTTGAGTGAAGCAGAGCAAATTGTTTTAATGCAAGAGTCGGCTAAGTTAAGTCGATTACTGCAAGATATTTTCTCCCCTGATAAGCTCAATGTTGCAGCGCTGGGTAATATGGTGCCACAGCTGCATATTCATCACATTGCCCGCTATAAAACGGATGCTGCGTGGCCAGCACCAGTGTGGGGTAAATATCCTGCTAAGCCATATTCCGATGAACAAATACTTAAATTAAAAGCAGTTTTTAGCTAACACCTTTATTTATTTAGCTTTTACGCTAGGCTATATATTCATTATTTAACATTAGAGAAAGACGACAATGAAAGTCGTAATGGGTTTTTTGTTACTCGTTTTGAGTATGAGCTGTTATGCAAAGCCATTATTGTTTGTTGGAACAGAGTTTCACTCGATACTTGAAACAAGCAAATCAGGAGAAATTGTAGGTATAGGGGCTGACATTGTTTACCTAATGGAGCAACGTTTAGGGCATGACATCGAAATTTTAGTGGTGCCTTTCAAGCGTGCGTTGCAAATGGTAAAAGACGGCACTGCGGACGGTTTAATTGGCCCTTATAAATCGCAAGAACGCGAGCAATATATGCAGTATACCCAGCAGCATATATATGAAGATCCCGTTTACTTTTATAGTAAAGTCGCTAGCCAAATTGAATGGCATGGTGATTATAGTTTATTTAAAAATAAAATTATTGCGATTGTATTGGGTTGGTTTTACGGTGCTGAATTTGAAAGTCATCGTGATTCTTTATATTTATCAGAAGTAACAAACCTTGATGCAAGCTTTAAATTATTGATGGCAAACCGAGTGGACTTAATGATTGCTCACCCAAGGGCTGTTAATTGGTTATTAGAGCAGCAAGGTATACAAAATGAAATTAAAGCGCTGCAACCCGCTATAGCATTAAATAAAGGTTATTTTGCTTTTTCGAAAAAATTGGTAAATAAAAAGTTTATCGCACAATTTGATAGCCAGTTAACAGCGATGGCTAAAAGTGGTGAGTTGACAAAACTTGTGCAAAAGTACCCTGATATACAATTTAGTAACTGATTTAATTTTATCTAAATAGCAAATAATACGTCTGTACTAATTTGATATAAAAAGTGCTGCAACAATGGCAGCACTTTAGTCATCTGATTAGGGGGTAGTCAATTGTAATTAATAAACTAAATTAGTTCAGCCCTAGTACTGTTTTACCTTGTTTGAAGGTTACATCAACAGGGATATTTGCTTGGCTTAGTTTTTCTAAGTCTTTAGCCAATTCTTCTTTGATATCACCATGAGTGGCAATTAGTTGATCCACTTTTTGGTAATCACCATCCCCTTGCAAGGTCAAAATAAGGTTAGATAGCTTAGCCATTGCTTGTCCCATTTTTTCCATGTTTACACGGTATAGACCTTGCTCATTTTTAGAGAATGCGCCTTCTTGGGCAAAAAAGTTAAAGCGGATCATGTTTGCTTTACCATGAGCACTTGATGCACCAAAGCGCACCGAACGGAAAATACCCGCCATAAACGTGGTGTAGTAATCTTCAAGAGTGCCTTGTGTGATTTCGCCTTTCTTAAGTAATTGCTCAACCATGTATAAACCAAGAATGTCTGCTTTGCCTTCTTCAAGAGCGCTGGCATGCTCTTGTAATGATTGGCGCACAGTGCCTTTGTCAGTGATGGTGTTTTTGATACCTAAACCGTGAGCCACTTCGTGGAACATAGTATTAGCAAAAAACGCATCAAAGGTAATGTGCTTACGTTGTTCTGGCACAATTAACTGCTCAGCAATAGGCACTAAAATTTTATCAAATTTAGCGCGCATAGCATTTTTTAGTTGCAAGCGGCGAGTGCCTTTTTCAAGCTGTACTTGCTCATCATTTGGTAGATTAATCGCAATTGTTTTACTACCCGCATTTGAGTGACCGGCATAATAAACAACGTCGTAAGCGTTTAAGTCAGCATCAGAGCCTGGTACTTCTTGTTTATATTTATCATCTACCGGTAGGCCTTTTTGTAATTCAGGTAAAAAGGCTGCAAATTTGGCTAAGCGCTCGCTCCAAGCTAAGTCTTTTACTAGTACATAGGATTCAAATGCGGCGCGAGAACCAAATAGTTGATCTTCGTATGTTTCAATCGGACCAATAACCACATCAATAGGGTTATTTTTCATGTCCATCCATGCAAAATCCGACGTTTGGTATTCATCGTTTAACAGTGCATCAGCACGTAAATTTAAGTAATTAGCAAATTCTTTATCATCGGCAAGCTTACTTGCTTCGCGCAGTAAGACCGCTGCTTTTTCTAGTGCTTGCGCGTATTCTACAGAATACGAAACGGTATAAAGTTTGCCGTTTTCATCTCGTTTAACAACAGAATAAAGGCCGTTTTTATCTTCAACATCAGCGTTGTTCAGCTCTTCTTTTGTGATATCCGCAGGGTAGAATTGGGCGCCTGGGGTTTTTTCATCATAACCAGATAAAAAAGGTTGGTCGCCATTTAAGCGATCCCAAGGTCCGTAGTTTATGTCGGCAAACTTTCGTACTTGCGGATCATTTATTTGTGCTAAAAAGCTGGCTTTATCTTCACCAAAGGCTTGACGCCAAAATAGCTCATCCATAATTTTTGAGGCATCAATCAGTTTGGCTATCATGGCTTTTTGATTCTCACTTAGATGAGAAAGATCAGTTGTTAAACTAAAGTCAGTATAAATTGCTAAGCGATCAGTATCGGCATTGATTAGCTGTGGTGATGTGGCCGTAGCTGCAGGTGTTGTTTTTTCTGCAACTGGCGCGTCTGTTTTAGGTGTAACGGCGTGTTCTGAACATGCACTAAGAAAAGCTGCACCGCAAAAAACCAGTGCTTGGCTAATTTTGTTAAGAGTCATTTTGTTGCCTGTTAAAAGTGAAGTAATAATCAGCAGCTGAATAAGTTGGCTGCTTGCTCGCTTGTGCTATGCATTAAAGCAAACCTTACCCGTAAATAGCAAGTTTGCTGCGTTTTAACCAATAAAGGTGGGCAGTGTTGTGTGGTGAAAAAATAAAACACAGATAATTTGTGTAATTTTCTTAACTTTAGCGGTAAGTTAGACAATACTGTAGCTATAAAAATACATTCCATAGCTTTGCATTATAAGTAAAGTAAGATAAAAGGATGGCACATCTATGTCAACAGAAAACGCGCTATTAACCATTTTGGTTGACCGTATAAATAACGACACTTTAGTGTTACCAACGCTGCCGGAAGTTGCAGTACGTGTTCGTCAAGCCGCGGACGATCCAGATGTCAACTTAACGCAAATGGCAGATGTGATTTCTCATGACCCTGCATTAGCTGCACGCATGATAAAGGTTGCCAATAGTGCGTTTATGGGGCGCTCAATCAAGGTAACTAATTTAAATCAAGCGGTGACGCGAATTGGGCTCAGGCAAATAAAAAACATTGCCACAGCGATGGCGATGGAGCAGCTGTTTGTTTCTAACAATGAGCTAATTAAAGGCTATATGGATAAAGCATGGCAAAAAACTCTTAAAGTGGCGTGTCATTCTATTTCATTAATGGAGTTCTTTTTAAAAGACAATAAACAAACTTCATTGAATCGCGATACCATCACGCTGGCATCTTTAGTATATAACATTGGTGTGTTACCTATTTTAACGGAGGCTGAGCGCCACCCAGAAGTATTTGCTAACCCTAGCTTTTTAGCGCATGCGATTCAAAAGCTCAGTGGTAAAGTGGGTGGGGCGATTATGCGTGCATGGGATTTCACTGACGAGTTTGTCGAAGTGGCTGAAAGCTGGGCTAATCCTAACTATCGCCCTGAGCATATTTGCTATGTTGATTTCATTCGTATTGGTGCAATTATGGAGGGGATTTTACAAGTGTCTGATAAATCTGCGGCATTACAGATGTATATCGATAAAGGTGTGATCCCATCATTAGAGATATTTGCAACCGATGAATACAATGACATGCTAGATGATGTGAAATCGGTTTTTAGTTAAAGCCTGATCGCAGGTTGAGTAAAAAGCGCCAAAACATGGCGCTTTTTTGCTTTTTAACGGTTAAGCTAAATCGTCAGCATCACCTAAGCCTGATGTTAGCTCTTCAAGCATTTGCTTAATTTCTTCTGAAGCAAGTATAAAGTCAGCGTCGAGCTTTATTATCATGTCTTCTTTTGGAATATCTGCATTTTCTTCTTTAAGTGTATCTGAATAGCTTAGACGTTTAATTGAACCGTCATTTTGTAGCATAAACTTAAGACGCTCTTGCCAGTCAAGGGCAAGCTTGGTAACACGCTTTCCGCTTTCAAGGTGAGATTTCACCTCATCACATGCTAAATCATGGCCTTTAAGCTTAACTTGAGCGCCGCTGTCATCAGCTTCTTCAAGTTCTGCATCTGAGCCAATTGCAAATCCTTCTGGGGTGCTAAAGTTAGTGAGCCAATCAGTTAAAAACACGTCTAAATCATAATTGGCAAACGCAGGAACAACCGGCAAAGTGCCCAGTGATTTACGTAATAGCGCTAATAACTCTTCAGCTTTATTGAAGCTACCACTGTTTACAACTACCCAACCGTTTTCTTGGTCGATAAATGCAAATTGTAAGCTCGATTTTTTAAAGGCTTGCGGTAACAAGGTGTGAAGAATATTTTCTTTAAGCTCGTCTTTTTCTTTTTTCTTAACAGGGCGGTTTTCTTCAGCTTCTATCTGCTCTATTTTCTCTGCAACCATTTCGTTTACAACAGCTGCTGGCAGCACTTTTTCTTCGCGCTTTGCGCACACTAAAATGCTTTTTTGTGAAAAATGAGACAATGACTCGCCATGTTTACCAAAGGCTTTGGTCCAGCCAAAGGTGCTTAAATCTTGGCTACCACAAGGGCGAAATACATCTTGTTCTAGCGCGTTATCGAAGTCTTCTTGGGTATATGAAACATCTTGTTTAAAGCGGTAACAAATCAGGTTACTAAACCACATAGGGGAATTGATCCATTTGGTAAATTTGCTCAATCATAGCAATAAAAACCGCATGCTGAAATGGCTGATTTGGTTAATGCTCAGCAATTAAGCTAAGCATTAACCTAAACTTAAAATGCGGTTAATTATTGAAGATGGAAAGTGGCTTTGGCATGTCTTTAGGGAAACTAATATGGTAGTGCAAGCCGTTACCAGGCGAGCTCGAAACTTCAATCTCGCCGCTTAAGGTTTGTTTTACTAAGTTAAAGGTAATATGAGTGCCTAAACCACTGCCACCTTGATCGCGTTTAGTGGTAAAAAATGGGTCAAATAATTTTTCGAGCTGTTGCTCGCTCACGCCATTGCCATTATCTTTAAAGTCGATAATGACATGGTTGTCATCATCTTTAATCAGAATATCAATCACGCCATTACTGACACCGTCAAAGCCGTGAATGAGTGAGTTCATAATCAAATTAGTAAATATTTGACTGATCGCACCAGCGGGTAGGTTTAATGTAAGATCTTCAGGGCAGTCTAAATTAATATGATGGCTGGTATTTTTAATTTTTGGATGCAACGACCGAATAACTTCTCCAAGGTACTCTTTAAAGTTAATGGTTCTTACTGCTTCACTGGCTTGGTCCACCGCAATTTGTTTAAAGCTAGCAACCAGCTCTGACGCTCTATCTAAATTGCTTGTCAGTAAGCTGGTGCTTTGTTTTGCATCATTGATAAACTCTTCCAGCGCCTTAGGCGACAACGTTTTATCTTTATAGGCCGCTTCTATTTGCATTAAGCGCTCTTGTAAAAATGACGTTGCGGTAACCCCAATACCAACGGGGGTGTTAATATCATGGGTAATACCTGCCACTAACCCGCCTAAAGCGGCCATTTTCTCAGAGCCGACCAAGCGCTCTTGCGCTATATTTAATTCATCTACGTAACGTTGCATTTCTTTTTGTTTGGTCAACAGCTCTTGCTCGGTATGACGGCGTAAATCAACTTCTTCAGTGAGCGTTAGCTTTTGTTTTTCAAGCTCATATTTCTGCTGTTGTAAGTCCATCATAGCTTGGCTAAGATTGGAGGTTTTACGTGCGACTTCTTGTTCTAATTGCAGGTTGTGCTGATCGAGTTTTTCGTTACTAATCAATAGTTCTTTTTGAGTGTGTTCGAGCTCTTTACGGTATTGCACAACTTTATCAATAAGCTTGTTAAAAGACTGCTCCATTACTTTTAATTCGTTATGTTCAGTCGTTTCTATATTTATATGTTGGCCTTCTAGATCGTTAAGCTCTAGATCTTCAATTTGCTCTGTTAATTGGTCAAGTGGCTCAGTTAATAATTTTCTAAACGCCATTAAAAACAAAATTATTAAAAACGTGGTTTTGATCATCGCATTACCAATTAAAAAGTAAATTGAGATCATTATGCGGCTAAATACCACTTCTCGGCTGGAAAAAAGAGTCACGTCACCGACTTGGGTTGCGCGTCCTGAAAATTCAAAAATAAGTGGAAAGGTATAACCAAATAAACCTGATGGTGTGTCTTCTATTATTGCTTCTTCTTGTACAAGTTGCTGGCTGTATAACTCGCGAATATCAAGCGAACGACCCAATTGGGAGATAATCTCGCCGCTATCATCACGTACTATGATGCCTTCAATCATTGGGATTGCGAGTAGGCCTTCAGCTGTAGTGATTGTTTGCTTGGTGTTAAGTTCCCATATAGCACGGGTCAAACTACGGCTAAAGGTTTTTTGTAGTGTTGTAAGCTCGTCACGAATGTAATCTTTCGTGTTCACGT
Source organism: Pseudoalteromonas shioyasakiensis (assembly GCF_024518675.1). GTDB lineage: Bacteria > Pseudomonadota > Gammaproteobacteria > Enterobacterales > Alteromonadaceae > Pseudoalteromonas > Pseudoalteromonas shioyasakiensis_B. Next base: position 251,047 of record NZ_JANIGL010000004.1, read on the forward strand.
ATTCTGCAATAACTTGGCCGCAAGTGACTACAAATGTAAGTAAAAAGTAGACTGATAATACGCTGGTCAATAGCTTTTTAGAGAGGCTTTTTTGTAGCATGGATTGTCCATAGCTCCTTGGTGGCAATTACATTAAGTTATGCTTGCTACTAAAGTTAGCTAATAAACGTCTAAAAATAAATAAAAGAATCATTTTTTCGTTAACAAATATAGCAAATATTCTTTTTTAGCAAAAACTTAAGCTTATCTAGCTTGATTATTTGTGTTATAAAATCACAGTCCTTTAGTAAATAAAAATGAGTAGAAAACTCGCTCATTAACTTTTTTATTCTTAATCAAGTTGTTAATGGTATGAATTTTTCAATATTAGTATGTGATGACTCAACTGTAGCACGTAAGCAAGTTGTTCGCTGTTTAAATGAATGTATTGAAGCAGATATTATGCAAGCAAAGAACGGCAAAGAAGCTTTAATGCTGCTACAAGAACATTGTTTTGACTTGGTTTGTCTTGATTTAACGATGCCTGAAGTCGATGGTGTGCAAGTGCTAGAAGCAATCAAAATGCAAAAAATAGAATGTTTTGTGTTAGTTATTTCTGCTGATATTCAGGCACAGATGAAACAGCGTGTGGCAAAGTTAGGGGCAATAGACTTTATTAATAAGCCAATAGATAAGTCAAAGTTAAACGAAATACTGCATAAATTTGGCATCCATTAGATTGCTATATAACCAAACAGCATAATTTATCTTTTAATTTAGGGTTGACATAATAGCCACCTTTCAGGCAGTCTTAAGGCTATGAAAACAAATAATCAAGTACTGACCATTATTATTACAACCACCATTCTTACTGGATAGTGGCATAGGTCGGTGCAACAAATTTAAAGGCCTGTGTTCACTAAGAACACAGGCCTTTTTTCGTTTTATGGGATGAGGAAACATAAAAAATGCGAGTATTAAAATTTGGTGGGTCATCACTTGCCGACTTTGCGTGTTTACAACAGGTAGCTCAGTTAGTTAAAGCGCAACTAAAAGATGAAATGTTATTGGTATTGTCAGCGCCAGGTGGTATGACTGACTCTCTTGTTGCGCTGGCGAGCAGCGCAGAACAAGGACTTGATTACAGCGACCAATGGCAAGCTTTAACACAACGTTGTGAAAGCTTAAAAAGTGCGGTAGAAGCCGAGGCCGGTCTGGTAGGAAACTGGCCTGACCTTAATGAATTAAGTAATAAGCTTGCAGGCGTTAAACTTATTAAGTGTTGCCCTGATGAAGTACGTGCGTATGTTATTAGTTTTGGTGAGCGTGTTAGCGTGTCATTAATGCAGTGTTTGCTAAGTTCACACAATGCACGTTATTTAGAAGCCACAGCTTGCATCGCTTCTACAGGTGGTCATATTGATGCTGAAGCTGATTTAGCTGCAAGTAAGGTTCGTTTTCAAGCTGCATTAAAAGAAAGCCCTGCAAGTATTTACATCATGCCTGGTTTTACCGCAAGTAATGAACAAGGTGAGCTAACAACGCTTGGCCGTAATGGCTCTGATTATTCAGCAGCGATTGCTGCAGCGTGTTTAGAAGCCGATGTGTGCCAAATCTGGACTGATGTAGATGGCGTATATAATGCCGATCCTCGCTATATTAAAAAGGCGACTAAGGTCGATTTCTTATCTTATAAAGAAGCGATGGAGCTATCTTACTTTGGTGCTAAAGTGCTTCACCCGAAAACAATTTTACCGTGCGCTAAAGCGGGCGTGCCATGTGAAATTAAAAATACGCACAACCCAGATGCACAAGGCTCATTGATTGGTAATGATTATTCGTCAGATGAACCTGTAAAAGCGCTGTCTAGCTTACAAGAACTTGCCATGTTAACGGTTTCGGGCCCAGGCATGAAAGGTAAAGTAGGTATGGCATCAAAGGTATTTAATGCCCTTGCTCATGATAACGTGTCTATTGTGCTCATCACGCAATCCTCGTGTGAATTTAGTATTAGCTTCTGTGTTCATGAATCAGATTTAGCCCTTGCACTTGAAGCCTTACAAACAGCCTTTGAACTAGAGTCGCAAGCGGGCTTAATTGAGCCAGTACAAGTGCAGCGTAATTTAGCGATTGTCACACTCGTTGGTGACAATATGCGCGCCCATAAAGGCTTAGCGGCTAAGTTTTTTGCCTCTTTAGCACAAGCACAGGTAAACATTGTGGCGATTGCACAAGACTCGACAGAAAGTGCTATCTCAGCGGTTATCGATGGTGAATTGTGTAACGATGCTGTAAAAGTGTGCCATGAAAACTTCTTTACTCATATTCCATCAATTGATGTTTTCTTACTGGGTTGTGGCTTAGTCGGCCAAGAGCTAATTCAGCAGCTTGAGCGCCAACAAGCATGGCTTGAAAAACGTAATATTAAACTTAATTTGTATGGCGTAGCTAATTCTCGTCAGCTACACCTTGATAGTGAAGGGGTGCAATTTGCTGATTGGCAGCAAAAGCTCGCAGCATCAGAGCAAGCGTTTGACTTAAAACTGGTTGAGCAATTTGTAAAGCAAAATCATTTAATCAACCCAGTGTTGGTAGACTGTACATCGTCAGATGCTTTAGCTGCGCAGTATGTCGACTTTTTAAATGCCGGTTTCCATGTCGTGGCAGCCAATAAAAAAGCCACAACCAGCTCGTATACGTATTACCAAGATCTGATTCGCGCGACGCAAAAAAATAACCGCAAATTTTTATATGAAACAAACGTAGGTGCGGGCCTTCCGGTTATAGATAACCTACAGTCGCTATTTGGCGCTGGTGATGAACTACTTGAGTTTAGCGGTATTTTATCAGGTTCACTGTCGTACATGTTTGGTGCGTTAGAAGATGGTTTATCACTATCAGCAGCAACAGTTAAAGCAAAAGAAAATGGATTTACTGAGCCAGACCCTCGTGATGACTTATCAGGCACTGATGTTGCCCGTAAGCTATTAATTATCGCCCGCGAAGCAGGATTAAAATTAGAGCTCAGCGACATTGAAGTTGAGTCAGTACTACCTGAAGGATTTGCGCAAGGTGACAGTGTTGATGACTTTATGGCAAAACTGCCTAGTTTAGATGCCGCTTTTAACGACCGTATTCAAAGTGCAGCGAGTGAAGGCAAAGTGCTACGTTATGTTGGTACTATCAAACAAGGTCACTGTAAAGTAGGTATTGAAGCTGTTGATTCTAGCCATGCACTGAGTGTTATTCGTGATGGTGAAAATGCATTAGCAATTTTGAGTGAGTACTACCAGCCACGTCCATTTGTTATTCGTGGATATGGGGCGGGCTCTGCTGTAACAGCCGCCGGTGTATTCGCAGATATCTTAAAAACATTGTCTCGTTAGGAGAGGGCTATGATTGAAGTATACGCGCCAGCTTCTATAGGTAACTTTGCGGTAGGGTTCGATGCCTTAGGTGCAGCGCTTGCGCCGATTGATGGCACTTTATTAGGTGATGTTGTCGCTGTTAGCTCAGCACCGGTTGATGAGTTTATCTGCTCTGGTGACTATGCCCATAAGCTCCCCAGTGACGCCAGTGAAAATTTAGCATATCAATGTTTGGTGCATTTTCGTGAACATGTAGCACCCAATATGCCGACGGTTAAGCTTGAACTTAAAAAGAACTTACCAATAGGCTCAGGGCTAGGATCAAGTGCTTGCTCAGTGGTTGCCACATTTGCAGCGCTTGATAAGTTTGCCGATACAAAGCTTAGTCAAGTTCAGCTTATAGAATTAATGGCTGATTTTGAGGCCATTGTCAGTGGGGGCCGTCACTATGACAACATTACCCCATGCTACTTAGGTGGCTTGCAGCTAACGGGCGATTTAATCCCAGACAAATCACTGGCGTTACCAGTGGATGAGAGCTGGTATTACGTGGCGGCTTTTCCGGGTTTTTCACTCAATACAGCCAAGGCACGTTCGGTGTTACCTACGCAGTTAAGCATGCATGCGAGTGTAGAGTTTGCCCAGCGCTTATCGGCGTTTAGCACGCTACTGCTCACGAACCGTTTTGATGATGCTTTATCAATTATGAGTGATGAAATAGCAGAGCCACACCGTGCACCGCTCATCTCTGGGTTTAGCGAAGCGAAAGCAGCGCTACCTGAACTAGGCGCTGAAATTGTGAGTATTTCAGGAGCAGGACCTACGTTATTTACTGTGTGTAAAACGCTTGAAGCGGCAAAGCAGTGCGAGCAATGGCTACAAAGCAATTATATAAACGAACAAGGCTTTTGCCATATCTGTAAGTTGGATAATGCCGGCACGCGTCAGTTATAAGAATTTAAGGAACTAAGAATGCAATTACATAATTTAAAAGATGATTCTCAAAAAGTATCATTTGTTGAAGCGGTTAAAACAGGCCTTGGCCGTAATCAAGGGGTGTTTTTTCCTGAATCACTAGCACCAATGGCAGATATTGATGCCTTGCTTGATATGGATTTTGTTAGCCGTAGTTCGGCGATTTTATCGCACCTGATTGGCGATGAACTCCCAGCAGATACCGTTGCGCAAATGGTACAAAATGCATTTAACTTCCCGGTTAAATTAGTCCAAGTAGAAGAAAATGTATATTGTCTAGAGCTGTTTCATGGGCCAACCCTTGCGTTTAAAGACTTTGGTGGGCGTTTTATGGCGGAGTGTTTAGCGCAGTTCAGCCAAGGTGAAAAAACCACTATTTTAACGGCAACATCAGGTGATACTGGTGCTGCTGTGGCACATGCTTTCTATAATAAGCCAAATATCGACGTAGTCATTTTATACCCTAAAGGCAAAATATCACTGGCTCAACAAAAGCTATTCACTACCCTTGGCAATAACATTCATTGCTATGCAGTAGAGGGCAGCTTTGATGATTGCCAAAGCATGGTAAAAAATGCCTTTTTAGATGATGAAGTAAAAACCCGCCTAGGCTTGAACTCAGCTAACTCAATCAATATTAGCCGTTTAGTTGCACAAGTATGTTATTACTTTGAAGCCATCGCACAGCTACCAAAAGAAAAACGTGCTACTGCACATGTTTCTGTACCAAGTGGTAATTTTGGTAATGTGTGCGCCGCGATGATCGGTGCCGTAATTGGCTTGCCAGTTGCTAAGCTCAGTGCCACAACCAATCAAAATGATACTGTACCGCGTTTTATTGCCGATAAAAACTGGGCTCCTAATGCTACAATCGAGTCACTGTCAAACGCAATGGATGTGAGTAAGCCTAATAATTGGCCTCGCGTGCAAACCATGCTAGATAATAACTGGTTTAGTTATGATAATTTTTACTCAACCAGTGTGGATGAAAACGACACCCAAGCTGTTATGAAAAAAATCCAACAAACAGGGTACGTTGCTGAACCACACACGGCTATTGCCTACCAAGGCCTAAAAGCTGATTTAGCCCCAGGCAGCGCAGGTATATTCTTAGCAACTGCACACCCAGCTAAATTTAAAGAAAGTGTTGAAGAGATTTTAGCTATTGAACTTGATATGCCAAAACCGCTTGCAGACGCACTTGCAAAGCCTTGTTTAGCACAAGATATTGATAACGACTATGACGCACTTAGAGAGATCATCTTAGCAAAGCTGGGTTAATTAAGCTTTTTTAAGCTAAAGAGAAAGCGGCATCGACTGCAAAGTGATGCCGTTTTTGTTTATTTGTAGAATAGAGTTGGGACATCTGTTGATACACACGGTAGTAAAATCGTCAGATATTCGCACTATAACAAACATAAAAACTGCCAATAGGGGTAACAATAAGTATTGCAATCCAAATAAAAAGTTTAAATAGAGGGTGGAATCTTATATAGGTTTAGCGCGCATAATAATTTTACTATTACTCTGACTTTAACTGCATTTTTGTTTGCACCAGAAAGGTTCTAAGGCAATTAATTAACACATTTAAATTATAAATGTCTGCTAGTTTTGTTTATTAGTAATTTTTATGTTTCTATAAAAAAATATCATTACAAAAACACTGTGAATTAATTTCAATCCCTGTTTAAATATGTTCAACATAAGAGCATAGGCAAATTGACGTTTTCAGCGTATAATTCAGCCTTCAAAAAAATACCATACACGTTGCCCTAGGAGCCCCCATGTTAGAACGTAGCATGAATATTTCGGATTTTGATCCAGAGTTATTTGCAGCAATCAATAAAGAAACTGCACGTCAAGAAGAGCACATTGAGTTAATTGCATCTGAAAACTATTGTAGCCCACGCGTATTAGAAGCGCAGGGTTCACAGCTTACAAATAAATATGCAGAAGGCTACCCGGGCAAGCGTTACTACGGTGGTTGTGAACATGTTGATGTGGTTGAGCAACTAGCTATTGACCGTGCAAATGAATTGTTTGGTTCTGATTACGCAAACGTACAGCCTCATGCTGGTTCGCAAGCAAACGCAGCTGTGTTTTTAGCGCTTTTAGAAGCAGGTGATACAGTACTAGGCATGAGCTTAGCGCATGGCGGTCACTTAACACATGGTTCACATGTAAGCTTCTCAGGTAAACTTTACAATGCCATCCAATACGGTCTTGATGAAGCGACGGGTGAAATTGATTATGCACAAGTTGAAGCGCTAGCGCTTGAGCATAAACCAAAAATGATCATCGGTGGTTTCTCTGCATATTCAGGTATTGTTGATTGGGCTAAATTCCGTGAGATCGCGGATAAAGTCGGTGCATATTTATTTGTAGATATGGCTCACGTTGCAGGTTTAATTGCGGCGGGTGTTTACCCAAGCCCAGTTCCTCATGCCCACGTTGTCACTACAACGACGCATAAAACGTTAGCAGGCCCACGTGGTGGTTTGATCATTTCTGCATGTGGCGATGAAGCTATCTATAAAAAGCTTAACAGTGCAGTATTCCCAGGTGGACAAGGTGGTCCTTTATGTCACATCATTGCAGCAAAAGCAGTGGCATTTAAAGAAGCACTTCAACCTGAATTTAAAGAATACCAAACCCAAGTTGTTAAAAATGCTCAAGCAATGGTTGCAGTAATGCAAGAACGTGGCTACAAAATCGTTTCAGACAAAACTGAAAACCACTTGTTCTTACTTGATTTAATCGACAAAGACATCACAGGTAAAGATGCAGACGCAGCCCTTGGTAATGCTAACATCACTGTAAACAAGAACTCGGTACCAAACGACCCTCGTTCACCGTTTGTTACATCAGGTCTTCGTATTGGTTCACCTGCAATCACTCGTCGTGGTTTTAAAGAAGCTGAATCAAAAGAGCTTGCAGGTTGGATTTGTGATGTACTAGACAACATTAATGATGAGTCTGTACAAGCACAAGTTAAAGAGCAAGTTAAAGCAATCTGTAAAAAGTTACCAGTTTACGCTTAATTGGTAATTTAGATCACAATAGCGATGTTTTTTGCTATTATAAAGGCCGCCCTAACGCGGCCTTTTTAGTTTTTGATTCGGAAACAGACACCTATGCATTGTCCATTTTGCACCGCAAAAGATACCAAAGTGATAGATTCACGTTTAGTTGGCGGTGGTCACCAAGTTCGCCGTCGCCGTGAATGCAACGAATGCCATGAGCGCTTTACCACTTTTGAGGGGGCTGAATTGGTGATGCCAAGAGTAATAAAGCAAGATGGCAGCCGCGAACCATTTAACGAAGACAAGCTGCTTAACGGTTTACATCGCGCGCTAGAAAAGCGCCCTGTTAGTACTGAGCAAGTAGATGAGGTTGTTAATATTATTAAATCTCAATTGCGTGCAACCGGAGAGCGTGAAATTTCGAGTCACTTAATTGGTGAATGCATTATGGAGTCATTAAAAAAACTCGATAAAGTTGCTTATGTCCGTTTTGCTTCAGTATATCGCTCGTTCGAAGATATTCGCGAGTTTGGTGAAGAAATAGCGCGTTTAGGCGATTAGTATGCAATTCACAGAGCAAGACCACTTTTATATGAGCCGTGCTATTGAACTGGCAAAGCGTGGCCGTTTTACGACAACCCCCAATCCTAACGTTGGCTGTGTATTAGTTAAAGATGGCGAGATTGTTGGTGAAGGTTTTCATCAATTAGCAGGGCAAGGCCATGCTGAAGTCAATGCTTTAGCAATGGCAGGGGAGCAGGCAAAAGGGGCTATCGCCTACGTTACGCTTGAACCATGTAGCCATTTTGGTCGAACGCCGCCGTGTGCCGAAGGTTTAAAAAACGCTGGAGTGCGTAAAGTGATCGCCGCAATGGTCGATCCTAATCCGCAAGTAGCAGGGAAGGGATTAGCCATTTTAGCTGATGCAGGCATTGAGGTCGCATCGGGTTTACTTGAACCACAAGCCCGGTTATTAAATCGTGGCTTTCTAAAGCGTATGGAGCGGGAACTGCCATTTGTAACGTGCAAAATGGCGGCGAGCCTTGATGGTAAAACAGCATTGCAAAATGGCCAAAGTAAATGGATAACCTCTACTAAAGCGCGCCAAGATGTGCAGTTATTCCGTGCACAAAGTTGCGCAATTTTAACTGGCGCTGACACCGTACTAGTTGATGATGCAAAATTAAACGTACGTCAAAATGAATTACCGCAAAAACTACCAACAACGCTTCCACTGCGTCAACCTATTCGCGTTATTGTTGATTCACAAAACAGGTTAACCCCTGACTTAGCGCTTTTTAGCATTGAAGGTGAAATAATAATCCTTACCACAAAGCTTGATAAATCTAAACAATGGCCGCATTACGTTAAGCACATTGTAGTGCCTGAAAAAGAACAAAAAGTAGATTTATTAGCAGCACTAAAACTATTAGCACAACAACAAATAAACTCTATTTGGTTAGAAGCAGGTGCAACCCTTGCCGGTGCCATGACTGAACAAAATTTAATTGATGAGTTTGTAATCTATCTTGCGCCTAAATTGCTAGGAAATGACGCGAAAAGTTTACTAAATTTTGCAACTCTGACTAGTATGCAAGATACTGTTAACCTCGCTATCAAAGAATGTGCATGTGTGGGCGAAGATATCCGTATTATCGCCGACATTGCGACAACGAAATCGTCTTAACTTATTATTGAGAGTAACCATTATGTTTACTGGTATTATTGAAGCAACTGGGGTCATTAGCAATTTGCGAAAAACCCAAGGCGATTTAGCTATTCGAATTCAAAGCAATGACTTAGATATGTCGGATGTTAAACTCGGCGATAGCATTGCCACCAATGGCGTGTGTTTAACCGTAGTTGAAAAACATCAGGATGGCTTTTGTGCTGATTTATCTAATGAAACAATCAGCCTAACGGGATTTGCGCATTATCAACAGGGACAAAAAGTAAACCTTGAAAAAGCCATGCAGCCTGTATCTCGCTTAGGCGGCCATTTAGTTTCAGGGCATGTTGACGGTATTGCTACAATTACCGGCATCACAGCGAATGCACGTGCAACAGAGTATTGGCTTACAACAGATGCTGAGCTAATGAAGTATATACCTTATAAGGGCTCGGTGTGTGTTGACGGTATTAGCTTAACGGTTAACGCTGTTGAGGGGAATAAATTTAAGCTTACTATCGTTCCCCATACAGCAGAACAAACAACGATTGCTGATTTTAAAGTAGGCACACAAGTAAACTTAGAAGTTGATCAAATAGCCCGTTATTTAGAGCGTTTGATCAAAGGTGCAGAACAGCCTGCAGGTTCAGATATTTCAATGAGCTTATTAGCTCAAGCCGGTTTTATGAAGTAATAACCAAACCAACTCAAGATACGAATTGGTTTGGCTAAATAGACTCCACAACTTAATTATGAGTAGATTATGAATTTACACAGCGCACAAGAAATTATTGATGACATTAAAGCCGGTAAAATGGTTATTTTAATGGATGACGAAGACAGAGAAAATGAAGGCGATTTAATTATTGCTGCTGAGTATATTAGTGCTGAAGCCATTAACTTTATGGCGACCCATGGCCGCGGCCTTATCTGTCTAACGATGACACAAGAGCGCTGTGAGCAGCTTGATTTACCATTAATGGTTAAAAATAATGGTGCTGCATTTTCTACTAATTTCACTATGTCGATTGAAGCATCTAAAGGCGTGACGACAGGTATCTCTGCCGCTGATCGGGCGCGTACAGTACAAGCTGCCATTGCAAAAGGCGCAGTACCAACAGATATTGTACAACCTGGGCATATTTTCCCTATTATGGCTCAACCAGGTGGTGTACTAACGCGTGCAGGTCATACAGAAGCAGGTTGTGATTTAGCGCGCCTAGCGGGCCTTGAACCGTCGTCGGTAATCGTTGAAATACTCAATGCAGATGGCACTATGGCGCGTCGTCCAGATTTAGAGATATTCGCGAAAGAACATAACATTAAAATTGGTACTATCGCTGATTTAATTGAATACCGTAACATCAACGAAACCACAATTGAGCAAGTTGCTAAATGTAAGCTACCGACTCAACATGGTGAGTTTGATCTAGTAACGTATAAAGACACCATTGATGGTCAACTCCATTACGCTTTATTAAATGGTGAAATTAAAGCTGATGAGCCAACGCTAGTACGTGTTCACTTACAAAGTACCTTTAATGATATTTTGTTATCAGATCGCAGTGCCGACCGAAGCTGGGGTTTATCAGAAGCCATGGCTTATATTGCAAAGCACCAAGGTGCATTGGTAATTCTTGGTAAACAAGAGTGCACAGAAGAATTAGAAGCGACAGTAAAAGCATTTGCCGCAGAAGATGTGGGCGAGAGTGTTAGCCATCGTAAATTCCAAGGTACATCGCGGACTGTTGGCGTGGGATCACAAATATTGGCTGACTTGGGTATTAAACAAATGCGTTTAATGAGCAGACCGAAAAAGTACCATGCGCTTTCTGGTTTCCATCTTGAAGTTGTTGACTATGTAGAGCCGCAATAAGCTAGGCTATTTTTTTATTTTTATGCTATGATGCGCTGCAATTTTTGCGCAATCGCTTGAACTTATTTTTAGGGTTATCGAATGAAAATTATCGAAGGTAATAAATACGCACCGGGCAAGAAATTTGCCATTGTCATTTCACGCTTCAATGACTTTATTGGTAGCAGCCTATTAGCAGGCGCTGTTGATGAATTAAAGCGTACTGGTGGTGTATCTGAAGATGATATCACTGTAGTTTATGTACCGGGTGCGGTTGAGTTACCTTTAGCAGCGAAACGCGTTGCAGCAAAAAAAGAGTATGATGCAATCATCGCTTTAGGCGTTGTGATCAGAGGTGGTACACCACACTTTGACCTCGTTGCTGGCGAATCAAACAAAGGCTTAGCGCAAGTGTCGCTTGAGTATGATATCCCGGTTGCATTTGGCGTATTAACCACAGAAAGCATTGAGCAAGCGATTGAACGCGCTGGCACCAAGATGGGCAACAAAGGTGGCGAAGCTGCTTTAGGTGCGCTTGAAATGGTTAATGTGTTAGATAAAATTTAAGTTTAAGGAATTTTTGTGAAACCAGCAGCAAGACGTAAAGCACGTATCTTAGCACTTCAAGCCGTTTATTCTTGGCAACTAAGTGGCAATGCAATTGCCGATATCGAACAACAAATGTTGATCGAAAACGACGTGACTAAAATCGACGTTGAATATTTTAAAGACCTCGCTCGTGGCGTTGCTGTAAATAAAACGCAACTTGACGAAGCTGTTTCTCCACATCTTACTCGTCCATTTGATGAGTTAGATATGGTTGAAAAGGCGATCTTACGTCTAAGCGCTTATGAGCTAAAATTCCGCGAAGATGTACCATACAAAGTAGCCATCAATGAAGGTATTGAGCTTGCTAAAATTTTTGGCGCAGAAGACAGCCATAAATTTGTCAATGGTGTATTAGATAAAGCAGTTAAACAATTACGTAAGTGATTTAACTGCAAGAAGGAGAGCCGGCATAGGCCGGCTTTTTTGTGTATGAAGGAATTTGAATTAATAAATCGCTATTTTAAAGGCCGTGGTATTACTCGTCGTGATGTGAACCTTGGAATTGGCGATGATTGTGCTTTAGTAACCGTACCAGAAAACTGCCAGTTGGCGGTCACGACAGATACTTTAGTGGCTGGCGTACACTTTTTTGCTGATATTTCTCCTCGTGCTTTAGGTCATCGTGTGCTTGCGGTTAATTTAAGTGACTTGGCGGCCATGGGGGCAGAGCCCACTTGGGTGTCAGTGGCTTTAACGCTCCCTACTATTGATGTTGAATGGCTTGAAGAATTCACTGAAGGCATGCATGAGATTGCCGAGTATTTTAATGTGCAAATAATCGGTGGTGATACAACGCAAGGTCCATTATCAATTACTATTTGCGCTAAAGGCACAATACCGCATGGAACTGCATTAAGACGCAGTGGTGCAAAAGTGGGTGATTGGATATACGTGACGGGGCCATTAGGTGATGCAGGGCTTGCCATTGAAGCGCGTAAGCAAGGTATAACAGTCGCACCTGAACACCTTCGCTATATTAACCAACGATTTGACTACCCAACTCCACGTGTTGCTGCCGGTCAAGTGCTAAGAGGTGCCGCTTCTGCCGCAATTGATATTTCAGATGGCCTCATGGCTGATTTAGGGCATATTTTAGCAATGTCGCAGGTGAGTGCGCAGATCAACGTTGATAAAGTGCCAACCTCAGATGCAATGCGTGATACGCTAAATAAAACACAGCAACTGCCTTTTATTTTAAATTATGGTGACGACTATGAACTCTTGTTCACCGTTCCTGATGATAATAAAAGTATGTTGGAATTAAAACTGCGCCAATATGGAGTTGAAGCAAGCTGTATTGGCCAAATTAAAAGTGGTGAAGGGCACATCGAGCTGATGCTTGATGGTGAAAAGCTTGAATATCAAGAAACAGGCTTTGAACACTTCTCCAAGGAGCCGGTTTGAGTAACCCAGCAAAATTTAATTTAAAGCGCCCACATCAATTTTTTGGTTTGGGCTTTGGTTTAGGCTTGGCTCCTAAAGCACCTGGAACCTTTGGTACTTTTGCAGCCCTGCCGTTTATTTTTATGACCATGCACTATCCACTTTGGTTACAGGTGGTTTTTGCTATAGTGATCAGTGTGTTCGGTATTTGGGCTTGTGGCAAAACGGCTGACGATTTAGGCGTTCATGATCATCCCGCTATTGTTTGGGATGAAGTCGCCGGTTTTTATATTACTATGGTAGGGGCAGCGCTTAGCTGGCAGTCTTTACTGGTGGGCTTTTTATTGTTCCGCTTTTTTGATATTGCTAAACCTGGGCCAATTCGCATTCTAGATAAAAAAATGCATGGCGGCGTAGGTATTATGGCTGATGATATTTTAGCGGGTATTTTTTCATTAATTTGTGTTCAGGCTCTTTTTAAAGTGGGTTACTTACCCTTTTAACCTTAGTTTTTGCAGCGGGGTATTGACGTTATGATGCGATATTTTTTGGTTGTAGTTTTACTGCTATGCAGTCTACCAAGTAGTGCGTCAATTACTGATTATGTTGTAAAGCAATGGAATATTCAAAATGGTTTACCTTCGCAGTCTCTCAAAAGTGTTGTACAAGATGAGCAAGGCTACATGTGGTTGGGAACGCAGTTTGGCTTAAGCCGTTTTGATGGTAATACATTCACTAACTACAATACCGTAAATAGCCCGTTTTTACCGAGTAATGGTATCAATAAGCTACTGATTGATAGTGATGGTAATTTATGGGTAGGAACTAAAAGTGGTGTTGTTGTTCTAGACCCTGAAACAATGGCTGCGCAAGAGTTTGTTGTTAAAGGGCCTGTTCGTGATGTACTAGAAGACTCCCGTGGCGGTATTTGGATTGCTGCCAATGGTTTGTATTTTGTACCGCGCAACCAAATTAATTTAACTAGTAACAACCTAGCTGTAGCAAGTGTTAATGCGATTGCCGTCAATCAAATTGCAGGATCGGTAAGCCAGTTAGCACTTTCTCCTGAAGGCATTTGGTTGGTTAATGAGCGACAGTTACTGCGTTTAACAAATTCCTCATCTGATTTTGCCAAACTACGTTTGGAGCTTACCGCGAAAGTCTCATTACCCGAACGTGTGGCGCAAACCATTATCCATGATTTAGCTTGGCTTGAAGGTAACCTCTATTTAGCTTCCGAGCTCGGTGCTTATTTTCTTGATTTGGATGATGAACTAAGACCTTTTCCTTTACCAAATGCTAATAGCTCCGCTGTTTACAAGTTTATGAGTGACTCTGATGGGGCTTTGTGGATTTCAACTTATGGCCGCTTATTGTTTCGAGATAACTCAGGTGAGTGGCAATGGGTGGAGCCTAGTCAGTTAGATCAAAGTATTTGGTTTGCAGATTTATACCGTGATAATGACAATAATATTTGGCTGGCCAGTTTTAGCGAAGGCTTGTGGCTTGCTCATGAAGGCCGAATAGAGCGTCATTCTGCTATATCGCAAATGACCGAAGCGGTTATGGCTATCACGCAAGCACCAGACGGACGACTTTGGGTCGCTAATCGAAGTGGTGTGGGTTATTTCGATTTAGATAAAAACTTTATAAATCAAATTCCGAGTAATCAATACGGTAGAGCCGCCGTACATGATCTACATTTTGATGGTGGACGACTTTATATAGCCACAGGGCGAGGACTGTTTTTCTATGAAAACAATAGTTTATTCTCTGTCCCAGGTCGTTCATTAAGGGATAATCCGGTCTTTGCTATTAGCGACTCAAGTAAAGGGGGATTGTGGGTCGGAACAGGGCGCGGCATGTATCGCCTTAGTTATGGTGGCATCACTCCTTTTGCCTATAATGCTTTTTTAGGCAGTAAGTTTATTACTTATGTTGTTGATAAAGCTAATTTTGGTTTAATTGGTACCAGTAAAGGCGCTTATTATTTTACCGATCGTGGTATTGAAAAAATAGGCGACCAAACCTCATTAGAAAGTGCTTATGTAACCAGTATTTTGCATATTGATGGCGTGGGAATTTTAATTGGCTCATTAAACGATGGTTTATTTTATCGCAGTACCACAGGCCAATGGCGTCAACTTGATGCGACTGATGGTTTACCTTACGGCTCTATTTTTAGTTTACGTTATGATGAAAAATTAAAACGAATCTGGGTAAGCACAATGAAAGGCGTTTACCGAATGCCTGTTGAGCAGTTCAGTGCTGATATTGAAAGCTTAAAAGTAGAGCAAGTGATTTCTTCGTTTGATCGTCAATTAGATGGTAAGGCAAGCCAGTGCTGTACTGGACTTGGCCATGATGCAGTTGCCGAACAAGGTAACTCCATGTGGTACCCAAGTTTGCAAGGGGTGGTTGAAATCCCCAAAGATATTGAGCTATTTGGTATTAAAGCGCTGCAACCTAAAGTGGAAAGTATGACCACTAACCAACGCAAATTGGCAACTGCGGCGTTGGGGCGAAATCCTATGCTTGATACTGATGAGCGTGATGTAACGCTTAAATACACTGCGATTGATTATTATGCGCCAACAAGTATTGAGTTCCGCTATCGCCTAAGTGGTTTAGATAGCGATTGGCGTTATGCCAACACGCGGCGGGAGGCTATTTATACCAACTTACCACCCGGCGCCTTTTTATTTCAACTTGAAGCTAAACGTCAAGGGGAAGGTTGGCAAAAAGCACAACGTACGGAGTATTCGTTTGTTGTACCAAGACGGTTTGATGAAACCATTTATTTTCGATTATTGATCACCAGTAGCTTTGTATTGCTATTGTATTTAGTGTTTTGGGTTTTCAGAAAACAAGAGCGACGCAAACAAGCCGTGCTTGAAAGCTTAGTCACTGAGCGTACCGGTGAGCTGCGCCAAGCCAATGATAAGTTAAATCAGGTTAACTCACAGCTTAAGTTAGTGAGTCATTCTGATGAACTGACAGGGCTTAGAAGCCGTCGTTTTTTGTTTGATCAATTACCAAAAGATATTGAACACTTCCAACGTAACTCTCAGTCTCTGCAGGCCCAAGGTAAATCACTGGTGTTAGTTATTATTAATTTTGATAACTTTAGCCGAATTAATGATGCCTACGGACCAATAGGTGGTGATAGTTGCTTGCAGCAAATGGCGGCATTATTAAATTCACGTACGCAAGGGTCTGACTATGTGGCACGTTGGAGTGGTGATGAATTTTTATTGCTACTACGTGACTTTAAACGCAGTGCGATAGATAAGTATGTTTCAGAGCTTTGCAAGGGCATTGCTGAACATGCATTTAAGCTACCAAATGGCGAAAGCATTAACTTAACAGCCTCAATTGGCTTTTCATTCTACCCACTGCCTTTGTTAGGTGGACAAGTCATTGGCTGGGAAACATCTGTTAATTTAGCGGATATGGCTTTGCATCAGGTTAAAAAGCGTGGCGGTGATGGCGTTGCCAATATTACCTTTGATGAGCAATTAGATGCGTTTGAATTTGAGCAAACCAATAATGTTGAACAGCAACTTAGTGTATTACAGGCTAATGGCTTAGCTGATATAAAAGTGTGGATGCGTTAATTTTTTGCTGTTATGGCCAGTAATTAGAAAATGCCCTAACGTATAACGTTAAGGCATTGGGAGGCCAACTAACGACAGGAAACTGACGTCGATGGTTAATGGTTAAGCCATGTTGGTAAAATAGAGACTGATTCTGGCGCAGTAAATGAATAGCTTAAGCTTGGCGCAATATCACCGCTTGGGCTATTTAATATATTGTCAAAACGCATTACTAATCCATTTGACTTCTCGGCGACATAGAGGTGATTACCTGTATACATTATATCGACAGGGTTACCAAGCATACTCAAAGGGCCTGCAATATTGACACTGACATTATTCAAGCCAGAGCTCATTCCTGCATTACTTAGCACGTACAATTTACCATCAGTTGCGTCTGCCGCACTGCCCACATCTGAGACGATTAGCGAATCACTAAGTGAGTCATAATCGATACCATGGATGTTGCTTGGTGCAGGAAATGCAGCGCCGCCAGTTGCTGGGGTGATAAGGCGGTCTTCACCTGTAATTGTACTCATACCAGCCATCAATTTACTTTTTACTTCATCAAAAACGGCAATTGTACCATTGGTTAATGCAACAAATGCTCTATCAGTCGCAACATCGTAATCAACATCCCAAGGGCGAGCACTATTACTTGGTGTAAGCGTAATTAGTGGTGAAGAGTCCCCAGTTGTACAGCTTGAAAACACCAAAACTCCTGGCGTTGTTGCATTATTTTCGGCAACAAAAACTAAGCCGCTGTCTGATGCTACATCCAAGCCTTTAGGCGAGATAAGGCCAGTGTTACTTCCACTGATGATCGAATCTTGGCTTAGTGAAAAAACCTCACCATCACGATGCATAGCAACTTTATTAGATATCACTATCCCACCAGTAGAAGTGGTGCTGTTATCAAATGTCGTATAGCTATTACCTGCTTTATCAAAGGTCACACTTTCAATAGTTTGGCTAGCGTTATAATTGCCATGTTCACTTGTAAGTGGTGCATTTAGGCGAGAAATTTGTCCTGTCGTAGGCCCTGTAGTACTCGGGTTGCTACTGACGGCAACACCCATCAGTGGCATATTTGACATATAGCTGTCTGATACATCTGCCATATTACTATGCATTACAGTTTCGGTTATAGATTCTGGTTTAATAGTCGCAGTCACACTGTTGGGACTTATATCACCGCTGGCACCTGAAAAGATATTACTAAAGACCAGTACCGCATCGTTTGATTTTTCAGCAACGCGTAAATCAGTGCCAGTTAAGCTAATATCAACGGGGTTACCGAGCATACTTGCTGGGCCTGAGATACTGCGGGCAACGCTGGTATTACCATCTGCAAGTGATGCATTATTGATCACAAATAAGGCACCATCAGTTGCATCACTGGCACTACCTACATCTGAAAGTACTAATTTATTGGTTTTGGCATCATACGCGATACCATGAATATTGACTGAGATCTTTTCACCCGCATCATTACTTGGTGTAATTGTACGGGTTGGCATTGCCATAAAACCGCCATCTACATAACTGTCATATACAGCCACATCACCATTTGTTAGTGCTACATATAAGCGGTCGTTGTTATCGTCATATGTCACATCCCATGGCTTTGCATCGGTTACTGTGCTTGCCAAAGGGGCTGCATCACCTGCCGCAGCTGCACCAAAAACAGTGATCTGCATTGCATTAAAGTCTGCTGCAAATATAAGCCCGCGTTTATTTGATACATGAATACCTTTAGGATTTACCAAGGTGGTATTAGTGCCAGTAATTGTACGGTCACGATCAGTATTAAACATGCCACCGTCAGTACGGCTTAGCACTTGGCAAATAGTACTGATAGCCCCATTGCCTGAGTCACTTGCTTGAATTAAATTGCCTAATTTATCAACAGTAACACCTTCATTTGCACCACTGTTGAATGTTTTTAACTTTGCTGCATTTTGATCAATTAGATCTATGGTACCCGCATTGTCAGTGCCGTTATTCGCTAAAATAAATGTTGCGGCATTAAAGCCAGGTGTGCCATCAGCACCATCTGTACCATTATCACCTGGGGCGCCCATTTCACCCTGCATGCCAGCAGGACCGGCATTGCCATCATCGCCATCACAACCAGTTAAACCTATTAAAATTGCTAGACTAAGCGCAGATAAGCACATTTTGCTTGTCATTGAACGAGACTGAATAGATTGAGAAATTTTGCCTGAGTTGAACGTTTTCATAGTTTGTACCTTCTTAAATATTCCATCAAATGTGAACATACAAAGAGTTTTACTTAAAACAGCTTAAACTTTGCTCACGAGTTAACCTCAGTGAGTAAACGTTTAAGGAATATAATTGGATGCAAATAAAAGAAAATAATCGGATTTTATTTTTAGTGTTATGATTTTAAATAAAAAAAAGGAGCATTTGCTCCTTTTTTATTTAACCTTGAAAGGTAAACAGACCCTAGTCAGTAACAAATTTTTGTATGCTGTCGAGGATACCCTGAGCACCTAAACCCATTTCATCATGCATTTGCTCTTGCGTACCATGCTTGATGAATTCATCTGGAATACCTAGATTTAAAATGCTTACCTTTGCTTTCACTGCAGCTAAATACTCATTAACCGCAGAACCTGCACCACCAACAATAGCATTGTCTTCAAGTGTAACAATCGTGTCGTGATCAGCAAGTAGGGCATCAATTAAGCTAGTGTCTAATGGTTTTACAAAGCGCATATCAACTAAGCTAGCGCCTAATTTATCGCAAGCCATATCAGCGTTTTCTAGTAAGGTGCCAAAAGATAAAATAGCAATATTACGGCCTTGTTTAACAACTCGGCCTTTACCGATTTCAATTGCGGTCATTTGCTCGTTGACTTCGCTATTACCGGCACTACCTCGAGGATAGCGCACTGCTACTGGCTGATTGCATTGATAGCCGGTATAAAGCATTTGTCGGCATTCATTAGTATCGCTTGGCGCCATGATGATCATATTTGGAATACAACGCATAAAGCTTAAATCATAGGCTCCTTGATGAGTTTCGCCATCAGCACCTACTATGCCTGCACGGTCTATTGCGAACAACACCGGTAAATTTTGCAATGCAACATCATGAATAAGTTGATCATATGCGCGTTGTAAGAAACTAGAATAAATTGCGACAACGGGCTTTAAGCCTTCACATGCAAAACCTGCAGCAAGTGTAACAGCATGTTGTTCGGCAATAGCGACATCAAAATATTGCTCAGGATACTCTTTAGAAAAGCGTACCATACCAGAGCCTTCACGCATTGCTGGAGTAATTGCCATTAGCTTGCTATCTTGGCTTGCCATATCGCATAGCCAATCACCAAACACTTTTGAGAAGGTTGCAGCCCCTGGCTTCGATTTTGGTAAGCTTGAAATCGCAGGATCAAACTTTGGTACACCGTGATAGCCAATCGGATCGGCTTCAGCAGGTTTATATCCTTTGCCTTTTTGGGTTTTTATATGCAGTAACTGTGGCCCTTTTAAATTACGCATATTACGTAATGTATCAACCAGCATGTTGACATCATGACCGTCAATTGGCCCTATGTAATTTAGGCCTAGCTCTTCAAAGAAAGTACCGGGGATCACCATGCCTTTTAGATGCTCTTCCATTCGGCTCGCTAACTCTTTTACCGGTGGGACACCAGAGAGTAGTTTTTTACTGCCTTCACGGATATTTGTGTAAAAGGAGCCAGATAAAATGCGCGCAAAGTGATTCGTTAAGGCACCGACATTTTCAGAAATAGACATTTCATTGTCGTTTAAAATAATCAGCATGTCAGACTTTACATCACCGAGGTGATTCATCGCTTCAAAAGCCATACCCGCAGTAATCGCACCATCACCAATTACAGCAACTGTTTTACGACCTTTGCCTTCTTTTTGCGCCGCAATTGACATGCCAAGCGCTGCGGAAATAGATGTACTTGAATGGCCAACGCTAAAGGTATCGTATGCACTTTCATCGCGATAAGGAAAAGGATGTAAGCCATCTTTTTGGCGAATAGTATGCATTTGGTCACGACGACCGGTCAGTATTTTGTGCGGGTATGCTTGGTGACCCACATCCCATACAATGCGATCTTCAGGTGTGTTATATACATAATGCAGAGCAACAGTAAGCTCAACTGTGCCTAAGCCTGAGGCTAAATGTCCACTACTTTGCGACACTGAATTAAGTAAATAATTACGCAATTCGTCGCTAAGTACAGGTAGTTTATGTTGCGCTAAATCACGCAGTTGGGCTGGCTCGTCAACCAAACCTAATAATGGATACTTGCTACTATCAAGTGTCATGATATTTAATACATCCTTCGCAAACCAGAGGTTATTATAGCGTATTATAACTCTGATTTTTTAGTTATTTTGTGTGTCGTCAGTTGTTGGGTATTGAGCTGTTTTTAATAGTCACGTTCCACTATGTACTTGGCTAAACTTTCAAGTTGTTTAGTATCAGCGTCAATTTTTGATAAGGCATAAAGTGCATTATCTAATAATTGGTGTGCTTTTTGTTTTGCACCGTCAAGGCCAAGCAATGCAGGGTAAGTTGCTTTATTTGCCGCAACATCAGAACCTTGCGGCTTCCCTAAGGTTATAGTGTCACCTTCTACGTCAAGAATATCGTCTTGTACCTGAAAAGCCAAGCCAATTGCATCGCCAAACGCTTTTAACTGAGCTAATGTATTTTCGTTTGGGTTTGGCGCGCACAGTGCACCTAGGGTTATTGCGCAATTTAGTAATGCACCGGTTTTTAATTGATGAATACGTTCAAGTTGAGCTAAGTTGATCAGCTGATCAGTTGCTGCTATATCCAGTGCTTGTCCACCCACCATACCTTCAATGCCTGAAGCCTTACTTAATGCTGCAATCATTTTTAGCTGTTGCGAGGCAGTTACTTGAAAACGATGGTTTGCAATTAAATCAAATGCTAACGTTTGCAGTGCATCCCCGGCTAATATTGCTTGTGCTTCACCATAGACAATATGACAAGTGGGTCTGCCCCGACGTAAGTCATCATCATCCATTGCAGGTAAGTCATCATGTACTAATGAATAGCTATGAACACATTCAATGGCTGCAGCAAGAATATCTAAGTCTTTTTTGTTGGCCCCCAACATTTGCCCAGTTGCATAAACCAGAAAAGGCCGAATACGTTTTCCACCATTGAGCACACTGTAGTGAGTTGCTTCTTTGATGCTTTGTTCAGTATCTAAGGGCTGCGCAAAGTAAGAATTTAAAGTCGCTTCAACATCATGTTGAGCCGATTGAATTTGTTGTTTTATTAGCACTGCTTATTCCACATCATTATTAAAGTTACTTAATGTAGATTGAGGATCATTGCCCATTAAGATAGCCACTTTTTGTTCTGCCTGTTGTAGCTTATTTGATGATGCATTTGCCAACGCAATACCGCGTTCAAATTGCTTTAATGACTGTTCAAGCGATAAATCACCTTGCTCCATATCTGTGACGATTACGGATAATTCTTCAAGTGCTTGCTCGAAGCTCAGGTTCTCTGGTTTTTTGGTCGCCATAGTGGATTCAACTTAGATGAAACAAATGTGAGGCCAATTTTAGGGGGAATGCTAAACTAGGTCAAAGACTGATGCATTTTTTTTATGTTTTTATGACTTAAGTGTTCTTTAATTAGCTGAATCACAGCTTAATGCTTGCGGGATAGGCATGTTTGATTAAAATGAGGTTATGGCAATATTACCGTTCCATCATTTTTTTGATGAAATGATTTAAGTAATTCAATGTATTGCCGATAAGCAGTTAATAAGAAGAGTATATTACTGCAGTAGCAAAATAATAATTCCTCTGGAGGGGTAAGTGGATTTAGCAACCATTATAGGAATTCTCGGAGCAATTGGCTTAATCGTGATGTCGATGGTGCAAAGTAGTAATGGTGAAGTGTCCATGTTCTACAACACACCGTCGGTGGTCATTGTATTTGGTGGCTCTATTTTTATTGTGTTATCAAACTACACTATGGGGCAATTTCTCGGTATTGGTAAAGTGTGCGCTAAAGCGTTCATGTTTAAAATAGAATCCCCGGAAGAGTTAATTGAAAAAGCGGTAGAGCTTGCGGATTCAGCTCGAAAAGGGGGGTTTTTGGCTCTTGAAGAAGCTGAAATTCCCAATGCATTTATGCGTAAAGGGGTTGATATGTTAGTCGATGGGCATGATGCTGATGTAGTACGTGCAACATTGCAAAAGGATATTTCGCTTACAACCATCCGCCATGAATCCGGTGCCGGCTTATTTAAAGCGTTGGCCGACATCGCCCCCGCTATGGGCATGATAGGTACACTAATCGGTTTGGTTGCTATGTTATCGAATATGGATGATCCTAAAGCGATTGGTCCTGCAATGGCGGTTGCGTTATTAACAACCCTATATGGTGCCTTTTTAGCAAATGTTATTGCTATTCCTATCCAAGTAAAGTTAGAGCTTCGTAAAGAAGAAGAAGCAATGAACCAGCGTTTAATATTAGATGCTGTATTAGGTATTCAAGATGGTCAAAACCCAAAAGTAATTGAGGGAATTTTGAAAAACTACCTCGCTGAGTCTAAGCGCAATGTGGATACCGAGGAGTAAGCATGTCTGAGCAAGAGTGCAAATGCCCGCCTCCAGGTTTACCAGCATGGATGGGAACCTTTGCAGATTTAATGTCGCTATTAATGTGCTTCTTTGTGCTCTTACTCGCATTTTCAGAAATGGATGTGCTTAAGTTCAAACAAATTGCAGGCTCAATGAAATTTGCTTTTGGTGTGCAGAATAAAATAGAAGTTAAAGACATTCCAAAAGGAACCTCAGTGATCGCTATGGAGTTCACTCCCGGTAAACCTGAGCCTACCCCTATTGAGACGATACAGCAGCAAACAGTTGAAATGACACAGCAAATGCTTGAATTTCAAGCTGGAGATGAAAGTTCCGCAGGAGGCCGTCAAGAGCAGCGAGGCAATAAGCGTGGTGGTGAATCTCAAAGTACTGCGCAACAGCAAGCATTAGAGCAAGCCACAGCTTCTGCTGATCAAGAGCAAGTCAATGAACTGGTGAAAAAAATAGCTCAGCAGTTAGAGCAGCAAATCTTGGATGGCGCGATTGAACTTGAATCATTAGGCCAGCAAATCATTATTCGTATCCGTGAAAACGGCTCATTTCCATCTGGGAGTGCTTTTTTACAGCCGCGTTTTAAGCCTATCATTCAAGATATTGCGACTTTATTAAAAGATGTACCCGGTGAAATTACAGTGTCAGGACATACTGATGATTTTCAAGTATCTAACGAGTTATATAGCAATAATTGGGACTTATCATCGAAACGTGCTGTGGCAGTTGCAACAGAAATGCAAAAAGCCCAAGGTTTTGATAAAAGTAGGATGGTTGTTGTTGGCCATGCCGAAACTCGGCCATTGGTACCCAATGACTCCGATGCTGATAGGCGGCGTAACCGTCGCGTTGAAATTTCGATTATGCAAGGTAAAGCGAAAGAGTCCGATCCAATCGAGGTTAGGTAATGATGCTTGGCAAAGTACCTATTTTAGCATAAAGTAAACACTCCTTAACAAGTGTAATGGAGTGACTTATGAAAAAGATTGATAAATATAGCTATATGCCGGGTAATGGTGATGGTGGTGATGACGATAAAACAGATTAAGGTAATTTGATTTTGCCTGATTGGTTTGTTGAAATTCGAATTTTTTTAAGTAACAGCTGGGTTTTTATTCTTAGCCCAGGTATCCTCATTTTTTACTTTCGTAAAGATTGGCCTGCATTTCGTTTTGCGCTGATTACTGCCGCCTTCTTTTTGTATGGCACATTCATATATTCAACGCTTAGAGAGTTGGATGAACCATACATTTGGCGCTATGTTGTCTGGGCATTTAATGATTTAGCGTGGATGGCTTTAATTGCTTATTTAGGCATAAAAGATAAAGTTTACCTATGGCAATCTGTATTGGGTCAACTTGTCGTTTTGGGAGCACCTATCTTACAGTTATTTCGTTTAGTTGATCGTCACCTTTGGGATTTATCCTATAGCACCATGATGTATAAAACACTCCTACCCGTTATCAATATTACTACAGTGGTCGTGTGCTATTTACCCCTAATCTACCTATTACAGCGTAAACCTCAGGTTAATATTTCCCAGTAAATTTTCCTGTGCTAAAATACTGTTTAAATAAACAGTTGTTATGGTGCAAGTGTGAAATTATACATTGCTGAAAAACCTTCCCTTGGTCGTGCTATTGCCGACGCTTTACCCAAGCCACATAAAAAGCATGATGGATATATTGAAGTTGCTAATGGTGATTGTGTTTCTTGGTGCATTGGCCATTTGTTAGAACAAGCTGAACCTGATGACTATAACGAGCAATATAAAAAGTGGCGCTTTGATGATTTACCCATCATCCCTGAGCAATGGCAATTAAAAGCTAAAACAAAAACTCGTAAGCAACTCACCGTGTTAAAAAAGCTAATCAAACAAGCTGATCAATTGGTTCACGCAGGCGATCCAGATAGGGAAGGACAGCTGTTGGTTGATGAGGTCATCGACCAAGTCAAACTATCTCAATCAAAAAAGCAGCAAACTCAACGTTTACTCATTAGTGATTTAAATACAAGCGCGGTAAAAAAGGCGTTAAATAATCTGCGCACTAACCGTGACTTTATTCCATTAAGTGTCTCGGCATTAGCACGTTCTCGTGCCGACTGGCTATTTGGCATGAATTTAACTCGGGCCTATACGTTGGCGGGACAAAAAGCAGGGTTTGGAAATGTACTTTCAGTGGGGCGAGTGCAAACTCCAATCCTTGGCTTAGTGGTAAATCGAGATAATGAGATTGCTAACTTTGTAGCAAAACCATTTTATGAAGTGTTGGCTCACTTAACAACATCAGAGCAACACTCGTTTACAGCTAAATGGCAACCAAGTAAAGCGTGTGAACCTTATCAAGATGAAGAAGGGCGAGTACTACACCGCGGCCTTGCTGAAAATGTGGTATCAAGAATCTCTGGGCAAGAGGGGGAGGTGACGGCACTTGAGCAAAAGCAGAAAAAACAACAAGCCGCTTTACCGTATAATTTATCGGCGCTACAAATAGATGCGGCAAAAGCGTTTACAATGCCAGCACAAAAAGTATTAGATATTTGCCAAATTTTATATGAACGCCACAAGCTCATTACTTATCCTCGTTCAGATAACCGTTATCTGCCAAAAGATCACCACCGGGAAGCTGCGAGCATTATAAAAGCGATTGCCAGCAATGGCGGACAAAGTGAAGCGCATTGTAATCAGGCTGATACGGGTAAGCGTAGTAAATGTTTTAATGATGCAAAGGTAGCTGCACACCACGCCATTATCCCGACCGCTAAACAATTAACGTCGGCAAGGTTGAACTCAGACGAAGCAAAGGTTTATAGCTTAGTTTGTCGGCATTACCTCATTCAGTTCTACCCTGACTATATATTTAATGAAACAAAGGTTGAGGTAACTATTGGTGGAGGTTTATTTAAAGCGAATGCAAAACAAGAGGTCAGCTTAGGTTTTAAAGTACTCATGGGTAAATCAGAGCTAAAAGATGAGCAAACTTTACCGCCGTTAGTTAAAGGGCAAATGCTTGACTGTAGTCATGGCGAAGTGGTTGATAAAATGACGACCCCGCCAGCTCACTTTACGGATGCAACCTTGTTAAGTGCCATGACGGGAATAAGTCGTTATGTGAAAAACCCAGATATTAAAAAGATTCTAAAAGACACTGATGGCTTAGGGACTGAAGCAACCCGTGCAGGTATTTTAGAACTATTATTCAAGCGTCGCTTTTTACAACGTCAAGGTAAAAGCATTTTAGCTACAGAGACAGGAAAAGCACTCATAGGTGTATTACCCGAAGGCTTAGCGAGTCCTGATTTAACAGCGAAGTGGGAAGCTTCATTAGGCGACATCGCAGAGCAACGCATGAGTTATCAGCAATTTCTTACCCCATTGCTAAGTGACTTAGCACAATTTATAACACAAGCTGGTCAGTGCAATAGTCAAGTATTTGCCCAGTTACCAAAAACGCGGCAAAAGCGACGTTTTAAAAGAAAGGCTAAACCAAAAGCAAAATCGAGCTAGTTATTAAACAGCGCAACGGCTGCATTACTCATGGCTTTAATACCAGTAGGAAGAGCGACCTTATAATCGGGTGCAAATTTGCTTGAATGCAATGATGGTAGAGTTTGCCCTGATTTTTGTGCTGCAATATATTGAGATTTTTCTACGCCACCGAGCCAAAATAACGTGATAGGAATATTTTGTTCGGTTCGGCCATATAAACCAAAGTCCTCGCCAGCCATAACTGCTTGCGTTTCTAGCACATTATCTTTGCCAATAGCTGAGCTAATCGCATTACGTACAATATTTGTTTGTTCAGGGTTATTATAAGTTGATGGAATTGACTCATCTTCATGTACATATACTTCAGGCATGAGCGACTTATCTAGTCCAGCGCTTAGCGCAATACCTTGTGAGATTCGTTTAATAGCGGCAATTTGTTGTAAACGCACTTCTGGGTTATAGCTGCGTAATGTGAGTTGTAGTTTTACTTCGTCAGAGATCACATTGTGCTTAGAACCCCCATGAATAGAGCCAACGGTTATAACAGAAGGTTCTAGCGGAGAAAGTTCGCGGCTAGTAACAGTTTGTAGTGCTAATACAATACGTGATGCTATAACGACAGGATCAATAGTGGTGTGTGGGTAAGCGCCGTGACCGCCTTTCCCTTTTACTGTTATATCAACAGAGTCAACACTGGCCATAGTGTATTCGTTTTTCATACTTACTTTACCAGCCGGAACACTAGCGCTTACATGTAAGGCAATCACGTGATCAGGTGTAGGGAACTTAGAGAATAAGCCTTCTTTTAGCATCGCTTTTGCACCACCACCGACTTCTTCAGCTGGTTGCGCGACCATCATTAATGTTCCCTGCCAGGAATCTTTATGCTGAACGAGCTGTTGTGCCGTGCCAATAAACGAGCTCATATGAATATCATGGCCGCAGCCATGCATAACACCAACTGTTGCCCCTTCATCATTGGTAATCGTGACGTTAGATGCATAGGATTTTCCTGTTTGCTCAATTATTGGCAAACCATCAGTGTCAGTGCGGATCATCACTGTGGGGCCATCCCCATTTTCATAAATACCTACGACGCCAAACCCACCAATATTAGAAGTAACATCAAATCCAATTTGCTTTAATTGCCGCGCAATTTTTTGACCTGTTTGTTGCTCGTGGTATGAAAGTTCCGGAGATTGATGCAAATCTAAATAAAACTTTTCGATAGCAGGCATGGTTTTATCAAGGTTGAGATCTAACGTTTTAGCACAGGCTATTGGACTAATAAAAAGCAAGGCTGCATATATTTTGTGAAATTTCATAAAAGACCTTTTGGCTGGTGGCTTGTAATTATTGTTATCGACACCATATAAAACCCTAAATAGTCTGATATGGCAATCAATCGTAATGAATAATATGGTAAATGTTAACCCACAAAATCTTCAGCAAGTATTAGGTGAAACTTCACAGCAAAAACTTGTCCTACTTAGCTTCTATTCGGCACAAAGCCCTGAGTGTCAATCACAAGCCGCTATTTTAGAGAAAATTGCCAGCGAATATGGTGAACACTTACTTGTTGCAACTCTTGATTGTGATGTAGAGCAGCAACTAGCTGCTCAATTGGCACAGCAAATTGGTTTGCAAACACTACCAACACTTGTGTTTTTAAAAGACTCAGCCCCTGTAGATATGTTGCCCGGAGCACAAACTGAGCAGCAAATACGTGATATATTAGCTAAGCATTTACCTGCACAGCATGAACTACTATTAGAGCAAGCCAAACAAGCCCTTGTTGCACAAGATTTAAATAGTGCATTTAATTACGCAAAGCAAGCCTACGAACTTGATACAAGCAATTCCCGTATTAAGTTAGTTTTGGCGGACATATGCATTCAAATACATAAACTAGATGATGCGCAAGCTTTGTTAGATACCGTAGAAGAAAGTGAGCGAGATGCTTATTACACTAATATTCGAGCTAAGTGCGAGCAAGCTTTAGAAGCCACAGATTCACCAGAAATAAAAGCACTGCAGTTAAAAGCTGAGCAACATCCTAATGATTTAGATATTAAAGTGGAATTAGCGACTGCACTCAATAGCGCAGGTCGTAAAGAAGATGCGCTAGAAACTTTGTTTAGTATTTTAAAGAAAGATTTAAATTTTGCTGATGTAAAGCCGACGTTTCTTGAAGTTATTGCATCTTTACCGGATGGAGATAGTTTAGCTGCTAAATATAGAAGAAAGCTCTACAGCATCCTGTATTAATTAATTTTATAGATTCGAGCGCTGTTAATTTACAGCGCTTTTTTATATCTAAAACTTGATAAATACATAAATTAGACACTATTTAAATTCCTCTCGAGAAATACTGATGATAATTCAATCAGTAAATAGCCTCTTTTAGATGTTTTAGTTTGTTTTTTAAGCGGGTGGACTCTTTTTTAAAGTTTCTGATTAAAAACGCTTGCGTAAAAAGCGTATCTCCCTATAATGCGCATCCACTGACCCAGCAGGCAGCAATGAAAAGCGCTGAACAAAGGGTGAGAGAGTCGAGTAAAACTTAATATTAAAACTTCTTAAAATTAAGTGTTGACAAAAAAATAGGAAAGCGTAAAATGCGCAGCCCTAGCGAGATAAAGCAATGCGCTTTAATCGCAACGTTCTTTAACAATATAAAGCAATCATCTGTGTGGGCACTCGTACAGATTGAGTTCTAACAGCCAAGCTACTTCGTTCTTTATTGAGCAAGTAACGAGGCAAAAAATTTAGAGT
>NZ_JANIGL010000005.1 GCF_024518675.1 Pseudoalteromonas shioyasakiensis
TCTAAATTTTTTGCCTCGTTACTTGCTCAATAAAGAACGAAGTAGCTTGGCTGTTAGAACTCAATCTGTACGAGTGCCCACACAGATGATTGCTTTATATTGTTAAAGAACGTTGCGATTAAAGCGCTTGCTTTATCTCGCTAGGGCTGCGCATGTTACGCTTTCCTATTTTTTTGTCAACACTTAATTTTAAACTTTCTAAAAAATCTAAACTCAAGTTTTACTTAACACTCTGAGTAGCTTATGCCCCGCTAAGCGTTGCCTGCTCTGCCGTCTCAGTGGGGTCGCATTATAGGGAGAACAGATTTTTACGCAAGCGTTTTTTAAAGTTTTATGTAATTAAATAGCATTTGGTATGATTTTCAAACGAACGAAGTAAAAACGCACTAAAACTAACCTATACACAACCAATAAAACCAAGTTAACTTTTATTCTGTAGCAAATTCACTCTGAATAAACAAAACTTCAAAATTAAATATGTACATCACACTTGCACATGCACAAAAACGAATATACAATTTATTACATATTCAATCCACGGTGTGATTTATGAGTAATCAAACTTCAACTAAGCGTTCAGTTTTATTTCTGTGTACTGGTAATTCTGCTCGTTCACAAATGGCTGAAGCACTTCTTCGCCACAAAGCGGGCGATCAATTTGATATTTCAAGTGCGGGTACGTTACCTGAAGAAATAGACGCGCGCACACTAGACGCACTTAAAAACTTTGGTTTAACTGTAGATAAACTAAAATCTAAAAGTGTAGAGGAGTTTGCTGAGCAGGAATTCGATTTCGTCATAACCCTCTGTGATAAAGCGAGTCAAGAGTGTCGAAACTTTCCTGGTGCAAAAGCACAACTTGCTTGGGACTTCCCTGATCCTAAAGAACGTAATTGCAATAACCCTTTCTCTATTACACTAAGTGAACTAAATAATCGCTTGTCGATGTTTCTTTTATTAGAAACAAAAAACCAATCTAGCAGCAGTACAGCATCAGCTCAACGGATTGATGAACAAATATCCGAACTGGATGATATTACAATTGATCCTATTTCTTTTTATAAGTGCCTTACAGATGACATTCGCTTAAAAACACTCATGTTAACTAATTATCATGGTGAATTGTGTGTGTGTGAATTAATGGAAGCTTTACAAGAGGACAGCCAACCAAAAGTGTCGCGTAATTTAGCAGTATTAAAGCGAGCAGGCATAATCACAGATAGAAAGCATGGCCAATGGGTTTTTTATAAAATTAATCCAGAACTTCCTATATGGGTCAAAAAAGTCATCAGTGAAACCACCGAAAATAACCTGCCGCTGATAGCTAAAAATTTAGATAACCTTGCAAACATGTCTAACCGCCCAAGCAAAACTGACTTTTGCCGCTAAATATAGGAGAAAAAAATGGGAATTTTTGAACGTTATCTATCACTGTGGGTTGGGTTAGCCATTATTACCGGTGTTTTCCTTGGCCAGTGGCAGCCTGATGCTTTTCAAATGATTGCTGATTTTGAAGTCGCTCACGTTAATATTGCAGTAGCTGTGTTCATTTGGGTTATGATCTTTCCGATGATGGCGCAAATTGATTTTTCATCAATTAAAGATGTTGGTAAGAATCCAAAGGGGTTATTACTGACACTCATAATAAACTGGCTAATCAAACCTTTTACTATGGCCGCTTTAGGCTGGTTATTCTTTAACTTTATATTTGCAGATTTAGTTGATGCACAATCAGCACAAGAATATATAGCAGGCATGATCTTACTTGGTGTAGCGCCTTGTACTGCTATGGTATTTGTATGGTCACAATTAACGAAGGGCGATGCCAACTACACACTTATTCAAGTTTCTGTAAACGATGTCATTATGATTTTTGCCTTTGCCCCTATCTCTGCTTTGCTATTAGGGGTGAGTGATATTCAAGTGCCATGGGAAACCTTACTTATTTCAGTGGTTTTATATGTTTTGCTACCGTTAACCGCCGGGGTACTCACCCGTAAGGCATTAAATAAAGGCAAAGACGAACAAGCCCTTGAGCAGTTTTTAGCTAAGTTAAAACCATGGTCAATAGTTGGTTTAATTGCAACTGTGGTTTTATTATTTGGCTTTCAAGCTAAAACAATCCTGACAGAGCCACAAACAATTGTGCTAATTGCTATTCCGTTAATCATTCAAACCTATGGCATTTTTATAATTGCATACGCGGCCGCTATTTGGATGAAGTTGCCACAAAAAATAGCTGCACCTTCTTGCTTAATTGGTACTTCGAACTTTTTTGAACTCGCAGTCGCTGTGGCTATTTCACTGTTTGGCTTACACTCAGGTGCAGCCCTTGCAACAGTTGTGGGGGTATTAGTAGAAGTACCCGTGATGCTTTCACTCGTTGCGATTATTAATCGAACTCAACATTGGTTCAAATAAAAGGAATTAGCCATGCAACTTCACCCATTTGACACATTAACTTTAGATAATGGCGCAAAGCTTATTTTTACGCCCTGCCCTGGTACTAAACAAGCATCTTTAGAAGAGTCAGTGCTTACGCTTAAACAAGCCAATACCAGCATGGTACTAACATTAATGTATGACCATGAAATTGCCCAAAATAATATACAACAACTTCCAAACTTATGTGCTGAACATGATATCACTTGGTTACAACTACCTATATTAGACGATGAAGCCCCTGACCAAGAGTTTGAGGGTCAATGGAGTCAATATAAAGATACAATTATTGAAGCAATCAATAATAAAGCAACCATTGCCGTACATTGTAAAGGTGGCACAGGTCGAACTGGCCTGGTAATAGCACTCATCTTACTTACGTATGGTTGGCCAAGTGACAAAATCGTTCGGCAGGTACAAACAATAAGACCAAAAGCACTAAGAAATACGCTTCAACTTAATTATTTTAATTCGCAGTTATAATCAGCATTAAGGAATAAACAATGACAATTAAAGTAGGTATTAACGGTTTTGGCCGTATGGGCCGTTTATCAATGCGGGCAGCTTTCGATTGGGATGATGTAGAAATCGTCCACATTAATGACCCTGCTGGTAACGCTGAAACATTCGCTCATTTAATGACATTTGATTCAGTACACGGCAAGTGGCATCACGAAGCAAGCCATAACGACAATGCCATTATTATAAACGGTAAAGAAATTGGTTTTAGCCAAAATACTAAAACACAAGACACTGATTGGTCACAATGCGATGTGGTTATTGAAGCTTCAGGCAAGCTCAAAACTAAAGCATTACTGCAAGCTTACCTTGATCAAGGTGTAAAGCGGGTTGTTGTGACAGCTCCGGTAAAAGAAGAAGGCGTTTTAAACATTGTTATGGGTGTCAACGATCACCTTTATAATAAAGAGACTCACTCTATTGTTACTGCTGCTTCATGTACAACCAACTGCTTGGCACCTGTCGTTAAAGTGATTCATGAAAAAATCGGTATCAAACATGGTTCAATCACGACCATTCACGATATCACTAATACACAAACAATTATTGATGCCCCTCATAAAGACTTACGTCGCGCCCGTTCATGTGGCACTAGTTTGATTCCAACCACCACAGGATCAGCGACTGCCATTACACATATATTCCCTGAATTAAAAGGTAAATTGAACGGTCATGCCATTCGCGTCCCACTGACCAATGCCTCTATCACTGACTGTGTATTTGAGCTTGAACGTGGCACAACGATTGATGAAGTAAATAAACTACTAAAAGACGCTGCTGCTAACGAACTTAAAGACATTATGGGTTATGAAGAGCGACCGCTTGTATCTATCGATTACAAAACCGATCCTCGTTCAAGTGTTATTGATGCCCTTTCAACTATGGTGATCAACGACACTCAAGTAAAACTCTATGTGTGGTATGACAATGAGTGGGGCTATGCGAACCGAACTGCAGAGCTTATGCGCAAAGTTGGCCTAGTCGATAAGGAATAGTAAACCGTGGATCGATTAAAAGCACTGCCACCACAAATAAAACAATACCTAATCATTACAGGCAACTATTGGGCATTTACGCTTACTGATGGTGCCCTACGTATGCTTGTCGTGCTGTATTTCTACCAGCTTGGCTACAGTCCGCTCAGCATTGCCATGTTGTTTTTATTTTATGAAATTTTTGGTGTGATCACCAATTTAGTAGGCGGGTGGCTGGGTGCTCGATTCGGTCTCAATAAAACCATGAACATTGGCTTAGGCTTACAAATAGTTTCCTTAGCCATGCTCATGGTACCTGTTGATGCCCTCACCGTTATTTATGTTATGGCTGCACAGGCACTGTCTGGGATCGCAAAAGATCTCAATAAAATGAGCGCTAAAAGCGCCATTAAGCTGTTAGTGCCGAAAGATGCGCAAGGCCAACTCTATAAATGGGTGGCGATATTAACTGGATCTAAAAATGCTCTCAAAGGTGTTGGTTTCTTTTTAGGTGGCCTCCTGCTCACTTTACTAGAGTTCCACGGCGCAATACTGAGTATGATTTGCATGTTAACAGCCGTATGGTTATTTAGCATATTTGCTCTAAAAGAAGATTTAGGTAAAGCTAAAAATAAAGCCAAATTCAGTGAGTTATTTTCAAAAAGTAAAGCTATAAACGTACTGTCAGCTGCACGGATGTTTTTATTCGGCGCTAGAGATGTATGGTTTGTCGTCGCCTTACCGGTATTTTTAGCCGCTACATTTGATTGGGATCACTGGTGGGTTGGCAGCTTTATGGCAAGCTGGGTAATAGGTTATGGCATAGTGCAATCATTTGCCCCCTCTTTTACCGGGAAAAAATCAGGTCAAGTGCCTAGTGGCCGCAGCGCGTTTTTATGGGCTAGTTATTTAACAATATTACCAGCACTTATCGCCCTAGCCTTA
The DNA here is from genome assembly GCF_024518675.1 of Pseudoalteromonas shioyasakiensis. Lineage (GTDB taxonomy): Bacteria > Pseudomonadota > Gammaproteobacteria > Enterobacterales > Alteromonadaceae > Pseudoalteromonas > Pseudoalteromonas shioyasakiensis_B. Next base: position 4,881 of record NZ_JANIGL010000005.1, read on the forward strand.
CACTATGACTTTTATATTCAGGCATCGATTATTGTAGGCTTACTTATATTTGGCGCTGTGTTTGCTATTAACTCATCGTTGCATAGTTATTTAATTGTCAGTCTTGCAGACAGCGATGGCGTATCGTTAGATGTAGGTTTTTACTATATGGCCAACGCCATGGGTCGATTAATTGGTACTGTGCTATCTGGCTGGGTGTATCAACAATACGGACTTGAAGCATGCTTGTGGATTTCAAGTGCATTTATCGCCTTGGCCGCTCTGCTATCACTCGCATTACCACAACAAACTGAAGTACCAGCACAGTAAGTAATACAACCTATTCCTGCATGGTTATTTTAACTGTGCGGGAACCTCTTTAATACCCAGCATAGCTTCATTTATCAAGTACCACCTCTCGGCGGCTAAATTCAAGCTGTAAGCTCGTGTCAACGCAACTAAACATTACAAACAACGGAGTCAGCTTTACATATAAATAAACACAGTTATTTATTAAAGTGTAAATTTTAGAGGTTGTTTAGATTCTGTAGAAAATGGTGGCCCCTCCCAGACTCGAACTGGGGACCTAACGATTATGAGTCGAACTCATAAACAATTTACCTGTATTGATTAACACTTCAAACCCCTTGTTTTTAATGGCTTTAAAAGAATATTTAATAAATAGCGAATTGCTTTATATTGATGTATATTTATCTAAAACCGATCCGTGAACGATCCGTGGATAATAAAAAGCCCTAACAGTGCGCCAACACTACTAGGGCAACCATCAAGAACCATAAGGGGGTTCGAATGGCTAAAGCTAATAGTACCACTAATAAAGTTAATTTTACCGCTGGACGTGTAGCAAGCTTTAAATGTGAAGAGGGTAAAAAAGAGTCCTTTCTATGGGATGATGATTGTAAAGGGCTAGCAATTCGCGCTTTTGCATCGGGTAAAAAGACTTATGTTTTCCAAGCTTGGATTAATGGTAAAACAAGACGCGGGGTAATTGGTCCTGTAGATGCGTTTGATATTGACCAAGCCAGAGCAGCCGCAAGAGAGTTTCAAACAAAAGCAAAAGAATATATCAGTCCTGCAAAGGTTAAACGAGAAAAGGCAGCAAAAGAACTAGCCGAAGAACAAGAAGAATTACGCGGCACTATCAAGTTAAAACAAGTTTGGCTTGAATATATAGAAGCGAACAAAGGCCGATGGGGTGAAAAGCACTACAAAGACCACATCAAAGCCATACAAGAGCCTAATCAGCCTTGGGCTAGGGGTAAAGGCCGATTAACTAAAGCTGGCTGTTTATACCCGCTTATATCGCTAAAACTAAAAGACTTGAGCGCAAAAAAAATTGAAGCATGGCTCAAAAAAGAAAATGCAACTCGCGCAGGTGTTGCAGCACAAACCTACCGCTTACTATTTGCCTGTTTAAATTGGTGTACTGAACAAGAAAAATACACGGGTTTACTTGATATAACTAAACTGAAAACTAAAGATGTAAAAAGCACAGTTGTAAAGCTCAAATCCCGAACTGACACACTACAAAAAGAACAGCTCCCCGCTTTTTTCAAATATGTAAGACAAATTCAAAACCCTGTTATTTCAGCCTATGTGCAAACCCTATTGTTAACAGGTGCGCGAAGAAATGAATTAACAAGCCTCAAGTGGACGGAATTAGATTTTCAATGGTCTAGTATGACTATCCGAGATAAAGCCACCAGCAAAGGCGCTGAGGCAGGTTCACGGGTTATTCCTTTAACGCCATATTTGGCTAGTTTATTGATTAACTTACCACGTAGAAACGAATGGGTTTTCTCTACCCCTACAGGCTCAAGCGGAAAACTAACCGACCCAAGAAAAAGCCTTGAACCTGCCCTATTAGCCGCAGGTATTGAGGGTCTAACTTTACACGGTTTAAGGCGCAGCTTTTCAAACCTAAGTGAATGGGTAGAAATTCCTACTGGTGTTGTTGCACAAATAATGGGGCACAAGCCTAGTGCTACCGCTGAAAAGCACTATAAACAAAGACCACTGGATTTACTAAGGAAGTGGCACACCACTTTAGAGGCTTGGATTTTAGAACAGGCAGATATAGCGATCCCTGAACTCAAAGGGCCAATGTTAAAAATAGTTGAGGTAGAATGATGGATTATTTCAATGATGAACATATACAAGATTTAGTCGACGACTATAGAAGAAATAGGGACTCAGTACCACTAACAAAACTTATACACCTTGATCCTGATGTGATGCAATCGCCTTTTATTGGTAGGCTTTTTTTAGAAATGTTAAACGACAAACTACCTAAACTTAGCCACCGTCCAAACTCCACGCATGAGATAAGGAAGCAAGCTGTAGAACTAGTCCATTTTTACCTTGGCTCAAATGTAAAAAAAACAAAAGCTTTCGATACTACAGGAAAAATTTTAAATAAATCTAGTGATACGATCAAAGGTTACATAAATGACTGGCTTAAAACTTTTGTTTTGAATTGGACTGAGGAGATAATTTCAGAAAAAGATTTTTGGGATAAGCCCGAAAAATACATTGGAAATACGGTCGCATTTCAAGATGGAAAAATAATTAGAAGTGATGACTATGCTAAGCAGGAACTACAGAAGTATCACACAAATAAAAGTATTGAATGTTTTAGACAAGAAATTAAGGAATTCTATGAAATCAATACACCTGAGATACTTATTGATCCATGGAAGCGTGCAGCGGAATTGCAGATGCTAGACTTGGAATTGAAGAATATGCCTGACGATAACTAGGGGGAAACCCCCTACCTTTCCCCCTATGATATTGATTATATTTACTTTTTTTAAACCACTTTCGCAATTAATATGAGATCTCAATATATAGAATGAGATCTTTATTTATGCCTAAACATACACCAACCCCCCTAAAAAGTTTTACAACAGAGCAGTTTGCGATAACTATTCATGGTAAAGCGAACACTATAAGAACCCGCCTATCTAAAACGGGTAGCTATTACGGCATTAAACCAATAAAACTACCATCAGGGCGCTTATTATGGCCTGCCGATGCTGTAGAAGCCCTATTAACTGGTAAGGGGGCTTAATTATGAAAAAACATGCCTTATCAACGTACAACCAACAAATGATCGTAGCTAGATATATGAGTAACTACGGCTCTATTAACCGCTATGAAGCTGAGCCAGAGGGTGTTTGCAGTCTCGCTGCACGCATATTAGACCTAAAAGACCAAGGCTTTAAAATTAAAGATAAAAGAGAAAAAGCCACAGACTCATTTGGCATAGAGCATGACAGAATAAGTAGGTACTGGTTTGATAAATCAGCAATGACACAGGAGCAAATAACAAAGCTTAATAAGTTACTTGAAAAGTCCTAGAACGCATAGCTAGACACTATACGAACTAAGACCAATAACCACAGCTGGTGGGTAAGTTTGGAGACCGATCCACCAGCTAATTAAGAGTAACTTATCCATGCTTAATATTCACTTTCTTTATCATTTTCACTTACTTTTTAGCTTTATAAAAATTTGGCGGTTTTGTCCGTGGCTTTATTTGGCGGTTTTGTCTTGGCGGTTTTGTCCGCTGGTTATTGCCTTAAACCCAGTATTATCAATTTGCGCCTTGTTATTGGGTAGTGCAATTTCAGACGGTCGTATATATTATCGTCTTGAAGGTTGTTAAGAGTTTATGCAAAGGGGTAAGCGTAAAAACACAACTGGCAGGAAGCATATATCAAAATCTAATACCGTCTTGCATAGAGGTGAGTTAATAAAAGTCAATGCTGCTGGCTCAGGATGTTACCCTTTTATGCTTAAAAAGTCATTTGAACAATTTGATTTAGGTTTAGATAAATGGAAACGGCAAATATTTGTTATGATCGAGTTGCACCAATACGAACCGACCGCAGATAACAAACGAATGACACTGTTTAGAAAGCGATTGGCAACACGCATTGCCGCGCATTATGGTATTACTGAAATAGGTTATTGCTGGGTAAGAGAGCAAGAAAACGCCAAAGCACAGCATTACCATGTTGCATTATGGCTTGATGGTGACTTAGTGAAAACATCGCACTATGTTTGTAAAATTGCCAAGCAGGTATGGGAAGATATGGGCGGCTTTTATTCTAAAAATCGTAGGAGTTATATCTATGTTGACTCACCAGAAAAAAGGTTTGAAGCTTTGTATTGGTTATCTTATTTAGCAAAAGGCCGAGGCAAGGGATATAAAAACACTCAAACTAAAGACTACAACACAAGCAGGCTAAAACCTTAAGCCTGCTATGTTACTTTTATTTTAACTGATAACCCGTCCTATCAATATCTAATGTTTATAACGACACATTCACGTGCCTTTAGATATTTCGGAAGTCACGCAAAAGCAGTGCAATTTCCCGACTATAAAAAGTGAACATTCATAATTGAAAGCCCCGCCTGTTACAATGCTACAGTAAATCCATTTAATGTAAGGCCAAGCTATGACGTGCAAGCTATCACTTAAACAAGACGCTTTTGTTAAGGCTTATTTGCTAAATGGCGGCAACGCTACAAAGGCAGCTATTAGCGCGGGTTATAGTGAAAAAACAGCGAAAGTTATCGGCTCTGAAAACCTAATAAAACCTAACATTGCAAAAGCTATCAAAGCACATCAAAAAATGACTGATGAAGCCTTTGTTATGTCAAAGCTTGAAAAGCTAAAGACGCTAGAAAAAATAATTGATGAGTCTATAAGGATTGATGAAGAAAAAGGCATCTTAAACGCTACAGCAGCAATCGCAGCGATCAAAGTCCATAATGAAATGCAAGGCGATTATGAGCCTATCAAGGCAACCACTGAGGTCGAATTATTTCAGTCCCTAGGCGCAAGGCTGACGAATGGCAGCAAACGGTAAACTTTTAAAAGGTAGGTATCAGTACCTAAATTGTACTTTCTGTAGTCCATAAAAAGAAAAGCGCTAAACGATAAATCAGGGGATTAGCTTCATTCGCGCAAATTTAATTTGCCAAAATCCGATCCGCCACCGTTCCGTGAAAAATAAAAACAGACTTTGTTAGTAGGTATTTACTTGGGAAGCTTTGAAAAGTGGTGGCCCCTCGCAGACTTGAACTGCGGACCTAACGATTATGAGTCGTGTGCTCTAACCAACTGAGCTAAGGGGCCATTTATATTATTACCTGTTTAGCAGGCTAAATTTTTGAAGCGTTTAACCACCTAAGCGATTAAAGCGGGTTGCAGTATAAAAAGTTTTTACTGGCTTGTCACTAGCAAAAAGCTTTATTTTAACAATCAACAAACTAACTGCTTAAATAGTAAGCGCACAATGAATGTATTGCTCAGAATAAATACCAATACGGTTGATTAAATTACAACATGCTTAGTTGAAATAAGTCAGCTGCTCTTAGCATGAGTAAGGCAACTGACGAAAGTAAAATATACAATAGAACCTATTACTAACTACCCGCTACTTGCATTTCTTCAATGAGCACGGAGCCAGTTTGAATTCCGCCACGGCGCTCTATATCGCCCCCTAAACCGACAATTGCTTTAAACATATCTTGCAGTTTGCCTGCGATGGTTATTTCGCTAACAGGATATTGAATCTCGCCGTTTTCAACCCAAAAACCAGCTGCACCACGGGAGTAATCGCCCGTTACCGTATTCACACCTTGTCCCATTAACTCAGTTACTAATAAGCCCGTGCCCATGTTTTTTAGAATTTCTGATAAATCTTGATGGGTTTGTTCTACTAACCAATTGTGAATGCCACCAGCATGTCCTGTCGGTGTCATATTCATTTTGCGAGCAGCATAGCTGGCTAACAAATATGTCTGTAGCTCACCACCTTGAATAATTTCGCGATCAACAGTTTTAACTCCTTCACTATCAAAGGGGGTAGATGCTAAACCTTTTAAAATATGTGGACGCTCAGAAATATTTACAATATTACTAAATACTTGCGTGCCTAAACTATCCATTAAAAAGCTCGACTTACGATATAACGCGCCACCACCAATTGCAGACACTAAATGACTAAATAATGAATTAGCGATATCAGCTCTAAAAATAACTGGCACTTTCATAGTGCCTAGCTTTTGACTATTTAATTTAGCTAAGGTTTCGCTTGCAGCTTCTAACCCTACTGCAGCAGCGTCTTTTAATCCGCCTTGTTCACGTGACACTGTGTAAGCTGAGTCACGCTGCATTTGCTCGCCATCTTTACCAATAACCATAGTACTGATGCTATGGCGAGTACGCGGGTAACCCGCTATTAAGCCGTGGCTGTTGCCATACACGCGCAAGCCTTGGTGAGATGAAAAGCTTGCTCCGTCCGAATTAACAATACGTTCATCGGCGTTTAATGCGGCTTGCTCTGCAGCATGGCACAGTTCAACACCTTGCTCAGGCGTGACATCCCACGGGTGATACAAATCTAAATCAAGTGGGGCAAATTCTAATAATTCTTTATCTGCCACCCCATTGTGTGGATCATCTGAGGTAAACTTGGCGATATCAATCGCTTTCTCTACTACTGTGCGTAATGTTTTGGGATTAAGATCGGCTGTAGAAGCCGAACCTTTATGATTGCCGACATAAACACTGATACCTAAGCCACCATCTTGGTTAAACTCAATGGTTTCTACTTCTCCCATACGAGTACTAACTGATAAACCTGACGTGCTCGACATGGCTGCTTCTGCACCAGTCGCGCCAAGTTTTTTAGCATGTTCTAACACTTCTGCTACGGCATCTTTTACTTGAGAAATTTGCGTATAAATAGGATCTTGCTGTTGGCTTTTCATGTTATAGGTCCTGAGCGGGTAACACTTACAATATAGTTTAAATGCTAACACACCCAGTGCATTGCATCAGCTAATATTAATCATTAAAAGAATCACGTATAATGACCGCAGTTAACGATCTTATATGAGCACCCCATGGCGAAGAAAAAAGGCAACCCTGCTGAAATTGAAGAAGAAATTATTTACGTATCGAAAAGTGAGCTTAAGCGTGATGCGCAAGAGTTTCATCAGTTAGGTTCTGATATTGCTAAAATGGGGAAAAAACAGCGCGAGCGTTTACCTCTAAATGATGATTTAAAAGAAGCGATGGTCGTAGCTGATAAAATTAGCAACAAGAGTGATGCATATCGCCGTCACTTAAACTATATAGCTAAAACACTGCGTACTGTTGAGAATATTGAAGAAATCAAAGCAATCATCGACATTATGCTTAATAAGAATAATCAAGCTGAAGTAATGATCAAAAAGATCGAACAACTTCGCAGTGATTTGATTGAACAAGGCGATGATCTCATCAATGAAACCATTGAGCAGTACCCAACGCTTGAGCGTCAAAAAATGCGTCAACTGGTAAGAAATGCTGCAAAAGAAGTCAAAGCCGAAAAGCCAGCTCGAAGCTATAAAGAACTGTTTCAGTATTTAAAAGATACTATGATGTAAGTTTGTCGGCTGTGCGTAATAACTCAACACAAGCCAACAAAAATTACCCAGGGCAGTGTAACTGCCCTATATTCATAAGCCTAAGCTTCCACGAATAGTTTGCATTTGTTGCTGTAATCGCTGATGAATGTCTTCCACTAAGTTACTTGATTCACTCACCTGCCCTTTCATGTTCTGCATTGATTGACTAAAATTTTCTAGCAGTTCATTTTGTTGCTTAGCTAACTCCATAGCATCAAACGCGACTTTGTTAGCATCTTGGGCATTACTTGCTACCCCTTCAGAGTTTCGTTTTAGGTCTTGTGCATTCTCAGTTTGTAACTGCGCATCATCAGCAAGGGCCGATATTTGCGTCGATACCATACTCGAGTTTTCACTTAATAGGTTAAGCTGATCATTTATATCACTCAATGATCCTTGTGTTTGCCGTGCAAGCTTTCGTACTTCATCTGCAACAACAGCAAACCCTCGACCATGCTCACCTGCTCGTGCTGACTCAATCGCAGCATTTAGCGCTAATAAATTGGTTTGCTCAGCAATAGTACGAATAACTTCTATCACTTGACCTACATCTTGTACGCCACTGAGTAATTCTTTTAAGCTTTTAAGACCACCATCTACACGTTGCTGAGTATGGGAGCTGGCACTTAACATATTCTCTGCAAAGCCTAAACTTTGCTCCATAGCGGCATATGTTTGCTTTGCATTATCAGCAACCTGACTATTAATATTATTAACTTGCTCACCTATTTGTTGAATATCGTGTAATAGGATTTGATTTTGCTCAACTTGTTGATGACTGCCGTTAGCTTGTTGACTAATCATTTGTAAATGCTCACTCATTTCCTGCATAAAGTCATTTATCACTTTTAGCATTTGTGCACGTTCGTCAGCCTCGTCACGTTGCCGCTCAATTAGCTGATTAAAATACGCAGCAATTTCTCCCACCTCGGTTTTAGGGTTTTTACTTTCAATATTTTTAAGCTCGTTACTTTCGATAAGAAATGCAAAGCCATCGCGTAGCTGGCGTAGCGGATTAAGAACCTGATTGCGCTGAACTATATAAACACCAATAGCTAAAATAACTAACATGCTTATCGCGACAGCAAATACCATAAGTACTTGCTCTTTAACTGTAGCTTGCTCTGTTCTTAACTGTTGCTCGGCATTGATCACAGTATCTGACAATAGGGTAATCTGTTCACGCAGGCTTTCTATACCAACTTGTCGCTGCTGTGCTTGTTCTATGGTATTAGCGAGATCACGTGGGTAACGATTGGGCCAACTGCTTAACTCAGCTTTGATTTCATCTGCTAAGTCTTCAGCTTCGCCACCAAAAAACAACTCATCTTCATCAATTTCACTCATAACGCCCAAGTTATCTAAGGCATCAATCTGCTGTGCTAAGCGGTTTAAATTTGCAACAGTTTGCATCAAACTATCTTGTGTATCTTGATCAAAACCAATAATAAGCTGGTAGGTAAAAAGTGATAAAGAAGTCACTTCGCTGTAGTAATCATTAGCTAAAGCATAATACTGTTGATCAAAATTACCCTGTGACTGCGCTGTATTTGCATATTTAATCAAAGATGATGCAGAGCCGGCCATTTGTCGTAAAGCATTATCAAGTAACGCTGTCTCGTTACCCGAGAGTTTACCAAGGGCACGATACTTACCGTTTATATCGGTATCTAATTGAGTGAGTAAAACGTTTAGTTGTTGTTTTAGATTATTAGGTAAAATATTCAGATCTGTTTCTTGAACCTCTTGAATAAGCTCTGACGCCATACCTAAATAAAGGCTATCACCTTTTGCTAAGTAATCTTCAAGTAGTCCTTCAAGGTTGACCAATATCTTGTTTTTTAATTGATTGTACGATTGATCTTGTTGTTCAAGTTTGACTAAGGTTTGACTGGCCCAAAATAAGGTCGAGCCTAAGAGTAAACTGGCTAAGGCAAGTAAAATAGCCAATAGCCTAGTAAATGATGACACGCGCATAAAAAATTTCCTCGATTAACTGCGCGCGTAGAATATTAACTATTTGTGACGGTTTAATGAAAACCAACATGAAGTTACTACATATGGCCTGTAAAACCCCAGTTTTCAACACTAAAGAACTAGATCATTGCTGCTTTAACATAGACATCAAAACGGTTTTTCTTGGTTTTTATTTGCATACTGGGAGTTTTATCATTTAAAAATGGCGCATAATCGGGGCGCTTAACTACTACACGCTTACTCGCAAGTGGGTAGGCAAAATCGAGTAAATCATCTGCGTCAGTATCAGCCCCTACTAACTCTTGAAATACCCGCATTTCTTTTTTAACCAACGCTGACTTTTCACGATGAGGAAACATAGGATCAAGATAAACCACATCCGGCGTACTGACACACTGAGACAGTAAAGTGTGGCTAGAGCCAAATACTAGGCTCATGTTTTCACGCATCCAAGGGCCTATTTCAATATCATCATACGCTCGTTGCAAACCATCATATAATAATGCAGCAACAACTGGGTGGCGCTCATGTAATATCACTTTACAACCCAGTGATGCCAATACAAAGCCATCACGCCCGAGGCCTGCTGTAGCATCTAAAACGACCGGCGTCGCGCCTTTATTTAAGCCGACGGCTTTGGCTATTGATTGGCCTTTGCCACCCCCAAACTTTCGTCTATGTGCCGCGGCGCCAGTGACAAAGTCCACCGTAATTGCGCCGAGCTTTGGCTCATCAATTTTACGTAAACTGAGTCCTTGATCATCATAATGCAGCGCAAAGCCCTCTTGCTGCTCAGCCCACTGCTGCAAGCCAAACCGCTGTTCTATTTCAGTAAGATAAGAACGCATTTCTTTAAAGGGACACTGTATAACCAAAATTCACTCCGACCAAAAATAGCCAGCAGAGTATATCAAGTGCTACTCGCTATAGCACTAAAATAGCTCAATATCAGTTTGAGAGGTTATCTCTTCGGTATACTCAGAGTTTGCAATGCGGCTTAAACTAGCCACCAGCTCATTTCGCGATTCTATAATGTGATTAAGCTGGTACTTTATAAAAGATAAATCATTATTCAAAGCAGAGAACTCGGTTTGGGTTTGTTCAAGTTGCTCGATATGAAAAACCAATTCTTGATTGTATTTAAGCTCTGGTTTTTGCTCAATAGTTTTACGAACCTCAGCTAATTGCGCGGCAAATTTAGTGACCGCTAATTCTCTAGCATCGCTGTTGTCATACATTTTTGTAGATAATTCAGCAAAGGCATTCCCCACACTATGTGCTTGCGCCAAAGCTTTTTCGTTGACTTCCATATCCTGAATTTTGGCATTGGTGACTTCTAAAATATGGGGGAATAAGTCTTTATAACGACCGTAAAGTGCAACGTCATCTAACGGCATGTTCTTTATAAGAATAGACACCTTGGGATAATTAATTATCGTGCGACTACTAAAATCAACGAATCGGTTAGCATGACGATGTTTTTCCAATAACTCTTGCTCAAGTGGACAAACGCCACCTTCATCACTACAAAATACGCCGATTTCTTGGTACCAAAAAGCGACAACCACATCTAATTGTAAAGGCCTAAAAAATTCAAAGAAATAAGCTGACAAACTGTGTACATCATGAGCATGATAACTCTGCCCAACATATCGCATGATACGTCCCATGTCCCCTGAATCTGTCATCGCTATTTCTGCGGTAATTTGCGCACGCTCAACATCGTTTTTAAGTTTAATTGAATGTTGTCGGTACTGATATAACACGCGAATACGTGCCATTAGCTCTTCAGCATTAAATGGTTTTACGATGTAATCTGAGGCACCTAAATTATAGCCTTTGACACGCTCTGCCAACTCACTTTTACCTGACAAAAACATAACCGGTGTATCTTTCGTTTGTTCATTAGCTTTTAGCTCACGACATACCTCGTAACCTGTTTTTCCAGGCATTTCGATATCTAGTAAAATAATATCGGGGTTATATTTGAATGCTTGCCTAAGTCCCTCCTCTCCACTTTTTGCATGTATTAGCTTACAAAACCCTGCCAGTGATTCCTCTATAACATGATGTACATACTTATCATCGTCAATCGCCAGTACTAGCTTAGTCATGCCTATTCCCTTTTTATCTATTACTTCAAAAAGCATAGTACGGAGCACTGATTTTGCGAAAAATTATTGGCTTAATAATAAAAAAGCGCCAAATAGGCGCTTGTTTTAGCAGTAGTACTGCAGCTTTATGCTGCAATGCCGCTGTGGCGTAATAATGCATCAACGCTTGGCTCGCGGCCGCGGAAGTTTTTAAACAATGCCATTGGCTCTTCGCTACCGCCTTTTTCTAGAATGTGTTGCATAAAGGCTTGGCCGGTTTCAGGGTTAAATATCCCTTCCTCTTCAAATCGTGAGTAAGCATCCGCTGATAGCACTTCAGCCCATTTGTATGAGTAATACCCAGCGCTATAACCACCAGCAAATATATGACTAAAGCCATGCTGAAAGCGGTTAAACTCTGGCGCTTTTACCACTGAAGTGTGACTGCGCACTTCATCAAGACGCGCTTGAATCTGGCACTCTTCACCCGCTTTATAATCGTTATGAATTCTAAAATCGAACAATGAAAATTCAATTTGACGCAGCATCTGCATGCCCGAGTTGTAATTTTTAGCCGCTAATAGCTTATCCAACAACTCTTTAGGTAGTGGCTCGCCTGACTCGTAATGACCTGAAATAAAGTTAAGGGCTTCTTCTTCATAACACCAGTTTTCTAAAAACTGACTTGGTAACTCTACCGCATCCCAAGCGACACCGTTAATACCTGCAACGGGCGCGGCCTCTACTTGAGTTAGCATGTGATGAATACCGTGGCCAAACTCATGAAATAAAGTTGTTACTTCGTTATGAGTAAACAGTGCAGGCTTATCGCCTACCGCTTTATTAAAGTTACACACTAAATACGCCACAGGTGTTTGCAACTCGCCGTTTGCGCGCACTTTACGACCCATGCAGTCATCCATCCACGCACCACCACGTTTGTGATCACGCGCATATAAATCAAGATAAAAACGGCCACGTAAGGTATCGTTGTTATCGTAGATTTCAAAAAAGCGTACATCTTTATGGTAACTATCAAAGTCGTTAACTTCTTTTACGGTAATAGCAAATAAACGATTTACTGTTTCAAATAAGCCACTGAGCACTTTATTGGCTGGAAAGTAAGGACGCAGAACTTCATCTGAAATAGCGTACTTTTCTTGCTTTAACTTTTCGCCATAATAGCCATAGTCCCACGCAGCTAACTCATCAATACCGTGTTTTTCTTTAGCATAAGCTTGAAGCTCTGCTAACTCTTGCTCAGCTTGCGGTTTAGATTTAGCAGCCAAGTCTTCTAAAAACGCAAAAACTTGCTCTGGTGTTTCAGCCATTTTGGTTGCCAATGACTTTTCGGCATAACTTGCAAAGCCAAGTAGTTGAGCTAATTCATGACGTAATGCCAGTTCTTCACTCATTATTGCAGAGTTATCAAACTCACCTGCATTCGGGCCTTTATCTGATGCTCGAGTTACAAAAGCGGTGTAAGTTTCTTCACGTAGTTCACGGTTATCGGCATAGGTCATTACCGGTAAATACGACGGGAAATCTAAGGTAAACACCCAGCCATCAAGCTCTTTGCTTTTTGCGGTTTCTGCCGCGAGTGCCAAAGCCGACTCAGGCAAACCAGCAAGTTCACTTTCATCTGTGATGTGTTTTTGCCAGGCAAGCGTTGCATCCATCACATTATTACCAAATTTAGCTGCAAGCTCAGACAGTCGCGCGCTTATTTCGCCGTAACGTTTTTGCTGTTCTGGCGCAAGTGCAATCCCAGACAACTCAAAATCACGTAATGCATTGGTAATTGACTTTTGTTGCGCCGTAGTTAACGTTTTAAACTCATCACTTTTATGTAATGTATTATAAGCCTCATACAAACCTTGGTGCTGACCAACAAAAGTAGAGTACTCAGATATAAGCGGCAAACATTGCTCGTAAGCTTCACGTAACTCGTCAGAGTTGACCACCGAGTTCATATGCGACACAGGAGAAAACAATCGCGATAATTTGTCATCCACTTCTTCCAATGGCAGCACTAAGTCATTCCATGTGAATGATTTTTTTGCTAACACTTCATCAATTTTAGCACGGCATTGCTCTATGGCATGTTTAAGTGCTGGCACCACATGCTCTGGTTTGATTTTAGAAAATGGCGGTAAGCCTTCAAGGCCTATTAGTGGGTTGTTTTGTAAATCGCTCATGTTAGCTCTCAAATCGTTACGAATATGATTTTGAAGTTGGGGCAAAATAGCGAAATACAAGGGGCTTTTAACAGGTCTACCATGTGTTATTATCGGGTTAAACTGTTTTATATAAAACTTGAGGACTGAAAATGGCTCAGCATTTTGATTACATTGCAATTGGCGGCGGTAGCGGCGGAATTGCCTCAGCTAACCGTGCCGCAATGCGCGGCGCAAAAGTAGCGCTTATAGAAGCAAAGCACATGGGTGGTACGTGTGTAAACGTAGGGTGCGTGCCGAAAAAAGTAATGTGGCATGGCGCACAAGTTGCTGAAGCAATTAACGCGTATGCACCAGATTACGGTTTTGATGTAGAGCTTAAAAGCTTTAGCTGGGCTAAATTAGTTGAAAGTCGTGAAGCCTACATTGGCCGTATTCATCAAGGTTACGATAGATACCTAGCTAGTAATGGTGTAACTGTAATCAATGGTTTTGCCAAATTTGTTGATAATAAAACCGTTGAAGTAAACGGTGAGCTATATACCGCTGATCATATCTTAGTTGCTGTTGGTGGCCGCCCGACTATTCCAAATATCCCAGGCGCTGAGCACGGTATCGACTCAAATGGCTTCTTTGAACTAAGCGAGCAACCTAAACGTGTCGCAGTTATTGGCGCAGGTTACATTGCCGTTGAAATTGCAGGTGTGTTACATAGCTTAGGCACTGAGACGCATCTATTTGTTCGTAAAAATAAACCGCTGCGCTCATTTGACCCATATATCATCGACACACTTGTTGATATTATGGCTAAAGAAGGGCCTACGCTACACACTGAATGTTCTCCAAAAGAAGTGGTTAAAGAAAGCGATGGCAGCTTAACTATCCATTTTGAAAATGGTTATAGCCAAAATGTTGATCACGTTATTTGGGCTATTGGCCGTACACCTACTACAGATAAAATTAACCTAGCAGCGGCTGGCGTTGAAGTGAACGAAAGTGGCTATGTTAAAGTTGATGAGTATCAAAACACCACAGCAGAAAACGTTTATGCCGTAGGTGATATTATCGAAAACGGTATTGAGCTTACACCGGTTGCAGTTAAAGCGGGTCGTACTTTGTCTGAGCGTTTATTCAATAAAGAATTACCTGATGATTTGAAAATGGATTACGAGCTAGTACCTACCGTTGTATTCAGCCACCCACCTATTGGAACTATCGGTTTAACGGAGCAAGAAGCGATATCACAATACGGCGAAGAAAACGTCAAAGTGTATAAATCAAGCTTTGCAGCTATGTACACCGCCGTTACTCAGCACCGCCAAGCATGTAACATGATGCTGGTTTGCGCAGGCGATGATGAAAAAGTTGTTGGCCTACACGGTATCGGTTTTACTGTTGACGAAATGATCCAAGGCTTTGCAGTGGCTATGAAAATGGGCGCAACTAAAGCTGACTTTGACTCAGTAGTGGCAATACACCCGACTGGTTCTGAGGAATTAGTGACGATGCGCTAGCCTCGGGCTTCGGGCTTCGGGCTTCGGGCTTCGGGCTTCGGGCTTCGGGCTTCGGGCTTCGGGCTTCGGCAAATTTTAAAAACCTTGCTGATTTACTCGGCAAGGTTTTTTTATACCCATGAAGAGTTGCTTTAAGTCGATGTGAATAGAGATTAGAGTTCCTTGGTTATTGGTATCTCGATAATAAATTCAACGCCTTCGCCTAACTCTGAATGACACTGAATAGTTCCTGCAAACAGCTGCGTCACTATATTGTAAATAATATGTGCCCCTAAGCCGCTACTTCCTGAACCGCGTTTTGATGTTACAAATGGTTCAAATATTTTGCTGCGCATTTGCGGGGTTAAACCACAGCCGGTGTCTTTATAAACAATTTTTAAGGTATTTAAGTGCTTACTTATATTTATGAAAATTTGCTTTTCACCATCCCATTCTTTAAAACCATGAATGACCGAATTACAGATAAAGTTGGTATAAATTTGGATAAAGCGACTTGGGTAACTATCAATTTCTAATGCATCTGGGCAATTAATATTAATGGTACAGTGAGATTGCTTAATGTCATGGGAAAGAGACTTTATCACGTGCTCTAAATTTGTCCGTACATTAAAGCAATACTTTTGCTCTGAGCTATGATCCACCGCAACCTGTTTAAAGCTCGAAACTAATTCAGCGGCTCTATCAAGATTTGCTTCGATTAACTCAATAGATTGCTCAAGTTGTTCTAGGAATATGTTCAAACCATTTTTCGATATTTTACCTTGAACAAATTTCTCAGCCATCATATTGGCTTGCTCTTTAATGAAAGACGCCGTGGTAATACTTATACCTAAAGGTGTATTAATCTCATGAGCAACACCAGCAACTAAACCTCCTAATGAAGCCATTTTTTCAGCTTCTATTAAATCTGATTGTGTCAGTTTTAATTCTTCCAGTGCACTTTTCAGTGTTTGGTTACTTTCACTGAGCTTTGCGGTTCTTTGTGCTATCTTTTCTTCCAGTTGTTGATTAAGAGCTGTCAGAGCTGTTTCAGCCTGAATTAGTGGAGTAATAACATAGCCATTAAAAATATAGGTGACTACTTTCCCTTTATTATATATTGGCGCACACTGCCACTCGATAACTTCTTCGTGACCGTTTGCTGTAATCATTTTAAACTGTGTTGAATTTTGCTGCTTACCAGATAAAAAGTGACCATTAAGTCGTTCAAAGTCGCCATTATGAGTAAAGAGCTGTGGCCACTTTTGCCCTTTAATTTGTTCATCTTGCATAAGTAAAAGTTGCTCTACCGCGATATTTAAACGCTGGATCACAAGGTTTTCATCGGTACACACTAACAGTGAAGACATTGTTTCAATAACAGTATCAGAAAAATCCCGCTCATCTTGCAGTAGCTCAGTAAACCTTTGTCTTTCTACCATGGTAGAACTGATCTTTTGATAAAGGCCGTTAAATGAACTTGCTAGCTCATCAAGTTCATCATTTTGGTTATTATTGCCCCTTGGTAAACATAGTTTTGGGACTTCACCAGATATAAAGGAAGTATTTCTTAAATAGTTTACAATGAAATTCAAATGCCTAATAAGTATGTAATACATTACTAGTAATACACATGCAGACACTATTATGGTTTTAAAAAACTGAATAAGTAATATGAGTGCAGATTTTCGTAGCAACTGACCATATACTTTACTCATAGATGCGGATACATGCAGCTCACCAACCAATGTTTCATCATAAAATAGACTAAAATTCTGTGCTATCACTGAGCCTGCTATAGACTCGCCGGATTGATAAAAAGTGCTTTCTTTGCCCTGCACTATTTGCTTTATTTTTAATGAATCAATATCGGGGATATCTTCAATACTATGGATCAAAATTGTGAGTTGCTCTTCATCAAAACTCCATAAACTTTGTGCAAGTGGTTTAGTAAAGCTGATATCGATATAATTCAATGAGCTATTAATTTGCGAGACTCTACTATTAAAATCCCACAGGATTTGTATCCCGGTAGCTAAGGTGGCAAATATAGAGCTAAACATTACTATATAAAACAATAGCTTTCTTGAAAGGTTGCTGTGCTTAAACTGATGAATTAAATCCGATTTTAACGCGGTTATTTGCGGCATATTCCAAGCTCTCTGCTACACTTACCATAACTTTAGTTTAGTTTTTAAGATTTAAACAATATGAATGGCTTATTTTCAAAAGCGATTTTTTTACTTGTTATGTGCTTTTATCTAACTCAACCTGCCTTTTCTGAAGAAATAACGTTATATGCTGAGGATGGCTGGCCCCCTTACTCCTATGCGGATGGTACGGGGATAAGCAATACTAAAGTTATAAATGCATTTGCACTTGAAGGAGTAACGGTAAATGTTGAAGTACTGCCTTTTGCTAGGATCATCAAATTACTAAAAATAGGGCATGGCCTGCTCGGTATTAATGTTCCTAAAACTAGCGAATATAATAAGCATTTTATCTTCCATGACTCGCCATTAGTGATAGCCCATCAACATTTTTATTATTGGCACGATAACCCACTAACAGCCATAACAAAAGAAGGCCTAACTAAAAACACTCGAGTTGGTGGGATCATAGGCTATGGCTATGGTGATTTCCTAGATAATGGAGCTCATGTTAAGTTAGAACGTGTTAAAAACCATCAACAAAACTTAAAAAAGCTATCTTCTCACCGCTTAGATGCCTTAATACTGTTTGACGATGTTGCAAACGAACTGATCGAAACACATAATTTGCAAGATAAGTTAATAAAAGGACCTGCGGGTGAATCTGTAGAAATATATGCCGCATTTTCTAAAGTTCACCCTGACTCTAAAAAGTATATCAAAGTTTTAAACAGTGGCTTAGCTAAGCTTGAACAACAAAGAGAGCCCCTATAATATTCAACCCGCGGCTCGTGCGTTAGCTCATATTTTGTGTTCAAAACATCTCGATGTACGACCAAAGCGTTGAGTGTAAACTCGTGCGCAGAGCTCTTCGCCGAGTAATAAATATCACTCGGCTTATTTTAATAGTTACTGCTTTTAAGCTGTGCCACCCACGGTTAGGTTATCTATTTTCAGGCTTGGTTGACCAACACCTACAGGTACACTTTGGCCGTCTTTACCACACACACCGACACCTTTATCAAGCGCTAAGTCATTACCTACCATCGAGATTTGCTGCATAACCTCAGGACCGTTACCAATTAAGGTTGCACCTTTGATTGGCTGAGTGATTTTGCCATTTTCGATTAAATAGGCTTCAGAGGCACTGAATACAAATTTACCTGACGTTATATCAACTTGGCCACCACCAAAGTTGGGTGCAAAAATGCCTTTTTTAACTGAGCTGATAATATCTGCTTGGCTATGCTCGCCGCCCAACATATAGGTGTTGGTCATACGCGGCATCGGTAAATGGGCATATGATTCACGACGCGCATTACCTGTAGGATTTACTCCCATCAAACGAGCGTTCATTTTATCTTGCATATAGCCTTTTAAAATACCGTTTTCGATTAGGACATTGTAAGCCGCTGGCGTACCTTCATCATCAACATTCAATGAACCACGGCGATCAGCAATGGTGCCATCGTCAACTACAGTACATAGTTCTGATGCCACTTTTTCGCCCACTTTTCCGCTAAAGGCTGAGGCGCCTTTGCGGTTAAAGTCACCTTCAAGGCCATGGCCTACGGCTTCATGCAGTAATACCCCCGGCCAACCTGCACCAAGCACGACTTCCATCGTACCAGCTGGGGCATCAATCGCCTCAAGGTTTACTTTAGCTTGGCGCACAGCTTCTTCAGCAAACCCCATCCAACGCGGTTTACCATTTTCTAATTCTTTAAAATAACCATAATCTAAACGCGCGCCACCACCTGCACCACCGCGTTCGCGACGGCCATTTTTTTCCAGCAGTACTGAACAGTTTAAGCGAATTAATGGGCGGATATCGGTGGCAAAGGTGCCATCGCTTGCAGCAATCAATACTTCTTCATACACTGCCGACATTGAGCTAATTACTTGCTGCGCATCCGGTGCTAATTCACGAATGTAGTTTTCAAGTTCGCGTAATAAACTTACTTTATCGTTATCGCTCATGCTTTGAATAGGCTGGTGTGATGCATATTGCTGCTTTGCTGCGACATCACTAAATACTTGTACAGTTTTACTCTCGCCTGCATCTGCAATGCTGCGCGCAGCTGTGGCCGCCTTGTTGAGCGCTTCAAGGTTGATTGCATCTGAGTATGAAAAACCTGTTTTTTCACCGCTCACTGCACGTACACCTACGCCGCGCTCAACATTATAGGAGCCCTCTTTTACCAAACCGTCTTCTAATACCCATGATTCATGGTGACTTGATTGGAAATACAGATCTGCGTAATCAACATTATGTTGATGAATAAAGCTAAGCGTTTTTTCGAGTTCTTCTCGATTTAGCTGGCTGTCTTGTAATAAATGCTGTTCAACCGTATTCATAATAAATGCTCTCTAAATCGTTGGTGAGATTGCACGGGCATATCTCGTCTAATGGCATGCAATTGGGCTAAGTCTGGCTGACAACCAATAAACCCGGTGCCACTTTTAAGCTCACTTAGGACTTCACCCCAAGGAGAAATAATTAAACTATGGCCGTATGTCGAACGGCCATTTTCATGTTGGCCTGCTTGTGCAGCAGCGATCACATAACTTTGGGTTTCTATCGCTCGTGCGGTTAATAAAGGTTGCCAATGCGCTTTGCCTGTCACTGTGGTAAATGCACTGGGCACTAATATAATTTCAGCCCCTAGACGCTGCAATGTGCTGTATAAACCACTAAAGCGCAGATCATAACACACTGTGAGGCCTATTTTACCAAATGGCGAATCGACTACCACCACATCATCACCGGCTTGGGTAAAGTTTGATTCTCGATAAGCACCTGTACCATCGGCTACATCAACATCAAATAAATGTATTTTATTATAGTGTGCAACCACGCTGCCTGCGCTGTTAAAAAGCAAGGAGGCGGCTAAGTATTTATTATTGTTCGTCGCTATTGGCATAGTGCCAGCAGCCAGCCAAATATCAAACTTGCGACACAATGTAGCCAATCTCGCCTGATACCCTGCACTTTGCTCGGCAAGGGCTAACGCATCTTTGCCGTGCTTAGCAAAAATTAAAAAGCTTTCTGGTAAGCATACCAGCATGGGCCGGGTCGTTGGCAGCTGGTGTAATTGCTGTTCAAGTTGTTGTAAATTTTGATTGGCATCAATACCTGAGCACATTTGTAGCGCAACTATAGTGCCTGATGATTTCGCAGTGTTATTCATTGTGTTGCTGTGGCCGCTGCATCTTTGAGGTTTAGTTCAGGGTGGCCTGATGTGGCTTGTGGCTGATTTTGTGCCGCTTGAGGGATCGTCACTTCACGGCTCTTTCGATCAACCTCTTGAACTACTGGGTCGCTCATACTACCTGTTACTTTAAAATTAATTTCAGAAATAACCCGCGCAGAGTGGATAACTTTATCGATAGCTAACGCAGCTAGCCCTGTAACAGGATTAACCATCCAGGCAACAATAACTGGAATACTTGAAGTGACTTGTGGAGCTACCGCTAAGTCGTAATTAATTTCCATGGTATTCAAATTCGTGTGACCTTTAATGGTGAGATCTGCAGGTACTCCATCCATTTTAGTATCTTGGGTGTAGGCTATGCCCTTATCAAGTTGCATGGTGCCTTGGAAGTTATTGTAGAAAAACCCTTTCGAGAAAACATCTCTAAAGTCGAGTTTGAGCTTACGTACTAAGGAATCTAAGCTTAATAATGAGAACACTCTGGCACCGCCATCGCTAATTTCAGCTAAGTGGCCATCACCTAAGTCCCACGCTAAATTACCAGCTAGGCTCGGTATATCAAATTGATATGGCGCAGCTTGCCAGGCTAAATCAAAATTAATTTGTGCCGTAGAATCCTTAACTGTGGTGGTAATATCAAACTCATCGAATAGCTCACCAATATCATCACTATGCATATGCCCACTGAGCTGAGTTAACCCGCTTTGCCACTGTCCTTTGGCGCGTAAAATATGCTCGCCTTTATCGACCACGATTTCAGAAATCGATAACTTTTTCCCATCACCGTAAAATGATGCACTGACTTTATCAAGTTGATAGCTTGCTATTTTACAATCTGCACATTCAAATTCGATTGCAGGTAAATCATTCAACCAACTTAGTTGTTCAACGCTTTGTTTAACTGCACTATCGCTTTGCTCATTAACCTGTTCAGGCTTAAAGTTAACCCGTAAATAATCACTATTAATTTGAATCGGACGACTGTGCTGTTGTAATGGAATGGTTATTTGAGAGCGTAATTCTTTCGCGTTTAACCTTAAGTCCAGTTCATTTTGTGAAGGCACCAATCGCATTTCAAAGTCATTAAATACAATGTCATCAATCGAGAGCTGATTAATCTGCCCAACCACTTCTTTAAGTGGGGGTAAAAAGCCTTCGCTTTGCGATTCCATTTGGCTGATATCAATAATTTGCTCGATTAATCCAAGCCAAGGCAGTAAAGGCGTTTCATCAAGGTTAATTGAGACCGATAAATCATCACGGTTCAAACCTAAATCTTGCTCGCCTAAGATTAAGTGAGCATTGCTCATTTTACCGTTTGCATTTGCTAAAATACCGTTAAAGTAGAGCTGTTTATTAATGCTTGCCGTGATCAAATTAGATATATCATCACCTTGTACTTGCGCCGACAATGGCCAAGCTTGTTGTGATGATTTTGCATATGGCGCAGGTAGTTGACTGCTAAGCCCAACTAACTCAGACGTAACATTTGCCCGATAATTAAAACTATCAGGTAAAAAGTTTAAGCCTAGTTTTATTCCGACCTCTGCTTCTCCTTGTAAATAACCTTTAAGTAAACCTTGGCCATGAGCAATTAAGGTGTCAGCATTAAGTTGAGCGGTAATGTTAATATCACCTCGGTATGATTGCGCAATACTTTTACCATTAAAGTCAAACGTTAGCGGCATACCAAGCCAATTGGCCTTTGCATTTTTTAATTCAATATGATCATCATTAAAATATAGCCGCCCTGATACACCTTCAAGCTGTAGCCCAGGTTGGGCAATAAAAACCGGCATATCTTTAAGGTTGACTATACCTTTGGCATTCACATCTAACTCATTTAAATTAACCGTCAGTTCAATTGCCGCATTTGCGCTGCCTTGCCCTTGAATAACACTAAATACATTGGCGAGAGGCTCGGCAAGTGGGGTGGCTTGAAAAAAAGGTAAAAGTTTTTCTGCTGATGCACGTTTATTAATTTTAACAGTTAACACATCTGCATTCATTAAATCAGCAATACTGACATGAACTCCCGCACCCACCGCCAAATTCACTAAGTTACCTTGTTGAGTGTAAATATCCATGCGCTCATTTACAAAATGCAGCTTAGCACTTCCCTGCGTAACCGCTGGCCAATCGGGTGAAAATTGATAATTAGCATTGTCAACTTGGGCAAGCACTTCAAATTGCCCGGAGTTATCCGCAAATGGAAACCCTGTAACTGGGCCTGAAAACAGCACTTGTGCCTGTGTAAGCTCGCCGCCTTTAATTGCCCCTGTTAAGTAATCAACCAGACTATCTCTCATTACTGGTAAGGGAAAATAATGACGAGCAATACTGGCATCCGGAGCAAATACTTCGCCGTAGAGGTCAAACCGTGGCGATTCGCCAAGCGTTACTTTCATTTCTGCCGCGAGTGTCACTTCATCGTTATCTAACCAGAGGTTATCACTACTGATTTGCCAGCCCTGCGCGGTTTTGGCTAAATCGATATCTAAATTCAGTTGGTTATAACTAATTGGCCGGCTAAATGTATCCGCCGTTAGCAGCTGGTTATTTTCACCAAATAAGCTCACACGGCCACGTTCTTGATTAATAATGCCTTCAACTCGTAACGCTTTAGCACCCGGTATGCCTTGTTGAGCGAGCCAACCCACATTTTGGGCAGAAAACCACAATTGCCAATCGGTATTTGCAGCATAGTGCACATAGGCTTGATCAACTTGGCCATTAGGCTGACGACTGATTAACGGTTCAAGTTCGCTAAAACTACTCAACTGCGCTAATTGGTTGACCAAATCAAAATCAAGTTGGCTAAACCATAACTGCTTTTGCCGTGGCTCTAATTGCGCTTCAAATTGAAAGTCAGGCCAACGATGTTGTTTATTGCTCATGGCAAGGCCTGTGCTTTTTAAGCGCCAACCTTGTTGCCAAGGGTAGAGATGAAATCCGCCTTCACTTAGGCTTATTTGCTGTGCTTGTTGCTTTTCACCTTGTAGCCAATTAATACTGCTGGGTAGCCACTTCACTTTTACATCGGTGATTAAGCCTTTTTCAATGCTAAACCAAGACTCTAAATTAAGGTCAGATTTAAGTTCGTGTTTATCTTTATTACTGTATTG
Organism: Pseudoalteromonas shioyasakiensis; assembly: GCF_024518675.1. Taxonomy (GTDB): domain Bacteria; phylum Pseudomonadota; class Gammaproteobacteria; order Enterobacterales; family Alteromonadaceae; genus Pseudoalteromonas; species Pseudoalteromonas shioyasakiensis_B. The sequence continues at coordinate 28,578 of NZ_JANIGL010000005.1, forward strand.
CGCTAACCATTTTGATACATCAACATCCCTCGCTTGCACATAGATATCGCCTGCCATGGACTCGAGCGTAGCTCCGGTTAAGGTAAGTCGGGCGTCAAATGTACCAACAGAAATTCCCGGCAAGGCTAAGGTACCACTGCCGCTGTGTTGCTCAGGAGAATTTTGCCATACTATATTTTCAAGGATTAAACGGCGCTCCTTACCATCTGCGAGTAAAAAATTTAGGCTACTATTTTCAACGGCAAAGTGTCCAGTTTCCCCTAAAAATAATCCTTCGATTAATTCTTTTTGTTCAAAAGATACTTCACCACCGCTTGAATCCAGCATGGTGGGCAAGTCTACATCAGCATGAAAGCCATTAATCACAAAATAATTAGATTTTAACTGCCGTGTTTTGATGGTTTCCCATAAATTCAGCTCTAAACTCGCTTTAGCGATAGTCAGGGCTATTGGTGAGGTGGTGTTATCTTCAAAGGAAATTTGCTCCATCACAATAGCCGGGCCTTTGCCCTGCCAACTTGCTGAAATTTCGCCAATGGATAAGTTTACTGCAAACTTTTCATACAGGTAACCTTCAAGATCACCTTTATAATCATTTGCATAAGGTAGGGTATATTTTAAAACAGATACAATAACGGCCAGCAACACGAGAGTGATGGCGCACACTTGCCACAACTTTCGTAAACAAAAAAAGCAGACCGTCTTTGCCTTCATTACATCATAACCACATCAAATTGTTCTTGGCTGTAGAGGCTTTCGGTTTGAATACTTACTTGTTTGCCAATAAAGAGCTCGAGCTCTGCAAGGTTATGGTACTCATCATTAATCAAGGCTTCGCTCACTGCGGGTGCCGCATAAACCATAAACTTATCGGCTGCATAGGCACGGTTTACCCGAACGATTTCTCTGAGTATTTCGTAACACACGGTCTCAACTGTTTTTTGCGAACCGCGCCCAGAACACGCTGGACATACATCACATAAAATATGTTCCAAGCTTTCACGGGTACGCTTACGGGTCATTTCAACTAAGCCTAACGCGGACAAACCATTTATATTTGATTTAGCCCGATCCTTGCCAAGGGCCGACTCGAGCGAGTGTAATACTCGGCGTTTGTGCTCTTCGCTGACCATATCAATAAAGTCGATAATAATGATACCACCCAAGTTACGAAGCCTAAGCTGCCTAGCAATGGCTGACGTTGCTTCAACGTTGGTATTAAAAATGGTTTCTTCCAGATTACGGTGACCAACAAACGCGCCGGTGTTTACATCTACCGTGGTCATGGCTTCAGTTTGGTCAATGATTAAGTAACCGCCTGATTTGAGTTCTACTTTCCGATGCAGCGCTTTTTGTATTTCGTTTTCAACATCAAACAAGTCAAAAATCGGGCGCTCGCCTGGGTAGTACTCTAGGGCACCGGCAAGGATCGGCACAAACTCTTCAGTAAACTCTTTTAACTCGTGGTAAGTTAGCTTTGAGTCAACACGAATGCGTTCCATGTCTTCGCCAACGTAATCACGTAATGTACGAAATGCCAATGTAAGATCTTCATGAAGAATGCTTTCTTTGCTGGTTTTTTTACGTTTTGTGACGATTTTTTCCCACAGTTTTTTCAAAAATGCGGCATCGTGGCGTAATTCGGCTTCACTCGCACCTTCTGCAGCGGTACGAACAATAAAGCTACCATCATCGTCAGAGTAGTCAGCCACTATATTTTTTAATCGGGTACGTTCTTCTTCCGTCTCAATACGCTGGCTAACCCCCACATGGGTTGCATCTGGCATAAATACTAAGTAACGAGACGGAATTGTAATATCGGTTGTTAAGCGCGCACCTTTAGTACCGAGCGGATCTTTCACCACTTGCACCATAATGTACTGCCCTTGACGTACCAACTCTCTAATATCTTGCACTTTTTTTATTGGCTGCTCATCGACACCTTCAACAATCGATGCACTATTAACGATATCAGATGCATGTAAAAAAGCCGCTTTATCTAACCCAATGTCAACAAAGGCAGCCTGCATCCCCGGTAATACGCGGCTAATTTTACCTAGATATATATTGCCTACGATGCCTAGATTGCCAATTCGCTCAAGCTGAATTTCTTGCAACACACCGTTTTCAATCAAGGCAACACGGCTTTCACTCGGGGTGACGTTAATTAGTAATTCTATACTCATGTTACCTACTTAAAATTCACTTAATAATTTTTCACACTCATATAAAGGTAAGCCGACAACCGCAAAATAGCTACCTGAAATATGGGTTACAAATCGGCCACCTAAGCCTTGTATACCGTAACCACCCGCTTTATCTTGCGGCTCACCACTTTGCCAATAAGCATCAAGCTCTTCATTGCTCAGTGATTTAAAAGTCACATCGGTGGTGACAACCTGACTAATTACGCGCTCTGTAGAGGCGAAGGCAATGGCAGTGAGTACTTGGTGAGTTCGTCCAGATAAACGCTTTAGAGTTGCAATAAAATCTGCTTTATCCGTTGGTTTACCAAGCGCTTGATTATCAATAACAACAACTGTATCACTGCCAAGAACGGGCCTGTCGTGGTAACCCATTGCCACACCGCTTTGGGCTTTTAATCTGGCTAAGCGCTCGACATATGCAATGGGAGATTCATTTTCAAACTGGCTTTCATCAGCATCCACACTAAATTGCGAAAACTCAATGCCAAGCTGAGTTAAAAGCTCTTTGCGCCGTGGCGAGGCCGACGCTAAATAAATGGCGTTTTGCATTATCTGATCCTGAAGTGACGACGATATTTACGTAATAATAAAAACACCCAAGGCCAGCTAAGCATGCCTGTCACTACAGGCCATAAATACTGCGGGTTAAAGTAAACATCCATTAAAAAATGATTTAACCAAAATTGCATTAAATGATAAAAAGTCAAAAACAAGCCCACTAAAATTGCTTGCTGCCACAATGAGAAGTTACGTATTTTTTGAAAATTGCTGGCGGTTATAAAAATACAAACAGAGAAAGTAAGTGAATTGACTCCAAGGGGGGAGCCTGAGGCTAAATCAATAATTAAACCAACTACCCACGCAGTGCCAATATTAAGCCGGTGTGGCACAGCTAATGACCAATACATTAATACCAATAATACCCAGTCAGGCCGAAATGGTTCAAACGAAAATGGCAGTGGCATTAATGCCATGATCAAAGCAAAAAAGATGCTCAAGGCAATTAATAAACTAAAACGACTATTCATCAGCAATACTGTCCTGTTTATTTCGCCATAACACGACTAATAAACGAATGCGGTCTAACAGAGCGATTGGCTCGGCGTACACTTGGGCAAATGGGCGTCCTTCATCACGATTAATTTCAGTCACTACCGCCACAGGGTAACCCTCAGGAAAGGTGCCACCTAAACCTGACGTAACCAAGATGTCGCCGTAGCGTACGTCTAAACTGTGTGGTACATGTGAGAGTTTCACCAAATTTATTTTACCGACCCCTTCGACCACGGTACGAACGTCGTTACGTAAAATACGTACTGGCGTTGCATGGGTTGTATCGGTCATAAGTAACACTCGAGAAGTCGTAGAGCCCACTTTAGTGAGCTGCCCAACCACGCCCATTTCATCAATCACCGCTTGCCCTTCACTTAAGCCGTCAATGGCCCCACGATTAATAACCACTTGATGACTATATGGGTTTGAGTGTACTGACAACACTTGGGCAATGATTTTTCGATTTGATTGTTTTGCCGATGAGCCTAACAATGCGCGCAGTTTTTGGTTTTCTTTATCTAAAAACTGATATTGTTGTAATTGTTCACTTTGCATTAATTGCTTTTGCTTTAATGCTTCATTTTCACGAAGCAATTGTTCGCGAGTGTGTAGGCTTTTAGCGCCCAGACTAAACACTTCGTAAGGGAGGTTAGCAAGGTAGATTAATGGGCTAACAAGGGTATTTAAACTGGTACGGACTGTGGTGCCACCTTGGGTATACCTATCCCCAACAATCAATACGATACTCAAAAGCACTGCGACAAAAAGTCGCAGCTGCAAAGAGATGGCACGCCCAAACATTAACTTCATTAGTCGTAACTAAATACGTCACCACCGTGCATGTCAATCATTTCGAGTGCTTTACCACCACCACGGGCTACACAAGTTAATGGATCATCGGCAACAACCACAGGGATCCCAGTCTCTTCCATTAATAAACGGTCTAAATCTTTCAATAATGCACCGCCACCGGTTAATACCATGCCTTTAGCAGAGATATCTGACGCAAGTTCTGGAGGTGATTGCTCTAGCGCAACCATCACAGCACTAACAATGCCCATTAACGGCTCTTGTAAGGCTTCTAATATTTCATGAGAATTAAGAGTGAATGAGCGTGGCACACCTTCAGCTAGGTTACGACCACGGACTTCTATTTCAATTGGCTCATCGGTTTTAAATGCCGAGCCAATTTGATGTTTAATACTTTCAGCCGTTGCTTCACCAATTAAGCTACCAAAGTTACGACGTACATAGTTGATAATAGCTTCATCAAACTTATCACCACCGATACGAACCGATGAAGAATACACCACACCGTTCAGTGAGATAATTGCAACTTCAGTTGTACCTCCACCAATATCAACAACCATAGAACCCGTTGCTTCAGATACAGGTAACCCCGCACCAATAGCGGCGGCCATTGGCTCTTCAATTAAATAAACTTCACGCGCACCGGCTCCCATTGCAGATTCGCGAATAGCACGCTTTTCAACTTGTGTCGCACCGCAAGGTACACAGATCAAAACACGCGGGCTTGGGCGCATAAAGTTATTGTTATGGACTTGCTTAATAAAGTGCTGCAGCATTTTTTCGGTCACATAAAAGTCGGCTATTACACCATCTTTCATCGGCCTAATTGCTTTGATATTGCCCGGCGTACGACCAAGCATTTGCTTAGCTTCGGTGCCTACTGATGCAACACTTTTTGGGCCACCAGCGCGTTCTTGACGAATTGCGACAACTGATGGCTCATTAAGGACTATGCCTTCATCTTTGACATAAATTAGGGTGTTGGCTGTACCCAAGTCGATCGATAGATCGTTTGAAAAAATACCACGGAGTTTCTTAAACATGAGGCTGGATGACCTTTGAAAAACGTTCTTGTTTTAGCTGCTTGACACTTTACCACGCTGAGTTAGTTCAGCAATGTAAAGTACAACTAGCTATGAAAATTAACTAAAAAAGGAAGCTAAGCTTCCTTTAAAAATATTTATCGTTCGCGTACTAAACGAAAACCGATATAGTTTGCGCGAAAATCAGGAGCTAGAATCAAACGAGTTGATGCACGAGCTAGGCTTGGCGCAAAGTTCCACGCCCCACCGCGAACAGTAACATCTGACTTATCCGTCGATTTATGAGTCCATTCCCACACATTTCCTACCGTGTCGTAAAGACCGAATGCATTTGGTGCAAATGAACCAGTTGGCGAAGCGCTTTGATTTGACCACTCACTACCACACCAGCCACAATTTGCTAAATTTTTACCGATTTCATTACCCCAAGGGTATTCTGTTTTAGTTCCGGCACGCGCAGCGTACTCCCACTCAACCTCGCTGGGTAAACGATAACGCTGACCTGTTTGACCAGACAACCAATCAGAATAGGCTTTGGCATCATTATAAGTTAAACACACAGCAGGAAAGTCACTTCCTTGCTCAAAGCCAGGGTTACGCCAGTTTAAATTAGCTTCCCATACAGGCTCACCATTTAAATAATATGCACAACCACGGTTTTTCTCAGCTTCGGTTTGATAACCGGTATTCGTCACAAATTGTTGATAAGCACCAACAGTGACTTCTCTACTTTGCATTGCAAACGAGTTGGCAATAGTTTTTTCAACTACTGGGCGCTCATTAGCTAGGCCGTTACCATTAATATCACCCATTTCAAATTTACCAGCTGGAATTACAACAACAGCTGCACCAGAGGCATTACCTACTGGGTTTGTACTTTGCTCGCGGGTGGGTGTCGGTGCAGCAATCGACTCAGGCTTTTTTACCAACTTGGCGTTGATAGTTTGCGCCTTTCGTAAGTCTACTCGCACTCGGTAAGGTTGATAACCTTGCTTGCGTATCTCAATATCATGAAACCCCGTTGGCAAAGTAGTTGCTAACCGAGTTGAACCAAAACTAACACCATCAATAAAAACTTCATCGTCGTAAACGTTTGAACGCAGCGTTAACTCAACCATTTTGTTTTTATTATTATCAACCACAAGTGGGTTAACCATGGCTGCTGACTGAACTGAGTAATCCTGTACAGGCTGTTCACTCATTCTCGAGACAGACACAGTGTTATTATCCCTGCTATCGCTGAATGTTAACTGACTATCGGAGAACGTCGTACCGTAACTGGCTTGATAAGGAGTGCTAAGCGGTGTGCCATATTCTGAGCAGTAGCGATTATCCACACTTAACAAGTTACATAAGCGGCTGCTATTTACATCGCCACGCATCGTTACGCTAAGATTTACATTGTAATTACCTTGGCCACTAAATGCGCTATTAACCACATGACTACTTAAAATCTGTACTTGAGCGCCAGCCATATTACGTTTTGGCTCGACTAAACGCTCTTCAGTTAAGTTTGCAAAAATTTGATCAACAAAACGCTTTGTTGCTTTTTGCAAACCCATTTGCTGGCCTCGTTGTTCACAGGCTGCCAATGTTTCAGTGCGCTTACAATTAATTGTATGGTTGACTTCGAGTGTTCCCTCACGGGTAAACTCATTACGCAGACGTTCTACGCGAGCGGTTGTGAGCTGCTCTTTTAAACTTTCAAGGGTATTTAATTGGGTGTGTTTGGCTACACGAATTTGCTCAATATCTTTTCGATGAGATGCAATTGCCGCTAACTGCATCGCGATATCATCTTTATTCTGCTTATGATCAACAACAGCTTGCTGATACCGCGCTTGAGCAGTACTTATATCAATAGTGGGATCATCAATTAACCGACGATACATTTCGTTCATCGCGTCCAGAGCTTGGTTTTTTTCTTTGTCTAACTCTGTTGAACGTGTACGTAATAAATCAAGTTGGCTTTGTAACTGGCTTTCTTCTTTTAAATGTTTTTCTAATATTTGTGTAGAGTTATCGTATTCAGCTTGTTTAATACTGATCTCAGATTCAATTCCAGTCACAGTCGCTGTATCTTGCGCAAACGCACTCGATGCAAACAAACTTGCAGAAATTAACAGAGATAAAGGAGCAATTCGCATATATTCCATTCCCAAAAAGCGGCAATTATTTGGTCATTATTATTTTTTAATTAATCTCTTATGCTATGTACTTGCAAGACAAAACACAAGCTTTGTTCAAAAATTATCTGAGTTTACAACTATTAGCGCACTTCACGCCAGTAAATAACGCGATCATTTCCTCGAAAACGGCCAAATTGTAAAATTCCCTGTGGATTTAGTTGGCTGCCATCCCCTTGCCAATCCCATTGTAGCCAGTTTTCTGTGGCATATTCTAAGGTAAAAATACCCACACCTTGTGGCTGAGCATAGATACCGTTATCTGCAGGATAAATCCCCTCTTCAAGCTGACCACTCGTGCCACTGCTATAAGTATAATTCAATTGCGGTGTGCTCGGTGATATTTGTGTTATTTGTGGGTGTACAAAAGCTGTGCAATTATTATTAGCGTCAAGTACAAACTCACTGCCATTATAATACTGCGCCTGCATAGGTACACGAAGTTCATCTAAATCAGAGCCAGCATTATCACCTAACACTAAGCGACCAAAGCGAAAACTAATCGGGGTATCGTTAAGTACTACACTATTACAACTATTACTCGCTGCGCAGTCAGTTGCGATATTTGGGTTATCATCTGCACCAAGTAAAACAGCTCCTTCAATCCCTGTCACAGTTGCCATTAAGTCTACATTTTCAAAAGGGCCATCAGGGTCGTTAAAGCCACGTCGAGCTAATATGGTATCGTTATCATTGATAGGCCATAAGCCTGCTGTTGCTGCTGTGCCCCATTGACTAGTTTCTAAATTTTGCAGTCTAGGGGTTAAGCTACTCGCTGCAACATAGTTTCCTACTTCATTATTTTCAGCATTAATGCTAACCTCAGAATTAACAAACCCACCAATATAGTTTTTCATCACCTGATTATTATGATTAAGCGCTTGAACAGTAAACCCTAACGCAAATGGCTCGCTCAAGTAGGTAGCATTACTGCCATATCGAGTGCACTGTGCGCTGGCTTGAATATTTTGCACAGCATACTGTGAGGGGGCAAATCGGCCTACACGCGTAATTGCACCGCGTACATCACCTGCCCCTAAATAGTCTGCATCTTTAAGTCCTGCTGTTAAATCTATAATACCGACTTGGTCATAGCTATAATTCGATATCGATTCACTTAAATTACCCGTATCAGCAAACGCAACTAAGTTTTCTTGCTGTAATGTTCCCAGCACACCCGATGTTGGCAAATAAACGCTCGGCTGTACATCAGGTTGATCACCAATAAAGTGTTTAGCGATTGGATTATTTGAAATTACACTGTAATTATCTGGATAGCCGTCGTTATTAGTGTCTTGGTTATCAAGCCATTGCACCGCGTTCATCTTTAATGCGAATGACTCACCCGTTAATTTAAATAGACTGCCACTTGCGTCATTAGCTTGCGCATTAGCTCCATCATCCGGAAAGCTCATTGCCAAAGCGAATGGCTTAACCACAAACTCGTTAGAGCTACCCGTTAAGTTAAGTGATAAATTGGTTACCGGATCCAGTACTAAATTTAACTTTGCCGTCAAACTCAGCTTTCCTGCATCGGGGTAATTAATCACAATAGGTGCCTTTGAATCACTATCAAACTGTAACGGCACTGTTTGATAACTTTGGCTAATGCTATGCGTAGTCGCATTATTGGTTAAAGCGAGAGTATCCGAACAAGTGGAACCTGCACTGCAGCTATAGGCCAAATCAATTGCAACTTCACCACCAGCTGGAAAGGCCGCTTCACAAACCCCTGTAGTGGTGTTAGTTTTTACGGCTTGAATTGCTAATTGCGATGCATTAAACCCAGTATTTGATGGCTTACCCGACAACTGCGTTAAAATTGAGGTGTTATTGTCACTGTCATTTTTAAAAATAAAGCCAGCATCAGAAAAGGTTACCTTGCAGCTACCAAGCCCAACATTAGTGCCACCAATATAGCAGCGTAACGGCGCCGATGGATCAGCTACATTATAACCAAATTGCACCTGACCAGATGTTCGTTTAGCAAACAATAAATCGGCTATGCCTGTAAACGTAACTACCTCCCCTGTAACCCAACTCTGCTGAGCGGTAATACTTGGAGACAAATCTAATGTTGAGACTTCGTCATAAATAATATCGCATGCATCATTGGCACACGCGGTTAGAGTTAGCTCTTTTGCTTGACAGGTCAGTCCTTTATTATCACTCATCGATAAGCGATAGTGATCTAATAGAATAGGTGTATTAATACCGCAAAAACCAGGAATGTTATTGGGCACAGCAGTGCCAGTGAAAGAAGAGCTTTCTTCTGCGATTATTTCAGTACCAGAAGTAATCATGCCAGTGTAATGGGCTTCCTGTGCAATTCGCACCTCCCCCGTTGCCACTAAAAATGCCGAAAAATCAACACCTGCACCGATTGATACCGCACCATCAACATAAATAGCTAAATAGGCGCCGTTCTCTACTGTAATTTTAGTATTGGCAACACTTAAAAATGAAGTAGATAGCAGTGTGCTGGAATTTTGTAAAAATATACGGGTTGGCGCGGTGACCCTATATTCCGCTTCTATCATGGTCATTTGCAGCTCATCAAAAAAGTAGTCACCACCGAGGGTTGTTGGAATAGCACTACCCGATGAGCCATCATTAGCAACTGTAGGCACTTGTGAGGCTTGCCCAGCGGTTAGGGCATTCTCCCCTTTTGCCGCACATGGCTGACCATTACATAAGGGGATATTAGTTAGTGCTGTCGAAATATAATTTGTAGTAGTGAGCACATTCGCGTTGTTATCGGTGACTGTCACTCCCTGTACCAGCTGAATCTGGCCGTTGTTATAGGTGGCAATCGCGCCAGGAAACAAGGTATCACAGCTTAGAATATCGCCATTTGAGACAAATGTGCTGGTCATGGCTAATATTGATGCTTCTTCATTTTGGTGGTTTCGTTCATTATCACCATCACGGTCCTCATCAACGACTATTCCTAACCGAGAGCGGGTTAAATTACAACTACGCAACCAACCACCATCACTCCCAACACGGCTATTTTTACTAGCGACTACCAGCGGCGCAGTTGTAAAGTTATTATTGAAATAAAAGTAATTACAGCCATCACTCCAGCCATCAACGTTAAAACCAGTAAAAAAGCTTTCCCATAACACCTCGACTTGATTATCATCAACAAAGGTACGATTGCTACCAGGCTCTACCACCAAGTAAGCGACTTTTTCGCTATTTATAAAGCCGCTACGCGTTTCAGAGGCCTCTAAGGCAATGTTAACACCTGTTGTTGTTAATGAACCGGTTTCTACCGCGACCGTTAAGAATGGTCGTAGTGCATCCCTAGGTGGGTTAGTCTCCAAGCTATTAATTGTTTGTAATGAATGAAAAAAGTTTGGCCTCACCGCAAAAGGCTGAGCAAAACTGATACTTTTATAACTTGGCGGAATCACGTAATTAGAGTTAGGGCCGTATTGAATTTCTAGCTGAATATCGGTGCTACCCACCTCCATAATGGTGCCATCAGGAAATTCATGAACACCATATTCAACCGCCAAATAATGTGCGCCCATTGTAATATGCTCACCATCTTCCCCTGTAGGCTCTAAAGGAAGGGCTTCAAACCCTGTTGTAGTTACATTACGTATTCTTACTATCGCTGGGTTTCCCCCTTGATTGGTCGAAAGCATAAATACCGCAGGCGGTGTGTCGTATTGTTGCTGAAAATTTATCTTAGTCCAAATAGGTGATACATAAGTGTCTTGCAACTCAATGAAGCGACCTTCTATTTTTGGAGTTACAGCAATTGCCCCCAGACTAAAGAGCATTGTAATAATCAATACAAACAATTTATACATCATGGCAAGGTCTTCGCTGCTACACTGAGAGTTCGTTGAGTTTGCCAAAAGTCTTTACGACATGCTTCGCCTATGGCGCAATCACTGGGAGAGCAAATAGCACGACTTTGTAAATAAAAAATGTTCACCGAACCTGCGCTATTGCTACTATCGGGTACATTTAAATATTGCTGACAACCTACACTGACGGTGCAATTTTCTAAATACGGAGTTTGAAAAACGGGTGTGGTCGTAACTGCGGCACAGTTTTGTGCAGAGCTATTTAATGGGAAAATCTCAGTGAGTGCCCCCTCCAAGCCACTTTGCGCAGCTAAGTAGGCACGTGAGCCGTAATACTCAATTACATTTTGTTGTGAAGAGGCTGATAATATTTTGACCAACGCCAAGCCAAGGACTAATAACACAACAATGATCACTAATGTGATCACCAGTAAATTCCCCTTTTGCTGGGTTTTATTTATTATTATATGTTGCGGCCGACGCTTAAGGAACATTAGGAATATGTACCTCATGGTTAAATACCATAGCTTCACTTTCGTTGAACGCCATAACAGCATGAATATTAAGTACAGCATTACGGGTTAATGCAGTATCAGTTAATCTAAAAAACGCATTATTTGTTAAATCATTGCCTAAGTGTAGCGCTAATAAATCCCGTTTAACTCCACTTGTGCTTTGTAGTTCAAATGCATCCAGTTGGGAAATATTAAAGCCATAATCTTGATAACGGTATAATTGTGCTCCTTCGATACAAAAGCTAACTGGCGTTGCAAGAAAATATATTCGCTTAGCGGGAGACTCTTGTGCAAATCCTTGATTGAATTGCCACTGATCAATCTCACTGCTTGCTGATGATACAAAGCCAGTTAATTGTAGTCGCTTATTGCTGCTGGTGTCGTAAACTTCAGAGGGGGTGAGTGGATAAATACTAGCCCAATCGCCGCTACTCGGCTGAATTAAACCATTTAATTCAAAATCAACCGCAGTGACCGTAAAGGGTGATGTAGCGGGAAGATAACCGGTGTAATGGGTTGCTGACTGAAATGGCGTAAATTCAAGGCATTGGCTCAAAGTACAATTATTCTCACAATGTAAACGTAACGAATTTGGCATTGCATGACGCAGCTCTTTTGCTAAACGCGTGAGCATAAAACGCGCTTGCGCAACGGCTTCTTGGCGCTCAACTCCTTGACTGTAAATATTAAACCCTGAATGAATAAAGGCAAAAGAGGTCACCGCTAGGATCCCTAATATAACCATAACAATGAGTAATTCGACCAAAGTAAATGCCGACTGCTTTAGGTATTTAGTCATCAATAATTCCCCTTGTAAGCGCTAAATCCATATTGTTCGCTATTCGGGGGGCTTACTATTACGGTGATACGCTTTGCCAATACGCCATCACTGGCTGTAGCACTATTAAAATCACTATCGTAAGTTACATTAACAACAACATTAAACCCGTTATATTGTGGTAAAGCTTCACCTAAACTATTTGTTATCGGTTGATTACTAAGCGCAATATAGTCATCGACATCATCATAAGTTGTACGTAGCTCACCGCTATCAGGGCCTAAATCGGCAGTGCTAGTGCAATCTTCAGCTGCTAATGAACTCTCAGAGCAACGTCTAAACGGCGGCGCTCGTTCACTATGCTCATCGAATGATTTAGCCAAAATCTCATTCATTAATGACTGCCCTAATTCATTGGCCTGTAGCTGCAAAATAGGCTCAGCGCTTTGCCGTGCTTGTGGCGCAATTAAACCTGTGATCACGGTTAGTGCAATGGCAAAAATAACAATGCTGATAATTAACTCAATTAAGGTAAAGCCATTGCTATGGGCACGCATAAATAAGCCCTTCACCACTAATACATACTCCAGCAAGTGCGACATCTATTCTACAAGTGCCTTGGCAGCTTTGATCACTGCGACCTAGGGGGTCGAAATTTATCTGCGTAAACTGCGCACCTTGATCATCCAATGCTGTAAAAACAAAATCACTACGCTGCGTATCAATACGAACAACCAAGTGATCGGGGTTATTTACATCAGCCCCTCCTGTACAGGTATCTGTCGCCGGGCCTGCTATCAAGGTCGCTGAAATATATAACTTATGGCAATTTGTAAGCTCGGTGTTTTGCATTGCTCGTAATTGTACGGTTCTTAATACAGCTAACACCCGGTCGCGATATGCATAAGCATCCTCTGTTGAACTACCTAGAAACTTGGGCCCTGCCGTTACCGACAGGATGCCCAAAATAACTAACGTGATAATCAATTCAACCAAAGTAAAGCCACGCAATCGTTGCTTACACGTATATTTCATTGCGAGATAATTAACAATCATCCAATAAGATATTTACTTCTGGTGGAGTGTTTTTATCTGTAGCTGGTGTGTATTCAACACGGCAATTGTCTGTAACAACATAACTATTAGGGAAGATAGTAACTATTGTGGTTTCACTATCACCATCGACCAGATTAAAATCAGCGCCATTTACATTTGAAGGATCAGCAGTTACATCTGCAAAATCAATATCTAAGAAGGCTTCAAATGCTTCAATGGTACCAACAGGGTAGCCATAATGAAGTGCAACACCTTCCACTTCAGGGGTTACATTAGCGTCGTCATGTGCATAGTTTTGCTCACTGGCGATTATCGCTTTACCATTGACTATATTCATCCCACTGCGAATAGAGCCTTGAACGCCCTCAAGTGTTGATGCATTAGCATCACCTTGAAGATTCAAGAAGCGAGGGGCGGCAACAACGGCCAAAATACCTAAAATGACGATTACGATTATCAGTTCTACTAAAGTAAAACCTGCTTGTTTATTAACTACGTTACTTTTCATTGATTGCGTTTTCATAAGTAAGCCTCTTTGTTATTACTTAAGATTTAAAAATCTGTACTTTGCCTGTTACAGGTAAGTACGAAAATCCACTGGTGCCAATATGTGGTTCACCATCGATTGGAATATTTCTCGCATCTAAAGAATGAGTTAAATAGTAAATACATTGCAGTTTATCTGCGTTATATCTCACTAAAAACAATGTCTCTTTAACTACTGACACGTCACTGCTTTGGGTATTACTTGGTGCATCTTGTAAAATTACATTCAACACCTGTTGGCATTTGCTACGGCTCATCGCTAATGCCTGTGTACTTTCTTGCTCTGTTTCGTCACTCGTCGGCGTCCCTAAACTGCCATCAACACCAACAATCACACCTCCATAATTTATATGGGTTACGAACTGCGAAGCCCCATTCCCGGCAGGCCTTGCATCTAACTCCCATTGCCCTCGTATTAACCCCACTGCACTGGCAAAAGCCCCCGCAACGGCATCAACATTTGAACTATGAGCTCGCTCCTTAATATCTAAAAACTGCGGTACAGCTACCGTCATTACAATGGCGAGTAAAATAACCACTAGCACCAGTTCCAAAAGCGAAAAACCAGTCATATGGCGCACTCTACCTAGCATTGCTAACCACCTTTAATTGCTGACATCATGTTCCACATCGGCATAAAAATACCCAATGCCAAAATAAGCACCATGACAGCCACTATCACGGTTAAAATCGGTTCAATCTTGGCTGTGAGGCTACGCAAATCATAATCAACTTCACGCTCATAATAATCTGCTGCTTCTTGCAAAAGCTCATCAACTCGGCCCGTTTCTTCACCCACCGCCACCATTTGCAACACCAGCTGCGAGAATAGATCACTGCTTTTAGAAGCTCTTAATAAACTGTCACCTTTTTCTATATCTTGCCGAATATTTAAAATTGCTCGCTCCATATAACTGTTATCAACCGCTTTTGCTGTTAAGGACAGTCCTGTAGTCATAGGTACACCAGAGCGCAATACCATAGCTAAACTTTGGCTATAGCGTGCAAGTAGCGAGCGATGGATAATATGGCCAACAATGGGGATTTTTAACTTATAGCGATCCCAATTATATAAACCCGCTTCTGTTGCTAAGTAGCGCCGGCACATTATTACGCTCGCAATAATTATCAGTAGCAAAAGCCACCAGTAATTAACGAAGAAGTAACTTGTTGCTACTAAAATTTGAGTCATCAAAGGTAACTCAGCATCAAATTTTGCAAACATGCTGGCGAATACAGGGATCACAAATATATTTAATATCACCATAGCAACCAGTAATGCCGCAATCACAAAGGTGGGGTAACGCATTGCTGCTTTTATACGTTTACGGGTTTCCTGCTCTTTTTCAAAATAGCTAGCGAGTTGATGAAAAGCTTCTTCTAAACGTCCTGAGCCTTCGCCGACCAAAACCATAGCGATAGTTAATCGACTGAACACTTTATTATGCATAGTCATAGCACTGGATAGGTCTCTACCTTGCTCTAACTGTTTAATAATTTCAGTAAGAACCAACTTAAATTCTTTATTTTGCGTGGTGTCTGCAAGTCCAACCATGGCACGAATGATCGGTATACCAGCCTTGAGCAAAGAGTACATTTGCCGTGAAAACATAATCATATCGTCAAGGCCTATTTTCTCTTTAAATAGCTGCCCTAACGGTAAGTTAATGTCATTTTCTCGGTCAATCTGTGTAATCGAAATCGGCGTAAACTGGCGCTTTAATAAACTATCGGCAACGCCAGCTTGGCTGGAGGCCTCTAGCTGCCCTTTAATTAATACGCCCTTTTGATCTTTCGCTTGATAGTTATAAAGGTGCATCATCACCTCCAATCATTTCGGGAATATATTCAGCAACTTTAAATACTTCATCTAAAGTTGTGATCCCTTGTTTGGCATACGCTAAAGCCATGCTAGATAATGGCGCAAAATAAGGGTTATTTCTCGCGGCCTGTGCGAAGCTTTGCGTATCATTTTGACGAAGACATTCCATCATGGCTTCATCCATCTCGAGTAACTCAAAAACACCGACTCGGCCCTTATAACCAGAGTGGTAACACGCGGTGCACCCCTTACCATAGAAAAATTCGGTATCTGCAACATCAACATTTAGATACTTTAACCAACTCGCTTCTTGCGCATCTGGCTGATAAGTCTGCTTGCAGTTTTGACACACTCGCCTAACTAATCGCTGCGCGATAATGGCTCTTAATGAACTAGCTACAAGGTAAGCTGGGGCTCCCATATCAATAAGTCGCATAGCACTGGTTATTGCATCATTAGTATGTAGCGTTGAAAGCACTAAATGCCCAGTTAAAGCACCTCTTAAACCTATATCAACAGTTTCTTTGTCACGCATTTCACCGACCATTAAGATGTCAGGGTCTTGACGTAACGCTGTTCTTAAAATACTGGCAAAACTAAGCCCAATTTTATTTTTAATTTGCACTTGGTTTATGCGGCCAATGCGATATTCCACAGGATCTTCAACAGTTATGATTTTATTTTCAGGTTGGTTTAATTCACTCAATGCACCATATAAGGTCGTGGTTTTACCTGAACCAGTAGGACCTGTAACTAAGATCATGCCATGAGGGCGTTTTAATATTGCGCGAAAACGCTTTAACAACGTCGCTGGCATACCCGTTTCATCCAATGATAATAACCCTGCAGATTGATCTAATAGCCGCATTACTACCGACTCACCATACTGCACCGGCATGGTAGACAAACGTACATCTATGCTATGGGTATGCACTTTAATATTAAAGCGGCCATCTTGCGGTAAACGCTTTTCAGAAATATCTAAGCCAGACATTAACTTAAGACGCAGCACTAACGCAGAAGCTATTTTTACCTGGTTAAGAATGTGCTCTTGTAATACACCATCAACCCGTTGACGAATTCGTAACATGCCTTCATCAGGCTCAATGTGAATATCTGATGCTCTAACTTGAACTGCATCTTCAAAGATCGACTGTAGTAGTTTTACAACGGTGGCATCTGAGGATTCATCGCCTAATGAGTTTAAATCAAACTCTTCAACATCTTCGTACTCTTCATGCAACTGCTCAGCAAAACTGGTAATTTCTTCAGTTCTTCTATACACATTATCGAAGGCAGCCATGATTTGGCTTTCTTGCACCACGGCTAAATCAATGCGTTTTGGTGCTAAGATTGGTGCTAGCTGATCGAGTCCTCTTAAATCTGCAGGATCACTCATCCCAACCAATACAGAATCACCATTATCTTCTATTACAAGTGCTCTATAGCGCCGTGCCATTGCTTCAGAAAGCAGTTTAGATACTTCTGGCGAGATCTTACGTTGTGAAATATCTAAAAAAGGCACTTTCAATTGTTGCGCTAAAAACCGAAGCAACTGTGGTTCACTAATAAACTCTAGTGCAATTAAGGTTGCACCAAGCTTACGCCCTGTCGCCGCCTGTACATTAAGCGCCTCACTCAATTGCGCTTCTGTGATCATCTGCTCTTCAACTAACAAGTCACCTAACCTGAGGCGTAAACTTGGTCTCATGACACACCTCCTAAAGCCTGCAAACGCTGCTCCGCATGCTTTAATACTGCAAAGTTCAGGTTCCCCACATCAATTGCTGCTTGGTAATAGCGCTTAGCTGATAAGTAATCACCTTGGGCATCTTTAGAGGTAGCCATTGCCAACCACCATTTGCCTTGCTGAGGCTGTAGCTGTGTTAACTGCTCAAAACAAGTTAATGCACGAGTATGGTCCCCCAATTGTTGAGCTGCAGTACCTTTTAGAGCCCAATATTGTGCATCACCTTGGCTATCAAACTCATCACTTAATAATTGTTGTACTACCGCATATTGCTTACGAGTAATATAAATCTTACTCAGTAATACTCGCCACTCAAGTACTTGCGAGTCAAACGCAATGCCATGCTCTAAAATACTCTGCGCCGATAAAATATCTTGTTGCTGAAAGTACGTTGCTGCTAATAAGCTTCGCGCTGCTATATTGCCTTTATCGCGACTAAGAATTTGTGTTAAATCATTTATTCCCTCTTGATACAAACCAAATTCGAGTGCTTGTTTAGCTTGGCGTAATAAATCCGCTATTTGCTGCTGCTCAGTACGTGGTTGAGTCACTTTTTTAACTTCAATAGTACTTTGCTGCTTAGCCGCTACCGTTTTTTGGGGTTGAACCGTTGCAGCTGTAAGTGTGACTTTTTCAGCTTTAAAAGACTCCTTTACCTCAGGCTTTACTTCGTTCTTACCTTCAAGCTCAGGCTCTGAGAGTGTGGGTGCAAATTGAGCGACTGGCGGCGCTACAATATCAGACTGCTTCTGTATATTTTCATTAACTAGCACAGCAGGGTCGTGTATCGCTTCAAGCTGATGCTGTTTATTCACTTGGGTTGCTGTACTTACGGGGGGTGTAACTTTCTCACTCGTTGAAGGTAAATAAATATAACTCAATACAACCACGAGTAAAGCCACTGCGACTGTCACTACCTTTTTAATAGCTCCATGCGAATCATAAACTGGCTCGACAACAACTGTACCTTGATCATTAATCGCAGAATTAGGCTGGCGTTGTTCAATGTTTTTAAGCATAGAATTAATGACACTCATAGCCACTGCCTCCCAAGCCAAATCATCACAATGGCAATAGCCGAAATGCTAAATACAGCAATGTTCCAACCATTAATATAACTATTAACGGTGCAATCTTCGGTGTCTTTTACCGCAAGGTTGATATGACGACTATTCACTTCAGTCAGCCCTTCACCATAGGCTTGTAATAAAGTTTTATGGCATAAGATATTTACTAGGCGAGGAATACCACGGCTTGCTCGCGCTATTTTTAAACCTAATTGCTTAGTAAATAGTGGCGCACCTTTAAAACCAGCAACCTGTAAACGATGGTTAATATAATAAATTACTTCGCCAGTAGTCATTGGCCTTAACTGGTAAGAAAAGCTAATACGCTGACGTAATTGACGAACTCGTGTATGTGCTAGTTTTTCATCAAGTTCAGGCTGACCAAATAAAATTACTTGAATCAGCTTTTCACTTTCAGTTTCAATATTGGTAAATAGCCGCAACGCTTCAAGGGCATCCCAACTTAGGCTCTGCGCTTCATCTATCAATAAAACGACCTTTTTACCTTCTTTTTGTAACGCTAATAAGTGATGATTAATTAATTGACTCAAGGCTTGCTGATCTAGCTGTTTATCAACTTCCATACCTAGCTCTACCGCAAGGGCCCAGCGCAGCTCATCTGGACTTAGATATGAGTTGGGTAAATAAGCTAAGGTATAATCGTGCTCAATTTGATTTAGTAATTTACGGCACAATAATGTTTTTCCTGTGCCCACTTCACCTGTCACCTTAATAAAACCTTCCCCCATTTCAAGTGCGGTCATAAGCACTTGCATAGCTTCATTATGTGGCGCCAGAGCACAAAAAAACTCGGTATTTGGGGTTAAGGTGAAAGGCATTTCACTTAAGTTAAAAAAGCTTAAGTACATAACTAATTCTCATACCAGGTATTAAGTAACTCGCGGCTACGTGTTTGTTGCTTTTTCCACGTATCTGGCATTACTACGGTCGGTTTTAATAATATTACGAGCTCTTTCTTTTCTTGGCGTTTACTGACACTTTTAAATAAATTACCAAACAGTGGAATGTCACCTAAGACGGGCGTTTTAGATTCCTCGTCTGTGGTAATCGTTTGCATCAAGCCACCAATCACAACAATCTCTCCACTTTGCGCGCGAATGACGGTGTCGGACTCGCGAATATTGCTTTGCGCTAGTGGTAAAATAAATTCATCATTATTAAGGGTAATTACCTTTTGTTGCTCTTCAGTTTGAGTGACTGAGGGGTGAACATGCAAAATCACTGAGCCGTACTTGTCTATTTGAGGAGTCACATCAAGTGCAATACCGGAAAAGAAAGGAGTTAAGTCAATCTCTGGGGTGGTGGTGGTCGCATTTCCCGTCACCGTAGTACTTGAAACGTTGGTAACAAAGTATTCGTCTTGGCCAACTTTAATGACCGCTTTTTGATTATTGGTTGCCGTTACCCGTGGATTAGAGAGCATCTGCACGTCACCTTGGGTTTCTAATAAACTAATCACACCGGTAAAGTCAGCATTATTAATGACAAGGTTTGATACGCCTCCTAATGCTGCGGTAATACTATTACTAATTTGCCCAGCTGCAGTGGTGGCAAAGGATAAACTTGTACTGCCAATTGAGCCTGCGATTTCGTTCCAATTCACCCCTTGTTGATATTCATCTTTCAGTGTTACCTCGACAATTTTTGCCTCTAAAATAACTTGTCGTTGTAAGTTTTCTTGCGTTTGGCGCAAAAAGTCTTTTAATTGCATTATTTCACTGGGTAAGGCGTTAACTGTCACTAAACTTGCTTGTGGACTAGCAATAACATAACGGCCATCACCAGTGCCAATTAACGATTTTAAAGCCAGCTCTAAGTCTTTCCAAAAGTCATTACTATTAGTGGTTTGGATGCGAGACCCATTGAGCTCTATATTTTGATTATTGCCAAACTCATTGTCTTGCTGATTATTATTACTGTAGTTATTTGAGCTAGTATTTTGATTTGAATTATTGTTATCCGCCATTTGGCTAACACCACCAGCAACCACACTGACAGTTGACTGACCACTGCGCTTCATCATCAAATAATTAACTGGTATCGTTTCTGTGCGCATCTTGGCAGGTAATACTTGAACTACGCGGCCTTCATGTACAATATCAAGTGGGTACATGCGCTTGATAACACTGATCACCTCATCAAAAGTGACATTTTTTAATGTAAGGCTGATTGTGCCAGCAACCTCAGGATGAATAGCCACATTGTAAGGCGTATCATCTGTTAGGCCGGTAAAAAAAGCACGCACTTCAACTTCATTTGCAGCCACTTCAAAGCGTTTAATAGCTAACTCTGAGTTTAAACTTTGCTCACTATCAAGAGACGACAGCAAACTCTGCGTAACTTCGTCAGGGACAGTTAGTGGGGCTACTGGCGTTTGCTGTTCAGGTTTGGCTGTTAGCTCTTGCTCGATGTGAGGTTTAATCTCTTTACCTGGCGCAAAACTATGGCAACCACCAAGATAAATTGGTAATAGCAATAAAATAGTCAGTTGACTAGGTAATTTAATTTTTAATTTCATAATCATATAAATCTAATTTTATTTGCTTATTGTCATTCGCTAACACAACATTTTTAGAACTGATGGTTAGCACTTTGTAGCCATTTAACTGCTCACCTATGCCATAGAGCTGCCCTGAAATAATCGCTTTGTAGCTACCCGACCTTTTAATTATTGATTGCAGTTTGAGCTCACTTTTTTGGTAGTGAGCTTGGTTGCCCACTATCACGTTTTGCGGTTTGGTGGGATCAACTAGCTGCTCTGCAATTGCCTGTGCTGAGCCCAGTAGCAATCCAACCAAACTAAAGAGCAATAAATTTTTCATTGGCGCTCACCGTTGCTATTTGTATTACTAATTGTGCCTTGGGGTAACTCTGAACTTGATAATCAAAGCGTTGAACTAAAAGCTTTTCTCGGCTTTGTTTTAGCGACGCTAAGTATCGCTGCAAATTAAAATATTGCCCCTCTAGAGTCAGCACCATTCGATGTTCAAAAAACAGCGTTTTAGCTTCATTTTCGCCTACTTTGCTAACATCAATGGCTTTAGGTTCAAGCGCCTTAAAGCTAATCACTTTAACTTCACTACTGCTTTTGAGCAGCTGCTTTAGCATGTTAGGAACCCGCTCAGCGCTAACAAACCCTTTACTAAATTTAGTTAGGTTTTCATTCGTGGTGGCAAGCTCTTTGTTTGCCTGCGCTATTTGTGAACGTAACTCTTTGGTGTAATCGTTACTCAAGGCCTGCTCTAACATCGCTAATTGCGTTTTATTTTGCGCTATTTTTTGCAGGATTTTAGTATTGGCGTCCCCCTGCTTCTTTGCTTGAATTTGTACAGGCTCGACAATAAATAAATAACCTAGATATAAAATGATAAATAACCCGGCAAATAAAATAGCCAGCTTTTCTCTGATTTGTAGTGCCGCGAAACGAGCCTGATACTTTACCCAAAGTGGCCAATTACGTGATGACTGTTTTGGTTTCATGGCTGCCCCTTAGTGACAGCAACCTCAGTCGCCACATTAAACTCACTTACGCCATCTTTATCGGCAAATTCTAAAACCGAAAACTCCTTGCCCGAAAAATAGCTAGATTGTTTTAAGTTACTTAGCCAAATGGGTAGCTGACCGGATTGATTGGCTAGGCCTTGTAACGTTACTTTTTGCTCAGCAAATGACACCCGTGTTAACCAAATATTCGGCACGTGGTAACGGGCTAAATCAATCATTACTTGGCTATAATCCATGCTTGATAAAGTTTGAGTAGCCGCTAAATAGCCATATACCTGCTGTTTATGCGCGATTTCTTGCTCGATATTTTTTAATTGCTGAACAAACTTATCTTTATTTTGCTTTGCGTCTAATTTAGATTTTACCGCTTGCAGCTGATGCTCAATTTCATTCAAAGTTGTTTCAGTTTGCTGCAGTTCTTGCTGCTTAAAATGCAATGACAAAGCAAAGCCACTCCAACTGATAGCGATAATAGCTATGGCAATGACCCACAACGCTACAACACTTTGTAACGGCATTAAGTCACGCCGAGGCCGCAGCGATTTTTGATAAAAATTAATTCTATTTTTCATCGCTAGGCTCTCTACTTTCAGCCATTGACATCGCAGCCCCTAAAGCATAATAAAACTGGCTATCAACCTCCTCAGACAAAGCTAAATTAGGTTTAAAATCCACAACCTTTATTTGCAATAACTCAGCAAGCTCAGCTCTAAGGGTTAAAGAAGATAAATTATCGCACTGCAATTGAATACTGCGTATGGGTGGCTGCTTAAGCTGACTTTCAAAAAAGTCCATAGAGCGTTGAATTTCAAGCGCTAATGTATCAATAAACGCACTATTTTGATCTTTTTCGGTGATGCCTATAAAACCATTTAAGCGCCTTACTAATACTAATTTTCCATCGCAAATTATTAATATTCGTGGCTCATGCTCAATATGTTGCACAACCAACATATGCGCATCTTTATCTTTACCAAATAAGGTCAGCAACACCATTTCTTCAGAGGTCATGGAGCGTAAAACGGCGTTGGTATCTGCAAAGCTGTTAATGAACGGCTGGATCTGCGTTTTATCGGTAATAAACACATTCATTTTAGCGACTTGCATTGGTAATGAAATGGGATAATCAATAAAGTCTGCAATGATATTTTCTGGTGCAATATTGACTAAGTCTTTACTTGTCCATGGTAACGACTGGACAATTTCGTCATCTGTCAGATTAGGCTTTTCCATTTGCACTATTTGATAGTAATAATGAGGAATGACTAGATTAATAGTACAGCAAAGTTTACTAACTTCGTTTGTACAAGCCGCAATTGCTTTTGTATAATCTCTTTGCTCTGTAACTGCAACACTGTGGGTTTTATCAATTTGCCAATGCCCTTGGCTACGCTTTAAACTTATCGCATTAACTGTTTTTGCATATGTAGCTATCCCTATTACACAATTTGGATCAAGCCCTTGTTGCAGCCAAGGAAACAATGAAAAAATCTTCTTTTTCATATAGCTACTTATATTGACTATCGATTTTTTAAGTATCGTATATTTTTACTAGCCCGCAAGTTTTCACTTTAGAAAAAAGGTACCCTTATGCATAATCTGCTCACTATTGATGAAAATAGTCTGGTACAACAAATAGATAGCTTGGAGTTAAAAAAAAGAAATATTTCATTATGCATAAAGCGCGATGATCTGCTACACCCACTCATTAGTGGTAATAAATGGCGCAAACTGAAATATAATTTAACTGCGATGCAAACACAGGGCAAAACTGAACTATTAACGTTCGGCGGTGCTTTTTCAAACCATATACATGCTTGTGCAGCAGCGGGTAAACACTTTAATTTCAAAACTCACGGGATTATTCGTGGCCCAGAACTAGATTTAAACAATCCGACTATAAAATTTGCCAAGCAGTGTAATATGCAACTTTATCCGGTAACGCGTATTGAGTATCGCCACCGCCATGAACAAGCATATTTAGCGCAGCTGAAACAACAATTTCCAAACGCATATTTATTACCAGAGGGTGGAACAAACCTTGCTGCTTTACAAGGCTGTAAAGAGCTTGCCCAATCTTTACCTGAGTCTGATTATATTATTTGTCCAACAGGCAGTGGCGGTACAATAGCGGGGCTAATTGAAGGGGTAAAGCCTTCAACTCACGTAATTGGGATCGCGGTATTAAAACAAGCTGATTACCTTAAAAACGAAATTAAAGCGCTGAGCTCACGCGCTAATAAGCAAACTAACTGGCAGTTATTATGCGACTACCATGGTGGCGGCTATGGAAAGTTTGATGCCCAATTATGGCAATTTTGCCAAACCATGCAACAACAGCATCAGCTACCATTAGAGCCGATTTATTCCGGTAAAATGATGTTTGCATTATGGCAGTTAATTAAGGCTGATCACTTTCCCGCGGGGAGTAAAATTACTGCAATTCACACCGGAGGACTCCAAGGTTTAGCAGGATTACGCTATCGGCAGCTTATTTAACGCTAAGATGTCACTTGTGTAAACTCTTGTAGTGGCTCGGTAAAATAAAAGCCCTGCGCAGCAGTCACACCTAGTTTTTGTAATACTTGCAACTCTTGCTGAGTTTCCACCCCAACACCATAAACGGGTAAATTTAAGTGATTGCTTTTCATGATAATGTGGCGAACTATCTTTTGCTGCTTTAAAGATTTATCAATTCCGTGGATAACTTCGTAACCTAGCTTGATCCCTTTTACTAATTTAAATTCCGATAGAAAAGCCAGTTTATCAACATTCAATACATTATCGACTAATACAGAACCATGCACTGCTTTTATCTGCTTTATTGCTGGAGCCAGTTTATCTTGCTGAGCATAAAAGTCTTCCGCAGATATTTCAAACTGTAGTTTATCTGCAGCCTTGAATCCTCCCACTTTTTCTTCGAACCACTGCCAAAAGCTTGCATTGAACCAATTAAAAGCATGCAAATTGATACTCACAATTAAAGAACTCGGTTCGCTTTTTAGCAACGCGATTACATGTTCAATAACAGCAATATCCAACTGCATTAGTTGGTTATTAGTTTTTAGGTGTGGAATAAATTGCTTTGCCGATAACAAGCCTAGCGATTTGTGGCGAATGCGAATAAGCGCTTCGTGCTGTAATATCTCTCCGGAATCTAGCTCGAACAAGGGCTGAAAAAACAAGATAAACTTTTTCTTGCTAATGTATTCGGGCAGTTCCTCTTCTGTATTTTTTAATACTTCTGCATAGGTATGATTAAAGGGAGCTCGGTGCACATGCTGCCAAGGACTTTGCTTTGCTTGCTCTAGGGCCGATTTAGTTAATTGATAAACGATAGCTTGATCTGCGCCCGTGCGATAGTTACAAATGCCTATCTTAATATCTTTACGAGACAAGTCACCACGATACACTAAAGAAGCCTGATAAATGATTTGATGCAGCTTATGCGTGTATTTATCGAGCTGGGTTTGAGGCACTCCTTGTAAGGTAATGGCGACGCCCCCGGAAATGAGTAACCTTATTGATACCCCAGGTAATTCAGTAAACCCCTTTGTTATAACAAGTTTAAAATGACTTTCTAAGTCGATACTCTCAGGAAATGGATACGACCAATAAAACAGAGCAAAAAAGCAATGGTTGTTTTGATGCAGGCAATACAACTTTGTCATCGCATCTTGTTTTATGGGCTTATGTGTTATCGCTTTATTATTTGAGTCAGCTTTTTGCTGCGGACTCGGAGCAAGCAAAGAGTGGTATGTTGCAAGTTTCTCAGGTGCTTTAAACGCTTCTTTTTCGTAGCGCTTTATGAGCAAAGCCCACCAACGATAGCCCCACACTGCTGCGCCAATAACCACTAAATTTAATAATATAAATAAATAACTTTCAACCACCCAAGATGGCCAGTGATACAACTGTAAGCTGACAGTTTGGTAGTTAAATATTTCGCTTTCTAAATGTGTAAAAGCGGGGAAATGAGCCGGTAAACTATGTGGCTCCAGCATAAAACCACGCGCTTTGGCTAAGGCTGCTATGACCTCCTTATCGGCAATTAAATTTAAGTTTAGCTCGTAAACCTGTTGCGCAATCTCAGTACCGATCACATGCACTTTTTTATGCAATACTTCACTTAATAGTAAATTAAATACACCAAGTACCAACAAACAAACACCAATGTAAGCACTAAGCATATGCATGTGCACATTCTTTACTTTTGCTGTCATAGCTCACACAAGGTTATTTGATATATACAAAGTGTTGTCGAAGATCCCCATAAACACAAGGCTTAGCGCCTACTTTAAATGTTACCGATAACGATAGTCAGCAAAAACATTGCATTTTGAAATACCTAAGCCGTAATAAATTTTCATTTCATCACTATAAAGTCTATAAAGATTTTACTAACCTGCCGTTTTTATCCAAAATCATTTCCCCATCTTCTTTATAAAACTCTCCTGCTGGCCAGCTATCTAAGAGTGTTAAAACGGCCTCACTCGGGCGCGATAACTTAACCCCTTTAGCAGTACAAACGATTGGCCGATTAACCAAAATGGGATGTTCAAGCATAGCCGCTAGTATTTGCTCATCCGTCACCTCTTCACTGAGTAACCCTAACTCTTTCGCTGGTGATTTAGTCACTCTAAGCGCTGTTTTCGGGGTTAAACCTGCCGCAGCAAATAAGGCAAGGAGTTGTGGTTTGGTCCAACCTGACTTTAAATACTCAATCACAACAGGGTCATACCCTGCCGCTTTTATTAACTGTAAAACATTGCGTGAAGTTCCGCAGTCCGGATTATGATGAATAACTACCATGCTCAACTCCTGCTCAATTTAAATGATTAAATAGAACGTTGATTTACACGTTCACTCACTTGCTCTGCTGATTCAACTCGTTCCGAATACCTATCAACAAAGTAGTCTTTTTGATCGCGTAATAGCAAAGTAAATTTAATTAGCTCTTCCATCACATCCACAATGCGATTATAAAAAGCGGACGGTTTCATACGGCCATCTTCGTCAAACTCTAAGTAAGCTTTTGCTACAGATGACTGGTTAGGAATAGTCACCATACGCATCCAACGGCCTAGAACCCGTAATTGATTCACGACATTAAAAGACTGAGAGCCACCACAAACTTGCATCACAGCCAAGGTTTTACCTTGTGTAGGCCTCACGCCCCCTAAATTCAGTGGCACCCAATCAATTTGGTTTTTAAATACACTGGTCATGGCGCCATGTCGTTCTGGCGAGCACCACACTTGCCCTTCAGACCATAGCATTAGATCACGTAACTCTTGTACTTTCGGATGAGACTCATCTTCACTGTCAGTTTGCGGTAAACCTTGTGGGTCAAAGATTTTCACTTCAGCGCCAAAATGCGTTAATAATCGTGCGCTTTCTTCAATAACCAACTTACTGTATGAGCGCTCTCTTAAGGAGCCGTATAACAATAGAATTTTTGGCTTATGTGCAGAAAAATTCAATTTAAAATCACCACTTGTTGGTACATGGCATTGGCTTTGCTCTAGATTGGGTAATGCAATTTTTGCTGTCATTAGCGCTAACCTTTAAATACATATGAAAAAACAAATATACATAATTTCACATACAAGAGCTTTTAAGTCAAATTCTATTTGTATTCTTGTTACGAGTTGAGGGTAATTAGCGGAGTTATTACCAGATAAAATGTGGGCTGAGTTAGTTTAAACAATGCAATATTGTTTCACGCAGTGTTTGTGCTTTGATGGGCTTAGCTACATGTGCGTTCATCCCAATAGATAAGTAATTGGCAATGTCATCTTGCATAACATTGGCTGTTAAAGCGATGATTGGAATATTTGCGATCACTTTATCACTATCATTACGGATAATTTTACTCGCTTCTACCCCATCCATTTCAGGCATATGAATATCCATCAAAATAAGGTCGAACAGCGATAACTTTAACGCTGCAATACATTCAACGCCATTTTCAACTAAATGAACCTGCGCCCCACTTGTTTGCAATATGTCGGTGACGATAATTCTATTAATAGCATTATCTTCCACTACTAATATTTTTATACCCTGGAGCGGCTTTTCTGTTACCCGCTGCACTGAATGACTAGCAGATAAAGATGAGACTCGACTACGAATAGCTTGATATAAAACACTGCTCAATACTGGTTTATATAAAACGGTTTTAATATTTATTCTTTCGGCGATATCGTCTATTGACCCGTGTTTGTTCGCGGTAAGTACAATTAGCTTATTACAAAGCAACGGGTTGATGTTATAAATTCGCGAAAAGAATGTTTCGCTACTTATTGCGGTCATTTCAGATTCAACCACTATCACCTTAAACTTGTTTTGCTTAATAAGATCAAACGCATCCGAAACAACATGGCATGGAGTGCAGCGTAATCCCATCGCACTGAGCTGAGTTTTTATTAATTTAAGATCAGCTTCATTTTCATCAATAATTAATATATCAAACGGCTCCAAGAGGGCTAGTTGCTGGCTGTCATCAATCAATGCCTGCTCATTTACTTTTACCTTCATGGTTGCGATAAATTCACTGCCTACACCTTTGCTGCTTGAAACAGATATATCGCCTGCCATTGATTGACATAACCGTTTACTGATCGCTAAACCTAACCCCGTGCCACCATATTTACGGGTGGTGGAACTGTCTGCTTGCGTAAATGATTGAAATAACTTGGATAGGTTTTGCTCATCGATGCCAATACCTGAATCTTGAACTGTAAAATGCAAAGTAATCGTTTTTCTATCGAGTGGATCCACTACTGACTCGATTAACAGCCGAACGCCACCTTGAGCGGTAAATTTAATTGCATTAGAACACAAGTTGATCAGCACTTGATTTATACGCACTACATCACCGGCTAAATTAAGCTGTAAGCCTTTTGCAACTGCAATATTAAATGTAATACCTTTGCTATGCGCCCGATTTTCAAAGGTTGTATTTATATAACTAACAATGCTATTGACTGAAAATGGCCGCTGTTCGAGTTTGATATTTCCTGACTCAATTTTTGAAAAATCCAAAATATCATTGATCACGACGAGGAGTTGATCTGAGGAATACTTAATTTTTTCCAGATAATGCATATATTCTTCAGGTAAACCTTTAGCTAATAAAATATTAGTTAAGCCGATCACGCCGTTCATTGGTGTTCTGATCTCATGGCTCATATTAGCTAAAAATTCAGACTTAGAATTAGCCAGTTGTTCCGCCTGCTCTTTAGCCTGAAGCAACTCTTGAGTGCGCTGTGTTACACGAAACTCTAACTGCTGTTTTTCCTCATCAAGTGCTTGTACAAGTTGAATGCGACGACGGTTTAACAATAATACAAAGGCTAATAGTGCACTTAAAACAAAGATGATAATGGCCGTACTATAAATTAGCATTTTGTTCTGTTCAAAATAGGTCGGCTCATAATAAGCAATCACTGACTGTGCGGGCAAACTTTGACTAGCAATATTATATTTTTTAAGCTGTCGCCAGTCATAAGCATAAACACTTAAACCTTCATCACTAATCGTATTTAATGCATTGTTTTTACCATAAGACACTATCGATTCAGCAACACGTTCACCTATTTTTTCTCCTGATAAAACATAGCCCCCTACCACACCTGAACCTAATAAAACCTGCCAATAACTAAAAACAGGCGCCGTACTTTGTTGTACTAACAACTTCACTAACTGGTAAGGGCTCAGTGATTTATTTTTAAAATCTCTAAAAACAGGGGTAAACAATATAATAGAATCTGCCGGTGCAGTTTTTACTTTAGCCATTAGTTCTACGACAGAAAGATCAAACCACTGCTCCACATCTAAATGGGGAAAATCATGATTGATAACTGAAAAAATGCCTTGATAAAAATTCACCCCCATTTCACTTTTTGTATCTAAAATAACAATCAACTTTTTTGGCTTCATTAAATTAACAGCGCTTGCGGTTGCTTGTTTATAATCTAATTTAGTTTGTAATACGGCATCCCGACTATTTTCAGGAGGCGTAAACTGTACGCCGGGCTCTACATAAATCCTAGGGACATTGATAAAAAAATCACTTAATTGAGCAAGCAGTGCGGCAGCTGAAGGTGATTGAGTGACAATAATATCTATCTGTTTATTCTTATATTTTGTCTTGAGATAGTCGCTCATTAACTGCTTTTGGCTTACTTCATCAAAACGTCCAACATCAAGATTTTCTACAAACAGCTCATAATCGAAGGTACGCTTTGATAACGCTTTATTTAGCCCCGACTCAACGCTTTTATGCCAAGGCATATTTTGATTTGTCGAATTTATAAATAAAACATTGGTAACTTTTGCTACAGGTTGGGCATTTAAAGTAAAACTCATCAATTGAAAAACAAAAAGTAAAAATAGGCTATGCGCTTTCATGTTTCTCATGATTCATAATTAATGCAGTTTTATAAGACTAAATGCTAATCAGTTGTAAATCAAATGATGATTCAGAACTTACCAGGCCATATTGCTCTATACCTTCACCATAGAGCCACTCTAAGATTTAACCACTAATTTGATTCACTTGCTCATATCGCTCCAACAGCGATGAGGCGAAGTTCAAACATAAAGATAAAATATATTTATTAATAACTTACGGAACAAAAACATTTTATCATCCTCAATTGGTAACCTGAGCAGTCATACAGCTGTAATATATTTGACGTAATTTGTTGTCTATAGAGGCAAAAAACTGACAAAAATGAATTTTATTTATACTCCTTGGGGGAACCGCGCTGTAGGCACATTACTCATTATAATATTTAGTGGGGCGCTAGGTGCTTTATCATGGCATTCAACAACCCCTTCTTTACCGCAAAATCTATATACATACACGTGTAATGTTCACAATGCGGCAGCTGGGAGCACTTTAAAAATAAGAAATGTAATGTCGAACTTTTCGATTCAATTTGCTGATCAGCTTTGTCAATCAGACAAAATCCACAAATCAGGTATAGCAAAAGTTGAAATTTCTTGGCCTTCATCAGAACAGCTCACTGCACAGCTACTTATAAATCAAGAATATAACTTTGTTTTTAGTCGCCATCATTACCTAAAAGGCCTTTCTGATGAAGTGGATAGTTTTTATCAGCCTATATTGAGTGTATCAGGGTTTAGAATTGTTTGGTGGCATAAGGGTAAAGAGCCGGTAATGACTCAGGAGTTTTTTGCCAATAAAACGATAGGGGTTACTAATAATACAAATAGTCACTTTAGCTACTTAACACCATTAAGGTCTTTGGCAAATGCAAATATCACGCTGCAGCCATCACAATTAAAGTACTTTCCCACTCCTGGTTCACTTCAGCAGGGTTTTATAAATGGAGATGTAGATTTAATAATGTGGGATAAACAGTTACTGACCAATTTAAGCCCTACACCCGATATTAAAATTAATCACTCCAAAAAAGTTTGGAGAATAAAAGGTTTGGACTGGTACGCATCACAAAAAAGCTTAGATAATAAAGAGTTAATTTGTGAGTTTATAGAAATGTTCAGTGTATATGAGCCTTTGTTTGCCACAAAAAACAATCTTAAGTTACAAAGCACTTATGAATGCTAAATTAGTTAAAATCACTCAACATCCCGCTTTTATAATAAGTTTACTAAGCCTTATTTTAGCCTTAACGACCGTACTCCCTCGCGTGTCTTTACAACTTAGCTTTGAACAATTCGCTAAAAACAATTTAAGTACTATCATCAACCAATCTTTAGAATCTGGCTTTAATGATACAAATATTTTTCCTTTTTTAACCGAGCAATTAGAAACCAAATACCAACGCATTGAAACTGAATCACTATTGCCAATTATAAAATCCTGTTCAATGCATATTCTTGACTGGAAAGTGAACAAAGAATTACCCATATCTTCAATTAGCGCTATCAAAGTCACATGGAAAGAAGGGTCGCTGCAACACCAATTGTTATTCGAACTAGATTGCCACTATGATTTATTAAACTGGTTTATCTATTTTATACTTTGCAGCACTTTAAGCTTGCTCGCTTTTTCGTTTTGGCCAACTCCCTATAGCCATAGGCAACAACAATGGCAGCTGCAAACATCAAATACACTGAGCAGGTCCCAACAAGTGGAATTTAATAAATTTATCGATTATCTCTCCGCTCCCCAATATCAATGGCTAGAGACACATATTACATCAAAGCAATGGCAAATAAGTGACGTGCTTAATTGTATTAAACATAAAAGTTTTAGACTCTTAGACAGCGAGCAACTTGTTTGGCTTGATATTGCATACTCACAAAGCGCTAACCTTGATGATACTGTAGTCATAGCTAAGCATGACGCTAATTTAATTTTTGACCTTACTGAAAAAGTTATATTGGTCCATGGCATGAAAATAAAGCTCCCAATTACGCCATTTTTTTATTATTACTGGTATGCGTCAAAGCGACTTCACAACCAACATCAAGGCTGGCTACTCAACCCTGCTAGCACTAAGCCTGATCGCCAGCTTGGCGAAGAGTTAGCTAGATTAATGAGTGAGTATGGTGGCAGTACTCGAGCCATCAATGATTTATTAGAAAATGGTTTAACCCCGAAAAAGCTCGATCAAAACCGTAATCGAATAAAAGACGAATTAATTAACCTGCTTGGCGAAACCCATGCAGAAACCTATCTTTTTAGCAGTAAAAGAGACCTTAAAACGAGCCGTTTTAGTTATCGTTTAGCAATAGACAGCCAAAAAATCACTATCACATAAATAAATTTAACAAATACAAACAACAACTTAAATGTTATAGATATCTATAATTAAATTATCAATCTCCATTTAACAGAACTGCAATCTTTACCCCTGAGTATGACCCCCATCGATTACTGAGGAGTAACAAAATGAAAACCAAAATCAACATAATTAGCCACACCAAACGTTCTAAACTCGCACTGGCAATCACTGCATTACTTGCATCCCCCAGTTATGCTCAGACAGATAAAGTAGCTCGCGCAGATAATAAAGAACTTGAGCAAATAGTTGTAACAGCTCAACAACAAGAGCAACTAATAACAGAGGTGCCGATTGCACTTACCGCTTTCAGTGGTGAAAACCTAGATAAAATGGATATCACTGACCTTGAGCGTGTATCTTCCTTAACACCAGGTTTTTTAGCTCAACAACAAACGGATAGCTCACCAAGCTTTATTATCCGCGGTGTTGAAGCTGCAAACGCGGGCGCCGCTGCAGAACCCACTATTTCCATTTTTTACAACGGTATTGATTCTTCACGTTCTCGCAGCGCAACAAAAGAACTGTATGACATTGAACGTATTGAAATTGTGAAAGGCCCACAAGGTACTTTATTTGGTCGTGGTGCATCAACGGGTGCTATTGCGATTCATACAAAAAAAGCAAATACCGTTGAATCAGGCGGTTTTTTAGAAGCTAAATTAGGCAATTACAACTTAACCAGCCTAACTGGCGCGTACAATGCTGCTGTTAGTGATGAATTTGGCATTCGCGTTGCGGCAAGTAAGCGCACACGTGATGGCTATGCGTACAACCTTGGCGATCCAGACAACAAGCTTAACGACGATGATATGTTTGCAGGGCGTATGTCGTTACGCTGGTTACCACATGACGACGTTAATATTGACTTTATTTTTGATTACCAAAACGACAGTGATGGCGATGCCATGACTAAATCGATTGTACTTGCATCACCGGGCGGAGATACTTCACCGTTTTCTGATGCAGGCCAAAATACCTATGACCGCGAGCAAGCTAGACGACAATCTGGCTATACGTTATTAGCTGATTGGGATTTAAACGAAAATTGGACGGTATCTTCACTAACGGGTTATCGCCAACTTTGGTTTCAAAACTCCTTTGATGTAGATGGTACAACCTACGATGCTTATCATGTCCTTGCCTTTGACAACCAAGAAGCTTTTAGCCAAGAAATACGTTTTGCTTATAATACTGACAATGCAACCTATACATTTGGCGGCAGTTTTTATAGTGATAAATCAGACTCAGGTACTGACTTTGTTGTAAACGAACAATACTTATTAGGTGGCTTTCCGGCAAACACGACTCCATTACCGGCATTGCCAGTTGCTCCCAACGTATCGGTCCCATTAAACACTGGGAATGTCTCAAGTAGCATCATTGGTAATGACCGTGATAGCCGTTCAATATTTGCTAATTTAAACTATTCAATTACACATGACTTAGTACTAGATGCGGGTATTCGTTACACATGGGATACTGCCAAATTATCTGAATCAGCTAATCCATATACTTTAGATGGCACGCCATCATTCGTTATGCCTAATGGCGTGTTTGGCGGTAACTCTTTTGGTGAAACCTATACTACAGAAGCTGACTTCGATATGTTTTCCCCACGTTTTGCTCTGACTTACCACTTAAACGATACCATGAACGTGTATGGTGGAATGTCTATCGGTAAACGCTCTGGTTACCCTGATATAAACATCACCAACCCAACCCCTACGACAGTCGATCACACAACCAGTACTGTCGGTAATGAAACTCTAATCTCTTATGAAGTCGGTGCTAAAGGCCAAACGAAGAATATCTACTTCGATATGGCACTTTATACATACGAATATGAAGACTTCCAGACCATGAGTTTAGATATTACCGAAGGGACAGCTAACGCTGGTAAAGCCAAAGCATGGGGTTTTGAAGGCGTAGTAAGTGCAACCTTAACTGAATGGTTAGAAGGCTTTGTTAATTACTCTTACATAGACACGGAATACGTTAACTTTGTCGATACCTTAGATGGAGAGCAAGTTGACTTATCTGGAAATCAATTTCGCCTTGCGCCACAAAATACCTTCAGCATTGGCTTAGATGCTCGCCAAGATATGGGTAGTAACTGGGAGGTCTTTGCCAATACTCGTTATTCATATCGCTCTGATTATTTCTTTAATAATGACAACTTAGAAACTGAGCGCCAAGAAGCCTTCGGCCTACTCGATTTAAACCTAGGGTTTGAAAACTATAGCGCTGGTTACAAAGTCGAGCTCTATGTAGAAAACGCATTAGATAAAGAGTGGAACCGTGACATAGGTAACGCCGGTAAGTTGTTTGGTTCAACTACAGCTATTCGTGCTAACCCACGCTTCTACGGCGTCCGTTTTCGTATGGACTTTTAATTAATATTAAGGATAAAACAATGAAACTTAATTCAATTACATTAGCAGCATTAGCGCTTACAGCTTCGTCGGCAATAGCAAATAATACTGTTGAAAACACATTAAAAATAAATCAAATTCAAGTTGTTGGTACTCACAATAGTTACTCTCAATTTGTAGAGCCTAAGCTTTTAGCAATATTTGATAACGTAATAGAAGAAAAAAAATCTGAGTTTGTGAAAAACCTCACTCCCGAGCAGTTGAAAAAGTTTGAAGAAGAACACCCAAACTCAATGCGCTTTACTGATGCATTAAATTATTCTTACGACTCACTGACTGAGCAACTTGAAGCTGGTGTTCGCTCGGTTGCAATTGATATTTTCCGTGATCCTGAAGGTGGACGATTCTTAAAGCCCGCAGGTTATGAACTATTAAAGAGCAAAGGTTTGCCTGAATCATCACTGCTACCACATGATAAAACAGACTTAGAAAAACCAGGTCTGAAAGTGTTACATGCCGCTGATTTAGATTTTCGCTCAAACTGTAACTTATTCACCACCTGCTTAAAGGAGCTTGCGGATTGGTCGAAGCTAAATCCAACACATGCGCCAATTTTTGTCATGCTTGAAGCAAAAGGTCGCTCTATAATGGAAATGCTTCCTGGAGCAACACAAGTACTCCCCTTTGAAAAATCCGCTTATGCAGAAATGGACGAAAGTATTAAAACCATTATCGGCCGTGAAAATGTCATAACACCTGATGATATTCGTGCTCAATACCCGACATTAGAACAAGCAGTTAAAGCACATAACTGGCCAAAACTTGCTGATAGTAGAGGTAAATTTGCCTTTTTACTGATTGCTGCTGGTGACACCTCTGATCTTACTCATTATGTTGATGGTCGACCAAACCTTGAAGGTCGAATGGCATTTTTACGTTCGAGCCCAGGACAAAAGCACTCTGCTTTTATCCTTATGGACAATGCCGTCGTACGCCAACAAGAAATTCAACGCTATGTAAAACAAGGTTACCTTGTACGTACCCGCTCTGATATCGAAACTTACGAAGCAAAAGTCAATGACATGAGCCGTGCTAAGGCCGCATTCAAAAGCGGTGCCCAGGTCATTTCAACTGATTTTTACAAGCCTGGTAACCCTTATGGAACGAGTTATAAAGTGACTCTACCTGAAGGCGTTGATTATCTATGTAACCCGGTAAACGCAAAGTGTGAGTAAAACTCAGATGAAAAAATATTACTTACCACTGCCTGCATGTATGCTGGCAGTGAGCTGCGCGACAACTATTGATGAAAATACCAGTACCAGCAGCGCATTAAAAATTAATCAAATTCAAGTATTAGGCACACATAACAGTTACTCACAGTTTGTAGAGCCTAAGTTACTGGGTATTTTTGATAAAGCAGTCGAAGCCAAAAAAGCCACCTTTATGGATAACATGACAAAGGAGCAGTATCAGCAATTTAAAGAGGAACATCCCAATCCAATTGGCTTTGCTGAAGGTTTAAATTACAGCTTTGGATCGCTGACAGATCAGCTTCAACACGGTGTAAGATCATTAGAAATCGATATTTATCGCGATCCCGAAGGTGGAAAATTTTTAACGCCTGCCGGCTATGAGTTACTCAAAAGCAAAGGCATACCAGAGTCTACCCTATTGGCTCACGACAAAACTGATTTAGAAAAACCAGGCTTAAAAGTGCTACATGTGGCAGATCTTGATTTTAGATCGAACTGCAACTTATTTAAACGTTGCTTACAAGAACTGGCTGACTGGTCTGGGCAAAACCCAGATCACACGCCAATTTTTATTATGCTGGAAGCAAAAGGCCGCGCAGCCATGGATGCATTACCTGGAGCTGCAAAAGTACTCCCTTTTGAACAATCTGCCTACGCTGAAATGGATAACACTATTTTAGCTATATTCGGTCGAGAGAAACTAATTACACCTGATGACGTACGTGGAAACTATGGCACTTTAGAACAAGCCGTGTTAGCTAATAATTGGCCAAGCCTGGCCAGCAGTAAAGGAAAGTTCGTATTTATGATGATTGCTGCAGGTGATACATCTGATTTAAGCCATTATTTAGACGGCACACCAAACCTTGAACAGCGAGTTGCTTTTTTACGATCGACACCTGGACAACAGCACGCTGCTTTCTTATTAGTTGATAACGCTAACGTACGGCAACAGGATATTCAGCGCTATGTTAAGCAAGGTTATTTAGTCCGGACACGGGCAGATATTGAAACCTATGAAGCTAAAGTTAATGATATGAGCCGTGCCAAAGCAGCCTTTAGCAGTGGTGCACAAATCATTTCAACTGACTTTTATAAAG
Organism: Pseudoalteromonas shioyasakiensis; assembly: GCF_024518675.1. Lineage (GTDB taxonomy): Bacteria > Pseudomonadota > Gammaproteobacteria > Enterobacterales > Alteromonadaceae > Pseudoalteromonas > Pseudoalteromonas shioyasakiensis_B. Next base: position 66,272 of record NZ_JANIGL010000005.1, read on the forward strand.
CCGGTAATCCGTATGGTACTGACTATAAAGTAACTTTACCGCAAAATAGCGAATACCTGTGTAACCCCGTAAACTCGCAATGCTAAAATAAACCTAGCAACAAAAAAAACCTCGCTAGCGAGGTTTTTTTCGTTCAATAAAAATTAAAAAATTTTATTTTTGTCTTGAATTAAAAGGGGATGTCGTCATCAAAATCAATAGGTGGTTCCATTGGGTTTGATGCGCCGCCTTGTGGTGCATTTTGCGGTTTAGGAGCAAACCCACCTTGCTGTGGTGTATTGCTGCTTTGTTGCTGGTTATAACCGCCACCTGATTGATATTGATTATTTTGCTGAGGTGTAGCTGCTGGTTGCTGGCGTGCCGCTGGAGCTTGCTGTGGCGCACTTTGCTGTTGGCCGTAACCACTACTTTGTTGCGGTGCACTTTGCTGTTGACCGTAACCGCCACCTTGTTGTGGTGCGCTTTGCTGTTGACTATAACCGCCTTGTGATTGACCACCTTGGCTTTGCGACTGTTGTTGGCCGCCTTGGTAACCACCACCTTGTTGGTCGCCACCACGGGCACCTAGCATTTGCATTTGACCAGTAAAGCCATCTACAACGATTTCTGTGGTGTATTTTTCTTGGCCTTGTTGATCAGTCCATTTACGTGTTTGTAGTTTACCTTCAACGTAAATTTGCGAACCTTTACGGCAGTATTCACCCACGATTTCAGCTAACTTGCCAAAAAACACCACGCGATGCCATTCAGTTTTATCGACCATTTGGCCGGTGTTTTTATCTTTGTAGCTATCTGAAGTAGCTAAAGTAATGTTTGCTACACCATTACCATTAGGCATATAACGTACTTCTGGATCTTGACCTAAATTACCAACCAAGATTACTTTATTAACACCGCGTGCCATGGACCTTTCTCCTATTTACGTTAGCTTAAACCAGCCACTTTACGGGCTTGGTCTAGGTCAAATTCTTTATCGTTAATCTTTAAATAGCTGCGATTCTCTTCGCACACTACAGTTGCTTCTAATACACCTGATAAAGCAACTAATTTAGAGGCAAGCACTTGTGCTTGCTGCTCTGAACTTAATTCTGTCATTAAGCTAATCATTTTACTTCTAGGCGGGACTTGCATTTGCCAAGCAAGGATAAGCCATATTACCCCAACAAGTGCAGCTGCGGCAAACACTGCTTGCGGGCTTGTCGATTGCGCAACGTAACCCCCTAAAATACCACCTAAAAATGCACCAAAAAATTGTCCTGACGAAAATACGCCCATTGCTGACCCTTTTTGGTTAGCCGGTGCTAAACGCGATACCAGTGCTGGCATAGTGGCTTCCAAAAAGTTAAAAGCAACAAAGTAAGCGAGCATACACAGCGCCATACCTACAACCGAATTAACACCTGCTGCAAGTGCCACCATGCTTAGTACCAATATAGCAACAGAGCCTAAAAAAGCCTGCTTTTCTTTTTCTTTACGAATAGCAATGATCATCACTGGTGCCATCAGTAAAAAGGCCAATATTAATACCGGAATATACACTTGCCAATGTGCTTCTGCAGCCAAACCTTTAGCAATAAGCTGCCCTGGTAAAGCGACAAAAATAGTTGTAAGCGTTAGGTGCAGCAACATAACTCCGATATCTAAACGTGCTAATTGCGGGTGTTTCACCAATTTTTTTATGTCACTAAAGCTTGCTAGCGTATCACCACGAGGAGCCTTATTAACTGCTTTTGGTACTAAAAATAGCACGATAAACATACCTAATATAGCCAGTACAGCTGTTAACCAAAATATACCGGCAACCCCCCAAGAAGCAGCGACCATTGGCCCAAGTAGCATAGCAAAAGCAAAGCTCATACCGATACTCATACCTATGACAGCCATTACTTTTGGTCTTTGTTCATCTCGACTTAAATCAGAGGCAAATGCCAATAGAGAGCTTGCTATTGCCCCCATACCTTGTAAGGCCCGCCCTAACGTAACCATTTGCATTGAGTCTGCAGTGGCGGCGATTACTGAGCCTAACGCAAACACACTTAGGCCAGCAATTATCACTTTTTTACGGCCTATTTTATCAGACAGCCAGCCCATAGGTATTTGTAATATAGCTTGCGTTAAACCATAAGCACCAATCGCGATACCTATCCATAGCGGTGAAAAACCTGAAAGCTCTTGGCCATAAATAGCCAATACGGGCATCAGCATAAATAAGCCAAGCATACGAAATGCAAACACGCTGGCCAGTGATACTGCGGCGCGTTTTTCTCGAGAGTTGAGTGAAGAAGCTGTCATGATTCGCGTGTTCTTGCTGTCTATTAGAATTCGAGCAGGGATTCTACCACAAGCTTAATAAGAAATAATCGCCCTAAAGCGATGATTTTTTCATTGATCAAGGATTAATCTTGTTGCGTATTATGAGATACTCAGTAAATACTTTTGGTAATGAAACGAGATAGCATGGAAAACATTGAAGTCCGAGGCGCCCGCACGCACAATTTAAAAGACATCAGCCTAACCATTCCCCGTGATAAATTAATTGTTATCACCGGTCTATCTGGTTCAGGTAAATCGTCTTTAGCATTTGATACCTTATATGCAGAAGGGCAACGCCGGTATGTAGAATCTTTATCAGCTTACGCAAGACAATTTTTATCACTCATGGAAAAGCCTGATGTTGATCACATTGAAGGTCTTTCCCCTGCAATCTCCATAGAGCAAAAGTCGACCTCACATAATCCTCGCTCTACTGTAGGAACCATTACCGAAATTTACGATTACCTGCGCTTATTATTTGCTCGCGTTGGTGAGCCACGCTGTCCTACTCACGATTTACCTCTTGCTGCACAAACGGTGAGCCAAATGGTCGACACTGTTTTAGCATTCCCTGAAGGCAGCAAGCTGATGATGCTTGCACCAGTAGTGAAAGAACGTAAAGGCGAACATGTAAAATTACTCGAGCAGTTAGCGAGCCAAGGTTATATCCGTGCTCGTATTGATGGTGAAGTGTGCGACCTTTCGGATCCACCAACCTTAGAGTTACATAAAAAACACACCATTGAAGTTGTGGTCGACCGTTTTAAAGTCAAAGACGGCTTACAGCAACGCCTTGCAGAGTCTTTTGAAACAGCCCTAGAGTTGTCATCAGGTGTTGCAACAATTGCTTCTATGGATAACGACGGCAGCGAAGAGTTATTGCTATCAGCAAACTTTGCCTGCCCGACGTGTGGCTATGCCATGACCGAACTTGAGCCTCGTTTGTTCTCATTCAATAACCCAGCAGGCGCATGTCAAAGCTGTGATGGTTTAGGTGTTAGGCAGTATTTTGACCCAAACCGCGTTATTCAAAACCCAGAGCTTAGTTTATCCGGTGGTGCTATTAAAGGCTGGGACAAGCGCAGTTTTTACTATTTCCAAATGCTACAAGCCGTTGCTGACCATTACAAGTTTGATTTAGAAGTTCCCTTTCAAGAGCTCAGTAACGACGCTAAAAAAGTTATTTTAGAAGGCTCTGGCAGTACTAAAATTGCCTTTAATTACCGCAATGACCGAGGTGACTTAATTACTCGTAACCACGAGTTTGAAGGTGTGCTCAATAATATGAATCGCCGTTACCGCGAAACTGAATCTAACTCAGTGCGTGAAGAACTGGCAAAATACCAAACCAGCCAAGCTTGCCCAAGCTGTAAAGGCTCACGATTACGCCAAGAAGCTCGAAGTGTGTTTATCGGCCAAACAAACTTACCAGATATTACGTCAATGAGTATTGGCGAAGCGATGGACTTTTTTGCGGAGCTTACTTTAACTGGGCAACGTGGCCAAATAGCAGAAAAAATACTAAAAGAAATTCGCGATCGTTTATCATTTTTGATTAACGTGGGTTTGAACTATTTATCATTAGAGCGCAGCGCCGACACACTTTCAGGCGGTGAAGCGCAGCGTATTCGCTTAGCCAGCCAAATTGGCGCAGGCCTTGTGGGTGTTATGTACGTGCTTGATGAGCCATCTATTGGCCTGCATCAACGTGATAACGACCGCTTATTACAAACACTGATTCATCTACGCGATTTAGGTAATACCGTGATTGTGGTAGAGCATGATGAAGATGCAATCCGCGCCGCCGATCATATCATTGATATTGGCCCAGGTGCTGGTGTGCATGGTGGTTATGTCATTGCTGAAGGTACCCGCGATGACATTTTAGCCAGTGAAAAATCTGTCACTGGGCAGTTTTTATCTGGCAAGCGTAAAATTGAAGTACCTAAAGAGCGCCATCTGATCAATGATAAATGGCTTGAGTTATTTGGCGCTACAGGTAATAACCTAAAAAATGTCGACTTACAGATTCCATTTGGCTTGATGACCTGTATTACTGGGGTGTCTGGCTCAGGTAAATCAACCCTTATTAACGACACCTTATTCAAATTAGCTCATACCGAGCTAAATGGTGCAACCACCGCAGAAGCCGCTCCTTATAAAGAAATTAAAGGGCTTGAACACTTTGATAAAGTAATCGATATTGATCAAAGCCCCATTGGCCGCACACCGCGTTCAAACCCTGCAACTTATACAGGTATATTTACCGGTATTCGTGAGTTATTTGCCGGCACTCAAGAAGCCCGCTCACGGGGTTATAAAGTTGGCCGCTTTAGCTTTAACGTTAAAGGTGGACGCTGTGAAGCCTGCCAAGGTGATGGCGTTATCAAAGTAGAAATGCACTTTTTACCTGATGTTTATGTACCCTGTGATGTATGTAAAGGCCAGCGTTATAACCGTGAAACCTTAGAAGTACAGTATAAAGGTAAAAATATTCACCAAGTGCTTGAAATGACGGTGGAAGATGCGCACGACTATTTTGATAAAATACCTGCAATTGCACGTAAGCTAAAAACTTTAATGGATGTTGGACTCTCTTATATTCGCCTAGGCCAAGCTGCTACGACACTCTCAGGGGGTGAAGCACAGCGTGTAAAACTAGCTCGCGAGCTGTCTAAGCGTGATACCGGTAAAACCCTGTATATTCTTGATGAACCGACCACAGGCTTGCACTTTGCCGACATCGAGCAGCTATTAGTTGTATTGCATCGCTTACGTGACCACGGTAATACCATTGTGGTGATTGAGCACAATCTTGATGTGATAAAAACCGCAGACTGGATTGTCGATTTAGGCCCTGAAGGCGGTGCTGGCGGCGGTGAAATTTTAATCGCAGGCACACCTGAAGAAGTGGCAGAATGTGAGCGTTCACATACCGGGCACTATTTAAAAGCTCTACTTTAAACCATGAAGGACAAGGAATGTTACGATACTTTAAAGTAGCAAAATGGCGTGCAAACAGGCAGTTAAAGCAACATAACGCAAACTTTAAACCTCATAAAGCACGTCTAATAAAACGCATACAAAGTATCTGGTTTAATTTAAGTACAGCCCAAAAGCTGTACTTACTTGCCCTTATTAGCCTGTTATTACTGCAATCTGCAGCACTTGCAAGTTTATTAACTATTATTGCGTTAGTCGTAGAGTTTTGGCCTAAATTTATACAACTGTGGCATTCACTGGCCGGTAAAGCCTTAATACTGCTTTTTTACGCTATTATTGCCAACTTTGTGTTAGCCAGTGCAAGTGGGATCGTTAACGAAGTCACCCAAGTCTCTGCAGCACACTTTAATTACAGCCATAATTTTGCAACTTTACTCTATTTACCACCTTGGGCATTAGGGATTACGCTGGGCACTTTGCTACTGCTACAACTGATATTACCTTTTTATATTATTGCATTATTAGTAATTAAACCATTTGGCTCTGATCGCGTTAAATTCATCAGTCAGAGTTACTCTCCGTTATTAACCGCACTACTTCGCTTTTCCTTAGCAAGTGTCGTTATTGTCAACCTCATTTCATTTATCGATGAAAAACCAACCGAGCAAGTGTTTGACGAAATAGTCAGTAGCTTTGCCAATGGCTCAAAAGCTGGCCAAGCTCTCGCTGTAGAGTCGAGCGAGGCAAACGAAAAAGCAATACAAGAGTTAAGTAAACGGCTAAAACCATTGGCAAGCAATAGCCAAGAGAGCTTCTCGGACGAACCTTCTAATATTGCAGTCGATGTTGAAGGAGATGGTAGTACTGCAGAAAATATGACTCACTTTTTAGAAACCAAAGGGTATTTTGAGCGCAGTAAATGGCTTATTGCGAGCTTTGCTTATCATTTTGAAGCTGACACTTTCTCACGCTGTGCTAAAGCTAAAAATAGCAAAACTGTAGAATTAAATGATTATGAGTTCGTAGAAATAACGCTAGATAACACAGAACCATATAGTTATAGCTTTATTGTAAAAGCATGTGATTCACCCGGAATAAAACCAGCTAAATAAGCAGGTTTAGTATTAACTAAACTATTCCCATGTGACCTGCATTATTTGCGTGCTTTTATATTCTCGCTTGCTAAACAACAATTCGTTTTGTTCGTTCACTGAAAAAACTAATGGGTGAAAATCGACGTGGGTACTTTCAACTTCATTAGTTACTAAGTTCATTCGTGAAACCTGAGAAATACCATCATTGAAGTACAGGTAATCCTGATTAACGGCATGGAATAGCTCGGCTGTTAAACTTTGTGGGATAGGCCAATGTTTACGATCAGCTAGCCTTATGAGTTCATCTTCAGTGACTGCATACGCTTGACCATCAGGCGCGGCTAATAACGCATTAGGCTGAATATCTTCATATTTCTTTAGCTCTCGGGTAAGTAAGCTAAATTCCCACAAATGCAGACTTTGCGCTTGTTGCTCTATAAAGTAAATACTTTCGCTGTTGTCTCCCCATGTGTATGAAGCAATATTAAACTCTTTCAATTCAGGTAGATTGTGTACTCGCTGACTACTGATATCAAAAAACACCAGCTGATTATTGTATTTCAGCAAGATAAATTTACCATTACTTGCTAAACGCAATAACGCGATACGTGATTTATTATTTTGTGTGTATTCAAATTCACTTAGCTGCTGCTCTCGGCCATTTATGTAGCCCCACAATTGCGCGCTACCAGAGCGATTCGATACGAAAATTTGACCTTTGCCTTGCTCATTCGTAAATTCTACCGCATTGTAATTATCACTTTGTGAAGCAAACAACTGTTCTGTCTGCGGGTTATCGGTAAACAATTCTGATACTTTTAATAAGGATAATTGCTGTGTTTGCCCAGGGGAAAAAAATACACTGTTCGTTGAATACGCAGCCAAATAAAATGGCGAGATAGCGGGTGTAATATTAAACCTATCTATTTTAGCAATCTCAGTTCCTGATAAATAGATGGTTGTCAGTTCACTTTCTTCACTAATTTGCAAAGCATTTTCTTCTGCTAGCCAATCAAATGCAAAACTAATGGTTTTATTTTTCCCTTGAAAAACGCGTTTGGTTTCTCGGCTGTCGAGGTTATACACATAAATAGAAAACGGCTGACTTTGCTGATTAAGCACATACGCAATTTGCTTACCTGAGGGCGATAAACGCGGCATGTTTACACCGAATTTAATGTCTGAGGGAGGGACCAAAATAGATTCTTTTTGTTGTTTTACATTATAGCGAAATAACCCCGCGCCATTGCTCTGTGCTTTTGAGTCAGCGTAATATATAAACTCACCGGTTTCATCAAGCTGAGCAAAGCCTGTATAGCGTAAATCACAGGTTTTGAGTGTATGGATTTGGCCAACATCAGGGAAATTCGTTAAATCTGCCAGTAGTAACTTACATTGCTGCTTTGCTAAATTTGTTGCTTGTAATAACACTTTGCGCTGATTTAGCTGCCAAGAGTGAACTGCGACCTGAAAACCTGGGTAAGTAAGCTCAACTTCTCGCTGATCGGCTATGCGCTTTACAAACGCGCGGATTGAACCATCACCCGGATTAATATTGCTGTACGCTAAAAATTGGCGATCAGATGAAAGCTCCGGATGTGCTTCTGCGCCAACGTTCCAAGTACTTGGGATAAGCGTAGCCGTTACATTTTTGCTTTTGCCATTTTTAATTTCAACCGTAGTGACTGTGCTTAACCAATAAACGAGTATCGTGGCAACAATTGCACTTATACTAATCAACACTCGTTTTTTTGTTATTAAACGTGCTTTATCAGCAACGACTGGCGTCTGAGTGGTTGCAACTGGTGCTGAACTTTGCTCTTCAATCTTTGCGGTTGGTGTTGATGGAGGAATGACCGCCTCTGGCTCAACCATTTTTTGCGCAACAACCGTTAAGCTATAACCTTTGCGGTAGTGGGTTTTAATCAGCGGTGCTTTATGAACCGGATGTGCAAGTTGTTTGCGTAATTCTGAAATAGCACGGTTTATCGCGTTATCATCGACAAAGCTTTGTTTCCAAACCTGCTCGACTAATTCTTGCCGTGGGATTATTTGTTGTGATCTAGTCGCAAAATAAATGAGTAGTTTAGCTAGTAAAGGATCAAGCTCTCGCTCAATACCCTCTGCCACTAACACGCAACGGTTTTCAATAAATTGCCAAGGTCCGATTTGATAATTCATAGCTGTCATTCTTTTTTATTTAATACAACCCTAGCACAGGGACGTAAACTTAGGTAGTGAAACCTTATAATGCCAAATAAGGTTTTAGCTTAACCGTTTAATTTAAAACAAAAAATAATTTAAAAAGCTTATCAATTAATTGCTCATAACTAGATAAGCGACTTGCATTAAATTCCACGCTATTGTTATCACCGTCAACAGCAAACATGCTAGTTACAACAATTTATAACGAACACGTTAGATACATATTTTAAATAAAGAAGGGTTTAATCATGAACAAATTAATCAAAAAAGCATTACCAGTATTATTAGTAGCAGCAACTTTTGGTACATCTTCTGCTATGGCCGCAGGTAACCCTGAGCTAGTCGCTCAACAACTAGGCAGCGTACATATTTCAAAAGCGAATATCCAACATGCTCAGCAAAAAGAGCTAACATTTGAAAACGGACTAAATAAAAAACTGAACGTAAACTTAGAAAAATCAATGCAAGATATGCAAAAGCAGGTTGACCAAAACTTAGCTAAAAAGCTAAACAAAGCATAATGGTAATGTTAAATAGCTGCGCCAGTCATTTAAGCGCGCAGCTAAAGCATACTTCACAGGTAAAAAAATACCGCTGACGAAATGATTCAACCAGCGGTATTTTTGTCTCAATAACGATTACGGGCGAGGAATAAAGCCCACTGCGTCATAAACAGACTTTAACGTTTTCTCAGCACGAATACTGGCTTTTTCGGCGCCGGTTTTCATGATGTTGTTAAGTAAAGTTTGGTCTTCGCGAATTTCTTTAAAGCGCGCTTGGATTGGCTCAATCATGCTTACAACCGCATCTGCTGTATCTTTTTTCAAGTGGCCATACATTTTGTCTTCATAATCTGGCACAAGCTCTTCGATAGAGCGTTTAGTGGCAACTGACATAAGCGTTAGTAAATTTGATACACCAGGTTTTTCAGTACGATCAAAGTAAATACGCGCTTGTTCGTCTGAGTCCGTCACTGCTTTTTTCAGCTTTTTCTCAATCTTTTTTGGCTCATCTAATAACATGATATAGCCGTTCGGGTTGTCATCAGACTTAGACATTTTCTTCAGCGGATCTTGCAAGCTCATCACACGTGCACCAAACTCAGGAATATAAGGTTCTGGTATTTTAAAAACATCACCATATAAGTTATTAAAACGTGTTGCGATATCGCGTGTAAGCTCTAGGTGTTGCTTTTGGTCTTCTCCAACAGGCACTTGATCTGCTTGATAAAGTAAAATATCAGCCGCTTGCAACACAGGGTATGCAAACAGCCCCACGTTAACATTATTAGCATGCTTAGATGACTTATCTTTAAACTGAGTCATACGATTAAGCTCACCCATTTGCGCGTAACAATTTAGCACCCAACTCAGCTGTGCGTGCTCAGGCACTTGTGATTGCACAAATAATGCAGCTTTTTCAGGATCAATACCGCAAGCAGCGTAAAGGGCAATACCATCTAAAACGCGTGAACGTAATACTTCAGGCTCTTGGCGAATGGTAATGGCATGCAAATCAACTAACATAAAGTAACTTTCGTGATCTTCCTGTAGCTTAAGCCACTGGTTGATAGCGCCAACATAGTTGCCTATTGTCATACCACCGGTTGGCTGAATGCCACTTAACACTACTGGTTTACTCATGATGTTCCTTTATATTACTTAAAATAAAAAATACTAAAATTAAAAATGCCTTACCTTTGGGTAAGTACGGGTATTATATCTAAGAATGTATCACAGAGGTACTGTGGATTGTAATCACTCAGATTTTCACCTTGGTTATAACCATAATTCATTGCAATAACCTCAATGTGTGCAGCTTGCGCCGCTAAAATATCACTTTTTGAATCACCAATCATAATCGTTTGGCTAGGTTTAACACCCAGTTGTTTGCAAGCGTACAATAAAGGCTCAGCTGAAGGTTTCTTAGCCATATCATCACCACACACTATCACATCAAAATGATCGGTAAGCGCCAATTTATCCAATAACTTTACAGTAAAGCGGCGCGCTTTATTGGTTATTAATGCTTTGGGGGTATTACGTAAAGCAGCGAGGCCTGTTTCAACATGTTGATACAACACGCTGTACTCACCTACCAGTTGCTCATAATGGCCATAAAAAATCTCGGTCGCTTTACTTGCAAGTTGCTCGTCTAATTGCTCACTTACTTGCATATCACCACTTAAACCACGTTTAACTAGCATTTCAATGCCATTACCAACCCATGTTTCAACAAGGTGCTGAGTCACAACCGGAAAAGCAAGCTCAGTGAGTGTTAGATTCATCGCCATGTATAAATCGTAAACACTATCGACTAAGGTACCGTCTAAATCAAATAAAGCGGCTTCATACTTCATTAATCAACACCTTTTAATTGCTCACGCATTTGCGTTATCACGGTTTTATAATCTGGTTGATTAAAAATAGCAGAGCCGGCAACAAACATATCTGCACCCGCTTGTGCTGCAGCAGCAATATTTTCAACCTTGATACCACCATCAACTTCTAAACGAATATTTTTCCCTGAACTATCAATAATTTTACGCGCTTGATGGAGTTTTTCTAAGGTATGAGGAATAAAACTTTGACCACCAAAACCAGGATTTACTGACATGAGTAAAATCACATCGAGTTTATCAATCACATGCTCTAAATAACTTAAACTGGTTGCAGGATTAAAAACCAGTCCTGCTTGGCAACCGCTATCTTTGATAAGCTGTAAAGTGCGATCTAAATGCTCACTGGCTTCAGGGTGAAACGTTATAATCGATGCTCCTGCATCAGCAAATTGTGGAATTAAGCTATCTACAGGCTTTACCATTAAATGCACATCAATGGGCGCTGTAACGCCATAATCGCGCAACGCTTTACATACCATAGGACCTATCGTTAGGTTAGGTACATAATGGTTATCCATTACATCAAAATGAACTACATCAGCACCCGCCGCAAGCACCTTGTCAACGTCTTCACCTAAACGAGCAAAGTCAGCTGACAAAATTGACGGAGCGATAAGATATTTTTGCATTGTTTCTAACATTGGCAATCCTTAATGTATTTCAAATGCGCGTAAGTTTGGCTTAATGTAACAAATAACCCCATCGTGGGAAAATAAATATGACGGCGTTTATATTGAGCAAATGCGAGCGACTTTAACTATTAAAGCTTTTATTCTATTCGGTTTAATGCAACGCTCATTTATTGACCAACCTTTTTTAAACTTTATTTTTACTTTAAACCCATAATAATATTGATTTTTTATAATTGTTAAGGGTGAATTAAGTTTGTTATTTGACCATTTATTAGGTATGCTTAGGTTAGTAACACCATTATGGACTAAGTAAAATGCATGCTTTTAAAATTGGGATCTTAACTGCGACTGCTCTAACTATCGGTACATTAAGCTATTTTTCAAAAAGCGATGACACTTTTATCACTGCTAACAACTGCCAATGTAGTGGTGAGCATTTAATAAATAACACAGTGCAATGCATGAATGCAGAACATGAATCAAGCTGGATGTCTTGGATCACCGGTGATAGCCGAAGTGCACAGTTTCATTACTTAGATTTACTCGAGTTATTAACAAGCTCTGATGAACCTAAACAAGCACGTTCCTTAGCCCCTCGGTTCTAATTAGGTGAAACAACTGTTCAGCGCTTTGCAAAGCGTTATTGCAGCTTTTTTTGGCGTGCAGTCTGAAACTAAGCGCCAATCAGACTTTCAACAACATTCCCCTGTTTTTATTATTCTTATCGCTATTGGGTTATTTATTGTATTTGTAGCTGCTATTTATGCTGTAGTGGCTTGGGTGCTAAATACATAGCCATTAGCTCATTCACTTTATTACGTGAGCCGCCTTTGGGGCTAATGGTACGCTTGACTTGAATTTCATCTAGCTTCGCTTGGCTATATATTTTACGTGTCCACACCGTATCATGATTCGATATTAGTACCGGTGTACTATTTTCAAAAGCTGCTTGCTCAGCTAAGTTTGCTAAATTAGCCTGATCATCTAAGTTAAAGCCCCCTTTTGCGTAGGAGGTAAACGAGGCTGTTTTGCTAAGAGGAACATAAGGGGGATCGCAATAAATGACCGCGTTATCAGGCACTAGCTTAAACACATCATCGTAGCCTAAACAGGTAAACGTAGCCTGCTGAGCCTTTTGCGCAAAAAATTGCATTTCTTTTTCAGGAAAGTAAGGACGCTTATATTTACCAAAGGGAACATTAAAAATTCCCTTTAAATTATAGCGGCATAAGCCATTATACCCGTGACGGTTCATGTATAAGAATAAAATCGCACGCTCATAAATATCGTTGCTTTGATTAAATTGCACACGATAATCGTAATAAGCATCTGGGTGATTATTTAAATCTACGAACAGCTTTTTCGCATCACTTATAAATTCATCAGGCGAGCTTTTAAGCTCGTTATACAAGTTAATAAGATCCGCATTAATATCGTTTAAAATATAATGCTTGAAGTTAGTATTTAAAAATACCGAGCCAGCGCCTACAAACGGTTCAACTAAGGTATCTGCATGCTTGCTTGCAACATTTAAGCGGGCACTAATATCTTCAACTAAGCTGTATTTTCCGCCGGCCCATTTAAGGAAGGCTCTGGTCTTTGTTTGCATCGGCTCTTTACTTCAAACTGGTATGGCCGCGATTCTACACTAATCAGCTTAGTTTTACTGATCTAGTAACGCGATTTCTTGTTTAATTTTACTGATTTTTTTATAAAACGGCTGATTGTTTCTTACAGCTTTAGGTAAAGTCGGCGTTACCTTGCGTGCTGCGTTTAAGTTTTTATAATTGCCATAAGTGACTATCCACCAAAGCGTATTATTACGTTGTGTTTGATAAACTTTAGCGGCTTCGCCTAATTGCTGCTCTACAACAAATTGCTCTGCAATGGCTTGCTTGGTTACTGCCAATAATTGAATAACAACATGCTCATCCGTTTGCTCATTAAACCAAGCATTGTCGACAGGTAACTTGGTGGGCTCAACTTCCACTTGCTCTTGAGTTTTGCCAACAGATGAATCTTCTATTACGGGTGAATTAGCGTCGCTTATTTGCTGTTTTTCGACAAGGCTATCAAGGATAGCTGCAACATTGTTTGATGCTGCATTATCGTCACTCAAGTGTTGTGGTGTCGATTCAGCCTCCGTCGCTATTGCATCATCTTCAGGCTGCACAATCTGCTTGTTAGTATCTTGCGTTAATTGCTCCACAGCAATGGCAGTAGCTACCGGCTCTTCTGGCTGTTGCTGATAAAAATCTTGCCACCACTGAGTCATATCAGATTTATACAAGAAACCTATAATCAATAGCATGATAATCATCATCAGCGTAATTAAATGCAGTCGCCAGGAAACTTTGTCTGCAACTTTGACTTCAGCGCTATGCTCAATTGGCTGCCAAGCTAATAGTAAGCTCGGATTACCATGCGATTCCTTTAGAAAAGTTTGAAAAACAGGGTCTTCATCAACCGGTAAGTTATTAAAATACCAACGCATAAGCTGCTTACTTTCAGCTAAAGAAAGCGCTTCAAGGTGGATCTCCACCGCATTATTAAACTGTCCAACAGAGTGCGAAGCAACCAAAATATACAGGGTTACTGGGCTATTTTTAGCCAGCACGGCTAAGTCAGCAGCCATTTCGTCTGACAAATGGCGAGCCCCATCGAGTACCCACAAGCATGGACCACAATTTTGCTTTTTAACTAACTGAAAAAAGTTTTCAGACAAAGATAAGTTTTGATCAATTAATGGTGTACTAAAGCTTTGCTCCAGTAACTCGCTCATCAGTTGACTATCAGTCATTCGAGCGCTTACTTGAACAAATGCTTTGTTAAAATCGCTATATTTATCTGTGATGAAAGTTTCGAGGAGGTAGCTTTTACCAAGGCCTGATGGCCCTAATAGAGCGATTAGATTCTGTCCGTATTCAAATTGCAGCGCGATGCGATCAACCAGAGCCGCTCGGCTTGGTAAAATTTGCGATTGCATTACCGGCCTATTAGATCATGAACCTGTTGATCTGACACATCGTCAACGAGTGCACATTGGCCAAACTCAGTAGGTAAAATAAATCGAATAGTACCTTTCTTATTTTTCTTATCTTTGCGCATATGGTGTAAAAAATGCTGGCTTGTCATTTCCTTAGGTATAACACAAGGTAAATTATAAGCTGCAATTAAAGCGCTGATCCTTGAAACTTCAGCTGCAGTTAAATCACCACGTGTATGCGCTAATTGAGCCGCTAACACCATGCCTGTAGCTACCGCTTCACCATGTAACCATTTACCATAGCCCATTTGTGCTTCAATAGCGTGTGCAAAGGTATGACCTAAATTCAGCAAAGCTCGTAAACCGGCTTCTTTTTCATCTTGTGCAACAATTAATGCTTTGATTTCACAGCAACGAAAAATAACATGCTGTAAGGTTTCTTCATCAAGCGCTTGTAGCTGAGTTATATTATTTTCTAAGAAAGTGAATAATTCAGTATCGTAGATCAAACCATATTTGATCACTTCAGCCATACCTGCAGCAAACTCTCTTGCTGGTAAAGTGTGCAGTGATTGAGTATCAATAAACACGGCTTGCGGCTGATAAAATGCGCCTATCATGTTTTTACCCAGCGGGTGATTTACAGCAGTTTTACCACCAACAGAAGAGTCTACCTGAGATAACAAGGTGGTTGGTACTTGAATAAAAGGTACGCCTCGTTGATAACATGCAGCAACAAAGCCTGTTAGATCACCAACAACACCACCGCCTAACGCAATCAGGCAAGTATCTCGGCCACAATTATTCTCTAATAGAAACGCTGAAATTTTTTCAAACCACTCAAGTGATTTAAATTGTTCACCGTCAGGAATAATAAAGTGCAGAGGGTTTAAATCAGCTAATAACGCCATTGCATCATTTAAGTATAAAGGTGCAATGGTGTCATTAGTGATGAAGATAGGACGACAATCACCTAAGTGTCGACGTAACCTGTCTGAGTTATGAAGTGCAGATTTACCAATATATATAGGATAACTACGCTCGTCTAAATTAACAGTTAATTCAAGCATCGCCAGTATCCTTTATTATTGGGTTTTAAAAATCTAATTTCTCAATGATTTGATTAGCAACAACTTTAGCGCTTTGCTCATCAGTGCGTACAGTAAAGTCAGCAACTTCTTTATATAACGGCTCGCGCTCTTGCGCTAAACGCTCTAAAACATCACGAGGTGCTTCTTCTGTTTGCAATAGTGGGCGACGCTTGTCGCGCTGCGTACGTGCAACTTGCTTTTCGATTGGTGTCTCTAGGTATACAACGATACCACGAGCCGAAAGCTTATTTCGGACTTCTTTACTCATCACTGAACCACCACCAGTTGCAAGTACAATACCTTGCATCTCAGTTAGGTCGCCAATGACGCCTTCTTCACGAAGTCGAAAGCCTTCTTCACCTTCAAGATCAAACACCCATGCTATATCAGCACCTGTACGGCGTTCGATTTCTTGATCAGAATCGACAAATTCAAGATGTAATTGGTCAGCGATGTGACGACCAATTGTGCTTTTGCCAGCCCCCATAGGGCCAACTAGAAATATATTACGTTTTTCAGCCATATCTTTTAGTACAAACGAACTCTAAAATTTGAAATAAAACCCCGCCTAACGACCTGGCCCCAAAATTAAGGAGGGGATTATCTCAGTAATTGATGCGGTATTTCAAGTCAAATAGAACAAAAAGCCAATTAACGGGCAATTAAAGTTAATAATTGCCCGCTGCGATAAGGAAAATAGACCAGATTTAGTCTATTTGAATCTTCGGAGTAACGAAAATCAATAATTCCTTCTTCTCATTAAACTCACTCGTACTTCTAAACAGCACACCTAGATAAGGAATGTCACCTAATAGTGGAACCTTTTTCGTCGAGTTTATGATTTGTTGCTGGAATATACCACCAAGTACCACGGTTTGGCCATTCTCAACGAGCACTTGAGTTTGAATTTTTTGCGTATCAATTGAAACAGCTGACCCGGTTGGGGTTTGCACTGTATCACCACGAGTGTCTTGCGTAATGATTAAATCTAAGATCACTTTATTATCTGGCGTGATATGCGGTGTGACCTCCAAGCTTAATACTGCTTTTTTAAATGTTACTGTAGTGGCACCACTAGAAGCCGATTCTACATAAGGAATTTCAGTACCTTGCTCAATCCGCGCTTTTTTCTGGTTGGCCGTAGTAATACGTGGGCTTGCGATAATTTCACCACGGTTTTCCTCTTCTAAAGCACTAAGCTCTAGATCAAGTAAAGTACCGTTAGCTAATTTCGCAACTTGCATTCCTATGCTGCCCGCAGCACTTGATACAGGTAGGTTTACATTTAAGCGATCACTGATACTTGGGATATCATCATACGACCCCGCGCCGAACATACCCTGAGCACCTTCTAGAGAGCCCGAAATCCCACCGTTATCAGAGGCGTCACTAAAGCCCCATCGTACACCTAAATCTTCTTGAACATTATCGCGTACCGTGACCATACGTGATTCAATAACCACCTGTTTCACGGCAATATCTAAGGTCTCAACCATACGGCGTACGCTTTCGATACTTTTAACCGTATCTTTGATCAGTAAAGTATTGGTACGTTTATCAACAGACACACTGCCACGAGGCGTAATAATACTGTTGGTATCTGTTTTTAATAGATCGGCAAATTCTTCTGCTTTAGCATAGTTAAGGCGAATATATTCGCTATAAAGCGGTTCTAAATCTTCAACTTGTTGCTTGGCTTTTAGATCTTTCGCTTCTCTGGCTGCCAGCTCTTCTGAAGGCGCAACCATTAAAATAGAGCCATCCATACGCTTATCTAGACCTTTAACACGCAATACTACATCAAGCGCTTGGTCCCATGGCACACCGTCAAGACGTAAAGTGATATTACCAGTCACGGAGTCACTGGTTACTAAGTTAAAGTCATTGTAGCCAGCAATGATTTGCAGTACTGCACGCACAGAAATATCTTGGAAGTTTAAGGTCATTGGGCGACCTTGGTACTCTTTTCCACCATCTAGAAATGAACGCTGTGAAGCATCTTTTTCGACAGTGAGCGTAAATACGTTCTCAATTTGTTGGAAAGTATATTTAAATGCAGCATTTGGTTCGATAACAATACGGCTTTTACTTTCTTCTTTAAATGTCTCTATGGAGCTAATCACAGTACCAAAATCTAACACATCCAATTCATACAACAAATCATCTAGAATATCGGTATGGTGGAATTCAGCAATAATTTTACCACCACTTTCATGCACATCGATAGCAGCTTGGGTATCTTGTAAAAAAACTAAAACTCTGGCTTCACCTTTTTCACCACGGCGAAAGTCTATAGATTGAATTGAGTTAATATAATTACTGGTTTCGCCAGCACTTGGCTCTGCAGTTGAACTCGTTAACATGTTATCTGATACATGTAATGAAACTAAATTGTTCTTAACCTTTGTTTGGTAAATTTTTAAACGATCCATATGTACAGTGACAATTAGCTCACCGTTATCCACTTTGCTAGTTACTTTCTCAATACCAGCTTTATTGATGGCAACGTCACTCATTGTGCCTTCTACATTACTTTCGCTGAAGCGCATTTCAATACGCGCAGGGTTATTAAACACCTGTACTTCTGGCTGTTGTGTTAACTCTTCATCAAAAACCAGTTGTAATTCTGTTTCTCCTGCAAGTAAAGGATTATAACGAACATCATAAAGTAATGGCTCAGCTAAAGCCGCTTGTGTAAGAAAAAGGGCAATAACGGCAAGCACATAATGTTGAATGCGGTTACTCCAAGATACTCCCTTATGCATTTTAATTTTACCTTTTTTATTTTTAACTCGCGCCATCAGTAGTCGCCTCTAACATTTCAAGCTTAGTCAGGCGCTCTTTCCAACAACCAGACCCATCGGGTATTAATTCCAGTAATTCTATAAAATCACTTTCAACATTTTTAACTTCACCATGGTACAAACCTAAAAAGTCACCCACAGTTACTCGGTGCAAAGAATCATCAGCGGCTTTAATTAACGCCCATGTTCGGCCATCAGAACCTAATGTGCCTTTCATTGCTAAATTATCTAACGGATATTTTTCTAGTGGCTCTCTTGTACGTTCAGGATCAGGGTGCAGACAGTTTTTTACTTGCACCATATTATTTTGAATCACTTCGGGTTGTGGTGCAACAAACGGGCTACGTAACTGCCCAGCACTGTATTCAAAGTGTTCGAACTTGGTGAGTTTAGGTATTTCTTCAACTTTCGGTGTGGTACTGGCTTTTACCTGGTCGATAAACTCTTGCTGTTGCGCAGTATCATCATTACATGCCGTTAAAACTAAAGTCGAAAGCAGTAGTACAGCTATTTTCTTCATTTCTTAGCCGCTCCTTTTTTCGCTGCACCCTCATAACGATAAGTTTTTGCCACCACACTAAATGTCAGTTTCCCCGTATTTGCACTGATGATAGAAAAGTCATGTAGACTGACTATACGCGGCAGCTGCGCAACTTTACCAACAAAGTCGCCAAACTCGTGATAACTCCCCACAACTTCAATTTTTATTGGTAGTTCTGTGTAAAATTCTTTTTCGATCTCTGGCAACCAACCAATCTTTAAAAAGGTTAAGCCGCTTGTGGTACCAACATAGGTTAAATCATCTAATAAGCCAGGTGTTTCATTAGAGGTAGGAAGACGTTTTAATAATTGTGAGAATTTTTCTTCCATATCCACCATTTGCTGACGGTAAATCTCTAAATTACTGGCCACGGCATATTTTGTGCGATAAGTATTACGTAATTCAACTTCTTTAGCGACTGCACTGTGGTAACTGTCGATTTCGTCTGAAACTAACAAGCTGTAACTAAAAAATAGCACCAAGGCAGCTACAAAAGTACAGCAAATAACTTTAACAACAACGGGCCAATCACCAATATTTTCGAGCTCAATTTCATTCCAATCAATCTCGGTTAACGCTTTGATATCAAGGTTCATTGTTTAGCCTCACCAATTTTATCAAAGGGCTTAACATAAAATTCCATATTAAAATCACTAAGTAAGCGAGATGACTTTTCACCAGCTATGATTCCTTGCATAGTGGGCTTTTCTAACAAATAAGAGTTTTGTACTTGGCGTAACATAGTTGATAGGCGGTTATTTGATTCACTGCGTCCAATAACATGAATGGCACTGCCCCGACGTTCTAACTTGGTTAAATACACCCCCCCTGGCACAATTTTAGCTACTTCGTCCATAATTTGTGTGCCTAAGTTACGGCTACTTTGTAAATCTTCAATGAGCCGCATACGTTGTTGCAAACTTTCTTTCTTTTTATCCAATTCACGAATTTCGTGGATCCGCGCATCCAAATGACCGATTTCAGTTGTTAAAAAGCTATTTTTGATATTTTGTCCATCACGTAGATTGCCATAATAAGTACTCAGCATATACATACTTAAAAAGCTTACTAACACAACTAATAATAAAATAGTGACAAACTTATTTTGTGATTGTTTTCTTTGCAGTTCACGCCATGGTAGCAAATTTATATGTGGCATTTTGAGAAGCTCCTTAATGCCAACCCAGTAGCAATGGCAAACTGTGTTCGATGACGCTGCATTACATTACGATCAACTCTAGGCGATATTTCTATATTTTCAAATGGTTCAGCAACAATTGTATGAATCCCCAATTCTTCAATTAGTAAACGATCTAAACCTTGGATCATCGCTGTTCCACCAGTCAAAATTATATAATCAATTTGTTCTTTACCGCTGGTTGTTAAAAACATTTGTACAGCACGACGAACCTGCTGCAGTAATGATGTTTGAAATGGCGCTAATACTTCGAAGGTATAATTAGGTGGTAGATCTGCAGTTGTTTTGCCTATTTCGGCTTCATCAAAGCTTTTATTATAATAAGCTACAATACTATTAGTGTATTGATCGCCACCAAACACTTGATCGCGGGTGTAAATGGTTTCACCCGCCAGCACAACACTAACTAAAGTCAACACTGCGCCTATGTCTATCATTGCTACACATTTATTAAATGCATCACTGGGTAACTGTTGATAATAAATATCCATAGCACGGCTAAGGGCATAACTTTCAACATCAACGACTTTGGCTGTTAAGCCTGCTGTTTCGAGTGCGCCCACTCGCGCTTCAACACTCTCGGTTCGTGCAGCCGAAAGTAGCACATTCATTTTGGTCGGATCAGCTTCATTAATTGCTAGCTTTTCAAAGTCTAAGCTAACTTCATCCAAAGGGTATGGGATTAAGCTATCTGCTTCAATTTCAATTTGCGATTCAAGCTCAGCATCACTTAGCATCACATCCATAAAAATCACTTTAGTGATTACTGTCTGCCCCGACACAGCTACCGCTGCATTTTTTGCCGATTTAGGTAATTTTCGCTTCAGTTTAGTGATAATATTACCAATTGCTTCAATGTCCTGAATATTACGCTCAGACATAGTTCCTTTTGGCATAGGTTCAATTGCTAAAGCCTCGAGGCGGTAGCCGGTTTCCGTTTCATTCAGTAGCACAGCTTTAATAGCGTGCGAACCGATATCTATCCCTATCATCATTGATGAAGACTTATTCATTAGTTGGCTTAACATGTTTGCGATTCGGCCTTTGTTTTAAGAATAAACAAGTTATAATTTTTATCTGAAAAAATACTATTCATTTTTTAATCAATATATACTATCAGTCTACGATTCTAATTGGGAGTCCATTTAGGGAAAATATAAGTGATTTTATTCAAACGAACTTTACAATTTTTTATCATTTGTACGTTTTTGGGCTTAATAACATTAGCAAGCCTTTATTACTACGTTAAATCCGATATCCCCAGTGTGCAAGTTTTAAAAGACGTGCAACTACAAACTCCCATGCAAGTATTCTCTCGAGATGGCTTGTTAATCAACCAATTTGGAGAAAAACGCCGTATTCCCGCGAGTATTAAGGAGATCCCGCAACCGCTCATTGATGCGATTTTAGCTACCGAGGATACCCGATTTTATGAACATATTGGCATAGATCCTATAGGTATTGTTCGTTCAGCGATAGTATTAATATCGACTGGCGAGAAAAAACAAGGCGCAAGTACGATAACAATGCAGCTTGCTCGTAACTTTTTCTTAACACGAGAAAAAGCCTACATTCGTAAAGTAAAAGAAATCTTTATTGCACTGCATATTGAAAACTTACTCAGTAAAGATGAAATACTTGCTCTTTACTTAAATAAGATCGAATTAGGCAACCGTGCCTTTGGTATTGGTGCCGCTGCACAAGTTTACTATGGTAAAGAACTGAGTGAATTAAATTTAGCACAAATGGCGATGATTGCCGGTTTACCAAAAGCCCCTTCAGCATTGAACCCAATTCGTAACCCACAGCGCGCAAAAGCTCGCCGTAATGTCGTGCTTGGACGTATGCTTGACGAAGGGTTTATTACTCAGCAAGTGTATAATGAAACTATTCAGCAACCAATTACCGCACGCTTTCACGGTGCAGAAATTGACTTATATGCTCCTTATATATCAGAAATGGTTCGTGCAGAAATGGTCGCGCGTTATGGTTATGAGCGTGCCTATAACAGCGGTTTTAAAGTATTCACTAGTGTAGAGTCAGACGTACAAGCGGCAGCTCAAAAAGCCCTTGTTGATAACCTACATGCTTACGACATGCGTCATGGCTATCGCGGCGCAGAAACCCACCTATGGGATCATGAAACACAATCGGCATTGAGTCAGCAGGCTATTTTAGAAAAACTTGCGCCAGTAAAAGAAATTGGCCCATTATTAGCTGCTGCTGTATTAGATGTTGGCGAGCAAAGTGCAAACGTATTACTAAAAAATGGCGAGCAAGCCACACTAAGCTGGGATAATTTAAAATGGGCACGTAAGTACATCACTCGTTATCGTCAGAGTTTTGCACCAAAAACAGCCAACGAAATTTTAGTGCCTGGCGCTCAAATTTGGCTGCGTAAAAATGACGACGGCAGCTACTTACTTAGTCAGCTCCCTGAAGCTGCCAGTGCTTTAGTATCTCTAGATCCTAATGACGGTCGTATTAAGGCGATTGTTGGTGGTTATAGTTTTGAACAAAGCCAATATAACCGTGCAGTTCAAGCAAAGCGCCAAGTCGGCTCGAATATTAAACCATTTATTTATTCTGCTGCACTAGAAAATGGTTACACTCTAGCCTCAATTCTAAATGATGCGCCAATCAACCAATGGGATAAAAGCTTAGGTGTTGCCTGGCGCCCGAAAAACAGCCCCGCGGTTTATAATGGACCCATCCGTATTCGTCGTGCACTGGCACAGTCTAAAAACGTTATTTCTGTGCGCTTACTACGCGGCGTTGGCCTTAATCGTACAGCCGATCACTTGCTTAAATTTGGCTTTCAAAATAGTGATATCAACCGTAGCGAATCTCTGGCTTTAGGGAGTGCATCTATTACCCCTCTTGAACTAGCCCGGGGTATGAGCACATTTGCTAATGGAGGTCATTTAATTACCCCCTATTTTATCAGTGAAATACAAGACTCTGCTGGTAATGTTCTATTCAAAGCCCAACCTCAACTGGCGTGCGATGCTGATGCAGTTGCTCACGAGGATAGCTTTGCTTTAGATAGTAATTTAGCAAGTCCTACTACGAATGCTTTTACTGAGTCTGCGACTGATCATGCGCCTGCTGTTGAATGTGCTCCACGCATTATTTCTAAACAGAATGCTTTTCTCATTGCCGACGCGATGCACAGTGCTGTTTGGGGAGGCGGTAGCTGGGCCCATAAAACTGGCTGGAGTGGTACTGGTTGGCGTGCACAAGCATTAGAGCGCCGCGATTTATCTGGTAAAACAGGGACAACCAATGACTCTGTTGATACTTGGTTTAGCGGCTTTAATCGTAATGTGATGACTTCTGTTTGGGTTGGCTTTGATAATCCAGGTAATCCTCTGGGCCGCTCTACCTATAATAGTAACCTTGATAAGTCTCAAATTTCTGGCGCTGAGTCTGGTGCTAAAACGGCTCAACCTGCATGGGTAGACTTTATGCGTGTAGCCCTTAAAGAGCAGCCAGAAGCACCAATAGAGCCACCCGAAGGGCTAGTGTCAATTCGTATAGATCTAGCAACAGGGTTACTTAGCCAAAAAAATGATTACACCAGTCGCTTTGAGTATTTTGAAAAAGGCACAGCCCCGACAAAATATGTAATGCAGCATGTTGAAGATGTGTTTGAAGAAGAGACCAAAACAGAAGAAGAGTTGTTTTAATCGTCGCGATATAAAATCGCTGCTACGTAAAAAAGCGCCAAGACTGGCGCTTTTTTATTGCATGCTTTTTATTTTAAATTTTGTATTAACCAATATAAATCAGAATGCACGCCTGCCGCGGTGACTTCTTTACCAGCACCAGGGCCTTGTATCACAAGCGCATTATCACTGTACCACTGGCTGTTAATAACGAAAATATTATCGCCTGGTGTTAAATTAGCTAAAGCATCACCTTGGTTGGCAAATGCTAACCCCACTTTCGCTGTGACTTTATTATCAACAAGTGACAAAGCGCCAGTATAGCGCAAAACTTGCCCTCGCTCGCTCGCCTGCGCGGCTTTATCAGCAATAAAGCTATCTAGCTGTTGCTTGTTATCTAAAAACGACTGCCAATCACCTTGCGCTAATTGCTCAGGCATCAGTGCTGTTAAGTCAATATCGTCAAGCTCTAACGTTAAACCTAACTCACGCGCTAGAATAAGTAACTTACGCTGCATATCTCGGCCAGATAAGTCTTCACGCGGATCAGGCTCTGTAAAACCCATTTGTTGTGCTTGCAATACTAAATCTGAAAATGGCACGCTGCCATCATAGCTACTACACAACCAAGATAACGTACCAGAGAACACCCCTTCAATATGGGTGATTTTGTCGCCACTATTTTGTAAATCTGCTAAAGCAAAATTAATCGGTAAGCCTGCGCCAACAGAGGTGTTATAACGCCATAATAAATTACGCTCAGCTAAATTGTGGCGTAATGCTTGATACCAATCATTATTAGCAGTCCCTGCGTATTTATTAGCGCTGATCAAATGACAATCTAAATTAACAAAATCAGGATAAAGTAAGCTAAATGACTCACTGGCGGTAATATCAATCACCACTTTGTGTTCGTAATCCAGCTCACTTATATGCGTTAATAAATCAGCCTGCTGATAATCAACGGCTTCGTTATCCCATTGTGTTTGCCATTGCTCCAGGCTGATGCCACTTGGGCTAAATAACATTTGCTGAGAACGTAATAAGCCTACCAACTTCACGCTGTAATGTTGCTCTAAACGATTTAGCTGTTGTGATAGCTGGGAAATAAACACTTCGCCAACATTTCCTAAACCAGCGATGATCACTGCAAGCTCTTGGCCTTTATTGATTAACTTGTCGTGTAATAGCGTTAATACATCGCTATCAATTGCTTGGTCGGTTAATAGTAATGCATATTCAGTATCTTGGTGGCTAAAGCGAGGCGCTAAACTTTGCTCACCAAGCAACGAGGAAGCCTGTAAAGATAAATGAGCTATATCGTTACTTGGCGCGACAATAGCGCAACCATGTAGGTTTGACTCAATAATATTAGCGCGACCTTGTAAATGACTCACCACCTGATGAGTAGCATGGCCCGGTACTAATAAATAGGTATCACCCTGTTTTACAAAGTGATGCAAGCTATGCTGAATAAGTTGACTCAACTCACCCACTTCACCCGCATTGAGTTGATCGACTCGTAATAAATCAATATTTTCTAACGTGGTGATAAAACGCTTGGCTTTACTGTAGCCTTCTTTCACTATTTCTGTGGCACTGGCTTCGGTATCAAAGCTGCTGCGCACGAGCAGTTTTATATCGGTGTTTTTTAAAGGTGATAATGTTTTCGCATGTAAAACAGGATTGCCTAATCGCGCTAATAAATTAGCTTGGCCACGACACACTTTTGAGTACTTTAAGGCTTTATTGACCTTACGGGGGTCAGTACTAAATACACCTTGCGTGTCGGTCCAAATAGACAC
The DNA here is from genome assembly GCF_024518675.1 of Pseudoalteromonas shioyasakiensis. Lineage (GTDB taxonomy): Bacteria > Pseudomonadota > Gammaproteobacteria > Enterobacterales > Alteromonadaceae > Pseudoalteromonas > Pseudoalteromonas shioyasakiensis_B. The sequence continues at coordinate 91,953 of NZ_JANIGL010000005.1, forward strand.
TTGTTGCGCATGGCAATAATTACCCAACAATGTCGCACTATAATCACTGCCATTACGCCCAAGGGTAATTGTTTCGCCTTGACAGTCGCTTGCAATAAAACCGGTAACCACATTAATATGCTCAGGGCTCACTAACTCGGCGCAAGCGTGCTGATTTTTTTGGTGCAGTAATTGCCCATCATTTAAAGTGAATAATTGACGAGCATCAATATCTTTTGCCGCTAAGCCCAATTGTTGTAAATATCCGGCAAGTAATCTCGCCGACCATACTTCGCCATGAGCAAGTAAAGCCGACTCCGCCAAAATTTGCTGCTTTGCTTGCTCAGCTAATTGTGTCAGTTCTTGCTGCAATAAGCTAAGGGCCTGCTGTTTTACTTGCGCCGTTAAGAGCTGCTCAATCAAGGTTCGCTGGTGATTATCTAATAATAATAAAATGTCACTAACTGCTTGTTGATCTCCCTGCTGGTAACTTTGCCACAACTTAACCAAAGTATTCGTTGTTTTACCTGCGGCAGAAACCACAACACAATCACCTGCTTCACTATTAGCTAAGATGATATTAGCAACCGCTTGGTAACGTTCAGGTGAGCTTAAACTCGAACCACCAAATTTATGTACTATATTAACCATTATTCTTACCACAATGCCGTATGTGCAGGTGTTAGTTTAAATGAACTTGTTTGCTCACCCTGTTGTTGTGCAGCTGCTTTTTGCGCAATAGCTTGCTCACCTTGATTACCTTGACCTGGCTTTACTTTATTAAATACGCGTTCTAAATCAGCCACCAAATCTTTAACATCTTCAATACCAACAGAAATACGAATTAGGGTATCGCCCACACCAGCTTCAAGACGGGCTGTTGCGTCCATGCCTGCATGAGTCATGGTAGCCGGATGGCAGATTAAGCTTTCAACGCCACCTAATGACTCTGCTAAGCTAAACTGTTCAAGGCTTGTTAAAAATGCAGCAGCATCATGCACATCACCCTTAATATCAAAACTTACCATACCACCAAAACCACGTTGCTGTGCTTTGGCCAGTTCATGCTGCGGGTGTGATTCAAGACCAGGGTAATAAACTTGGCTTACATAAGGCGAGCTTTCAAGATATTGTGCTATCACGAACGCATTTTCTTGATGCTGACGTAAACGTACATTTAGCGTGCGTAGACCCCGTAGGGTTAAATAGCTATCAAACGGCGCGCCGGTAATACCGATATTATTCGCCCACCACGCAAGCTCATCACCTAATTCTTGGTTTGCAGCAATCACGGCGCCACCCACAACATCTGAGTGCCCATTTATGTATTTAGTCGTCGAGTGCACCACAATGTCTACACCAAACTCGATTGGGTTTTGTAAAGCCGGAGATAAGAATGTGTTATCGGCTCCTACTAAGGCGCCGCACTGTTTAGCAATAGTGGTAATCGCTTTAATATCGGTAAGACGCAAAATTGGGTTACTCGGTGTTTCAATCCAAATTAACTTAGGTTTGATTTCAAGAATTTTTTTATGATTTTCGGCTTTAGTTAAATCTAAAACCACTAACTTTAATAACCCACGCTTTTCAAGCGAAGTAAATAAACGGTAGCTGCCGCCATAGCAGTCATGAGGAATAACTAAAGTATCATCACTATTAAGTAGTTGAGTTGCTAAATGTACCGCCGACATACCCGTGGCTGTAATAATTCCTTTAGCGCCCCCTTCAAGCTCGGCCAAGGTTTCAGCTAATATATCGCGATTTGGGTTGCCACTGCGGCCATAATCGTATTGGCGTTTAGTATCAAAATCAGCAAATGAATAGGTTGTTGATAAATGAAGAGGCGGTACAACTGCACCATGATGTTTATCAGCATCGATACCATTTCGTACCGCGATAGTTGCTTTGTTCTTTTGACTCATAACGTCACCTACAATAAATGGATGTTTAGACGTCTAAAAGGTTAGAGGATCAGTCCCCATAAGTCAAAACATTTGTGGTGCTACCAGAGCATTATTAGCAGTAAAGATATTTAGCTCGCTAGATGGCTAAATAACAAGTGTTTGACTATCTTTTTTAAAACGATAGAATTTCCCGCATCTTTGCAAAGCAACGGGGCGATGCAAACAATTAATAACCTGAGGCAACGATACTTCTTATGGCTAAATGGAACGGTGAATATATTCATCCATACGCAGAACACGGTAAAAAATCAGAACAAGTGAAAAAGATCACCGTGTCTATCCCACTTAACGTGCTAAAAGTGTTAACCGACGAGCGTACCCGCCGTCAAATTAACAATCTACGACACGCGACTAACAGCGAACTACTTTGCGAAGCATTTTTACATGCTTTTACTGGGCAACCACTGCCAAACGACGAAGACTTGCGTAAGGACAACCCTGAGAAAGTACCTGAAGAAGTGAAGAAAATCATGCTTGAGATGGGACTTGAAGTACCTGTACTTAACGAAGATTAAATCATTACTTATTTATTCCTGCCTTCAGGAATTAGATACAAAAAAACCTCAGCAACTTTTGTTACTGAGGTTTTTTATTGCGTGATCGTTTGGTTTAAGCCATATAGTTTTCAGGCATATCGATTTGCGCAACACCTGAATCAATAGCAGCTTGCGCTACCGCTTTTGCTATACGTGGCAACAAACGTGGATCCATAGGCTTAGGTATGATGTACTCAGGACCAAACTCCAATTTATCAACACCTGCAGCTTTTAATACTTCAACAGGTACCGGCTCTTTTGCAATACTGCGAATAGCATCTACAGCTGCAATCTTCATTTCATCATTTATTTGGCTAGCACGCACATCAAGGGCACCACGGAAAATAAACGGGAAACATAAAACATTGTTTACTTGGTTAGGGTAGTCAGAACGCCCCGTCGCCATAATAAGATCTTTACGAGCGCTGTGAGCAAGCTCAGGTGCGATCTCAGGATCTGGATTTGAGCAAGCAAAGATCACCGGCTTATCGGCCATCAATTTTAAGTCTTCTGCCGCTAGTAAGTTAGGCCCAGACACACCAACAAATACATCAGCATCGGCGATAACGTCTTGCAAGGTGCGCTTATCTGTATTATTTGCAAACAACTGTTTATATTCATTTAAATCGTCGCGACGAGTATGGATAACACCTTTACGGTCAAGCATATAAATATGCTCACGCAATGCGCCACATTTAATAAGTAGCTCCATACAAGCAACCGCTGCAGCGCCGGCGCCTAAGCAAACAATAATCGCATCTTCAATATTTTTGCCTTGTACTTCTAAGGCATTGATCATACCCGCAGCAGTAACGATTGCAGTGCCATGCTGATCATCATGAAAAACAGGAATGCTGCAGCGCTCAATTAACGCCTTTTCAATTTCAAAACACTCAGGTGCTTTAATGTCTTCAAGGTTAATACCGCCAAATGTATCTGCGATATTGGCAACGGTATTGATGAAATCTTCAGTTGTGCGATGCTTAACTTCAATATCAATTGAGTCAAGACCTGCAAATCGCTTAAATAATAAAGCTTTACCTTCCATAACTGGTTTTGAAGCCAACGGACCTAAATTACCCAAGCCTAATATAGCAGTACCATTAGTGATAACAGCCACCATATTACCTTTGCCCGTGTATTTATAAGCATTAGCCGGATCAGCTGCAATTTCGCGCACAGGTTCAGCAACACCTGGACTATAAGCTAGAGCGAGATCATTAACGGTTTCAGCTGGCTTAGTAAGCTCAATGCTGATTTTTCCTGGAACGGGGTGAGCATGGTAATGTAATGCTTGTTCACGAAAGTCTGACATAACGCGATTTTATCCTGCAAGTAAGTTAAGTTTAAAGTGAGAGTGAGCAGTTCTAAGCGAACAATACCTATATTATAATTAAATTCAAGCAATATCAGGTCTATCCTGTTATATGCTATATCAGTTAATTTTATGCGTTTTGCCAGCATTTTTAGCAAAAAATTCCAAATTCGCATAATTAAAACACTAACAAAGCATCAAAAAACCCAGCTAAGTTTGCATGAATTTACAGCAAATAGTACAACAACAGCTATAGATTGAAAAAACAGAACAATAGTCGACGATAGCAACAAATACCGACATTTTTGCCCATTTTAAAAACACTAACAGTAGTAACACCTTCTGCACTAGTAATGAATATAGTGAATTAAATAGTGTTTGTCTGTTCTTTACAGACTATAACCAGTATAAAAAGCAGAAATATTAGTCAGTATAATAGTTCACTGAAGCAGTCAGTTGCTGGCAACAAAGTAATACAGAAAGGGAATTTTTGAATTAAAAGCCTTTGCAAACAAGGTGTGTATACTTGCTTAAAGTCGCTTTTATTAAATTGCAGGCACAAAAAAAGCACCCTAAGGTGCTTTTCTCAACACAAAAGCAGAAATTACTTGCTGCTAAGTGAACCGAAACGCTTGTTAAAGCGATCAACACGGCCACCTGTGTCTAGAATCTTTTGCTTACCAGTGTAAAACGGGTGACACGCAGAACATACGTCTAAGTGGATGTCTTTACACAAAGTTGAACTAGTTTCGAATTTATTTCCGCATGAACAAGTTGCTGAAATTACTTCGTACTTAGGGTGAATACCTTCTTTCATAGAAACCTCTAGTTAAGGCCGCATCGCTCTCCAAACCCGAAGTCTGGCACCATACGTCGTTTAAATCAAAATAATTGGACGCGTATTCTAAGCAACAACCCCGCCCGCTACAAGCTTTAAATACGTTTTTTGCTAATAAAATGAGCAAAAACTTTAAACCCAGCATTTGCTGATAGGTTTTTTACCGTAACTTTAGTACATTAGCTGTCTTGTTGGTTTTTGTTGAGTTGCTATGAGTTTTGTTGAAGTTGCTATAAAAGTTCCGCTACAGCGCACTTTTGATTACAGCCTACCGGAACAACTTAATGGTTTATCAATAACGCCACAAGTTGGAGCGCGAGTAATTGTACCGTTTGGCACGAAAAAAAAAGTGGCGGTAGTACTTGCCCTAAAAAACCATACTGACGTACCCGCAAATAAAATTAAAGCGCTATTAGAAGTGATTGATGATGAGCCTATTTTATCCGCGCAGCACCTCGACTTATTACGCTTTACTGCCCGCTATTACTGCTACCCTTTAGGTGAAACAATCCACATAGCACTACCGGGGGCATTACGCCAAGGCGAATGTCCTGATAAAAGCAGCATTAATATGGTCGCTTTAACTGAAAAAGGCGCCAAGCTTCCCTCTTTAAAAGCTAAAAGCCAACTAGATTTATTAAAACAATTGGCTGAGTCTGGTAAATCATCTCTTACCGAACTAAAAGCACTTGGCTTTAATAAAAAAACCATAGATAGCCTGCTCAACAAAGAGCTTATAAATCAAAGCATAGAGCACGATAACCAATGGCAACAACAAGCACCACGTATTGGTACTAAGCCCATATTAAATAAAGAGCAAGCCGTAGCATGCACAACAATAAACCAAAGCACGGGTTTTAACAGCTTTTTGCTCGAAGGCGTAACAGGCAGCGGTAAAACTGAGGTTTATCTGCAATGTTTAGAAGAAGTATTAAAACGAGGCGAACAAGCTTTAGTACTTGTCCCTGAGATTGGCTTAACACCGCAAACAGTTAACCGCTTTCGTCGCCGTTTTGTAGATACCCCTATTATGCTTTGGCATTCAGCCTTGACTGATAACGAACGCCTACAAACATGGCGTTTTTGTGAAAAAGCCAGTTGCGCCATTGTGATAGGGACACGTTCGAGTATATTTTTACCATTTTTAAAACTCGGTATGATCATTGTCGATGAAGAGCACGATAGCTCATTCAAACAGCAAGATACCTTACGCTACCACGCAAGAGATTTAGCGGCTTATCGTGCTTTTCAGCATAAAATACCGTTAATATTAGGCTCTGCTACACCCGCATTAGAGACTCTACACAAAGCAATTAATGGTAAATACCAGCTACTGAGCCTAACCCAGCGAGCACAAACCAGCACAGCTAATAAATTTCAGCTGTTAGATATGAAAGGGCAACCTGATCAAGCGGGTATCGCCCATGCCAGTCTTGCTACCATGCGTCAGCACTTGGCCCGAGGCAAACAAGTCATGGTATTTTTAAATCGCCGTGGCTTTTCACCTACGCTCATTTGCCATGAATGTGGCTGGCTAAGTGAATGCTCTCGTTGTAGTACCAGCGCTACGTTTCATAAAGCCATAGGACAGATGATTTGCCATCACTGTGGTGAACAAGAACGGGTACCACACCAATGCCCCGACTGCGGCAGCACACAGATATTCCCCAATGGTAAAGGCACCGAGCAAATCGAAGAGTTTTTAACAAACGAATTTGCTGATATTCCTATCAGCCGGATTGATCGTGATTCAACTAGGCGTAAAGGCAGCTTAGAAAAAGCCCTTGATGATATAAACCAAGGCGGTGCGCGTATTTTAGTTGGCACGCAAATGTTAGCCAAGGGACATCATTTTCCTGATGTCAGCTTAGTGCTTATTTTAGATGTAGACAGTGGCTTATATTCATGTGACTTTAGAGCCACAGAGCACCTTGCACAACTAGTAACCCAAGTTGCTGGCCGTGCTGGTCGTAGTGGAGAGCCGGGTCACGTGTTACTGCAAACACACTTTCCTGAGCATCCATTATTACAAGATTTAGTGAATAACGGTTATCAAGACTTTGCTCGTTTTGCATTACAAGAACGTGAAGATGCCGAGCTGCCACCAATCACCAATATGGCCATTGTTCGTGCCCAAGGCCATAACGTTAAGCAAGTCGTGGATTTTTTAACTGATTTAGTTCCAGTCCAAGGTGTAAGTGGTATACAATTGTTAGGACCAATTCCTGCTCCGCTTGAAAAAATAGCAGGAAAATATCGTTTTCAATTACATATTCAAGCGCTTGATCGCCAATTATTACACCAATATTTAGCGCAAATGATTGATTATTTAAGTACCAGCAAACTCGCCCAAAAGGTACGCTGGAGCTTAGATATCGACCCAATAGATATGATTTAAGGTTAAAACTCAAAACACTGATGGCACAACACGACTTTATTAATAAAAAACCGGGCAACCGTAACAGTAAAAAACAACCTCCCGCTAAAAAGCCATTTCCGGTTTTATTGGTCATTTTAACTACATTGTTAGTCGGTGGGTTTTGCTTTGGTTTATGGTATGTAAAAACCAACGCTGATCCAAAACTTGTTGAGCAACAAGCCAACCCAAGTAAAGTAAAAGAAAAAGTAACGCTGGCAAAACCACGCCCGCCAGAGTTTATAAAAGAAATAAAAGAGCACGAAGTCCAAGTCGAAGTTAAAGAGCTTGAACAAAAAGGCCCTTATGTCATGCAATGCGGGTCATTTAGAACTCGCTCTCAAGCCGAGACATTGAAAGCTAAAATAGCGTTTGCCGGGCTTATTGCCGAGGTGCGCGAAACCACCGGCAGCAATGGTATTTGGTATAAAGTACGCTTAGGCCCTTATAAAACCAAGCGTTTAGCTGAAAGTGATAAAAACAAACTCAAACGTAGCAAAATAATGGGCTGCGGAATTTGGCTTTGGACTTGATTTTCCTCCATTAACCCATATTAACTTCTCATCAATCGCTTTTTACGAGTCGCCCCTGCGACTCGATGATGAGGAATAACATGACCACTATTGTAAGTGTACGCCGCGACGACAAAGTCGTCATTGGTGGCGATGGCCAAGTATCACTTGGTAACACCGTAATGAAGGGCAATGCCCGCAAAGTTCGACGCCTTTATAATGGCAAAGTAATCGCTGGTTTTGCTGGCGGTACTGCTGATGCCTTTACCCTATTCGAACGCTTTGAAAGTAAATTAGAAATGCACCAAGGTAACTTAACCAAAGCAGCCGTTGAAATGGCAAAAGATTGGCGTAGTGACCGCGCCCTACGAAAACTCGAAGCCTTACTAGCGGTTGCTGATGAAACCGCGTCATTGATCATCACTGGTAACGGCGATGTGGTACAGCCAGAAAACGATCTAATCGCAATTGGTAGCGGTGGTAACTTTGCACAATCTGCGGCAACAGCGTTACTTGAAAACACCGACCTAAGTGCACGTGATATCGTAGAAAAAAGCCTGACAATTGCAGGTGATATTTGCGTATTCACTAATAATTTCCAAACTATCGAAGAATTGTAATAGGAACCGCTATGTCTGCTATGACTCCAAGAGAAATCGTTCATGAACTTGACCAACATATCATTGGCCAAGCAAAAGCAAAAAAAGCCGTCTCTATTGCGCTTCGTAACCGCTGGCGCCGTATGCAATTAAGCGACGATTTACGCGCTGAAGTTACCCCAAAAAATATTTTAATGATTGGCCCAACCGGTGTTGGTAAAACTGAAATTGCACGTCGTTTAGCCAAGCTTGCCAACGCGCCATTTATTAAAGTTGAAGCCACTAAATTCACCGAAGTGGGTTATGTTGGTAAAGAAGTTGAAACCATCATTCGTGATTTAGTTGATGTATCAATTAAAATGACACGCGAACAGCAAACTAAAAAGTTTAAGCACCGTGCTGAAGAAGCAGCAGAAGAGCGCATTTTAGATGCACTACTGCCACCAGCAAAAGATTCATACGGTGAAGCTCAGCGTGATGAAAACTCATCAACACGCCAAACATTTCGTAAAAAACTCCGTGAAGGTCAATTAGACGATAAAGAAATTGATATCGATGTTGCTCAAGCACAACCGAATGTTGAGATCATGTCGCCACCTGGTATGGAAGAAATGACCAACCAGTTACAGAGCATGTTCCAAAACATGTCTTCTGATAAAAAGACCAAACGTAAGCTGAAAATTAAAGAAGCGTTTAAACTATTAGCCGAAGAAGAAGCGGCTAAATTAGTAAACCCTGAAGAACTGAAAGAGCAAGCAATCTTTGCAGTTGAGCAAAACGGTATCGTGTTTATCGATGAGATCGACAAAATCTGTAAGCGTGGTGAATCATCAGGCCCAGACGTAAGCCGTGAAGGGGTACAACGCGACTTACTACCTCTTATTGAAGGCTCAACAGTCAACACCAAACACGGCATGGTTAAAACCGACCACATGCTATTTATTGCCTCTGGCGCATTCCAAATGTCAAAACCATCTGACATGATCCCTGAGCTGCAAGGTCGCTTACCTATTCGTGTTGAACTAGAAGCACTCACAGCCGATGACTTCAAGCGTATTCTAACTGAGCCGCATGCGTCACTTACAGAGCAGCAACGAGAATTACTTAAAACTGAGCAAGTGAATGTAGAGTTTGCCGATGATGCTATTGAGCGTATCGCTAAAGCCGCTTGGCAGGTAAACGAAAAGACCGAAAATATCGGTGCTCGCCGCTTACATACGGTGATGGAAAAGCTAATGGAAGAAATTTCATTTGATGCCTCAGAGCAAGCAGGTTCAAATCTCGTGATTGACGCCGCTTATGTTGAAAAACACTTAGGCGCACTGGTTGAAGATGAAGACTTAAGCCGCTTTATTCTTTAATTTTAAAACTAGGATCTAGGGCCTAGGTTCTAGGTTCTAGGTTCTAGGTTAATCACAAAGGTATAACAATGAAACAAGTGATCAAGGTACACCATCATACCGTTAGCAAAACTCTTGATGTTTATTTTGATGACGACTCAACTTGCACCTTTAGCAGTGAGTTTTTGCGTGTACATTCCCCCTCTGCCGAAGTACAAGGCCATGGCAATGAGCCTATGAAGTTAGTGCTGGGTAAATCTCAGATCGGCATCAGTAAAATAGAACCTGTTGGCCACTATGCAATTAGGCTCAGCTTCGACGATAACCACAACAGCGGGCTATTTAGCTGGAGCTATCTCTCGCACCTGCAAGCTAACCATGATGAATTATGGCAAACCTACCAACAACGCGTAGCAGAGCACCAAGCAAACAAAGACAGCGTACCGATCAAGTTTGTGCCTTGATTAGTTAACGAGGGTAAAGTATAACCCTCTCACTTTTACTATATTGGTTCACGTTATGGGACTGGTAGTGTATTACTTTTCTCTTTGCGAAGAATATCAATAATACGGTTATAAATAACCAAGGCAGTCAATTCTGTTTCATCACTCACGGTGTTCACAAACTGAACTACCACAGTATCAATATTGTTATGGTAACGTGCAATACTTTGATAGCCTAGAACCCAACCTTTGTGGCCATATACATAAATTTCAGAGTATATTTCTTGTTCATTACCTGAAAAAACACTGCCATCATTTAAAGCTCTTAAGAAGCGTCCTACATCTTTAGCTGAGGCGAGCATGCCGAAGTCAATGCTTTTTAAATCCGCCTCTACTCCAACATAGTATCCGCTCATCACATCATCTATATTCACTTCACTAAGAGAGCTATATGTATTACTTAAACCAAGTGGTATTAATATAGCCTCTTTTATGTATTGTTGGTGTGGGTAACCCAATGCTTTATCAATAATTTTTCCAATAAAAAAATAGTTTGTGTTTGAATAACTATATTTTTCGTCGGGCTCGAAATCCGCAGATAAATCTAATATCAAATCTAACCATTCTTGGCTTGTTTCTGGCGGGTTATCCCATTTAAAGTTGGGCTGATCTGTTAGGTTAGGTAAACCGCTTCTATGTTGTAACATCTGTTTTAAGGTAATCTCATCTGCGTATTCAATTCTTCCCAGTAATTCAGGGAAATAACCCCCTAATGTATCGTCTAAGGATAAATCGTGATTACTCACCAATTTTGCCGTCGCAACCGCAAGGTAAAGCTTACTAATACTCGCAATTTTAAATAAAGCCTGTGGATCAGCAGGCGTTTTATTATCCCTATTTTTCCAACCTGCAGAGTAAAGCTCACTTTCCTGACCCGCAGTATCAACATAAACAATTATCCCGTCTAGTCCATAACCTACAGCATCATTAACTTGCTCTTGAACACTATTTGGCAAAGGCATTATCCAAGCCTTAATTCCTTGCCAAGGCGGAAAAATCACAAGACTAATAATTACTATTGGAACCGTAATGACCCTAAGTAGCTTAGTTAATGTTTTTTTATTCATTATGATTACCAACTTAATCGCTAAATTTTTGCTCTTCTTTATTCATGTTAGCTAACTGCAATAAAATCTAACTAGTAGATCGCCAATAGCTAAACTCCTACTTTAATTTAATAAATAAGTAGGATTCAATATTCTTTGCAATGTCTTTGGCTCTAAATTACAAGCAAAGATAAAAACAAAAAAGCCATAAGCCCAAAGCAACTCAAGCTGCTTAAAACTTATGGCTTATAACTTTAAAACTGACAGCTAAACCTTAAACTTATCTATCGCTTGATGCAGCACTTTCGCTTGCTCTGAAACTTCTTCACTGGTCTGGGCATTTGTCACTGCATGTGTTGAAGCTTCTTCTGCAATATCACGAATACGCACTACGTTTTTATTCACCTCAGAGGCCACTTGGCTTTGTTCATCAATGGCCGCAGCGATATGGGTACTCATGTCCATGATGGTTTGTACATCTTCGGTAATCGCACCTAATAATTCACCGGCTTTAGTCGCTTGCGCTGCACTTTCTCCGCCTTGTGTACGACAGCGCTGCATAATACTCACCACTTCTTGAGTACGTTCTTGTAAGGTTGAAATGATGCTTTCAATCTCTGTTGTTGACTCTTGAGTACGCTGGGCTAGCGAGCGAACTTCATCAGCAACAACCGCAAAGCCTCGGCCTTGCTCCCCAGCGCGGGCGGCTTCAATCGCGGCATTCAAAGCAAGCAAATTTGTTTGCTCTGCAATAGCGCGAATCACATCAAGTACGGAGCCAATTGTTTCACCGTCTTTTTCAAGTTGCGACACCACTGTTGAGGCATTACCTAATGAATCCGATAATTGATTAATATGCTTAACTGTTGATTCAACTTCCGAGCGCCCTTGTTGCGCACTAAGATTGGTAGACTCGGCTTTTTTAGCCGCCGCTTCAGTGTTATGCGAAATGTCTTGAATGGTCGCCTGCATCTCAGTGGCGGCAGTTGCAACCATATCAGCTTCGTGTAACTGCTCTTGCATACCACTACTGGTCGCGGAGGTTGTTTCTGATAAATTCCCAGTCGCAATATTTAATGTAGTAAGCGCGGTGTTTACTTCATAAATAAGCTTTTTGAAATCACCTATTAAGCTATTAAAATCGACTGTCATGGTGGTGATTTCATCTTTACCGGTTTCTTCAATGAATAAGCTTAAATCGTTGTTGCGTCTAATATCATTGATGGTGTGATACACCCGCTCGATAGGTAAAATAATTGAGCGACTGGTAAAATAAACCAGTGCCATAACAATTAAACTAGCAATGACAAAAATAACAATTGCCAGCATTTCTGCTTGCTTGGCCGTATTACTTACTTGTTGTTTGGTTTCGCTGGTAATGCGCGAAACCACATCATCACTTTGTTTGACACTAACGCGCATTTTACCTACTGCCCCAGAGTCTAAATCTAACCCTAGTGCAACTTGTGCATCAACTAATGCTATAAATTTATCTTCATAACTATTTAACAGTGATATTAACTGTTGGCGGGTATTCGTATTGATATCCGAAGCGTTAATTTGCTGAGCCAACTGCCCTGTTAACTCTTTGAAGCGGGTTAAATATTTTAGATCTAAGCGCAGCATAAAGTCTTTTTCTGCACGGCGTAACTGCAGCATTAAAGTTAAAAGTTGGTAGCTATTTTGTTCATCAAGCAGCACTTCCATTGCATGTACAGCGCCACGTAATTCGCCATATAGGGCATCTTTTGGATGCAAACCTATTACACGTTGCAACTTAACAACCTGTTGAAAGTCGTTATAATACTTCTCAGCTAGCACTGCAAACTTATTAACTTGATCAGTTGCAATATTTAATTCGTTAGACAGCACTGTCAGTTTGTCGAGTTTAAACTGCAATTGTTTATACTCTTGATCAAATGACTCTAACTTCGACTCATCCTTATAAAATAGAAAGTCTTTTTCATGTTTACGCATTGAAAGCTCATGTATATCTAGCTCTTCTGCATATTGAATGGTTTCATTTAGTTTTAGCATCGTCCGTGCTTCATAAATGATAATACACAACATAACAATCATTGCTAAGCCAACAACTAACGCATTAATTTGCAACCGACGCTTAATCGTCAAGTTTTGAAGTAAAGTCATCTACCACTACCTTTCTAATCGAATCAATACGATTATAGTAAAATATTAATTTTAATGTGTAGATTATCCTAGTTTATGACATTAAATATTGAAATTACTTTCAAAACAAAAATCAAGCAACTGAATGCCACAATGAATCATGTAGCTTTTGCGTATTCCCCCATTGCTTATCAGCCAACCAGTTAACTAATGGTTGTGGATCGCTGGGAAAGTTAATCTGCATGTTCGCTTTACTGGTTATCCACTCATCAAGTGCACAGGGGTTTAAATAACTCATAACGTGGGCGGCTTTCATCGCTAATAAGGTTTGTGCGTTTGCATCTTGCTCAAATTGGCCAGACAAAGGCTTAAGCAGCAGTTTTTTACCAAGCTTTAATGCCTCACTTGACAGTTCAAACCCTGCGTTGGCTATCACACCACTGGCATTTGCCAGATCATTTAAAAAACCACTGCGCGATGGGGCTCTTAGATGAATATGGCCATATGAGCTATTTTCCGCATCTGGGTGATAACAGTAAAACTCTTTAGCCGGAAAGTCCTTTAAATAATCAACCACACTTGCTAGTTCTTCAAATGGTAAATAAACCAATACCTTATTATCAACACTCACTGGATTATCATGATGGTGATTAGCAATAAACGGTGGAATAATATTATCTGCAAACGGCTGCCAATGAACACCTAAGTAGACATCAGCCGGAGCATAATAACGAATTAACGAACGGCGAAATAAACCGTGACCAAACATAGGTACTTTAGGAGATAAGAAGGCGGCCTGGTGACTCATACCTATAACAGGGATACCTTGACGCCTTGCCGCCCATGCGGTAATAGGTTCAAAATCATTAAAAACGAAATCATAACCAGAGACATCGAGCTGTTTAATATCTCGCATCAATTTACACACTCGAGCATTTTTTGCCGTACGTAAACTACTCACTTGACCATTTTGCGTCGAAAATGATAATCCGCGGAAACTACGATAATTGGCAAATTCGCTCATATCAAAGTAGTCTTGTTGCGCACGCCCTGAAAAAACATAATCTACGTCAACGCCCATGCGGCTAAACGCATTTGCCATCACCCGCGCACGGGTTATATGCCCGTTTCCTGTGCCTTGAATACCGTACAGTATTCTCATAGATAACCCACCAACAAAATAGCCATTACACCACAACTTGACCCCATTAAGGCACCAAGCACTACATCAGCCGGGAAATGAACCCCTAGCACCACACGAGAAGCAGCCACACCACTGGCCCATGCAAACCACAACCAGAATAGTTCTGGAAAATATTGCGCCAATATAATGGCGACTAAAAAAGCACCTGCGCTATGTCCAGATGGCAAACTAAACTTGTCGCTGGGAACTATGTACGCCCCTTTGACTAAACAATCACAAGGCCGAACCCGAGCGAAGGTTTTTTTCGCGAAATAATAAATTGGCCGCTCTATTAAAAAACCAAGCAATAAGGTAATCGACAATAACTGTAATTCCTGCTCGCTACCTAACCAGCCAAACCCCAAAGCCAACATGACGTATAAGCCGCCGTTACCACTTTTAGAAAACCCTAATGCTGAATTTTTTATCCAAACAGGTGAGTTTCCGTTAAATAACTTAAGGAACAAATCTTCATCTAACTGTGCAACCTTTTTTAGTATATTGTTCTGACTCATGGGTTGGGTCCTTTTTCACGCAAACTATGTACACAATTTCAGCATAGGCGCTCTAAATAACAATTGGGTGACGGTTTTAAGACAGTAATGTTGCTTTTACCTATTTAGCTCTGTTTTTGCTTAAAAAGAACACAATTAACTATCATTAAGTCGTTGTTATTGCGTTTAAGAGGGGTATACTGAAGACTAGCTCTTATATCTTTTAGAAGGATAGAAAAATGGATTACAGCACCTCAGATTTATGCGATCACTTTGCCGACGTGGTCGATGTGCTCGAACCTATGTTTATTAACTTTGGTGGTCGTCATAGTTTCGGTGGCCGAATCAAAACCGTTAAATGTTTTGAAAATAATGAACTGATCAGAGAGATCCTTAGCGAAGATGGTGATGATTGTGTATTACTCATTGACGGTGGTGGCTCAACCCGCCGCGCACTAATTGATATTGAGCTGGCTGAATTAGCCTTAGAGAATAATTGGCAAGGTATTGTTGTTTATGGTGCTGTTCGCCACGTAGACGAACTTGAAGAGCTCGATTTAGGCATTCAGGCCATCGCTTCAATCCCAGTTGCGGCTGATAGCCAAGGTGCTGGCGAAGATGGCATCGGGGTTAATTTTGCGGGTGTTTCATTTTTTGATGATGACTACATCTATGCAGACAGTACCGGTATTGTGCTATCAGCAGAAGAGCTAGAATTGGAAATCGTTGAAGAGTAAATGTCCGAATACCTGCATATTTATGATGAAGCGACTGTTAGACCTTGGTGTAGCAGTCGTTTAAATGAAAAAAAAGCATGGCAATCTATCGCTCTGCTCGACACCCAAGTTGACCCGCTACAGGCCATGCAAGATGCTGCACAGTTTGGTATTAAATATGTTTTACTGGGCATTTGTGAAGATATTGGGCCTAGAGCAAACTTAGGTAATGGTGGTGCCAGTGATGGCTGGCATGCATTTATTAAGCGCTTTTTAAACCAATCTAGCAATCAATTTTTAGCCAACGAAAAAGTATTATTACTTGGCGAGATTGATGTGCTCGATTTAACTACAGCTGCAACTTCTGTAGATAACCAAAACCCACAACATCTAGGCCAGCTGCGCGATTACTGTGCACAAATAGATGAGCGGGTTGAGCAAGTATTAAGTTTAATTTTTAGTGCGGGCCTTGAACCTATCATAATTGGTGGCGGCCATAATAATTGTTTAGGTATTATTCGCGCTCTAAGCAAATATAAAAAACAGCCTATCAATGCAATAAACTTTGATCCTCACGCGGATTTTCGTGACTGTGAAGGGCGCCATTCTGGAAATGGCTTTCGCTATGCCTACAACGAGCAACACCTTAACCATTATCATATTATTGGTTTACACGAACTAAAGAATAATCAAGCGATTATTGACGCCTTAGCAGAGGCGAAGTTTGGTTATGATAGCTACCAAGCACTGCAAGTCAGACGTGAAAAATCTCTTACCGAAGCATGCCAGCAAGCGCTTGATAAATTAAGTCATGCGCCTTTGGCCGTAGAGGTTGATTTAGACAGTATTTCACTGATGCCCGTGAGTGCTTACACTAATTGCGGCTTTAGCGTCAGCGATGCTGAACACTTTGTCTATTTAGCAGGCAAACGAACTAATAGCCAATATTTGCACCTTTGTGAAGCTGCGCCGTGTCAGCATCCTAGTGGGTTAAATGCAGGGTTAAACGATGCCGGACAAGTCATTACAGCTTTAGTGAACGCTTATCTACAAGCGAAAGAAAGCTAAACAGGCGCGCAATTTATCCGTGCTCTATTTGCCATTGTTTCAGCCAAGAGATCATACCCACACTACTTAGCGGGTGACTAAAATAATAGCCTTGGGCTGCAAACGCATTTAAGTTTTTGACAAACTTTAATTGCTCTTGTGTTTCGACCCCTTCGCAAATCACCTTACTATTTTGCTGATTATGCATATCAACCATACCAGCGATTAAACTGCGTTGGCTAAAGTCTGCAGTTAGTGATGGCGCTACCTTTACGTATTCAACAGCTAGGTTAGGCAGTTTAGCTAACCATATAGGGCTATCTCCTAGCCCATCAACACACATTTTTACCCCTTTACTATTGAGTCTTGCGACCATCGCTTTACCTTGATCATCTAAGTTCATAAAGACCTCTAACGGGCACTCTATAATTAAATCTCCCGGTAATAATTGATGCTCTAAAAAGACCTGATCAATAAATGCAATAAACTCTTCATTAAGCATTTCAGGGCCAAATACATTAATACTGAGTGGCATTTTGATTCCTTCCATACGCAATGCCATCACCAACTCAGCTGCTCGTTCAACTACAAATTCAGCTAACGGGTATGCTAAACCTGCGATACGAATATCGTTGATAAAACGGTTAGCAGATAAAATTCCTTGCTTTGGGTGTTGCCAACGAAGTAGTAACTCCAAAAATTCTATATCTTCATCATGATTGCGAATAATCGGTTGGAAATACAGCTCAAGTTCACTTGAAAAGTCGATATTAGCTAATTCACTTAGCCGTGCTTGTTGCTCTAACTGCTCAATCATCATTTGCTGGTGAAAAGCCACAACTTGTTTTTCAGGCTGGCTATCAAGCGCTAAATAAGCATAGGAAATCAAATTATCAAAACTACTTTCTTGTTCATCACAATTGACATAACTTGCCCGCGCAGTGACTTCAATGGTGCAGTTAGCAACATTAAAAGGCTTCAGTGTTGCTCCTAGTATTTGGCTAATAAGCTGTTCGTGAAGATGTTTTTGTGTATCTAAGCTGCAAATAAAAGCAAAGTTTAAGCCTCCTAGATGGGCTAACTTTTGCTGTTCACCTAGACTTATCACTTCTTCAATGGCTAATAGTTGCTTTGTTCTGGCGGCCGATTGCGCTAATAATAAATCCCCAAAGTCCCTACCTATATGCTGATTTACCGTAGCAAATCCATCTAAACGAATAATCACTAATGCCCCATTGTGCTCACTCGCTTGCCGCCAGCCATAGTAAGCCTGCTTCAGCTTGCTGCGATCAGGTAAGTCAGATAAGGGGGATAAGGCGATGGGCTCTTCTCGGCTGGCTTCGTCTAAGTGATTGCTTACAACCGGTTCGTCTTCAACAAAATAACCGGAGCTTGCTAATACCAAGGTAGCTAATACCACCCAGTGACTAGGAATAGCCAATAACAAGTGAGCAGCAAAACATATAGTAAAAATAAGCGCTGCGCAAAAGCTAATACCCAGCATAGTCCAATTGTTTTGTTTAAACGTTTGCCATAAATGCAGTGCTATCATCACCGCGAGTAGTAATTCAAGGTAGGAAAAATGAAAACTTAATAATGCTAACGCCACAAATGCATTTGCAATATAACTTAATCGTAGCCATGGCTGCTTAACAACACATAACGCACAGATCATCGACATCAGAATTGCCCCACTAAGAAAAATGGGGATCTGAGTATTAGTTAAAAAAGAGCTTCCTGCTACTTGCGGCAATCCAGTGCTTGTTAATAGCGCAATTAAAGACATTAAATAGCTACAGCATAATTATCGACTAATTAAGTCTACCTAAAATCCACAGATTTAACAGTTTATTCACACCTAATTGGTAACTTAATTGCGCTGGGTGGGATATTTGCCAATGAGCAATATCCGCTCTCATACCAACTTTAAGCATCCCGCGATCCGCTAAACCCAATGCCATAGCGGCATGTCGCGTCACTGCTGCTAATGTTTCTGCTGGCGTTAAGCGAAATAAGGTGCACCCCATATTCATCATAAGTTGTAGTGAACACAGCGGTGATGTACCTGGGTTAAAGTCAGTCGAAATAGCGATAGGAACATTATATTGTTTAAGCAAGCTAATTGGCGGCTGTTTAGTTTCGCGTAAAAAGTAAAATGCGCCAGGTAATAGCACAGCCACCGTACCTGCATCAGCCATCGCTTTTACACCTGCTTCGTCTAGGTATTCAATATGATCCGCTGAAAGCCCTTTAAACTCTGCCACCAGCTGCGCACCCTGCTGGTTCGATAATTGCTCGGCATGACACTTTACGGGTAGGTTATGTTTTTTCGCGGCATTAAATACTCGACGCGTTTGCTCATTACTAAAACCCACATTTTCACAAAATGCATCAACTGCATCAGCCAAGTCAGCAGATACCACTTGTTCCAACATATCAGTACAGACCAACTCAATATATTCATCACTTCGTCCTTGATATTCCAGCGGTAAAGCGTGCGCACCTAAAAATGTGGTCTTAACATCAACTGGGTGGTTTTCACCAAGCAGTCGGGCAACTTCGAGTATTTTAATTTCATTTTCACAATCGAGCCCATAGCCTGATTTAATTTCGACTGTGCTAACCCCTTCACTATACAGAG
Source organism: Pseudoalteromonas shioyasakiensis (assembly GCF_024518675.1). Taxonomy (GTDB): domain Bacteria; phylum Pseudomonadota; class Gammaproteobacteria; order Enterobacterales; family Alteromonadaceae; genus Pseudoalteromonas; species Pseudoalteromonas shioyasakiensis_B. The sequence goes on from NZ_JANIGL010000005.1 coordinate 111,209, forward strand.
CGTTTAAGCGATCTTTCGCTAATACAAATAATGTTTCGTGATCCGCCTCCCGAGTGGCTCGTACGGTACTGGCAATACCGCCACCTTGTGCAGCAATTTGCTCATAGCTAACGCCTTGTAGGCGTTGTTCGAATTCTTCAGCGCGGGAGCCTGCAAAAACTAAATGAGTATGGCAATCAATTAGACCCGGTGTTAGCCACTGGCCTTTCGCCGAGATAGTAGGGGTGGCAAATACATCAAATGCGGGTAAATCAGTTTGCTTACCTAGCCAAGCGATGTATCCGTCTTTTATTGCTAAGGCCGCATTTTCGATCGTGCCATATGCTTGATCAATACTGTTATCCATAGTGGCAATATTGGCATCGGTAATAAGTAGATCCCATTCATTTTGCGAATGACTAACCTTGCTCTGTGTCATAGTGGCTCCCTAAAATGTTTTTTATAGTTTAACAAGCCATCTTGTATATACAAGGTAATTGTGCCATCTTATAGTCAGTATCAATCTAAAATGTTATGTAATTAAATCTTATGACGACACCTAAGTTCGCGCAAATTAAGCAATATATTGTTGATAACATTCGCTCATCCGCCTGGCTTGAAAACCAACGAGTACCATCAGAAAATGAACTCGCTGAGCAATTTAGTGTTAGCCGTATGACCGCTCGCCGTGCTTTAAGTGAATTAACTGAAGCTGGCATATTAACTCGCAGCCAAGGGTTAGGGACTTTCGTCGCCAGTTTTAAATCACAATCTTCACTATTAGAAATCAAAAATATTGCCGATGAAGTTAAAGCCCGTAACGGTAATTATAGCTGTACGGTTTTAGTTCTTGAGTCAATAAACGCCTTAGCACCCATAGCCATTGCATTAGGTGTTGAAATTGATAGCGTGGTTTATCGCAGTGTGTTGGTTCACAACGAAAACGAACACCCTCTGCAAGTTGAAGAGCGTTTCGTTAATCCGGCGCTGGCGAGTAATTATTTACAACAAGACTTTACTGCTTCGACTCCGCACGAATATTTATCAAGTGTTGCCCCCCTAACAGAAGCACGCCACACCGTTGAAGCAATCATGCCAAATAGCGAAATGTGTCAATGGTTAAACTTATACCATGAAGAGCCTTGCTTGCAGGTTATACGCAGGACATGGTCATCACAAGGGATAGTAAGCTTTGCCCGTTTAGTCTCTCCGGGTAGTAAATATCGCCTAGGCGGCCACTTAACATTTAAGAAGTAATATATAAAAATCAAAAAGATGCGCTTGTTTGCGTATTTTTTTACAGCAAAATCAGTTGTATATACAACAGGAGCACATAATGAATAATAGACTCGATGAAACGCGTGTGATCCGCGCACCTCACGGCGATAAAATTAGCGCAAAAAGCTGGTTAACTGAAGCCGCTAAACGCATGTTAATGAACAACCTAGATCCCGAGGTTGCCGAGCATCCTCATGCCCTCGTGGTTTATGGCGGCATTGGTCGAGCAGCCCGCGACTGGCCTTGTTTTGACAAAATTATCGCAACCTTAGACCGACTCGAAGATGATGAGACTTTGTTGGTACAGTCAGGTAAGCCTGTTGGTGTGTTTAAAACTCATAGTAATGCACCACGGGTGTTAATTGCGAATTCTAACTTAGTGCCGCACTGGGCAAACTGGGAACACTTCAATGAACTCGATAAACTCGGCTTAATGATGTATGGCCAAATGACTGCCGGTTCATGGATTTACATTGGCTCACAAGGCATAGTACAAGGTACTTACGAAACCTTTGTCGCTATGGCTAAACAGCACTTTGCTGGCGATGCAAAAGGCAAATGGGTATTAACCGGTGGCTTAGGGGGCATGGGCGGCGCACAACCGCTAGCTGCAACAATGGCAGGCTTTAGTGCACTGGTTGTTGAATGCGATGAAAGCCGCATCGATTTTCGTATTAAGACTCGCTATGTTGATGTTAAAGCAACCGATTTAGATCATGCATTAACCCTTATAAACGAGGCCTGTACCAAAGGCGAAGCACTCTCAGTGGGTTTATTAGGAAATGCGGCTGATGTATTCACTGAGTTAGTTAAACGTAATATCACCCCAGATGTGGTAACAGACCAAACCTCTGCTCATGATCCGCTAAATGGTTATTTACCACAAGGCTGGACTATGGAACATGCTGCTAAAATGCGTGAACAAGACGCAGCTGCTGTCGTGAAGGCTGCTAAGCAGTCTATGGCTGTGCAAGTTAAAGCCATGCTTGCATTACAGCATGCCGGCGCAGCAACCACCGACTATGGTAATAACATTCGTCAAATGGCGTTTGAAGAAGGCGTAGAGAATGCCTTTGATTTCCCAGGATTTGTGCCTGCTTATATCCGCCCACTATTTTGTGAGGGCATTGGTCCATTCCGCTGGGTAGCGCTCTCAGGGGATCCTGAGGATATTTATAAAACCGATGCTAAAGTCAAAGAGCTTATTCCTGATGACAAGCACTTGCATAATTGGCTGGATATGGCCCGAGAGCGAATTCAGTTTCAAGGACTACCTGCGCGTATTTGTTGGGTTGGCTTAAAAGACCGCGCGCGTCTAGCATTAGCTTTTAATGAAATGGTTAAAAACGGCGAATTAAAAGCACCGATTGTAATTGGTCGAGATCATTTAGACTCAGGCTCTGTTGCCAGCCCTAACCGTGAAACTGAAGCTATGAAAGATGGCTCTGATGCGGTATCTGATTGGCCATTACTTAACGCATTATTAAATACCGCAGGCGGTGCTACTTGGGTGTCGTTACATCACGGTGGAGGTGTCGGCATGGGCTTTAGCCAACATTCAGGGGTGGTTATTGTGGCTGATGGTACTGATGAGGCCGCCGCTCGGGTAGATCGAGTACTGTGGAATGATCCCGCAACAGGGGTAATGCGTCATGCTGATGCAGGCTATGACATTGCTATTAAATGCGCCAATGAACAAGGCCTAGACCTACCAATGCTAAATAAGGATTAATCATGTTTGAATATACTCTCACACCCGGCCAGCTCGACTTGGCAACACTGCGTAAAATTAACCTTTCACCAGTAAAATTGACCCTTGCCAAAGACAGCGACATCAAAATTGCTGCCAGTGCGCAAACAGTGCAAGATGTGATTGACCAGCAACGTACAGTCTATGGCATCAATACCGGTTTTGGTTTATTAGCTAATACTAAAATTGCCGAGCACGAACTTGAACTATTACAACGGTCAATTGTACTCTCCCATGCTGCTGGCATAGGTGAGTATATGGATGACAGCACAGTCCGTTTGATGATGGTGTTAAAAATAAATTCACTGTCACGAGGATTTTCCGGTATTCGCTTACAAGTGATTGAATTTTTCATCCAGCTGCTAGCAGCGCAAGTGTACCCTTGCGTGCCAAAAAAAGGCTCTGTTGGCGCATCCGGTGATTTAGCCCCGCTTTCGCATATGTGTTTACCACTTTTAGGTGAGGGTGAAATGCGCCATCAAGGACAAGTAATTAAAGCCAGTGAAGGGCTAAAAATTGCTGGGCTTGAGCCACTCACTTTAGCGGCAAAAGAAGGACTTGCACTTTTAAATGGTACTCAAGCATCAACCGCATTTGCCTTACAAGGCTTGTTCCGCAGTGAGAACCTATATGCACAAAGCTGCGCGATTGGCTCAATGAGTATTGAAGCTGCAATGGGCAGTCGATCACCGTTTGATGCACGTATTCATGAAGTGCGTGGCCAGCGTGGGCAAATAGACTCAGCCGCTGTATTTCGCGACATGTTGGCCCAGAGTTCACAAATCAGTGAAGCCCATGTCGATTGTGAAAAAGTTCAAGACCCGTATTGCCTGCGCTGCCAACCACAAGTATTGGGGGCGTGCTTAACACAAATTCGTCAGGCTGCTGACGTGTTATTGTGTGAATCAAACGGTGTGACTGATAACCCGTTAGTATTTGCTGATATGGGCGATATTATTTCTGGCGGTAATTTTCATGCTGAGCCCGTAGCTATGGCCGCAGATAACCTAGCCTTAGCGATTGCCGAAATTGGCGCACTGGCTGAGCGACGTATCGCCTTACTAATTGACTCGAACCTGTCGAAGCTTCCACCTTTTCTAGTGGAAAATGGCGGTGTTAACTCTGGCTTTATGATTGCACAAGTCACAGCCGCTGCGCTTGCCTCTGAGAATAAATCACTCGCGCATCCAGCATCGGTAGATAGCTTACCCACTTCAGCAAACCAAGAAGACCATGTTTCAATGGCCACCTTTGCTGCTCGAAGGTTGAACGACATGGCTGATAACACCCAAGGTGTGCTTGCCGTTGAATGGTTAGCGTCAGCGCAAGGACTTGATTTTAGAGCACCGCTTAAAGCATCAACCAAAGTTGAACAAGCAAAAGCAAGCTTACGCGAAAAAGTGAGCTACTACGATAAAGACCGTTATTTTGGTCCGGATATCGAAGCTGCAAATACGTTATTAGCGCAAGGTAAGCTCTGCAACCTACTGCCTAATGGTGTACTGCCTTCATTTTAAATATCAAACTGATAATTAAAGCCAAGTGATTCAATCGCCGAGCCGTCAATAATTCGCTCGACGCTTGAGTCACTAGTAAAGGTGGGTGGCACAGTGCCATAGTGGGCACACTTTTGCTGATAGTAATCAGCTTTACTCGGGTGCGCCGGATTAACTACGTTATAAATAGGTGCAGCTATTTGCCAATGCTCAAGCACAGTGATAATTGCATTAATTACATCTTGCTGGTGCACCATATTAACAACTTGTTGGCTAGAGCTGTTTAATTGCTTGCCAGCAACAAACCGTCCAGGCTCTCGCTCTGGGCCGACTAAACCCGCTAGGCGTAAAACTTTACCACCTGCCTTTAATACGCTTTTTTCGGCATCAATTAATCTTTGTTGACGTTCACCTGAGGACGTTATATCACTTGTTTCATCATAGGTTTTTGCACTGGGATCGTACACACCCGTAGATGAACACAGTAAAAAACCCTGTGCATTCATTGTTTTTGCTAATTTTAAGCTATGTTCGAGGGTTGCTTGATAGTTACTTTCACGCTGTCGACTTCGCGGAGGCATAGCACAAACCCACCATGCATTATCTAAATCTAACTGATGAATGAGCTGCTCGTCTTGCAAAACAAGCTGCCGTAAAAAATCATCTTGATGCTGTGCACTTCGATGGGTGCCTTGCACTTGCCAATTCTGTTGTAGTCTATCTAAGCACAAAGCTCGACCTAACCAACCAGCCCCTAAAACGACTAACTTTCGTTCAAATGTTCCCATAAAGTAACAAGACCCTTACGATTTTATAAAAAACGCTGCATTTGTCTTACCCCATAATATGGCGATTAAGACTAAGATATGATTATATAGATACTCAAACCACTTCAAGATGCAAAATTTACATATTGAAGTGGCTTGAGTATACCTACTCTACTAAATAACAAGAATGTGTGCACTCATGCTTAAAAATCTATCATTGCGAAAAAAAATATTATTGCTAATTGGAGGAACAATTAGTGTTTTACTAATTATTGCTTCAACCTATTTTGTAAATCATATCGCTTCTCTTTCGCGACAAGGCATTGAGCGCGAAGCCCATAGCTATTTACAAAGCGAACAACTTTCAATGCAAGGCTATTTTGCTAAATACGGTAAACTCGTTAGTACCTTTGTTACTAACCCGCATTTGGTTAATTGGTTTGATGCCTGGGATCAACGTGATCAACCGCTCGAAGGTGCACCTGGTTATGATGAAGTTGATCAGGACTTCATCCGTATCAGTAGCAATGATGAAAACGTTTTGTCGGCCTTTTTTGCTTCAGCAAAGACCGGTGAATACTTTAAAGAGCACGAACGTACCACTCACTATAACGGCCAACCTTATTATGCCTATAAGCGTGGCTGGTGGCAGGATGCGTTAAAACTAAATCGCCTTTATGTTGGTCCCATCTCAGTTGATTTAACCACAGGTAACGCCTCTGCGGTGGTACAACAGCCCGTGTATAATCAACAACGCGAACTTATCGGCTTTGGTGGTGTTGATTTACAATTAAATAAAATCAACAAAATGGTCGAAGATATTCGATTTAATGGTCAAGGTTACGGCTTTTTACTTGATGGCGACCAAAAAGTGGTGCACCTCTCTAATCGTACTAATCACAAGTTATCAGTGACAGATGAAGGCCCCAACGGAAAAGAAGGCTTAGAGCAGCTAGAAAAACAATTTAGTAATACCAGTGGTTTTGCCAGCTTAAATCGCGACATGAAAAACAATATCAGCGGCGATGCAAGCGTTACGCTGCAAGGACAAGAGTACTTTGTTGTTTATGATCGCTTACAATTAGAAGAACCCTACCTAAACTGGTACGTTGGTATTTTAGTACCACGTTCAATGATTGATGAGCCGGTGAATCAAGCCGTCACTACCACAACCACTTCTGTCGTTATTATTCTTTTAATTATTATTGCAATGATTATGTGGGCCACCCATATGATAGCCCAACCAATTACCACGCTAACGCACATAATGCGTGATATCGCCTCTGGTGATGGTGACTTAACGCAAAAAATTACCATCGACAGTAAAGATGAAGTGGGTCAATTAGCCCATCATATGAATACCTTTATTGATAAGTTACGCGCTATGATGCTCAATACCGCAGCGCAAGCCGAGCAACTGACCAACGCAGCGGCACAGTTAAAGTCAGTTTCGCAAAAAACTAATGACGAGATCCAACAAGAAAAACAACAAGTCGATAGCGTAAGTGCGGCTGTAACTGAAATGGCAACCACCGTCATGGAAATTTCGCGCAATGCCCAACACACAAATAGTGCTGCAGAAGAAGTACAACACATTACTGCTGATGGTGCTTCTCGCTCGCAAAATGCACAAAGTGTTATGACGGCACTGGCTGAGCACATTGGTGAGGCATCAAAAGTGGTCGCCGGCTTAGAGCAAGAAAGTGGCAATATTGGCGCTGTTGTTGATGTCATCAACTCAATTGCAGAGCAAACAAATTTACTTGCTCTGAATGCCGCAATTGAAGCTGCGCGAGCTGGTGAACAAGGCCGAGGCTTTGCAGTAGTAGCCGATGAAGTACGCTCACTTGCCAGTCGTACACAAGAATCTACCGACGATATTCGTAATATGATCTCACGCTTGCAACAAATAGCCCAGCAAGCATCAACCATGATGCAGCAAGGACAAGAACGTGCACAAGGCTCAGTGACGCAAACACAAGAAGTGCTCGACGCACTGAAAAACATTGCCGAGTCAGTCACCAAGGTTCAAGATCAAAGCCATCAAATTGCAACCTCTACTGAACAACAAACCGTTGTGGCTGAAGACATTAACAGTAGTTTGTCGGCTATTAATCAGTTAGTAAATAGCACCGCAGATCATGCGTTAGAGCTTGCCGATGAAGCTCGCGACCTAAATGAGTTAGCAAGTTCACTTAACAACACGGTTAATGAGTTTAAACTTTAGAGTGAGTAAATAAAGACAAAAAAGAGTGCCTTGGTGCACTCTTTTTTGTTGTAGATCAATATCACTTAGCGACAGTTTTTTATAATTACGCAAACTTTATATAAAGGTGCGCGTGATGATTAATTTACCCAAGTGGGATCAAAGCTTAATAAACAAATACAATGTGTCTGGCCCAAGGTATACCTCATACCCTACGGCATTGTCATTACAGCATGGCTATCAACAAAATAGCCTCATTGACGCCATTGAGTCCTCATCAAGTAACAGTTTATCTTTATATATCCACATTCCGTTTTGTAGTCAGCTTTGTTATTACTGTGGCTGTAATAAAGTAATTACCCGTCACCAATCAAAAGCCGATTTATATTTAGATAACTTGGCTATCGAAATTGCAGCTCAAGCTGGGCACTTTAAACACTACCAAGTCGCGCAATTACATTTAGGCGGTGGCACACCAACATTTTTAACTGCTTCACAAATGGCGCGGTTAGTCGGCTTGTTAGAACAGCATTTTAACTTTACCCATGATGCCGAACGCGGCATTGAAATTGACCCTCGATCCCTTGCTGATGGCATGCTCAATCATTTACATTTTTTAGGTTTTAACCGCGTTTCTTTTGGTATCCAAGATTTTAACGATGACGTACAGCTGGCCGTTAACCGCCCGCAAAGTGTCGATGATGTAAAGGCCTTAATAGGCCAAGCACGCGCGCTGGGTTTTAAATCAATAAATGCTGATATGATTTATGGCCTGCCTCTGCAAACACCTGCAAGCTTTAAAGAAACGATTACACAACTGATTGAACTAAGTCCAGATCGTGTATCTGTGTTTAACTACGCTCATTTACCAGAGCGTTTTGCCGCTCAGCGTAAAATAAAAGATGCCGACTTACCCAGCGCTCACGACAAGCTAACCATGTTTAAAAATACCCTAGAGCAAATGACTGACGCAGGTTATCAGTTTATTGGTATGGATCATTTTGCCAAAAAAGATAATGAACTGGCAATTGCGCAAAACCAAGGTCAATTACATCGTAATTTCCAAGGTTACACCACCCATGGGCAATGTGACTTACTCGGCTTAGGGGTGTCATCCATTTCGCAAATTGGCAATGCCATTTTACAAAATCAAAAAGAGCTAAAACATTACTACCAAGCGGTGCAACAAGGTGATGGCAGTGCCATATGTAAAGGCGTGCAATTAACGACAGACGATGCTTTGCGCGCTGCGGTTATCAAGCAGCTAATTTGCCAATTTGAATTAGATATCGCTTCAATCGAACAACAGTTTGCCATTGAATTTAACGACTACTTTAATGAAGCATTAGCCGCACTGGAGCCACTCATAGCTGATGGCTTAGTTTATGTAAGCAAAGAAAAAATTACCGTTACTGCAAGAGGCAATTTATTTATTCGAATAATTTGTATGTGCTTCGATAAGTACTTACAACAACAGATTAAAAATAGCCGCTTCTCACGGGTTATTTAATATCAAGATATTAGTACATCCCTTAACCAGAGTTTAGGTTAGGTAATAAAAAAGCAGGCTAGGCCTGCTTTTCTTAATTAAAAACGATATTCTCGCTGCCGGGTGCGGCTTGAAACTCTGCAATAATTTTTTTGCAGTCTGCTTTAATTTGCTCGCCGTGGGTTTCTTCTGCGCGCCAACGTGCAGTATCTTGCTTGAAAATTTCTTTTTTCGAGTACTTTTTACGTGCATCATGAGTTGGCATTTCTTTAACGACTTCGTACATCGCAAAGATCCCTGGGTAGCGCAACGTCAGATCGGTGTCATCAGCAAAATTGTATTGCGACATTAACACCCAAATTCGCAGGCTTCCTTCAGAAAACTCACATTGCTCTTGCTCCATGGCACGCGCAATTAAGTGAATGCTATCAGCAAGCTTCGCATTACGCTCTAAACGTGATTTGGCAAGCTTTTGCTGTTGCTTTGCTTGCTCCTTAGCGATGAACTTATTTTGCGCTCTAAGCTTATACAGCAACTGTCCTGCGTAGAATGCCAGACCTGCGATGATCACAGCGCCCACACACAGAGCTAAGATCATCATATTCATTATTTATCATCCTCGTCGTCATCTAACCATTCGTTGGCTAAATCATTCGACAAGTATTGATCAAAGTCGCTACTACCTGAGGCTTCGTACTCTTCATCATCAAAATCGTCTTCTGGCTCATCTTCGATACCTAAAAGCTCGCATAAAACTTGATGACGATCGATACGGCTATTAAAGTACTTCGCATCTTTACCCGTTAACATCTCACCTTGCTCGTGACGCTCAACCAGTTTTAATAAACGCTCATCGTTTTCAAGCGCTTCAAGCTCTTGCTCTGGCGTTAGCTCAGGTTCGCTCACTTTTTTCAACTCGGCTTGCGGTTTTAGGTTACGTTTTAACTCAACCACTGGCTCAGGTGCTTTGGCGACTAAAGGTACCGGCTTTTTACTGCCAACGCGCTTATCTTTATTTTGCGAGTTATTGCTTTTAGTTTCCGGCTGTAGTGCATCTAACGCATTGCGAGAGCCCGGTTTAGCACCCTTGTACTTTTTAACACGCTGCTCTTTTAAAGCACGCATTTCCTGAAGCTTATCTTTACTTAAACGCACAGGACCGTTTGATGGAATTTTACGTGATTTTTTCTTTCTACTCATAACTTGATCATCTCACTTAAGAGGTTTTGAACAACACACACTATGGCGTTGCAATGCTGGCCTTGCCAGAAGAATTCGGTTCGTGCGGAAATGAGGTTGGGTTACTCGACTACTAGCGCACTTTTTCGTTCGCTATTGTAACAGGACAAATAAAAAGGCGGTAGAGAAAACATCTCTACCGCCTACTAATCTGAGCGCCATAAATCTGGACACTTCTCCCTTCGACTTTTTAGTCTTTATTATTTTTATTATTATTGCTGTTCCATTTTGTTATTGTTTTTACCTTCCGTGTAGCATTCCATTTTTTTATTATTATCAAACTTCCATGAGTTTTTATTATTCTCGGTCTTCAATGACGCTTTTTTAGTATTTCCTTTATAGCATCAATCGATGCTAATCCCAATTTGCCGCTAACTACTATCCCTATAGCTGTATCCGTTTTGTTTTTATTGTTTTTTGCGACAGGGGTTAATTTACGCATTAATAATTTTGTTACAACTAATTTATATATTTTTTCTTACAGAACATAAGTTGCAACAACACCAACGCAATTAATAACAATAACTTACAGATTAAAATAAAAATAAAATAGGAATTTTCCTACACGACAGCATGGTCAATGTCTTACAAGGAGAGGGGCTAAAACGGCAAATTTTAAATACAAAAAAAGCAGCGAACGCTGCTTTTTTGTCCAACCTATAGTTTATAGTTAGCCGAAGGGCTAATCTATACAACTTTAGTGGAGGCCACCTAAATATTTAGAAAGTATTTCGATGTCTTTGTCTGTTAATTTCTTCGCCACATCTTGCATCATGCCATTTAGGTCATTATTACGGCTACCATCACGGAACTTTTCAAGCTGTGATTTGATATAACCAGGATGCTGGAAAGAAATCTTCGGGAACTTAGCTAAAGATGAGCCATTACCACGTGGACCATGGCACGACGCACACGATGGAATACCACGCTCTGCATCACCAGCTTTAAACAACATTGCACCCACATCAACCACATCTTTAGGTGTCGCACCTTCAGACATATTCAGTGAAGCAAAATAGGCAGCTAAATCTTTCATGTCTTGATCACTAAGTGGCATAGCCATACCGCTCATGACTGGGTCCATACGACCTTCTTTGCCCCCAGAAGTCATACCTAACTTAAACTCAGTAAGCTGTTTATAAATATAATCTGCGTGTTGACCTGCAATCTTTGGGTAGATATTAACCGGCGCATTACCGTCTGGGCCGTGACAAGCCGCACACGTTGCTGATTTTTCTTTACCTGCGTTTACATCGCCATCAAATGCTGTTGCGTTGCTTGCTGACAACGCACCAAGCAATATAGTTAAAGATAGTGCTATTTTTTTCATGGTGAATTCTCTGTTTCCGACCCTGTATCATCTACAATATGGATGTTGCGATTTATATATTCTACACGATAATAAATTCGCTGGCACGTTTTCTACTCATATTAAACTTATAAATTATAGGGTTTTGACCTAGATTAAGCTTTGTGCATTAGGTTTTAGTTTATTTAAGGCCTGTTAGTTACCTCAAATACGCTTTTTAATGTGCTGGTAATAGTATAAAATACGCGCCCTGAGTAAACATAGTTTACTCTTTATTCAATTATTATTGTACTTAGGAAAGCCCGTGCTTAAATCTCGTATCAAATATAACACTGCGTCGTTCGTCACCAGCGCTCCAGATATCACTAAATTACCTGCTGATACGGGAATTGAAGTTGCTTTTGCTGGTCGCTCTAATGCCGGTAAATCAAGTGCTTTAAACGCCCTTACAGATCAAAAACTTGCTCGAACATCTAAAACACCTGGTCGTACTCAGTTAATTAATACATTTGAATTGGCAGACGTTGATGACATGCGCTTAATTGATTTGCCGGGTTACGGCTTCGCTAAAGTGCCTATCGAAATGAAAAAGAAATGGCAAAAATCGTTAGGTGAATACCTACAAAAGCGTCAAAGTTTAAAAGGCATCGTGGTGTTAATGGATATTCGCCATCCGTTAAAAGATTTAGATTTAGACCTGATTAACTGGGCAATTGGCAGTGAAATCCCTGTTTTAGCACTTTTAACCAAGGCAGATAAGCTCAAGCAAGGTGCACGCAAAGCACAGGTGTTACAAGTTCGCCGCGAATTAAGTAATCTTGAAGGCGATATTACTGTGCATGCATTTTCATCGTTAAAAGGCACCGGCTTAGCAGAACTAGCTAAAAAGCTTGATGAATGGTACTTAGGGCCCATTGTTGCGGTACCACCAACTGAAGCAGCCCCTGAGCCTGACGCTTAATTAAGCTGTAAATAAAACCGCTCTGTAGTGGATTGAACAAAATAGCCTTGCTCATCAACCTGCGCTATTTGTTCAGCCCACTGATAAAACACATTTCGTGCAACTCTTGCACTACAGCCATTAGGTAATTGCAAATAAGGGATCACGGTCCCTTGATAATCTTGCATATACAAATGCTGTGCTTTTGTCACTAACCACACCCTGTCGATATTATCTATACAACAAAGCACTAAGCCTTGCTCAGTTTGTTCATAACGCCAACTAATAATGATAAATGGCGCATCAGCAACGGTAATCGCAATTTTTTCTACTGGTGTTTTTAAATAGAAAGTTTCCTGCTCTTTACACAGTACTGAGGCAAACAATTTAACCATGCTTATACGGCTTATTTCACTTCCTTGATAATGCCATTTAGCCTGATTATCTATAACAATAGGCAACGAACCGCATTCGGTAGGTTGCCATTGTTCAAACGGTTTGCTTTGCTGTGACAGACTCGCTGCTAGCTCAGAAACCGATAACATTACTTATCTTTTTTTAATGTTAATGAATAACTAACAGGTACAGCTGTGGCGATAGCTGATAACCCTGCTAATTTTTGCAGCTGTGCAATACCGTCAGTTACGGCAAAGTCAGCAGCATTAACAATCAAAGGTGATAAAGACGATACAGTAACATCTCCTTCAGGTGACATATTTGCAAGTACATCAGTGGTGAACTCTTTCGTTTGACCATGAAAAGCAAGCGTAGCTTTTACACCTTTAAGAACATGTTGACCAGGGATGATGGTCATTAAGCGTTTGCTTAAGTCTGCGGTTAAGGTTGCCGCAGGAAACTTAACCGTTTCAAATAACAGCTTAGTCATACGCTCATTACGGATAGGGATCATAGTCTCGACTGAAGCCAAATCAATATTAACTTCAAACATACCTTGATCCGATAGGCTACCAGATAATGTTTTAAAGTAATGGACTTCAGCAATACTATTGTTCTTTATTGAAACAAAGCTCACCTTGCTTTGATCATTATTTAACTGCCAACCAGCCAGTGCTGCACTACTTGCTACTAAACTGACTAACGAAAAACCGAAAACAGCTATTGATTTAATCACGACGCATTCCTTTCAAAATGAAAATGAGATTCAATGGTAGCAGTTCAACACCGAAGTGCAATATATAGAAGAGAGTTCACAATAAGTGAATTTAAAGGAAATAGTAGAAAAAACAGCCCAGCAAATAAATGCTGGGCCGGTATAGCAAACTGGGGAGAAGCTATCAATAAGTTGCACCCTTACGAGTGCATCATCAACAGGATGTCCTACAGGATGAGGACGGCGCGGACTTTAACAAAATCAGGCTTAAAAATAAATTAAAAAACCACGGTTTTGGCTCGATTTAATGAACAAATAACGCTTACAAACATATATTTCGATAATTTAACCTTTTAGTTACAAAAAAAGCGCCAACTGGCGCTTTTTCGTCATTTAAGGTATTAACGCTTTATTAATGCGCTTGTTCCCAGTTGTCACCAGTATCGGCTTCAACAATAAGTGGCACATCCAGCTTTGCAGCATCCGACATTAACTGACAAATCTGCGCAGTATATTGCTCTGTACAATCAGTTTTGATTTCAAAAACCAATTCATCGTGTACTTGCATCAATAATTTAACTGTATTCGGTGCTTGCTCAGCAACCCATTTATGCACTGTTAGCATAGCTTTTTTGATAATATCTGCTGCTGTTCCTTGCATTGGTGCATTGATAGCCGCTCGCTCTGCACCTTTACGGCGCGCGCCATTGCGTGCGTTGATCTCAGGTAAATGTAAACGTCGACCAAATAATGTTTCAACATAACCGTTTTCAGCCGCTTTTTCACGCGTTGATTCCATATAGTCTAAAACGCCTGGGAAGCGCTCAAAGTATTTATCTATATAATGCTGTGCTTCATGGCGTGGCACATCAAGTTGACGCGCTAAACCAAACGCTGACATACCATAAATTAAGCCAAAGTTGACTGCTTTAGCCTTACGGCGCATATCAGTGGTAACCTCGTCTAACTCAACCCCAAATACTTCTGCGGCTGTTGCACTGTGTACATCTAGGCCATTGGCAAAGGCATTCAATAAGCCTTTATCTTGCGATAAATGCGCCATAATACGTAGCTCAATTTGGCTGTAATCGGCAGCGACAATTTTATAACCATCAGCTGCGACAAACGCTTCACGAATACGGCGACCCTCTTCTGAACGAATTGGAATATTCTGTAAATTAGGATCAGTTGAACTTAAGCGCCCTGTTGCCGTAACCGCTTGGTGATAAGAAGTATGCACACGGTTAGTTTGCTCATTAACCATTAATGGTAGCTTATCGGTATAAGTTGATTTCAGCTTTGATAACCCGCGGTGCTCAATAATAACCTTAGGTAGCGGGTAATCATGCGCAAGCTCTTGCAGTACTTCTTCTGCTGTCGAAGGTGCGCCTTTTGGGGTTTTTTTAATAACCGGTAACTCAAGCTTTTCAAACAACAATACTTGCAACTGTTTTGGCGAGCTTAAATTAAATGGTTCACCAGCAATCTCAAAGGCTTCTTTTTCAAGCTCCAGTAAACGTTCCCCTAAGCGCTGGCTGTGTGCAGCCAGCATTTTACTATCAATGGCAACGCCGGTACGTTCAATATCAGATATAACACTGACAAGCGGCAATTCAATGTCTTCAAATACTGATTTTAATTTTTCATCAGCTGCAATTTTTGGCCATAACACTTGATGTAAACGCAGCGTAATATCCGCATCTTCTGCTGCATACGGTGCGGCTTTTTCCAACTCAATTTGGTTAAAGGTTAATTGCTTTTTGCCTTTGCCGGCAATGTCTTCAAAGCTGATATTCTTATGGCCTAAATATTTTAGCGCAAGGGAATCCATATCATGGCGAGTCCCTACACTGTTAAACACATACGACTCAAGCATAGTGTCAAACTTAATACCTTTTAGCTCAAAGCCTGCATTGGCAAGGACGCTTTTATCGTATTTTAAATTTTGCCCAACTTTTGCTTTATTTTCATCAGCCAGAATCGGCCCAATTTTAGCCATTACCGTTTCAAGAGAAAGCTGTTCAGGCGCATCAGGATAATCATGAGCAACAGGTAAATACGCCGCTTCACCCGCTTTTACCGCAAAGCTCATCCCAACCAGTTGCGCTTGCATGTAATCTAGGCTGGTTGTTTCAGTATCAAAGGCAAACAATTCAGCTGCGTTTAATTGCTCAACGAGTGTGTCTAGTTGTTGTTCAGTTAAGATAGTTTCATAGTGAGCATCAGCAACTTTAGGCAGTTCATTAGCTTCACTTGGTACTGCTAAGTGCGTCTCTGCATCTTTTGGGTTATCTAGTAATTCAGCTAACCAACGGCGGAATTCACATTCACCATATAAAGCAATCAACTCGTCTCTATTTGGTTCTTGCAGTTTGAAGGTATCAAGGTTTGATTCAACCTCAACATCGCACTTAATGGTGGCAAGCTCATAACTTAATGGTAGGTGAGCAACTGCGGCTGCGAGTTTTTCACCAATCTTGCCTTTGATTTCGCTGGCGTGATCTAACACACCTTGGAGTGATCCATACTTTTGTAACCATTTAACCGCAGTTTTTGGACCACATCCATCGACCCCTGGAATGTTATCGACTTTATCACCCATTAAGGCTAAGTAATCGATAATAAGCTCTGGGCCAACACCAAACTTTTCTAACACCGTTTGGGGATCTGAAATGCTGTCGGTCATGGTGTTGATCAAAGTGACATGCTCATTGACGAGCTGAGCCATATCTTTATCACCAGTTGAAACTAAAACATGCCGCTTTTGCTCTGTAGCAATTCGGGCAAAAGTACCGATTACATCATCAGCTTCAACACCTTCAATACTAATAAGCGGGAATCCCATCGCTTTAATAATACTGTGCAATGGCGCTATTTGCGTACGCAGATCATCCGGCATCGGCGGACGATTAGCTTTATACTCGCTATACATATCGTTACGAAAAGTTTTACCTTTGGCATCAAACACCACCACCATGTGAGACGGATCATATTGTTTGATCAAACTTTTCAGCATGTTTACCACACCATAAATAGCACCTGTCGCCTCACCCTTAGAGTTAGTTAAATGTGGTGGCGAATGGTACGCGCGAAATAAGTATGAAGAGCCATCAACTAAAATAAGTGGATTTTCTGGGATCTGAGCCATGATGTAATTGGATCCTAAATGAGAGAAAATGAAATAATGCTAAGCATGCCACAAGGACACACATAAAACGACTTGAAATAAAGTTTTGTTCAAGGGGCTAAACAAGAGCAAGCTGTGGATAACTTTGTAGATAACAAACACAGTCAATTCTTCCAAAGCAATATAAACGGCTTAGAAAAACATTAACTCGTTGATTTATATAAAAAGATAATACGGCGTTCTTTTTTATTATTTTTTTGGCCAATGTGGAAAAGCAATTTACTCTGCTTTACTTTCCTTGTACTTGTCTTATATATGGCCTTATATATGCAAACCAGTAAACGGTTATTTTATACCCTTCTAAATAACCGGACAAGCATTCTACCATAATGGATCAAAGATCATAGTGATCCTTTATAATTTTTTCCTCTTAGTAGACTTTCAAAAAAGCATATACCGCGAGTTCACTTTGCTAGATTGCGATCTGAGGCAATAAATTTATTTTATCATCTGTGTATCAATGTTTAGCGTAATCGCATGTTAGACTTAACTAAACCAACCTCAAGGAGATCTTCATTATGAAAAAAATTGCTGTAATTTTAGCTGGTTGTGGTGTTTATGATGGTGCAGAAATAAACGAGGCGGTACTGACTTTACTGCACATAGCTAAAGCAGGTGCTAGCTATCAATGTTTTGCGCCAGATGTAGAGCAACTGCATACTATTAATCACCTTACTGGTGAGCAAATGGCGCCAAATCGTAATGTATTAGTTGAAGCCTCTCGTATCGCCCGTGGTGATATAAAACCTGTCACTGAACTCAACGCAAGTAACTTTGATGCACTGATTATTCCTGGCGGTTTTGGTGCAGCGAAAAACTTGTGTGATTTTGCAGTTAAAGGCGCTGAAGCGCAAATGAATACTGATGTAATGCAAGCTTGCAAACAGTTTGCAGACATGGCTAAACCCGCAGGTTATATGTGTATAGCACCTGCGATGATCCCACTGATCTACCAAACAGGCATCAAAGCCACCATTGGTAATGATGCAGATACAGCTTCTGCGATTAGTGCTTTAGGTGCTGAGCATATCGACTGCATGGTGGATGATATTGTGATTGATGAGAAACATAAAGTCGTCAGTACCCCAGCTTATATGCTCGCGCAATCAATACTAGATGCCGATGCCGGTATTGAAAAGCTAGTCAAAGCCGTCATTAAGATGTGTTAATCAATTTCAACCTACTATTTACTGAGCTTTACCACGACATTTTTTGCGCTAACGCAAAAAATGTCGTTTTTTCAAAATAAAAACAGCTCACGGCGTTTTATAAATTGCAGCTAAGCGTTATAATCGTTCTAAATTCCGTCATCTATCGTGATTGATCACGTTCAAATCGAAGTGAGCAAGGCAAAATGAAAAAACTATCAGCAGCATTATTATTGCTAGCAACCACCGCATACGCACAGCCATATGATAACTCTATGACTGAAGATGCGATCAAAAAACGTATCGCACCAATTGGTGCCGTTTACTTTGAAGGCGATAAAGCAGCAGTTGCTGAAGTGCCGTCAGGCCCTCGTTCAGGTGAACAAGTTTATCAAGCCGCATGTTTTGCATGCCATGGCACAGGGGCTTTAGGTGCACCAAAGTCAGCTGAGGATTGGGCACCTCGTTTAGCGAAAGGCGCAGACACTCTTTTAGATCATGCAATTAATGGCTTCAATGCAATGCCTCCAAAAGGAACATGCATGGATTGTTCTGATGATGAACTGCGAGCTGCTATCGATTTCATGGCTAAAAAGTAATACTTAATTACTTATGAAATTTTAAAAAAGGCTGATTTTTATCAGCCTTTTTTATTGCAGCTGCTAAATAAAGCAGTATTTTATAGCTAATTATTATTATATCTTTCTAATACTATTATCTACTTGACGATTAACCCAAAAAATGAAAATATGAGTGTAATTATTATACAATAAAAACAGTCGGTTCAACGTCAGTGGAAGATAAAGCAGCTTTACTACAAAAACTAGAGCATAAGAATGCCCGTTTATCCGCTTTAGTCAAAAAGTATAAGCGATCACATCACCTTCAACATGCCCTGCTCCAATTATCAGAGCAAGCGAGCACTGTTGCCGAGTTAACGCTACTTTACCCTGCGATCCACGATATTCTGCAAGACTATGTACCAAGCAAAAGTTTTTATGTTGTACTACTCAATCAATTCACAAATACCCTAGAGCTGTCGTATTTCGCCGATGAAAAAGACGGTATCGCAATTCCTTTAAATCAAGATCATAACTTTAGCCAAGGTGTGACTGGTTATGTATTCAAGCAAGGCAAAACAACTTATTACAAAGGTAATGAGATGCAAGAAGATGCCGACAAGGGACTTTTTAAACTACTAGGATCACCAGCGGAACACTGGGTAGGCGTACCTGTTTACCGTGAAAAACAAATAATTGGCGTGCTCGTTGCGCAAAGTTATGATGAACGCCAAAGCTATTCAGATCAGCAGATAGAACTTCTCGAAGTTATGTCGTTATACCTTGCCACTGCGATTGAACGAGTTAAAAAACGTGAGCTATTAGAATCTGAAGTAAAAATACGCACTCGTGCCCTTACACAAAGTAATGAAGCACTCAATGTTGAAGTTAAGCAACATAAAAAAACCTTAGAACGCCAACAAATTCTATTTAAAATTTCTGAACTTGCAACACAAAGTAAACACATAGAAGAAGTGTACCAGCAAGTTCACGAAATCATTAAATCCATTACGTATGCTGATAACTTATATATCGCACTATATGATAAAAAGTCTGGCTGGTTAAATTTCCCGTATTGCGTCGATGAATTTAGTGAAAATACACAACCTCGTCCTTTTGCTAAAGGCTATAGTGAGCTGGTTTTAAGTACTGAACAAACTCAATTGATCGACTCCAACAGAGCAGAAAAACTAATTAAAAGCGGCACAGTTGAACGCCCAGAGGTAGTTCCTGTGCAACAAACAGCAACCAGTTGGTTAGGTGCCCCGCTTAAAACATCGCAAGGTGTAATTGGCTTAATTGTCTGTCAGGCTTATCAAAATAAGCATATTTTTAATCAAGACGACTGTGAGTTAATTACCTTTGTTTCTCACCAGATAGCAACAGTATTGCAAGCTCATTTAGCCAGCCAGGCCATTAAGCGTAGTAATCAAAATTTAGAACATCGTGTTGCCGAAAAAACCAAAGAAATTCGCCAAACAAATATGCACTTACAAATGCAGATCGAAGAGCGGAAAAAGATTGAGCAACAACTATATCACGATGCCCACCACGACTCGCTCACAGGTTTACCAAACCGCAGCTTGTTTTTGACCCAGCTTGAAAAGACCCTACAGCATTACCAGCGCTACCCTGAGCAAGAGTTTGCGGTCCTATTTATAGATTTAGATAAGTTTAAAGACATTAACGATCAACTTGGTCACCAAGCGGGCGATCAGTTTTTAATTGGGGTAGCGGAGTGTTTTTCACAGTGTATACGTGAACACGACCTATTGGCGCGCCTAGGTGGTGACGAATTTGTTATTTTATTAACCCACCTAACTGAGCGCCAACAAGCTGAAGATGTCGCAAAGCGTATAATTAAGTTAATGAAAAAACCATTCTGCATGAAGGGGATTTGTGTACAAAGTGGCGCCAGTGTAGGTATTACCTATTCAAAAACACACTATAAGCACACCGATGAAATAATTCGTGATGCAGATGCGGCCATGTATTACGCAAAAAATGCCGGTCGCAGTCGCTTTGAGTTTTTTCATCCATTACTTAATGTAAGCACCAACAATCAAGAATTTGAAGCAAGCCATCATCTCGATGCATTGCCGATGCATTTTCGCAGCTCTGAAATTATTACCCTCGATGAACAATTTCAATCAGAAGTGCTAATTGAAGCCTTTGGTGAGCATCCCGTATTGGGCAGCACCAGCTTTGATATTTTGAAAAAATTCGCTGCCGACAAAGCACAGCAACTTGAGGTCGAATTGCAGCTGCTAGATCAAGCTTGCAAACAAGCGCAAGCAGCTAATTTAGGCCTAGCATTACTGCCTTGCTCTGCCCTTTTACTTGAAAAGGTCGAGTTTGCAGCTTTATGCTTAACATTACAAAACCAGCCAAATCAAAAACAGTTATGCTTATTATTTAATGAACAAGAAATTCGTTATGCATCTGCTGTACAAATAACTAACTTAAAGCAGCTTAGCGCACTAGGCTATGCGATTGGCTTAAATGATTTTGCCAAAGATCGTTGTGAATTAAACTTACTTACCGAGTTAAGCTTTGACTATTTATTATTAAGCTCAACCTTTAGTAAACGCGTTTTACAACAACAAAGTTACGACTTACAGCTGCAAGGTGTATTAGCCATCACCAAAATAAAACAAGTAAAAGTGATAGCTAAAGGCCCTTCTATATTAAATTTTAGAGCATTATTAGATACTCATGGCCTGTCTTTATTTGTTGGTAAGCAACACGCAATAAACACCCCGGGAAGCTACAACGCTGATATAAATAATAGCGAACAACAACTAAATTAGTTAGGCTTTTTTAACATAGCCCGTAAGTTAGCTACCCGTGCTTGGCCTTTCTCCATACGTTCTGCTTGGCTACTAGGCGCCTTTTTATTTTCAAACGCTAAATCATCTTGCGGCAGCTCTTGCACAAAACGGCTTAATTCCGTTTGCGATGTTTCACCAAATTGTCGGCGAATTTTAGCATAGGTCATGGTCAGTTCTTGTTGTGCACGGGTGATCCCCACATACGCTAAGCGACGCTCTTCATCGACATTTTCTTCATCAATACTCACTTGGTGCGGCAGTAACCCTTCTTCCATTCCCACCATAAATACGTATGGGTACTCGAGACCTTTTGAAGCATGAAGCGTTAGCAATTGTACCGCATCACTTTCGTCCTCTTCTTCATTACGTTCAAGCATGTCGCGTAGAGTTAGCTTACTCACCACCTCGGCTAATGTCATAGGAGGGTTATCTGCATCACCCGTTAGCATATCGGTGATCCAACGATATAACTCTGACACATTTTTCATCCGCATCTCTGCCGCTTTCGCGCTAGGTGATGTCTCATAGAGATAAGCTTCGTAGTTTATTTGTCTGATCAAGTCCTTAACCGCTTCGAGGGTATCGCCACGTACAGCGTTATCAGACAGTTCAACCACCCAACGAGCAAAGCCCGCTAGCGCGTTTAAGCCACGGCCTTTTAACCTGTAATTTAAGTCATTATCAAAACAGGTGGCAAATAAGCTAGCGTGCTTTTCGTTCGCTAATGTCCCTAGCTTTTCAAGGGTAACCGTGCCTATTTCCCTGCGTGGAGTATTAACGATACGTAAAAATGCATTATCGTCATCTTGATTCACTAACAGACGTAAATACGCCATGATATCTTTGATTTCGGAGCGTGAGAAAAACGACATACCACCACTAATTTTGTACGGAATACGGTTACTCATAAGTGACTTTTCAAACCCACGCGCTTGGTGATTACCGCGATATAAAATAGCGTAATCTTTATAACTGGTGCGCTTCATAAACTTATGAGAGATAATCTCAGCCACCACTCGCTCAGATTCATGCTCCTCATCACGACAGCCAATCACTTTTATTGGCTCACCATAACCTAACTCACTAAACAGTTTTTTATCAAACTCATGAGGGTTATTAGCAATTAATATATTAGCGGCTTTAAGAATTCGCCCTGCACTTCGGTAGTTTTGCTCAAGCTTAATAAGCCTAAGGCCTGGAAAATCTTTACTCAGTAATACAAGGTTCTGCGGACGGGCACCACGCCAAGAGTAGATTGATTGGTCGTCATCACCTACCAC
This sequence comes from Pseudoalteromonas shioyasakiensis, assembly GCF_024518675.1. Classification (GTDB taxonomy): domain Bacteria; phylum Pseudomonadota; class Gammaproteobacteria; order Enterobacterales; family Alteromonadaceae; genus Pseudoalteromonas; species Pseudoalteromonas shioyasakiensis_B. Next base: position 133,779 of record NZ_JANIGL010000005.1, read on the forward strand.
GGTAAAGCGGGCACGCTCACCCACCAACAACTTAACCAGTTGATACTGGCTAGTATTGGTATCTTGATATTCATCCACCAGCAAATAGCGAAAACGTTGTTGCCAGCGATCGCGAGATGTGGCATTTGTGCTTAATAGCAAAGTTGGGATCATAATCAGATCGTCAAAATCTAATGCATTATAAGCACGCAACTGAGTTTGGTAACGAGCATAAAGTTGCGCGAACAACGCTTTTTGCGGTTCGCGAGCTTCGCGAATTGCTTGCTCTGGCAAGATAAGTTCATTCTTCCAACTGCCGATTTGCATCTTCAATAAGTTAAGTAAATCTTTATCTTTTTTTAGTTCGTCTTCGGTTAAGTCACCAAGTAATTGATTGGTGTCTTGATCGTCAAATAATGAAAAACCCGGTTTAAATCCTAACGTTTTTAACTCTTTTTTAATGATCTCAAGGCCCAAGGTGTGAAAGGTAGATACCCAAAGCCCTTTCGACTCTTGCTTACCGAGCGTTTGCATCACCCTTTCGCGCATTTCTTTAGCTGCTTTATTGGTAAAGGTCACCGCTGCTATATTACGCGCTTGATACTCACACTTTTGCACCAAGTAAGCGATTTTATTAGTAATTACTCGCGTTTTACCAGAGCCCGCCCCTGCCAATACTAGGCATGGGCCACTAATATATTTTACCGCTTCATCTTGTTTAGGATTGAGTTTCATAACGACCAAAGAGATTACATTAAAGACGGGCAATTTTAGCGTAATCACTACAATACGCCTAGCCAATAAGGTAAGATTAGTTATTATCATTTTACGCGACACCGAGGGATAGATATGATCAACCCAGCAAAAATTGAAGAAATCGCTAAGCAAATCTCAAGTAACATGCCACAGGGTGTGAAAAACCTCGCGGATACTTTTGAAGCAAAAACCAAACAAGCTATTCAAAGTAAGTTAACTGAAATGGACTTTGTAAGCCGTGAAGAATTTGACGTACAAAGCCAAGTGCTTATTCGCACGCGTGAAAAATTAACTGAACTGGAAGCCAAAGTTGCGCTTTTAGAGGAGCAACTTAGTAAAAAGAACGACTAAAAAAACAATATCGGAGGAATGTACACCTTATGTTTACTAAAGAAATGGTACATACAGCATTACAAACTTGGTGCGATAACGTAGTCAAAGTTGGTAAAATCCACGCACAAGGCGGCGACGCAAAAGCGTTCTCACTGCAGGTACTATCTGAAAATTATGATTACGATAACGGCCATGTGTTATTTAAACCGACACTGACATTTGGTCAACAAACATTCCGACCAACCAAAGAAGGTGCGCTTTCTTACTTTGTTGGTGGTAATAGTGATTACCCAGACGATAATGGTTTTAAACTAAAGCCTTGGGTAAAAGTATGGTACAGCAAAGAAGATTTTATCTTACATGGTGATTTAGCAATCGTGCAATGTAATGTTCACTTCATTGGCGCAGACGACAGCCACATTTTTGTCAACAAAAGCTTTGTCTTTAAAGTATGCGATGATGACAAAGTAAGAATTGTTCTGCACCAATCATCATTACCTTATCAGCCATGATAGGCTGCTAACGGCTAAGGGAGTATGAAGTACGCTTCATCTTCCCTTGAACTTGAGACTCTTTCTTTATAAGCGAAACGCCGCTTAACCTCCTACTGAATAAGCCACTAAAACCTCTATTGCACAAAGTGAACGGTTTTATGGGTAACTAGCGCTCCCTGCCAAGCCACGCATCACACCTACTATATTTTACCGTTTCACTTTTTTCACTTTGAGTTTTATAACTATCACAGAACTTATACTTGAAAAACATACAAAACAATATACGATATATATACGTTTTATATATCGGCAGGTTTCATGGGCATTGTAAAAATTAGCGACGAACTCCACGAAGAAATTCGTAAAGCCAGCAGCACCATGGTGCGTTCAATCAATTCACAATCTGAATTCTGGATAAAAATAGGCATGCTTGCTGAGCTTAACCCAACCATGACTTACGCAGAAATTTTAAAACAACAGCTGGCACAAGCAGATGTCACTACGAAGGAGTTCCAACATGAGTGATATCGTCATCAAAACCCCCGAACAAATTGCTTTAATGCGTGAATCTGGCCGTTTACTCGCGCAGGTGTTTGCCTATTTAGATGAGCATGTGCAAGTCGGTATTACCACTATGCAAATTAATGATTTGGTTGAGCGTTATATTATTAAACAGCTTGCCTCACGTCCTGCAAGTAAAGGGCAATACGATTACCCGTATGTATTAAATAGCTCTGTTAACGAGGTTGTTTGTCATGGCTTCCCCGATACTAAACGCGTTTTAAAGTCAGGTGACATTGTTAATATTGATATCACGCTGGAGAAAAATGGTTATATTGCTGACTCAAGTAAAATGTACATGCTTGGTGAGGTCTCTCCACTGGCTAAACGTTTGGTTGATAAAACCTACCAAGCCATGTGGCAAGGAATAAAAATGGTCAAGCCTGGGGTGCGCTTAGGTGATATCGGCAACGCTATAGCAAACTTTGCCCATAGTAATGGTTATAGCGTAGTTAAAGAGTACTGCGGACATGGCATTGGCGAACAAATGCATGAAGAGCCACAAGTACTGCACTATGGTAAACGCAATACCGGTGTAGAGCTCAAAGAAGGCATGACGTTCACCATTGAGCCTATGATCAATCAAGGTGCGGCAAAAATAAAAACCAAGCCTGATGGCTGGACGGTAGTTACCCGCGATAAAAAATTATCGGCACAATGGGAGCACACTATCGCTGTAACCGCTGATGGCTATGAAGTGCTTACTCTACGCGCTGAAGAAAATGCGTAGAGTCGCAGCTCAAATAGCCATTATTTAATATTACGGTCAAATACTCTTTGCGCCGCACTTTTATACGTATCAGCCATTTCATCAGTACAGGTCACTACAGATTCTAAATCATGTAGATGACCATTGACTAAGCCATATACCCAACCATGAACTGTTAGGTTTTGGCCTCGTAGCCAAGCTTCTTGCACTATATTGGTACGGCAAACGTTACGCACCTGTTCAATAACATTTAATTCAATGAGTGCATCAAGGCGCTTTTCCTCTGGCACTGCATTTAATTGTGTCATGTGCTTTTCTTTTATATCACCTACATGACGCAGCCAATTATCAATCAAACCAAATTTAGCGTCATTAAGCACCGCCTGCACACCACCACAGCCATAATGACCGACTACCATGATATGCTTAACTTTTAGCACTTCTACAGCATACTGCATAACAGAAAGGCAATTGTGATCAGTATGAACGACAATGTTAGCGACGTTACGGTGAACAAATAGCTCTCCTGGTAGTAAGTCGACAATTTCATTTGCTGGAACGCGCGAGTCCGAGCAACCAATCCATAAATATTCAGGATTTTGCTGCTTTGATAAGGTAGCAAAAAAGTCAGGATCGTTTTGTTTAGTGCGCTCTGCCCAAAGCCTATTATTATCGAACAAATTCTTTAACTTTTTCATTGCATCTCTTATCTATTTATAACGGTAAATGTGCTTGGATCAAGATATTGCGAGGCGTTAATTGCTTTTCACAAAACGTTTTCACGGTGACTTGATAACCTTGTTGTTGCAAATATAAAGCACGATCGAGCACAAGCCAAACTTCTATTGCTCTTCTAAACACATGTCGAACCAGTTCAATACGTTCAGTCACCTTTTTGCGTATTTTTCCTTTTTGTAAAAAATACTCGTAATCAATATCTTGCGGCAATTCTAAAGATTTTTTTTCAGCTGCCCATGCACAAAATGCTTTAAATGAATCTGAGAAAACTGCCTTGTTAACCGAGGGTACACTCACATAGCTAGTAGAGCCGGTAATGGCTTTACGCATTGCATCAAAACCAAGCCGCCACTCAACTTCGGTTTTACGTACTTTCGCGACTCTTGAAGGCGCTGTGACTGTCTCTTGTAGTGCCAATTTTAAATCTCGATGCCGTAATTTAAGTTCACTACGCTTAGCGCGTTCACTCATTGCTATATAAACATCATCAGTAAAAAGGTGGTAGCAACAAGGCGATAAGCTTATTTGTTTTGTTTGGGCATTACAGGCTTGCTGCATAAAGCTCTGATGCAAAGCGCCACAGGCATGTAAAGCAACCGCATGTTGTTGCTGAGTAAAGTGGTTTGATACATCATCTTTTAACACGTCAGCCTGACTAAAGCGCATTGCAAGCCCCTGCTGCTGTGCACTATGCTGACCTTGGTCGCATAAGTGTTGTTGTAACTCAATACTGTGTACACTAGGCGCTTGATTAAATGCCAGCATACGTCCTAAATGCCCTTTCCCCGCACACCATTCAAGCACGGGTTTGGTTTGCTCTCCAAGTGCCGCAACAAAGTCTTGAAGTTGCTCAAACTTGCGCCCTTTAATACCATTACTAAGCCAAAATGGATACTCTGTACGCTTAACTTGCGCTGTGACAAGTGTGCATAAACCAGCCAGATTTTCTAGACCGGTAATGTAAGGAGTAAAAAACCTATAGAGTGCATCTTGGTCGCTATCAAGTTCAGCCACTTGTTCATCGGTTAGTGCAGCGAGTATAGGCTCAAGCGTTGGCCAAGGGAGTTCATCGTAATCAAACGCAGTGCATTGCCAGTACTGGCGAGTTGAAAATAAAAAGTCATCAAGGGCAGTAAACTGCTCAGCAAGGGTCATAAAATTAAAATGGTGAAAAGTATTTGCTGCATTATACGCTTTTTTTCAGCATCAGGCGTAGATAAAGCGGGATAGATAAAACACTAATAATGATGGCTGCAATCAACATCCATGAGAGTTGTAGTTTTTCAGGTTTATCATATTGATACATAAAGCCCACTTTAATTTGGTCAAATTTAGTTTGTTCAATATCGTATAAATCGGCTATCAAGCGCCACTTGGCCATCGACATAGCCCCCAGTTTAGTACCCGGTGGTGAAATATAATCGGTTAACACTTCAGCTTCGTAAGTGAGCTCAGCAACGCTTTTATGCTTTGCATAATGCTGCGCAGTCACAGCGACTGATTCGTCTAAGTTCATCATCGTATAGCGCCAGCCCTTTAGACTAGCCTGATAAAATTTTTCAACCGTTTTAGGGTGGTGCACTAGCATGTTTTCTGTGGTGTAGAGTATATCGCTGTACACATTAATGCCGTATCTTTGCGGACAAATTAGGCGATGCTCTACACCTTGCTGCCTCATAACGAACGGTTCATTCGTAATATAAACTTGCATTGCATCAAGCTCACCATTGAGCCATTGTTCGGCTTTGCCGCTACCAAGGTATGCTGGCAACAACTGGGTATCAATACCACTGCGCTCTAACATCACCAATAACTCAGCATTTTCTTTACGGCTGATATCACTGATACGCTTATTAAAGAAATCTCTAGGGTGAAATATTTCGGAGCTTTTTTTTACCATCCAACAATAAGGCGAAAACTGCAAAATAGCAGCTAAAGCAACCAGAGGTTTACCATTAATACGGTGTTGAAGAATTCCCGAATGGCCGACGCCAAAATGCGCCTGCCCTGCAAGTACTTTACTAAAGGTATCAGGCTCACTTACATCCGCCGCAGCAAGAGTAACATTGAGCCCAACGTCTTTATAAAACCCCTTTTGTTGCGCCATATAATAGCCAGCAAACTGAAATTGATGCGACCATTTAAGCTGTAAAGTTACATTCTTGGTCTCAGCGACTGCAGCGCTGCAACATAGTAAACCGATTATGCCAATTGCTGCGATAAATCCTTTAAGTAGCAATAGTTACACCCATGGGTAAATAAGTCATTACTACTAACTATAGGTAAAATTGTTAATAAGGCAATTTTACCTATATATGCTAATAATATTAGTTATTAGCTGCCTGAGGCGCATTTATCGGCGGTTGCGTTGTCAAAAACTGAGTAAAACATGGGTTGTTTGTTTCATCTTGTACGCTATACCCTAAGCGGTTTAGATGCTCATTAAACACCTCAAACTGACTCGGCTCTATCGCAAAGCCTGCAAGTACATTGCCCATTGAGCCACCATGGTTGCGGTAATGAAATAAAGTAATATTCCAATTACTTCCCAAGGTATCTAAAAAGCGCGCAAGTGCACCAGGGTACTCAGGAAATTCAAAGCGCAGTAACCGTTCTTGCATTTGCTCTGGCGCCTTACCACCTACCATATAACGTACATGTAGTTTCGCCAGTTCGTTGTCTGATAAATCACAAAATTGATAACCATTTGAGGATAAATCACTTTTAAGCTCATCAAGCTCTTGCTGACCTTGTCGCAAGGCAATACCGACAAAGATTTGTGCTTCGCCGGGACCGGCATAACGGTAATTAAACTCTGTTATTGCTCTGCCACCTAAAGATGCACAAAACTGCTTAAAACTGCCTTTTTCTTCATTAATGGTCACCGCAAATAAGGCTTCGTTCTGCTCACCCAAAGCGGTTCGCTCAGCTACATAGCGCAGGCGGTCAAAGTTTAAGTTAGCGCCAGACAAAATAGCTGCTAAATGCAACCCTTTAAGGCCACTTTGCTGGCTCCACTTTTTAAGCCCGGCAGTTGCAAGTGCACCAGAGGGCTCTGCAATAGCACGGGTTGAAACAAAAATATCCTGCATTGCAGCACATATTTCATCGCCTGATACCGTAACCACTTCATCGCAAAACTTTTGTGCTAAACGAAAGGTTTCACTACCGATGATTTTAACGGCAACACCATCAGCAAAACTACCAACACGTTCAAGCTCTACAGGCTTTCCAGCTTCAAGAGCGGCCTGTAAACAAGCACTTTCGTCAGCCTCAACACCTATGACTTTAATATCAGGACGTAACGATTTAATATACACCGCCATTCCCGCAAGTAAGCCACCGCCCCCTACAGGAATAAACACCGCATCTAGTTGATTAAGCTGCTGCATTAGCTCACGTGCGACAGTGCCTTGGCCAACAATGACGTCAGGATCATCAAAGGGTGGGACAAAAACGCCATTACGTTTTTCAGTTAACTCTAATGCGTAGGCTTTAGCGGCATCAAAATGATGACCATGTAATACGACTTCGCCACCTAAAGCACGCACTGCACTTACTTTAATTTCAGGTGTGGTAACAGGCATGACAATAGTCGCCTGATGCCCCAAATGTGAGGCACTGAGCGCCACACCTTGGGCATGATTACCCGCAGAAGCGGTGATCACCACTGTGCCTTTTGGTAATTTTGCTAATTTATTATACGCACCGCGCAGTTTAAACGAATAAACCGGCTGCTGATCTTCACGCTTTAACCAAACATGGTTCCCGAGGCGCTCACTCAAAGTAGGCATTTCGCTTACTTCAGTAACTTTTGCCAACGGCTCCATATTCGCTTGAATAATAGCGCGAAAATAATCGAGCTCTTGAGAAACCATAATTAGCTAAGCTCCTCCAGTTTGGCTAAGTCACGTACCGCACCTTTATCAGCACTGGTTGCTAGTAGCGCATACGCTTTTAACGCTGATGAGACATAGCGGTCGCGATCAAGCGGCTTATAGGCTTGTTTGCCACGAGCCAATTGTTTTTGTTTACGCGCTTCAAGCTCTTCATCAGTTAATGCTAGAGTGATTTCACGAGTAGCGATATCAATGATAATTTTATCGCCGTTCTCAACATAAGCAATGGCACCGCCGCTTGCCGCTTCTGGTGATACGTGACCAATTGATAAACCTGAGGTACCACCCGAAAAACGACCATCGGTGATCAAGGCGCACTTTTCAGCAAGACCTTTTGATTTTAAGTAACTGGTTGGGTAAAGCATTTCTTGCATGCCTGGGCCACCTTTAGGACCTTCGTAGCGAATAACGACAACATCACCGGCTTTAACTTCGTCATTTAAGATACCTTCAACTGAATCATCTTGTGATTCATACACCACGGCCGTGCCTTCAAAATGCAGCATTTCATCGACTACGCCAGCACTTTTAACAATACAGCCATCTACCGCTAAGTTACCTGATAATACCGCTAAGCCACCATCTTGGCGAAATGCATGTTCAACACTACGAATACAGCCATTTTCACGGTCGTTATCGCCTTCATCCCAACGGCACTCTTGGCTCATTGCTTTAGTCGTACGTATACCTGCAGGCCCTGCACGATAAAACTTTTGCGCAGCTTCGTTGTTTGGATCTGTGGCATCCCATTTTTTAACTAACTCACCCATGGTCATACCGGCAACATGGTTAACTGATAAATCAACTAAACCCGCTTTACCTAACTCACGCACGATTGCCATCATGCCACCAGCACGGTGCACATCTTCGATATGATACTCAGGCGTTGCTGGCGCTACTTTACATAAAAATGGCGTTTTACGTGATAACTCATCAATGTGAGACATATCAAAATCGACGCCTGCTTCTTGGGCTGCGGCTAACAAATGCAATACGGTATTTGACGATCCACCCATTGCGATATCAACGACCATTGAGTTCATAAAGGCGGTTTTATTTGCAATGGCGCGCGGTAATACATCTTGGTTATCTTTTTGATAGTACTCACGGCATAAATCGACAATGCGTGCGCCGGCTTCAACATACAGCTGTTTACGGTCTTTATGTGTAGCAAGCGTAGTGCCGTTGCCAGGTAATGCTAAACCTATCGCTTCTAATAAACAGTTCATAGAGTTGGCAGTAAACATGCCTGAGCATGAGCCACAGGTTGGGCACGCTGAACGTTCAACTTGCTCTGAGTCAGCATCACTTACAGAAGTATCTGCGCCTTTAACCATGGCATCAACGAGATCAAGTTTAATATCAATGTTAGCAAGCTTAGTTTTACCTGCTTCCATTGGCCCGCCCGATACAAAAATAACCGGAATATTTAAACGTAGTGCCGCAAGCATCATGCCTGGAGTGATTTTGTCGCAATTAGAAATACAGATCATCGCATCGGCGCAATGGCCGTTTACCATGTACTCGACTGAATCGGCAATTAAGTCACGCGAAGGTAATGAATAAAGCATGCCACCGTGTCCCATAGCAATACCGTCATCTATAGCGATGGTATTAAACTCTTTTGGTACCCCACCAGCTTGAGTAATGGTTTCAGCCATCAATTCGCTAAGTTGGTTAAGATGCACGTGGCCTGGTACAAATTGCGTAAATGAGTTAACAACAGCAATAATTGGTTTACCGAAGTCGGTGTCTGTCATACCTGTTGCGCGCCATAATGCTCGTGCACCTGCGCGTTTTCGACCTTCTGTTGTTGTTGCACTTCTTAATTTAGCCATAGTTACCTCAGTGTTTTCAGCCGCGAGGCTGTTCCTCATTCTTAAATTTGATCGTTAGCCGGTAAATACCCACTAATCCTGTTTATTTCTTTAAGCTACATTGCTTGCTGCTGCGGTACGCTTTGCAGCGTCACTTGCTTTACATCGATTAATTTAGCTAGCTGTGTAGTTAATAAGTAAATTGGTTTGTCGCTGTCGACGGTCATATCTAGCTCATAGTAGCCATCAGACAAGTTAAGTTGAAAATGGGTTAAATCGAAACCACGATGACGTACTACGCGTAAAAAGCGCTCAACGGCGACACTCTGATTTTTTAAAGTAACTGTTAAACTGTGTTTCATTTTGCACTCTCCGTCATCATTTCATCGTTAGCGGCACCAGGTGGAACCAACGGCCATACATTTTCTTTATCATCGATACAGGCATGTACTATGTACGGGCCTGTGCTAGTCACTAATGCTGTAATGGCATCATCCACTTGATTAGCGTGGGTAATTGTTTGTCCTGGAATGCCAAATACGGCTGCTAACTGCACGAAATCGGGGTTATCCGATAAATTTGTTTCACTGTAGCGGCCATCAAAAAACAGCTCTTGCCATTGGCGCACCATACCCAAACGCTGGTTATCTAGTATTAATATTTTTACCGGTAAATTGTTACGTCGAATAGTCGCCAGCTCTTGAATGTTCATCATGATTGAACCATCACCAGATACGGTGATCACAAAATCATTTGGGCGCGCGACTTGAGCGCCAATAGCAGCAGGTAGACCAAAGCCCATAGTACCCGCACCACCACTGCTTAGGTGGTTACTCGGGTGAGTAAACTTCATATGTTGTGCAACCCACATTTGGTGTTGGCCTACATCACAACATACTACGCCAGTTTTAGGCATACGTTGACTAAGCTGGTTTAACAAATAAGGGGCAAATACTTTTTCACCAGGGTAATCATAACGCCACGCATGTTTAATCATCATCTGTTTGGTGTGATCACGCCAAGGCTGCGGTGTGACAAAGCATTCAAGTTGCGGCAGTGATGTTTTTAAATCGGCAATGAGTGACGCTTTTGCGGGCTTTCGTTTACCCACCTCAGCTGCATCAATATCTAAATGAATCACCTTTGCTTTGGCCGCAAACTTACCTAAATTGCCAGTAACGCGGTCATCAAAACGAGCACCTATACATACTAGTACATCACACTCTTGTACCGCTAAATTAGCAGCTTGGCCGCCATGCATACCTAGCATACCTAAGTCGTATTCATAATCAGGTAACACACTGCCCAATGCTTTAAGTGTTGAGACAGCAGGCATTTGCGTTTTTTCTAAAAATTGCATTAACTCGCTTTGTGCATCAGCCCCTTGTACGCCACCACCAACATACGCCACAGGTTGCTTTGCTTCACTCAATAATTGATTAGCAATAGCCACTTGGTTTAGATCTAACTGAGGTAAGTAGTCGTCCGCAGCAAGCCAAGGATGAAAAGGCACTTGCGCTAGCTGAATGTCTTTTGGAATATCCACAAGTACAGGTCCTGGACGGCCACTTTGCGCCAAATGCATGGCTTCTTGTAAGATCTCAGCTAAATCTTCAGCTCGCTCAACCATATAACTATGCTTTGTGCATGATAACGACATACCTAATACATCGATTTCTTGAAAAGCATCAGAGCCAATTGCAGCTGTGGGTACTTGCCCTGTGATGGCTAAAAGCGGCACTGAGTCCATCATCGCATCGGCAAGAGCTGTGATTAAGTTAGTTGCCCCAGGGCCCGATGTAGCAAAACATACCCCTAGCTTTCCCGTACTACGAGCAAAACCAACAGCAGCAAAGCCGGCTCCTTGCTCATGACGAGTCAAATAATGCTTCACTGGCGCGCCATACAAGGCATCGTAAATTGGCATGATGGCACCACCTGGGTAACCAAATACTTCATTTACGCCATGCTTGGCTAATAAATCGATTGTTAACTCTGCGCCTGTCATTAATAAATCCCCATTCCTCAGTGACATTGTGTGCTATTACTTTTTCTAAACCTGAAACTAAAAAGCCCCCCGACTGGTTAAGTGCGGAGGGCTTTTTAATGCTTTACAAATTTAAAGCACTAAGTAGCCCCCGCGGTAATAATAATCACCACGATGTTAATAAGGACTAGGTTTAGTGCATTTGTAAGCATGTAATAAATACCGTAAATTTGTTTAATAAGCGCAAGAGCATTTCGCTTCCCCGCTGTCTTTATCTATTAGTACCGCGATGACCGTGCTAAGTCAACCCTAAAAACAATCTAAAAAACCAGAAAACACCCGAGTTTGTCGGTTAAAAAATCCAATATATACCAAATTAAGAATTAAGTTTTCATATATGTGTATTTATTGATAATTCATACCTAGTAATACTCGTTTAGTGGTTTGATTCATTTTTAGCACAATCGCTATAAACTTTTATTTTAATTAAGCTATAAAACCTGCAATAAGCTATATCAAGGATAAAATCATCCTCGCGATAAACGAACAACTACTCGCCTAATTAAGGCACTTAGGTATATTATTACATTAGCAACTCAGCAATAAGGATAATTATGAACTTCGCACAACGTATTAGTAGCTACTTTGTTTTAGCAATTTTTCTCACTCTTAGCTTTGCAACGCATGCAGAGCCTGGCCTTTGGCAACTTGAAAAAAACAGTGTGAAATCGTATTTATTTGGCACTGTACATGTTGGCGATAGCAGCATGAAAGGTTTACCGAGTAAAGTAACCAAAGCGATTGATGCGACAGATAAAGTGATTGTCGAGGTCGATATCAGCGCAATTAGCCCAATGGAAATGCAGCGCCGTTCCATGCCATTTATGATGCTTAAAAACGGGAAAACCCTAAAAGGCGAGTTATCCGAGCAAAACTACGCCAAATTAAAAGAGTACTTTGGTAACAAATCAATTGATATAGCTATGTTTGACGGCCTTGCACCGTGGGCAGTGATGGTCACCATGATGCAAATGGAGTTTCAAAATGCAGGTTTTTCAGATCAGACAGGCATTGATAAGCAAGTACTTGCTTACGCTAAAACTAAAAACAAGCAAATTGGTGAACTTGAAACATTAGAGTATCAAATGGAAATGTTTAACCATATGTCACTGCTTAGTAACGAAATGATAGAAGAAACCTTTGAGCAACTCGCCGATGTTGAAACTTATTTTATTACGCTTGTAGATGCATGGAAAAATGGCGATATGGACACTTTAACCGAGTATTACAATGAGAGCTTTGACGACAGTAACTACGGCGAAATCAGCGAGCAAGTTATGCTGATTGAACGTAACAACAACTGGGTAGAAGAACTCACTCCACGCCTAGCACAAGAGCAATTATTTATCGCCGTAGGCGCCCTGCACTTACCCGAGCAACACGGTTTATTAAAACAGTTTAAAGAGCAAGGTATAACCGTTACCCGCTTATAAATTCCCCTAATCTAGGTCGTCATTTATGGCGACCATTTACGGATTTAGATTGACGCGCTAAAGCACAACCTACTTATCCGCAACACTATTGCGCGACATAAACGCTTAGGTAACTTAACTCAAGCGTTTATGTAATCTAAAAAGGTGGATTTAATAGGTTGCTACACATTCTATTTGCCCTCACTTCATAACTTGGGGGTAGCAAGCAATACAGCTTTGGTTTTAAACATTCATTGTTGGGTTTCGTTGCTCTCAACCACAACCTACGGCGGTAAATTTAACGCCGAGAGCTCTGTTTTTTCCCTAGCGCCTAGCACCTATAACCTAGCCACTCCCTTACCTAAAATCTTCCATTTTTAAATAGTGTTCTATACCGGCTATTTTGTCGTTGGCGTGGTGGTTTACATAAATCACGGTGCTGCTTTGTGCGGCGCATATTTTTTCAATTAGTAGCAGCACGCGTTGCCGGTTTGCTTCATCCAGCCCTAGGCAAGGTTCGTCAAGAATCAGTAAGGTTGGGTGTTTCACCATGGCTCTGGCAATCAGTAACATGCGCTGATCACCATAAGACAGCTGTGTGAACGCAGTATTTTTATGCTCAGTTAAACCTAGCAGCTGCAACCATTGTAAAGCGGTATTAATTTCACTGTCGCTGGCTTTTTGATAAAGCCCTATGCTGTCGTAGAAGCCTGACACTATGGTGTTTAACGCAGACGTACTAACTCGGTAGTCCATATGCAAAGCATTCGATATATAACCGATATGCTGCTTTATCTGCCAAATGCTTTCGCCGGTGCCACGTTTAAAGCCAAACACTTCAATATCGTTACTGTAGCACTGTGGGTTATCGCCGGTGATCAAGTTAAGTAAGCAGGTTTTGCCTGAACCATTTTGACCACTAAGCTGCCAATGTTGCTTGGCTTTAATGGTCCAATCGAGATTATTAAACACTGTTTTATCGGCGTAACTAACTTTAGCTTGGTGTAACTTTACTAACACCTCACCATCAAACGTCGCAGTGCTGTTTGCAGGATCTTTTTCAGGGATGGTTAAATCGGTGTGTTGTAAGTGCAGTAGTTTAAATAAATCGTTTCGTTGCGCTTGATTAGGTTGCATTAATTGATGTTGTAATTGGCCATCAACCACGTAACCATAATTGTTTATAAAATCAGGGGTTTCATCTAAACGGTTCAGCACAAATACCATGGTTATACTGCGACTAAGTTGCGCTAAAATGACATTAAGCGCCGCAGTGCTGGCTGCATCTAAGCCATCAAAGGGTTCATCGAGCACTATAAGTTCTGGCCGATTACTCAATGCTTTGATCAACAGAAGTTTGCGTGTTTCACCGGTTGATAATGCACGTAGCCGCTTTGTCAGTAATGGGGCGAATGAAAAAGCCGCCAGCAATTGCTGACACAGAGCTTTATCAAAAAAGGCATTGTCTGCGTGCTCATATACAATGTCTTTTACCAGCCTCGCTGCAATTAAGCCATCGGTTATGTCATCTTGATTTTGCAGTAGCTCAGCATTAATTAGCTGCTTTTGCATATCTGATGATACCAACTCCATACGCTCAAATGTACACTGTCTATCACCCGCTATCAGCTGCGCATAACCGAGTAAAGCTGCTGTAATGGCAGACTTCCCCGCGCCATTACCGCCAATTAACAACCAGTGTTGACCACTTTGTACTTGCCAGTTTAGGTTATTGAGTTGGTAACTATTTTGCCCTTCACCTTGCAACTTAGCTGTTACTTCTTGTAGTTGTATCAACGCCACCAGCATTTCTCTTTAACTTTGTTTAAACTGAAAATACCCGACAACATCGCAATTGGCTAGTTTTGTAAAATAAATTAATATCTGTTTAAACCATTTATAAAGCCGCTGCGTCTAACTAATAACTAAAAACGACTAATCACACAACAGGTAACGTTATGAAAAAGATTTTATTATTCACCGCTTTTGCTGCATTTTTAAGTGCCGCTGCGACCGCTAAATCCGAGCATGAAATTAAGCACAGCTTCACAATTGACAGTCAACAAAGCCTTGATATTAGCTTTCCTGTTGGCAGTCTTGAAATTAATACTCACGAGGGAAATGAAATAAAAGTCTCTATTGAGCTTGAAGAGAAAAGTAACGGCTGGTTTGATAACTCAGACAACCTTGATGAGTTAACGCTGGATAGCGAACAAACAGCTAATAAATTAACGCTTACTTTAGATAATGATGATGTACAACAAACTTGGTTAGTCAGTATGCCACGTAGCTTAGCGGTAAATGTGGATTTAGGCGTTGGTGATATCGAGATTAATGATTTTGCCAACAGTGCAGACATTGAAGTAGATGTTGGCGCAGTTCGAATAGATAGCCAAAGTGACGACTACAAATATATAAATCTTGATAGTGGTGTTGGTGATACCCGTATCTCAGGCTTAAAAAATACCGCTAAAAGCAGTCGTAAAATGGTCAGTTCACAAAGCGAGTACTCTGGTAATGGCACTCACACGGTAAAAGTTGAAGTTGGTGTCGGTGATATAAAGCTAAAACACTAATACCTTATCCTTGGTTAGCCCTTTGCGAGTACCTCTATAAGGGCTTTTTTAATCGTGTCACTTTTAATAGGTTTATAGATATGACCATTAGAGCCAAGCTGATAGCTGCGCTCTAAATCTGACTGCGAGGTGTTAGCTGTTACAACAATAATTGGAGTGGTTAAATTTAACTCTTGGCGCATGGTGTCTATTGCCTTAAAGCCATCCATGACTGGCATATTCAAGTCCATAAATATCACATCATACTGCTCATGCACTACTTTTTCTGTTGCTATTAGGCCATTTTCTGCCAGTTCGGTGGTGTAGTTTATACCTTTTAAAATACCGTCGAGGATCATGGCATTTAACGGGTTGTCTTCAACAATCAAGCAATGCAATTGATTCGGCAATAAGTTTTTTTGCTGTTCAGTAATATGGATGGGTAACACAACACTTACCAGAGCTCCGCTTGGTTGTTGATCTATAAACTCTATGCTCGCGTTTTGTGCCTGTAAAATATGCTGCACCCGCGCCAACCCCATTTGCATCCCCTGAAAATGATTATCTTGTGCTATATGCTCTGACGATAAATAAGGGAAGTGGCTTGCAAACCCAGTCCCTGTATCGCTAACTGATAGCAGTAATTGATGCTTGTTAGGCATAGATGCGGTTACTGTAACTTGCCCAACTTGCGTAAATTTAAGAGCATTGGTGAGTAGCTCACTTAGCACCTGCTGTAAACGCAGATGATCAAGCTCTACTTCACAATCGAGCTCATTTGCTAAATTTTTTATCAAGCGTAAGTTGTGCTGCTTAAAAGAAAACTGATATGAAAACAGCACCGCTTCAATGGTCTTTAGTAAATTGTCTTTTGTCGGCTCTAGTTGCCATTGCCCTGAACTTAATTGCTGCGCATCGTGCAGTTCATCTAATATATTGAGTAATCTGTTTGAACAATAATGTGCCTGTTGTTGAAGTGCTTTTTGCTCTGAGCTTGTTTCTAACTCATCTATGGCATTTACAAGCCCTTGCAATGGGGTTCTAAACTCGTGACTGGCTCTGGCTATAAAGCGCTCTTTATTTTGGCTGATGAGTTCAGCATGCTGTTTTTGTTGTTGGTATTTATTGAGCGTTGTTTTTATATGGGCTTCCATAGGCCTAAAAATAAATTTCAATTCAAGCAATAACAAGCCCAAAGTTAATAACCAAAACCCGATCTCAATATATGAAACTAGGGTGATTTTTTCTTTTGCTTGGCTTTCAAATAAACTTACAGCTTGATCTAACTTAGTTAGCAGTAATTCGACCTCATTAATGTGAAGCTCTGAAGGCAGTAAATGAGCAGTACCTGACTGTAAAAACACACTCACTGCAGCATAAAATTGTTCACTCTGCTCAGCTAAATTTATTGGTGCTGCAAAGTAATGATTCATCAGTGCATCATTTAGATGCTCGTACTCACCAGAGTCGTTTTTTTTTGTTAAAAAATAATGCCCAGCATTAAAGTCACTGGCCGCTTGCTGGAGCGAATCTCTGTGCTGTGGTGAGTTGTATTGATGCAGCGTATTTGCATACCAAGCCATTTTTTGCGAGAGCATTCGCTGTTTACCCGCAATATTAATAACTTGCGCATCATCTTTTTGAATTGAGATTAACCACTGAAGAAGCAAAGCGGTAGCGGTGCTAAGAATTGCAATAGCCAATAAAGCTAAGCGATATCGCGATCGGATATTAGCAATTACTTGTAACATAGGACACCCATCAATTAATTTACTTAATTGTAGCTTAGCTGTAAAAAAGTGACATTTTCTATTAGGAAAAAATAAACCCCGTATTTTACGGGGTTTATTTAGAGCAATGACAATTAACGGTTTTCTAAACGGTTATAGTCAAACAATCCGTATTCAATACCACGATATTGCTTTGCAACATTATGCAGTAGGTCACTGTATTGCCAAAATTGAGGATGCGTTCTACGGATAGCAAACTGCCCTTTTAACGCTCTATAATCAGCCTCACTTTTCATTTGCGGTAATTGCTGCGCAAAAGCATCAACTTGCTGCTGATTATTTAAATACCAAATAGCTTCAGGGTAATCGCCAATAAAGCCGGGCACAATTGTAACCGTATCTTCATCGTAAGCACGCTGGCCTTCTTCATTCAACAAGCTTGAAATATTATAGTGAGCATTATGATGAATTAGCGTATATGCCTCATGCTCAGAGTCACCATCTTTCACTAACACATACGAGATTTGTGGCAGTAAATTAACTGCTTTTGCTGGCATATTATTAAGCTGCTGCAATGGCTCAGGCACTTGAGTGTAATCATAACGAGGGCTTAATACTGGCTTTAATGTTTGCTTTATTAAGCCATATAACTCATGTTGTTGATCTTGAGTCTGGTACTCAATACCAGTAGCTAGACTAAAGCTTTCTCCACTTTTGAAGAAGTTAGTTAAACTGGTTGGTGATTTACGGTACCAATTGGCTTTTAACTCTTTGCGCTGCTGTTTAGGCAGTAGTGCTAAAAAGTTTTGCTCGCCTTCTAATCGTAAAAAGTCCATATATAAACGAGTAACTAGTTGATGGCCAATATTGCCATACACATCAAAGCCCGCTACCAGTAAATAATGAATACGCTCAAACAAAGCATAATCGAGTATCCACATTGTTTTTGGCTCTTGACCTATAAGCCCCTTAACAACAGTGGCACTATCGAAGTGACGAAATATCGTTAATGCGGCATTATCATTTACTTCTTCTCCACGCCATAAAACATCTGTAGTTAAATGCTCACTGTTTTCAAACATTTCATTAGCGAGTTTTGTTTTCGCCTCAAGGTAGGTGCTTTGACGCTTTGAATATTTAACCCAACTAGAAATAGGCAACGCATTACTTTCTTCTGCCGCTGGTAGAGCTAACGCATCTTCATGCTGGAGTAACATTTGCTCTACTTGCGGGGTGGCGGCTTTATCTGGGTCGGCAAACGCCACCCAAAAGTGGTCATTAATAACGTTGAGCGCAATTTGACCTCGACATACCGGGCCTTTTATAAAGCCCATAATTATCAACTCTGCTTCATCTAACATAAATTGATATTTTGCCTTTACCGGCATCGCGGCAAATACTTTAAATGGGTTAGATGCAACCTCAGGTTGATAACTCGGCATTTTAGTTACTTGGTAATCTGGCTCAATAAACTGTCGATATAAACGAGCAAGCTTAGTGTCATCTAATGCTAATGGTAAATGTGTTTTAGCAAGAATTGTTGAACGATCATGCATTAGGCGATAGTACACGCGTTCAACTTTTGGGTCGTCGTAAGGGCGGCGAGTATTAATTAGTTGAATACCTTCGCCCGGTGGCGTGCTTGAGCGTACTAATTTAAAGAAACTCTTTTCACCATCTTGGACAAAATAAATATGCGCTAAATACCAATGCTCATAAATGTAACGAGCCGTTAATTGGTGCTTAAGACTATCTTGATTTAAAAAGCTTTCCCAGCGCTGAGCCTGAGCAATAACATCTTTGCTAGGTGGTGCAATATGCGCCATTTTACCACCGTTTTTCAGCCATTTTTCTAGATGTTTAAATTCACTACGGGAAATCCCCGGTAAACCATACGGCATACCAGCGTGTGGTTGACTATCCGCTAAACTTTCAAACTCACCAATACTGGCGCATGATTGAGAACGATCAAGGGCAAAGTCAAACTCATCGCCCAGCACTTCATCATCTGGTAAAGGAGAACTCATTTTTAAAACTAAACTGTTATAGAGCACGCTTCCCGCTAAATTTGCTTCTTCTGTTTGTGCTCGTTCATTCAGTACCGGTGAAAAGTTTTTCTCACGCCAGCCTGCGGTATCAGTTGCATCGTAAAGTAATCGGCTTGGGTTCGATGCTAGTAAGCGTGTGCCGTCATAAACTAACTCTTTGCTCAGGCCACGGTCTATCCCTTCTGGCGATGATAGCTTGAGCTGGCAAGGTGCATCATAACAGCCGTGACATACAACACAGCGAGTATCGAGCACCGGTTGTACGTGTTGTAAAAACTCTGCTCCGGCGCCAGTGTTATGCTCAACAATACGTTGCTGGGTTTGTTCAGGGCCAAATAATTCATCATAATGCGCTGCGCCTAAATAAGCACAACCACTTAATATGATGATAAGACTTAGTAGAAATGACTTTTTCATTTATTGCTCATCCTCATCACCAAGGTCAAATGTCGGCATCATATCCATTTGTGGGGATACAAATGTTGCCTCATCTTGAGCGTTTAACATTGCACTAAGTAAAGGGCCGTGGCTGAGAGTTAATTGCGCATAATGCTCGGCCTCAGCCAATGTTGAGTACTTTTCATTAATCGCTTCAAGTTGATAATCAGCAAGGGTAATACCAATACTGCTGTCTGCGCTTGGGTTTTGGCAAAGCTGAGTTAGGAGATCATCATCTAATGTAATCGTTATTTGTAAATCGGGGACTTCTAAATCACGCTCACTTAATGTGTCATCAAAAAGAAATAACGGTAGGGTTAAGTTGCTATCTTGCTCTAATTCCATGTGCTGCTCTCAAATACGACTGTTAATAGTACGATTATAGCAAAGAATAAGATCAAAATTCGCGAAAGATTTCAACAGTTAGTGACATTAAGCCACCAACTATTGCATTAGTTAAATAGTAACGCTAAGGCTGTTACCAAGGTAGCGTTTCACCATTTGAGTGCCAAAAGCCACCACTGTTTTCAAGGTTTAGCTCATCGATACGTTGTGTTAAACGCTCCGCCGCTTGCTCTGGAGAAATATCACCAGCAAAGTTGACCATTTGAGTTTGTACAAAGCCTGGATGAAATAACCCCACTGCGATTTTTTTATCTTTAAGTTCATGCGCTAAACTCACTGATGCTGCATTTAACGCCGCTTTAGACATACGGTAGCCAATGTAGCCACCTGAACCATTATCTGCAATAGAGCCCATACGAGAAGTGATCATCGCCACTTTTGCATCTATACCTAAGCTATGAATAAGCGCATGTGTGACACGGATTGGTGCTACAGCGTTAACCGCGAGTTGTTGGTTAATAGCAGCAAAGTCCATATCAGCAATGCTTTCATTGTGAAAAACCCCCGCATTATTAATCAGTAAATCTATTTTATGGCCATGGAGTTGGCTTTGCAGCGCAACAATATCGCCCTCATTGGCAACATCAATATTGCTGATGATCGTTACATCAAGTGCTTTTAATTCTTCACTTGCTTGGCGAACAACGGCTGTAACATGATAGCCTTTTGCTCGGTATTGATGACATAAATTTAAACCAATTCCTCGATTTGCGCCTGTGATAACTACGTGCTTAGCCATAAATGAGCTCCAATAGACAATGTATAATTGAGAACTTGGGGCAAATAAAAATAAAAAAAGCGCCGCAGCGCTTATTTTTGTTAATCAATAAAATACTCGCTCAACCTAGCCGCATTTCACATCATCCATTGCTGAAGTCATAATTGAAAATACCGCACCTTGCGGATCTGTGATCACACTAAAGCGTCCCACGTCAGGGATATCTGTCGGTGGTACACACACTTCGCCACCGAGTTGCTGCGCTTTTATTGCTGTGTCATCGCAATCGGCTACGGCTAAATAGATCATCCAATGCGCAGGAATATCGTCAGGCCACTCCTCGGTCATTTCAATCATACCTGCAATCGGCTCACCTGCGACTTTAAACAAGGTGTAGTCCATGCCTTCCATTGGCTTAATTTCACTTTCCCAACCTAATAATTGGCAGTAAAAGTTACGGCTTTTTGCACTATCTCGGGTAGCAAGCTCATGCCAATAAGGGGTGTTTAGTTCACCCAAGCGCTGACATCCTTTATGCTTATTTCCTTGCCATAGTGCAAATAAAGCACCGCCCGGCTCATTGAGTAGCACCATACGACCCGCATCCATTACATCATGCGGTCCGGCAATAATTTCAGCGCCAAGTTGCTTGGCTTTCTCAGCCACGTTATCAATATCATCAACAGCAATATAAGCTAACCAATGGCTGGGAATACCCGAGCTTTGTTGATCCTCAGGCATTTGATACATGGCCGCAATATCATCACCTTGCTTTTGCAACATGGTGTAATATAAGTCATCACCGATTGGCTGATCATCATTGCCCCAATCAAATAACTCGGTGTAAAAACGCTTTCCCTCAGCCCAGTTGTGCGTGCATAACTCTGACCAGCAAAACACCCCGTGTGGGTGATTAGTATTTTCAGTACTCATGGTTCACTCATAATTTGATGTTGGTACATTAAAGTTAACGGAGGAACACTTTTTTTGCCAGTTAAATCGAAGGTGTTTACTTACTCAAATTTATAGAAAATTCTATTTTTTGCAAAGGTGGAGGCTTGAGGTTCCCACTCACCCCTTAAAATAAAGGCAAGGTTAGTTGATAACAAGTAAAAACAAATGTATAAATACGAACAATTACCACTACTATAAAATAGCGATATTAACGTGAGCATTAAATATTATTTACCATTTTTACTAACCCCTTTAGCTGCCGTCGCTAATACCCCATCAGATATTGAACGTATTACTGTATCTACAACTCGTAGTACAGCCCCTGTAAGCACTGTACCTGCCACCATCAATGTTATTAATGCAGAAGACATTGCAAAGCAGCTGGCACATACACAAGACTTATCACAAATTCTAGGTAATTTAATACCTAGTTTTTCTCCAAGTCGCCAAAAAATGACCAGTGCAGGTGAAACGTTACGAGGCCGTGAGCCTCTTTATATGATTGACGGTGTGCCACAATCTAACCCTCTACGTAATGGTTCGCGTGATGGTAATACGATTGACCCTGCAATGATTGAGCGTATTGAAGTGATAAGCGGTGCAAATGCGATTCAGGGAATGGGAGCCAGTGGTGGTATTATTAATATTATAACTAAAACCCTCGCAGATAATACCCACCAAGTAAGTGCTGGTTTTAGTATGCCAACATCGGGGGGCAGTGACAGCCAAAGTTATAAGGCTAGCTATTTATTTAGTCAGGAAAAAGATGACTTAAGCCTAGTTGGTGGAGTTTCAGCACGTAGTACTGGCATGTATCGCGACGGTAATGGTGACTTAATTGGCCTTGATGGTAGCCAAGGTGACACCCAAGACTCTAATAGCGTTGATTTATTCTTAAAAGCTAAATATCAACTCGACTCTGTTCAGAGCTTACAAGTGATGATCAACCATTACAATATAGAAGGTAATGGTGATTACGTTGCACTTAGCGGCGACCCTGATAACGAGCTACCGACCACAGCTCAAAAAGACGAAATTGAAGGTGACGCTCCACGTAATCGAGTAACGACTCTTACTTTTGATTACAACCACAGCGATATTGCTGGCGGTACACTTGCTTGGCAATTATTTATGCAAGACTTTGCAGCAATGTATGGAGGGGGTAACTTTGGCACTTTTCAAGACCCAGCCTATGGCGAGGATCTTTTTGACCAGTCTCAAAATAAGTCTCAAAAATTTGGTAGTCGCTTAACCTACGCCAAAAATAACTTAGCTGGCAGTAACTTTGACCTTGTTACAGGTTTAGACTTACTTAGCGACGAAACATACCAAGAACTCGCTCAAACAGGCCGTAACTGGGTGCCTAAAACAACATTTAATAATGCTGCACCTTTTGCACAACTTCGTTTTGATGGTTTTGAAGATTGGACATTAAACGTAGGTGCTCGTTACGAATACGGTAAGTTAAAGGTAGATGACTTTACTACTCTTGCTTCTTATGGCAGCCAATTTGTTGAAGGCGGCGAGCCTAGCTTTAACGAGCTCTTAAGCAATGTGGGTATTGTCTACCAAGTAACGAAAGATCTACGTTTCTACGCCAGCTATAGCGAAGGCTTTAGTATGGCTGATGTGGGACGTGTTTTACGTGGTATCAATCAGCCCGGTTTATCTGTAGAGAGCTTTTTAAACCTTGAACCCGTTATATCTGATAATCGAGAGTTAGGTGTCGAGTACGCCAACGATAGCTTTAACATTAAAGCTAGCTACTTTGAGTCAGACTCAGATCTAGGTTCTCGCTTAGAAGCTGATAGTGATGGTATTTATAGTGTAAAGCGTGAGCGCACTGAAATTGATGGCTTTGAAGCAAGTGCTCAGTATTATTTTAACAACGACACTACGTTTGGTGCAAACTACGCGAATACTAACGGGCAATATGATGGTAATAGCGATGGTGTGGTAGAAAGCGATTTAGGTGGCAGTAATATATCGCCAACACGCTTAAACTTATATTGGCAACAACAATGGTCAAATAGTGTAAATAGCCGTTTACAGGCGAATAAGCTATTTGATCGTGACTTTAATACAGGCGCAGAGTTTGACGGCTACACCACTGTTGATTTATCTGTTAACTACCAAACTCAGCAGTATGGTGCATTTAGCTTAGGTGTTGATAATTTAACAGATGAATTTTATATCACCTATTATGGTCAAACTAACCCATCTGCTACTCGCTACTTTGCAGGCACAGGCCGAGTATTAAGCGTTAATTGGGACTTTGCATTTTAATCTCATCAATAGAGAAGAGCGCTAAATGCGCTCTTTTCTTTAATGATGACTATGGCCACCACTCAATGTTTTACCATTGGCATCATAAAAACCTGTCGCACTATGTTCGATAAAACCTAAGTTAATCATTTTAGCTAAAAACGGATCGCTTTCGTTATCGCCTATATCGGCGTAATCCGTGGTTTGAAAATTATCCCAGTTAGTAAACTGCTGTTGCACTTTTTGCTTATCAAAACTAACCGATTGCAAAGTAATGGTTTGGCTTCCTACCGGTTTAGTAATGTGCATTGACTCAAGTAGCTTTTTGTTCACAGCCCATGACACTTCAATTGTCGTATCGGCTTGCTTTAAGGTATATTTTTGTATTTTATCGCACCCTTCTCCGTGCTCACTTTGCAGCGTCATTTGAGCCAGTAACTCATCACTAACTAATTGCTGTTTGCTACTAAAGTTCTGTTGCCCTTTCACTTCCGATGGTTGATATTCAATACCGCGCTCGGCCTGTGGAAAGTAACGAATAGGCCTCAGTTGTTTATTGCTTAACTGTTGCCACAATTCAACTAGTTGCTGATCTTGCTGAGCAGCTTGCGAAGGTGTGCGCCATAATGTGAACTGCTGAGTGTCAGTCACTTGCGCAGCTCCCTGCTTCTGAGTTACTTGATAACTTGCCTGCATGTATTGGTTATCAATAGTGCACTGTGCAGCACTGGCTAATGGGCTCAATAGCGCCAAAGTCAAAATTGCTAATTTCACGGGGTTCTCTTTTTCAAATTAGATAACGCTATTACTGTATAGCGTTGTTTTGGCAGATTTATGACAAAGAGCAACTCGGGCGAGTTGCTCTTAAAATTATTATAAGCGTCGCTTAGTTTGCTAGCTTTGCATCGGCATTTTTAACAAGGTCAGCCGCGTAGTCCATAACATGGAACAAGTAGCTTTGCTCGTTAGTACCGGTAACAAGGTGAGCACCAGGACCAATTGCATACACACCCACATCTTCACCAGCGTGAGTTTCTGAGCCAAGAGGGACTGTCGCCTCTTGGTGGAAACCTGCACTTGTTGTATCAACAGATGTTAAGTCATAACGACCCGCGGCAGGACCTTCAAAATATGCTGCATCAGCATCGGTTTCGTCACCTAAATCTCTAAAGCCTAAGCCATTAGCATAACCAACTGTTGTATATGGCATGCCATCAGCAGCAAGACTTGGTTCTTCACTACCTACGGCAACCACTTTACCTAAAATTGGATTACCACGTTTAGGGTAACCTGCAATAGTAAATACATGGCTGTGATCCGCTGTAACAATAATTAACGTGTCTTCGATACTGGTTTTATCCATGGCCACTTGCACTGCTTTTGACAGTTCAATGGTGTCATTTAACGCATTGTATGCATTACCAGCATGGTGCGCGTGGTCAATACGACCTGACTCCACAGTTAAGAAAAAGCCTTTGTCGTTATTGTCTAACATGTCAATGGCCTTAGCAGTCATTTCTGATAATGATGGTTCACCAGCAATATCATTACCGCGGTCAGCTTCATACTGCATGTGAGATTCATTAAATAAAGCAAACACCTGAGTCGCTGTTTCTGTGTCTAAGTTATTAAATCCAGCTTGGTCCATTACGTATTGACCGGTTGGATACTTAGCTTGCCATTCTGTGATTAGATTACGCTCATCGGTGCGGTCGCCTTCAACGGCACTTACAGCATCTGCTGAGTTAAACGCTGCATCTTTAGGTAAAAAGTGACGACGACCGCCACCCATTACCACTTCAAGACCATCAACATCAAGGCCATCAAAGCGTGCTTCTAGGTTTGCTTCAAAGTTGACTAATTGTGATGCGATATCTTCACAACCGCCAGTCACTGCATCTTCAGGCATGTCAGACACATCTTCCCAGTTACGGTTGGCTGATTTAGCAAACGTAGCCGCAGGCGTTGCATGTGTAATACGCGCAGTTGACACAATACCCGTTGCAAGGCCGTTAATTTCAGCAAGTTCTGTTGCTGTTACTAATTCATTTCCTGCAACCGTTGAGCAATCACCATATTCAATGTCTTCATCAACACCGATAACACCCACATCAGTTTTAACACCCGAGATCATCGCAGTCATAGTACCCGCTGAATCCGGAGTTTGCGCATCCACATTATATGTTTTAGCAAAGCCTGAGAACGGCATAGTGTCAAAGCTCAATTCGTGCTCTTCACCCATTTTACCTTCAAGCTGACCGGCAAGAATACGCGCGGCAGTGACAGTAGAAACCCCCATACCATCACCAACAAATAAGATAACGTTTTTAGCTTTGCCTGACTCTTTAATGATTTCAGCAATGTTATCTTGATTTTCTGCTACTTTAACTTTCGCATCTTTAAACCATTGGTTTGTTGATAAGTTAACCAACTGTTGTGGTGTTAAAGACGTGGCTGGATCATTACAGGTAACGGTTGTTTCTAGCACTTCGTCGCTATCAAGCTCACCATTTCGGTTGCTGTCTTCACCTTCAAGCTTTTCATTACCACCGTTAACACATTGCTCTGAGCCAACTGGTAGAGTGTTATTCACAACCAGTGTTTTATAGTCGTTATCGTCATCGTCTGAGCAGCCAGCTAATGCAACTACAACCGCTAGAGATAATAGGTTTAATTTTTTCATGTTAGCCGCCATTATTGTTCAATTAGTTCGAGTGCTTGATTAACTAGATGGAAAATCACATTCTGCTCTACTACGCCTTGAGCTAGTTGTGCACCAGGTCCTTTAGCATGAAGAGTAATGTCTTCGCCAGCGTGTGTTTCAGAGCCAAGTGGTACTGTCACCTCTTGGTGGAAACCAGCTGAATTAGTATCAACAGCAGTTAAGTCTACACGTCCTACGACTGGGCCTTCGCTGTAAGCAGCATCAGCATCCGTTTCGTCACCCAAATCTCTATAACCTAGGCCATTTGTGTAGCCTACAGTGGTATAAGGCATACCATCTGACGCAAGACTTGGCTCTTCGCTACCAACTGCAACCACTTTGCCTAAGATTGGATTACCACGTTTTGGGTAGCCTGCGATGGTGAATACATGGCTATGATCGGCAGTCACTAAAATAAGCGTTTCTTCAGGGTTAGTACTATCAACCGCAGCTTGAACAGCTTTAGCAAACTCAATAGTGTCATTTAATGCGTTGTAAGCATTGCCTGCGTGATGCGCATGGTCGATACGACCAGACTCAACGGTTAAGAAGAAGCCTTTTTCGTTATTATCTAGAATATCGATAGCTTTTGCTGTCATTTCAGAAAGCGACGGCTCGCCAGCAACATCGTTTGCACGATCTGCTTCGTACTGCATATGCGATTCGTTAAACAAGGCTAAAACTTGGTTAGTATCTGCTGATAACGTATCAAAACCGGCTTTATCCATCACATACTGGCCGTCAGGATAGTTTGCTTGCCATTCAGCAGTTAAATCGCGCTCATCAGTACGATCGCCTTCTACAGCACTGACTGCATCAGTTGAGTTAAACGCCGCGTCTTTTGGTAAAAAGTGACGACGGCCACCGCCCATGATAACGTCAATACCATCAACATCGGTGCCTAAAAAGCGGGTTTCGAGGTTTTTCTCAAAGTTTACCAGCTGTGAGGCTATGTCTTCACAACCTGCAGCAACAGCATCCTCAGGCATATCTGACACATCTTCCCAATTTCGATCTGCAGATTTTGCATACGTTGCAGCAGGAGTTGCATGGGTAATACGCGCAGTTGAAATTACACCCGTTGCTAAGCCTTTAATTTCAGCAAGCTCAGTTGTGGTAATAAGCTCATTGCCAAACACAGTTGAGCAATCGCCACGTTCAATATTTTCATTTACACCAATAACACCGACATCGGTTTTAATACCTGACGCCATAGCTGTCATGGTGCCAGCTGAATCCGGTGTTTGCGCATCAACATTGTAGGTCTTAACTTGTGCAGAGTAAGGAAACCCTTCAAAGCTAAGTAATCCTTCCTCACCAAGCTGGCCATCACGTTGGCCTGCTAAAATGCGTGCAGCTGTTAGTGTTGAAACACCCATACCATCACCAACAAATAAGATGACATTTTTAGCTTTAGTTAGTTGTTCACCTTGGGCTTGGCTTTGCTTTGTTGCCAGTGTAGTTTGAGCGCTTTCGTACCATTGGCTTTGCGTTTGGCTTTGCGGTAAAACAGCTGCATTTGCTGCTGCAGACAGCGCCAATGTAAAACCAATTGCAGTCGCAATTTTATTGATTTTCATTTTAAATTCCGTCTTTATGTTATTGATAGAATCGTTAACCCGCTATCGGGATAAGTGTATGTGCGGGTAAATAGTAGACAGGGTTTATGAAGGTTACTGTTATTATCAATTACAACAAGGTTAAGAAAAGATTTATTATTTATGAAAATCAACAATTTAGATATGATATACCATCACAATATTGGGTAAGTGTTAAGCTTGTTAAATGATAAACTATAGAAGGTATATCATGGCTGAGCTAAAAAATTTTTAGCTCCCATTACATCGGTAAACGCGCCCGCGCAACGACACTGTCAGGCATTTTTTGAGCTAATTGAGTTAACGCCCGCTCTATTTTTTTGTGAGTTGCTTGGTCAGCAACCATGGCATGAAATAACCATCGGTAGGCGTCTTCATAATCTCGCGGGCTACCAAAGCCATCGTTAAACAATTTAACTAACCGTAACTGAGCTTTTAAGTTTCCTTGCGCTGATGCTTCACGTAGGTAGGTAATTGCCATCGCTTTATCTTTTTGCACTAAACGACCAATATCATAATAGCGACCAAGTTGCTCTAATGCTGCTGCCAAACCTTGGTTTGCAGCTTGGCGCATATAATAAACACCCAGCTCAACATTACGATCCACGCATACCGCATAAGCAAGCATATCGCCATATAAAAACTGATATGACGGTAGTGCCATTTTATTGGCTCGCGCTTCGATATCTTGTACCAACTGGCAATCATCTGCCTTCACTCGCGCTAAATGAGCGTTTTTATTGATCAGTGCCAATAGTTCTGTTTCAGTATACAAAGGCACTGCCGTTAACGGCTCATCTGCTTTGGCATAACTTATAGGCAGCATTGATACCACCACTAATGATATACAAGATAACAAACGCATTTAGGTCACTTTAAAATTAGAACTATCTTAATAAAGTTTATACAAAGATCGTTCCATATTGAAATAAAGACACAAAAAAAGCTGCACTAGGCAGCTTTTTTAGTTCTATGAGTAGTTATGCAAACGGGCTACGTAATACCATAGTTTCTACACGATCTGGACCGGTAGAGATAATATCAACAGGTACACCTGTGATTTCTTCGATACGTTTGATGTAATCAAGCGCAGCTTGTGGCAATTGATCAACAGACGTCGCGCCGACTGTGTTTTCAGACCAACCTGGCATTTCTTCATACACTGGTGTTACTTTCTCATAACCTTCAGCTGCAAGCGGTGTTACGTTAGTAACAGTGCCATCTTCAAGCTTATAGCCAGTACAGATCTTAAGCGTTTCTAAACCGTCAAGTACGTCTAGTTTAGTTAAGCAGAAACCAGTAATTGAGTTGATTTGAACCGCGCGGCGCATAGCCACTGCATCTAACCAACCTGTACGACGTAAACGACCTGTTGTAGCGCCAAATTCATGACCTACAGTGCCTAAGTGCTTACCCACTTCATCTTGCTTATCAACACCGTCGTAAAGCTCTGTCGGGAAAGGACCTGAACCTACACGCGTGGTGTATGCTTTGATAATACCGAGTACGTAATCAAGGTTTAATGGACCAAAACCTGCACCTGTAGCAACACCACCAGCGGTAGTATTAGACGAAGTTACATATGGGTAAGTACCGTGATCGATATCAAGTAATGTACCTTGTGCACCTTCAAACAAGATGTTGTCGCCAGCAAGACGAGTCTGATCAAGTAATTCAGTAACATCAACAACCATTGCTTTAAGGATATCTGCAACCGCCATTGCATCATCAAAAGTCTGTTGGAAATCAACTGCATCTACTTTGTAGTAGTTAACTAATGTGAAGTTATGGTATTCCAATACTTCTTTCAGTTTTGCAGCAAATAATTCTGGGTTGAATAAATCACCAATGCGTAAACCACGACGGGCTACTTTATCTTCATAAGCTGGACCAATACCACGACCCGTAGTACCGATAGCTTTATTGCCACGTGCTTTTTCACGGGCTACATCTAATGCGATGTGGAAAGGCAAAATTAGCGGACATGCTTCGCTGATCAATAAACGCTCGCGTACTGGTACGCCACGTTCTTCAAGCATGCCAATTTCTTTCATTAGCGCTTCAGGTGATACAACAACACCATTACCAATCACACACTTAACATTGTCACGTAATACACCCGATGGAATAAGGTGTAAAACCGTCTTTTCACCGCCGATCACCAAAGTGTGCCCAGCATTGTGGCCACCTTGGTAACGAACTACTAAAGATGCTTTGTCTGTAAGGAGGTCAACTACCTTACCCTTACCTTCGTCACCCCATTGGGTGCCTAATACAACAACGTTTTTACCCATTGTAAATTCACTTAGAAAAAATTAGGACGAGATTTTACCAGAAAATGAGGGCAAAGATCACCCCGTTTAGGTTATTTTTTCTGCGCACGCACAATGCATCACCCAGAATAAAAATTAACTGGTTGAATAACATTAAGTTATTCATAAAAATTCGTTTTACTAAAAGAAAAACCCTGCATACACAGGGTTTGGATTTGGTCTATATGATAAGAAGAGATTACTGCGCAGCAGCCCCTTTCATATATTTAAAGAAGTCACTGTCTGGTGATAACACCATTACATCTTGCTTGCCTTTAAAGGTCTTTTTATAAGCCTCTAATGAACGTACAAAACTAAAGAACTCAGCGTCTTTATTATAAGCATTGGCATAAATAGCAGCGGCTTGTGCATCACCTTCACCACGTACTGAACGAGCATTACGCTCTGCATCAGCAAGCATTACGGTTACACGGCGATCTACTTCTGCACGAATTGTTTCCGCTTTTTCTTGACCCTCAGAACGGTGCTCTTTTGCCACTGCAGTACGCTCTGCGCGCATACGTTGGTAAATCGAGTTGCTCACCTCTGATGGTAAGTTAATTTGCTTAACACGCACATCAAGTACTTCAATACCTAGCTCTTGCGCACTTTCAGAGGCCTGAACTAATGCTTCTTCCATTAGCTCACTACGCTCACCTGATACAATTTCACGAATAGTACGCGAACCAAAGTTAGTACGTAAGCCGTTATTTACTTTTTGCTTAAGCAGTGTTTCAGCGTATTGCTTATCACCACGTGCACGTAAGTAAAACGCACTAAAGTCATTTACACGCCACTTCACGAACGAATCGACGATTAAGTCTTTTTTCTCGCTAGTAACAAAACGATCCGGAGCACCATCTAAAGTTTGAATACGCGCATCAATACGACGTACTTGGCTAAAGAAAGGTACTTTAAACTGTAAGCCCGGGTTGTACACAATCGCGTTGTCATCACTGTCTTTTTGTACTTTACTGAAAAGCATTACAATTGCTTTTTGCCCTTCAGGCACCACAAATACTGACGAAAATGACAATACAACGGCAGCTAATAATAGAACTAAACTAAAGTTTTTCATTACGCTTATCTCCCGTCGTTAAAGCGATCAGCAGCAAAGCGGTCTGAACTTGAGTTCACTGTGCTATTGCGCGATGTGTTTATTTTATTACGTAAGTCGTTTATATCACTTGAACTAGGTAACGCTACGCGTGTAGCTGTACCTTGTTTTTCCATGATTTTATCAAGTGGTAGATACATCATGTTATTACCACCTTCAACATCAACCAGTACTTTAGAGCTGCTACCTAGCACTTCTTCCATAGTATCGATGTATAAACGTTCACGGGTTACTTGTTTCGCGGCTTGGTATTGTGGCAGTAACTTTTCAAAACGAGCTACTTCACCTTGCGCTTCTAAAATAACACGTTCGCCATAACCTTCCGCTTCTTGCGTCATACGTGTAACTTGACCACGAGCACGCGGTTCAATTTCACGAGCATACGCTTCGGCTTCACGAATAAAACGTTCTTCATCTTCTTGTGCAGCAATGGCGTCATCAAACGCATCTTTAACTTCAGCTGGCGGACGAGAATCTTTAAAGTTAACGTCTGTTACAATTAAGCCTAGGTTATAAGGTTCGATGATTTTATTTAGTTCATCCCACGTGCGCTGGCGTACTTCTTCACGACCACGGGTAAGTACTTGGTCCATTTTTGAATGACCGACAACATAACGTAAAGCACTATCAAGCGCTTGTTGTAAGCTGTGATCCGCATCGGTTACGCTAAACTTATAAAGATGTGGGTCAATAACACGGTATTGCACTTCAAACTCAACGCTTACTACGTTTTCGTCTTCAGTTAGCATAAAGCCTGATGCAGGTAATGAGCGTACTGCTTCAATATCAACCGGAATAACCGTTTCAATAAAGGTCATTTTCCAGCGTAGACCTGGATCTGCAATGCGATCATATTTGCCAAACTGTAAAACAATGCCACGCTCGGCTTCTTTAACAGTGTAGATACCACTTAATGCCCATACAATAACAGCAATAATAAGCACGAACGAAAGCCCTGCTCCACCAAGCCCGCCGCCATCTTTGCCGGATTTATTACCGCCAAACAAGCCACCAAACTTATTGCTGAACTTACGGAACACCTCGTCTAAATCAGGTGGGCCTTGATCACGTCCGCCTTTTTTGTTCCACGGATCTTTGTCATTGCCATTATTACCCGGTTCATTCCAGGCCATAGCTATACTCCATTGTTATCTAAATAATTTAGGTAATTGTGTTAAATCTACCAAATATACGACCATTCTCATACTAAAAACGACGATGTGTAGCAGATTTTTACTTTTATACAATAAATGAGTCAATTTCTGGACCAAACTCTTTCTTTAATTTGTTCCATTCTACCATTGGCATACGAGTGGTTAATAACCACTGCCCTTGCTCATCATAATCTTCTTCATGCACCGCATTTAAGTTAAATAACGCAGCACGCAGGCGCCCGTATTGGGGTGCCAATTTAACTGTGTTTGCGAACATTTTCTTCGCCAGTAATTCACTGATTGCTTCAGATAATAACTCGCAACCAGCACCACTGTGCGCAGACAACCATACTCTAATTGGCACACCTTCATCATCACGATCAATACGTGGTGCAACATCTTCTAGTGCATCAATTTTATTATAAACCAGTAATTGGGGCACTTCATCGGCTTCAATTTCTTTTAGTACCGATTGTACCTGTTCTATATTTTCTTTGCGACGCCCATCGGCTACATCAACAACATGTAGCTGTAAATCGGCTTCTCGGGTTTCCGTCAATGTTGCTTTAAAGGCAGCCACTAAGTCATGAGGTAAGTGGCGAATAAAACCAACGGTATCCGCTAAAATCACTGAGCCAACATCGCCAATCTCAAGCTTACGAAGAGTTGGATCGAGTGTTGCAAACAACTGGTCGGCCGCATAAACATCCGAATCAGTAATACGATTAAATAATGTAGATTTACCCGCATTGGTATAACCCACTAACGACACTGTTGGAATTTCGTTACGATTACGGGCACGGCGGCCCTGCTCACGTTGTACCGCTACTTTTTGTAAACGCGCACGAATGCTCTGAATACGCACTCGCAGTAAACGTCTATCGGTTTCGAGCTGAGTTTCACCAGGCCCACGTAAGCCTATACCGCCTTTTTGGCGCTCAAGGTGAGTCCAGCCTCGGATCAATCGGGTCGACATATGACGCAACTGCGCCAGCTCAACTTGCAATTTACCCTCATGGGTACGTGCGCGTTGGGCAAATATATCTAAAATAAGGGTCGTTCTATCAAGTACACGACATTGGCAAACGCGTTCTAAATTGCGCTCTTGTGATGGCCTGAGTTGATGGTTGAATATGACGACATCTGCATTGTGGATTTTGACAATCTCAGCAATTTCTTCTGCTTTACCGCTACCGACGAATAGTTTCGGATGTGGTGCTTGACGGCTGCCTTGCACAACCGCCAAACTGCTAACACCAGCAGAAGATACTAACATTTCCAGTTCATGAAGATCTTCACGATCTCCTTCTTGAGGAAAGTCAATATGAACTAAGACTGCCTGTTCGCCGGCTTTATAACGGTCAAACAAGCATTACGCTCCTAATTTAAAAATTTCCAGGTTCAGCCTGCTCTTCACCTTCTTCACTTCCTTGAACACCTTGGAAGTTTACTGCACGAGCAGGTACAACTGTAGAAATTGCATGTTTGTACACCATTTGGTTAACGGTGTTTTCTAGTAAAATTACAAATTGGTCAAATGACTGAATCTTACCTTGTAGTTTGATGCCATTTACCAAAAAGATTGATACTGGAATACGCTCACGACGTAGCGCATTCAAAAATGGGTCTTGTAACGATTGGCCTTTTGCCATGTTATTATCCTTCGTTCTAGGTGTTATTATAATTAAGTGGCTGAACTCATTTAACAAAGCTAAAAAACATTCAACTACTACTAGCTTAGCGAACTTACAACACGTTGCAAGTTTTCTTCATCACCCGTAGTTAACCAAGTTACATTGGGCCAGCTTCTCAACCACGTCAACTGACGCTTTGCAAGTTGTCGAGTTGCTGCGATACCGCGAAACACCATTTCATCATAGTCAGTTTCGCCAGCAATGTAATCCCACATTTGTCTATAACCTACACAACGAATAGAAGGTAAGTTTGGGTGTAAATCCTTACGTTGATATAGGGATGAAACTTCTTTTTCAAACCCCTCATCAAGCATTATTTTAAATCTTTGTGCAATACGTTCATGCAAATCAGCCCGATCATCCGGTGCGATAGCAAATTGGTAAAACGTATAAGGTAAATTGGGCTGCTTACTTTTTTGCAGCTCTGTCATGGTTTTACCCGTTAAACGATAAACCTCTAAAGCACGATTAATACGTTGAGAGTCGTTTTCGCTCATTTTTTCTGCCGCTTGTGGGTCTACTTCTACAAGCTCTTTATACAGTGCTGGCCAACCATGCTCATTCGCCTGAGCTTCAAGCTCAGCACGCACTTTAGGGCAAGCCTCAGGAAGCGGCGATAAACCATCTATCAGTGATTTAAAATACATCATAGTACCGCCTACCAGCACCGGCACTTTACCTTGTTTATGAAATTGATCAATTTTTTCAATCGCATCGCGACGAAAATCTGCCACTGAGTAACTTTGGGCAGGATCAATAATATCAATTAGGTGATGTGGTGCTAATGCCAGCTCTTGCGCATTTGGCTTAGCTGTACCAATGTCCATATCTTTATATACTAAGGCTGAATCGACGCTGATTATTTCGGTATTTAAATGCTGACAAAGTTCAATAGCAAGCGCTGTTTTTCCTGCTGCCGTTGGACCCATTAAAAATATGACCGGTAAATTACCCACGCGTTAACCCTAATCTAGCTGTGATAAATAGTGATGTAAGTCTATTTTAACTGCTTTTGCCCGTAAACGCTGAATTGTTTGCGGATTATTTTTCATCTGCTGCAATTCACCTGCGAACGCTTGGCTTGCAAAGTAGCGTTCTGGCACATTGCTTTGCTGCCAATTTAGCCAATCTTCTAGGTTGTCGAACTGTTGTGTACTCGCCTCTAATAGCGCTTCAATTGCTTGGCTGACATCTAATAAATACAGGCTATGAGGAAGCCTTTTCACCATCACGAATTGTTTTTCTATATTGAGATCAAAACCCAATAACGTAAACCACGATTGCTGCTCAGTTAACCTTTGCTGATCCTCTTTGCTAATATTGACGCGTACGGGTAACAATAATGCTTTACCCTCAAGGCTTGCGTGCTCAGTAACTTGTTGTTGCCAGTAATCGGCTAAGGCATGTTTAAAATGAGAACAGTAAAGTTGCTGCTGCTGTGTGAAAACACAGCTACCATCTTCTTGCACTATTAATGAGGTCGTATTAAAGCTGTCTGCAGACGCCATCACTGGCGCTTGCGCTGCCGGTGTGGCGCTAACATTGTCAAAGTGTGCGGCATGTTGTTCACTCACGCCTTGGTAAAATGCATTCACATCATGATGCGAGGTTTTGCTCTCTCTTTGCTCTGAGAATCCACTCGAAGCAGAACCACCAGTACGCGATGAACCGGCTGCATAACCACTCGATGGACTCGGCTGCAAAGGGGTTTTGGGGTAATCGAATACATCAGCTTGCTCGACTGGCGGCGCACTTGTATAGCGCTCACTTGGTTGAGCCTGCGGTGATACATGTGGCGCAGCAAAATCATCTTGCAACGGCACAACCACTTGCTTAATCGCCTGTAAAATAAAGTCATGTACCAAGCGCCCTTGGTGAAAGCGTACCTCATGCTTTGCCGGATGCACGTTTACATCTACTTGGCGCGGATCAATATCAATATAAATCACAAAGCCAGGTAACTCTTCTTGTCCAGCCACTTCTTCAAATGCTTGGCGAATGGCATGTAAAATCAGTTTATCACGCATCATACGGTTATTTACGTATGTGTATTGTGTAGTATTGCTTGAACCTACGGGCAATACCCAACCATGTAACTGCAATCCGGTATCGCCCGATTCAATATACAAGCCTTGCTCAGCAAATGCTTTGCCCGCCACTTGTGCGACCCGCGTAATCGCTTGCGCGGGATCCGTTTTTTCCCGGTATTGGCGCACCACTTTACCATTATGGGTTAGTGTAATTGAAACATCGAAGCGGCTAAGTGCTATTCGCTTTATTAACTCATCGATGTGATTGAACTCGGTTTTTTCGGTACGTAAAAACTTACGTCGCGCTGGCGTATTAAAAAATAAATCTTTTACTTCAATGGTGGTGCCGTCGGGGTGAGCAGTAGGCTTGACCTGTACCGCCATATCTCGGCCTTCAGCAAACGCTTGCCATGCTGCCTCTTGCTCTTTTGTTTTAGAGCTAAGGGTTAAACGCGATACCGAGCTAATTGACGCTAACGCTTCGCCGCGAAAGCCCAGTGAGCAAATACTCTCTAAGTCATCAAGGGATTTTAATTTACTGGTGGCATGGCGAGAAAGCGCCAGTGTTAACTCATCTTTATGAATACCTGACCCATTGTCACGAATACGAATAAGCTTATGACCACCACGTTCAATATCGATTTGAATACGGTTAGCGCCTGCATCTAAGCTATTTTCTACCAGTTCTTTAACAACCGATGCGGGTCTTTCAACAACTTCGCCCGCTGCAATTTGGTTAGCTAATCGCGCGGGTAATATTTCAATACTCATACTCTTCCTAACGATGTTAACTCTGTGGAATATCCAGCTCTTGGCCAATAAATAAGGTATTGGATTTGAGTTTGTTTACGCGTTTTAATTGCGCAACAGACACCCCATAGCGACTAGCTAATAAGCTTAATGATTCGCCGGGGCGAACTTTATGCTTGGTTGGGTATTTTGATTTTAATGATGCGAATAACGAATCATCCGGTGGATTTTTAAGATAATAACTTTTTAGCGAAGTGAAAATAGCTTTGGCTAATTTTTCTTGGTAATTCGCACTTTTTAATAGCCGTTCTTCTTGCGGGTTCGAGATAAACCCTGTTTCCACTAAGATTGATGGAATATCTGGTGATTTTAAAACTGCAAAACTTGCCGCCTGAGGCTGTTTTTTGTGCATTTTGGCAACTTTCTTCAATTCACCCATCACTTCTTCTGCAACACTAAAACCTGTTTTCATAGAGTGATCCATCGACATATCTAGCAAAGCTTGAGCTAAGTACTTTTCACTCGCAGTATTTTTTATTACACCCGCAGCACCACCGAGTAATTCAGAATGTTTTTCCTTATCTTCTAACCATTTACCAATTTCTGAATTAGCGCGACGCAGTGAAAGCACCCACACTGAAGCGCCTCTGGGTTGCGGACTAGTAAATGCATCGGCATGGATAGAGACAAAAAAGTCGGCTTTTTTCTCACGAGCGCGGCTGGTGCGGGTATTAAGATTAACAAAGTAGTCACTACGGCGAATCATCCGCGAGATCATACCGCGCTCAGCATCTATCATGCGCTCTAAACGTTTTGCAATTTGTAGGGTTATGGTTTTTTCATAAGTGCCGGATGGCCCAATAGAGCCAGGGTCTTCGCCACCGTGACCCGCATCAATGGCAATAACAATGTCACGCTGCTTATTAAGGTCACGTTTTTTCACGGCTGTATTACTACTTTGCGCTACCGGCTCTGGTTGCGCTTTATCATATAGATCAACAACGAGGCGGTTTTTATAAGGCCCTGTTGGGGCAAGGGCAAATAATACCGGTTTCACAGGGCCGGTTAATTCAAACACAAACCGTACACCTTTGCTGTTTTTCGCTTTGGAGTAACGTAACTTACTAACTAGTCGGTGTTTTTTGGGAATACTTGGTAAGTCATTTATTTTATTTGTATGCTCTAAATCAACCACAAGTCGCAGCGGGTTTTTCAACATAAAGTAGCTAAAGTCAGGTTTGTCAGCCAAATCAAAAACCACGCGCGTACTATCTGGCGACGGCCATACCCGCACACTGTTGATGGTGTTTTGTGCAACAACCCCTTGGCTTATTGCAAATAACAAACAAGCACATACCCACTTAAAGACTACTCGACTCATCTGATCCATTACACCTTTAATTATTATTTTTAATCTCGAGTTAATTGTTCAATGACTGCTTCACCGCGCTGACTTACGCTGTTAATTTCAATTTCACGGGCCTCACCAACATAGCGCATAGTAATGTCTAAGTCAGGCACAGGTATAAACTCCCCGCCTTTCTCAGGCCATTCAACAACACAAATTGCATCATTTGAAAAATAATCACGAATGCCCATATATTCTAACTCTTCTGGGTCACCCAAACGGTATAAATCAAAGTGATATACATTGGCTTTTGCTAATTCATAAGGTTCGACTAATGTATAAGTTGGACTCTTAACCTTACCTTGATGACCAAACCCTTGCACTATGCCGCGTGTTAATGTGGTTTTTCCGGCACCTAAATCACCATGTAAATAAATAACCGCGCCTTGCTCAGTAAGGCTTGCCAGCTTGTTACCCATTGCGACCGTCGCTGCTTCATCAGCTAGTTGAAAACCAACACTCAGGGTCATTGTTACCTCATGAAAAATAAATAAATCATTACTGTATTAATCATACCAGATTATTTTTGTATCGCGAATACAGAGCCCGTGTTCATTAGAGCTAAAAAAACCGGCAAAGTTGCCGGCTTTTTAAAATTATTAGCTTTATAACTGCTTATAAACCTAATTTTTTCTCAAGATAGTGAATATTAGTCCCACCATTTTGGAAGTTCTCATCTGCTAAGATTTTCTTATGCAGTGGTGTATTGGTTTTAATGCCGTCAATCACTAACTCATTTAATGCATTACGTGCACGAGCAATCGCCACATCACGGTTTTCACCGTAAGTAATGAGTTTACCAATCATTGAGTCATAATGTGGCGGTACGCTATAGTCAGCATAAATGTGACTATCCCAACGAATACCTAAACCACCTGCAGGGTGGAAACGGGTAATTTTACCCGGTGAAGGAATAAACGTTTCAGGATCTTCTGCGTTGATACGACATTCAATAGCGTGACCACGAATAACCACATCATCCTGCGTGAATGACAGCGGTTGACCCGCAGCAATTTTTAACTGCTCTTTAATTAAATCAACGCCACTAACCATTTCAGTTACAGGGTGCTCAACCTGAATACGGGTATTCATTTCAATGAAATAGAACTCGCCGTTTTCATATAAGAACTCAAACGTACCCGCACCACGATAACCGATTTCGATACATGCACGCGTACAGCGCTCACCAATGAACTTACGTACTTCAGCAGTGATACCCGGCGCTGGCGCTTCTTCAACTACTTTTTGATGACGACGCTGCATTGAACAGTCACGCTCACCTAAATGAACCGCGTTACCTTGGCCATCTGCAAGTACTTGGATTTCGATATGGCGTGGGTTTTCAAGGAATTTTTCCATGTAAACCATGCTATTACCGAAGAACTGTTTTGCTTCTTGCTGAGTAAGTGCGATTGAATCGATAAGCTCTGATTCATTACGTACAACACGCATACCACGACCACCACCGCCACCAGCAGCTTTGATGATTACCGGATAACCGATGCGCTTAGCAATTTGCATATTGCGTTCTTTGTCATCTGATACCGGTCCGTCAGAACCCGGAACACACGGTACACCCGCTTTGCGCATAGCGTTGATTGCCGATACTTTATCGCCCATTAAGCGAATAGTGTCGCCTTTAGGACCGATAAATACAAAACCGCTTTGCTCAACTTGGTCAGCAAAATCAGCATTTTCTGCAAGGAAACCATAACCTGGGTGAATAGCAACCGCGTCAGTCACTTCAGCTGCCGCAATGATACGCGGAATATCTAAGTAACTTTCAGTTGCTGAAGGTCTACCGATACAGATGGTTTCATCTGCTAATAATACGTGCTTAAGATCGCGATCCGCCGTTGAATGCACAGCAACCGTTTTGATCCCAAGCTCTTTGCAGGCGCGCAATATACGAAGTGCAATTTCACCCCGATTTGCAATGACTACTTTATCTAACATGAGAGTTGGCCTCTAAGGTTGCGCTATTATTCAATGATGAATAAAGGTTGATCAAATTCTACTGGCTCACCGTTTTCAACTAAAATAGCTTTCACTGTACCGGCTTTATCTGCTTCAATTTGGTTCATCATTTTCATCGCTTCGATGATACAAAGTGTGTCGCCTACTTTTACTTGCGTGCCCACTTCTACATATGCCGGTGCTTCAGGAGAAGCTGCTGCATAGAAAGATCCTACCATTGGCGATAAAACTTGATGACCTGTCGGTGCTGCTGGTGCTGCTGCTTCAGCGGCAGCTGCTGGAGCCGCAGGTGTTGGTGCCGCAGCAGGTGCTGGTGCGTACTGAGGAGCATATTGTGGAGCGTAAGCAGGACCTGCGCTCATGTTATTACGGTTTATACGTACTGATTCTTCACCTTCTGTGATTTCTAATTCAGCAATACCTGATTCTTCTACTAGTTCAATTAGTTTTTTGATCTTGCGAATATCCATGAACGACCCGCCTTCTAGTTTGTGTGTTTAAAGTTAATTTGAGTTTTGCAACCGGTTAACAGCAGCTTCTAATGCTGCGCGATAACCCATTGCACCTAATCCACATATCACGCCTTGCGCCACATCCGAAAAATACGAATGATGACGAAACGCTTCCCGCGCATGCACATTGGTTAAATGCACTTCATAAAACGGGATATCAACACTCAGTAATGCATCACGTAAAGCCACGCTTGTATGCGTAAATGCAGCTGGGTTGATAATGATGTAATCAATAGCCTGCCATGCACTGTGTATGTGCTCAATTAAAGCTTGCTCACTATTACTTTGAAAATGCGTTAACTCAACATCTAGACCATGGGCGACACTGGTAAGTTCGTTCATAATCTCAGCTAGAGTTTGCGAACCATATTTTTCTGGTTCTCGCTTACCTAGCATATTCAAGTTGGGGCCATTTATAACTAAAAGTTTAAATTTTGCAGCCATAATACGCGATAATCCTATAAATAATGAGTTAAGCCGTTTTAATTAGAAATCCCACCATAACGTAGTGGGTAAAATCTAAAATAGCAAGTATTTCTCACGTTAACCACCTATTATAGCTAGTTCGACGTAAATAGCAGCAAAATACTGGTCTAATGACTATGGCGTGGCGCAAAGTTGCGGGGATAAAGGCGGGAGCTAAAAACAACCCATTATAAATGAGAAGGTTT
This sequence comes from Pseudoalteromonas shioyasakiensis, assembly GCF_024518675.1. Taxonomy (GTDB): domain Bacteria; phylum Pseudomonadota; class Gammaproteobacteria; order Enterobacterales; family Alteromonadaceae; genus Pseudoalteromonas; species Pseudoalteromonas shioyasakiensis_B. Next base: position 175,564 of record NZ_JANIGL010000005.1, read on the forward strand.
AGCCACAATTTAATTCATATCTAAATCAAATTGTGGCTAAAATGTATTTATTCTGGTTTTGTAGTCGCTTATTGGCGAACTTTAGCTAAATGCTGTGCAAAATCGTCAGCATTTAAAAAACCGGTTACACGCTGAGCTGCTAATTCTTCACCTTGAGTGTTGAAAAACAGAATGCTGGGTAAACCAAATACAGTGTATTCTTCCATGACTTCGATGGTGGTTTCGTCACTCTCTGTCAAATCAATTTTAAGTAACTCAAAGTGAGCAAACTCATCTTGCACGCTCGGCTCTGGAAAGGTGTATTTTTCAAACTCTTTACAGGCAACACACCACTCGGCATACAGATCAACCATTACCATGCGGCCTTCATCGTTTGCTTCATTTATCGCTTGCTTAAGTTCAGCTAAGTTAGCCACTAGCTTAAAGTTATGGCTTTGCGATTGTTCAGCACTCACCTCAACCGTATTCGCAGTTGGCCAAATATAGTTTTTAGTTAAACTTGCACCAGTAATCACCAATAAGGTTGCTGCAAACCACAATGCCGTTTTGAGCTTACCTTGGCTTTGGCCGCTTTGCCAATGATGTAAATAAAGCGCCGTTGCCAATGCTAACAAACCTGCCATTAATAGTATGAGGTCAAAATCAACAATACGCTCTAGCAGTATCAGCGGCACAACTAGCATAATAAAACCAAACAAGGTTTTAACTTGCTCCATCCAACCACCTGCTTTTGGCAATAATTTACCACCAGAAGTTCCAAGTAGTAATAGTGGGATCCCCATACCTAAGCTCAACACATATAAGGTTAAACCACCTACTAAGTAATCGCCGCTTTGCGCGACAAATAATAAAGCAGCTGATAATGGAGCCGTAGTGCAAGGTGATGCAATTAAGCCTGACAACACGCCCATCAAAAATACACCAATATAATTGCCACCTTTTTGATTATTGCTCACTTGAGTGAGTTTATTCATCATGCCACTAGGTAGTTTTATTTCATACCAACCAAACATCGACATGGCTAACAACACAAATAACAAACTAAAGCTGATCAAAACATATGGGTGCTGTAAGTAACCCTGCACTTGCCCACCTAAAGATGCCACCACTAAACCCAGTGCCGCATAGGTGACCGCCATCCCTTGAATATAAAAAAACGATAAAGCAAAAGCCTTTTTAGTTGAGAGGTTTTGTTGGCCTGCAATTAGACTTGATAAAATAGGAAACATGGGAAATACGCACGGCGTAAAAGCCAAGCCAATACCCACTAAAAAGAAAATAGCTAAGTTAGCCAGTAATCCTTGTGATGCCAACTTTTCGGTAAAGTTTTGTTCTGTTTCAACGTCTTCTGCTGGGGCTGCGCTCGGTTTTGCTTGCTCACTACTTAACGCAGCTAAGGCATTCGAAGTGGCTGCAGTGTTATTTTGCTCTGGGTTCTCGCCAGCGATCGCACTCAATGGAATAGTAATTATTTCTGGTGGATAACAAAGCCCTGCTTCAGCACAACCTTGATAGCGAAGTTTAACAACGCCTTCTTCAGTGACATTTGCTAACTTACTTACCACAGTTAAAGAGTCGAAAAAGACCTCAGTTTTACCAAAAAACTCATCTTCAATCACCACACCTTCTGCCAACTCAGGTAGCTTTATCTCAGCACCTTTAGCAATAAATTCAAGCTTGTTTTTATAAAGGTAATAACCCGGTGCAATGTCCCAACCAACAAATAAAGTGCTGCCTTGCTGATCAAAGTCAAATGAGAAAGCCTGATCAACCGGTAAGAAGGTTTGCTCTGCTGGCTGTAATAAGTCATTCAATACATTATTATTTGCTTGTGCAGGAAAAAGCCAAAGCGCAGCTAGCAATAAAAGAAAAAACCGCATTAATTAAGTACCTCATCCATCCAATTAAAATAGGCTAAATTGCCTGTTGATACATCGACTACCTGAATTTCAGGAACTTCATAACTATGTAATTGCTTAATAGTCTGAATAACTTGGTTCATTTTTTCTGACTTGGTTTTAATTAACAGCTTACACTCTGTTGCCTGCGTTACCTCACCTTCCCACATATAGACCGACTCTACATTAGGAAGAATACTGACACATGCAGCCAATTTTTGGCTCACCAATTGTTCTGCCATTGCGCGCGCTTCACTTGCATCTGCGCAAGTGGTAAAAACAAGTCGAAAATGAGTCGTCATCATATTGAACCTTTATTTGTTTGTTCTGCCCAACTCATAGTAGCTGATAGCTAAAGCAAAGTGTAGCCATGTACATAGGCCATTCACTTGCTATTGAAAAAAGACCTGATAGCCCATATTTATATTTCATCACGAAGTTACGTGAGCACACTTTAGAGAGCTTTATGTTTAGATTTTTATTTTTGTTATTTATTCTCGTACCGATCATTGAAATCGCGTTACTCATTCAAGTAGCCGATGTGATTGGTGGCTTTGCGACAATTGCACTGGTTATTTTAACCGCCATTTTTGGTGCAAAGCTTGTTAGACAGCAAGGCATGGGCGCACTGCAAAATGTGCAAAGCCAAATGGCCCAAGGGCAAATGCCAGCCAAAGAATTATTTACTGGATTATGTGTGATCATCGCCGGTGTTTTACTTTTAACTCCAGGTATCATGACCGACGTGTTTGGTTTTTTACTACTTACCCCTGCTATTCGCAATAAGCTAGCCGCAGGCCTTGCTAGCCAAGCGACTGTGCGCATGAGTGCAGGTATGCAACAAGGTCCTTCGCCATTTACGCAACAGACTCAGCAACAGCCTGAACCACATAAAATGAGCGAGCCAACCACGATTGATGGTGAATACGAGAGAAAAGATTAAAATTTTTATTTTTTTCTCTTGGATTTTTCCGCATTACCCCCATTACTGAGTACAACTAATCCAAGGCAGTTTCGCAACAGCGATTTAATTGCCTTGGTACACACAAAACTTTTTTCTGTCCTGTTCAGAAACTGTTAGGAGAACTAAACAAATGAACATTCGTCCTTTACATGATCGCGTGATCGTTAAGCGTCTAGAAGAAGAAACCAAGTCTGCTGGCGGTATTGTATTAACTGGCTCTGCTGCTGAGAAATCAACGCGCGGAGAAGTTGTCGCTGTTGGTAATGGCCGTACTCTAGATAACGGTGATGTGAGAGCATTAGAAGTTAAAATCGGTGACACTGTGTTATTCGGCTCATATGTTGAAAAAGCTGAAAAGATCGAAGGTCAAGAGTACCTGATCATGCGTGAAGACAACATTTTAGGCATTGTAGGTTAAGCCTGCTTTTCGTTTAACAAACATTTAAGAATTTAGAGGAAAAAATCATGGCAGCAAAAGAAGTACTTTTTGCAAGTGACGCACGCACTAAAATGCTAACTGGCGTAAATATCCTAGCAAATGCAGTTCGAGTAACGTTAGGCCCTAAAGGCCGTAACGTAGTATTAGACAAATCATTTGGCGCACCAGTGATCACTAAAGATGGTGTATCAGTGGCAAAAGAGATCGAACTTGAAGACAAGTTTGAGAACATGGGCGCACAAATGGTTAAAGAAGTTGCATCTAAAGCAAATGATGCAGCGGGTGACGGTACAACTACCGCTACAGTTTTAGCACAATCTATCGTTAACGAAGGCTTAAAAGCGGTTGCAGCGGGCATGAACCCAATGGACCTTAAGCGCGGTATTGATAAAGCAATCATCGCAGCAGTTGCTGAGCTTAAAGAACTTTCAGTACCATGTGCTGATACTAAAGCGATTGCGCAAGTGGGTACTATTTCAGCTAACTCTGATAAAGAGATTGGCGACATCATCGCAGAAGCGATGGAAAAAGTAGGCCGCAACACTGGTGTTATCACTGTTGAAGAAGGTCAATCACTTGAGAACGAACTTGATGTTGTAGAAGGCATGCAGTTTGACCGTGGTTACCTATCTCCGTATTTCATCAACAACGCAGAAAAAGGCGCGGTTGAACTAGATAACCCATTCATTCTACTTGTAGACAAAAAAGTTTCTAACATCCGTGAGTTACTACCTACATTAGAAGCGGTTGCTAAAGCAAGCAAGCCACTACTTATCATTGCTGAAGACCTTGAAGGTGAAGCACTAGCAACACTAGTAGTAAATAACATGCGCGGTATTGTTAAAGTATCAGCTGTTAAAGCACCTGGTTTTGGCGACCGTCGTAAGGCAATGCTACAAGATATCGCTGTATTAACTGGCGGTACTGTTATCTCTGAAGAAATCGGTCTTGAGCTTGAAAAAGCAACAATCGAAGACTTAGGTACAGCTAAACGCGTAGTAATCACTAAAGATGATACAACGATCATCGACGGTGCTGGTGAAGAAGATGGCATCAACGGTCGTGTTTCACAAATCAAAGCACAAATCGAAGAAGCAACGTCTGACTACGATAAAGAAAAACTACAAGAGCGTATGGCAAAACTTGCCGGCGGTGTTGCAGTAATCAAAGTTGGCGCAGCGACTGAAATCGAAATGAAAGAGAAAAAAGACCGCGTAGAAGATGCACTACACGCAACTCGCGCAGCGGTTGAAGAAGGCGTAGTGCCTGGTGGTGGTGTTGCACTAGTACGTGCTGCTAGCAAACTAGCTGCACTTGTAGGCGACAACGAAGACCAAAGCCACGGTATCAAAGTAGCACTACGTGCTATGGAAGCACCACTTCGTCAAATCGTGACTAACGCAGGTGACGAAGCGTCTGTAGTAATTAACGCAGTTAAAGGCGGCGAAGGTAACTACGGTTACAACGCAGCATCTGGCGAATACAACGACATGATTGAAATGGGTATCCTAGATCCAACTAAAGTAACGCGCTCTGCACTACAATTTGCAGGTTCGATTGCGGGTCTTATGATCACCACTGAAGCGATGGTTGCTGAAATTCCTAAAGATGAGCCAGCTGGTGCCCCTGACATGGGTGGCATGGGCGGAATGGGTGGCATGGGCGGCATGATGTAATCATCCCCTAAGCACCTTGCTTATAAAAACCCAGCTTCGGCTGGGTTTTTGCGCATTATAGCTTTCAGTTTTTAGCTGTCAGCTATCAGAAACTGACGGCTGACGGCTGACGGCTGACGGCTTTAGTTTACCAACTCTCTGACAACAGCGAACAGATCGCTGGGTAACATGCCTCGCTCACCATCTCGCGCTGCAGCTACATCTCCAGCTTTTGCATGCAAGGTCACACCAAAACACGCAGCTTGCTCAGTTGTTAACCCTTGTGCGATAAGACCAGCAATAATGCCTGTGAGTACATCACCGCTGCCGCCTACGGCTAGTGCTGGATTGCCATCAGTGCATACCCAACTTTTAGTGGTATTAGCGATAATACTGCCCGCCCCTTTGAGTACACAGGTCGTTGAATATGTTTCTGCCAATTTCCGTGCACTTTGATAACGATCTGACTCAATATCACTAATAGCGCAATCAAGTAGCCGTGCGGCTTCCCCTGGGTGCGGTGTGAATACCGTATTTTTCAGTGCAACAGGTGCTGATTGCTGAGCAAATAGGTTTAACCCGTCGGCGTCGACAACCATTGCTTTTTTATGGGTAACACAGTGTTGAATAACCGCTTCAAAGGTGGATTTAGCCCATGAGTCTTGGCCAAGCCCTGGGCCAATCGCTATACACGTTGCCCATTCCAATGCTGCATTAAGATCGGTTGTCGTCACCATCAACTCAGGACGACCCATGCTGATAGCCAATACAGAATCAGGGTGCGTATACACCTTAACCATACCTGCACCTGTACGAAGCGCCGCCTCGCTGGTTAATCTTATTGCACCGGCAGTGCCCGCATTTCCGCCAATACACAGTAACTTGCCATGGCTGCCTTTGTGGCTGTTGTTTTGTCGCTTAGCTAAGCCTTGAGTCGTGTCATAATTCATAAGCGCTGCGCTTGGCGCTGCCAATTGGATAAACGCCTGACCAACGCCTAAGTCTGCAAATTCACATTTACCCGCATATGCTCTGCCCTCGCCCGTTACTAAGCCTTGCTTTATACCAACAAACGTAACACTAAGCTCGGCTTGAATAGCAATACCTTGTACAACTCCGGTGTCAGCATCAATGCCTGAAGGTAAATCAATCGCAATAATTGGCGCAGGGCTATCGTTTGCCATTTTTATTAGCTTAGTAAATGGCTCTCGTACTTCACTTTTAAGGCCTGTGCCTAGCAAGCCATCAATAATAATGTCAGCAGTTTTTATCGTTTGCGGGTTATAATGAGATATTTCGCCGCCAACAGCCAACCACGCTTCTTGCGCTGTTAGCGCATCTCCTGTTAAAGGCCTATCTGGTAGTGCAGCAATCACAGTAACCTGTTTGCCAGCTTGTTTTGCCAAGCTTGCAACAATATAGCCATCACCAGCATTATTGCCGACGCCAACTAAAATGACATAATTTTGCGAATGTGGGTAATGTTTAGTTACCTGCTCAAACACTGCCTTCCCTGCACGCTCCATCAGCGTATACATAGACACAGCGCTTTGCTCTGCTGCACTAGGTTCGTGAGTGCGTACTTGCTCGGCACTAAATACACATTGGGGTAATTTTGCTGACATATTCAACCTTAATCATGGCTTTTTATCAGCATATAAGCGGTGACAATAGCAGTCAAATGGTTGGTAAAATCAAAGCTTATTGCTGTCACTTTATTGTGCTTTTGTCTACACAGCCTTTTGTCCTCTGATGAATTGTTGATATGTGATAAAAAGCCATACACAGTTATTAATCCATAAGGAAAGCCAATGCCCAATATCAAACAACACATAGGAAGCGTCGCGTTAGTGGTCGAAAACTACGATGATGCAATCGCATTTTACACTCAAAAACTGGGGTTCGATTTAATTGAAGATACCGATCTTGACAATGGCAAACGCTGGGTATTAATCGCTCCACCTAACTCTAATGGCACTAACTTACTTCTTGCACAGGCAAGTAATCCACAGCAATTAGACTCAGTTGGCAATCAATCTGGCGGTCGCGTGTTTTTACTTTTACACACCAATGACTTTTGGCGTGATTATCAAATGATGCAACAACAAGGCGTTAAATTTAACGAACAGCCGCGTGAAGAAGCCTACGGCACCGTTGTGGTATTTGAAGACTTATACGGTAATAAATGGGACTTGCTACAATTGAATTAAAAATTTAGTTGTCGCGATAAATCGCGACCTTCATGACGTTAATAACACCTATTGACTTGATCTTGTTCAATTTACCCACATTAACTATTTATTAGTAACCATATTGAAAACAAATGGATTTATTAGATGGGGTTGGCCTTGGCACATTATTACTACATTGGCTTGTCGTCACCTTACTGTTACTTATTATAGTGTGGGCCATGATTAAAGTTCTGACCTCGGGTAAAATCATGTCTCGGGGTGCATTTTTATTTTTGTCGTTCTTTCCGCTGATTTCGTTATTTCCTATTCCCCCCCCGCAATTTGAGAATGTGCAAAAAGCCAAACAAGAACAACGTAAGCGTAAAGAAGATTCTGGGGATCCACCTGATGATGAAACCATAGCATGATAAAAGTAGATTTAGATCATGAAAAAAATAACACCGAGAGACTGTTAATCAGCGCGGGGGTCATCGCATTTGCCGCGGCTATCTGGCATTTACTCTGTATTTTGGGTGGGCCAAGCTGGTATGCCTTTGCTAGAGCGCCGCACGCCTTAATTGAGTCAGCTCAACAAGGCACCTACCTTGCGCCTGCTGCCACCATTATAGTTGCTGGGCTTATGCTTACCTGTAGTGCCTATGCGTTCTCAGCTGCGGGCTTAATACGAAAAATACCTTTAACAACGGCGGCTTTATAACCATCGCTTTGATATGTGTAGCCCGTGCTTTAATTGCAGTACCATTACTTGTTCGCTCAACTGAGCTTGATATTTGGCAATTAGTAGCGAGCTCGGTTTGGCTATACGTTGGTATTTGCTTTTTATTAGGCGCTAAAGCCTACTGGCAAGTTTACCACCGATACTGAGAGCACTTTATTCAAACTAACTTTACTCTCGCTAACTTTACTCTCGCTAGCTTACACAAACAAACACGGCGCATAACTTACGTTATGCGCCGTGTTTAAGAACAAACTTAGCTTATTCTGTATCTGGTAAGTTACGGCCGTAGAAAATCTCTTGCATCTCACGGGTTAACTTCGAACGAATTTCTTCTTCTTCGTCGTCAGATAAATCATCAGTAGAAACACCAAATAAATAAGTATTTAAATCGGTCTCTTTTAGCATCATCTTAGTGTGAAACAAGTTTTCTTGATACACGTTCACGTCCATCATTTGGTACGCTTCCTTGGTATCTTCGGTCATGTAATTCTGAATCGAATTAATCGCATGATCGATATAATGTTTCACACCATCTACGTCACGGGTAAAACCACGTACACGGTAGTCGATTGTCACTACGTCTGAATCCAAGCTATGAATTAAGAAGTTCAACGCTTTTAGTGGCGAGATAATACCACACGTTGATACTTCAATATCGGCACGAAATGTACAAATACCATCATCAGGATGTGCTTCAGGGTACGTGTGAACACAGATATGGCTTTTATCCAAATGGGCAACTACGGTATCTGGCAACGGACCGGGTGCTTCATCAACATCGTAAGTCTGCTGTTGCTCTATTGGCTCTTCTGACACCAATATTGTTACGCTGGCACCTTGTGGCTCATAATCTTGGCGAGATACATTTAAAATATTCGCGCCGATGATATCAACCACTTCACCTAAAATATCGGTTAGTCGATCAGCATTATACTGCTCGTCGATATATTCAATATATTCTTTACGCTGTTGTTCAGTCTTTGCGTAGCAAATATCGTAAATACTAAAGCTTAAACTTTTTGTTAAGTTATTAAAGCCATGTAGTTTAATTTTATCGAAGGGTTTGTTCATGATAAACCAACCTATAAACTAGTGAAATCTGCCACAGCAGAATGAAAGTTCGCGGATTTTATACGAATTTCACCGCAGGAAAAAGCGTTATTTTACCTGTTCTTGCACGACTTCGTGACTGTGGGTAATTTCTACCGTTTTATCAAGCATTAATGCAACTGAACAATACTTTTCAGCAGACAATTGCACAGCGCGCGCAAGGTGCTTTTCAGAGACATTATCGCCTGTTACAACAAAGTGTAAGTTAATCTTAGTGAATACGCGAGGGGCTGACTCAGCACGCTCAGATGTGAGCTGCACTTGTACATCAGAGAAATTTTGTTTGGCTTTTTTTAGAATGCTCACCACATCAACAGATGAACAACAGCCCGCAGACATTAATACCATTTCCATAGGGCTTGGCGCTGCACTGTCACTACCAGCATCAAAGACTACATTATGACCAGAATTAGAACGACCAATAAATGTATCGCCTTCAACCCATTTTACATTCGCTTGCATTTTTATACTCTAAAAAAGTTGTTTTATTAATTGTATGCAAGTGGCGCTAAGATGCAATTAAAAGCGATATACAAATCAATTAAGCGCCTTCGGCTACGGCACTATCAAATAGATTTTTAACTAGACCAGCAAACTCATCAATAAATGCGTGTTGTTCAATAGTCACTTGCTTACTTGTTACACTACTAAGCACTTCTTGTAAGTCATACACTATACCGTCAACCTCACGAACTATCATGCCGCGCTGCTCAGTCGATAGCTCAGTGTGTTGTTGGCATAACAACATCACGTTCTCAGCGATATCGTCTTCGATTAGCTCCATGACTGTAGGAGCGCCTGGTTTTATTTCGCCGGGCTTCTCAAATAACGCTAAATTTTGAGTAAGATACATGATGAGATCATCATACCCTTGCCTATCTAAAACCATAATTAAAACACCTACTATAAAATTATCACGACTGTAATGATTTAAGCAGAAAGCGCTTTTAATTGCTACCTTTGAGCATTAAGCAGTACAAAAAAAGCAGCCAAGGCTGCTTTTTTAGTTATTTAGTACCAACTTAAAACCCAGTACTAATCAATTTTTAAACCAGGGCTTAAGGTTGCCGGCATGGCTACTTTTTCAAGCTCAACCGAAGCCACTGGGTATGCGCAATAATCCGCCGCATAGTATGCACTTGCACGATGGTTACCCGAAGCACCAATACCACCAAATGGCGCAGCGCTTGACGCACCTGTGATTGGGCGGTTCCAGTTAACAATACCTGCACGAATGCGACGTAAGAAATGGTCATAGTCAGCGGCATTATCACTTAGAAGACCAGCAGATAAACCAAAGCTGGTGTCATTTGCTTTATCGATTGCGCTATCAAAATCAGTAAAACGGAAGACTTTTAATAACGGGCCAAAGTGCTCTTCATCAGGGAAGTTTGCTACATCTGTACACTCAATGATCCCTGGAGTAACAAAGCCAGTATTTTCAGTGTGTGTAAGTTCAACAAGTACTTGCGCCCCTAGCTCAACAAGCTGCTGCTGCGCTTTAACCATACCTGCTGCGGCAGCTGATGAAATCATCGAACCCATAAATGGCTGATCTTCATCATCAAAGTTACCCACTTTAATGGCTTTAGTCGCTGTGATAAGACCCGCTAAAATTGCATCGCCTTGCTCACCCGCGGGTAAAAACAACTTACGTGCACAAGTACAACGTTGACCACTTGAGATAAATGCAGATTGCAGTATATCGTGAATTGCGGCTTTAGTATCTGCAACATCAGTAATGATAAGTGGGTTATTACCGCCCATTTCTAATGCAAGAATTTTACCCGGCTGACCTGCAAACTGCTCATGTAAAATATGACCTGTACGTGATGAACCCGTGAAGAATAAGCCATCAATGCCTTTATGGGCTGCCAATGCTTTCCCTGTTTCAACTTCACCTTGTACAAGGTTAATAACACCCGCTGGTAAACCTGCTTTTTGCCATAGCTTAAGAGTTAGCTCAGCCACCATAGGAGTTAGCTCAGATGGTTTAAATACCACTGTGTTACCCGCTAAAAGTGCAGGAACAATATGACCATTAGGTAAGTGACCCGGGAAATTATAAGGGCCAAATACAGCAACTACACCATGTGGCTTATGGCGGATCATAGCGCGGCCTTGTGGCATTGGGTTTTCTACATCACCCGTACGCTCTAAAAACGCTTTTTCAGAAATCGCTATTTTACCCACCATAGCACCAGCTTCAGTACGGGTTTCCCATAATGGTTTACCGGTTTCTTGCGCAATAGCGACAGCAAGTTCTTCACTGTGTTCTTTAAGTGTTTCTGCAAATGTTTTTACAATGGCTAAACGCTCATCGAATGATTTATCAGCCCAGCTATAAAACGCTTCACGCGCTGAATTTACTGCGCTATCAACTTGCTCGCTGGTTGCTGAATTTGCTTGCCAAATAACGTCGTTATTTGCTGGATTTACTGAATTAAATGCATCGCCTTGGCCTTGCGACCATTGGCCATTAATAAATTGTGCAGGATGAGTCATATACTTTCTCCTAAATTATAAGCTTGTTGCGGTAACGGTATCGCCCGCTTGTAAATGCAGTGCATCGGCCATTGCTTGCGGTAATGTAAGCTCTGCGCTTGCCGCATCAAAGTTTAGCTGTGCAACTGTTGCTCTAAAGTCATTTAGTTTATCGTTCGCTAACATCACAGCGGTATCGCCGTTATTGTCACCAATTTTTACAGTAAAGTTTTTCGCATTACGAATTGTTGCAATGTTGCCTACTTTTGCTTCAACGGTAGGGCCGGCATCAAAAATATCGACGTAACCGTTAAAGGTGAAACCTTCACTCTTTAATAGTTCTATTGCAGGGCGTGTATTGTCATGTACTTTACCAATAACTGCTTGCGCGTCTTTACTTAATAAGTTGACGTAAATTGGGTATTTAGGCATCAACTCGGCGATAAACACTTTTTGGCCAATACCTGTTAAGTAATCGGCAGTTGGGAAGTCCATCGAGAAAAAATGCTCTTCAAGCCATTGCCAGAACGGGCTATCGCCATTTTCATTTGATACACCGCGCATTTCTGCAATAACGGTCTCTGCAAAACGCTCTTGATGTTGTTTAATAAACATAAAACGCGCTTTTGACAGTAGCTTGCCGTTATTGTTTTTGCGATAACCGTCTTTTAAAAATAATGTGCATAACTCGGTTGCACCGGTGTAATCATTACACAAGGTTAGAATATCAACCGCTTTGTAAACATCTAAAGTGCGAGATGAATGAATCGCTTTGCTAAGGTGATAATGATAAAACGCATCATCAAGACCAACAGCAGCCTCAATAGCTGAAGTACCGACTACTTCACCTGTTTCGCTATCTTCAAGAACAAACAAGTAGCCTTCATCACCCGGGTGAGATGCACTTTTTGCGAATGAGCTTACTGAATGGTCTATTTTCTTTTGTAATAACGCTTCGTTATTCGGTAAAGACGTAAAGCCATGTCCCGATTCGTGGGCAATCTTCAATAAAGCTGGGTAATCACATTGCTGGATTGGGCGAAGGATCATCATGAGTCCGCTTGCTCCCTTATAAATAACGGTAAAATTAGAATACTAGGGCAAGCTTGCTACTTGCCCTTAATCAGGTGAGACGCGTTGATTAACCGTTCACAACTGCAGCAACCGCTTTTTCAAAGCGTGCCATACCTTCGCGAATATCTGCTTCTGGTATTACAAGAGAAGGAGTGAAACGCACTACATCTGCACCAGCAACAAGCGACATAACACCTTCGTTAATACCAGCAACTAAAAACTCTTTTGCACGTCCTTTGTATTGCTCAGCGACCACTGCGCCGATTAATAAACCTTGGCCGCGGATTTCTGAGAACACTTTGTACTTATCATTAACAGCCGTTAGTAATTCACGGAATAATGCTTCTTTTGCTTTAACGCCAGCCAATACTTCAGGGGTGTTTACAGTGTCAAAAGCAGCTTCACCGACAGCACACGCTAATGGATTACCGCCATAAGTAGAGCCATGAGTACCTACTTTTAAATGCTTAGCGATTTCAGTTGTCGTTAGCATAGCGCCGATTGGGAAACCACCGCCTAATGCTTTTGCAGATGTTAAAATATCAGGTGTAACACCTAATCCTTGATATGCATATAGCTCACCAGTACGGCCAACACCGGTTTGCACTTCATCAAAAATAAGTAGTGCGTTATGTTTAGTACACAGCTCACGAACGCCTTTAGCAAACTCGTCAGTTGGCGAAACAATACCGCCTTCGCCTTGTAGTGGCTCCATCATTACCGCACATGTTTTATCTGAAATAAGCTTTTCAAAAGCAGCTAAATCGTTGTAATCACAATGTACGATGTCACCTGGCTTAGGGCCAAAACCGTCTGAGTAAGCAGCTTGACCACCTACTGTTACAGTAAAGAATGTACGGCCGTGAAAACCTTTATTAAACGCGATAATTTGAGACTTTTCTGCGCCAAATTCTTCAAGCGCTAAACGACGCGCTAATTTAAGCGCCGCTTCATTTGCTTCTGCCCCTGAGTTGGCAAAATAGACTTTTTCTGCAAAAGTAGCATCAACCAGCTTTTTAGCTAAGCGAAGCGCAGGTTCATTGGTCATCACATTTGATAAGTGCCAGATTTTTTCGCCTTGCTCTTTTAGTGCATTCACTAATGCAGGATGACAGTGTCCTAGACAGTTAACAGCTATACCACCAGCAAAATCGATGTATTCGCGGTCTTGCTGATCCCATACACGTGAGCCTTCGCCACGAACAGGGATCACACTTGAAGGTGCGTAGTTTGGTACCATTACTTGATCAAATAATTCGCGATTAACTGTCATTTTGTATCCTCTTAATTGTGATATCACAGAGAGTGTGAAAAATTGCATGATGGCGTGTTGTACCATCTCCTTTGGCGTAAATGAGCATAGCTTAAATTGCCAAAAAATACTCTCTGGTTCAATTTTCAGAAGGTCATTATTTCAGAGTTTTGTGCTGTTGTCTCTTAGAAAACTTTCATGCAGGCCTTGATATTCAAGGCTTTGAGATATTATTTCATAGATAGTGAATAACTATTTACCGCTTTTGATAACCTCTATTTTCACCAAGAAGACTGCCCTGTTACTTGCTGAGTACACCTTTAAGCTAATAAACTGGCGCTATGCTTTATATTGGCTAATGAATGAATAGTCGCAAAAAAATTAACAAAAAATTTATGAAATTAGTCAATTTTTATATGAAAGTTCTGGAAATTGGTTTTTTCTAACTGGATTAGTTCCGATTTAGTGAAATTGAGATATTCAAACCACTGCGCAGCTTCGTCACTTTCAACCATTTGATGATCAAGCAAAGTAATATATTGAGAATAGCATCGCGCTTTTTGTATAACTTCAGTTAAAGGTAATGGTGAATCGCCTTTTGCTAAGGGCGATGTGAGTTGTTGCATAACAAATTTAAACGGCAAAAATCGAAAAGCCATTTTGTCTATCACCTTTTCACTTACTTTTAGCGCATGCTCGCTTAATAAAGTACTTAAAAACAGTGGATCAGGTTTTAACTCCAACAAAGCTGTGTGTAAGTCTTTTTGTTGCTCTTCACGTGCAAGGGTTACTTTACGCTGCCATATAAGCTCAAAGGTTCTTAAATAAAGCCTAACTAAAGCAATTTTACCAACATCTAATAGCATACCCAAAGTAAATGCATGAATTTCATTTACGCCATTTAGTTTTGCTAACTCTTGTGCGGCAATAGCTGATGCCATTGAGTTATCTCGTAAACGGCGTTTTAACAGTGGAAATGGTTCTGTACTGTGTGGCATCCAATGTCTTACTGCAAAGGTAGGCACGACAAATTGTAAGTTATCAAGGCCAATGTAGCGTAGCGCAAGCGATGGGCTATCAACTTTTACCGAAGTGTGCTTATTTCGTTGGGCACGGTAATAAGGTAGGTTTACAAAAGTAACGAGTTCACGGCCCAGCCAACTTAAATCATTTACAAGCGGCTCTAAGCGACCCACAGACGCAGATTTAACCGATAGAATGTCTAAAATAGCCGGTATGTTATCTTCTATCCCTATGGTTTCATGAATCACGGTATCTATATCAGCTAACTGCTTTTGCATTGCGGTTTCGATCACTTCATGCAATTGCTCACTCGCTTGTGCGCGATATTTATGATGGGCAGTACTGGATTTTTGCCGTTTTGCTTGCGCTGCAACTTCGACTTCAAGCAACGTTCGTTGCTTAATCGGCTCACCATAATCAATCTCAAGAGTGTGGATATAACCAATTTGACGCTGTGCAAAGCTATGTCCCAGCAACAGATCGTGTGCGCGTTGAGAGAGTGCTTTTGCTGTTACTTGTTGACGCAATTTGTCTGTCATTGATTATATCTTTTGTATAAACGAAATATGGAAATTAACTCTAAGCCTAGAACCGAGTTAAAAAGTTGGCAAGTAATTCAAGCCCTTGTTCAGTTAAAATTGCCTCAGGGTGAAATTGCACACCTTCTAAAGCAAGGTTTGTGTGTAATAAGCCCATAATTTCATCAAACTCTCCATTTAGCGTCTGTGTCCAAGCGGTCACTTCTAACTCGCTTGGTAAGCTGTGTCGTTGCACAACTAAAGAGTGATAGCGACATACGGTCAGCGGATTTGCTAAGCCTTGAAACACACCCTGATTATTATGGTATATCGGCGATGTTTTGCCATGCATAACCTGCTTCGCCCGCATTATTACCCCCCCGAGTGCTTGAGCAATAGTTTGATGCCCTAGGCATATTCCTAAAATAGGATAAATCCCTTTTAACTGCTCAACAACTTGTAATGATATACCCGCCTCATTAGGCGAGCATGGCCCTGGTGAAATAACAATATGCTGCGGGTTTAATTGCTTTATTTGTGAAATGGTTAACTCATCATTACGCTTAACTAACACCTCTTGATCTAAGCACTGAAAATACTGCACTAAGTTGTAAGTGAACGAGTCATAGTTGTCGATCATTAACAGCATGAAATAGATAACCCAAAAAGCATAACCAGAATAATGGGGTGGCATTCTATACCCAAACCACCCCAAGATGCGAGCATCCTTATAATTAAAGCAATTTAAACAAGACTCAGATTACAAATCACACAGGCTCTAATACTAAAAATATCAAAAACCAGGCCTATTTAAACTTTGAATAAACAGCTAAGAACAAAAAACCACACTACAGTTTAATTTTAAAACCTTATAACCCTCATAAGATTTAAAGTCAAGCCATTGATTTTATTTAAAATAATAAATTAAAACCTTATAAGTTAATTGCTCATATCTAGATAAGCGACTTTCAGTGCTATCAACTCTAATATTCACTCATCGCTGCAACACAGCGTAATGCATAGACACTTATAGACGCTGTTATAGATTAGACGGCAAGCAATAAAAAATGAAGGATACAATCATGAAAAATACTTTTAAAACTGCAAATAAATCAATTGTAATCGGTGTATTAATTTCAGCATTATTTAGTGCAAGTAGTATGGCAAGTGAACAGGATACCAGCCAAACAAAACTCACATCAGCCACAACCCAAACAATAGAAGTTAAAACCAGCTTTAGTGATGATTTATCAGACACAGTGCAAAACCAGCTCAACCAAGTGAATGTAACAATTAATGAGCAAATAGAGAGCTCAATCAAGAAAATTAATCAGCAAATTTCCGCACAAATTGCGAAGTTACTTTAATACAAACACAAAAGCGACAAAGGAATGAGGAAAGTTATGATTGATTTACGTAAAAACCGTCTCACTAAATGCTTAATAATTGGTTGCTCTTTATTAAGCCTAAGTGCGGTAGCCCAAACATCGGTGTGGCAAGTAAGTAAGGGTGATGACAGTATTTATATTGGTGGCACTTTGCATATTTTACCAAAAGAGCAAATCCCCCTACCAAAGGAATTTGAATACGCTTATAACCATGCAGATACGGTATTACTTGAAGCTCCTATGCCAGACCCAAGTGATACGCAAGCACAAATGAACATACTAACAACCCTATCTTATAAAGACGGCGAACTGCTAGCGAATAAACTAACTCCTGAAATAGAGCAAAAACTAGAGACTAAACTCGCTGAGTTTGGCGCAAATATTAATGAACTCAATCACTTTAGACCTTTTATGGTTAGTGTTATTTTGATGTCAATGGAGCTACAAAAACAGCATCTAATTGGTGAGGGCGTGGACGCCCATTTTGTGAAACGGGCAAACACTGATGGCAAGACATTGAGTTACCTAGAAACTCTAGACTATCAGCTACAATTATTTAAACAAATGGGCGAGAATAGTGAAAGCCAATTTATCGAAAACAATTTAGCTCAGTTGAGCAATTATGCAGAGCTATTTACTTCAATGACCGCAGCATGGCGCAGCGGCAATACCAAACAATTAAATGAGCTCGTAGTAAAACCACTACAAAAAAACGATCCGGATACATTTAATAAATTACTAAAGCAGCGCAACTATAATTGGCTACCAAAAATAGAAGCATTATTTGGTAATCAACAAAAAGAGCTCGTACTGGTAGGCGCAGGCCACTTAGTTGGTGAGTATAACCTATTAACTCTACTCAACGAGCAAGGTTACAGCGTGACGCAAATTAGTCAACAGGATGAAGTACTATGAACAAAACTGATAAGCAAGCCATTAGCCTGTTATGTACATTTGCCTGCATAATGTTGGCCAGTGTAGTCATGCCAAGCGATGCTGCACCTGTAATTAAACAAACACAAGCAGATATTAAGCTCTATGATGAGAGAAAAAAGTCGCTCACTGTTGATTTATTATCAAACAGCCCAAGCTCTATTATGTAGGGTTAATACTCTCTACATTACCTGCATTCAACCTAAAGGAGCAACCTATGTTAGGCGAAGACCATTCATTAACTAAAGAGTTTCCTGAATACCTGAATACGATTGCCACGCTAAACAGCGAAAGTGCTGAATTTTCAGCAAAGGCAGAACAATATGATGCAATTGATAAAGAGGTGCGTGTATTAGAACTTCAAGACGCTCCAATTGATGACCAATCAATGCAAAAAATGAAAATTGAACGGGCCGAATTAAAAGATTGGCTGCATCACACGTTAATGAGCGCTCATTCCTCTTAACCGCTTTGAGCCCACCAATGTGGGCTCTACAGCCCCCATCCACCGAGTACCGTTACTTTTTTGAATATCAAAATAAAGCTTATAATTACTACTTTTGATCAGCGACTAGATGCCCACTAAGCGCAGACTTCTCTTCATTAGATAGCACTTTCTTGGTTTTAGCTTTAAAGTCATAACGTACTAAAACTGTTTTACCAATCGCACAAAGCTTACCTTGCTGATAAGCCTCTTGGCAGATAACAAATGAACTAGAACCAATATGCTCCACGATAGTTTTCACTTCAACATCATGGCCATAAAAAAGCTCACCAACAAAGCTCACTTCAACCTTGGCGATAATCAATTTCCAATCATGTGGGTTCAAGTCTGGGGTAAAAAATCTAAAAATAGGCGCTCGCGCGGCTTCAAACCATACTGGGAGTACGGTATTGTTAATGTGTCCTAGTACATCGGTTTCGC
The DNA here is from genome assembly GCF_024518675.1 of Pseudoalteromonas shioyasakiensis. Lineage (GTDB taxonomy): Bacteria > Pseudomonadota > Gammaproteobacteria > Enterobacterales > Alteromonadaceae > Pseudoalteromonas > Pseudoalteromonas shioyasakiensis_B. Next base: position 194,137 of record NZ_JANIGL010000005.1, read on the forward strand.
TAAAGCGCGGTGTAATTTTTTCTACAAACATAATAAATCCAATAAAGGCAGCTCATGACGGACTTTATCCGCGTTTACGATAACGCCCTAAGCAATGAATTTTGCGATAACTTTATCACGCTCTTTGAACAAAGCCCGCATCTAAAACAAGGCATGACATCTGGCGGCGTCGATTTAGCAAAAAAAGATAGCCATGATCTTTATTTAAATAACCACCCAGAATACGCCGAGCAACTAAAGCATATTCAACAAACCACCGCTGGCTATATATTTAAGTATCTGGAAGAGCATATTTTTATGATGATCGGTGCGTTTGGGCTAAAAGTGTATCATCCAAAAACAGGGGTGCCAACGGACCTAACACAAGCTAACTTTGATGAAATAGGTAAACCACAACTCCCTTTATTAGTGCAGCAAATTTTTAGGCTCGGGAATATTCAAGCGCAAAAATATCAAACCAATAAAGGTGGCTACCCTTATTGGCATAGCGAAGTTTACCCGCAAGCTGGCCATAACGAAGCCCTGCACCGCGTGCTATTATTTATGTTTTATTTAAACGATGTAGAAGAAGGCGGTGAAACCGAGTTTTACTATCAACAGCGGAAAATATCGCCCAAAAAAGGCACTATGGTCGTAGCCCCTGGCTACTTCACCCACACCCATCGTGGCAATAAGCCCATCTCAAATGATAAGTATATTTTAACCTCCTGGGTGATGTTTAACCGCGCCGAACAAATATATGGGCAACCAAAAAGTTAAAGCGGTCAGCGGTAAGCGGTAAGCGGTAAGCGGTAAGCGGTAAGCGGTAAGCGGTAAGCCAATTTGAGCGTTGCAAATTATTATGTCAACACTTAAAAAGCACTCGGGCCGCTTAAAACTTACAGCTTATGACTTATAGCTCTAAAATAATTGATCAAACAAATCAAACAGCTTATCGAGCTCTTCAATGGTGTTGTAATGCATACAACCAATACGAACAACGCCGCCTTTATCTAACACTCCTAACTGTTCACATAAGCCCTGCGCATAAAAGTTACCATCCCAAACACAGATATGCTTTTTACCTAAAAACTCAGAGACCTGACGCGGTTCAAGCCCTTCAAATGTCAGAGCGAAGGTAGGTGTTCGCTCTGATAAACGTTCTAAATCATCAATACCAAATAGCTTGATTTTAGGGTAGTTAACTAAGCGCGTAAGGAAGTGCTCACTTAAGGTCATTTCATGCTGCTTCGTTTTCACAAACGCCGCGGCTAATTTATCACGGCGCGAGTAGCTATCATCAAGCTCACTAATCTCAGCAATATAATTTACCGCAGCAATTAGACCTGCTAATGCTTCAAAGCTTTGCGTGCCGGTTTCCCAGCGACCGGGGATCACATCTTTCGCAGGTTCAACTTTGTAGGGTGTAAACCCTTCTAGGTGCTCACGCTTACCGTAAATCATGCCTAGGTGCGGGCCAAAAAACTTATACGCAGAGCAGGCTAAAAAGTCGCAATCAAGTGCTTGTACATCCACCAGCTCATGGGGTGCATAATGAACTGCGTCAACATAAACGAGTGCTCCCACTTCGTGAGCCATCGCCACAATACGCTTAATATCGTTAATTGAGCCTGTGGTGTTTGATGCATAGGTCACTGCTACAAGCTTAGTATTGCTTTTCAATAAGCTGGCAAAATGCGCTAAATCTAAGCTGCAATCAGCTTCATTGATACGTGCAGCATTGACTTTAACGCCTTTATCTTCGGCGGCTTGCTGCCATGACGATACATTTGAGAAGTGATCCGCATTGGTCACAATGATTTCATCTCCCGCTTGCCAGTCACGCGAAATCGCACGACTAAAGCTAAACGTAAGGCTGGTCATGTTCGCACCAAATACAATTTGATCGCGCGACGGGGCATTGAGTAAATCAGCCGCCGCTTGGCGTGCATTTGCCACCAGCTCAACGGTTTTATCGCTTGAGAAAAACGCCCCGCCCAAGTTTGAATTGTAATAACCTAAATAGGCTGACATCGCACTAAGTACTGATTGTGGCACTTGCGAACCACCCGGGCCATCCAAAAATATCGGTGACTTACCCGCAACTTGTTGCATTAGTGCCGGAAATTGACGACGAAGTTTAGTTAAATTCATTGCAATTCCTTAAGCCGTCAATACAAAGCAGTCTAGGTAACCGTCTTTACTTGCATCAATTTTATTCATTGGTGTAGCGTTGTGCCAAACTTCACGGTCATTAATAAGTGCAAACATGCCGTCTTTAATTTCCATTTTAAAACAGGGCTCAGCTTGTTTGTTTTCATAAACCAAAAGCTCACCGCCTTCTAAATTCTCGTGAGATACGCCACAAATACACACGTGATCAAAACCATCTTGATGAATACCCTCAGGTGCCGGAGGTGTATCGCTATCAATTGCGAGCATTCTAAATTGATGAATCTCAATATCACGTTCTTCGTCTATACCTGTAATCGCACGAAACTCGTTAACGATACTTTTCATGCCTTCGCTTTGCAGTAAAGATTGCTCGAGATTTTCGTAAGTACGCTCAACATTCCCCTGAAAAGTATTAATTGAATCATCTTGCACAAAGGCTTTCGTTGCCTGTAGTTTTAATTCACCATTTTGTACTTTAATGACTGAATAACGGCGTTTACGAAACGCCCCATCGGCATAAGGGTTTGCAGGAAGGTTAGCAAACGATGGTTTTACTGCATCAATATGAGCTTGGTTTACAAAACGTAATTGTAATAGGTTCTGGTTGTTTAATACTGTCATAAAAATCTCACCTAAAAAATAAGAGACTAACTCATAAAAAGATGGGAGCATTTTAATGCATATAAGGGGGAATTTTTGCGCCTTTATTGAGGTAAAGGCAAGGAAATGTCTAAAATTAAGATCTAAAACTGAGATTTATTGAATTTTTAATTTAAAAATAAAAAAGCCATGAGGACTGGTTGCTTTATCAACTATAAAAGGTATTCAAGAAGTTTATGGTGCTGTTTCTAAAACCAAACATTAGTTACTACTTACTTTTTTAGATATAAAAAAACCCAGCATTTGCTGGGTTTTTAAATCTAAATAATATTAACGCATAACTTTTACACGTTGAGTTGATGTAAGCTGAGCTTCAACACGACGGTTTTCAGCATGAGCTTCTAGTGTATACGCTTCATTTTTCAAGCGCTCTTCACCATAACCAACTGTTGAAATACGGTCTTCTGAAATACCATCTTTAATTAATTCTTCAGCAACATCGTCTGCACGTGTTTTCGATAGCATCTTGTTATACTCAGCATCACCGACTGCTGAAGCATGGCCTTCTAGAACTACCGTTGCATCTGTGTTTTCTTTCATAAATGCAGCAACTTCAGCGATATCGTCAAAATAACGTTGAGGAACTGCAGCTGAATCATGCGCGAAACTTACAAGCAGGCTAATTGTCACTGGTTTTTCTTCATACATAGTACAACCAGTCGCATCGACTGCATCTGTCATAGGTGTATTAGCACACTGATCATCTTTATCATTCACGCCATCGCTGTCTGAATCTGTTGGCTCATTAACAACAACAGGAGCCGGTTCAACAGGTGCAGCCGGCTCATTTGATTGGCCAAACAAGTAGCTTACACCAAACTTAGCGTTTAAGTCTGACTCACTAAACTCTAGACCTCTATAATAAGACGTTTCGATATTAACAGACAGGCCTTCGGTTAAGAAGTGCTGGTAACCTAAACCAACATTTGCAAAAGTATTGCTGTCATACACATCAATTTCTTTAATACCTAAGACACCATAAAATGGACCTCCAGAGAAATGATGCAGCATATCTATACCGTATCTTTCCATGTCCATATCGTATTTGTCACCGGTATATAAACTCTCAACGTCAACGTTATTATCAGCATATTCAAGGCGTGCACTCCAGTAATCTGAAAATCTGTAACCTATTTCAGCACCAAAGCCCGTTGCATAACCTGATCTCACATGTGGAGAATAATCTGTAGCAATCCAAGATGCATCATAATAGTCACCAAATGCACCAATATAGAAGCCTTCTTTCTCTGCAGCGAATGTTGTCGCACTAGTTGCAGCTAATGCGATCGCCATTGTAAGTGATTTTAATTTCATTGTTTCCTTCCCATTTTTACAATTAAAATTCAGCCAAGTCATCTTAGCCATTTTATAAGCAGAATACTCTTCATTTAGTTAACCTATACTTAATAGGCAACAGATTACATTACAAACTCAAACTATAGATCATTAGAAACTATAGATGATAATATGAACTTTACCTAATACTATAGTTAATTTACCAGCTAGGTTAACATTCTAGTATGAAAGTCAACAAACGGTCATAATAATTTTAGAAAAAGCATATCAAATAACAGAGCCCATAAATATTTATCAAGACCCCTCAGTCCGATCTCGCCCTAGCATACAGAATAAATATTACACTTAGCTAAAGCCACTAACAATCAGCTTTTTCTGAAATTAAGTGCCACAAAAAGTTTGATAATTTTCTTCATCTTGCGGCGCAGTACACCACAATTCGTTAGCATCTTGTTGATATGGCTGTCGTAAAGCCTGTAAATACTCACTTAGCATAGCGCTTTGCCCCTTTTGGTTAAAATCTTTTAGAATATTTTCTATTATATGATTGCGCGGTATCAACTTAGGGTTTGCTTTACGCATAATTGCATAACTGCTTGCATAGGTTCTTTGTTGCCACTTTTGTGACCACTGAGTTAACTCAGTAGGGATAGCTTCATCACCTTCGAGTGACTGAGTCAACGCATTAAAGGTATTCGTATAATCAAGCTTGTGGTCGCTTAATAAAGCAAGTAATTCGGCTACTAATTCGGTATCAGAGTCTTGGTGCCCATCAAGGCCTAGTTTTTGTGCCCACATTTGAGTGAAAGCATGATTAAACTGCTCAGCAAAGCCATTAATTAAAGGGCTCAATACAGCAACAGCTTGTTCATCATCCTCATTTATTAACGGTATTAAGCTCTCAGCTAAACGTGCGCAATTCCAATTAGCTATATTTGGTTGATTGCCAAAAGCGTAGCGGCCTTGACGATCGATAGAACTAAACACAGTATCAAAGTCGAACTGATTCATCATCGCACACGGGCCATAATCAATGGTTTCGCCACTAATTAAAGTATTGTCGGTATTCATTACACCGTGGATGAATCCCACTCGCATCCAGCTAATTACCAACGTTATTTGCTGCTTAATGACCTCTGCTAAAAAAGCTAAGTAACGCTCGCTTCCTGTACTTTCAATATGTGGATAGTGTCTTGCAATTGCCAAATCAGCCAATGCTTTTAAACTTGTAACATCCCCTTGAGTTGCTAAATACTGGAATGAACCAACACGTATATGACTGGAAGCCACTCGGGTCACTATGGCCCCTGGTTGTGGTGGCTGCCGGTAAACGGTCTCCCCAGTTGCGACGACCGCTAAGCATCGAGTTGTCGGCACTCCCAACGCATGCATAGCTTCACTCATAATGTACTCACGCACCGCAGGACCAATAGCGCAGCGACCATCACCACCTCGTGAAAACGGTGTCGCTCCGGAGCCTTTTAGCTGAATATCCCAAAGCAATCCATCTTGATCAGCTACAGCTCCGAGTAAATGCGCGCGACCATCCCCTAAGCGAGGTGAGAAGTGAGCAAATTGATGCCCTGAATAGCCAAGTGCAACTGGGCCAACCTTAGGATCAATGTAGTTACCACCAAATACCATGGCTCTGTTTTCTGGCGCAACACTAATATCCAATTGCTCAGCCAAAGCGTCATTAAATAACAATACAGATGGTTGGCTAACTGGGCTTGGCATATCTGCTATAGCAAACTGGTCTGCAATTTCGGTATAGCGTGGTACTAATTTCATGAAATTACCTTATGCCTCTATCGAGGTTCACTTGTTTGAATACCAACACGATTATCACCTACACTATAGGCAACAATTAAGCTTAACTCTTGCAGACTTAAGCCACTTTGTTGTTGTAATTCATTAAAAAATGCCTGCGCCGCTGTTATTGACTTTTTGGTTTGCAAACCACCGTCAATAATTTTATGGCCGCGTAAATAACTTTCTACATCTCGTGATAATAAAAATGTATCTTTTCCTAGTGCACGCAAAGCATATGGTCCGGTGTTACCGCCTAAACGAGCACCGTGTTTTTTTAAGTATGCCCATAAACCAATAATGTCCTCTGTTGGCCAATTAGCAATAAACTCACTAAAGCTGCCGTGTTCATTAGCTGTATCATGAATCATATAAGCATTTTCAGGAATGGTTTGCACTTTTTTAAAATTACGCACAATACGTTCGTCACTGGCTTTTTGCTCTAGCATATCCGGTGGCATCATCAGTAGCTTTTCAACACTAAAACCCCAAAACACCTCCCTAAACCCAGCCCATTTATTGTTAATAACAGACCAATAAAAACCACTTTGAAAAACCTTGCGGGTAAACTCCTCAAGCCAGTCATCATCAGACAACTTCTGCAACTGCGCCTTAGATAACGGTGTATAAAGCAACTGTTCTAACATCACTTTACCGCCTTTTCGCTGCGCCGCGCGTTGATAAATATCCTGAAACTTTTCCATCGATTAACTACCCTTGCTTTGTCTACTTGTTAGTGTACGAAAAAATGGCCTTATACGTAACCACTAGCCATAAACGATCGTTTACAACCTTGACACCTAGACGGCTAAAATGCTTTAATCACCGCCATTACCCCTATTTAAAGTGCGAGTTTATAATTTTAACTTGCACTGTGGGCTAGAAGAGGTGCGTTATTCAGGTAACGTATGTGAGGAGCACACACTCCAGTGATCATACGTGAGGGGAATTAACGCCGAGAAGTAATCCTTTTTGTGAAGGGTTATTTCGGGCGACTGGGTTGAATCCCAGCGACTGTCACCAACAACAGCAAAACTGTTGATAAGTTTGGTGGAGAGCTTCTGGTCTTAGCATAATAAGGCCTATGCGCCTTATTATTTAAGTCCATTCGCTCTTCGAATTTTAATGTTCGAATGATGTAAATGCGGCGCTTTTAACTTCCCCATTGAACTCATCGAACACCTAAGAAGTTCGTTGCAGATGAAAAACAACTTTAATTTAAACGACTATCCGTTATGGACTGCACTCGTCACGCCTTTTACTGATTCAGGCGAAGTCGACTACGTAGTACTTGAACAGCTAGTTGCACAACAACAAGCAGCTAATAATGGCATTTTACTACTTGGTAGTACGGGCGAAGGCTTAGCACTTAGTTTAAAAGAGCAACAAGCCATTATTGAACATGTATGCCAATTAAAGCCTACTGTGCCATTAATGGTTGCCGTTGGCGGTATGAACCTAACCCAACAAATTGCGTGGGTTGAATACTGTAATCAACTCCCTATTCACGGTTATTTACTGGGCTCACCACTTTATGCCAAGCCTGGCGTTGTTGGCCAAACCCACTGGTTCGAAACGCTGCTGAACGCAAGCAATCACCCTTGCATGTTATATAACGTGCCTGGTCGCAGCGCAGTAGATATTCCACCAGCCGTTATTAGCAATTTAAAAGATCATAAAAATTTATGGGCGCTTAAAGAAGCCAGCGGTGATATTGCTAAATTTGAAGGTTTTAGAAAAGCCTCGCCAGAATTAGCGATATTCAGTGGCGATGATGCCCTGATGCCTTATTTTGCCCAAGCCGGAGCAAAAGGCTTAGTTTCTGTTGCCGCCAATGCTTGGCCTACACAAACCCATGAATTTGTAAAACGCAGCCTTAGCGGTCAACACCCCAATCTATTTGCCGATTGGTCGCAAGCAATTCAAAGCTTGTTTGCTGTAGCCAATCCTATTCCCGTAAAAGTTTTGATGCATCTGCAAGGCCGAATTAACAGCCCGTATTTGCGTCCACCGTTAACTCACCTCGAGCTAACGCAAACAGATTGCATTAACAATGCAAATAACACCATTTTATCTTGGCATTAAACACAGGTTTTTATAATGAGCTGGTTAGAACTATTAAATAATTTAGAATCAGGCGCCGTACGCGCTGCAACACAAGACGCAAACGGCCAATGGCATGCTAACGTTGAAGTAAAACAAGGTATCTTAGAGGCGTTTAAAAACGGCACTAACACCGAATTTGCCGGTGGTTTTGTTGATAAACACAACTTAGCACCGCAAGAGTTTACTGCCGAAAATGCCGTGCGTATGGTACCGGGAGGCTCAAGTGTTCGCCGTGGCGCTCACGTTGCTAAAGGCACGATCATCATGCCACCAGCATATGTAAACATTGGTGCATTTATCGATGAAGGCACTATGGTTGATAGCCACGCTCTAGTTGGCTCGTGTGCACAAGTTGGTAAAAACGTACATTTAAGTGCTGCTGTGCAACTCGGCGGTGTACTTGAACCAATTGGCGCAAGCCCTGTAGTCGTTGAAGACGATGCTTTCATTGGCGCAGGTTGTGTAATCGTTGAAGGGGTTGTAGTTAAAAAGGGTGCGGTACTTGCGCCAGGCGTACGTTTGTCAGCAACTATTCCTGTTTATGACTGCGTTAACGAGCGTCAACTAGATAAAGGCGAGCCTATTCCTGAATATGCTATTGTGATCCCAGGTTCTCGACCTGCTTCGAATGACTGGGCACGCGAGCAAGGTCTAAGCATGTCATGTGCATTAATCGTAAAATACCGTGATGAACAAAGTGATGCGTCATTACTACTAGAAGAGGTTTTACGTTAATGACCTTTTTGAGCACGCCAGTTAAAACCGCCATTGATGAGCTGTCGACTAAACTCGATACCCCATTTTTTGTCTACGACCTTGACTCGCTAGATGCGCACCTTGCGCGTTTAGTGGCGCAAACAGAAGTAAAGCTTTGGTATGCGGTTAAAGCCAACCCACTATCTAAAGTTATACAAAGCTTAGATAACGCAGGCTTTAATTTTGATGTAGCAAGTAAAGGCGAACTTGAGCAAGTACTTGCTCAAGGTATTAACAGCGAGCGCGTGCTCAATACCGGGCCCGCTAAAAGCCCAAAACAAATTAAACACTTTATTGATCGAGGCGTACGTATATTTGTCGCTGAAAGTCTCAATCAAGTGCGTTGGCTAAATGAGCAAGCAATTGCAAAACAGTGCCAACTACAAGTTTTACTACGTGTGCAATTGCGCTGGCCTGAAGGTGAAAAAAACCCGCTAGGGGGCGATAGCCTTACGCCATTTGGCTTAGGCTGCGATGAATGGCAAGCACTCAACACGAGTGACTATCCTGCACTTAACTTTAACGGCCTGCATATTTTTCAATGGGGAAATATGCTTAGTAGCAATAAACTCGCCCAGCTTTGGTCACAAATGGTCGCGCCACTACAACAGCTAGCAAGCGACTTAGGTATTCATTTAAAAGTGCTCGATTTAGGCGGTGGTTTAGGTATTCCTTACACGCTTGATGCACCAACTCTAAGTTGGGATGCGTTGATCGATGCACTTGCGAAAATTAAACGCGATGCTGGCGTTGAAGAGTTATGGATGGAGCTTGGCCGTTATGCTGTCGGCGAATGTGGTCATTATGCAACCCCTGTTGTCGAGCGCAAATTAAACTACGCTCAGCAACAAGTGATTCTTAGTGGCGGCATTAATCATTTGTTACGCCCAGCAGTCACCAGCCAAGATTTCCCAGCTCGATTACTACGAGACTCAACAGCACCAAACCAAGCAATGAGCTTATATGGGCCATTATGCACCGCACTAGATTGTTTAGGTGAGCATCAACTTCCCAATGATTTAAATGAAGATGACTGGCTCGCATTTAGTCAATGCGGAGCTTATGGTTTTACCGAAAGCATGCCCTACTTTTTATGCCACGAACTTGCCGCTGAATATGTTTTGCACCGTAGCGAATTACAATGTGTTCGCCAAGCTGAAGATGCCAGCTACTATCTAAGGTAATTGAGATGAGTACAACACCAATCAGCCAAGAGAATATAGTCGTTGGCGAAGTTGCCAACGGTTTACCGCTAACAATTCCTGTGTATCGTTTAAAAGGCGATGGCAGCGGACCAAGCGTTTATATACAAGCAAATATGCATGGCGCTGAAGTGCAAGGCAACGCAGTAATTTATCAATTGCTTGAGCAACTAAAGCAACTTAACTTAAAAGGCGATATCACTTTAGTGCCCTATGCGAACCCAATTGGCTGTAATCAAAAGTCAGGAGAGTTCACTCTTGGCCGCTTTGATCCCATTACTGGCACCAACTGGAATCGCATGTACCACTGTAATAGCCAATTAGCGACTCAATTTGCACAGCAATACAGCGATGCCGATGAGCAAACTCTAAAAGCAGCATTTAAATCCGCACTGATAAATGAAGTAGAACAACAGTTAGCCGGACCAGATTATCGTTTAACTACAGGCAAACGTATTGCGCTTAATTTACAAAAGCTCGCACACCAAGCTGATATTGTACTCGACTTACACACAGGCCCTATTTCTAGCCAGCATTTATATTGCCCTGACTACGCCAAACAAAGCGCCAGTTATTTCAATATTCCGCATGTGCTGCTTATTCCTAATGACTTTGACGGTGCAATGGATGAAGCCAGCTTTTGCCCATGGTGGCAACTAACTGAACAGCTAGCAAAGCAAGGCCGTGAGTTTAACGTACAAGTTGAAGCGTTTACTGTTGAATTAGGTAGCCAAGAAAAAATCGATTTAAGCGCGGCACTTGATGACGCCAACAGTATTTTAAGTTACTTAAATCACAAGCAAGTTTTTGTTGATGCGCCTCATCAGCCAAAAGTAATGAAACGCTACGGCTGTAATTTAAATGATTACATGGCTTATTACGCGCCTATGGGCGGTATGGTTGAATATATAGCTCCACTAGGTGGGCATATTAAAGCAGGCGAACCGATTGCTAAAGTATTACGAATGGAGCGTTACCTTAGTGAGCAACCTTTGCAAACACTAACACTTGATTGCGATGCGATTGCCATTTTGCACTTTGCCTCAGCAAGTGTAAACCAAGGCACCGAACTGTATAAATTCTTCACCAACGTATTTGAGCTGTAAGCTCCCCCTTCTCATTGCGTGAGAGCAATATAAGCCCAGAGTGCTAATATTGCATTGAAAAAGCGGCTAAGGCCGCTTTTTCTCTAATTTTATGATCAAAATTATTCAATCTGTCGTAACATTAGAATAACTCTATAAAATAGTTAAGTAAAAGTTCACAGTCACTAAGCTATAAAACCCTGTACACTTTTTAATATACATATTTCTCAAAGGAATAATAATGACTTGGCGCAACGGAATCTTACTAACAACCTTGTTATCAGCAAGTGTCGCAGCACAGCAAGCTGAAGGCGAAAAAACTAACGAACAAAACAGCGATATTGAACTAGTTAAGCAATGTATTTTAAATGAAGCCATTGCTGGAGATGGTGAACAAACGCTGGCCCAACTTCGTGAAAAGTGTTCTGCGCTTGATGAAAGTAAACAAATTACAGCGCTGGATAAACGCAAAGCCCGCGAGGAAGTTAGCCAAAAGAACCGTAATGTGATCACCCCGCATAAACGCAATTACATTTTACCACTTTCCTATGTATCAAACCCAAATGTACGCCCTTTTAGTGGCTTAAATGAACTTTCAGATGAACCTGATGGCGAGCCATTAGATAACCTTGAAGTGAAATATCAACTTTCAATTAAAGTGCCACTTTACGATAATTTTGCCGATGAAGATCAAGCCGTATTTTTTGGCTTTACCTTACAATCTTTTTGGCAATTTTATAATAACGACATCTCTTCTCCATTTCGTGAAACTAATTACGAACCAGAAATTTTTTGGGTTAATTATTTAGATCCTGAAAATGTTCTTTGGGGTGATGAAATGGCAATTGCACTGGGCTTTGTACATCAATCAAATGGGCGAAGCCAGCCTAACTCCCGTTCATGGAACCGTATTTACGCCGACTTTATTTGGGAGAATGAAGGCTTTGTATTTAGCTTTAAACCTTGGTACCGCATTCCTGAGGATAAAAAAGAAGATCCTATGGAAGCCAAAGGTGATGATAACCCTGACATTTATAAATACATGGGTTACTTTGAGTTTAGTGGTGCTTATCGCTACGAAGACCATGAATTTAGCTTCATGACGCGTAATAACCTCAACTCTGATAACCGTGGTGCAATTCAGCTAGATTGGTCTTTCCCGCTGTGGGGGCGCTTGCGTGGGTATGCACAATACTTTAATGGTTATGGCGAAAGCTTAATTGATTACAACGCAGATATTGAGCGTATTGGTGTAGGTATTTTATTAACTGATTTATTGTAATAACCAAGGATAAAAGCCTAGCTTGGCTTTTATCCACTTTAACCTAACTGCACGATTACTTTTTAACAATAAACGAACCTTCAAACTCGGCAACAAGTACCTCACCATCGTAAATTTCGACCGGCACTAGATACCTAGCTTTACCTGTTGTTTCAAGTTCTGCAAGTTTTCCTCTACAGCCAGCTAAATTAACACTACCGCGAGGATCACTGTTGAGCGGCTTTAAATATTTTATATTCGCATCAGCAAGTACAATATTCCCTTCCAGACCCGCTTCTTTGAGTGCCAAATAAGTGGCCCCCCAGCCCGTCAAGGTGGCTAAGCTATAAATAGAACCGGCAAACATGGTGTCATGCAGGTTCAAATTAGCATTTAGATCCGCTCGAGTAGTAAACTGCCAATCTGTGTAACTTTCAACTTTAATGCCCATGGCATCGCTAATAGGGATCGACTCTCGCCATGTGTTTTGTAGCACCTGCGTCCAATCTGGATGACGGAACCAACCAGGCTCAGAAGGCTTTTGCTTGATCATTTTAAAATGCTGTACGTCATCGTAAGCCAGATGTGCTTTTTCTTTTAGCTCATAGCCATGACGTTTATAAAACTCAAGTGCGCGTTCACGAGCAAATAATACAAGTTCATCAGCATCTTGCGTCCATGCTATTTTTTCAAGCTCATGTAATAAACGGCTGCCAATATGCTGATTGCGATTTCCCTCTGCAACCGCCATATAGCGAACTTGCGCTTGCTGCTGATTATTAAAATGCAACCGAGCTACACCCAGTACTTCACCCGCTTTATTTTTAATAAACCTATGCTCGGCATCTTGCTCTAAATCATCTTGCTCCGAGCCCCGAGGCTGATCCCAAGGCGCACGTAATACTTGCCAGCGTAATTGATAATACGCTTGCCAATCTTCGCTACTTTGCGGGGTAGTTACCTGAAACATAAAATCTCCTATCGTACTAATGCCATATAAACAAAGCTAACGGGATAATTAAAGTATATGGCTATTTACTATTACAAGCCACCATACGCTATCTCTTTAAAACTTGGAATACGACTTTGGTGAGCCTCTGTTTTAACTAGAAAAAGTTACGCTACAAACTGGCGCTTTATGTTGACTCGTCTAAGCTACCAGTATGGAAAATTTAATCGCAGGTTCCGGCGCCGTAAAGCATAGCTTTATTGAAGATTGCCATCGCATCGGACAACTCATATATTGGCATAAACATGGCTCTGATTGCATTCAAGTACGTCAGCATAAGCAATTTCGCTGGTTGTTGATCAATGAAACATTGCAATCCGTGGTTGAAAAAAGCCGCCCGAGCCATCTATTGTTCCCACATTTACAGCACTTAGCCTGTTTGTGGCAGCCTTTACCTGCGCCTAAAACAGTGCTTGAGCTTGGCCTAGGTGCAGGGGCTATTCGTAACTACCTGCAACATGTTTACCCTGATAGCCAACTTATGTCTGTGGAGAAAAACCCCAGTATCATCCATTGTTATAAGCGTTTTTTTGGCGGCGACCATGCCACTAATTTACGCTGTTTTGACGCACAGGAAGTATTAGATCAAGGCCAAGAATATGATTGGATTATCCTAGACCTATTTAGCCAACTCGATGCACCTGGCTTTTTATATAAGCATTTTTTTTATCAAAAAGTACGTAATGCACTGTCAGCCGATGGCTATTTATTTATTAACTTTTTATCAGCCCATGAGTCCCAACTTAAGCAATTGGAGCATTTACTGATCACAACCTTTGGTAAAATTCCCAGTATTGAAAAAATACCGGGATACACCAATCATATTGTCATGATAAAAAAGTAATTTAGTTTATACGCTTAAATTAAAAGTAACGGGCCCATCGTTACATAAACTTACTTGCATATCAGATGCAAACTGACCTGTTGCCACCTTTAATCCTAACTCTTTCGCTTGGCTGACAAAGTATTCATATAATTCATTAGCCTGCTGGGGAGTCGCAGCTGATGAGAAACTCGGGCGCATGCCTTTTTTAGTATCTGCGGCAAGAGTAAATTGAGAAACAACCAATAACTCACCTTGAATATCCTTTAGGCTTAGGTTCATTTTATCGTTCTCATCACTAAAAATACGATAGTTACTCACTTTATGTAATAACTTATCCGCTGAGGTGGCATCATCTGACTTTTCAACACCAAGCAACAACAAGACACCTTGCTCTATTTGCCCTATCACTTGACCTTCAACTTCAACTCTAGCGTGTTTCACTCGCTGTATTAGTCCTTGCATTGTTCCCTCGATAACTTAATAAACATATGATCGGCAGCACGCCGTACTGCCGACAAATATACCTGATTATCAATACCATGCCCAATTTCATCTAATACTATTAATTGTGCGTTTAACTGATTAGCAAATCGCTGCGTGGCACTAAAACGGCATACCAAATCATGGCGGCCATGAATAAACCAAATAGCTAAATTTGCTAACTTGTGACTGTTTTTTAGTATGTAACCCTCCTCTATAAAACATCGTGATTTAAAATAATGCACCATTAAACGTGCCATATTTAAACCATGTTGGGGGCTACTTAAAGTCCAGTCAGGACAATGATGGCCTTGCGATAAAACTGACTCCCATTGACACCATAGTTTGGCGTACTGGCTCGCTTTAATTTGATTATCAATACAGAGGTTTTGCTGATAAAAATCTAAAATACTTTTAACGTCGGTTTGCTGCTGCGAGAACTGCTCATATAGCTCAGGGTAAAATTGTGCACCTGCTCCTTCTGCGCCGTACAGCCACTGATAATCAGCGCTGGTTGCTAAAAATGTCCCCCGTAGAATAAGCCCTGCAACCTGCCTGCTATATTTGATAGCATACAACAAGCACAGAGTTGCCCCCCAAGAGCCACCACAAAGCGACCACTTGTTAATTCCTAATGACTGACGCAGATACTCTAAATCGGTAACTAAGTAATCTGTACGATTACTTATTAATTGATGCGGCGAAGATAAACCGCACCCACGCTGGCTGTATAAAATAATACGATAACGGTTGGGATCAAAGAATCGACAATTATCACTATGTAAACCAAGCCCTGGCCCACCGTGACAAATTACCACAGGAAACCCCGAAGGGTCGCCGTATTCTTGCACATGAAGCTGGTGACCTTCACCAACACTTAAGTGAAAATCATTATACGGAGTAATACTTGGGTATAACTGCATAACGCTGACTCCTTCCTATCAGCGGTGCAGTTAATTACGGTTAAGTAATAGCATCACTGTCGAGGATACTATCTGGGGTATCTTCGATATCATGAGGGCTAATACATACAGTAAATTCTGCACCGAGTAACACCACAGTCCATGAAAGGTAAACCCAAACAAATAAAATGGGTATCGTCGCTACAGTTCCATAAATTAACTCGTATGATGGAAAGTGGCTAATATATAAAGCAAACCCTTTTTTCGTTAGCTCAAACAAAACCGCCGCAAAAATAGCACCCGGGATCGCCGCCTTAAATGGAACACGCGTATTTGGAACTAAAGTATAGAGCAAAATAAAGCCAGCCATGGAAATAATAAAAGGTAATAGCTTTATTAAAAAACCACTAAATCCTGGGATCCCTTGATCTGCAAATGAAACCAAAGACACAATATACGAAGATATACCAATACTCGCACCTAATAAAACCGGGCCCAATGTTAAAATCATCCAATATACCGATAATGAAATCATCAAAGGTCGCTTCTTTTTAATACGCCAAATACGATTAAGCGTGGCATCAACATTTTTCATTAACAACAGTGCTATCGCCGCTAAAAAACTCACCCCCACTGCCGTCATTTGGTTTGCATTGCCTGCAAAGGAACTCACATGCTCTCTGATTGCATCTGACGAGGCCGGTACAAAATTAGTGAACAAAAAGTTTTCAATCGCAATACGGGTCTCTTCAAAGCCCGGAAAAGCTGAAAAAATAGCAACCGCAACCGCAATTAAAGGCACTAGTGAGAGTAACGTAACATAAGCTAAATAACCTGCATTAACAGTGATTTGATCATCAATACAACGGTTAACATACTGCATCCACCAACCGGGTTGTTGGCGCAAAAATGAACCTGCCTGTTGCTTAAAATGTGCTACCTTTTCATTCATGAGGTTAACTTTCTGCTAAAATAGTTTTGATTATCATAGCAATCCGCCACATAATTTAAAAACTAAACGGGAATAAAAAGGGATATCAATGAAAAAAGTTACTGCACTAAGCGCACCATTGCTAGCACTCACAATGGCGCTATCAGGTTGCCAATCGGCCTACTATTCTGCCATGGAGTCCGTTGGCGTTCATAAACGCGATATTTTGGTGGACCGTGTTGAAGAAACAAAAGAATCACAAGAAGAGTCGCAAGAAGAGTTTCAATCAGCGCTTGAGCGTTTAACAACGTTAATTGATTTTGATGGCGGTGACTTACAAACAGCCTATGAGCAACTAAATGATGATTATGAGTCGAGCCTAGCGGCCGCAAACGATGTTACTAGCAACATAAACAAAGTTGAAGACGTTGCTGAAGCCCTTTTTGAAGAGTGGGCAGATGAGCTAGAGCAATATTCCAATGCATCTTTAAAGCGTGAAAGTAATAAGAAGTTAACGTCAACCAAACGTGATTTTGATAAATTACTACGCTCAATGCGTAATGCCGAAAGTAAAATGGAACCGGTATTATCGTCACTGCATGATAATGTTTTATATTTAAAACATAACCTTAATGCTCAAGCTGTGAGTGCTATTCAAGGCGAATTTACTAACCTTAAGCGCGACATTAAAGTATTAATGGATGACATGAATAAATCGATCGCTGACTCTAACAAGTTCATTGAGCAAATGAATCAAGCGGGATAAATCAACTTAGAGTTGGCGAGAAAAGAATACATTAAGCCTGCAATTTTGCAGGCTTTTTGCTGTTATTTTTTGTTACTTTTTAAATGTTTTTTAATCCGCTGTTTTTGGTACAATTTTATCAAAATAAAATTAAAAAATGATCATAATGAAGTTAAACACCTTTACGCTAATTATTCTAACTGGCTTCTTATCGGCTTGTTCGGCTGCTAATCATACTGAAGTCATCGCAGGTCCAGATACCATTACCCCATTACACCAAGATGGCGAACGTCAAGGGCGTTATCATAATCTCTACCCGGGGGAGAAAACCTACCCAGTTAGTTGTGAAGACGACTGCTACCCAAGCAACCCTAATTTACAATGCGAGCTGGAAAGTGAGAACTGCCAATACCGTGCTCAGCAAGCAATCCCACAATTAAATACCGGATTTACTGTACGCTGGCTTGGTCACGCAGGATTTATGATAAAAACGCCAAACGGACAACAAGTAGTGTTTGATCCAGTAAAAGAGCAATTCGACTCCCCTGTAGATTTAGCTTTTAGACTGGCCTCTGGGTTTTATCGTCAACCCGGTGACTGGCTCACAGATAGCGAGCTTACAAACTTAGACGCGGTAATGTATTCACATCTTCACTATGATCATTTCAATAAAGCAGATATTGAAGAAATAGGTAATAAGCCTCGCTACTTAACCCCACTGGGAATGGCTGATAACTTTCCAACTGGTGGCTTTTATATAAGCGAAATGGCTTGGTATGCCAAAACCACTATTGATGATTTAAACATTCATGCGGTTCCTGCTCATCACTTTAGTAGCCGTGTTTTGGTGCCATTTATCTATGAAGATCACGATAAAGACTTATGGAACGGCTGGCTGCTTGAGCAAAATGGTAAAACATTATTTTTTGCAGGAGATACCGGCTACTCGCAGCATTTTAGCGATATTGGGCAAAAATTTGGCGAAATTGATATTTGTTTAATGCCAATTGCCTCTTATTATCATGAAGAAGATGGAGATTGGTATAGGTATGTTCATACCACGCCAGAAGATGCGCTATCAGCTGCGCAAGATCTCAACTGCAAAGTGATGATCCCATGGGGCTATGGTAATTCAAGTTGGAAAATGGGCGATCACAGTAGTCATTCAGCATTACTACGTCTATTGCACATGTACAATAAAATAGAGTCGCCAACTCCTCTGTATATTTTAAATGAAGGAGAAAGTGTCGCTTTATAAAGCGACACTTGGGTACTGATAAAGTTGTTCCTGCGCCTCGCATTCATCATCACCAAGCGCGCGACTTAATGGCCCAAGTAACATCTGCAATACCCCGTTAATCACATTCATTTCTTGGTTTGTATCAGAATTAGCGAGTGAACTATTTTGCACTTGCCGTTGCTGACTTTTTCCGCTACCAACCACAAAATCACAACCCGAGCTCATCACTTGTGATGAAGTGCAACCTGATAGTAAAGTAACCATAACTACAATCAGCACTTTAGCCATAATAATCCCTTTAATATACATTCTCAACGAGCCTAATTTATCATCCACTTAAACTAAATGTTGTAATAAATTGTACTTAAACTACCCATTACTATAATTTAACCTCTGTACCCTAACATTGGTTGTTTTCACCTCACGTTTCAGACACTATTAATCAAAATAAAAGTTTGAGAATTTTATGAAAATAGCCACGCTGATTTATAGCCTATTAATAAGCACACATGCTCTTGCCATAGATGTAGTACATACACCGACACCTATCACCATAGATGGTGTCTCTGAAAGCGCATGGAACAAAGCTAAATGGCATAACATGCCACATTTGATGGATGGTGTACTACCAGACTCAGAGAGTGATTTTACAGGCCGCTATCGCTTATTATGGGATGAAAACACCCTTTATTTACAAGCCGATATTGCTGATGATGTACTGTTCGATACACACCCAGATCCAACTGTAAAATATTGGGATGACGATGCACTAGAAATATTTATCGACAGCGATGCATCAGGTGGTAATCACCAATTTAATCATACTGCATTTGCTTATCATATCGGCCTTGATAACCAAGCTGCCGATTACGGCCCTGATAAAAAAGCCCATTTGTATACCGATCACTTAGTCAGTAGCTGGAAGCGCAATACCCAAGCTCCTTATAACATTATCTGGGAAGTGGCGATAAAGCTCTATCCCAATGATTATCAAGAAGGCGCGCAAAACACACCGCTTAAATTAACGGCAACACAAGTCATCGGCTTTATGCTCGCTTATTGCGATAACGACGGCAGTAAAGTGCGCGAACACTTTATGGGCTCACACGAAGTCCAACCCGTAAATGGCGACAGAAACCGTGGTTTTATAGACGCAGATGTATTTGGCGAAATCACTTTGCTACCAAAGGAATGAAAAAGTAGGCGAGTAAGCTAGAGTAAAGTTAGCGAGTTAAACAGCGAAACCCAACGAAAAAATACTCTAGCAACAGCACTAAAGTTATGCATTGTTGCAGGTTTATATAGTCTACCGACTTTCAGCTGACACCGGCCTAATTTATCGGGGTCAGATCAGACTGCTGACCGCTTATAGCTTACAGCTATTTTCTCGCTAACTTTACCCTCGCTAACTAATAACCACTAAAAAGCCGCTGTATTTTGCAATACAGCGGCTTTTAAAATCATTATTCTAAATAAATAGATTATGACTTAGGAGCACGACCCGCACGTTTACGCTCACTTTCAGTTAAGTGACGCTTACGAATACGAATGTTCTCAGGAGTAACCTCTACTAGCTCATCATCATCGATAAACTCAAGCGCTTGCTCAAGTGTATAATCTAGAGGTGGTACAAGTGATTGTGCTTCATCAGTACCTGATGCACGAACGTTAGTAAGTTGCTTACCTTTAAGCGCGTTAACTGTAAGGTCGTTATCACGGCTATGAATACCGATAACCATACCTTCATAAACTTCAACACCGTGACCGATGAATAAACGGCCGCGCTCTTGTAAGTTAAATAATGCGTTAGTCAGTGCTTTACCTGTTGCGTTTGCAATCATTACACCGTTCTTACGAACACCTAGCTCGCCACCTTTGTGTGGACCGTAGTGATCGAACGTATGGTAAAGTAAACCAGAACCTGATGTTAACGTCATGAATTCAGTTTGGAAACCGATTAAACCACGGCTTGGGATCATAAAGTCCATACGCATACGGCCCTTACCATCTGGTGCCATGTCAGTAAGTTCACCTTTACGAAGACCAATTTGCTCCATGATAGAACCTTGATGCTCTTCTTCACAGTCAATTGTTAGTGTTTCATACGGTTCTTCTAACACACCATCAACAGTACGTAAGATTACTTCTGGACGAGATACAGCAAGCTCGTAACCTTCACGACGCATGTTCTCGATTAAGATACCAAGGTGTAATTCACCACGACCCGATACACGGAAGCTATCTGGATTACCAGTATCTGCAACACGAAGTGCTACGTTGTGTACTAATTCTTTGTCTAAACGCTCACGAATATTACGTGATGTTACAAACTTACCTTCTTTACCACAGAACGGAGAGTTATTTACAGAGAATGTCATCGTTACTGTTGGCTCATCAACACTTAGTGGTGGTAATGCTTCAACATTGTTAGGACAGCAAATCGTATCTGAAATCTTAAGCTCGCCAAGACCAGTAACTGTTACGATGTTACCAGCGAACGCTTTATCCGTTTCAATACGCTCAAGGCCGAGGTAGCTTTGTACTGAACCAATCTTACCGTTACGAGTCGTGCCGTCAGCACTGATAACTGTCACTTGTTGGTTAGGCGCAACAGAACCACGTTTGATACGGCCGATACCGATTACACCTTTATACGAGTTGTAATCAAGCTGAGAGATTTGCATTTGGAAGTCACCTTCAGGATCTGCATCCGGTGGTGATACTTCGTCAACGATCATCTTAAACATAGGTTCCATGTTGTCTGATGGCTCGTCTAAATCTAGTGTTGCCCAGCCATTGATAGCTGATGCATAGATTACTTTAAAGTCTAACTGTTCGTCAGTTGCGCCAAGGTTGTCGAATAAATCAAAGATTTGATCCATAACCCAATCTGGGCGAGCACCTGGCTTATCAATTTTGTTGATAACAACGATTGGCTTTAAGCCTTGCGCGAATGCTTTTTGCGTTACGAAACGCGTTTGTGGCATTGGACCTTCTTGAGCATCAACAAGTAATAATACTGAGTCAGCCATCGAAAGTACGCGTTCAACTTCACCGCCAAAGTCGGCGTGTCCCGGGGTATCTACGATATTGATATGGTAGTCATTCCAAGAGATGGCCGTGTTTTTAGCCAAAATGGTAATACCACGTTCTTTCTCAATGTCGTTTGAGTCCATCACGCGCTCTTCGTTACCGCCGCGTGTTTCTAATGTACCTGATTGCTCAAGTAGTTTGTCAACTAAGGTTGTTTTACCATGGTCAACGTGCGCGATAATCGCTATATTTCTTAACTGTTCGATGCTCATATATTTACTCAGAGAAGTTTATTCTCATTGATCCTGCAAGATCTACGCACTCATCTGCGTTTTCACCAGATGTCCCAGCATAGGATTTAAAAGGGCGCATATTATCCCTCATTAATGACATGGATGAAAGTTTATCCAATATAAATTTGAAAACTTTCTCAATACTTTCAGTAAGTATCTGTTTTATATATGACAATTAAATGAATAAAATTCCATTTATTTATTAAAAACCACTTTTTGAGCTATTTTTAGGATCTTTTTGGCACTATTTAGCATTTAGGTTATGCTGATTTTGAGCGTTTAAAAGATCAGCAAAATATAGCTTGTAAATATTGCACCAAAATGAAAATAATGCGCACCAAAAAGGTGCGCGAGCGTATTTTTGTTTACGCCCTGTATATTTTTTAAGATTATAAACAGTTAGTTATAAACATGGCACAGAATCAGCTTACTAGAATGCAAAAGCAATTATGCAGCAATAATAAAACCCAACAGTTGGAGGACACATGTCACAATCGGTTTTAGATTTTATTAAAGAAAATGACGTTAAGTTCATTGATTTACGCTTTACTGATACAAAAGGTAAAGAGCAACATGTTTCTATTCCTCATCACCAAGTTGATGAAGACTTTTTTGAAGACGGTAAAATGTTCGATGGCTCTTCAATCGCAGGTTGGAAAGGCATCAACGAATCTGACATGGTATTAATGCCAGTTCCTGAGTCAGTAAAACTTGACCCTTTCACTGAAGAAACAACACTAATCGTACGTTGTGACGTGGTAGAGCCTTCTACACTACAAGGTTATGAACGTGATCCGCGTTCTGTTGCTAAACGCGCTGAAGAATATATGCGTTCAACAGGTATCGCTGATACTGTATTATTTGGCCCAGAGCCAGAATTCTTCCTATTTGATGACGTTAAATACAAATCAGACATGTCTGGTTCTATGTACAAAATCGATGCAGAAGAAGCATCATGGAACTCAGATAAAGAATACGAAGGCGGCAACTCAGGCCATCGTCCAGGTGTTAAAGGTGGTTATTTCCCATGTTCACCGGTTGATTCATCTCAAGATTGGCGTTCAGCTACGTGTCTAGTTCTTGAAGAGCTAGGTCAAGTTGTTGAAGCGCATCACCACGAAGTTGCTACAGCAGGTCAAAACGAAATCGCTACTCGTTTTAATACTATGGTATTAAAAGCAGATGAAATCCAAGAAATGAAATATGTTATTCATAACATGGCTCATTTATATGGCAAAACAGCGACATTCATGCCTAAGCCTATCGTTGGCGATAATGGTTCTGGTATGCACTGTCACCAGTCTTTAGCTAAAGACGGCGTTAACTTATTCGCAGGCGACAAGTACGGCGGTCTTTCTGAAGATGCACTTTACTATATCGGTGGTATCATCAAACACGCTAAAGCAATCAATGCGTTTGCTAATGCGTCAACTAACTCGTACAAGCGTTTAGTTCCAGGTTTTGAAGCACCAGTAATGCTAGCTTATTCAGCTCGTAACCGTTCAGCTTCAATCCGTATTCCAGTAGTACCATCTGAAAAAGGTCGTCGTATCGAAGTACGCTTCCCAGATCCAACTGCTAACCCTTACCTAGCATTTGCATCTATGCTTATGGCTGGTCTTGACGGTATTAAAAACAAGATCCACCCTGGTGATGCAATGGATAAAGATTTATACGATTTACCAGCAGAAGAAGCAGCTGAAATTCCAACAGTTGCAGCGTCACTAGACGAAGCGCTTGCAGCACTAAGTGCTGACCGTGAGTTCTTAACTCAAGGTGGCGTATTCACTGATGACCTAATCGATGCATACATCGCACTTAAATCTCAAGAAGTTGAAAAACTTAACATGACAACTCACCCAGTTGAGTTTGAAATGTACTACAGCGTTTAATGCGCTGTAGCTAAAATTATCTAGTTATAGATAATATATGTGTGTTCTCAAGGCCCGTTTTACGGGCTTTTTTTATGGCAAAATGTTTCATTCTCCACTAGAGTTTAATTAGTGCAAAAAATGCAGGATTAAAGGGTGAAAACAAAGATTTTGGTATTGCTGACGCTAATTTTATTCAGCTTTTATGGCTATGCAGCCGATAAAAAAATTTATACATGGAAGGATAAAAATGGCGCAGTGGTTTTTTCTGACACTCCAAAAGTCGGAGCGCAGGAAGTAAAATTAACCAGCCAAATACTTTCTATGCCTACCACCAATACAAGTATTTTAGATGAAACAAAACCTATCGCCAAAAAAAGCTTTAAGATTGAAGTAGCATCGCCTGCCAACGAAGAAACAGTGAGAGAAAATACCGGTTCAGTATACGTTACTAGTCGAGTCTCTCCGCGCTTTGAGAATGGCTTTAAGATTCAGTTATTCGTTGATGGTACCGCTTACTCAGCACCCGGTAGCAGTAGTACCTTTGCACTTCGTAATGTGGACCGAGGTGAGCATTCCTTGCAGGTTAAATTATATGACCCCAAAGGTAATGTGTTATCGGTAAGTCCAACAAGTGTGTTCTTTATGCATCGGCAGTCGGCATTATAGTCTGGCGCTTTTTTTATAATGACACACTCAGTATAAATATATGTGCTAAGCTGCTAAATATCATCAACGCACTAAAATGGTGCAAACATGCCCAACAATAAAAAATTTAACCCCGAGTTACTAACCAGCATATGGAAAAACCTCACCACTGCGGTGATGTTACTGGATAATAAATTTACCCTAGTCTACGTTAATGACAGTGCCAGTGAGCTTCTAGGGCTGGGGCCAAAGCGGACGCTTAATCAACCGTTCGATAATCTATTTAACTACCATTCAATTGACTTAAAGCGTATTGCTCAGTATTCATTAATGGATGGTGTAGATTGCCACCAGCATAGGGCTGACGTGGTGTTCATCGACTCTCGACATGCAAAGTTAGCAATCAGTGCCAGGCGTTTAAAACTTGAAGATGAGTATTATTTGTTATTTGAGTGCCGCCAAACTGATGATGAAATCCGCCATGATCAAGCATCAAATCAAATGCACCAATATCAAGCCGCACGTAATCTTATACGTGGTCT
This sequence comes from Pseudoalteromonas shioyasakiensis, assembly GCF_024518675.1. Taxonomy (GTDB): domain Bacteria; phylum Pseudomonadota; class Gammaproteobacteria; order Enterobacterales; family Alteromonadaceae; genus Pseudoalteromonas; species Pseudoalteromonas shioyasakiensis_B. The sequence continues at coordinate 218,986 of NZ_JANIGL010000005.1, forward strand.
TGCTCACGAAATTAAAAATCCTTTAGGCGGAATTCGCGGAGCGGCGCAATTATTGCAGTATGAGGTTGATCAGCAAGAGCGGGATCAGTGCGCTGAGCTTATTATTGAACAAGCTGACCGTTTGCGTGAGCTTGTCGATAGACTCCTAGGTCCGAATCAATTACCACAAAAGTCATACGGTAATATTCACCAAACCTTAGAGTCTGTTGTAAAACTAAGTATGCTCGATAGCAATGCGAATATCAGCCTAGAGAAAGATTACGACCCAAGCATACCTGACGTATTTATAGACCAAGGTAAAATTCAGCAAGTCGTATTAAATATTGTTCGTAATGCACAACAAGCACTAGTTGATGGTGGAGTGATTAAACTGAAAACTCGCATCAGTCATAGACAGCGCCGCCCCGGTAAAGCACCAAAAAAAGCTTTGCTGATCCAAATATCAGATAACGGACCAGGTATTGATAGCAATATTAAAGAAACCTTATTTTATCCGATGACCACCAATAAAGAAGGCGGATCGGGCTTAGGGCTTTCAATTGCTCAAACTTTAATAGATCAACATAATGGCTATATCGAATGCGATAGCTGGCCTGGTCATACAGAATTTAATATATATCTGCCTTTTGTGGATTAATGAGTTTGGGAGTGCCCATGAAAACAGTTTGGCTTGTTGATGATGATGCGTCTATTCGCTTTGTTTTAGAAAAAGCACTTTCTCGTGCAGGGTTTAACACTGAGAGTTTTGCCAATGCACAAGACGTTTTAAGTGCGCTGAAGTTTAGCCAACCAACCGTACTCGTCTCTGACGTACGTATGCCCGGTATGGATGGCATGGCATTGCTCGAGCTAATAGCCGAGCAAAACCCAGGTTTACCGGTGATAATAATGACCGCTCATTCAGATTTGGACTCAGCGGTTAATGCGTTTCAAAAAGGAGCTTTCGAATACCTTGCTAAGCCATTTGACTTAAATGAAGCGGTTGCTTTAGTAGAGAGTGCTTGTCGCGCAAATTCAGCGAAAAAAACCAAGCGTAAAGCAACTCCCCCTAAAAGTGCCCATATCATTGGCGAAGCACCAGCAATGCAAGAGGTATTTCGTGCCATTGGTAAGCTCTCAGCTTCGAGTATGAGCGTATTAATTAATGGTGAGTCAGGCACAGGTAAAGAGCTCGTTGCAAGTGCGCTGCATAATCACAGCCCCCGTAAAGAAAACCACTTTATCGCCCTCAATATGGCCGCTATTCCAAAAGAGTTAGTTGAATCTGAACTATTTGGTCACGAAAAAGGAGCGTTTACCGGCGCCGACAGTGTTCGTAAAGGTCGCTTCGAGCAGGCTAACGGCGGTACTTTATTTTTAGATGAAATAGGCGATATGCCATTAGACGTGCAAACACGTTTACTGCGGGTATTAGCAGATGGAGAGTTTTACCGCGTTGGGGGCCATCAAAGCATCAAAGTTGATGTGCGTATTATTGCCGCAACCCACCAAAACCTTGAAGACTTGGTGAAGCAAGGGAAATTTAGGGACGACTTATTCCACCGTTTAAATGTGGTAAGACTGCGCCTTCCTGCACTACGTGAACGTACCGAAGATATTGAAAGGTTAGCTCAACACTTTCTGCATAAAAGTGCGAAAGACTTACAAGTAGAAAGCAAAGTACTTAGCCCAAAAGCCACAGAGCTATTACGTTTATTTAGTTGGCCTGGTAACGTACGACAATTAGAAAATACCTGCCGTTGGTTAACAGTTATGGCACCGGGTGAATTAGTCAGTGAGCAAGATCTCCCACCAGAGATCCTCGAGGCAGAAGTATCACAACAAGAAGGTGATTGGCTCGACTCATTCCAGCAATGGCTGAATCAGGAGCTAAAACATGGAAAGCAAAATATTTGGCCAAACGTGCAAGCGCAATTAGAAACTCGCTTAATCAAAACCGCGCTCGCAAATTGCTCTGGGCACAAACAAGAAGCGGCGGTAAAAATTGGCTGGGGGCGTAATACATTGACCCGCAAATTAAAAGAGCGCAATATTAGCTAATTAATGTCGTAGCTAATCATACTTATGAAGTTAATCGAACATATTCCATTAATAAAACAAATGGAAATTATCAATCGGCTGAATTTTTTTAAAGAGTTTACTCTCAATGAACGCCAAGTGCTTCTAGAATCATTCAGCCATTTATATTTAGTTGAACAAAACCGTTTTCTGTTTAAGCAATATGACAACGACAAACAGCTTTATATTGTACTCAGTGGCGCAATTTTAGTATTTAAGCACAGTCACTTAGTTGATTTAGGCACAATAGAACCCGGAGAGTTTATTGGCGAAGGTGCGTTTATCAATAACCGCGAACGCAGCACCAGTGCACGTGCCAAAAGTGACACAATCGTATTAGCTATAACCCCCGAAGCACTAACACGACTCCCCAATGTGATCCGCGAAAAAATAAAAGACCGCATTATCGAAGGTATGAGCGAACGCATTGCCAAGCTTAGTGAGCACATAGAAAACCACAGCTAAAAGATAACTTAATCCATATACACAACTTGCAGCGAGCAATTTAACCATTGTGGCCCTTCAATGTGTGCGTTATAGCGAAATGTATCTGAGGGTTTTTCACCAAAAGGAGTGGCAACCAAAGGGCTTAAATGCGTGTATGACTGCGAAGTATCTCTATAATTGATGACTAAATAATTTTCATAACGCTGCCAAACTAACTGAGCGCGGGCACCATTTACTAAAGCAAATTCAACCAAGTTATCAACAAATTTAACTTTGAGACCATTGTAGCGATCTTCAACGCAACCAGTAGTTCGCATTTGTTCTGGCACATTAAAACCTAGCTCTATTTGCTCACCACGCAAGTAAAAGCCAATATTGCCATTGCTATAATGATGATTTGCTGCCGACACATAGTGTATCTGTGGTTGATAGCCCATTGCTTGCATAATACCAGCAAGCTGCTCGGTTTCAGCTGTGAGTAGCATATCTTCGGAAGTTAACAGTGTCGCAGCTGCAAACTCTTTGGGTATCGGTAATTGAATAAACTGATACGGTAATGGTTGTTGCTGTAAGCGTATTGTTAGCTGTTGTTTTTCTAGCTCTGTTAACGCTTGCGTGTATACATATATTGTTGGTTGTTGGCACGCAGTTAGTAATAACAACATGCAGATTAAAATTCCATTTCGCATAACACCTTCAAAGGATTACATTTGTAGTCTATTGGAGGTGGTACTGTAAAGCAACTTAATTTATTTGGCTATTTAACCATGCATCGACACTTTGACGGGTATATAGCACATCTTTAAACAAACGGTGGCGCTCAAACTTTAGTAAGCGCTCTTTGTTATTATCACCGCTGACTAGCTGACTATGGTTATCATTAAATCTAGAAATAACCGAAAAACCTTTTTGATTACTATGTGAGTGTTGTTTCACAACGTTAGTAAGGTGCGTTCTAACATCATCAGCAGTTAACATATCCGAGTTATTTAAACCCATTAACTCTTTTCGCATTGCTAATCTTACGCCCATTTCCTACTCCATTTTCAATGTAAACGACTTACATTTAGTTACTACTATCTAGCATTGATAATTTTTTGAATCATCTATTGGCAAATAACAGGCCAAATTTAAGAGCTGCAGCTTAACCTTCAATTACTGCAGTTTTTTTAAAGACCCTAAAAAAAGTGAAAAAGTTTAAAATATAAATCAGCAAACCGTGACCTACAGTACAAGCTGTGGTGCAAAACTCGCTAGATGCCTTTATAATAAAGGCTATGCCCTACCTCAACGAGATCAAAGATGAACGACGAATACATTGAAATTGAATTAGAAGAAGAACCTATTGAACTTTGCAAACTACTCAAAGTTCTTGATTTAGTTGAAGGTGGAGGCCAAGCAAAAAACCTAATTAGTGAAGGTTATGTTGGCGTTAACCATGAAATATGTACAATAAAACGGAAAAAATTATACAGTGGCGATGTACTGGAGTTTGATGGTGAATGGTTTCAGTTGACCTTGAGTGAAGACGCAATACCAACACCAAGACCTGAACTGAATGCACAACCAGAAGTTATAACTAAAGCTGCTCAAGCTCCCGCTGCAACGACTAAGAATAAACGTAAGCGAAACAAAAAACCAAAGGTGGATGAAAAAACTGGCCGCCGCCCTATTTCATTTGGTTAATTAAGTTCTTCGCATACTGTTACTTGTAAAGTAAGCATCTCTCGTCTTTAATTACCTTTTTAAATAATGTTAAAAAGGTAATTATGACTGTTTCCACACCAGCTAGCTGGTTAAAAAGTGTTGCTTGGGCGGCCCTTGTTTGGAATTTATTAGGCGTTTTAGCCTTTGTCATGCACATGCTAATGACACCAGAAATGATAAGTAAACTGCCTTTAGATCAACAAGCTGCTTATTCAAACACGCCTCTTTGGTCTACTATCGCATTCGCAATTGCGGTTTTTGGAGGCTGCTTAGGCGCAGTATTCTTATTACTAAAAAACTCTCTAGCGCGCACTGTTTTTGCTCTATCTCTGTGCGCTATAATTATTCAGCAATTCTATAACTTTATAGTTATCAACAGTATTAAATTATTAGGCGTTAGCGCAGTTTTTATGCCTCTACTAGTTGTGATAATCGCAATCGGGTTATTAATACTCAGTCATAAAGGCATACAGCAAGGGTGGTTAAAATAAGCTCTAATACAACCTTTGTTTTAGCTATTGAAAAATTCAAAATAAGCATCACTTCATTTAATAGAAGTGTACAAAAATAATACATATTTATTTTGGTATACACTTTGCAATTACACATATCATTACGAGGTTAAATTTTACGATTTAAGGATATTCACCATACCGGTATCATAAAGGGGCATATAATGAGCAATAGTTTTGACACCCAAAAACAACTCACAATTAACGGTGAGCAATTTCATATTCATTCACTACAAGGACTCGGTGATAAAGCCAAACGGCTGCCATTTTCGCTCAAAGTTCTACTAGAAAATCTATTACGCAATGAAGACGGCGTTAATATTAAAAAACAAGATATTGAAGCATTACTCGATTGGGATCCACAAGCGAAACCAAGTGCCGAAGTAGCATTTACCCCGGCGCGTGTGGTGATGCAAGATTTCACCGGCGTACCCGCGATTGTTGATTTAGCTGCTATGCGTGATGCCATGGAAAAGCTAGGAGGCGATCCAGCAAAAATTAACCCACTATCTCCCGCTGAGCTCGTTATAGACCATTCTGTTCAAGTCGACGGTTACGGTGATGATGGTGCATTTGATTTAAATGCCAAACTTGAATATGAACGCAATAAAGAACGTTATGAGTTTTTACGTTGGGGGCAAACGGCGTTTGATAACTTAAAAGTTGTGCCACCAGCAACCGGTATTGTCCATCAAGTCAATTTAGAATATTTAGCACGTGTTGTATTTAATGAAGAGCGCAACGGCCAAAAGTTTGCCTACCCTGATACGCTCGTTGGTACTGATTCTCACACGACTATGATCAACGGCTTAGGTGTACTTGGTTGGGGTGTAGGTGGTATTGAAGCTGAAGCAGCCATGCTTGGTCAGCCAATTAGTTTATTGATCCCGCAAGTTGTTGGTATGAAGCTCAATGGCCGCTTACCAGAAGGCACAACTGCAACCGACTTGGTATTAACCGTCACTGAAATGCTACGTAAGCATGGTGTGGTAGGTAAGTTTGTCGAGTTTTATGGTGATGGTCTTGCTGATTTACCATTAGCCGATCGAGCAACTATTGCCAATATGGCGCCTGAGTATGGCGCAACCTGCGGCATCTTTCCTATTGATGATGAAACCATAAATTATCTGCGTCTGACAAACCGTGACGAAACCCAATTAAAGCTCATTGAAGATTACGCGAAACATCAAGGGTTATGGCGTAATGCTGGCGATGAAGCTCACTACACCGATAAGCTCGAATTAAAACTTGATGATGTTGTGCCAAGTCTAGCTGGCCCTAAACGCCCGCAAGATAGAATCGCCCTTGATAAAGCAGGCGATATCATTGGCGAACACTTAAAAAGTTTTCAAGATGAGCGAATGGCAACACGAGATAAGAGCGATGAGCAGCAGGCTCGCATAGAAAGTGAAGGCCCAACCACCAACCCAGATGAGCCGGTAGACGAAGCGCAGTTTATGGGTGCAGCCAAAGTGAAGTTTAAAGGCCAAGAGTTTGAATTAAACGATGGTGCCTGTGTTATTGCAGCAATCACGAGCTGTACAAATACCTCTAACCCCAGTGTTATTTTAGCAGCAGGTTTAGTGGCTAAAAAAGCCAAGCAGCTCGGCATTAACGTAAAACCATGGGTTAAAACATCGCTTGCACCCGGTTCTCAAGTGGTGACTGACTACCTTGAAAAAGCAGGCCTAATGGATGACCTAGAAAGCTTAGGCTTTAATTTGGTCGGTTATGGCTGTACAACGTGTATCGGTAACTCAGGCCCGCTTGCAGATGAAATTAGCGAAGCTATTCAAAAACACAAATTAGTTGTTAGCTCTATTTTATCGGGTAACCGTAATTTTGAAGGGCGTATACACCAAGACGTTAAAATGAACTTTTTAGCCTCGCCTCCGCTTGTGGTAGCCTATGCCATTGCTGGGCGTACAGATATAGATGTATACAACGAGCCATTAGCGCAAGATGAGAACGGAAACGATATTTACTTGAAAAACATCTGGCCAAGTGTGAGTGAAGTAAATGAACTAGTTAAGAAAACAGTCACGAAGGAAATGTTTGCTAGCAGCTATGGCAATGTTTACAAAGGCGATGAGCGTTGGCAACAGATAAAAATTCCTGATGGTAAGTTGTATGACTGGAATGATGCATCCACTTATATCAAAAAAGCACCTTTCTTTGATGGCATGAGCGTTGAACCACCTGGCGTGCCAACAATTAATGGCGCACGTTGCTTAGCAAAGCTTGGCGATTCGGTTACTACTGACCATATATCACCTGCAGGTGCAATCAAAGCCAGCGCCCCAGCTGGTGAGTATCTACAACAACACGGTGTTGAAAAAGCACAATTTAATTCTTATGGCTCACGCCGTGGTAACCATGAAGTAATGATGCGTGGCACATTTGCTAATGTGCGGTTAAAGAACTTACTTGCCCCTGGCACCGAAGGTGGTGTAACACGCACCCAGCCAGATGACGAACTTGCCAGTATTTTCGATGCGGCAATGGCTTACCAACAACAAGGTGTGCCATTAGTTGTTCTTGCTGGCGCTGAGTATGGTACAGGCTCATCGCGAGACTGGGCTGCAAAAGGCTCTTTATTATTAGGCGTCAAAGCTGTTATTGCGCAAAGCTATGAACGTATACATCGCTCTAATCTAATTGGCATGGGGGTATTACCCTTGCAATTTAAAGATGGCGAAAGCCATGAGTCATTAGCACTAACAGGGCAAGAGCAGTTCGATATAGAAGGCTTATATGATAAAACCAACGAGGTGAGTGTGATAGCGACTAACGCTGAAGGCAAAAAAACTAGCTTTAGTGCTGATGTACGTATTGATACACCAAAAGAGTGGGAGTACTACAAGCATGGCGGCATCTTGCAATATGTATTAAGAAACATGCTACAAGAATAGTACATGTTTGCCGAGGGGCTTTATATTAAAGCCCCCTGTTCTATCCTAGTTTGTTGTTGATCACTGAGTATTTTCGAGAGTCGTGTTGCGCTGCTCGAGTTGTGATTTAACCTGTTCAGCATCATCAAAGAGTTTTTTAATCACCATAGGGTCATAAGCACTTGTAGGCGTTGGGCTTAATGAAATCCCCCCTGACTTTGCACTCCCTTTGAGAATAGATGTATCTTCAGCTGCAACAACAGTGACATCGTTGGGGTCCAATATTATTTGCTGGCTCTCGCCATTAGGATTAGGTTTATCAGAGTAATGCCATTGCCCAGAGTCATCCTGCCATTTATAAATAGTAGTGGGTGAAGCGATTGGCTCAGAAGTCACTTTTGCAACGACTTTGCTACTTGTATCTGTAACCAGTTTTACAGCTTGATCGAGTGCATCATTTGAGAGTGCAACGACCTGCTCCTTTAACGCACCTGACTTAGTTGTCACTTGCTCTGTGGTTAACCATGTTTGCCCATCTGGGCGCTTTAGATAAAATAGTGCAACAACGCTGAACAATAATATCATCACTGTTAAATACGCAAAGTACTTCATTTTCAATCCCTTGGGCTAGTTTTAAGCGAACTCCATAACTACCATCATTGGTAGCGAGCAATAATTCTATCAAGCTCACCACTATCTTTCAGCTTTTTTAAAAAAATATTAAATGCCTCTGCGCGTTCTTTTCCTCTTGGGGTATGAGAAAATTGCAATTGTAGAGGAGCTTTACCTACGTTAAATGCACTTATATTAAGAGTTTTAAACGCTGGGTACATTTTGCAATACCAGTTGAACACAGCTCGAGACATTACAGCAAAGCGCTTAGCTTTATTTGTATCAGATCGCAGACTTTGCAGCATAGCTAGATCCGAATAAAAGTTTTCGCGATGAATAACTTTATTTTTAACTAACGCCTCATATTCTGGATAAGTATAACCATAGTGGCCAAGTAAAACCCCAGAGATGAACTCATTTTGGCTAAGGAAGATACTAGGGTCAACCTCACGGCCAACTATAACCACATCTTCGATAGTGACAATACCATCGCTCCAATAGTATTTATCGCTATCCACTTGCCACAGTTCGGATTCCATTCGAGCATCAACATCATTATCATGCACTAACTTAGCTGAACGCATTTCAGGCACAAACACATATTCAAGCTCATACCCTAGCTCAGCTGAAAACTGAGAAATTACTTGATTCAGAATGCCTCTACTGTGTGTGTTAGTAAAATGAAATGGCGGGTAATCTTCATCGGGCAATGCTACACGGAAAGTGTCGGCAAACACTGGCTTAAATATTATCAATAATAATACAACAAAAATCTGTTTCATAAATGAGTACGTATAAAGTCGTAGTGACTAAGTATACTGTAGTCAAAAATGAAAAACGCAGCTAGGCTGCGTTTTAGGAATATTCAGATCACTATTTAGGATTAGATCCCATCACCATCAATATGCAGGCCACATTCACGGTTTAAACCAAAGAAACGTGTTTCTTCTTCGGTCATTCCAGGCTCTAACTTACGGGTAGTATGAACATCGCCCATAGACACATACCCTTCTTCCCAAAGAGGGTGGTACGGTAAATCATGCTTAGTTAAATACTGATACACATCACGGTTCGTCCACTCAATAATTGGATAGACTTTCACTGTGCCACGGCTGATCTCAATAATCTGCTTATCAGCACGGGTAGACGCTTGGTCACGGCGTAAACCACTAAACCAAGTCCTAGCATCAATGTCTTTTAACGCGCGAGTCATGGGCTCTACTTTATTAAGCTGATTGTATTGCTTAATACCAGCCTCACCTTGCTCCCATAACTTACCATACTTAGCTTCTTGCCATGCTGGGCTTAATTCAGCTTTATACACTTTTAAGTTCAGTGATAAACGCTCTGTCATCTGCTCAATGAACTGGTAAGTTTCAGGGAATAAATACCCTGTATCAGTCAGTACTACTGGTATATCTGGACGCTGTGTTGTCACTAAGTGCAACATCACAGCAGCTTGAATACCAAAGCTTGATGATAAAAACTGCGTCTCAGGTAAGTTTTCAAGCGCCCAAGCAACACGTTGTTCAGCGTTTAAGTCTTTTAGTAAGCCATTAGCATCTGCAAGCAACGCCGCTTGGCTTTCTTTATCGAGCTGTAATATGTTTTTAAATTCACTCATAGTAAATTCCAAACCTCAACAAGCGAACTTGCTTGCTTTTAAATTAAGCGTGAAAATCGCTCACTGATACTTTAACTTCAGCAACAATGCCTTTACGAATAACAAAGTCACCAAAGCATTCACCGTCGTTACGCTCACTTGCCCATTGACCAATTAGTTTGTCAAAGGCATCTAGGTAAACGTCTTCGCCGACATTTTCTAAATACAATTTAGGAATACGTGTGCCTTCAAGGTTGCCCCCTAAGTACACGTTATATTTACCAGGGCCTTTACCAACTAAGCCTGCTTCTGCCAACATGGCGCGACCACAACCATTAGGGCAACCTACAACGCGCATAATGATGCTGTCATCAGGGATGCCATGCTTGGCTAGCAGTGCTTCGGTTTTCTCAATTAAGCTTGGTAAGTAACGTTCAGCCTCAGCCATTGCTAATGGACAGGTTGGTAATGCCACACACGCCATAGAGTTTTTACGTTGCTCAGAGTCTTTATCGTCAATCAAACCGTGGTTACGGGCGATTTCTTCAATCACCGCTTTTTGATCCGCTGGCACACCGGCAATAATCAAGTTTTGGTTCGCCGTCATACGCATATCACCTTGGTGAACTTCAGCAATTTTACGACAACCGGTTTTTAGTGGCTTATCTGGGTAATCTAAAATACGGCCACTTTGAATAAATAGTGTTAAGTGATGTTTGCCATCAATACCTTCAACCCAACCAATACGATCGCCACGATGAGTAAACTCATAAGGGCGACTCGGTGCAAACTTAACCCCTGAGCGTGCTTCAACTTCCGCTTTAAATACATCACTACCTACACGATCTAAGGTGTATTTAGTTTTTGCATTTTTACGATTTGAACGATTACCCCAATCACGCTGTACCGACACAACATGCTCAGCAATTTTTAACGTGTCTTCTAGGGTAATAAAACCAAAGTCGTCCGCTTTACGTGGATACGTAGCAGTATCGCCATGAGTCATAGCAAGGCCACCACCGACTAACACGTTAAAACCAACTAGCTTGCCATCTTCTGCAATTGCTACAAAGTTTAAGTCATTTGCGTGTACGTCCACTTCATTATTCGGCGGAATAGTTACTGTCGTTTTAAACTTACGTGGTAAGTAATTCGAGCCTAAAATTGGCTCTTCAGTGGTTTCTGCCTTTTCACCATTTAACCAAATTTCAGCATAAGCTTTGGTTTTTGGTAATAAATGTTCTGAAATTTTTGCAGCCCACTCATACGCTTCTTGATGAAGTTCAGACTCAACTGGGTTAGTGGTACACAATACATTACGGTTCACATCACCTGCGGTTGCAATTGAGTCTATACCCACGCTATTAAGCATTTGGTGCATACCTTTAATATTAGGCTTTAGCACACCGTGAAACTGAAACGTTTGACGCGTAGTTAGGCGGATACTACCGTAGCTGGTTTTCTCATCGGCGAATTTATCAATCGCAAGCCACTGCTCAGGCTTGATAATACCGCCAGGCATACGCGCACGAAGCATCACATTGTGTAATGGCTCAAGCTTTTGCTTAGCACGCTCACCACGAATATCACGGTCATCTTGTTGATACATTCCGTGGAAACGAATTAACTGAAAATTATCCGCGGTAAAACCACCGGTGATATCGTCTTTTAAATCTTGCTCTATGGTGCCACGTAAAAAGTTACTTTCTCTTTTCAAACGCTCGTTATCAGAAAGCTTTACGTTTTTATCTTGTTCGCTCATGTTTAATCCTAAATTTGTTACAGTGACGGCTGTTAACTTTTAACAAAGTAAGCAACGTTTAACTTTAGTAAACGTCTTTCTGATAGCGATTTGCGCTACGTAAGTCTTTCAAGTACTGATCTGCATCTTCAAAGCTCTTATCGGTATTTTCGCTGATGATATCAACCAAGGCATTGTGTACATCTTTCGCCATACGGTTTGCATCACCACAAATGTATATGTGCGCGCCCGCTTCTAGCCATGCAAATACCTCTTTACTGTTTTGGCGAAGCTTGTCTTGTACATAAACTTTTTCAGCTTGGTCACGGCTAAATGCCACATCGACTTTACTCAATAGGCCTGATTTTAAATAACCTTGAATCTCTACTTGATACAAAAAGTCTTGCGTAAAGTGCGGATTGCCAAAGAACAACCAGTTTTTACCCGATGCTTCACGGGAATCACGCTCTTGTAAAAAAGCGCGGAACGGCGCGATACCCGTACCAGGACCTACCATGATCACAGGTGTATCGTCATTGCTTGGTAAACGGAAGTTGTCATTATGCTCACTAAATACTTTAACCTTGCAGCCTTCTTCAGCACGGCGGGCTAAGTAACCAGAACAGCCACCTAAATGCTCACTACCAAAAGCGTCGAACTCAACAAGACCAATCGTTAGATGGACTTCGTCTTCAACCTCAGCTTGGCTTGAAGCTATTGAATATAAACGTGCTTGCAGCTTACGCAGGCAATCAACAAGGGTTTGTGCTTCAATTTTTGCTGGATTTTGGCGGATCACATCAAATATTTGACGAGGTTCTATGTATTCGCGCATTGCCGCTTTATCTTCTACTAGCTTTAATAGCTCAGGTGTACCAGTCGCAACTGCGTATTTTTCAACAAAGCCTGGGTAGGATTGCGTTAGCTCTAATTTTTCAATTAATGCATCGCGAATACTTAGCTCTTCATCACCAATTTTAACTGGGCTTGCAGCATCTATTTGCGTCAGTTCAAGTACTTCGTCGACCAATACTTCATCATTTAAGAAGTACACACCCAGAGAGTCACCTGGGGTATAAGTAATATCTGACCCTTCAAGAGAGATTTCAACGTGGCGAACATCTTTGGTTGAATCACGGCCAGTAATCTTTTGTACCGTACTAAGCTCTGCCGCAAATGGGTTTTGCTTAGTGTATTGGCTGGCAGCTGCTGCTGGTGCTGGTGCGCCAAATGGCATAGAAACAACTTGGCCACCTGCATCTTGCTGTGCTTTTAAGTCAGGCTCAAAGGCATCTAATGCGCCGGTGATCCAGGTAGCGGCTTCATCATCGTAATCAACATCTAAATCAGCGCGCTGGTAAATAGTCTCTGCGCCTAATTTATTTAAGCGCTCTTCAAAATCTTTGGCTGTCTGGCAGAAGAACTCATAGCTTGAGTCACCTAAACCTATTACCGCGATTTTAACGCCATCGAGTTTAGGGGCTTTCTTAGTGGTTAAAAATTCATGTAATGTTTCTGCATCTTCTGGCGGCTCACCTTCACCGTACGTAGATACAACAACGGTCAAGAACTTTTCTTTTTTCAACGCCGTTGGTTTGTAATCAGCCATGCTCACTAATTTAACAGCTAAACCGCGTGATTCAGCTTGTTCTTTAAGCTTAGTTGCAACACCTTTTGAATTACCAGTTTGCGAACCATATAAAATAGTTAATGCCGCAGCTTCACCTGCACTCGGTGCTGCGCCCACAACACCACCCAGGGCTGCAGTATTAGCATTCGCAGCAAGGTAACCACTCACCCAAGCTTGCTGAATTGGATTAAGCTCAGCTACTAAACCTTGTAGCTTTTGTACTTGCTCTTGCGATAGCGGGCTTGCCGCTGCATTGAGTTGACCTAACAACATGAATTCGTCCCCGTAACCCTAAAAGTTAACTACAAAATGACCGCACTATTGAAATCACTTTGCCTAAAATTTGTTTCAACTTTAAAGCGCAAACGCCCGCTCCAAAGATTTCTCTGAGAGTGAAGAATAACGAGGTATGAGCGAATAAAAAAAGAATAGAATCTGCTTTGTTATTCCATTTAGTTATGAACTTAGATTATTTCCTGCAAAAACAGATTAAAGAAGAGTTTTAAGTTTTAAGTTTTAAGTTTTAAGTTTTAAGTTTTAAGTTTTAACATTGATACGAAACATCAGATATACATGCTTGTCTATATAAATATTGAGCCATCATTTCAGTGGTTGCGGGAGCCGGATTTGGATAGATGACCTTTGCTGGCTAATGGAGAGCTGAGACCGACGAGCTATCCATTTCACTGAATTTCAGACATAAAAACACTCATATAGAGTGTCGATTCATTATTACATTTTATTTCAGTTGGTTGCGGGAGCCAGAGTTTATGAAGAGTGGGCGCCTCACGCAGTGACGACGACCTTCGGGTTATGAGCAGCATCAACAAGATATTCACTGAATTTCGGACATAAAAAAACACTCATATAGAGTGTCGATTCATTATTACATTTTATTTCAGTTGGTTGCGGGAGCCTGAGTTTATGAAGAGCGAACCGACGACCTTCGGGTTATGAGCAGCATCAACAAGGTATTCACTGAATTTCAGACATAAAAAAACACTCATATAGAGTGTCGATTCATTATTACATTTTATTTCAGTTGGTTGCGGGAGCCGGATTTGAACCGACGACCTTCGCTGGCTAATGGAGAGCTGAGACCGACGAGCTATCCATTTCACTGAATTTTAGGCATAAAAAAACACGCTTTAGGCGTGTCGATTTAATAGAACTTGTTATTTCAGTGGTTGCGGGAGCCGGATTTGAACCGACGACCTTCGGGTTATGAGCCCGACGAGCTACCAGGCTGCTCCATCCCGCGCCTGAAATATGTATACTTATTTAACGTTGCTTACATTACAACGTGGCTGCCAACTCCCTAAAGAATTGGTTGTGGGAGCTGTGAAAGGTGAGGTGTGAACCGACGACCTTTATAAACTACCTACAGTAACCTCAAACCTCTAAAGGAAATTGGTTGCGGGAGCCGGATTTGAACCGACGACCTTCGGGTTATGAGCCCGACGAGCTACCAGGCTGCTCCATCCCGCGCCTGTATATTTTAAGTCTATCGACTACTTAATTTAATCTCTTAAGTTAGAGTTTTACAGCACCAAATTTAACGAAAAGAATTGGTTGCGGGAGCCGGATTTGAACCGACGACCTTCGGGTTATGAGCCCGACGAGCTACCAGGCTGCTCCATCCCGCGCCTGTAATTTCTTCTTAACAGTTTCGTGTTATTTACGAGCCTGTTTCGAAGAGAGCGCTATCATATAGCAATAAAATTAGAATGCAAGAGCTAAACCACTTAAAGCTGCTCAACCGAACAAAAAGCAAGCAAAGTAACGTTTAAAGCGCTCTTTGGTGTGGGCTTATCATTTTTTGAAACTCCCAATCTGGGTGTCCCATTACTATGAAATCAGGGTTCTCTGTGCTTTCACGTTGATTGTATGTGAGCGGATTAAACTCAGCATCAGTAATACACCCGCCCGCTTCTTCCACAATAATTTGTGATGCGCCGGTATCCCACTCACCCGTTGGACCAATACGTAAAAAGCAATCGGCTTTACCTTCAGCAACAATACATGCTTTTAAAGAACAAGAACCCACAGCAACCGTAGTAAACTGTGTATTTAAATATTGGCTCACCGCCTCAATCTTTTGTCGGCGACTGACTGCTAAAGTTAAGTTATCAGGTGTTGCCACGCTGATTTTTTCGTCAGTGCCGTCTATACGTTTGAAAGCGCCATTTTGATAACTCGCAAAATAAGTTATCCCCTTTGCAGGCCAATATATAACACCAAGCACAGGGCGGTTATTTTCAACTAATGCAATGTTTACGGCAAAATCTCCGCTTTCGAGTATAAACTCACCTGTGCCATCCATAGGATCAAGAAGCCAATAACGCTGCCAACCTTGCCTATCTGCAAGTGCTGGTATAGGTGTTTCTTCAGACATAATCGGAATGTCAGGAGCAAGTGCTTTTAATCCTGCAACCAGTACATCATTTGCGGCTAAGTCCGCTTTTGTTACCGGTGTATGGTCTGATTTTTGCTGCTGACCGATATCGTCTTTTTTATAAATTGCCATAATGGCCGCGCCAGCACTTTGTGCAAGCTCTATACATGGCTCTAGTAAATTATTCATTCGCAGCTCCTCGACTCAATGCGCTTCATTAATAATAGCAAAGCTGCAACGCTTCGTGCTTCTGTAAAGTCATCTTGTTGTAATAATGACTGCCATTGCGTTAATGGCCACTTAACCAACACCAAGGGTTCCGGTTCGTCACCTTCAAGTGTTTGTGGATAAAGCTGCTGGGCAAATAAAATGTGCATAGTGGCATTAAAATAACTTGGCGCCATCGATACCTTTTTTAGTGGTTCGAGTTGCTCGGCCCCAAAACCGACTTCTTCTTTGAGTTCTCGGTTTGCCGCTTGCTCTGGAGTTTCACCAGGATCAATTAGGCCTTTGGGAAAGCCAAGTTGATAGTCATTTGTGCCCGCACAATACTCACGCACCAACAGTAATTCATTATCAGCTGTTAATGGTACTATCATAACAGCACCTCGGCCGCCGCCGCGGATCCGTTCATATTGGCGCTGTTCGTTATTTGAGAACTTTAGATCTAAAGACTCAACCGTAAATAAACGACTTTTAGCAACAACATTATTGCTGAGTATTTGCGGTGGTGTTGGGTGCTTTTTCTGTGTCATCGGCATTAATTTGCTATCATGGCTTCTTACTACAATCATAAATCTTTTATAGAGAAATGCCTATGCTAAATTGGTCTAAAATCGATACTGTATTATTAGATATGGATGGTACTTTACTCGATCTTCATTTTGATAATCACTTTTGGCTCAACGTGATCCCCGAGCAACTAGCGATTGCGCAAAATATTAGTTTAGCAGAGGCTAAGGCTGAGATGCTAAAACGCTATGAAGCGGTTCATGGGCAAATTCAATGGTACTGCTTAGATTATTGGCAACAGCAGCTAAACTTGCCAATTATGGAGCTTAAGCGACAAACTCAGCATTTGATTAACGTGCGTGATGATGTGCCAGATTTTTTAACTGCGATGCGTAAAGCTGGCAAAGACCTCATTTTACTGACTAATGCGCACCCAGAAAGTGTGATGCTAAAATTTGAGCAAACTGATATAGATAACTATTTAGATGGCGTAGTCTCTACCCATCAATATGGTGTGAGCAAAGAAAGTCAGAGTTTATGGCAACAAGTGCAAGCTGATTTAAAGTTTGATAAACAGCGAACATTATTTATTGATGATAGCTTAAGCGTATTAAATGCGGCGAGAAAATTTGGTATAGGCCATTTATTAGCGGTTGCCAACCCTGATAGTAAGCAACCACACAATGAAATCAGCGATTATTTAAGTATTACTGATTTTAGCCAAGTACACCCCTAGCCTTTAGGATAACGTGCTTCAAGGCCTTGATATACTAGCTTAGCAAAATTAGCTTGCTCAGTATCAAGGCTTTTTACGACTTCAACTAAGTGCTCGTTGTCTTCTTGACCATGCCATACTTTGATATAGCTGCCATCTTTATAGCCGTGATCTTGACGGAAGAAGGAACTTACCCCAGGATTTTGTACCTTTTACGTATTTATTTTTATCAGCGCTTATTTTTATTGATATAAAAAATTATCTCACTCAATTTTAAAGGTACGAAAATAAAGATACGAAATTTAAACCACTAATTTTAGATGTAGCTCACATAAAGCAAGTACGAATTATGATAATATTCTATCATAAATCTTTGGTTAAATAAGCGAAGCTAATCCTACCTAAAAGATATAAATATCACTTTATAAGATTGTAGTAAATACTCGGAGCACTCCATGAAACAAGTAGAAGTAAAAATTTTAAACCCAAAAGTAGGAAATGAGATTCCATTACCTACATATGCAACAGACGGTTCAGCTGGAGTTGATCTTCGTGCATGCATTGATGAGCCATTAACATTAGAACCAGGTCAAACAGAGTTAATCCCAACAGGTATTGCTATTCATATGAAGAGCAAAGATATGGCGGCAACAATTTTACCTCGTTCAGGTTTAGGCCATAAGCATGGTATTGTTCTAGGCAACCTAGTTGGCTTAATTGATTCAGACTATCAAGGACAATTATTCATTTCTTGCTGGAACCGTGGCAATGACACATTTACTATTGAACCAGCAGATAGAATTGCACAACTTATGTTTATTCCTGTTATCCAACCTGAATTTCAGCTGGTTGAAGAGTTTGATGAGAGTGAGCGTGGTGAAGGTGGTTTTGGCCATTCTGGTCGTAAATAAGTTTCAATACAGTTAGCAAGTTCTTACTGGGCTAGTTAATTTGAACAAGTTAATTTGAATAAGTCTTAACTTGAACTGCCAGATTTGATTTTTAGAGTTGAATCAAGTCTGGCAGTGAACAGCCGGCTTTTACCAGTTCCTGACGGCGACAACCCATGCATCAGGAGCCAATAGATAATAATGTGCTCAGATACCGGTAACTTTTATGAATCATATAGGGAGGGGTTTTGATTTATAAAGTGAAGATGTATAAATCAAATTAACCCTTTTGGGCAGGGTTGAGTCATTTAAATGCCCGCTTTGTAAAAATGTTCAAATCGTTGTAAATGATATCGACCATCTTTTGATAGCTTAAAATTGCCTGCCAGATGAAGTCCAAACTTACTCATCGAAACTGTAAGATCAGATATTAGCTACTACTACAGTTAAATATTCCTAATTACACTCTACTTATTATTTCAGGTAACGTTAAAATTTTGGGCCGTGTGTTTTCTCCTTTTCTCCACTGGCAATAAGGTTTAACATAATTTCGTTCTAGGTAATCTGTTGCATACTCACTAAAACCTAGCATTTTCTCCTTATATAGAACGAATTTAATTCCAGATGGAGCAACCCATTCAAACTTATCTTTGCTTTGAATAATATGATGCAGGCTCATTATTGTTTCAGATAATCTGACTGAGTCTACGTCCTTATGTGTACAATTAAAAAATATTCTATATCTAATGATTCTTTGATCTTCTGTATTAGGTAAACGTAATATTGCCCATGCGTCAGGGATTAAGAAATTTACTTCGCTGTCCTCAATTTTAAAATCAAATTTAAACCTGAAAAGGCGTGTTAAATCTATTTCATCTTTTTCTACTTGCTGAATACCTTCTAGGCCAAATTTATCTAATTGATACTTTAAAAATTTATAGCATTTAGCAATATTAATATTGTTGTTATGAAACTGCGCATTATCACGGTGAAGTTGCTCTGCTAGGCCGTCCAAGGCCGGTTCCCCAATTTTTATGTTAAGCAATATACGAAGAGCCCCTGAGCCTAACATATGCTTGAATTCTTTGAACATCTCTTTTTTTTCTTCATTCATGTATACCTCAGCCGTCTGATACCTAATGACATTAGCTATTAGTTTTTAATATAATATTGGCAACAAAACAGCACCAAAGTATTATTATAGCCTGGCACAGTTTTGTTGCCAAGAAGGTTATGCAATAGAGTTCATGCCATGATTAAGCATATAAACGATTCTCGTTATAAAGCATTGATAGACTGGCTAAAAGCTGCTCGTAAAGAGCAGGGATTAACTGTACGCGATCTAGGTGAATTATTGGGTGAGCCTCATCAGTTTGTGGTAAGAATTGAAACCTGTGAAAGAAAACTGAATGTATTTGAGTACGTACAATATTGCGAAGCTCTAAAGCTTGATACATCTGTTGGGCTAAGCAAGTTAAAAGAGTTAAGTTTTAACACAAACTTATCAAGCAACATGTAAAGGTGTAATACACCTTACTGTAATTATTAGTTTTAATACTCCATACTCCTTTGATAAACAAATTTATTAAAGCTCTAATAAAAGTGACATTAGCTTTGATCTACTATTTATAGATACAAATGAAACTACTTAATACATACGAAGACCGTGACGAAGCCGAAAAGGCAGAATCATTAATTACAGGTGAAAAACGACTAGCTAGTGAACGTGATGGTACTGAGACCATTTATAACCTGTTTGGTGAGGCTACCTGGGGTAACTTATATAAATTGAGTATGTTCAACCTACCTGAATTACAAAAACTTGTAGAACTGAAGAATAAAAATCTGCCTTATGATCAGTCTAGGTATAAAGAAATCATTTCAATGCTTAGATATGCAGCAAAGACCTTTGAGCTAAAAATACCTGACCATTGGTTGTAGAATTAACTAATTCATAAGCTTGCAAAATTTATAATATTTTTCTAGATATTCAGGAATAGCTGTTGCTCCATTTTCTTTCCAATATTCATTATTAGTTTTTAATGTATCGGTAAGTGCATCAAATAACTCATCCTTTCTTTTCGATAAATAATCAGTGCCAATTGGTGAATTTTTCTCTATATCTTTGCTTTGTAAGAAGCTCTGTAAATGTTGTCTAATATCAAACTTCTTAGTAATAGCATCACTATCTTGCTCTGTGCAATACAGGAGAAACTCTGATAACTCTACACCATGCTCTTTACACATGAACATTATTCCCTCAAAGTCTTCAACTGCGCAAAAGTGAACATTTTCAATGGGAATATGATCACCATACGTATGTGCAAGTTCTTGAAAGAAATCTTTGGCTATATACGCTTGTACCGATAAACCATTTGATAAATAGAAATCTTGATGGGTTACAACAATAACAAATCTATTTTGATATTCAGCAAGAGAAACTTCTTCACATTCCACTAGAATATTTGCACATTCAAAAGATTGCTCTATTCCCTTGGTAAAGCTCCTTTTCAACCTTTGCCGAATAATTTCGGCATCATCAGTAACCATTACTTTTTCTGGTGGCTCGATGGCTTTTGCATCAATAAATACGGTTGAACCATCCTTTTCAAGTAAGTAGTCAATTACTTTTCCATTCTTATCATTAGAATCGTATATTTTTTCTAATTCTTTTTCATTGCGATAAGGGTAACCTGACTCATCAAGTATAATCCCTACATATTCTTCAAAGTGCTTAGAAAAGTGCCTCCTGAAGTTTTCATGATCTTTTACTTTAAAAGTATTTAAAACGAACTCTGCCAAACCTTTGCAGGAAACAGAGTTGTGAAGAGATCCTAGCCTATTTTCAAACCTAAAAAATGGCACATCTAATAATTTAGGTAGTGCAAAATAACGCTCTGATGAAATATTAGCTGTAGCTATACTCCCCATGACTTGTGTCATTTTATTTGGGCCACCAGATATTAAGGTAATTACCCTAGCAATATATTCAACAGAGTATTTAGGGTAAAAATCCTTAATTAATTGCTCAAATTTAATAATGCCTTTTTGTTGTAAAGAAGCAAAACTTAGCCAAAGAGCAAATTGGAAAAAATCAAATAATTCAATTCCTGTAAATTTCTTGAAGGTCTTCTCAAAGTATGGAGTTTTCCCTTTGATGATTGTTAAGCTGTATAGGCGAATAATAGTAAACTGATGATACAAAGGGTTTAACTGACACCAAAGTTGGCCTAATAACATCCTTCTTAATGCCAAATTTAAACTAACCCCATCTTTAAAGTTTGAGGCGTCGTCTTGTAGCTTATACATGCGATTTAAAATGTCATAAACATCTTTGCTCGTTGCATCAACAGCATGAGGAAGCTCTTCAACTTGGTATAGCCACTCCATTAATAAAAAAGATAACCAAGGCATCTTTTGCGCTTCATGGTAGCTTTCAGTAACAGGCTTTGATAATCGTTTTATTTCCTCATTTATAATTGAATGCTTTGTGAATTTTCGAAGATTTTTTCTGATTACATCAGCTTTGGAAGAGAATGACATGTACCACCATTTCTATTAAGTCCATTTAAAAACATACAACTCAAAAAAGAATACTTTTAAGCCACCTCTTTGATAAGCTGAATCTAGTTATTTTTATTGCCTGTTAGAGTTTAAACAAACACTATCACATCATCGGCTTGGTGATGAGCTTCAAGACGATCATTTTGACTCAGATCATTCTCATCAAAATATAGCTCAAATGGGAACCAAACATTTTCATCGTTAATGGCGGTTAAGCTTCGACTTGTTATTTGTTCAGAATAAACACTTGCTTCTACTAACCAAGCTTTTATTGATGGGTTATTAACTTGAATAGGCTTTCTAAGTTGATATATACCTTGCTTAGGGTTAGCTAGTAATTCCAAGTTCATCAACGTTCTTACTACAAACTGCATACTTCTTTTGATGGTTGAAGTATCACCATAATTCTCGGTAATTCGCTGTTCAAGTTGAGAATATAAAAAAGAGTCATTTAACTTGGTTAAACGACCAATTTGTTCAACTACAGATTTAAAGAACGGGTACTTTGCAAGCATCATTCCCCAGTGAAAAACTAAGTTCAATTCACTATATTCCATCAGTAAATTAGCTGCACCTCGTTGAAAATCATTGGGGATATGTTTGGGTAATTTACTCCAAATACCGAAAAGTAAATTACGTGTTTTGTCTTTAGCTACTTGGCTTGTGAAATCAGGTGTAAGTAAAATATCAATTTTATCTTTTAGTTCTTTACCTTCAATGCCATTTGCCACCCAAGATGCTGTTTGAGCAAGCCAGTTCGACTCTAAGTGTCGATTAAAACCAATTGATACTTTCAAATCACTTCCCTTATTCTTATTATTTCTTTCTAAACAACATCAGCTCATATCCTTGCTGATGTACTTCAAACCATTGCTTATCAATGTATTCAGGCTCGATACTAAGCTCAAATGGAAACCAAATTGCATCATCAATAATATCTGATAGTGTCCTGCTCATTGCGTCTTCACTAAATAGTAAAGCGCATAATAGCCAGTTCATTAATTTATTAGGTACTGCCAAATTAATTTGATTTACTTGATAATTTCTGGCGTTACTTCTTTGTAAAACACCGAAATCAACCATAGTCTTCAACACTGAGCGTAGACCACGTTTAACTGTTTCAGTATCACCATATAACTCAACCATTCGCTTTTGCACTTGAGCATAAGTAAATGAATCGTTCAGCTTTGAATTTCGTCCAATAAATCGAGCTACATCAGCAAAGAATTTCTTTTTCGCAATTAATAAGCCCCAATGAATAACAAGGGGAATATCATGACTCTCTTTCACGTACTCTACCGCGAACTCAGAAAACTCATTGCTTACGTTGTCATTTTTATCAAACCACAACGATGTTAATTGATTTCGTGTTTTTCCCAAATTAACCTTGCAGTTAATCAACGGTGAAAGCATTGAATTAATTTTGTCGTGCAATTCTTGTTTGTTTAGCCCTTCGGCAACCCAAAGTGCCGTTTGATCTAACCAATGAGCCTCTATATGACGACTATAATTAACCCTTTTAGACATATCTATTACAACTTTCTTTTTATAACGGCTAACGGTACAACTACTTCATGTAAGCTGATACCACCATGCCCAACAATTTTTTTCCCTTCTTTTACAAACGCATGAGTTCCTTTACTTACTAATGGAAATCGTCCTTCAGGTAAGCCATATTTCTTGCCGGGCCATTTTAGCACTTTCCCATCTAAAAGGTCATTAGAACTAGTAGCAGCATTTTCTGAATCATAGATTCTAACTCGCTCACCTTTGGTTTCAGCCTTTACACCTTCTTTTAATGCCCCACAGCCAATAGCTTCTTGATTACCGTGATCAGCTGTAACAATCACTTCATAACCAGCATCAAGTAAGATATTGATTTTATCTGCAAATTCCCAAGTTTTTATCCAGTCGGTCACAACAGCATTTAGCCCAGACATCCCAGCCTTCATGCCATGCATTTGCTCATCAACAAAATTAATTACTAAACCAGCGGCCTTTATATGGCGGTTAGATATCAAGTCATTAAACGATTCATTAGTAGCTCTATCTTCAACTTTTTTTGCGTACAAGACTTCTTTGCTAGTTAAACCATGGTCTTCCCAATATGCTTGCCACAGCTTACCTTCTTTTGATGTTGTCAAAAGCGAATCAGCATAAAAATAAGGTTTTTTACCCGAAAACATCGACTGCCGAGAAATTGAAGTAATAGTGGGGACCCAAGCAAAACTATAATGTTCTTCCATGGTTACTCTTGAACATGAGTTCAAAGACTCTCTAAACAATGCCCATTGCTGAAAGCCCATTCCATCCATAACAAGCAAGCAAACTTTTTGTTCACCCTGTACCTTACGATTTAACCAGTCAGGGATTTTATGTAACATATTAGGGTGACGAATCGAAGGTAACGAAATCAAACTACCGAACTTATCTAGTAACCACTGCTCAAACGTATTATCTACTTTATCGTTTAGGCGCTTTAATGATGTAACATCTGAAGGGAGTAACTTTTCTATTTTGTGGCTTAACGCATTCAACATGCCAAGCTCAAATGCATGCTCTCCCCAAAAGTCCGCGTTTTGCTCATTAACCTCTACATTTGAAAACACTTTATTTAAACGAGAGAGCAAATGAGAAAAACGCTTTAATTCAGAGAAACCTTCATCACTAGCAACACCTATAGATGCCCAGTGTTCTTGTGGTATCCCTTTTATATCTATAGGTTTTAGCAAGCCATCACTGAATAAATTATCCACATAAACTTGAATATCCTGATCTTCAAAAGGCACGATTAGTTTGCCTTGAGGCCATGAAGGCTCTTTAATTTCTTGCGCAGGTACTAGTGTTTGAAGGTATAGCCCCCATTGAGCTTGCAGAAACTCAAAAAACTCAGCCTTATTTGGCAATAACCTATCAAAATCCCAACCGTTGAAAGCGCTATTTAGCTCTAATAAAGCAATTAACCTTTGCTCAATTACTTCTGGCATGTCACCACTAAGGTAATGCTTTTGAATGAGTAATCGAACTAAATCTACTTCAGATTGTATTATCTCAGGGGCAATCTTATAGATATGCCTTAATAAAAAATCTAAACTAGCAATTCTTCCCAGCTTGCCTGGTCGATAGTTTGAAATAGCTTCCTTAATTGGCTGGAAGTAAATAGGAGAAAGGCTTCGAAGTGTTTCGCTCTCTAGCTCTGGTATTATTTCATTGATATGAAAATTTACGCTTTGTGCGTTTAACAAGATATCAAAAGGAATATAATTTTCATCAATTTCAGCACATCTAATGATTAATGCCTTGCTGTTTTGATCTTCAAGCCAATTCTCATATACCAACCTTAACGACACAGGATCGCTATCATCTATAAGCTCTATTTTTGATTCTTCAAACTGTGAGTCAATAAATGGTTCAAAACAAAGGTTTTCAGGATCTGAAATAATAAAACACTGTTTTGCGGTGAAATCTAATTTACTGAGTAGTTCACTTTGCCAAGCCATAAATTACCCCTTTATCTCAAAAACAATATGAAGTGATAACTCAGGGTATACTTGCTGTTTTTCTTTTATTTGCTGTGCCCAAGTAAGTTGTTCATCTGCTAATTGACGTAAACGATAATTTTTTACTTCAGGCAATCCTATTCTCTCTATTGCTCGTTTTCGAGCAGCGAAAGAATATTCTCCTTTATCAATTTTCTCTGACAAATCAGCTTTATAATTAATTAGCATATCTTCAAAAACTAATTTTCCTTGTTCTTCTGCAATAGCTCGCAGCATTTGGTAAATATCAGAGCTTTTCACACTACTGGGGCCTGTAATCACTTCTACCGTATCAGAGCATAACGCATCCCAAATCCGGTTTGAGGCGGGAGCAAAAAAGCTACCATCAGGTTTAACGTAAATAGGTAAGTATTTAACTTGTCTCTCATCGCTCCCGGCAAAACGAACACTCCACAAAGACCAGTAGCCAGAAGCACCTGTTGGTAATGTTGCTACTTTTACAACAGGTATCGATTGCACATCACTCCAAATAGGTAAATGGGTACACAACCCTCTAACTTTAGGGTTCTCCAAAGTAATGTGTTTTAGTCTAAGATCTTGCTGAGCGTCTTTACCAACAAAAGTTATATCATTCCATAAAGCACCATCTGGCCAAGTAATATCTAAACCTCCTGTTAAGGATTTATCAAACTTAGCCTTAATGCCTTGTTGATTTTGCCATAGAAGATATTGCTCAACCATTGCAGAAACCCAATGAGGTAAAGGGTGATTAGCTGTTTTTTGATATGTTTCAGCAAGTAATTGCTCACCATCAGAAAACAAATTATCTTGTGATTTTTTATCCTTTCCTGCGTTTTGTATTGTTTGTAGTGCTTTGGCTAGCTCTTGGTCCATTACCTCAGGGTTAGTTAATGCTTCCATGAACAACTCATCAAATAGGTGATTAGCTTCAGCAGAGTCGAGTACATCACTGGTTTTATCGACACCAAATTCTTCTAAAATAACTTGCAGTTTAGTTTCAAGTACATCACGTACCCTATGCTCAACAGTATCTTCTAATACAAGGTTTAGCGCTCTAACCACATGAGGCTGACCGATACGATCAACACGTCCTATCCTTTGTTCCATGCGCATCGGGTTCCAAGGCATGTCATAGTTAACAATCACATGACAAAACTGGAGGTTTAAACCTTCACCACCTGCATCGGTCGAAATAAGGATGCGAGTATCACCCGCAAAAGACGCTTGTACTTTCTTACGCTCACCAAGGTCCATTGAACCATTTAAGCAAACAACACTAATACCGCGATCAGTAAAAAACTTATCTAACATTGCTTGAGTCGGCACAAACTCGGTGAACACTAGCATTTTTAAATCAGGCGATTGTTCTTCTTGTTGCAATTTATAAAGCCAATCTAACAGTACTTCGGCTTTAGCATCACTTTCATTTGCGACACATTTCTCTGCTAATTTCAAAAGGTGTGCAACTTCAGCTTTTTCGTTCTCTAAAGCTTGTTTACTTTCAACAATCAGCTCATCTAACTGTGATTGCCCATCTAGCTCTGCCCAGTCATCCGCGAAAGACAGTGGTAACTCTTCTTCCACTACCATGGTATCCAAAGCGATTAAGCGTCTTGATAATGTTTTGGCTATTGCGGCACTACTAGAACTAACCAGTCGCTGCATTAAAATCATTAAAAAGCCAATGGCATTTTGTTTTTTGGCTTTGGCTTGGTTGTAACCTTCTTTAATGTATTCGGTTACTTCTTCGTAAAGGTGGCGTTGAATAGAGTGTTTCTGTTGCCATGCAACAGGAACTAATTCTGTTTTTCTAGGTTTGAATAATGGCTTGCCTTCACCATCAATAGATATACGTTTTTCTGTACGTACAACATATGGCTGTACTCGCTCTTTAGTCACACTACCAATATCAGGAAACACTTCAGGGTCAAGTAAGGCCATTAAGCGATGAAAAGCATCGCTTTTTCCTTGATGAGGTGTGGCCGACAGTAGCAATAAATAAGGTGCAGCTTCTGCTAACCCTTGCCCTAATTTATATCGAGCGACTAACTCAGTGCTGCCACCTAAACGATGGGCTTCATCAATAACAATTAAATCCCAACCTGCTGCGAGCAAATCATCAAATCGATGTTTGTTATATTCATGAACTTGCTTTAAAGACCACCCTTTGCGGCTTTCAATCGGCTTAATACTATCAACGGGGCATACAACTTGATCATGGCGCAACCAAACATTGTCATGATCATCAACAGGCTTTTGTTCACCAGGTAAAAGTAAGTGAAAACACTCATTAAAATGGGTACTCATTTCACTTACCCACTGGCTAACTAAACCTTTAGGGGCACACACTAATATGCGTTTTGCCATGCCTCTGAGCTTTAGCTCTCGCATTACTAAGCCTGCTTCTATAGTTTTACCTAAACCAACTTCATCTGCGAACAAGTATCGTACCTGCTTACGAGCCATCGCTTTATTGAGTGCTTTTAATTGATGAGGCAGGGGAATAACATTGGATTCAATTGGGGCCAGCAATACATCTTCTTGCTGTGCGTTCGCTATTTTTGCAGCCACAGCAACATATGAAATAAAGTGTTTACTTGGCTCTTGCTGCTCATTAGCATGAACCAAATCATCAGCAACAACTTTCACAACAGAGTCTTGTTGCTGCAACCAAACACGGTAAAAACTCTGGCCCCATAAGCCAGAGTTTTCTATAACCTTAACATGCTGCTGATGGGCCTTGCTCCAAGCCCATTCTCCGACATCAAACATCCTTATTTCCTTTTAGCCTTAATCCCAATCGTCATCATCGTTAGATGTTAGCGTTAATGCGTTATCGTAGAACATCAACAGTTTTTCATCTTCTTGTAATACAGCAGGTGGAATTTTTGCAGATATATCTAAAATCGTCTGTAGTTCTTGGTTTTCCCAACAAGCATTAAAACCAGCTCGTAACGCTTCAGCACGAGGCTGTTTAATCTTCTTCTTTTCTTCTTTATAAGCATCAAACTCACGCAGCAATGCACGAAGTCTAAGCTTTTCAATATCACCAGCTTTACTTGGATCTGGCACATACCAACGATCTTTTGCCTTTGCGACAAGTGCAGGATCGTCTTTGGCTAATCCACGCATATCTTTAAAGTTGGTAGAAAGGTAAGTATGAATCTGATTTGGCACATCTTCATTACCATCATATTTAATGAAGTTTTGCTCAAGTAAAGTCATTAGCTCCAATTGAAGTTCATTTTTTTTCCATCCTGAAATTTCACTCAAAAATAATGGGCTTATATCTGAATATATTTTGGGTTTATTCTTCAACTCTCCTCTCAACCACTCTATTGCAGAAGCTTCGTCATTAATGAATATCGATAATTGCTTATTAATTGGTGATGATATTCTCTTATGATCATATTTAGACACCTGTTCTAAAGTAAAAAACATACCATCTCTTTCTGCAAAATGCTGTTTTAGACCACTCTGGAATTCCTGACTAGAAATAGGAACTGTCTTTCCGTTTCTTACGTAATACGCGATTATCTGGTCAAACAATATTCTAGGATCACGTTCTGGAATTATTGATAAGCAATTCCCCTCCCTCTTAATTATTGGTAAGTGATTAAGATGTGTTTTTATAAAATCCCATACACTATTTTCATCATCATTTGTGATTGAACGTTCAACTGATTCAGAAGGCTTGTACGCTGTGATTACTAGATCTTGTTTTACTGCTGTAGGAGAAGTATAAGCTTTGAAACTACCTTGCTTTTTATCCAAGGCAGACACATTTGCAACAACAAACCCTGATTCAGTTAATGCCGTTTGAATGTTATTCCAAACAGATGCTTTAGTATTTGAAAACTCGACTGTCATCCATCGGTTAGGCTTTAATACTCTATAGGCCTCTCTAAATGCCGAAGTCATTAGCACACGATAATCGGAAATATTTTTACCCTGAACAGTGTTTTCTATCGCTTCTTTTTCTATGCTTGTTGTTACACCTAACCAAGGTTCCCATAGGGTATTCAATTCGGAATAATTTATGTTCGAACCAAAAGGTGGATCAATAAACAAATAATCAATCGAATTATCTTTAGTAGCTGACTTGTTTGTAGTACTTTTTGTTTCTATTACATAGTTTAATTTACTAGCATTAAAATCAAACTTTAATGATCTAATTCTAGATTTTAAACTATGAAAAACAGACACTTCTGGATTAGTGCTTGAGACATATAATGTGCCTTTAGTACCAGCATTTATATAACCACCACCTCCATTAAAGTAATATGAAAATGCAATACTTGCCATTTTTGATAAGGCACGCTGACTCGCTGTAAACAAGAAAGGAAAACGAGGTCCAGCATTTTTTAATCTGTCCCAAAAAACAGACATAATAAGTAAATTTCTTTTTGTGTAAAAGTGATGAGCGTGAGTAAAACCATGAGATCTTTTAGGCTGTCGAGTATTGTACCCATCAGTTAACAAAGAAACTGGTACGGGAAAAGGTAAAGTGGTTTGTTCTATTCGTTTTAATAACTTTAAATCCTTATCATCAGGTACTTTACTGAATTTCCCTTTTTCACCATCAACAGTGTAATTTATAACGACAGGAACTTGCTTAGCTTTCTTTATTGATTCATTAAGTACTGTATCAAAAATAGTATCCCAAGCTCTTTCCATATTTTTTTTCGTTAACTGAACTTTGCAATGCGGGCAGTCGAAAGAATCTAAAACTTTTCCAAGATTACTATCAATAGCTTCATCCCAAAATACTACTTCATTAGAGCATTGGAAACATACAAATACATCTGACCAAATTGTATTAATAACATTTCCAACTTTCCCATCGATATGTGATGTTTCGTATAGCCAGCTATATTCAGTTTCTATATCATTAATTATTTTTAAAGCTTCAGACTCAAAAGCAGGTAAATCAATGGGAGCATTATAATTATTAGAAATAAATGTAGCTGCTGGAGAAAGATCATTAAGGATAACTTTCCTAGCCCCAATTTTGCTGAATGCTACCCATTCAATAGAACCTTCATCTGCACTTTCTTTTTGTAGAATAGTACCGTCATCTTTGACCTTTAATCCAAGCGATAATATTGCATCTCGATCACCACACATCTGTGCCGCAACGCCAGTCATCCCTGTACCACAAAAACCATCAAAAACAATATCTCCTGGTTTTGTATAATGAAGGATATAGCGCATTATTGCTTTATGCGGCACTTTCGTATGATAAGAATGTGCGTTGTATATAGGATCATTTTTTCCCTCACTAACATCAGCAGCAAATGGTTCCCTGTGATAGCTTTCTTCAGAGCTATCTTTTTGTGATTCCCAATATTCAACAAAGTCATTTAACCATGGATTAGGACAAGCCGTGTAGTATGGAGCATCTGATAATTCAAGGATCGCTTCATCTGTGCCTATTGGAAAGCCCTCTATTTTTCTAAACTCAGGCTCTTTTAGTTTTTCACGTAAAATTTCAGTAAAGTGTGCTCTACGTGCTTCTTCATTTTCGAAAGTTTGCCCTAAACATTCTACAGGGCCTTTTGGTGATTCGACTTTTGTATCATCTAATAATGAGTCTTGTTGCATATATTCTCTCTTAGAAGGCCGTTATTAATTAACTGCCTTCTCATAAATTATTAATAAGGCTTATTCAATAACGATACGAACTTTATCGCTGTCTTGGCCTTTACAACGCTCAGCAATGAGTTGCTCAAAACGCTTACGTACATCATCAATACTCTGTGGGGTGCCTTTACCAAGGCTAACAACCAATTCTTGTGATGTTATTGCTACAGCAACTAGGCCATCCAGTACTTTATTAACTTCTTCAACGAATTCTTTTGTTAATGGCTCAGGTAAACACCCTGAATTGATAAACTCAGTAACTTCGGCTTTTTGTTCTGATTTCATTAAATCTAATTGGATAAATGGGTCAGCTAAGTTTGTTTGAAGTGTAGAAGTCCACTCCGTTAACAAGGCATCTAACTGATCATCTAATCTGTTCAAGCGATTACTGGCTGGAGCAAGGTCTTTCTCTGTTCTAGGGTTGAATGACACAGGATTTGGATTGACAGCTAACATCTTACTATCAATAGCAGTTGCAGGCTGTAAACTAGCCCAATCTTCACGCCAGTCTTTAACTTGATTACCTGGTAATAATGCGATGCCACTTAATAAGCTTAATGTGGTTAACCTGTCATCATTCATTAATGCTGCTTTAGTTTTATCTTCAGCTAGCGTTAAATGGGCACGTTGGTATAAAGCAACAAAACGAGTGATATAAGATTGCTTTGCATCATTTAATTGTTTAAGTGTTTTCTGCTTAAATTCTGATGATTGCCTTACGTCTTTATCAGCTAAGCCTTGACGTAATTGATGTTGGGCACTCTTAACCGTTTCTTGCCAGTCGTCATTTTCAGCTAATACTAACTGCGCTTTACTTAGGTAGTTGGTAATTTCGGAAAACTCTTTTACTGTCAGCTCTAACTGCTTATAGTCATTCCAAGCGATTAAATTTTCTTTTTGTAATGCAATATCTTCAGGTGTTGCTTTTAGGTTTTTGAGCTTGCCTGGCGTATTAAAGCGCTGCATTTCTTCTAAAAACGTTTTGGCTGATGTTAGCTTTTCAGTCAGCAATTCCGCTTCATTTTCTTCAAGTACATGCTGGCCCCATAAAAGCAGTCTTTCTTTTACTGCTTGGCTATCAGTAACAAGCGACTTAACTTTCTGCTCAATTTTGTCGCCCATTTCACGAACGATGCCATCGTCACCTTGTTGAATGCTAATGGCTAAGCCTTCATTCATATCAAGCAGCTCTAATAATGCTTTAATAGCTGAAGTATTGAAGTCTTTTGGTGCTTGTATATGTTTGAAGTTAACTAGGTCGTTAAAATCTAAAGATTTAAGTAAATCCGTATTACTTGCCGTAATGTTATTACCTACTACAGAAAGCTCTAACTCACCTGAATAAACCAAGCTTGCTAAGATAACCAGTAGCCATTCAGGTTCTAGACGATATGTATCGGGCTTAAAATAAAGGTTGGCATTAACTTTTTCTAGCAACTCGCCATTGTTAACTACTTGGCCATGACCTTTGGCTTTTAGCACATCTAAAACTGTTGCAGAGAAGCGAGACTTAGTTGCTTGTAGTTTGTCTCCATCAAGCAGCTCTAGCGCATCCATTACAGCCGTAGCACGCTTGGTTCTAGCACCACTAGATAAGCTAATTAGTACATCGTTTGCTGCACCTTGCATATTATCACCAGTGATCCACTGACTAAACTTAGGGTATTCTGGTGCAAGCGATTGGAAGTAACCTTCAAAAACATAACTCGCGACAGCTTCAAAAATATCTTTTACATTGCTATGCTCATTGGCTGATATGCCGGTGATATCGCGAACTGATGTTCCCTTGAGCCAATCCATAATAGGCTTTGATTGACCGTTGTATTTTACTTCAAAAGCATCTGCAATATGATTTCTTATCCATTTCTGCATATCTCTTAGATAATCATCAGCTTTCAGCTTATAGGTATTTTTGGCACTACCTGTAGCTAAGCCTCTTAATTCAACAGATGCAGCATAGTATTTAAGATAACGATCAAACGTTTCATCTCTATTCTTTAATACAAAGAGCACTTCGTCTTCACGGATATGTTCTTTTTTCTGCTTTGGCGCATCTTCAGGCTGAATAAAGTACATGTAATAATCGCGTTGAGGTTTAGCCGTTTCACGCTCATTTGGCGAGCCTAAAAATAACCAACCTTGGCGATTTACATTTCTATCGATCCATTTCAGTTCATGTTGCCACATGGTGTGTACTTGCTGCGTATCGGTTTGTTCAAGGATTTCAAGCATTGCCGCACGATATGCACCGTTGATATTATCGTTAGCTAATTGCTCTGCTTTTGTTTCAATGATGGCATCAAAATCTTCAGTCTTTTTAAGATCGATATAAAACTGGTCGTTGGCTTTATTTTTTGAGAAAAACTGGCCATTGACTGTTTTTCTTATTTTCTTTAAAACAGTAACAATATGATTTTCTAAGTTTTTACTTTTTTCACCTGGTAAAACATCAACCGTTGGAATAAATAAACAGAGAGAATCTCTAAGCTCTGCTGCTGTAGCGCCCATTTCGTTATATATATCACCAACAGCCATTCTGTGAATAGCTAAGCCAGCAACTAGTCGTTTGGCAAAGTCTTTTTCACCTGGCGTTGGGTAAGCTTGTTCTATACGTTCAACTAAGGTTTTACCTGTTTCAATTACTTGGCCAACTTCTGGGTTACTTTTCATAGTTGAATCAGCATTTAATTCATGCCAATAGGTATCGTATGAAAATATGCCTGGCACATCATCTGGCACATCATCAGATTTTAGCGTTTCCATGTGATTTGATAAGCTACGTAAAACTTGACGTTGCTCTAACCCTGCAATTCGAACACGCTCAAAAGTATTAATATAATCAGGGTGTACTGGGAACATTTGAACATACTCATCTAAGCGTTCATTCATTTTTTCGTAGTAAGGCGTGAATTTTTGTAGGTACTCTCTGATCCATTCTTTTTGTTGAGCGCTTTTCTTTAGTAACCTTTCAGCAACCACAAATTTAATATCTTCTCTAACAATGATAACTTGAACAGCTCGATCACTGATTCGTTTAACCTCATTAGATATGAAGCTTAATTTTGGATCAGCAAAGATAGCTTCCTGCACACCAGCGACAAATCTAAATCGTGTTCCTTCGATAACCTCACCGATCACTCTTAAGATAGCCATATCTAATGGAAGTTGCTGTTGGTTTCTAGAGTTGTAGTAATCTAGTATTTCATCACAAATAAGTAATAATCCATGATCAGGGTACTTTTCGTGAAATGTAACCATCATTTCTTCTATATAAGGTTTATGTGTGGTTTTAATGTCCTCCATTGGGGGGAATTGATATGTGACACCTAGCTTTTCGAGACCATCTGTTAGATTATCTGTAATGATATCTGTTAAATCCCTTTTTGTTGCACCAATTTCAAAGCGAATTACTTTAAATTTTCCTGCAATTTTTTTAGCGCTCTCTTTGACTTCATCATTTGTAATTTTGTCTATTAAATCAGGGTATTCAGCTATTGCTGATATGACAGACATCAAATGTGATTTACCAGAGCCATAATTACCAACAATCCATAATGCCTTTTGATCGGTGAATTCTTCATACTGAAGATGCTTAATGATGATATCGTTTAATTTAGATTTCATTTTCTCTGAAATAACATATGACGATATCAATTTTTCCGCTTTGTTATGATCAGCGGAATCTTCCAATTCGATAGTCGTGGTAACTGGTTCAAATTGGATTAATTCATTGTACTTCTTCATTATTTAACTCCCTGTTCGCAAGTAGTGATTACTTGCACATCTTGAAATTCATTTAATTTATAACTTTTGTAATCTGGTAAGCCTGGTTTTGCATAGCTCAATGACATGCTGTCTAAACTACCAGGCCAAATGACAATAATAGGTTTCTTTTTCGCTGCATATTGCAGCAGCTTTAATGGGTCTGCTTGTAAGCTTTCTTCAAACAGCAAATTTATTCTTGAAAAGTAGCAAATATCTTCAGCTTCTTTAACTAAGTCAGAGACTAAACTATGTAGACATTGTTCTCTATCTTTTAACGATAAGACTACTAATTTTTCTGACAACAGCTTAGATAGATTTTTAAACTGAGTATCAACGTGCGTTACAATAAATTCGTCAATTTCCGTTGGGCTCAGCACCAATAAAATGAGATTACTCGATTGAAAAGAGCCAGATTTAATCGCTTGATCAATGTCAGTTTTAATATTTTCAATTTTAGTGTTAGATATTTTCATAAATTAGTTTTCATAACCGGGTGCTATCGCGAGATTTTCTGCACCGTATAACGTTTGACTATTTTGCAAATAGAGCTGATATTCAGGGCCTGAAAGTGAAGCACTTTCAGAACAATCCACGTTCCAACGTCTTAATAAGTAACCTGCCATAGCGGCACGCACGTTAACTTCTAACATGCCTTTTTCCATACCGAAATCTAACTTAATTGCAGTTGGATGCTTAACGTTATTTGGGTGAGGAATAATTTGTAATGGCACCATACGCATCCATTGATGATCTTCTAACTTATCTTCTTCAGGGGATGGTGTCTGTGCTTGAATTGTAACTTTAGTAATGCGCGTTAAAACAAAATCTCGGAATGATTTTGATTTGCGATCATACGCTCTTAAATGCCAACGTAAGCCATTATCTACTATTGAATGAGGCACAAGCTCTCTTGCACCTGAACCACTACTTAAAGACGTGTAGATAACGCAAATAGGCTTTTGGTTGATAATCGCTTGAGATAGCTTAGCGATAATATCAATATCAGGTACGTTTAACGGGCTTGGTGATTCAATAGGGAATGATGTATCACCAATAGAATCAAAGCCATCGCTAATGTTATTCGCTAACTTAATAAGCGTGCGGCGTGCATCATGTTTAAATATGGGCTTGAATTGCGTTGTGATGAAATATTTTTTCTCTACGTTGTCATACGCCATATTCTCAGGCGCATTGTCTTTGTAGAACTTTAAATCTCTGGTTGCTGCTGCCATGCCTAATTCGAAATGACTGACTATTTCACTGCGAGTTACCATCCCAGTAAAATAGAGCTTAAAGTCGATATAAGCTAGGCGCTGCTTCTGTGCAAAACTGAATTCATCCATTCGATAATTCTGATTCTATTGACATTTTCCATTCGAGTTGAAATAGTATGTCTCATTATGAGTTAGACATCAAATAGATTTTATGCTTTAGTATTGATATAGATCATCGCTACTCAAAAGCTTAAATTTATGTGTCATCAGAATTCCAAATCCTCTTTAGAAAAACAAACTAATTTAACTGAGTTAGAGTATTTAAAAACTGAGCATTTTGATATTTTTCAAGAGTTGATGAAACAATTTAAATGTGATGTTCGGGTATGCCAAGAATGGCTCACTAAACCCAAGCGCCCCTTGCAAGGTAAGTCACCGTTTAAACAGCTAACAATTAATGCTGATGAGGTGATGGATATGCTAATTCGCATGAGAACTGGAGATTTTTCATGAGGAATAGCCGTCTGTGAATATTCTCTTTTTATGTACTAGTAATATACAACGAAGCAAAACTGCTGAAGAGTTGTTTCGTGCTGCCAATAAAAACCATCAGTACAAATCAGCAGGCCTCAGTGCTAAATACGTACTGAAAGCCAATTCGACACTTTGTACCGAAGAGATGTTGAAATGGGCAGATAGGATCTATGTTTTTGAACAGCAACACATTGACCGAATTCAAAGCCATACTAGCGAAGTCTTCTTGCCGAAGATAATCAATTTAAACATTCCTGACGATTATCAGTACTTTCAGCGTGAATTAGTTTTACTTTTGTTAGAAAAGATATCACGAACTCTTCGAACTTAGGCCAACAATATCAGCCAATTTTTATATATTCATTGATTATCACTGCTTTTCACTAAACATTCACGTACCTATCACTTCATCGAATTGCGCTTGATTACTACTATAGCTATGACACGAAACACAGGAGAATGTCATGAGTAATAACAACCATAAAGCAAACCAGAAAAATCAAAATCACGGTACATCTGGTACTAATACACCACATCAAAAAGTACTGGATAACAGAAGCAACCAGCTGAACCCTAATAACCCACTTTATAAAACTAAAAAGTAAGGAGACTTTTATGCCTGATACATCAGATATGTCGCAATCAGAACTGGATGCATGGTCAGATATTAATAATCCGAACAACGATGCAGATATGGACGACTGGGCAGATTGCCATAATCCCAATAATGATGACTATATTGGAGATGACTAACTAAGCAGGCTGGTAGATAATGTAATATCTACCAGCCAAAGGAGTAGCTTTTTAAAATGGATAAAAAATGTAAGGACACCAAAAGACTTGTAAAAATAGCCAAAGATTCAGGTATGAGAAATGAAGATATTGCTGTTAAAGCCGGTTTAAGTGCTAAGTCTGTATCTTTGGTTAGTCGTTGGTTAAATGATGGCGTTCTTGCTACCGAACGGCAAATGCGCTTCTTTGTTAAAGAGTTTGGTGAACAATTAAAACGTAAGTCTGAACATTTGTTGACTATTGAGCAGGACGGTAAGCAATTTTTCATTAAGCTGACTGGTGATTTAATCGTTAAGCATGTTCTAAGAGAGCGTATTTTCGTTAACAGAAAACAGCTAAATATAGCTATTCACCGTTTTCTTATTTTTCGAAAAGGTGACAATTACTATATAGTTCCTCAGGATAGAAAAGGCTTTGATTCAAACCGTAGGTTAGATAATGACTCCCTAAATAGTTTGTCACATTGTGACAGCGAGGACGCTAACTGGATATCTAAAGGTGTGCCCAAATTATTATCACTAGATGAGTTATTAAAGTGTGTTGATTCACTGGCTTTAGAGCTCGCGGAAGGGCGGTTTTCTTCCCGTAATAAATACGTGTATTCAGGTCAGGAACTACAGTTTAGTATTAGGCGATATCTAATGGGAGAAGGTATTCATTTACCTGATGTAATTGACATTTCAACCCAAAACTAGATAATCAGTTAAACCCAAAACCAAACTGGAGTAAAACTCCGCTATAGGTTGGAAATACAACCGTCTAGTTATGTTTCGCTTTGCGGTGCCACTATAGCTTTTTTAAGCTGTAGTCGCATTTAACATAAAGGTGCTTTGTGATTTGCCATTG
Source organism: Pseudoalteromonas shioyasakiensis (assembly GCF_024518675.1). Classification (GTDB taxonomy): domain Bacteria; phylum Pseudomonadota; class Gammaproteobacteria; order Enterobacterales; family Alteromonadaceae; genus Pseudoalteromonas; species Pseudoalteromonas shioyasakiensis_B. The sequence goes on from NZ_JANIGL010000005.1 coordinate 256,798, forward strand.
GCTAGGTGAAAGGTACGCTAAGTAGCTGAAATAATCCTGAGCAACAAGGGAAAGGGGTGGGTAAGGCCAAACCACGTTTCTATTTGAAATGTCGTTTGGCCTTTAACTTTCTTATGATTTAAAAACGGTGTTAAACTTGGTCTGATACCAAAATTTCGCATACAATTCTGGCCCACACTTCAATATTGTAGTCACCGTCTAATAATTCTTGGGGAGAGACAAAGCCAACAGTTTTTAGTTGATCTTCGGCTGATTCGATTCCTTCTCCGTCTAGCTCATGCATATAAATCATAGCCATATGCACACGATCTACTTCAGTATCATCAGCACAAATCATCTTTTTTAATCTAGTAGACTTAACAACAGCTGAAGATAGTTTTACTTCTTCTAAAAGTTCTCTTTCCATCGCTTTTTGAAGTGATTCTTCAAGATCTATAATGCCATCTTTTGTAATAATGTCGTCCATATCCCAATGGCCACCAACAGCTACGGCAATCTTGTTGTGAAGACGGCTTTCTCCGCCTTTAGACGTTCTTTCATACGCCCAAACTTTGCCGTTGTGCGTGAAAATAGAGATAGGTAATACTTGTCTAAAATCTTCATCATTTTCGAGCATCGCTCTTTGTCCTAGCATAAGATCTGCTAGGTTTAATTCATAATCTACAAAGCCATGAGCTCTATGCTCAACAGCTGATGACTTGATACAAACTATATGTTCTTGGTGTTTTTTGTTCATGTTTATTTACCACAATTGTATTTATTAAAGTTTTTATTTCTTACTAGTTTACAAAAGGCCTAGCTTTCGTTTCATGTCTAAGGAAATGTTATCTAATGTGCGCTGATAAACATCATCTACAAGTGATGTTAACCCTTCTGTTTTCGATTCCTTTTCGGCTCTCAACTGCTCGATTAGCTCTTCTTTAGTTTTCTGCATAAGACCACGACCTTTTTTCGATATTCGCTTTTCTTTTAAGATATTAAGCTCATCATTTGTATTATTAAAATGCGTTAAGAGAGCCTCACAATAAGACGTTGTTTTACTGTAGAATAAAGGCTGTGGTTTTACATTTGGGCCGACTAATTCTGCGACTTCTTTTTTAGTTATTAAGTAATTACCTTTAGTAACGTAATCTGATTTCTTTCCATGTTTTTTAATAAATGCTTTCTTTTGTCCTTTCAGGCTTTCAATCGCATCATAGGCTTTACCTGACCTTTTGGATGGCTCTGCCCAGTCAGGCCTAGAGCTTTTTTCAGATTTAGCCTCTCCTGGCAATTCACTGGTATCTAAATATTTAGATAGGTAATCGTCAATATTCATATTAAGCTGCTCTATTTAGTTGTTCGGAAATATAAAGAGTTTCTTCTAAGTGCTCAATAAACTCTTTATATTTGTCTGTATTTTTAGCAAGTTCTCTTATTCGTTTGAGTGCATCACGAACTACAGGCTCATGCATTTTTCTAATGAAATTAGGTAAAGCTGCATTACGACATGCTTTAATATCTGTACTTATATAAAACATAATGCCATTGTAATTCCCTTCTGAAATATTGGCATTTATACAGCCCAAGCAAAATTTAGGTTCTGCTTTATGTGGTTGGGGAACACCGTCTTCAGAGCATTTTGCAAAACGCTCTGTATTGACGCGAAGCATACACGTTACCCATGGTCTAGGGCTTATATTTATAATACGTTCTTCGCTGATCTTATTGCTTAATGCAATGTACTCTTCATGAGAGACAACTTTTGTACTATGAACGGCTTTTGTTAACATGTGATCAAATGCACCTGCAAATATTCGATCATTATTAGTCAATGAAAGTAACTGCTGTCTAACAATGTCTTTTATGACAGTTCTTTTTGCAATCTGGTAAAAAGCACTCGTCTCTTTGTCACGCAAATAAGCCATAAAAAAAGATTCATCTAGGTGTTTAAAGTTAGCTCGAATAAACTTACCAATATCTCCTCTATACCTTCTAAGTGCTGCTTCAGCCCAAATGTGACGGAATGCATGAGGAGTAGGATAAGCTACATCCTGTAATAGTTGCGAGCGAATTTTAGTTATATCTGATGGAGTTAGTTCAATACTCGCATCATTTAACATTTCCTTTGTTTTTAAAGTTAACTTATCATCGAATATTTTTGTTTCTAACTCAGGTAACTCTCCATTTCTGTATAATTCGATCTTTGTGATTAAGGATTGTGAGTTATTAGTTTGACAGAGAATATATATTGGCAGATCTGCTTCTAATTTCTCGAAATCAATTTTTAATTGCTCATCATTGCTATTAAGAATTTTTTCTTTTTCTGAGTAATTTCGAATAAAATCAGGCCATGCATAATCAACAAGGTTGGCAATAAACATCGATGAGTCTGTAGATGGAGTTGTACCTTTACTGCGAGATTTTGAAGCAAAATAGATTGCAGGTAAGTGACTTTCCGATTCATTTAACTTAGCTAATAGGTCTATAACAATGTATGCATATTGAGTGATTTCCCTATCCAACTTTGTTTTTCCGCTTGTTTTTTCAACAGTCCAGTTGACCATAAACCTAAGTGATGTATAAAAATTATCTGAGACGGTTTCATTTATCTTTAAATTGATATTATTCAGTGAAAACCCAAACTCACTTCGTCTCCAACCAAGCAGTCCTACTACAAGTGTTGCTCCGCAAGCCGTGACCATGTTCAAACCAGCTTTAAACTTTCTAACACCATCATTCTTTGATTCTATACAGATTCGACTGCTGTGTTTATGACAGAGTTTTATAGCCTCATTAGGCTTATTGGGTAATGTCTGTTTGAAGGTGTTCAACGTCTTATTACATATTGATATGAGCTCTTTAAAATCAATATCTGGACCTTCATCGTTGGCTTTTAAAACGGCTAGATATTCTTTAAAGATACTCTCTTCTTTCTTGATTTTTTTATCGTTCAACCTCGCGAATAAAATAGAGCGCACGAACTCTTGGGCGTCATACCTGTCAGGCAATTTAGCTTTTGCTATTACTTCATTGATAACATCTAACTTAAACGCACTGGCCACAATGGCAAACTGGTTATAGTTTTTAATGAAGTTTTTAAGGGATGTATCATAAATCAGCTCTAACTTTTTCTTTGACCAAACTCTCACTTGGTGATCTGGTAAGTCAGTTAATTTTTCCCCCATGAGTGCTTGGGCGACTATAGGCTGAATGCTTTCTAAATTTCCTTGCTCTAAATCTCTTTGAACTTCGTGTATCGTTTCATTTAATGTAATTCTAGCAGCTATAGCATACTGAATATTTTCTTCAAATAAGCTACCACAATGATCTATATAGTGCTTTCCAATGTCTAAGCCTAAATAGTTAAATGAATCCCCGTTTTGATATTCGCTTAAATTCATTCCTAAAAAAGTGCTACAAGCTGTGTTTAAACCTTCTTGCTCGGTATCAATTGTAATGCCACCTATTAGCCCTTCAACATTGTAGAGTTTTAAGTATTGAACAAGGTTGTTTAAACTTATGGCACTACCAGATAATGATTGAAAAGCAGGAGGGGATAAGCTTTTAACTATATTGTTAGCGTGTACTTTATGGCTAAATGCATAGTTATAAAAATCTTGAACATTGTTTTTATCAATAGCATCTACATTGTAAATTTTTAAAAAAGAACATACTTTTGCTATAAAGTTAAATCCATTTCGATGGTAATAATAAAGCGTTGCTGATTTATCTAAATGCTCTAGAAAAATAATCTTTGCAAGCTCTTGATTCGTAAGCTCTATTTCTGCACCGTGACATACAACCTTATAGATTTTTCCCCCATTAAATTGGGGAAAACTAAAAAGACTAAAATCCAACTCGAAAATACCGGCAATACTATTACTTTCAAATTGCCACTTGTCGTCAGTGAAAGAGCAATTATCAATAACATTGTGCAATACCATTATATCGTTCATTTCTTGAATAAGCGTTTCATATGCTGTTTTTTCTATGCTTCGTAGATTTCTTTGCATGATTGCTACCTCATGTGTGCGCTAAATAATGGTGGTAAAATTGAGGCAAGTTCTTTATAAAGTTTCTCACCTTTGTCTTTTGTTGAGAAACGCTGGTATTCAAACAACTTTTCTACCCATTCAACTGTTGGAAGAACTGTCATTAATAGGTACTCAGGGGAGTTTTTAGCCAATATATGATGCTTCTTTTTTACTTCAGATAAGAAATGTCTAAGTTTTACTACTGTTTCTGGCGAGTCAACGAGATAAATTGTGTCGCTTGGCTCATCAGCATCTTTATAACTGGTTAGAAAGCCTAAATCATTTACTTTCCCGTCCTCTTTACCTGTTACAAGCTTCATTCTAGTAAGTGTTTCTTCTGTTTTAGCTGAAATGTATTCTGAAGCATTTGTAAACTGAGAATTAAACGCCTGCTTTTCAGATTCTGATGCCTTAAAAAGATTAACGGTTAGATCTTGCATTACAGCTCTTGTTATTAAGCCTGTGTTATTCATCCATTCTTCGTTATTTGGTGTTAGGTAGCCATTTCGTTCTGTTTTATTTGTATGAGAATGAAAGTTAGTCAGTTGAGTTGGGTTAAAATTATCTGACGACGCATAAACTGCCGCTGTTTTGATTGAAGAAGGTTTAAATAAATGTCGTTTGCATGGTGTATCACAATTTTCCCATAACTCTTCAACAGTTTTGTTTTTCCCTAGTGCGCTAATACCATTATCAAGTAGCTTTGTTATGGCCTTTAGAAAAACGAGTGATGACTTCTCTTTATCTAATGTAGTAATGATTTTCTCGTTTAAATATGTATTTAGGAAGTTTATAAATCTCGCAAAAGACACTCCTGTTGCGACATCTTTCAATGGCCCTGTTAATTTAGCTGAATTATCATACTTAGGTGTTCTTTGTAGAATGAATAAAAGAATTGCACTACCCAGGGTTGTATTAGTGCTTACTTCCTTTGGTTTATGAACAGTCTTTGCACGCCCTTTATAATATTCATTTCTAATATGTGTGATCTTACCATTTCGCCTTCTAATAAATTGAAAGTTTCTTCCAGATAACTTTGCGATATCAGATGCTTGAACGGTTTGTGTTGCCATAAGCCAATGAAATAGTAAGTGCTCTCCTTGGCTGGCTGGAACCTGAAGTTCTTCTTTATTACCGCTATGCACATATTCAGCAAGTTCATGCAAAAAAAACACAGAAAAAAATAACTTATTTCTGGAAGTAATTATTGAAGTTGAGTTGAAAGCGGGCTTATTTCTAAAAAATGCCTCATCATAGCGCTTCAAGTCATCTTCTCTAATGTTTTCGGAAAGAAACAGCTTGATAGCTGTTTTTAGATTAGCAGATGGCTCTTCTAATGAATGATATGCTGCTCGTAAAACATCAAATGTTGTTAAAAAGCACTTTCTAACATGTACGTCATGCTCGCTTTTCACAGGAAATTGGGCTCTTGGTCGCTCAACCGGTATTTCATCAGTTGTGATGGGGGCATCAAGAAATAACGCTATTAATGCTTCCTTTGCTTTCAATGTTTCTAACATTGCAATTTCAATAGTAACACTAAACGATTTTATCGTAGCTTTTGGTGATGCTAATCGAGAAAACAATGTATGCCCTATACCAACATCATCTCTTCTTAACCAAGTATGCTGAGCAAACCAAGCAGCCAAGTTTATCTGGTCTCGCTCGGAAGAAGGGGCTGGCTTTGTTTTTGACAGTGTAAAAATGTAGGCATATTGCGCTTCAGATAGCTGTTCTTTGAACCACTCATCTTCAATAGCGAGCTTAATCATTGATTTAATAGCATGAAGGCCTGAACTTTGAGGTTTAACTTTGTCGATGTTCACTCTATGCGTTTCAAATTTTTTTAAAATCTTGATTCGATCTTTTTTTTCAAAGGGTTCAGAACACATAAAATCGATAAAGATTTTGTATGTTGAATGAGCTTGCTTCTTATGAGTTATAGTCCCCTTATTATCAACAAATACGAGGTAGTTAGCCCTATTAAGTGTTGAGAAGATAAGCTTAATGTGGTCTGGGGTGTTAGGCGAAATTGTCACATTATGAGGTGCATAATCACCACCTTCGTAGCTAGGGATTGAAAATTGATTAGCATTAATGTCAAATACTAGCTCAAAAACCTTAGACTTGGATGCTAATTCTTTATCCATCCTTATTTGTTGGTTTATCAATTTTTCCTGCTGCTTTTTAGAGAATTCAGAGCTAGCTTCTAGAACCATTGTTGCTTCTCCTCAAAATCTTTTTTGATGTTGCAAGAGCGAATGTATTTTTTTGTAGTCTTAGAAGCATATTCACCTTCGGCGTTATGTCCCATGAGGCTTGCCACAGTGAGATAAACAATAGAATGCACAGTGACATTGTCGATTGCTATTTGGCGACTTTCAGCTAAATAATAAAACTTATCTGTACCAAAACTATGCCTTAGAACATGATGTGTATGATCTTTTTCTAATAGCTGGCCATCTGAAGGTAGCATTCCATTTTTTTGTTTCTCTAATACAATTTTGCATACATCTGTGAATACAAGTGATGCTCTTTTTACTGAAATTTTCGTGCCGAAATAGACGGTATCGTCATTCAAGAAAAAGTGATCCGAGTCGCTTTCTGGACGTTCTTTGTCGTAATACTCTTTCATTCTCAATAGCAGCTCACGAGTGAAAAAGATATTTCTAGGTAGGCCGAATCCATTTCTCCGTGCCTTAGTATATTTACCCTGAAGGTAAAAGATGAATTCATCTTTAGTTGGGTTATCTTTCATCTCTTTAAACAATGAAAGTAAACCTTTATGCTTTTTATTACCGACCTCAAAATCATTAAGTAGAATGCCTACATTTTCTTTAGATCTTAAGCCTACTTCGCCGCCAGTCTTCAAAAGCAATTCATCTCTAATACTCGAAGTGTTTTGATAAATAATAGATCTAAGTTCTGGTGTTAAATATTTTACAGCTGTTCTAGGTTTTTTATTATCTCTTGCTTGCTCTTGAAGTCTGGGTTCAATCATAAGATTTTTTATATTGGTGAAACCAGCATTAGCTAAATAGTTATAATATGCTTTAAGAGCTGAAACATGCTTCTTTACAACACCTTCACTTTTCTTAAGCTTGTCGATCAATATGTCATTTATATAATAGTTTAATATTTTATTTGAAAGATTGTGGTGGGTAGCTATAGATACTTCTGAATTAGATAAAGCATATTCTTCTATCCATTGGAGAAAGTTTCTCAACTTTTCTAATATCAATTCCACTTGTTTTCTCTTTATCTGGTTTTCTTTCAGCTTCTGGGTAACAAAGCCTTTTTTTCCTACTTTTCTTTCTAAAACATAAATGGTTTGATTCTTTGTTAATGAATGAGAAAAGCAACTAGGCAATAACATGAGAGTAAGATCATCACATATAAATAATGGAGTCTTATATTTTTTTGAATCAACCTCTAGCATACTTATTTACCTATTATGATATTGCATAACATATTAACATTTATTAGTGATAAAAAGATACGTTTTCTTGTTTAGTATGTAGGGGGATAGTTAAGAAGTTAAGGGTATTTTTACCAACATAACCACGGTATAAATCATCGATATCCATACCAATTTGCGCCATACACCCTGCGAATGCTTCAGCATTAAAAACTTTATCAGCAACAGCTGACGCAGCTAAAATTTCAAGCGTTTGTTTAAAATCATCGGCTGTTTGCGGCGAGTTTAATTGCTCTTCCAACTGTTTAGCTAAATCTAAATAACTAGTTTGTCCATCGATACGCAATGAAAGACCAAAGTGAAAAATATCAACGAGTTCAAGGATCACTTGTTCAGTATCTGGAGTTTGTTTTTTCCACCATTTCCAACCATAGTGATCGAGCATTTCAGCACACTCAACCCAAATTGCACGATTCCACTCAAAACCTTGGCTAAACCATTGCTCATGAACTTTTGTGTTCATAGCGTTTTGCATCTCTAGCATCACCACTAGTTTATTTAAATTGGCAGACATGTCTCTTCCAGTAACTATTTTAATTGCGCTCAATAATACAGATAATTAAGTTTTGATGAAATAATTTATCTTGTTAGTCTATCTTCTATATTAAATGATTAAACAACTATTAGGGAATTACATGCTTAAATCTATTTTACTCGCTTGTGTTATGTTAGTAAGTACTGCGGCCACTGCTGCAACCGCCACCAATATTGCTGATAAAGCAGAAAAAGTCAGCCCACTGATGCCGGGATTAATGGTTCCTGCTACAACTTTAAAAGATAAAGACGGGAACAATATTGATTTAAGTAAGCGCTTCGCTGAAAAAACCACTGTACTCATTGTTTACCGTGGTGGCTGGTGCCCGTACTGCTCAAAACAATTAGCCAGCATTCAAAATATAGAGCAACAAATCGCTGATTTAGGTGCGCAAATTATTGCGGTCTCTCCTGATAGCCCAGAAAAGTTAGCTCAAAGTAAAATTGATTCAGCCAATTATCAGCTACTGTCTGATGATAGCCTTATGCTAAGCCAAGCGCTTGGTTTAGCATTTTATTTAGATGACAAAACAGCGACTATTTACCGTAATAAATTAGGGGTAAATTTTGTCACGTTAGATGGTAAGGCAAAAGTAGCGTTGCCAGTGCCCGCAGTATTTGTAGTAGACAAAACTGGGCTAGTAAACTTTCAATACGCTAACCCAAACTACAAAGTGCGCCTAACAGAAAACTTACTATTGGCAGCAGTTAAGTCAGTCGCAGAGCAATAGTCCGCATAATTTATTAGCAGGGAGATCCGCCCTGCTTATCTTCCTGAAGTAAACTCTTGCCAAGAATTTATTAAATCAACAAAATCTTCAAAACCACAGCCGCTACTTAGGCCGTTTTCCTCAAGCATGAGCTCATCATCTTGATAGGCGATTAAGTCTTCTGAGTCTTGATGGAGGGCATGGGCTTCAAAAATGGCTTCGTCTTTATTTAAAATCAAATCAATTTCTTGGCCCTGTAAAGTTAACGGCTCGAAGCTAGTGGCAACCGATGTAATTAAGGCTTGAACCATGGCTATTTTTTCTTTGCCAATTTCTTCATTTAGCCAACGACCAATCACTGCATGCTCGCTACTAATTTTAATGCGTAAGCCACTAATTGGGTCGCGTATAAATTGATATTCCATAAATTAATTCCAGTACTACTTATAATCTGAATTATAACCTAGTCGATTATGAATAACGAAAACCAGATGCAAAAATAGCGCTAAAAAGCGCTATTTTTCTACTTAAGTAAGATTAGCTACCGATAGTTTTTAAAACGAGCTGCATCGATAATGGCCCAAATATATACGATAGGCAGTAAAACAAAGCCTATTACCACATAGATAAGTGCACCACTAATAACCCAAGCTAAGAAAAAGAAAATTGCCGCCATGATACGACCTTGGACTAACTGTCCAAGACCTGGGAAAAATATATTACAAATTGCTGCGATTACATTACCGCCTGAACCTTGCTCTGCCATGTTAACCTCAATTATTAATTTGATTTTCTTGTTAGATACTTACACACTTCATGCCAATTATTAAAAAGCATAATAATCATATAGTTAAAATAAATTTAGTTTATGTTAAACTTTTTTAAATCGTGATTTTTACTAAATATCAGTCAAATTGGCTACAGCAAATATTGTTTACAACAATAGCTTAGCTAAAAAGCGCAATGAATTAAATAAAGAACATTTTAAAATTAACTGTTTATAAAAACAGTATTTTATTTAGCCTAACAAAAACACCTGTTATACTGCCTGCAATATTGATTGAAAAGGCGTGATGATGGACGTTTCAGAATTACTCGATGGCTTAAATGACAAACAACGGGATGCCGTAGCTGCTCCACTGCAAAATATGCTGGTGCTCGCAGGCGCAGGCTCTGGTAAAACTCGAGTATTAGTTCATCGTATTGCGTGGTTAATGCAAGTAGAGCAAGCATCGCCTTACAGTATTTTTGCGGTAACGTTTACCAATAAAGCAGCAAAAGAAATGCGCTCTCGGGTTGAAGAAACGCTCGGATCACCAGTCGGCGGCATGTGGATTGGTACATTCCATGGTTTATCGCATCGCATTTTACGCGCCCATCACCGCGAAGCTAATTTACCTGAAGCATTTCAAATTTTAGATTCCGACGACCAGCTAAGAATGATCAAACGCTTATTAAAAGCGATGAACATCGATGATAAAAAATGGCCTGCCAAACAGTTTGGTTGGTATATCAGCGCGAAAAAAGATGAAGGCCTACGCCCAAAAGACATTCAGGCTTATGATATAAATGAGCAAATGATGCTTAAGGTTTATACCGCTTATCAGGAGGCCTGCGATCGCGCCGGCTTGGTTGATTTTGCCGAAATTCTGCTCCGCAGTTTTGAAGTCTTAAAAAATAACCCAACCTTATTGCGCCATTATCGACAGCGTTTTGCGCACATGTTAGTAGACGAGTTTCAAGATACCAACACCATTCAATATGCGTGGCTAAAGCTACTTGCAGGCGATACCAACAGCATTATGATTGTTGGCGATGATGACCAAAGTATTTATGGTTGGCGCGGTGCAAAAATTGAAAACATCAAACGCTTTTTAACTGACTTTGAAGCCGAAACAATTCGCCTTGAACAAAACTACCGCTCAACGGCCACTATTCTTAAAGCATCAAATGCGCTGATCCAAAATAATTCAGACCGAATGGGCAAAAGCCTCTGGACTGATGGCAGTGAAGGCGAACCTATATCAGTCTATGCGGCGTTTAACGAACTTGACGAAGCACGTTTTGTTAGCAGTAAACTACGCAGCTGGCTCAACGCAGGTAATGCATTACAAGATGCGGCTATTTTATATCGTAGCAATGCACAATCGCGGGTACTTGAAGAAGCCATGCTACAAGAAGGCTTAAAGTATCGAATTTATGGCGGTATGCGATTCTTCGAGCGCCAAGAGATCAAAGATGCCCTAGCTTATTTACGCCTTGTAGGTAACCGTCAAGATGATGCTGCATTTGAACGTGTCATTAACACCCCTGCACGTGGTATCGGTGACAAAACCCTAAGTCACATACGTGATTGCGCTCGTGCTGAGTCATTGCCTCTTTGGTATGCTGCTAAAGCAGTTGTTGAGCAACAACATTTATCTGGTCGCGCAGCCAGTGTTGTGACTAAATTTGTTGAGCTGGTCGAGCATATAGAAGATAAGATTGGCGACCTTACACTCGAAGAACAAGCCAAATACGCTATTCAAACATCAGGCTTAATGGCCATGTATCAAGCCGAGAAAGGTGAAAAAGGCCGTGCCCGAGTAGAAAACTTAGAGGAGCTTATTAGCGCCTGTGGTCAATACGAATTACCTGAAGACGAAGAGTTCAGTTCACCATTACAAGGCTTTTTAGCTTATACCTCGCTTGAATCGGGTGATGGCCAAGCAGAAGAACATGAAGACGCTGTGCAAATGATGACGCTTCACTCAGCGAAAGGCTTAGAATTCCCACTGGTATTTATGGTGGGTGTGGAAGAAGGCATGTTCCCTTCTCAGCAAAGTAATGAAGAATCTGGCCGTTTAGAAGAAGAACGCCGCCTGTGTTATGTAGGTATGACGCGAGCAATGGAAAAGCTCTATATTAGCCACGCTGAAAGCCGTCGCTTATATGGCCAAGAAAAGTACCATAGCCCATCACGCTTTTTACGCGAAATGCCTGAAGATTGCGTAGAAGAGATTAGGATTAAAACCCAAGTCTCTCGGCCTCCTGCCGCAGGACGCTTTAGCTCTTCGGTTAGCCATGCAGCATTTGAAGAAAGTGGCTTCAATTTAGGACAACGAGTTGTGCATGCAAAGTTTGGGATTGGTACAGTTTTAAATTACGAAGGGGCTGGTGCGCAATCACGAGTACAAGTGAACTTTGACGATGTCGGTAGTAAATGGCTAGTAACACAATATGCACGACTTCAAGCCATTTAATGCAGGTCTAACTCAAGTACTCACGCAATTAGCCTATGCTAAGCATAGGCAGTTGTTACTGCTTAGCGGTGAACAAAGCTGGTGCTATATATATGCCCAACACCTACTCAACCAACTAAGTAATAGTACCATTAATGTTTTATCTAAAAGCACAAAATTAACAACTAGCTCATGGCCTGAGCATACCCATCAAATTTTAGGCCAAGAGTTTGAGCATGCTATTTATGATGGCTTTAGCGGCATTTTACCCGATAAACTAGCAGCACTTAGCGGTACAGTTAAAGCTGGCGGTTTATTAATTTTACTGTTACCTGAGCTGGGGCAGTTAAAAAATTGGTGCGACCCTGCTTTAACTTATTTTCAGTCCTATGACCAAAACCAACCCATAAGCTTTTTTAACCAACGATTAGCCCGATTACTTGAGCATAAAAGTGCTCTACACTTTAGTCAAAGAAATGGCTGGAAACCCATGCAAAAATACGCACTCCAGCCAGGTGTTATTGATTTAACTGAGCAGCAATATTGTATTGAGCAAATAATCAAAGTAGCCAATGGCAGAGCAAATCGCCCATTATTGATCAATGCTGATAGAGGTCGCGGTAAATCATCTGCTTTAGGTTTTGCTGCAGCACAATTAACAACTAAAAAAATAGTCATATGCGCCCAGCAATTTGCTGCGCTACACAGTTGCTATAAACACTTATCACAACAGCTTGGCTTAACTCATAACAAAACAGATAAGCAACTAGCAAACCTTCACTTTTTCGCACCAGATCAGTTACTTCATGAACTCCCAAAATGTGATGTCCTGTTTGTCGATGAAGCAGCATCGATACCTGTGCCAATGCTCATCAAGATGTTAGCTCATTATCCAAGAGTCGTATTTGCTAGCACTATGATTGGCTACGAAGGAAATGGCAGAGGTTATACATTAAAGTTTAACCGCTATTTAGAACTCCATTATAAAAATATGCGCAGTATTGAATTAAAACACCCGATTCGCTTTGCTGCTCATGATCCACTAGAAGAGCAAATATCCACATTGCTCGCGCTTAATGCGCACTATGAAGAAACAAATTTAGATAGTGCCGAACTAAAGTTTAATGAACTAAGTAGCGCACAACTGATAAGCGACGAGGGTTTATTACAACAAATTGTTAGCTTACTCTCACTGGCGCATTATCAAAATAGTGTAAATGATTTACGCCATCTTTTAGACGCACCGTCACAGCGTATTTTTGTAGCCCAACAGCAGACGAATATTATCGCGGTTTGCTTAGTAACGCTTGAAGGTGGCTTAACAACAGCTATTAGCGAACAAATAGTTGCAGGTAAGCGACGGCCACAAGGGCACTTGATGGCACAAACTCTTGCACAGCTTAGTGCAGACCCTGCAACGGCTGAAAAAAGATGTGCCCGAGTAGTACGTATTGCTGTTTCACCTTCGCAGCACAATAAGCACCTTGGTTCTCAACTGCTAACATATAGCCAAGGTAAATTAACTCCAGAATGTGACTATTTCGGCGCCAGTTTTGGTGCAAACGCTACACTGCTTAAGTTCTGGCAGAATAATGGTTTTAAACTAATTAAATTAGGCTTTCAAAAAGATAAAGCAACAGCAGAGCACTCAGCCTTAGTTGTAAAGAGCTTGATTAATGACCCGTTAGTACAACTGCTTGAACAACAATTTCAATCTGACTTCGCATTACAATTGTTTGATCAGTTTCAAACCTTAGATCAGCGCTTAATCGAAGTTATTATCGAGCAATATCAAAACCAAGACATTAATACAGACTATATAAAACGTCTAATCCCCCTGTTAAACACCGACTTTCAACTATTTACAATTAAGCCTATATTATGGCGTATTTTTTGGCAGTCACCACAAAGCCTGAAAAATTGCGATGAACATACCAAATACCTTTTTATTAGACTAATATTACAAAACTGGTCACTAGAAAAGGCACAATCGACATTACAGATCAGCGGTAAAAAAACACTGACTAAACAATTTAAGCAGGCTGTAATAAATTGGTATGACACATTTTCTCATTCACGCACTTCTTAGAGTTTCACTACTTTTCATAGCCATTATTGTTAACACGGCTATAGCGACTGAACAGCCAATCATTAAATTAGGGATGTCTACAGCCTTAACAGGGCCAGCTAAAGAAATTGGCTACCAACTCTATCAAGGAAGTAGCGTGTATTTTACTAAGTTGAATAAAACAGGGGGCATCAATGGTGCAAAGGTGCAATTGTTGGTTGCTGATGATGGCTATGAGCCACAAAGAGCTGTACACAATACTCATCATTTTATTACAAATGAAGGCGTATTAGCTCTATTCGGCTCCATGGGTACACCCACAAGCCATGCGGTCAGCCCAATATTAGAAAAGTTACAAATCCCCTATTTAATGCCCTTTAGTGGGGCTGAATTTTTACATACAGATCCAACTGTGAATGTATTCAATATCCGCGCTAGTTATTATGATGAAGCAAACGTACAGATAAAACATTTAGTAGAAGAGAAAAAACACACAAAGATTGGTTTTTTAATTCAAGCAGATGAGTTCGGGTATGTTGTTGAAACAGGGCTTCTTAAAGCCTTATCTCAGTATGGTTTAAAACCGGTAAAAGTCGCACGCTACTTACGTAACACTCATGATGTAGCGCAAGCACTGAAAGCATTAAAAGACAGCGGCGCGACGGCTATCTGCCTTGTAGGTACATACAAGCCACTCTCTGAGTTTATAAACACAGCCTATCAGCAAGGCTTTCAACCGGATTACACAAGCATTTCATTTGCCTCAAGCTCTGATCTATTTGCCAACTTAAAATATTCTACCAATCTGATGGTAACTGAAGTTGTTCCAAACCCACTTGCCTGTAAATCAACTTGGTGTTTGAAGTTTTTAAAAGACATGAAAGATGCCAATATAACAACACCTAATAGGCTCCATTTTGAAGGCTACCTCAATGCGGTATTATTCGATTTGGCCGCTAAGCGGTGCCAACAGCCATTGCACCATTTATGTTTAATGACACAGCTTAAAGAAACGTTTAATAAAAATGAGCAATTAAACACTTTATTTATAAATAAAAAAAACGTGAACGAACATAGCGTCTATCGCTCATTCTTCTCACTAAAATAGCTGCTATTTTTAAATTATGTTCTATCCTTAAATTATCATTTAGGTAAGCGAGGAAGCTATGGAGTTAATAAACTTTAGGGTGGGTCAAAAAACAATCTCATTAAAAATATTAGACATACTTTTAACTGAGCGTTTTGAAGATAACTTAACCTCCCTCCCAAACGACAATAAAAGCTTCATCGGCGTCAAAGATTATATGGAAATACCCACCCCTATTTTTGACTTAGGTATTATCCTCAATAAAAAGTCGACTCAAGAAGCTAACCAGTCAATGCTTGAGGTATTCAATGACTGGCAGAATAAGCAACAAGCTTGGTTTTCGTCTTTAGAGAGCAGCACTATCCAGCAAACACTATTTGAACAAAACACTGATATTCAACAATCAAGTTTCGCTAATTGGTATTTTAGTTTTAAAACAGAAAATGATGACCTCCAAGCCATTGTTGAGCGCTTTAATGCTCCACATGAACGTTTATGTCAACAAGCTAATGAAATAAGTATGCTCACCAAGTCTGGTCATAATGAAAAGGCACAAAAACAGCTAAACACCGAGCGAAGTGGTAGTTATAAACAATTAATGAGGCTTTTTGAGTCCGCAAAAGAACAACTAAGTCTAGATTATAAACCAATCATAATTTTCACTACTAAAGATGGCATTAACCCTCATATTGGCTTACTTGTTGATAAAGTAGAAGATAGCATTAATTACAAAAAAGAAGATGTTAAACCACTCGATAAACTGACTGATATTGGTTTTGAAATTGATTCACAAACGAAGAATATGATGCGAGGGCTTATTAAACTTGAACAAAAACACAGCGTACTAATTGACCCCAGCGTAATATTTAGACCAGAACACCTAGCACAACATCAGGCAGAAGAAACTGAAGCATACGGATTGTTTTAGTCTTTTCAAAACATCTAGGTCAAAAATGAAGCTTCGAGTTGGCGTTTTCTTATAGGGAGTGTGAATTTACATTCAATTGTAAGGAGCACGAGTTTTGAGTTTGCCTATTCCTGATGAAAGGCGCGAGTTTGCATTCAATTGTAAGGAGCGCGGGTTTGCATTGACTTGTAAGGAGCGCGAGTTTTGAGTTTGCCTATTCCTGATAAAAGGCGCGAGTTTGCGTTTTCTTATAGAGTTTGCGAGTTTGCGAGTTTGCGAGTTTGCGAGTTTGCGAGTTTGCGAGTTTGCGAGTTTGCGAGTTTTATCAGAATGAATTTTTCAACGCGGTAGTCAAGTACTCCACCTCTTTACTCTCGCTAGCTTTATGCTCGCTTACTATTTCACTTTCCTGTAAACGTAAAAAAGCCCGACTCTTTCGAATCGGGCTTTCTCAATTTGGAGCCTGGCGATGACCTACTTTCACATAACAAATGCTACACTATCATCGGCGCTGTTTCGTTTCACTACTGAGTTCGGCATGGGATCAGGTGGGTCCAAAACGCTATTGTCACCAAGCAAAT
>NZ_JANIGL010000006.1 GCF_024518675.1 Pseudoalteromonas shioyasakiensis
CGTAGAAATACGGACTGACACCCAATTTGCTTGGTGACAATAGCGTTTTGGACCCACCTGATCCCATGCCGAACTCAGTAGTGAAACGAAACAGCGCCGATGATAGTGTAGCATTTGTTATGTGAAAATAGGTCATCGCCAGGCTCCAAATTGAGAAAGCCCGATTCGAAAGAGTCGGGCTTTTTTACGTTTACAGGAAAGTGAAATAGTAAGCGAGCATAAAGTTAGCGAGCCGCACTGCGTCAACCTGAGCACCGTAGTGTGGCTTGAATATCATGAAACCCATATCATGAAACCCACGGGTAAAGTTCGTAGCCAAGACCCCATACCGGACTCAGTAGTGAAACGAAACAGCTCGAAGGCGAGCCCCGGCCAATGATAGTGTAGCATTTTTATGTGGCTCTCTACCGCTGTGGGCACTACGTCATCCTACTGCGTAGCGCACCATGGCTCCAGATAAGAGAAAGCCCGATTCGAAAGAGTCGGGCTTTTTACGTTTACAGGAAAGTGAAATAGTAAGCGAGTTAGCGAGAGTAAAGCGTAGGGCTTAACGTGTTGCGCGCTGTCAAAGTTATTGTAGGAGGAGGCTTCAGCCCCGATTTAAAGCTGCGAGAGTAAAGAGGCGAAGTACTTGACTACCGCGTTTAAAAATTCTTCTGATAAAACTCGCAAACTCGCGTTACTTACAAGTTAATACCAACTCGCATATTTTATAGATATAAAAAAAACCGCTTAAAAGCGGTTTTATAGATTTGGTAGATACTTTTATTTATACCCATTAGGGTTGCTACTTTGCCAACGCCACGTATCTTGCATCATAATGTCAATGCCTCGTTCTGCTTGCCATTCTAGCTCTTGTAAAGCTTTCTCAGGAGCTGCGTAGCATGCGGCAATATCACCAGGGCGACGAGGTGATACACGATATGGAACTTTTTTACCGCAAGCTTTACTAAAAGCATTAAGCATTTCAAGTACAGAATAGCCATTACCTGTACCAAGGTTATACACATGGGCACCTGTATGTTGAGCTATTTTATTAAGTGCTTTTAAGTGCCCTAAAGCGAGGTCTACAACATGAATATAATCACGGACACCAGTGCCATCAATCGTGTCGTAGTCATCACCGAATACACCTAACTGTTTTAGCTTACCAACTGCAACTTGTGATATATAAGGAAGCAGATTGTTTGGGATGCCATTTGGGTCTTCACCAATAAGCCCTGACTCATGTGCTCCAACAGGGTTAAAGTAGCGTAAAATCGCGAATGCAAAGCGTTCATCAGATTTAGCGATATCTTGTAGCATCATTTCAACCATCAGCTTTGATGTGCCATAAGGGTTCGTGGTACCACCCACTGGGAAGTCTTCGCGAATAGGTAAGCTTGCAGGATCACCATAAACTGTGGCAGATGAACTAAATACTAGCTTGAATACACCTGCATCTCGCATTGCATCAATCAGTGTTAATGTACCTTGTACATTATTTTGGTAGTACTCAATCGGTTTTACAACCGATTCGCCTACAGCTTTAAGCCCAGCAAAATGAATGACACTGTCTATCGTATGCTTGGTAAAAATACCTGCTAGGAAGTTTTTATCTAGAATGTCGCCTTGGTAAAAATGTGCTGATTTTCCAGTAATTTTTTTTACACGTTCAAGTGACTCAACACTAGAGTTACTTAAGTTATCAATGACAACAACGTCGTTATTTTGCGTTAATAATTCAACTACGGTGTGTGAGCCAATGTATCCTGCGCCACCAGTTACTAAAATTGTCATGGAATCTCCATATATAAGATGAACTAAGCTAATTTCATCACAAATTCACTTTCATTACATGTTTTAAATTCAAACTTTAGTAATGATACAGTACATTTGTTATATTTTTGATTACAAATATTTATAAATGATAACAATCGGCGTTGATTGGGTTAAGCTATAGTTAAGTTGGTGCTGTTATTATTTTAATTAGAATTACCCTGAGTGTTTTTGGAGAATAAAATGAATACTTTCAAAAAAGTTGTAATGGCCATGGTCTTTGTACTTCCTGCAATTGCACACGCAGGGGAGGCTGTCGTAAAGTGGCAAGACTTTAACGATTATCGAGATGTACGTCCTTCTAATGATACTAAAGGGGCTTACCATAAACGTATTGCTTCTAGCTTTGAAAAGCACTTTAGTAAACTGGCTGAGCAACTACCTGAAGGTTATAAGTTTAACGTTGAAGTGACTGAACTTGATTTAGCGGGCGATGTTCGTTTTGGTGGTATGAATGAACTTAGAATTATCAAACCAATTTACTTTCCGCGTATTGAGTTTAAATACTCTCTGGCTGATAGCGAAGGGAAAATTATTACTGAAAGCGACAATATCTCGCTAAAAGATATGGGTTTTATGGATAGAATTAAAATGGGTCGTGATGAAGAGTTTTATTATGATAAACGCTTGATTACGGACTGGTTTGATAAAGAATTACTGCCTCAAATTAACCAGAAATAGTGAGCATAAGCGCTGACTTGATCAGTTAGCGCTTTTAGATCACTTAAATGTAGCTAACAATTGTAGTAATTGTTGTAATTTAAGTACCGTCGTTTTTAGTTTTTCCTCATTAAACCCGTCAGAACTTAAACTTTCTACATCTGCAGCGACATCTAACACATACGGTTTAAACCTTTTTGCTTCAAAGCCAAAGCCTGCCTCTGCAGGGAACAATGATTTGAATTTACCATGGCCTTGTTGTTGAAGTTCATCTAACTTTTTATCAGCATCAAGTGATTGACGATAAACAACTTTTAAGTTTGCATTGAGTTGCTCGATAATTGAATCCATTTTTTTCCTAAAGCTTTAGACTGCAATGCCGATATACTACTTGGATTGTAATTAAAAGTCAGGTACTGAACTATGAATATATCAGGTGGAAATTTACCTGCCATGAGTGGCGCAGGTGAAAGTGCAGAAGTTTATAGTGCTGCGCTTGCGAAAAAGCAACAAAAAGCCGATGGCGCTGCTGCTTTAGCATTAATTGAAGGTGCCGCATCTTCGAGTGTTGCACAAACACCAGCCAAGTCTGTTACGGCTACACTGGGCAATAACGTAAACGTATACGTTTAAATTAGTTTCAGATCGATAGGGGTTTTGCTTTGCTGCCCGCCAATCTCTCGAACTAACTTAGGTACTAAAAATCCTGGCAATGCAATTAGCATATCAGCGAGGATTTTTCGTGCCTGATTCTCAGCAATATCAAAATGACTTGCACCTGAAACTTTGTCTAACAAGTACAAATAGTAAGGTAATATATCCGCATCAAACAATGCCTCACTAAGTGCTATTTGTGCTGCACTTGAATCATTTACTTCTTTTAAAATAACTGCTTGGTTAAGCAAAGTAACACCTGCTTTTTTTAATAGTTGCATAGCAGCTTTAAAATCATCATCTACTTCATTGGCGTGATTTATATGGTTGATAAATATAACTTTTAAAGGTGACTTCGCTAAACGATCGCAAAGCTGTTCTGTTATTCTTGCGGGTATTACTACTGGTAAGCGACTATGAATACGCATGCGTTTAATTTGCGGTAATTGTTCTAGTTCATCCATAAACCAACTGATCGCATCATCTTTGGCCATCAGTGGATCGCCACCACTAAGAATAACCTCATTGATATTATCGTCTGATTTTATGTACTCCAGCGCATCAACTAAACTACGCTTGTTTAGCTGGTTTTCTTGATAGGGAAAGTGGCGGCGAAAGCAGTATCTACAATTTACCGCACAACCTGTTTTAAACATTACTAGCACACGGGATTTATATTTGTGTAGTAGTCCTGCTTGCTTATTGTCTTGCTCTTGCAGAGGGTCGTTACTAAACCCGGTTTTTTCAATAAACTCTTGGTGGCGTGGCATTACTTGCAGTAAAAGTGGATCGTTTGCATCCCCATAGCGCATTTTTTTTATAAAGGGTATTGGCACGCGCACAGGAAACAAACTACGGGCTTTTATGTCCTTTTCATGTACTTGGCTTGATAACCCGACCATTTCGAGTAAGGTTTTTGGGCAAGTAACAACATTAGCTAATTCTTTTTGCCAGTTTTTATGCAAATTTGCTTCATTTCTTTGTATCATTGGTAAGTAGATTACTCGAAAAATTATTAAACAGAGGAAACGATGGCGAATTATAGCACTAATGAGTTCAAGGGCGGCCTAAAAATTATGATGGACGGCGAACCTTGTAGTATTTTAGAAAATGAAATGGTTAAACCTGGCAAAGGCCAAGCATTTAACCGTGTTCGTATCCGTAAGCTTATCTCTGGTAAAGTTCTTGAAAAAACATTTAAGTCAGGTGAGTCTGTTGAAGGCGCTGATGTAATGGATACTGATCTTGCTTATCTTTATACTGATGGTGAGTTTTGGCATTTCATGAACAACGAAACATTTGAACAAATCGCTGCTGATGAAAAAGCATTGGGTGACGCAGGTAAGTGGTTAGTTGAAAATGATGTTTGTACAATAACTTTGTGGAACGGCAGCCCAATTGCTGTGACTCCGCCTAACTTTGTTGAACTTGAAATCACCGAAACAGATCCAGGCCTCAAAGGCGATACTGCAGGCACGGGTGGCAAGCCAGCTACTTTAAGTACAGGTGCTGTTGTACGTGTTCCATTATTTGTGCAAATAGGTGAAGTAATTAAAGTCGATACGCGTAGTGGTGAATACGTAAGCCGTGTTAAGTAAGCATTAACATGACTTAATTAAATCCCAGCTTAAGCTGGGATTTTTTTTGGAGAAAATATGTCAGCAGATCTATGGGCGCCTAGTGCGCAGGTTACAACGTTGCAACAGCGAGCCGTGATTTTACGCACTATTCGTGAGTTTTTTTATCAGCGCAATGTGATGGAAGTCGAAACCCCTAGCTTAAGTGCTGCAAGCGTCACTGATATACATTTGGCGAGCTTTAATACGCATTTTGTCGGCCCAGGCTATGCAGCAGGGCTCGATTTATATCTACAAACATCACCTGAATTTGCAATGAAACGGCTGCTAGCGGCAGGCAGTGGTGCCATTTATCAAATCTGTAAAGCATTTAGGAATGAAGAGGCTGGTAAGCATCATAATCCTGAGTTTACTATGTTGGAATGGTATCGCCCAGGGTTTGATGAATTTGCATTAATGGATGAAATAGATGAGTTAATGCAATTAGTGCTTGGTGTACAACCCGCTGAGCGGTTAACTTATCAGCAGGCCTTTGAGCAAGTGTTAGGCCTTGATCCTCTCGTAGCAACTCTTGAGCAATTACAACAACTTGCTACTGAGCAGGGCTTTGCTGATATTGCTGCAGAAGAAACCCACCGTGATACGTTATTGCAATTGTTATTCTGCATGAAAGTTGAGCCTATGATAGGCCAAGATAAGCCTTGCTTTGTTTACCACTTTCCGGCCTCTCAAGCCGCTCTAGCAAGCATTTGTGAGCACGATGAGCGCGTTGCTGGACGATTTGAGCTTTATTATCAAAACATGGAGCTGGCTAATGGCTTTAATGAGCTTACAGACGCTCAGGAGCAAGCGAAAAGGTTTATGGATGATAATGCCTATCGTAAAAAAAATAACTTGAACGAGGTACCTATAGACTCGCGCTTAATTAAAGCGCTAGAGCATGGTTTGCCGCAATGTGCAGGTGTCGCACTTGGAATTGACAGGTTAGTGATGTTAGCGACACAAAAACAAACAATAAAAGAAGTCATCGCATTTGATGTAGATAGGGCTTAATTGAAGAGCTAGGTACTAGGTAACTAGATGCTAGGAAATCCTAGTACCTAATAACCTAGCACCTATTAATTATAATTCGTATATGAACGTAACACCTGCAACCATTGGCTCACCAAATTGTGTATAGGTGTGCGTTTGCCAACCGTCAGTAGGATCATTACCAAACTCGAAACCACGAGTAGGCACTTCTTCATCAAACACGTTACGTGCCCAGGCGCGAATTGACCATTGATCAGCCTCGTAACCAGCAGTGAAGTTAACTAAATTAACACTGGGGGCTTGCGAGTTGTGACTATCAGAGAAGTAGTAATCATCTTTACCTTCAACACCAATTGTGGCAAATAACTCATTAGTGAAGTTATAGCGCGCCGTGAATGCGTATTGGTATTTAGGTGATTGTGCTTGCTCTCGGCCATCTTGATCTAAACCCGATTGCGCTACAAAATCATTGATTTTAGTATTTAAATATCCCGCACTACCGGTTATAAATAGATCATCAGTTAATTGGTAGCTGCCTTCAATCTCCAGCCCATAGTTTTCACCGGAGCTGGCATTATCAACATAACCTGTAAATTTCTGGTCTTGAACTTGCCAAGCTTTTAGCTGCATATCTTCACGGTACATGTAAAATGCTGCTAACCGCAGTGTAAACTTATCATCCAATGAACTGCCTTTGACACCAAACTCACCACTCCATAAATACTCTGGAGCAAAACTTGTGTGGTTTTGAAAAAAATCTGCATCTAGATTCAGGCCGTCATCTTTTGCTTTTGCTAATGCTTCAGAGTTAATACCGCCTGCTTTATAGCCACGAGTAAGACTAGTGTAGATCATGGTACGATCAATAACTTGATATTCAAGAGCTAGTTTACCGCCCACCATTAGATCATCAGTTTCTTCAATAAAGCCATTATTGTCAGTGTAATCACCTTGGTATTGCTCTATACGTAGTCCAGTCACTAACGTTGTTTTATTACCGATAGGCGTGGCTAACTGACCATAAATAGCAGTGTTATTGGTTTCATATTTTGAAGCAAACGGGTTTGATAACCATGTGTATTGACGTTCTAAATCAACATCTCTGCCTTGATAATAAAGCCCAGCTACCCAGTTACCGCCTTTACCATTAAATTGCAGCTCAGCAGCTTGGTCTTGACGATCACGTAAATAAATATCAGTGGAGCTATAGCCTTCAGGATGCAGACCAGCTGCACACAATTCTGGCTCATTTGCATCGTTGCATACCCAGTCTTCATCAAAGCTATATACTAAATCACTATCAATACCTGAGAGATTTAAGCTAACGTCAAATAAATCAAAGCCTGTGTAAATATTGGCAAGACCAACAGCAATACTCTCTTGGTTATCCTGGCCAGGCTCATCAGCTACGCTGTTGCGGCTGTTATCAAGGGTAAATGCATCGTAGCCGTTGTTGATATCAATGTAATGAACGCTTAGCTCTGAGCGTAAATGATCTGTAAGTTGGCTATGTAGTTTAAAGCGGCCAACCATTTCATCTTGCTGTTGTGTTGGTCTATCTAGGTATAAATTGTCTTGATAACCGTCAGATTCACGTTGATAAATACTACCACGTACTGCGGTGCTATCAGTGATACCGATACCTGCGGTAACCCCTGCTTCATAACTATTGTAGTTACCGGCGCCGAGCTGCACTTTGACATTTGGGTCAAAAGTGGGATCGGCTGATTCCATTTGAATCATACCCGCCATACCATCGGCACCAAAACGCGTCCCTTGCGGACCACGGTAAATTTCAATTTGGTCTACGTCAAATAACAGCGAGCTGCCACCTAAACCCGAATAATTAATACCGTCAATAACTAAGCCAACAGATGGGTTAATGGGATCAACAAACTGAGAGCGTAGACCCACCCCACGAATTTGAATATAACGCCCGCGCGATGCCCCTGCTGAAAAGTTTACATTGGCTGCACTGGCAAGCATTTCATCGAGAAATGTGGCACCACGTTCATTAATTTCGTGCTCACTGAATAAACTCGCACTAGCGCTTAATGTTTGAATGCTTTCTTTTTGAAAATCTCCAGTGACCACTATTTTTTCAAGATCGGTATCTTCAGCAAGCGCTGGAACGCTCAACAATGGTAATAGTGCAGCAGTAATTAAAGACAGACGTAGTTTCATTCGGTTTCTTAACTCCATTTCAGGGACGTGCATGATAACAACTATTCTCATTAAAGTCGTGATACCAGCTGTATAAATATGCTATAAACGCGCACAGTATACATAATTAGGAATATTAATATGACCTTTAAAGTTGATTTTAAAGTGCGTGATTATGAATGTGATCTACAAGGTATAGTAAATAATAGTGTCTATTTTAACTACCTTGAGCATGCTCGTCATGAGTTTTTGCATGCCAACGGTATTGATTTTGCTAAGCTTGCTCGAGAAAAAATAAACCTTGTAGTGATGCGCAGTGAAATGGATTACAAGCAATCACTACTCCCTGGCGATGAGTTTTATGTCGTGGTGGAGCCTGAGCGTATAAGCCGATTAAAGTTTGGCTTTCGTCAAACTGTAATACGCAAAGATGATGAAAAAGTAATGTTAAAAGCGCTGGTCATTGGCACATCTGTTAATGAACATGGGCGACCTTTTTTGCCAGAAGAAATAGATCATCTATTTAAAGCCATATAGATAATTCTTATGGTTGAGCTTTTATTACTATCTTAGAACAATTTTTTACATTAAAAACATGCATTATTAACGGTATCTGTGGTTAATTATTGCTATTATGTTCCGATTGAGTTTTAGGTTAGTAATTACATGAAATTAGCAGCAATACCGATGCTTATTATCGGTTTTTGTATTGGCTGCTCATCGACAGGGACAGTCACCAGTGAGCAATTAAAATACACTAAGTGGCAACTATCACGCGTTGATGGTCTAGCAATTCCTGCGTCTTATAACGCATCCTTAAGTTTTATTGAAGCATTACAAGTTAATGGCTTTGCCGGTTGTAACAAATTTTTTGGTGAGGGTGATTTAATGGATAATCAATTAAGCATCAATAAACTAGGTATGACAAGAAAGTCTTGCGGCGAGCAACTTGATCAATTTGAGCAACAATTACTCGATTCTTTAAAGCAAGGTGCCCAGATCCAATTGCAATCACAGCAATTGATTTTAAATGGCGAACAAACCTTTGTGTTTATTCCAGCAAGTTAAGCGCTTGCAGGCTAACGGTATCTAACGTACACTCAACCTCGAAAATTAAAGAATTTTTACTTGTCGGAGTGCCTTGAGAATTAACTCAAAGGCTGAGATCGCGAAAGCGGGATCCGTGAACCTGATCAGGCTAACACCTGCGTAGGGAACAAGCTGCCTTAAACAGGTGCTTGTGCGCCATGTTTTGGTCACAAGCACTGTGGCTGCCAAGGTTGGTAGTACTTTTAGTAATACAACCTACGATCCATGTAGCAGTTGCTACTCTCTATTGCATCGCAATATCTGACAAGACAACCCTTTTAGCAATGAGGTAAGTCATGTCAAATACATCAAATAAACCGTCTCGCCGCGAAACCCGTGCGGCTGCATCAGATTATATTTATAACCTTACCGGGCAACCATTCCCAAGTTCTCACAAAGTGTATGTTGAGGGCACGCAACAAAATGTACGCGTGGGTATGCGAGAAATTACGCTGAGTGATACATTTATAGGTGGTACCGATGAAAACCCTATCTATGAACCAAATGAGCCAATTAGAGTGTACGATACATCGGGGCCTTATACAGATTCTAGTTTCACCTTAGATGTCCGTAAAGGGTTAGATAAATATCGCGAGCAATGGATAGAAAGTCGCGGAGATACTGAGGTATTAGAATCCGTGACTTCTAAGTTTTCACAGCAACGTATGGCCGATGAAGGGCTCGATCATATTCGCTTTGAACACTTACCAAAAATTCGCCGTGCTAAAGCCGGTAAAAATGTGACGCAAATGCATTATGCTCGCCAAGGTATTGTCACTCCAGAGATGGAGTATGTTGCTATTCGTGAAAATATGGGCCGTGCCAAAATTCGTGAAGAGCTATTAGCTGAGCAACATAAAGGCGAATCGTTCGGGGCGAGTATCCCGGAGTTTATTACCCCTGAATTTGTTCGTGATGAAATTGCTCGTGGCCGCGCAATACTTCCTAACAATATTAATCACCCAGAAACAGAGCCAATGATTGTAGGGCGTAATTTTCTAGTGAAAGTAAATGCCAATATTGGTAACTCATCGGTAAGTTCATCTATCGAAGAAGAAGTTGAAAAAATGGTGTGGTCAACCCGCTGGGGCGCCGACACAGTAATGGACTTATCAACTGGCCGTTATATTCACGAAACGCGCGAGTGGGTAGTACGTAACTCACCGGTGCCAATCGGTACCGTACCCATTTACCAAGCCCTTGAAAAAGTAAACGGCGTAGCAGAGGACTTAACCTGGGAAATATTTCGCGATACATTAATTGAACAAGCTGAGCAAGGCGTTGATTACTTTACTATTCACGCCGGTGTTTTACTTCGTTACGTACCAATGACAGCCAAGCGTGTGACGGGGATTGTATCGCGCGGTGGTTCTATTATGGCGAAGTGGTGTTTAGCGCATCATAAAGAAAACTTCCTGTACACTCACTTTGAAGACATCTGCGAAATATTAAAGCAGTACGATGTATGCTTTTCACTCGGTGATGGCTTGCGTCCAGGCTCAATTGCAGATGCTAACGATGAAGCGCAGTTTAGTGAGCTACGCACCTTAGGTGAACTTACAAAAATAGCGTGGAAACACGACGTACAGGTGTTTATTGAAGGCCCAGGTCATGTACCAATGCATATGATCAAAGAAAATATGGAAGAGCAGCTTAAGCATTGTGACGAAGCGCCTTTTTATACATTGGGCCCATTAACAACAGATATCGCTCCAGGTTATGACCACATTACGTCGGGGATTGGTGCGGCGCAAATTGCTTGGTATGGCTGTGCCATGCTTTGCTATGTAACACCTAAAGAGCATTTAGGCTTACCAAATAAAGAAGACGTAAAAGAAGGCTTAATTACCTATAAAATAGCAGCCCATGCGGCGGATTTAGCCAAAGGCCACCCAGGTGCACAAGAGCGTGATAATGCGTTATCTAAAGCTCGTTTTGAGTTCCGCTGGCATGACCAATTTAATATTGGCTTAGACCCTGAGCGTGCCCGTGAATATCATGATGAAACCTTACCGCAAGAATCAGGTAAAGTAGCGCATTTTTGCTCAATGTGTGGACCAAAGTTCTGCTCAATGAAAATCACCCAAGAAGTGCGTGAATACGCCAAAGACTTAGAAGCCCGTGGCATAGACCCTAACAACGTAGGTGATGCCATTGAGATCAAAATGGTTGATGTGGAAGCTGAAATGAAAGCAAAATCTGAAGAGTTTAAGCAAACCGGCTCAGAGATTTATCATAAAGCGATATAAAACTAGTTATAAGCGATAAGCTTTAAGTTGTAAGCAAGGTTGCTTATGACTTATCGCTTATGGCTTAAAGCTCAGAGGATATTATGTCTTACAACATTGCGGTGGTGGGGTTTGGCTTAACAGGGCGCTTGGCGGCGCTTGAATTAAGCTTAGCGCATAATGTGACCGTGTATGAAGCCGATGACGCACAGGCACGTAATAGTGCTGGGCGTGTTGCTGCAGCCATGCTGGCGCCTTTAGCCGAGTCGGTTTTATGTGAACAAGACTTGGCGCTAATGGGGCTTGACTCAATAAGTCGCTGGCCGGGAATTTTAGCGCAACTTGATGAAACTGTGTTTTTTCAGCAGCAAGGTACCTTGGTGGTTGCTCATCAACAAGACAAAGGCGACTTACAGAGCTTTACTGAACGCTTAAAACCGTTGGCTAATCACCATGCTCAGCAATTAAGTGGGCCACATATAAGTGAGCTTGAACCTGAATTATCTGGGCGCTTTAATCAAGGCGTGTATTTACCTTGCGAAGGGCAAATAGATAATCAGGCGTTTTATCAAGCAAGCTATAATACATTGCAAAAACGAGCCGTTAGTTTTAAGTTTGGTGAAAATGTTGATGTCACTTGTGAGCGATTTCAGCAGTCATTTGATTATATTATTGATTGCAGAGGGTTAGGCGCTAAAGGCGCTGCGCACCAGCTACGAGGTGTACGAGGAGAAGTGATTCGTTTACATGCGCCCGAGGTAAACCTCACGCGCCCTGTACGATTAATGCACCCGCGCTACCCACTCTATATTGCACCTAAGCCAAATCATGAATACGTTATTGGCGCGACTGAAATCGAGTCTCAAGATAACGGCCCAGCAACAGTACGCTCAACCCTTGAGTTGTTATCGGCGGCCTACACTGTACATAGCGGGTTTGCCGAAGCGCGTATTATAAATATTCAAACTGGACTACGTCCTGCGTTTAGTGATAATCGCCCACAAGTCAAACACCAAGGTAAGGTTATCAGTATTAATGGTTTGTACCGACACGGCTACTTGCTTGCACCAAGCTTAGTGGCCGAAGCAGTGGCGCTAATAAATTAGGTTAAATGATGAAAATAACAATTAATGGCCAGCCTTTCGAAGCCGCAAATCAAGCAACATTAGTCATAGTGTTAGAAGAGTTCGCTGCTAAAGAGCCTTACGCCGTGGCGTTAAATGGCGATTTTATACCTCGTAATAATTGTTCTAGTACTGCCCTTAAAGAAGGCGATAGCATTGAGCTACTTTCGCCCATTCAAGGGGGTTAACATGAGTGATAGCTTTAGCATTTACGGTGAACAAATCACCAGTCGTTTACTAATAGGTTCAGCTCTTTATCCGTCGCCGGCAATTATGGCTGAGTCTATTATTGCCTCTGGCGCAGAAGTGGTTACCGTATCGCTGCGCCGCCAGCAAAGTGCAGCCGCTGGGGATGACTTTTGGCAGCTAATAAAAGACACTGGCTTAAAAATATTACCCAATACTGCAGGGTGCCATAGTGTAAAAGAAGCAGTAACATTGGCGCAAATGTGCCGTGAAGTGTTTTCAACTGATTGGATAAAACTAGAGCTTATTGGAGATGAATATAATTTACAGCCCGATCCTTTTGCGTTGCTAGAGGCGACCAAAATACTAATGGATGATGGTTTTAAGGTATTGCCTTATTGCACCGATGACTTAGTGCTGTGTCAGCGATTAGCCGATATTGGCTGCGAAGTATTGATGCCTTGGGGAGCGCCTATTGGCACAGGTAAAGGCTTATTAAACCAATATAATTTAAAAACAATTCGCGAGCGTTTACCAGAGTTAACACTGATTGTTGATGCTGGCCTTGGTTTACCTTCTCATGCCTGCCAAGCATTAGAGCTGGGTTATGATGCAGTATTATTAAATTCGGCTATTGCAGGAGCAGGTTGCCCTGTTACCATGAGTCATGCCTTTAAAGCGGCAGTCGATGCTGGGCGTTTTGCTTATAAAGCCAAAGCAATGCCAGAAAAAGAGGTTGCCGCGCCATCAACACCTACGATGGGTATGCCTTTTTGGCATCAAACGTAATAAATTAGGAATAACGATGAATCAAGTTGTTTGGACAATTGCTGGCTCCGACTCTGGCGGTGGTGCAGGTATTCAAGCCGATATTAAAGCCATGCAAAGTTTTGGCGTGCATGGCTGTACAGCCATTACTGCACTCACGGCGCAAAATAGTTTAGGTGTTGAATCGCTAAACCCTATTTCAACTGAGGTGATTGAATCACAACTACTTGCTCTGGCCAGCGACATGAAAGCAAGCGTGATTAAAATAGGTATGCTCGCCAACGTACAGCAAATACAGCTAATTAGTGAGCATATTAAGCATTATCAAGCCACATGGCCGACCCCACCTTTAGTGGTTTACGACCCCGTAGCCATTGCCAGTAGCGGTGACTTACTCACTGAAGAAGATACCGTTAGCGCAATAAAAGAATGTTTATTGCCGCTGGTGGATGTGATCACCCCAAACACCCATGAAACCCAACTATTAACAGGTGTTTACTTAATTGGCCCAAGCGCGGTTATTGAAGCGGCTGAAAAGCTGCAAAGCTGGGGAGCAAAAGCGGTGGTGATCAAAGGTGGGCATTGGGATTACCCAAGTGGCTACTGTATTGATTACTGTACTGATGGTGACAATGAATACTGGCTTGGCAATGAAAAAATTGCCACACCGCATAGCCATGGCACAGGGTGTAGTATGGCGTCGGTTATTGCGGCGTGCTTAGCAAAACAATACCCATTAAAAGATGCGTTTATTTTAGCAAAAGCGTATATCAACCAAGGCTTAAAAGCAGCTGTGCGTTATGGCGAAGGCATTGGCCCCGTTGCACAAACCTGTTTCCCAGAAAAGATTGACGATTACCCACAAGTTATTGAAGCGGGAAGCTGGCTCGGTGATGAGCTAGATTTTGATGCGCCGAATGAGTTTACTATGGCCGCTAACTTTGCAGCGTGTGAAAGCAAGCAGCTAGGTTTATATGCGGTCGTTGATACGATTGATTGGCTTGAGAAATGCTTAGCGCAAGGTATTAAAACCGTGCAGTTACGTATCAAACAGGGTAGTGAAGCCGAGCTTGATACTGCCGTTGCAGCCGCTGTTACTCTTGGCCAAAAATATGAAGGTAACGTGTATATAAACGATCATTGGCAACTTGCCATTAAACACGGTGCTTACGGCGTACATTTAGGGCAAGAAGATTTACTTGAGGCTAACTTAGTTGCTATTAAAGAGGCTGGTTTGCACTTAGGGCTTTCGACTCACGGTTTTTATGAAATGCTCCGCGCACATAATTATCGCCCAAGTTATATGGCGTTTGGCGCTATTTACCCAACCACCACCAAAGATATGACAGGGCAAATACAAGGTCTTGAAAAGCTCAAACACTTTGTGCCGTTAATGAAAGATTACCCGACAGTAGCGATTGGTGGAATAGACTTAACCCGTGCCAGTGAAGTGGCTGCAACCGGTGTTGGTAGTGTAGCAGTGGTAAGAGCCATTACCGAAGCTGATGACTACCAACAAGCTATTGCTGATTTACAAAGCGCTATAGGTCAATAAATAATGAGTGAGTTATCTGGCAAAGAGCAGCTGCGTTATAGCCGCCACTTAATGCTCAAAGAAGTGGGTCTTGAAGGTCAGCTAAAATTAAAAGCAGCCCATGTGGTGGTGGTTGGTGCGGGCGGTTTAGGCAGCCCAGCACTATTATATTTAGCCGCCTCTGGTGTGGGAGAGCTCACGCTACTGGATGACGATAAAGTTGAGCTTTCTAACCTACAACGCCAAGTGCTCTATAAAGTAAACCACTTAGGACAAGCCAAAGTGAGCGCCGCTGGTAAAGTGCTTGGTAGTTTGAATAATCAAATTACTGTGAATAGCATTGAGCAGCAATTAACTGAGCAAAATGCCGAGCAAATTTTTGCCGGGGCCACCTTGGTGCTGGATTGCAGTGATAACTTTACTACTCGTTATACCGTTAACCGTTTTTGTTTAAAGGCAGGGGTTCCGCTGATATCAGGTGCGGCGATAGCCAGTGAAGGGCAGTTGATGTGTTTTGATTTTCGCTTGTCAGATAGCCCTTGCTACGGCTGCTTGTTCCCACAGCAGCCTCAACAACAAACATTAAATTGTGATAATGCTGGCGTATTGAGCCCATTATTGGGAGTAATAGGCTCAATGCAGGCGCTATTAGCTATTAACCTGATATTGGGGCACCACGAGGGGAGCCAGTTTGTACGTTTTGATGGTTTGAGTTTGACGCAACAGCAATTTAAATTAACGAAAGCGGCGCAATGCACTGAGTGTGGAAGAGATTAAAAGCGCGAGGTAATACTCGCGCTTATTATTGCTTAATTGTTTATTTTGGCGAACGGTGTGCCCATGCGGGTTACGGTTTCAGGCTGTTGATCAGCTAAGATTTCTGCCTGATTAGCACCCCAGGCTAAAATAACTGTTGAGCCGAGTTTAAAACGGCCCATTTCTTCACCTTTTTTCAAGGTAATAGCATTATCACCAGTGGCTGGGTAATTCCAACTAAATACGTCTTTTCCTGCTGGTGGTGTTACTGTACCCGCCCAAACAGTTTCAATACTGGCTACTATCGTCGCACCGACTAGTACCATCGCAAGAGGGCCAATCTCGGTGTCAAAAATCGCTACTACACGCTCATTACGTGCAAATAAATTAGGCACGTTTTGCGCTGTTAGTGGGTTTACCGAGAATAAATCACCTGGCACATAAATCATTTTGCTTAATGTGCCGTCGATTGGCATATGAATACGGTGATAATCTTTTGGCGCTAAATAAATCGTCGCAAACTCGCCGCCTAGAAATGGCGCTGTGTCTTGCTCTGAGCCACCAAGCAGTGCTTGTAAGCTGTAGTCGTGACCTTTCGCTTGAATAAGCTGGCCATCAACAATCGCGCCAAGCTGGCTAATTGCACCATCCACAGGGTGAGCGATTATGTCACTTTGCGCACTTAATGGGCGTACACCCTCTTTAAGTGGGCGGGTAAAAAATTCATTAAAGGTTTTGTAATGGCTTGGCTCACTATACTGAGCTTCACTCATATCAATTTTATATTGTTTAATGAATAGTTTAATTAACCATGTTGTTAAGCCACCAAGTCGTGCAGCAGCTAATTTACCTACCATGCGAGATAGAAAATGTTTTGGCATTGCATATTGCATGGTAATTTTGAATTTATCTAAACTCACTTGTTTCTTCCTAATTTAAACGCGAGGAGCACGGGCTCCAGCACGGCCATCGGCCATTGTTTCTAATATTCGGTGGTAACTGTCAAAGCGCAGCTCTGAAATATCACCATCATCAACCGCTTGGCGAATTATACAGCCAGGGTCGTTTAAATGTTTACAGTCGCGAAAGCGGCAACCGCCAATAAATTCGCGGAATTCTTTAAAGCACCAAGTTACTCGTTCAACCTCTAAGTGCCATAAGCCAAACTCTCTAATACCTGGAGAGTCGATAAGGTTACCACCTGAGGGTAAATGGTGTAACCGCGACACTGTGGTTGTATGCTGACCCAGTCCACTGTTTTCAGAGACCTCTTTAGTCAAGATTTCAGCATCAGGCAGTACGGTATTAACTAATGTCGATTTACCAACACCACTTTGACCGACAAAAATGCTATTTTTACCCACTAACGTTTGCTTTAAAGCATCTATGCCTTCTGCGGTTTTATTACTCACCAGTAAAACTTGATAGCCGAGTTTGCGATAGATATCGAGTACTTCCTCAATAGCTTTAAGGCCTTGCTCGTCGATAAGGTCAATTTTATTGAGCACTAAAATCGGCTCTATTCCCATATCTTCACAAGCCACCAGATAGCGGTCGATAATATTCGCGGTGAACTCAGGTAGCACCGCAGAGACCATTAATATTTGATCAATATTTGCTGCGACAACTTTAACGCCATCGTAAAAATCGGGGCGAGTTAATTGTGAGCGCCGTTCATGCATTGCCTCAATAACACCCGCAATATCGCCTTCGCTGACTTTTGCTCGGCGAAACTGTACTTCATCACCGCAAACAATGCCTTTCACTGTACGACGAATATTACAGCGCAGTACATCGCCATTATCGGTTTCGATGTCGGCATGTTGACCAAAACGACTAATCACCACTGCATTTTCAGCAGGGCCTAAATTGTCATTTTGTAATTGCTCGTTGCCTTGTGCCGCTTTTGTATCAGCATTAGACAAGCGCTTTTGGTGATTGGCCTTGATCCTACGAGACTGGCCTTTACTTAATTTCTTCTGTTTTGCCACTTTTGGCCTATAACTTAGTTAAATGTCGCGCTTTTTGAAAAAAAAGCTTTAGGTCGACTGATGATACTAATATGATATATCTAAATGCGTTAGATCTAAAGGAAAGCACCGCAAGGTAATTATGTCTTTTCATAAATCAAATCTGATTTGGCTCGACCTCGAAATGACAGGTCTAGAACCAAGTACAGACAAAATACTCGAAATAGCGACTGTTGTCACCGATAGTGAGCTTAACATCTT
This sequence comes from Pseudoalteromonas shioyasakiensis, assembly GCF_024518675.1. Lineage (GTDB taxonomy): Bacteria > Pseudomonadota > Gammaproteobacteria > Enterobacterales > Alteromonadaceae > Pseudoalteromonas > Pseudoalteromonas shioyasakiensis_B. The sequence goes on from NZ_JANIGL010000006.1 coordinate 17,821, forward strand.
GGCTGAAGGCCCAACTATCGCTATTCATCAAAGTGATGAACTATTAGATGGTATGGATGAGTGGTGCACTACTCAACATGGTAACTCAGGACTAACCGCTCGCTGTAAAGCAAGTACTTATGATGAAGCGTATGCTGTTGAGCAGACTATTGAATTTTTAAAACAATGGGTTCCTGCGGGGGCATCGCCTATGTGTGGAAATTCTATTGGCCAAGATAGACGCTTTATGAATAAGTATATGCGCGAGTTGGAAGATTATTTCCATTACCGCAACTTAGACGTGAGCACCATTAAAGAGCTTGCTAGACGTTGGAAACCAGAGGTTTTAGCGCAAGTGAACAAAAAAGGTTCACACCTTGCACTCGATGACATTAAAGATTCCATAATGGAATTGAAAGTCTACCGAGAAAAATTCTTTAATTTGTAAAAAATACTTGCAAACACATCGAATTATTGTAAAATCCTGCCCCGCTTAAGACGATAACCCCCGCGGGGTTAGTGTGTTTAAGTAGAAGTTAAAGATTCAAGAAGAAAGGTTAAAGGAACAAGGTTTAATATTGATAGAACCTAGAACCTAGAACCTAGAAATGCGGCACTAGCTCAGTTGGTAGAGCGCGACCTTGCCAAGGTCGAGGTCACGAGTTCGAGCCTCGTGTGCCGCTCCAATTTCTCACCAAAGAAATTGGCTAATAGTTTCAAGGTAAAAGACGAAAGTTACAAGCTTTTGCTAGAACCTAGAACCTAGAACCTAGAACCTAGAACCTAGAATCTGAATATGATGCGGCACTAGCTCAGTTGGTAGAGCGCGACCTTGCCAAGGTCGAGGTCACGAGTTCGAGCCTCGTGTGCCGCTCCAATTTCTCACCAAAAGAAATTGGCTAATAGTTTCCAAGGTAAAAGACAAAAGTTACAAGCTTTTGCTAGAACCTAGAACCTGAATATGATGTGGCATTAGCTCAGTTGCCAGAACGTTTTACCGCGACTCGTCGCGCACCAACGGACAAATTACTGACTATTCTAAATGCGGCACTAGCTCAGTTGGTAGAGCGCGACCTTGCCAAGGTCGAGGTCACGAGTTCGAGCCTCGTGTGCCGCTCCAATCTCTTTTTAAACTCCATACTTTCTAAATACTTAGCTACTTTAAAATACTGCTTTAGCGAAAAAACTGTGCAATAGTGTTTTCCCCAATGCCAATACTAACTCTTTTTTACTCGCTTTTACTTAGCTCACTTGGTAACAACCTTCGTGCCGAAATTACCCTAAAAGATCAGTATCGCTTGTCTTAAGCAAATAAAAAAGCCCAGCAGATGGGTGGCATCTGCTGGGCTTTTTTGTCTCTACTTACTATTTTATAAAGCTATAAAGTAGCGCAAGTACCGCTAAGCTGCCCATAAATAAGATAAAATAAGCACTTTTGCCACGGTATTTTTGCAGTGCTGGAACTTTAAATACGGCTATCATTGGCATGATAAATAAGATCATGGCAATAATAGGACCTGAGAGTTGATCCATCATATCTAAGATGCTCGGGTTTTTAACTGCACAAAACCAGATAGCAAAAAACATAATTGCCACACCCAGCTTATCAGCACTCTTCATACTTAGTTTAGTTTGCTTAGTGACTAAGCCATTGAAGCTTTCACGCGCGCCTAAAAAGTGCCCTAAGAACGATGATGTAATGGCTATAAACGCCACTAGAGGGCCTAGAGTTGCTATAAATGAGTTCTCAGTAATGTTTGCTAAATACGATAAGATAGACACGTTCTGAGCTTTTGCCTGCGCCATTTGCTCTGTTGAAAGAGAAAGTACACACGAAAATACAAATAACAGTACAAATACTATCAGCAGCAAGCTTGTACGCTTAAGTATCGCTTCTGACTTAGTGCCAGCGTCATTGCCATAGTGACCGCGTTGTACATTGGCAAAACTTGAAATTGCAGCGGCATGACTAAATGAAAATACAATAATAGGCACAGATAACCACAGAGTTTTAGCAAAGCTACCCAGCTCAGGAAAAGCCATATTAGGCATTTGCCAACTAGGAATTAAGTAAATAGATAAAAAGAATAAAATAGCTACTAAGGGGTAAACTAAAATAGCGAAAGCGCGTAGCATGAGTTTTTCACCGCCCAGCATTAGGCTTATCATTCCCGCGACAAGGATTCCTGAAAGTAACACTCGTGAAGGTGACTCCATACCAAGCTGATTTACGATAAAGCTATCAACAGTATTAGTTAACCCTACACCATAGATAAGTAAAATTGGAAAGATAGATAAAAAGTAGAGCAATGAAATAAGGCGACCAGCATTAATACCGAAATGCTCTTCCACCACATCAGTGAAATCGGCATTGTTGTTTTTTGATGATAGCACAAATCGTGCTAAACCTCGGTGAGCTAAAAAGGTCATAGGAAAAGCTAAACAGGCTAAAATGATCAAAGGCCAAAATCCGCCAATACCAATATTGATTGGTAAAAACAGGATCCCAGCACCAACCGCGGTGCCAAATAGACTTAAAACCCACTGAGTATCATGCAGGTTCCACTTTGTTTTACTTGTTGTCGATGCATCTAATTGCGTTACATCTTGATATGAGCTCATTTACACTCCACCAGCTTAGAATAATAATTTGGCGGCAGCATATATAAGTTGAAGCATTAATGCATGTTTTGTCGATGTATTAACATAACTATGCTGTAAGGGAAGGGTTACAGGTTGTCATGTTTTAGTAAGTTGCCTGTAATTAGGTTATTACTTTCAGATAATTAGCTAGAAGGAAAGCTAGGAATTAGATTCCTAGCTTTACCACTTTACTCTTTTGGCTCTTTCGTTTTCCCGTTATTAGGATCTTTTAACACTGACATTTTAGGGGGCTGCAGAGCCACGATACGTTCGCCTTCTTGTGGTGGCTTTTCCATATTAATAGTAAATGGCCGAACCTTGGTAGGCGAATCCGCATCACCATCTTTATCACCTTGTAAAATAAATAATGGAATAGCTTCGCTATTCATTTCTTGGTATTTCTCCCAGCTAAATTCTTCGGAGATCCGTGTGGCACTGACTTTACCGCCTTTTGCAATCAAGCTACTTAGACGCGCATAGGCACCGTTGTCACCAAACAAAATTTGGCGTGACAAAAATGTAGCACTGTCCTTATTTGCTTTAGCATGGTTTGTAGAGGAACGCAGTGAAAAAACATTTTTTTCGTTTAATAAATGAGAAAAGTATTGCACGCCTAGCGCGTTATGATGCCTATTAGGTGACAGTGCAAGCACGCTGCGTATAGTGGTTAGGGGCAGGTAGCGCTCAGCATGCTCTGACTGTGGATTACCATAGTAACAAGGCAAGCCATCCATCCGCGCCATTTTACAGTTTTCCCATGCTGGATCTGACAAATGCACTGGAATATTTTGATCGTTTAGCCCTTTAGCAATCGCGCGAGCGACATGGTTTGCACCAATGATTAGTATTGTATTCGGTGAAGGTTGACGTACACCCAACAGCTTAGCAACAGGAATTGCGGTTAAGCTTTGCAGTACCACAGTAATAATGATTACAGTAAATATTAACGGTACTATCTTTTCTGCGTCTGCGACACCTGCTTCCATCATGCTCAGAGCAAACACCGAGCCTACAGCTGCAGCCACTATGCCGCGGGGCGCTATCCATCCGAGCACTAAACGTGATTTAAGTGGTAAGTCCGAGCCAAAGGTTGAAATTGCAATACAGACAGGACGCGCAATAAATAACACAACGGCTAGAAAGATAAATACGTCACCGTCGAGCATCATTAAATCAGAGAGCTGCAATCGAGCAGCAAGCAATATAAATAATGTCGAGATTAGAATCATCGACAGGTCTTCTTTAAACTCTAAAACAGAGTCAATTTCTAAGTCATCTTGGTTTGCTAACCAGATACCAAATACTGTTACAGCCAGTAACCCAGATTCATGGCTTAGGTGGTTAGAAATGGTAAAACTAATAAGCACTAAAGCTAATATACCAAATTTATGTAATTCAAATGGTAACCACTCTCTGCGAATCAACAAAGTTGTAAGCCAGCCTGCAACCACACCAATAGATAAACCTACACCTAGCGTTTTAAATAGTGCAATAAGGGTATGAGCAAAAACTTCGCCTTGGCCAACCAGCATAACAGCTTCAAAAACCAGAACAGCAAATAGTGCGCCAATGGGGTCTATAACAATGCCTTCCCAACGCAAAATACGGTCAATATCTTGGGTGGGGCGCATCGAATTAAGTAAAGGGGCAATAACAGTAGGGCCTGTAACGACCAATACGGCACCCAGCACCGCTGCGACTCGCCAGTTAAGCTCTAAAATCCAGTAAGCGCTGAGACTAATTATAATACAGGTAGCAATCATGCCAATTGAGCATAAGTTACGAACTACTTTACCTATCCCTTTGAGTTCTTTGAAATGTAGGGTTAGTGAGCCTTCAAATAAAATGACGGCAACACTTAAAGAGACAACAGGAAATAGTAAATCGCCTAATAAAGCATCTGGATCTAATACACCTGACGCAGGACCAAGCAATAAACCTGTGAGTAGTAAAAATAAAATTGCTGGAACTTTAAAAGCCCAAGCAACCCATTGCGCAAGGACGGAACAAAGTGCGATCCCCGCGATATAAATAGCTGACATAGAAGAGGTATTCCTTATTTATCACTTCAGTTAAGAGTAGGCTAGCAAAACTAATAGTACAGGGATATGTTGATTTGTCTTAATTGAATTTTAGCTGCATATTGTTTTTTTGGAGAAAATTTTTTCTCTCGGGTAATTAAAACGATTACATAAAAATTTCATGTTGATGCAACATATTGAAAAATATTGCTATTTTATTTGTATTGAGCGCGAATTTGACTGTTGAATAAAATATAGCCTTGATCTTACAGACGATTTTAGCGTATTATAGTTAGTGTTCAAACAATTTGTTATCTAATTAGTTACTCGTTAACTATAAGCGAATACATATAGTTATTTTTAAGTTCACCTTAAATCAGTAAACTTAAATGAAGGTTATTATATCTATTTGCTTAAAAATCAATTGATTAATTGTTTTGAATACAATTTGTATGTATTTACTCATTTTTGGGTATTGATTCACTTGTAATAATAAAGGCATTAAACCTTTGTTTTTATATTTTGAGTTGAATTGTTACCTGTTCAATATTTGGCGCCCATCGTGGTGAACAAATCTCGGTCCTTGAGTCATCACCCTATCTGTTGGTGTACCTGACTTTAGAGGCTCTATGTATGTTGTTAATAAAGAAGCTTCACACAGCTTTTTACAGCGATGCATAAACAACACTTTTTATTTTACTTTATAACTGTTCAATCTAATGATTGGGCAAAAGTTGTGCTATATCTAAAATTCACTTTTTTAGTAAAAAGGTGAGTGTTTTTGGCTGAGTGCGTAAAAAGTGTATTTGGACATACAAAATGTAAACTCGTAACTTAGTGGTAAAGCTAAGTGATTGTTTTCTTACTTCTCTTTTGGGAAGTTACAGTTAAATGGAAAGTTGAAACACATTATGCAAAAGTTAAATTGGCGACGTATTGTACTTAAAGTGGGAAGCGCTCTAATAGCTCCGGATCAAGATGGTTGTCGTTCACGTTATTTATTAACTATCGCACAGTTTATTGTTCGTTGTCGTAGCCGGGGCATTGAAGTTATTTTAGTTTCGTCTGGTTCAGTTGCAGCCGGCGCGCATTTATTCCCTGAGCAGCAAGAGCGCACAGTGACCATGAAAAAAGCAATGGCAGCCGCAGGCCAAACAGAAATGATGGCTATGTGGGACCGCTTTTTTGATTTTCCATCGGCACAAATCTTATTAACTCATGGTGATTTACGTGATCGTGAACGCTATGAGAGCATTCGTGAAACTGTGTTTACACTGTTAGAGCATGGTGTACTGCCTATCATGAATGAGAATGACACGGTTACTACCGATGATTTAAAAGTAGGTGATAACGATAATTTATCTGCAATGGTTGCAGCAGCAGCAGATGCTGATGCATTGATGATTTTCTCAGATGTAGATGGGCTTTATAACAAAAACCCGAACCTACACGATGACGCAGAGTTATTACCTGAAATAAAGTCGATTGATGAATCTATTTACGCTATGGCTGGTTGTGCGACCAGTGCGGTAGGTACTGGTGGTATGAAAACCAAGATTGAGGCGGCAGAAAAAGCCACTTCGCATGGTATAACCACATACATAATTAATGGTTTTAAAGAGCAGACGTTTAACCAGTTACTCGAAGGGATAAACCCTGGCACCATCTTTTTACCTTATGAAAAGCCAATGCAAGAAGCAGTGCACTGGATGACTCATACAGCAAATGAGCAAGGTGAAGTTGTGGTTGAAGGTTCATTTGATGAGTCGCTTGAAGGCGAAACTGGATGTATACGCGGTGATGAAATTGTTGCCGTACACGGTGAATTTGCCATCGGCGACACTATTTTAGTGCGCAGTAACGATGGTACGCGTCTAGCTAAAGCGACAGCTAACTACAGTAGCTGTTTATTGAATTTTATAGCTGATAACGAGCAAAGTGAATTTAGCGACAAAATGCAAGATTCGATTGGTCCCGTTATTTCAGAAAAAGATATCGCATTATTGGAGAAGTCATGAGTTTAATTACGGATATTTCACGCCAAGCAGCAAAAGCTGCTCACCAGTTAGCTTTACTCGATACCGAGACAAAAAACCGTGTGTTACTGGAAATGGCGGCAGCATTACGTGAGCAAAAAGCATTTATAATTTCAGAAAACGAAAGTGATTTAGCTGCTGCTAGAGATAATAATCTAGCCGCATCTATGATAGACCGTTTAACGCTCAATGATGAGCGTATTGAAGCGATGGCTGAGGGCATTGAAGTTATTGTAAGCCTTGAAGATCCTGTTGGTCAGCTGCGTGATATTACAGAACGCCCTAATGGTATTAAAATTCGTAAAATGCGAGTACCGCTAGGTGTTGTATGTATGATTTATGAAGCGCGACCAAATGTAACCGCAGATGCCGGTGCGTTGTGCTTTAAGTCAGGTAACGGTGTTATTTTACGTGGTGGTAAAGAAGCACTGAAAAGCTCACAAGCTATCGCTAGCGTAATGCACAAAGTGCTTGAAGCTAATGGTCTTCCTGCTGCACTTATCTCAGTGATCCCCGATCCTGATCGTGCATTACTGATGGAATTAATGCAGCAAAGAGACAGCATTGATTTAATTATTCCACGCGGTGGTGAAGGGCTAATCAACTTTGTTACCGATAACAGTACTATCCCTGTTATCCAGCACTTTAAAGGTGTTTGCCACTTATATGTTGATAAAGATGCTGATTTAGAAGTTGCGATAAACCTTCTTTTAAATGGTAAAACTCAACGTACTGGCGTATGTAATGCACTAGAAGGCTTAGTTGTACACGAAGCAGTAGCTGACGAGTTTTTAAATTTATGTGCGGTTGTACTTCGCCAAGAAGGCGTTAAAATTAATGCTGATAGCCAAGCTGCGAAGTACTTTGATGATGCAACGGTACTGGCCGACAATGAATTTGGTCAAGAGTACCTTGATTTAGAAATTGCAATTAGAGTTGTGCCTGATTTTGCAGGTGCCATTGATCATATCGCTCAGTTTGGCTCTAATCATACTGAAGTAATTTGTACTAAAAACCAAGATGCAGCTAAATTGTTCCAGCGCAGTGTGGATGCATCAGTCGTGATGGTTAACGCATCGTCACGTTTTTCTGATGGCTCACAGTTAGGTTTAGGTGCTGAAATTGGTATTGCAACATCTAAACTGCATGCTTATGGCCCAATGGGCTTAGAGTCACTCACCACAGAAAAATACTTAGTGGATGGTGAAGGCCAAGTACGCGAGTAATTAACAAATTAGTGTTATAAGTTAGTATTGAATGCCGAGTTTATGACTCGGCATTTTTGTTAGTTAAAGTGTTTAACCAATCTGCTGCAGGCTCGGGGCGATGCAAATAGTAGCCTTGGAGTGTCATATTTTGAAAAGATTGCAGCATAGTTAAGTGCTCTTTACCTTCAACTCCTTCTGCAACTATTTTAAGATCAAATAAATCACCTAAACTAACAATCATATCAATAATCAGCTTGTCATTATTGTTACTAGGTGCCTCTAAAACAAACGATTTATCAATTTTTAACTCATCAATCGGTAATTGCTTTAAGTAAGTTAAGCTCGAATAGCCAGTACCAAAGTCATCAATGGATACCCTCATGCCTAATTTTTTTAACTGACGTACCGCAGCAACCGCGTCTTCCATGTTATTGAGTAATGTACCTTCTATGATTTCAATTGTTAGGTTAGCAGGGTTGATAGGGGCATTATTCATGCTGTCAGTGATAAAACTCAAAAAACGCTTTTCATGAAAATGACGGCCACTAATATTGATGGATAGCGATAAACTGGGATTGTGCTGATTAACTTGCTCTAGCAGCTTTAGTGCTTCTGTGGTTACCCAGCGATCTAAATCATAAATAATATCAGACTCTTCGGCTATTGGGATAAATTCAGCAGGGCTAATAAAACCTTTTGTTGTATGTTGCCAGCGAAGGAGCACCTCAGCACCCTTTAAGGTGTGGTTGTGATCATATTGTGATTGTAAGTTAAGTACTAGTTCTTGCTGAGCAATTGCTTGACGTAAGTCTTGCTCAACTTCGAAACGTCGTTTAGCTTGTTCGCCAAAAGATGTATCAAATGAGGTGACTCTATTGCCGCCTTTTTCTTTTGCTTTATAGCAAGCAGCTTCACAGTTTCGAATAGTTTCAATTGCGCTTCCTCTTAATTCGTTACGAGGAAGAATATAGGTTCCTATACTGATCGTTAAACTAATTTTTTGTTCTTCGATATCAAATGGTTCACTGGCGGCTAGTAGCAGTTTTTGCGCGGTTACATTAGCTAAAGATTGTGTTCTTTCATAACCAGTTCCTTTTTGTGTTTCACATAGTACAGCAAACTCATCACTGCCAAGACGTGCAACGATATCTTTATTATCTAAATTATCGTTTATTCGTGTTGCAAACTCTTTTAATACTTTATCGCCCGCCACTAGGCCAAGGCCATCATTAATTGAATGAAAGCTATCTATATCGAGAATAAAAATACAGGTATAGCTTTGCTGTTTATTTTGCTCACGTAATTGTTGATCCAGAATTTTTAAAAAGTTATTACGGTTAGGGAGACCTGTAAGCTCATCATGCCATGTTAAATAGTCAATACGCTCTTGAGTGACTTTTACACTCGAAATATCACTAAAGACACCAATAAAGTTAATGTTAGTATCGACTTCGTTTTTAACCATACTAAGAGTAAGTAATTCAGGATATAGCTCACCGCTTTTTCGTCGTGTAGTCAGCTCACCACTCCAGTAACCCGCTTTGCTTGCATGTAGCCATATATCATCAAAGCTTATCTCTGGTAGGTTATTTTTTTTGATTTCTTTTAATGGTTGTCCAAGAGCTTCACTTTCACAAAACCCTGTTATTCGGCAAAAAGATGGGTTGACAGCAATGATAATGCCCTTGTGATTTGTGATTACTACGCCATCGGCTGTGCTGGTGAGGGCTTGATAAAATAAAGCTTGTTTGGCGGATAGTTTTTTTAATTCAACATCACGCTTGGTAAGCTCAGAAGCAAGGTTTTCTACCTCAAGGAATTTGTCATGTAATTCAAAGTTTTTTTCAATGAGGCGATCGAGCATTCCTTGCACAGAGATGTGTGCACGTACACGAGCACGAACGAGTGCCAATTTATAGGGTTTGTGAATATAGTCCACGGCACCCAGTTCGAAACCTTGTTCTTCGGATTCTTCTTCGGTGAGGGCGGTGACAAATATAATAGGAATACCCTTGCTGTTTTGGTTCTGCTTTAGCTTTTTACAGACCTCATAACCGTCCATCTGTGGCATCATGATATCAAGTAGTATTAAATCGGGACGTGTCGTTTCAATAAATTCAAGCGCACTTCTGCCGCTAGTTGATACGCGAACGTCATAATCTGATAGCAAGCCTTCAACCAATATATGCAGATTATTGGGTTCATCATCAACGATGAGAATTAACGGCTTTTGACGGTCAGCGTTTTGTGTGGATAAGCTCTTTTGGGACACTAATTTCTCAATTTCAGTTTCACCATTAGATAAAAAATAGCTCATGATTAAGGGTTTTGTCTAGTTTTTAAGGCCATTTAAATAGTTATTAATGAGTGTTTTAATCGATTGAAAGTTAAATTGATTTATCGCTTCTCTTAACCGTACTAATTGCGTATTTTCTGATACGTTTTCTATATGCTGCTCAAGTTGTAAAATAAGCACCTGGGGAATAGGTTTAGCTGATTTAGCTAATTCAAGTATTTCATCTAGGTACTCAATATTACTTTCAATATTAAGGGTGATCGCTTGACTTGCTTTTAGTTGGTTAGCAATAGCAAACTGCTCTATTGCACGCAAAGAAATTTCAAGTTGCAGCTGGCAAGGAGTAAAGTTTATCGGTGTAGATTGTTTTACATCTTTTTGGAGTTTCTTAGCCACTTCCTCTAATCGTTCCAAGCCCAGAGTGCCGGTTAAACCTACAAACGTATGCAACATACGTCTTAACTCAAGAATATGTTGTTGCTTATAAAGCACTTCTGCTTCTTTTATAAAGTTACTGTAGTCTTTAGTAAACCGGTCGAACGACTCACTTAACAGTACATTATTAAAGTCTAAGTTCTCTAAAGCCACAGGCAAGTTTATCAATTGTGTCTGGGAGAAATTAGGCGTTGCGAAAAGAGCTGAATTGATATCAAAATTTAAAAAGATGAGCACCTCAGTGCCTTCACCTTGTCTACTCTTGACTTGAATTTCGCCATTTAGCAGTTTGATCAGCTTTTGACTAATACTTAATCCTAACCCTGTTCCAGTATATTTACGGGAGTAGGAGTCATCGCTCTGATAAAAAGGATTAAAAATTGCTGATAACTTATCTTCAGGAATACCAATTCCCGTATCTTTTACTGAAAAACCTAAGGTAGTTGAGTCGTTGTTCAATGAATCGGCCGTTATCGTGATTGTGACACTGCCTTGCTCGGTAAATTTGATTGCATTGTCGACTACAAATTTTAAGGTTTGGTTTAGCTTTAAATAGTCACCTGTCAAGGAGATGTCTTCATCCATATGAAGTAATATATTAAACTCTAGGTCCTTAGACTTACACAAGCTTGAAAATGATTCTGATAAGAACTGTGACACCTCTTTAATGGTAAAGTTAACATTTTCGATAGTGGATTGATTCGAGTCTAGCTTTGATAACTCTAAAATATTATTTACTAATAAAAGTAGGTTGTTACCACTGGTAAGGGATTTGGCAATATACTTTTTATGCGCATCATCTGTAATTTCTTCAGATAAAAGTTGCTGCATTCCTAAAATGATATTCAAGGGTGTGCGCAGCTCATGGCTCATATTAGCGACAAACTTACTTTTTGCCTCATTGGCAATATCTGCTTGATGTTTTGCTGCTTTTAATGCTGAGTTTACCGCTTTCATTTGGTCATTTAGCTCTTGGGTTTCTATTAATAGTGTGTTTGTTTCAACATTTTTCTTATACAGAGAATTGGCCGCTTTTATCGCATGCGAAAATTCATTATCTTGTTCAGGCTCAACCAGTAGACCACGTTGCTTACCGTTGTTCATATCGTTCAAAAGCAAAGAAAGACTATCTATAGGGGATATTATTGTGCGCACAATAAAAATGCATATTGTAATTAATAATACCAACATCACTAGCGCAAATACTTTACTTTGTTCCGCTTGTTGATCTAGGTGTAAGCTGACTTGCTTTTGCGCTTGGAGAAAGGTATTTTTTTCAGTACGGTTTATCTGGTCTGTTAAATACAGTAATTCATTTGCAACACCTGTCAAAACAACATTTACCGAGTAGTTATAGCCTCTCGACAGTAAAATAAGCTGGTTATAGCTTTTTTTTATTTCTAAAAACTCTTTGTTTAGCAACCTATTAGGTTGTATTGAGCCTGGATCAATAAATTTTTCTATCTTATCTAGCTGCAGCTTAAGCTGATCAACATCTTGGCTGGTTGTCTGCGAAATATCGAAGTCAGTATTTTCTAAGTAGTTTTCTGTCGCGTAGTTTATGTTTAAAAGCGTTAGCATTGCATCTGTGTAAATTGCCTCATGGCTCGAGCCTTCAACATTTTTCAACGCGTTGAGGTGCAATATTAAATTATTAACCGCAGGCTTGAAGCGTGTATTGAATAAACGTACACGATTTTCTCTGTTTTTAACGACTTGCTCAAATGTTCGGTTGAAGTTTGTTAAGTGCTCTCCTAAACGAGTAAGCAAGTCTTTATATGAACTTGAATGCTTTTGTGCATTGGCATTGAGTTTCTTTAAGTCGTTTTTAGCATTCAACTGAAAACGTTTAAAGTTATCTACTGAAATTGGCTTGGCTTTATCAACGTAATGAGTTACTTGCCCTTGTAGTGAGATGACGTTATTTTCAAGATCGTTGGTTGCTTCACTTTGAATTTGAGCATCATTTTGTACTGTCAAAAGTATTCTTAGTGAATTTTGCGCACTTGAAAATAAATAGCTTTGAAACAGTAAAATTATAACTAATAATGAGATCGCAGCGATGATTTTTGATTTGATAGAATTTATTTTCATTAGCGGCTAATTAGCTCATACCACTTTTGCAAGCTGTAATCATAGGTTGGCATAACTGTATTCCAAACAGCTACATTGCTGAAACGTTTTAAATAGCTACCACCACTGCGAACGTTACCCGCTTCTACAGATACTTTACCTTGCGTATTAAGCAGTGCCTCCGTTGCTTCTTTTCCTTCATACCAGTATTGCCATTCAGCTTCTGAAAGTAACGGTTTTGAGCGTTCAGGGTTACTTATGTAATAGCCTTGGCGAGCAATAAAAGCACCAGGCCAGCCACTTAACCACCAGTTCATATAGTCATAGGCTGCATCTTTTGTGTTACTAGTGATTTGTGATGATAGGCACATCACACCGTGCCAGCCACGGTAGCCTTCTTTAGGAGCTGCAAATCGTACATTGACACCTTGGCTGTTTAAACTCTCGACAGCGGGAGAGAACATACTTTGAATACTAACCCGGTTATTTTTCATAAATTCAACGGACTCAGGTACTGAGTTCCAAAAGCCATTAAAGTGTTTTTGTTTTTTATAGTCGAGTAAAATAAAAAATAACCTATCTAGTTCATCGCGGGTCATAGCGCCTATATCAACAAATTTTATCAAGCCTTTACTTTGCGCTGCGAGTGCCAAATCAAAAATGCCAATTGTTGGCGCATTTACTATGCCTACTTTGCCACGATTTTTTTCGTCGAGTAACCAAGCCCAACTTTCAGATTCATATGCGCTTCCAAGAGGGATGCTGTCTAAGTTGTAGCCAAATGAATCGACATTGTGGACATATGGTAAATAGCTTATTAAATCTGTTTCTTGTGCGTTTAGAGTACCATCACCTTGAATATTAAGTAATTTGTAAGGCGCATCTCCTGCGCCAATAGATGCGTCTTGAGTAAGCTTTCCGGTTTTAGTGAGAGAGTTGATTTCGTTAAAGTGAGTGATGCGCTTTTTTTCGATTGGCTGGATACTTCCTGCACTCCACAAAACATTGATACTATTAGACCATTGTTCGTAAAGGTCAAAAGAGTTTGGGTCCATTGAAGCTTGTTGTAACACCGAGGCGCTTCCTGCAACGCTAAAAACAATCTCCAAGCCTAAATCATCCATAGCTTGCTTACGAATGGCTTCTTGCAGTGTAACGTGGGTGCCCAGTACCCTTAGGGTGGTTTTTTTACGTGCAAAAACGTATGGGACATGAGTAATGATACTCGCCGTTGCACCAAGGGTTGCTATCTTCTTCAGTGTTGCCCGTTTAGGCAAATCCATAATCGAACCTAATAAACTATTATTAGATTAGGTATAGCTAATCATTAACATAGACTCAAGTTAGGACGATGAAAATAGCTTAAAAATTATTTATTTGAATGAGCAAGAAAAGCAAAGTGTGAGTAAGAAGTGAAAGATAGGAAAGTGGTGGAGCTAAGCAGGATCGAACTGCTGACCTCCTGCGTGCAAGGCAGGCGCTCTCCCAGCTGAGCTATAGCCCCACATTCCTAAAGTTACAAATTTTGTAACCTGCTTAAGGTTCCGTTTAAGCGGGACGAACTTTAATGAGATTTATAAATTTGGTCAAGCATTTTTTATATTTTTTATGAATTTTCACGAAAACAGTGAATTTTTGTTAGACTAGCGACTATTAAAAAGCACAAAGAAACTAATAATGAAAAAATATGCCTGGGTGTTACTGGTTTTGCTCTTTGGTTGCGCCAGCCAAGACGAGCCGCCGTTTGAAATAAATAATAAACAACTGTATAAAAAATTAGATGAGCAAGGTAATAAAATCTTTGCTTATGTGGTGTCAGTAAAAGCAAATAGTAGAAAAAGCCGTAATTCAGATCGTCCGCTAACTCGCAGAGAGTTTAAAGATTTTGCAGAGCAAGAGTATTTTGAAGAATCAAATAGCCTGAAGCTGCAACTTGAAGATCAAGCGGTTGAATTGCTGCAGAACGAGTTAGCGCAACAGCAGTATTGCCCAAGCAATTATGAAATTGATGAAGTCGTATGGCGAGAACTTAGCGTACAACTAAGAGGGCGTTGTTTATAAAATGTTAGAGAGTAAATCTAAGTTAGTCGATTATTTGGCGTATTTGAATATTCAATATGAAGCGATTGAACATCCTGCTCTTCATGGCAGTCTTGATGCTGATGCATTGTTAGTTGAGCGCCCAGGAACCCGGTTAAAAAATCTCTTTCTACGTGATAACGAAGGCAAAAATCATTTTCTAGTGATTACTGCTCATGATAAACAGTTAGATTTAAAAGCAGTGGCGAAATACCAAGGCTTATCACGATTAGGGTTTGCTTCTGATGAGCGACTAGCGCGTTATTTAAAAGTAGCACCGGGTAGTGTGTCTATGTTGGCGCTTATGAACGATAAGCAAAATAATGTGACTTTATGGCTCGACCAAGATATTTGGTTTAGTGAGCTATTTCATTGCCACCCATTTGAAAATACCGAAACATGGTTAATGAAAAAAAATGATTTAGAGCAGTTTTTTGCCAATACAGGGCATCAACCTAAGGTGGTTTTTTTACCTGCTAAATAACCACTTAATACTAAGGCTAATCCGCATAAGCATACTAGCAATAATACAGCCATAAACGCGACGTGCCCATAATGCTGGTATACCAAGCCAGGTAAAAAAGAACCCAGCGCGCCGCCACTATAATAAAATGATACATAACCGCCATTGGTAACGCTCGGTGGCGCGTTACTGATTTTGTTAGCCAAAGGAGCTGCTGTTGCATGAATCATAAACATGGCAGCGCAAAACACCGTAAAGGCAAATAAAAATACCACTAACTGACTATTCATTAAGAGCACAATCGCGGCGCAGTAAAGACTAAAAACAGCACAGAGCAAGTGCCATGAACTGCGACTACGAGTTAATAACCAAGGGGTAAATATTGACGCTAAAGCACCGATTAGATAGCCACTGTACACAAACCCAATATCTCGCGTATTAGTAATTAAAAACGTATTTTGCAAAATAAAAGGCAGGTAATTTAATAACGCTGCAAAACAAAAGAACATGCAAAATACTGCGCCATATAGCGTTAAAATTTGCGCTGTGGCTAATTGTTTTAAATAGTTAAGTGGTGATAACACCTGCTTAGTGTTTTGCTGATGGTTGTTAGGTAGTGTAACTGCAAGTAATACTAAACCTATAGCTATGACGTAGTAAAAACTTTGCCAATTCCATAAGTCTGTAAACACTGCAGCTAAAACGCGACCGAAATAGCCTCCAGCAATAGTACTACCTATGTACAAGGTCATATTCTGCTGTAAGCGATCTGCTTTATATGTGCTACTAACAAAGGTGGTCATAGCGGTCAGGGCAGCAGGTAAAATGAGTCCTTGAATAAAGCGCAGCAGCAGTAGGAGTTCAAAGCTGGGGGCTTTGGTAAATACAATACAGCTTAATGCCAGCATATACATTGCATAACGCAAAATGAGCAACGGATTTTGTTTAGCAAGTAATAAACCATATACCAAAGGGGCAACGGCAAGAGGTAGCATGGTTGCTGTCATAAGGCTGCCGGCATTTGCAGGCGTGACAGAAAATTGTGTTGCGAAAAGGCCTAATAATGGTTGCGGTGCATACAAGACAAAAAATATAAACAATGAGCACAATAATAAGTGAGAAATACGCATTATTTTGACCAGCGAATAAAAGCTGTTAGCTTACGCTTAGTGCTTTTTAAATCAATGATAAAGCAACAATAAGTTGCTTGTTCTGTATTAAAATAGGGTTTTATTGCGTTACATCAGGTTTTGTTTTACCAGCTTTGTTACAGTCACTTTTAATAACTGGCTAAATTACTTCTCTTGCTATGGTGCTTCGATGTTGAGGTAACTGGGCTATGGGTATAAAATAATCCTAATATCAGCATTCAATGGAACAAGGCCATGGGTTCATTACAAGACCAATTGCTACAAGCAGGACTGACTACATCGCATAAAGCGAAAGTGGCAAAAAGCGAAAAACGTAAACAGCAGAAAAAACAAAAAAAGGGCGCAACGAGCAACCCTAGCGATCTGCAAAAGCATATTGAGCAAACTAAGTTAGAACAGCAAAAGAAAGCTGAAGAGCTAAATCAAGCTCGTCAAGGTGATTTAAAACAGCGTGAGCAAGTCGCCCGTGTAAAACAGATTTTAGAGCATCATAATCAAGATGAAATCCGTGGTGAGCGTACTTTTAACTTTACCTATGAAAACAAAGTTAAAGAGCTGGACGTGAATGAAAAAACACAAAAGGCGCTTGCGGGTGGTCGTTTGGCTATATGTGTTTTAGAAGGGCAATTTTTTGTACTTGAAGACGAGCCAGCACGAAAAGTAGCTGAAGTTGATGAAAAGTACATCGTGTTTCACGTTGAGCCAGAAGACAAAGGTAAAGACGATGATGACCCGTATGCAGACTTTGAAGTACCTGATGATCTTGTTTGGTAATTTTTGCAATCGGAGCCTTTTAAACGCGCCCAGTGATCTTCAATGTGTATAAATTGCGTACAAAATTAGCATGCTATTACGCATGGTCTACAATTAAATAAGTAAATTTATAAACCGTCAAAAAGAAGAGAAAATACAATGAGCAAGATAACAACATTACTTTTAGGGGCTAGCCTTGCAATGGCAGCTAGCGCATCTTTTACATCAGCGGCTGCTGAAGGTGAGGCTCTTTACACGGCTAAATTATGCCAAACTTGTCACGGCCCTGAAGGCAAAGCGCCAATTATGGCCTTGTACCCGAAACTGAATGGTCAGAATAAAGAGTACTTACTTGCGCAAATGAAAGACATTAAATCAGGCGCGCGTAGCAATGGCATGGCAGCAGCAATGAAGGCTATGGTTGCTAATGTATCTGAAGAAGAAATGGCAGCAATTGCTGATTACTTAGCTAACGTTAAGTAACCTTCAGGTTAACCTGTACTTAAATTAACACTTAAACAGCCACACCAATTTATTTGGTGTGGCTGTTTTGTGTGTAATGGTTGATTGCAACCTTAGACTGCTTTAGACTTCTATACATCTATTTCGCACTGTGTTCGGTGTGTTTATACAAGGCATAAATATGTTTGAATTACCGCAACTTGATTTAAAAGATAAAGTATCAGCACAAGAATGGCAGTTACGTGTCGATTTAGCCGCGTGTTATCGCTTAGTTGATCACTTTCGTTGGGGGGATTTAATCTATACGCATTTGTCTGCACGATTACCCGGTACAGATCATTATCTTGTCAATGCGTTTGGCTTAACATTTGATGAGGTAACCGCATCAAATCTCGTTAAAGTTGATTTAGCGGGCAATATTTTAGATGACACACCGTTTAGTATAAACCCAGCTGGCTTTACTATTCATAGTGCCATCCATGAAGTGCGTGATGATGCTCACTGTGTTATTCATTTACATACTAAAGAAACCATCGCTGTTGCGACTCAAAAACAAGGCTTACTGCCACTTAGTCAGTATTCGATGTTTTCTTTACCATCATTGTCTTATCATGGCTATGAAGGGCTTGCAGTAAATGATGATGAAAGAAAACGGCTGCAAGATGACCTAGCTGATACAAATCATATGTTACTCGTTAATCATGGTGGCTTAACGGTAGGGCCAACAGTGGGTGACGCCTTTATGCGTTTTTATGATTTACAGCGCGCGTGTGAAATTCAACTCGCATTGCAATCAAGTGGGGCAGACGTCACGCCAGTGCCTCAAGCGATAATCGATAATATTTATAATCAAGCCAATGTTGTGCACAGCGGTAGCACGGGTGGTCAGTTAGCTTGGCCTGCAATGCTACGTAAAGCCTATCGTCTTGATCCAAGTTTTGCTAATTAAGGAATTTTCATGAAAGTTAATCGCGTTGAAGTATTTGATATCCATTGCCCTGAGCGTCCAGCATGGACTCCTGTGTTTGTTCGTATTCACACAGATGAAGGAATTAGCGGTGTTGGTGAGGCAGGTCTTGCATATGACTTAGGCCATAGTGCGGCTGCTGCTATGATCAAAGAAATGGCTGATGCGTTTTTGATTGGTCATGACCCATTTCAAACTGAAAAGCTTTGGTCGCGTATGTTACGTGAAAGCTTTTGGGGTTTAGGTGGTGGCCCTGTAGTTTATGCTGCGATGAGTGCCATTGATACTGCGCTTTGGGATATTAAAGGTAAAGCACTCGGTTTACCTGTTTATCAATTACTTGGTGGTAAAGTAAATGATAAATTGCGCACCTATGCCTCGCAATTACAGTTTGACTGGGATAGCGAGTTTAAAGCGCTAGTACAACCACAAGAATATGCAGAAGCAGCCTTAAAAGCAATTGCAGAAGGTTACGACGCCGTCAAAGTTGACCCTATCCAATATGATAAAGACGGGAACACGTATTATGATCGTACTAAGATCATTTCACGTGCTGAAATGAAACTGTACCGTGCACGTATGCAAGCTATTCGTGAAGCGGTAGGTGATGAAGTGGACATTATTTTTGAATGCCACAGCTTACCGGGTGCAACGTCAGCGATTCAAATAGGTGAAATAGCTGAAGAATTTGATTGTATGTATTACGAGGAGCCAGTTAACTACTTAAACCACTCTCTGCATGCAAAAGTTGCGGATAAGGTTGCTGTTCCGATTGCCGGTGGCGAACGTTTATATAATCGTTGGGGTGTGCGCCCTTATCTTGAAGATCAAAGTATTGACGTACTACAACCTGATATAGGCTTATGCGGTGGTTTTACTGAGACTAAAAAAGTGTGTGATTACGCTGATATTTTTGATGTAAGAATTCAAGCGCACGTCTGTGGTGGCCCTGTAGCGACAGCTGCCTCATTGCACTTAGAAACCGCGATCCCGAACTTTTTAATCCATGAGCACCATACGTATGCGATTAAAAAGTGGAATCGTGAATTATGCTTACAAGATCCGCAACCAAAAAATGGCTTTTTTGAAGTATCTGAAGAGCCAGGTTTAGGTATTGAGCTAAACGATGAGATTGTGATGCGCTCACAAAGAGTAGAGATTAAATAAGCATCTAGCTGCGAGAACCGGGCTACGAGAGGCGAACTGAATTGAGTTTGCTTTGTTGAAGGGGGGGGATTCTCGAAAAATAAAACGGCTTAACTTATAATTTTGAATGTAAAATAAGTACTGGCTGGAAGTGGCTAATTTATCTAAAGTTGTCGAGAAATCCCAGTGTTCAGAGCGAAGCGAAGTCGCTGGGTAGTTCACACAAGATAGTAAGCAACTTGTTAAAGTTGATAAAAATGAAGGGCATTAGTATAGCTAAGTTGCTGCCATAACGCTTGGCTTTTACATAATGAAAAATGGCTTTGCCAAAGCTCAGAATATTTTTGTTGAATTTGGCAAACAGGAAAGTTACTGGCGAACATCACGCGAGTTTGACCAAACTGCAGAATTATAAAATCAAAGCATGTTTGTTGTTGCTGATGATTTAGAGGCAGTAATTCAAATCCAGAATATTTAATATACACATTTTTATTGTCGGCTAACGTGATGATGCCTTTTTGCCATAGTGCTAATTGCTGGGGTAATCCGGCATGATTTATCATCACTTTTAAATCGGGTAAACGCTGACAATAATTGCTAAATTGTTCGCAAACCTCATTATTTTCAAGTTCAAATTGAGCTTCAAAATGCAGCTTATGCTTAGCTAAATAAGCGAGGTTTGTAAAAGTATGAGGATGTAATAGGCGAGTGCTGTCTTCACCCTCGGTGATATCTCTAATGCCAACGAGTGACGGGTGCATTAAATCTGCCATCGCTTTTTTAAAGTCATCAGGTGCAGCATCTATTTTTGCATAGCCGACAGCTTTATATTGGCTATTACTTAAGTGCTCAGTTAGCCAGTATAGCTCGTTGATTGGCTGCTGGTTATCAAACCCCGCTTCTATATGTACAAAAGCAGCCAGTTCATACGGGCATTGATCGATTAGATCGTCAGCGCTGACAGGCTTTTTAATTTGTTCAAGCTTAGGCCAAGCGGGAGGGGTATCTCCCACTAGCCAGTGATAGTGGCCTTTATTTAAGTTAAAAAAGTGCACATGAGGGTCAATAATTTTAGTGTGCATCTTTATTCCTATTATTGCGCAGTGTAGCCGCCATCAATATTTTGCAAACTGCCAGTAATAAAACTGGCGTTATCACTGACTAAAAAGGCGACAAGTGCAGCGACTTCATCAGGTTGACCTAAGCGGCCTAGAGGTTGCAAGGCGCCCTCTTGTTCGACTATCTGAGCTTTATTCGCCCCACTTTTTGCGCAATATGCGTCTATAGCATTATGAAATAAAGGGGTTTCTATGGTGCCAGGGCAAACGGCATTAGCTCTAATGTTATAAGCCGCGTAATCTAGCGCCGTGGTTTTAGCCATCGATGCCAGCGCATGCTTGGTTAAGTTATAAGCAAAAGAATTGGTTTTAGCTATATTAGCCTGATCCGAGGCAATAAAAATAATGGCCCCATTTTGCTGTTTTTTCATGCTTGGTAATACCGCTTTTACTGCGGCATAAGCGCCTTTCACATTTAGTGCAAACAGGGCGTCAAAAGTTGCTTCGTCAGTGTCCTCTATTGTCGCACTTAAGTGTTTTCCGGCGTTTGATACCAGCACATCAATACGGCCTTGGCTTTGTGCAATTTGTGAGATTGCTTGTTCCACATTAGCTACTTGGCTGACATCACATGGTAGCCAGGTACCAAAATCACCATCTTGAATATCTAAATTAAACACTTTAAAACCTTCGCTTTCTAAGCGTTGGCATATAGCACGGCCGATACCTAGACTACCACCGGTGACGATTGCAACTTTTGTCATTCGTTATCCTTAGTGATTGTGACCACAGCCGCCTTCGCTATGAACATGGCCATGGGCAAGTTCTTCGCTGGTAGCTTCTCTAACAGTTAATACATCGATATCAAAGGTAAGGGTTTTACCGGCAAATGGGTGGTTTAAATCACAGTCTGCATTAAAGCGGCCTACTTTTACAAGAGTCACTTGGTGTTGACCTTGATTTGAATGCACCATGGCTGTCATGCCTGGCTTCCATACTTTTGTGTCGCCTTGCAAATGCTTAAGAGGGATGCGTTGAATTAGATCGTCTACACGTTCACCGTACGATTCGCTTGGCGCTAAAGTAACCGTTAAATTATCGCCAGCAGATTTACCTTCAAGTGCTGATTCTAAACCTGGTAACATACCTTCTGCACCATGAATATAGCTTAGTGGCTCACTATTTTTGCTGCTTTCTAGTTGCTCGCCACCTTCACTTAACGTGTAATGAAACTCCACAGCAGAATTTTTACTGATTTGCATACCAATCTCTTTAAAATACGAAAAAATTAATTTTACAGTTAAATATTGCTGATGTGAAACTAATGCGGTTGTTTTAAGGTTTTTTCCAAGCCTGAGAGCATCCCTTGATTGTGTAATTGAGATATCGGCTTAGTCGCTTGCGGCAGGTGTAAAACAAGCTTTGAGCCTGGCTTTAAAATACTGGATGCACTCAGTTGGTTCCATTGTGCTAAGTCTTTATGCGGAACATCGTATAACTGGCTTATACCCCAAATGGTATCTCCGGGCTTTACTTGGTATTCAATAGCAACCGTTGGGATGGCGACTTCGGTTTGTTCAAGGTAGGGGCTGATCTTATAATCAATGGTTAATGAATCAGGCATAGTTCGGGGTTGGCCTACTATTAATGCTTCGCCAATACCGATTAAGTTAGATGTTTTGTTATTCATCATTTTTAGTTTTTTTACCGAGAGATCAAAACGTCGCGAGATGGAATATAAAGTGTCGTCTTTTTGTACTATATATTCACCCGAAAAGTTACTTTTAAAGAACTGGCTGCGTAAAAGGCTTTGCTGCTCTAGTGGCAGTAATAGGGTGTGAGGGCCATTAGGTGAGCTTTGGTTTTTTAAATAGCCAGGATTTAATGTATGCAGTTGTTTGCGCCCAATTCCTGATAGACTCGCTATTACAGAAAAATCGAATTGCTGGCCCACATTAAACTCAGTGGTTAAGGCTTTATTCGCTAATTTAGGGCGTTGTAAACCAAGTTGGGGGTTTTGTACCAAATAACTTAAAGCTAATAATTTTGGTACGTATTCAGAGGTTTCTTTTGGCAGTTTTAACGACCAATAATCAGTGCTTTTTCCGTTGTTTTTATTATCAGCGATGGCCCTTTTAACTCGCCCTTCACCACTGTTGTATGCAGCTAAAGCATGTAACCAATTACCATCAAAACGTTTATGCAGGTATTTTAGATAGGCAAGCGCAGCATCGGTTGCAGCAAGCACATCTCGTCGGCCGTCATACCATTGATCTGAATTAATGCCAAAATGATAAGCTGTTGCACCGACTAATTGCCAAACACCTACCGCTTGTTGGGATGAACTAACTCTTGGCCGAAAGTCACTTTCAACAAAGGGCAATAAAGCAATTTCCATTGGTAAGTCTTGTTGCTCGATTTTACGAACAATATGATAAAGATAAGGAGCCGCACGTTTGTTTACCGTTTTTAAATAAGTAGGCTGCTTGATATACCACTGAATACGTTTATTAAGTGCTTTATTAAGGTAAATTTTAAACTCTAAGTTTGTCGCAATATATTGCCATAAATCAGCACTTTGTTTGACGATAGTGGCATCTGAGGAAGCGGCTTGTGGCTCTGGCTGTAGTTTTATTGTTGGTTTATTGTGTTTATCAGTTTGTGTGTTTGTCTCGATAGCGGTTTTGTTTGCTGGCTCAAAATGATTAAAAATGACTGGTGCGGGTACGTTGTTAATGTCAGCGGTGGGCGTTTTTGTTGTTTCGCAACCGAGTAACATAAAAAGAGTAATCAATAGGGCAAGTAAGTAACTGCGCATAAAAACCACCAAAAATTGTCCTTTATTGAGTGTAGCACAACCGTGTGCAGTGACTATTTTGACTGTTTAGCGCGTTTAAGTCCAGCTTGTAGAAACATTACGTAAGCTTTTTGAGATATCTCGTCAGTAATATATTGTTTCGCAAATCGCTGATCAAAACTTTGTTGTAATTGAGTTAGATCTTGCTCAGGGTTGGCTGTTACATGCTGTTGTATTGCGGTTAAAAAAGCTAAAGGTTGCTTTAGTTCGTTATTTGATAATTTAGCACCATGGCCGGGTAAAATTATTTGTGCACTAGTAGAGTGGTTTAATTGGCTTAATAATTCGCGCCATTTGCTTAAGTTACCGTGTCCTGGGTAAGGCAAGTAATCAACGATATCACCACCAACAAGAATCGTGTTTTGCTCTGCATAGAGCATTAAGTCAGCGTCTGTGTGCGCTTGATAGGCATTAATCGTGATGGGGTAATTACCTAAGTCGAGAGTGAGGGTGTCTGAAACGGTTATCTCTGGTGGCTGTAATGAGTATGCGCGCCAGCGTAATAGCCGTGTTTTTGCTAATTCAAGTTTATCACGCCAAGCGGATTGTTTATCTTTAGGTTGTTCGGCTAACCGTTGAAAGCTTAATTCGATACTTTGCTCATAGCTATCTAATTTGTCATTAAATGCTTGCTGAAACCGCGGGTACTCGGCAGCTAACTGGTCATGGGTGATCAACTTGGCATTGGGGTAATAGTGTTGTAGTACGGCCATGCCAAGTAAGTGATCATCGTGAAAGTGGCTCGCGACTAAGTAACACAAAGGTATATTCAGCGTTTGCTTTAGGTGCTCGATAGTCGCCTCAACAGCTGAAAAATTACCACTAGCATCAAACATTAATGCGCAGTGATCACCTTTAATTAGCGTTTGGTTAGAATCATAAAAACGCAACTTTGTAGGTTGTTGTAAAAATTCAACATGCTCTGAAATTGTTTGCCATTGAGCTTGAGCCTGGCTGGTCGGTAATAAGGTAAGGGCAATGACTAATAAATGAGTTAAACGAAAACTGAAAAGGGGGTTAGTCATGCTGTTATCCCTAGAGTTAATATGGTCTTTAGCGGATACAAAACAAGCGCAAAATGCGCTTGTTTATTTATCACTTGGTTGACCTAAGTGTAAGCTGAGTTTATCAATCAGCTCATCTTGCTGCTGTTGTGCAATGGCTTGTTGCTTTTGCAATTCCAATAACTCGTGACTGATGTTCAATGCAGCCATTAACAAGGCTTTTTGATCATTTCGTACTGTAGAACGCTGTTTCATTTGTTCTACTAAATCATTGAGGTGTTTTGCAGCAGCAATGAGTGCATCTTCTTGACCGGGTGGGCAAGCAAATTGCTGCTCTTTGCCAAGTAACTCAACGGTGACCCGTTGGTTTTGCAGCTCAGACATTAGCTAGCCTGTTGGGCGCTTTGTAGCTTCTCTAATAGACCGCTTAAGGTTGTGCTTGTGTCTTTTTGTTTCTCTTCACTATCAAGTACTTCAAGTTGTAAAGTCTCATTTTCATCAATCAGCTTACTATTTTTTTCTGTAAGGCTGGTTACTTCTGCTTGCAATTCATTATTGCGGCTGATTAATTGGTCGATCAGTTGTTCGAGTTGAGAAAGAGTTTCGTTGTTCATAAAGGCGCTCATATAACTGTTATTGATAATTAGCAAATGTAAAGCAAAGTTAGTTTATATGCCAGCATTTACGCTTGTTTTAGCTGATTTTTATTTGCCGTTAAGGGATAATTCAGTTAATGCGCTTTTTCATTCAGAATCGGTTCACGCTCAGTTGCCAAATACACGATGTTTATGGTTCACTGATTTTATAAATTGGCTTATAGCGAAACAAAAATTATGCTCAGTTACAGACACTCATTTCATGCAGGAAACCCTGCTGATGTCCTCAAACACTTAGTGCTTGCCCAAGTGTTGAGTTACCAAACAATTAAAGATAAGCCGCTCGATTATATTGACACCCACTCAGGTGCTGGCTTTTTTGAGTTGGCTTCTGCAGACGCGCAAAAAACGCAAGAATTCCAAGATGGTATTGCTAAGCTTTATCAACATAAAAGTGAGCATAGCGCGTTAAACGACTATATTGCGTTGATCAAGTCATTCAATAGTGAAGGCGAACTTGCTTTTTATCCTGGTTCTCCAAAAATAGCCGAGCACTATTTACGGCGCCAAGATAAGGGCTGGTTTTTTGAATTACACCCAAAAGATCTTGTTTTACTTGAGCAGAATATGCAGGGTAAGCGCTCAATTCGAGTGCGTGGCGAAAATGGCTTTGCTGGGTTGGTAGGCTTATTACCACCGGCATCACGACGTGCATGCGTGCTTATTGATCCCCCTTATGAAATTAAAGATGATTATGATGTTGTGGTGAAAACCTTAATTAAAGCCTATCAGCGCTTCGCAACGGGCACTTATATGATTTGGTATCCGGTTGTTGATAGAGAGCGTATCCTGCGCATGGAGGAAGGGCTTATTGCCTCAGGTATGCGCAATATTCAGCTCTTTGAGCTTGGCACTGAAGCAGATACCGACGTTCACGGTATGACAGCCTCGGGCATGATAGTTATTAATCCGCCGTGGAAATTAAAACAAACCATGGATGCCGTATTGCCTGAGTTAGTAAGCTTGTTAAGTGACGCCAGTGGTTTTTACCGTAGCGAGCAGCTAGTAGAAGAGTAACTAACCAGAGTTTAGGTTAACTAGGAGTTTTTGTTCTGTTTAAAAACGCCCAAAATTGCTTGGGCGTTTTTAATATATTGAACATTAATTAAAGTAAGTTGCTTTGAATGTAGCTGTGACTGCACCCGTTTGGTCTTTCATCGTCAACGTTTCACCGTTAATTGTGTATTCGCTTACTGCATCAAGTACCGCTGACATAGTGCTTTCAACATCCATTTGCTCAATACACATTTTTTGCGTACTTGCTAAAGGGTTAAAAGAAAGTGCTTGGTTATTAACTTCATAACTACCAGTGAAATTATTACAGCCTAAAAAGCCATGAGTAGTACCATCATCTTTAAACTGGATAAAAGGTTCTTTAGTTTTTACCGTAACATCTTCGCCATTAAAACTGATGGCTTTCCAATATGTGTTTGTCAGTGTCACGTCAGGTTTGGCCGCAGACACTTTAGAGACGACTATTTCTAATGGCTCATCAGATTGCGCAAAAGGGTCATTATGTGTTGTGCTGGTATAAAGTAATTGACCCTGATTTTCAATACGTGCACTGACGCTGTAGCGATTGTTTTCTTTAATGCTAGATTGATCATAATGGAGTGAGACCGTGTAGGGTGGCGCACCCTCTAATTTTATTGTTTGCTCAGAAATAACCTCTGCCTTAACATCCATTTTTGATACATCTGAAAGCTTAACCGTCAACTCGGAGCCTGGACGCAGCATACTACGATCTAAATACGTCACTTGAGTGTTTAGGGTTGTCATCGTCTTTTGTTGCTCGGTATTAGTGTCACTGGTTTTATCTTGGCCACAGCCAGTTAGGGCAACACTTGAAACTAATAAAGCGATGCAAGTGAACGATGTTGTTTTTAATGACATAAAATTTCCTTGGGTGAACTAAGCAGGTCGTTTACTCTGCCGAAACTAAGTTAAAGTGTATTGCTAAAACACTTAATATTAGCTTAATCCAACAAAAAATGGGCTAGCAGCCCATTTTTAATAAAAACTTTTATGCTAGGGCTTTTGGCCCCTGCAAAATTAGATTATTTCTTTACATACTTAGTCAAAATAACAATGCGTTGCCCATCAACACGGCCTTCAATATGTTCTGGGTTGCTGGTTAAGCCGATATTTCGTACTGGTGTGCCGCGCTTAGCCACTAAACTGCTGCCTTTAACATCAAGGTCTTTAATAAGCGTTACAGTGTCACCAGCTTGTAAAACAACACCGTTGCTATCGAGGTGTTTAATATCATCTTCTTGAGCTAATGCTTTTTGCGCCCAAGCTAGGGTATCTTCTTCAAGGTAGATCATATCCAGCGCATCTTGGGCCCAACCATTCTCGGGTGCTAAACGAGTGAGCATTCTATATGCTACAACTTGTACTGCCGGTGTTTGGCTCCACATGCTGTCATTTAAGCAATGCCAATGGGTAGGCGTTAACTCAGTGCTGGCTTCTATTTGCTCTTTGCAGATCTGGCAAGTGTAAATACATTTATCTGAATGAGCTTCGGTAACAGGGGGAACTTCGTATACAGATAGGTTGTCGGTTGTACTACACAGCTCACATTGATTATTACTGCGTTCTACTAGGGCTTTTTCAATGCTCATATATTGAGGCTCTTTTTAGTCTTAAGCTAAAGGGGAGCCTAGATAATAGCAAACCATGCTATAGAATAGAATATAGCCATATTTAAAGTGTGGGTATTTTGCTAATTTCATCTCGGTATTTTTGTTCAATTTTATTCAAACCCCCTGTTTGATGAAGTTGTTTAATTGCCTGATTTATCTGTGGTAACAGGTGACGATATTTTTGCAAAATGCGAATTCGTAAAAAGCCATCTGAATGAAGAGCTCCAAGCTTCACCTTTACAGCTAATTCATTTGACCAATATAAAGCCGATAATTCACTGATGATAACGACTTCAATACGTTGACGTGTTAGAGCTTGTATGAGCTCTTTTTCAGAAGGAAAGTCAACACGATTGAATTCATCATCATTATGGTAATAATAACCCCTCACGGTGCCGACATTTTTTCCTTTTATTGCAGCTAAAGTTTGCCACTTGTCGGTATGCTCAGGTAAAGATACTAAATATTCAGACATCTTGAAAAGGGGGGCTGAGTAAACAAAAAGTGGGTTGTTACGCTCGTTTTTTGATAGCCAAGCCGTACTAATAATATCAAAATCAATCTGGCTGGTGGTGAGCGATTTGACTGTGCGCCTAGCAGGTAGCACAACGTGCTGGCCCTGAATATTCGCTGTGGCGAGTATTTGCTCTACTATTTCGGGGAAAATACCGGGTAAATCAGAGTCACCCGTATAGTAGGGGTAATAATTTCCCGAGCCAGTTAAATTATACTTTAATGTAACTGCGTCGTCCGCGAATAACGGCTTACAGAAAAAGTAGCAAAGGATTAGAAAATAGAACTTAATTACAACCTCCTTAGGCCCCCATGAGTACGTCGTGTAGTTTAAGTGATTATAGGGGGTTATTTTTCCATCTACATTTGAGTGTTGTTTATATTTTTATTTTTGGCAACTTTTTAAGTTGGTGCAAGCTGTAAAAAATTCACTATACTGAAGACATATTGAATAATAATTTAGTCGCTGTGTGTGGCTAACATTATTAGCAGGGATAAAAATGCCGGAAACTAAAACAACAAAAATTGTATCAACGATAGTTACTCAGTATATTGCTCGCCAACCTATTTTTAATTCAGAAAAAGGTGTCTTCGCGTACGAGCTTTTATACCGGGATTCGGCTAATAATACATTTCCTGTTGGGACGACTGACGGTCAAGCGACTGGGCGGCTGTTTTTTAATGCACTGATGCTTATTGGCATTGAAAAACTAGCAGCTAATCAATGTGCGTTTATTAATTTATCTACCGATGCTTTACTTGAAGATTTCCCTAAGCTGTTACAACCACGAAGTGCAGTGATAGAAATTGTTGAGCGAACTGACAACATAGCTAAAGTAACAAAGCGTGTTAAGGCATTAAAAAATGACGGCTACCGCTTTGCTCTTGATGATTATGATGGCGATGAAAAGTGGGAGCCATTATTAGAGCTTGTTGACTATATTAAGTTGGAAGTTGAAGAGCCACTGATCAAAACAAATATGATGCTTAAAAAGCTTAAGCGTCGCTTTCCAGACGTTAAAATTATAGTTGAACGGATTGAAACCCATGAACAGTTTTTAATGCTAAAAAATGCAGGCTGTGACTACTTCCAAGGGTTCTTTTTTGCCCGCCCAGAAATGCTCAGTTACCACAATGTTGAACCTTCTAAATTAGCTGTTTTTGACTTGTTACGGTGTACTTCACGCCCTGATTTAGACTTTGATGAAGTCCATCAACGAGTAGCAAAAGATGTTGGTTTAACAGCACGTATTTTAAAACTGGTAAATGCTCGCTCAAAAAGTCAGAACTTGGTAATTACCTCTATTTCGCAAGCGGTAATTTATCTTGGTGAAGATGCAATTCGCCAGTTTGTCAGGGTGCTCGCTTTAAGTGAGCTCGGGGTTGATAAACCCACTGAGCTGACTAAGCTTGGCTTGATTCGAGCTCATTTTATGCAGCTTATGTTAGAGCCTGGCGGCAAAGATATGTCTGAGCAGGGTTACTTGGTTGGTTTAATGTCGGTACTTGACGCGATTTTAAATATGGAATTAGACGCCATAGCCCAAGAGTTTAGTTTAGGTGATGAACTCTCCAGCGCTCTTTTGAGCTTTAATGGTATGTTGGGGGCTACTTTACAGCTAGCCCGCTGCGTGGAAGAAGATAACTGGTCTTTGGCTGAAAAACTGCTGGAAACAATTCGCCCAGCTTCTGAAGTTGAGATTGTTTATAATGCTATGCTCAGTGCCCGCCAGTATGGCGACGAAGTATTAGCATCTATCATTGAACAAGAATAGTCACTTCAGTATGATGCGTGATTAATTATTAGGTCACTGAAGATACTGCATGCGCTTACTTTTACCCATATTCACTATTTTAATTGCTCTGGCGTTACTTGTCCCTGGTGTCACCCAACCTGTTTTGACACTGGAAGGTAAAATCGATAAGTCTAAGTTAGCTCAGACGGGTATTGAGATGTTGGCTGATGAGGGGGATCGTAACACGCGTAACCTATTGGCGATGGCGTCAAGTATGTTAGGGCTAGATAAGCTTGAAGGTGAAATTAGTGCTTATAAAAAAACTCGCAGTATTTGGGGCACAGTTACTGAACTTGCTACTAATAAAAATTACATAGTGGCCGCATTAGTGGCGTTATTCTCTATTGTTATCCCCACTTTAAAGTTACTACTGCAATTGGTTTATTTATTTTTACCTGAGAATAATATTAAGCGACTACTTGGTCTGACTGTACAGCGCATAAGCAAGTGGAGCATGGTTGATGTGTTTGTTATAGCATTAATTGTTGCTTATTTGGCAGGAAACGCCGATGGCCAAATGGGTGAATTAATTAATATGCATGCCCAGTTAGGTAACGGCTTCTGGTTCTTTACGGGTTACTGCTTATTTGCAATCGCCGCCAGTAATCTTATTAAAATAGAGCCAAAGCATCATTAATTATTTGTGTTGCCAAGCAAGTTACAATAAACTTTAGCTGATAGCTGATAGCTGATAGCTGATAGCTGATAGCTGATAGCTGATAGCTGATAGCTGATAGCTGATAGCTGATAGCTGATAGCTGATAGCTGATATTTATTTTAAAGGCATTTTTTTGCAACGAATCCACATTAGTTTTTTGACCATAATTTTGTTACTCACATTAGTGGGGCAAGCTGTTGCGTCTGTAACTATGTCATGTGAAATGCCACATAGTGGGCATGTTCATTCAAGTAGTGAGATGAGTAATGCAATGCACCATACTATGCCTGCTAACATGATGGATATGGATTGTTGCGATGATAGCGCTAGCGCTAAACAAGAATGCAGTTGCCTAGTCAGTGCATGTTCAGCCCATTCAGCATTAGGTATGGATGGTTTATTTATTTCTGCTTTATCACTGTCAGAAAAAGTACAGCTTTACACCTTACAAAACCAGCCCTATATAGCCAGTTCACTCTACCGTCCGCCCATGTCTGCTTAATTGCAGGATAGGTGCGTCTGAATTTTAGAATATATCGCTAAAACCATCTATTTCTGCCTCTCAATTTTTAAATATTTAATTTTTAGTGGAGAGCAGTGTGAATCACTTTTCTATTTTCAAAGTCAGTATTTCTATATTAATTTTAACTACTGCGATACCGGTATACAGCAATGAGCTTAATCTTAAAGAAACCATTGCCTATGCCTTAGATAATGAACCATGGTTAACGGCCAGTAAGCATCAGCAAGCAGCAGAAGAAGCGCAAAGCTTAGCTGCGGGAACTTTACCTGACCCGGTTTTAACTATTGGACTAATGAATTTACCAACAAATGGGTTTGCATTCGATCAAGAAGCGATGACCCAGCTAAAAGTTGGCGTAAGTCAAACCTTTGGTCGAGGGGATAGCTTAGCGTTACAACAGCAAGCATTGGCGCAATCTGCACAGCAATACCTTTGGCTGCGCTCTGATAAGCTCGCTCAAGTCAAAGCTATTGTGACTGAATCTTGGTTAAATGCCTTTCGCGCCCAACAAAGCATTGCGTTAATAGAGCAAGATAAAGCGTTGTTTAGCCAGCTTATAGATATTACTGAAGCAAGTTATGCAAGCTCCGTGGGTAATACTCGTCAGCAAGATATTATTCGCGCTCAGCTTGAACTTACTAGGCTTGAAGATCAGCTGTTTATGCTTGAACAGCAACTTGAAAGTGCTAAAAAGCGCTTAACTCAATGGCTACCCATTGACATGCTTTCTCAACAATTAAGTGGCGAACAATTCACTATAAAACCATTAGCTGATTATCAACAGCTTGAGTTTGAGCAATTGATGACATTACTGTTGACGCATCCTGCAATTATCGCAATAGAGAAAACATTAACGGCTAAGCAAACCCAGATCAGCATTGCGAAACAAAGTTACAAACCTCAGTTAGGGATCAATATGGGTTATGGCTATCGTGATGACACACCGTATGGCGAATCTCGTGCTGATTTGTTTTCAGTGGGACTGAGTATCGATTTACCTTTATTTACGAGTAATAAGCAAGATCAACAAGTAAATGCTGCTATTTCATTGGCCGAAGCGGCTAAAACAGAAAAGTTAATCGCTCTACAAAGGTTAAAGGGCTTGTATTTTAAAGAGGTCAGTCAGCTTGAGCGATTACAACAACGGGCCAAGTTATATGCTCAGCAATTGTTGCCGCAAATGGCGGAGCAGGCACAAGCGGCATTAAATGCCTACACCCGTGATGACGGTAACTTTTCAGAAGTGATGCGAGCTCGAATTAGTGAGCTTAATGCCAAAATAGATGCCTTAAATATCGAGGTTGATCAACAGATTATAGTTGCTCGTTTAAATTACTATGGCAGTGGCTTAGATAACGATGTTATGCGCGAGCAAACTAAGGATGCAAATAATGAATTTTAATTTAAAGCTGGTAATTGCATTGTTATTAGGTACGGCGATAGGTGCTTCAGCTGTGCTTTTTTCAGCAATAGAACAAAGTGCTCAAAACGATAGCAGAGAAAAAAAACCTTTATATTGGGTTGCGCCAATGGATAGTAATTATCGCCGTGATGAGCCCGGCTTATCGCCTATGGGCATGGATCTTGTGCCAGTCTATGAGCAAGATGAAGAAAACCAACAAGGTGGCCCAGGAGCGGTGACTATTTCCCCTGCAGTTGTTAATAATCTCGGTGTTAGAACCGCAAAAGCACAGTTAAAACATTTAAAGAATGAAGTTAAGACTGTGGGCTATGTACAGTATAACCAAGACCAATTAGTTCATATTCATCCTCGTGTACAAGGGTGGGTTGAAAGGTTATTTGTTAAAGCCGCAGGTGAGCGTGTAATGCTTGGAGCACCTTTATACACTTTATATTCGCCACAATTGGTTAATGCACAAGAAGAGTTTGTGTTAGCAGTTAACCGCAAGAACACTGTACTGATCCGTGCGGCAAAGGCGCGCTTAAAGTCACTTAATATGTCTGAAGACTTTATAAATAAGCTGCAGACGAGTAAGCAAATTAAGCAGAATGTAACTTTTTATGCCCGTCAAAGTGGTGTTGTTGATGAATTAAACGTTCGCGAAGGTTTCTATGTAAAACCTGGCACAACCATGATGAGTATAGGCAAGTTAGATGAAGTTTGGGTTGAAGCAGAAGTATTCGAGCGCCAAGCTGAGTTGATAGAGATAGACTCACCAGTCACCATGACCCTTGACTATTTATCTGGGCAAAAGTGGGTGGGGAAGGTGGATTATATCTACCCAACTTTAGATGCTAAAAACCGTACATTGAGAGTACGCTTGCGTTTTGATAATGCAGATCACCAATTAAAACCGAATATGTTTGCCCAAGTTAATATTCATACTAAAACCGATAAACAACAATTAATTGTGCCAAAGGAGGCGGTGATCCGCACAGCCAATCAAAATCGAGTTGTGGTTGCCTTAGGTGAGGGGCGGTTCAAATCAGTGGCGGTGGAGCTTGGGCGCAGTGATGACCAAGGGGTTGTGGTGCGAAGTGGCATTAACATTGATGATGAGGTTGTTATTTCTGCGCAATTCTTATTAGACTCGGAATCCAGCAAAAGCTCTGACTTTAAACGCATGCAACAGCCTGAAACAACTCAAGCTGTATGGGGAAAGGGGGTTATCAACAGCGTTATGGCACAACATAGAATGGTGAATATCAGCCATGAACCTATCGCTGAGCTTGATTGGCCAACTATGACTATGGATTTTACTGTTGCAGATAGCGTTGACTTTAATTTATTGAAACCCTCTGCGTCATTGCATTTTGAGCTACGTGAGCAGCAACAAGGGGGTTATATAATTGAGGCAGTGCATGTGATGGAGACAGTACACGTACTCGAAGATCAATCAAGCACAGCAACAGTCGACGGTGAAATCAACCATATTGATGCCTCAAAACGTATAGCTAATATTAGCCGAGAAGCAATCGAGAAGTGGAATCGAGGACCTGCAACAATGGATTTTACATTTGCGCCAGCCATAGACCTTACAGAGTTAAAAGCAGGGCAACAGGTGCGATTTACGTTTAAGGTAATTGACGGTGAGTTCACTATAACCAACATTACAGCTAGCCAAAGCGATGCTGATGTTATGCATCATCAGCATTAGGAGGCGCTATGATTTCAGCTATTATTAGATGGTCGATTAGCAACCGCTTTTTTGTGTTGTTATTAACAGCCGTACTCATTGGCGCCGGTGTTTTTGCAATAAAAAACACACCCGTTGATGCACTTCCTGATCTATCCGATGTGCAGGTCATTGTAAAAACCTCATACCCAGGGCAAGCACCACAAGTTGTGCAAGATCAGGTTACGTTCCCGTTGACCAGCGCTATGCTTTCAGTACCTGGCGCACAAACCGTAAGGGGGTTCTCATTTTTTGGTGACTCTTATGTATATGTTATTTTTGATGAAAACACCGACTTATACTGGGCACGAAGTCGCGTACAAGAATACCTAAGTCAAGTTGCAAGCCGCTTACCAGAAACCGCTAGCGCAGAATTAGGCCCTGATGCCACAGGGGTTGGCTGGGTTTACTTGTATGCCTTGGTGGATAAAACAGGGCAACACGATATAAGCCAGTTACGAAGTTTACAAGATTGGTTTTTAAAGTTTGAATTGCAAGCGGTATCAGGGGTATCAGAAGTTGCTTCTGTGGGGGGGATGGTGAAGCAGTATCAGGTTAATGTTGACCCCGATAAATTACGCGCTTATTCGATTCCCTTGAATTTAATTCAGGCAGCTATTAAGCAAGGCAACCAAGAAATGGGCGCCTCAGTGATAGAGATGGCTGAAGCTGAGTACATGGTAACAAGCACGGGCTACATTCAAAGTGTGCAAGATCTTGAAGCTATCCCCTTGGGTGTAAATGCTAACGGAACTGCATTGCAATTACGTGATGTCGCAGAGATTCGTTTAGGGCCACAAATGCGCCGTGGTGTTGCTGAGTTAAATGGCGAAGGAGAGGTTGCTGGTGGCGTGGTGGTTATGCGCTATGGTGAAAATGCACAGAGAACCATAGAGCGGGTAAAAGAAAAGCTCGAGTCACTTAAAAAAGGCTTACCTGATGGGGTAGAAATTGTGCCTGTATATGATCGTTCAAACCTAATCAAAAACGCAGTTGATAACTTAACCAGTAAATTGCTTGAAGAGTTAGTGGTCGTTGCATTGATCTGCATGGTATTTTTGTTTCATATTCGCTCGTCATTAGTGGCTATTATTACGTTACCATTGGGAATTTTAACGGCGTTTATCATCATGTATTGGCAAGGCATCAATGCCAACATCATGTCGCTCGGCGGTATTGCGATTGCCATTGGCGCGATGACTGATGGCGCAATTGTGATGATTGAAAATATGCATAAGCATATGGAAAAAACGCCGTTAACGAAAGAAAACCGTTGGCAAGTGGTGGGCGATGCTGCCTCTGAGGTGGGACCTGCGTTATTTTTCAGCTTATTGATTATTACTGTGAGCTTTATGCCGGTATTTATTTTAGAAGCACAAGAAGGGCGCATGTTTGCCCCCTTAGCATTTACTAAAACCTATGCCATGGCAGCAGCCGCAGGGTTAGCCATTACATTAGTGCCAGTATTAATGGGTTACTTTATTCGTGGTAAGGTGATCTCAGAGCAGAAAAACCCTGTAAATAGAATCTTAGTCGCTACTTACAAGCCATTGCTGCACTTGGTGTTACGCTTTCCTAAAGCAACCATAGTAGTGGCTGTCGTTGTCACGGCTATTGGTTTTTATCCTGTAAATAAAATAGGCAGTGAGTTTATCCCCCCTTTAGATGAAGGTGATTTGATGTATATGCCAACAACTTATCCTGGGGTATCTATAGGTAAAGCACGAGAAATATTGCAGCAAACAGATAAACTGATTGCCACTGTGCCTGAAGTGCTTACGGTATTTGGTAAGGTTGGACGAGCTGAAACTGCCACTGATCCGGCACCATTGACTATGATTGAAACCTTTATTCAGCTCAAGCCTAAAGAGCAGTGGCGCGAAGGTATGACGTTAGAAAAATTGAAAAAAGAGCTCGACGGCTTAGTATCATTTCCAGGTCTCACCAATGCCTGGGTGATGCCAATCAAAACACGAATTGATATGTTAGCCACTGGCATTAAAACCCCTGTAGGTATCAAAGTTGCCGGGCCTAAGCTTGATGAAATTGAAAAAATAGGTCAGCAAATTGAAACCCTACTACAAGATGTACCCGGTACGGCGTCTGTCTATTCTGAGCGAGTCGCGGGCGGGCGATATATTAAAGTCGACATCAACCGTGATAAAGCAGCTCGTTACGGCTTAAATATTACCGATGTACAACAGGTAGTCGCAACGGCAATTGGTGGCATGAATGTGACGCAAACGGTTGAAGGACAAGAGCGCTACCCGGTAAATTTACGCTACCCTCAACAATACCGAAATTCACCAGAGCAGCTTGAACTATTACCTATTGTTACAGCAACAGGCCAACGCATAGCACTTGCTGACGTTGCGGATGTGTTTATAGCAGCAGGCCCGCCGGGAATAAAAAGTGAGAATGCCCGTTTAAATGGCTGGATTTTTATTGATATTGATGGTGTTGATATCGGCAGCTACGTTGACAATGCCCGGCAAGTCTTAGACGATAATTTACTCTTGCCAGCAGGTTATTCAATCACCTGGGCAGGGCAATATGAATATATGGAGCGCGCTAAGGAAAAGCTTGCTTACGTGTTACCACTCACGTTAGCGATTATTATCGTGCTGTTGTATTTGAATTTTCGCAGCTTTACAGAAGTAGCCATAATCATGGCAACCTTACCGCTGGCGATGATTGGTGGCGTTTGGCTGATGTATTTAGAAGGATTTAATTTCTCGGTCGCCGTAGGTGTTGGTTTTATCGCGTTAGCTGGTGTTGCCGTTGAGATTGGTGTGATTATGTTGGTGTATTTAAACCAAGCCTATCAAGAAAAGTGCACGCAAGCACAACAAGCTGGGACAACGCTTAGCTTTACAGATCTTAAGCAAGCTATAGTCGAAGGCGCAGGTCTTCGAGTGCGCCCAGTGATGATGACAGTCGCGACCATTATTATTGGCTTACTCCCTGTGCTATACGGTACAGGCACTGGCAGTGAAGTAATGAGCCGCATCGCCGCGCCTATGGTCGGCGGCATGTTTAGCGCCATTGTATTAACCTTGCTCGTGTTACCTGCAGTGTATTTGTTATGGCGCAAGCGGGGTATTAAAGCTTAGTAACTTTTACTTGAGGTGTGTAACTTGTACTGCTTTGAGCCTTACAAGTTACCCCTAAAAACTTTTACCTTATGATTTAAAAGAACTTTTGTTATGGCATGAATTGCGCATTGTACTAGCAAATAACGTTAGTTAGATAAGGAATGCACATGCAAGTTAAAACAATACAACAAGTTTACGATTGGACCGTTTTGTTTCACACTCAAATGGCGGCAAATTTTTATAGCGTTAAAGGTATTCTTGATGAGCATAATCAAATGCTGGTGGAGTACTATTTAAATTACGAGAAAAAGTTAGCGGAAGATCTTGTTGGTTTTAAAGCGATAACAGAAATTAATACACTGGATACCTATTGCTATGAATACTTTGCTGAAAATCCTGAGTTGCTGACTTTTAATGATTTAAATAAAGATAAGCAGGTAGATGAGCAGGTTATTCAAGCTTACTTATCAGGTCAGCACCAAAAGGTGATCGACCTATATGAATATTTACTAGCGCGTGCTGAAACTGAGCATGGAAAAGAAAAGCTACAACAGCTGTTGGAGTTAGAGCAGCAAGGTATTAAACAAATGATGCAAAGCTCTAACCGTCATATGGATATGTAGGTTTTATAAGAGTTTGGATAGCATAGCGCTATCCAAACTTAATCTATACAAATCGACTCTATACAAAGTCGATTAAAAACCCCACCTTTTTCAGATACCTTTGTTCTTGCTGTAAATCAGCAAGCAGCAAGGTTTGCTCTTCTAGCCAGTCAACCGGAAATTGCAGCAACATGCTATTGCCTCTGACTGTCACAGCCAGATCTTGGTTTTGATCGTTCAGCCTTTTTTGGTTTAATAAAACAGCCAATCTAAGCAATACAACCAACTGCAAAATTTTAAAATGCGGAATTGAAAGCAAATTAGGAAACTCTTCTAAGCGTACTTTCTTGCGGTAAAAGCGAATCATGCAGCTTAGTAAGGTTTGCTGTTGTTGCGTAAACCCGGGTAGTTGGCTGTTTTGTACAACGTAAGCACTGTGCTTATGTAAACCTGATGAATTTATACTTAAACCAATTTCATGTAATTGCGCAGCCCAACCCAGTAGTTGGCGATTATCTAAAGAATCTAATTGCCACTCTTTTTGTACTTGTTCAAAGAGCCAGTCAGCGGTGTTTGCGACACGTCCAGCATGTACTTTATCTATGGCATTTCTTTCACTTAAGTTAGTGATTGTATTAGTACGAATATCTTTAAGTGCTAACTTTTGTTGCATCTCATGGAGTAAGCCTTCACGAAGCGAGTAGTCGCTGTAATCCATTTCTTCGATAGCAAATAACTCGAAAATAGCAATTAAAATAGCTAACCCGCCACATATACTGACCTGCCGTTCTGGGCTTAAGCCAGTGATCAACAAATTATCAATAGTTTTAGCGGCTATAAACTGAGTTTTAAGCTCTTCTAAACGCTCTAAGGTAATGATTTTTTGTTCCGGATCATTAGCGTTTATTATTGCTAAAATAGACTTGATCGTGCCCGATGTGCCCACCACTGAGCCCCAACCGACATTTATGTAATTAGCATAGATAATTTCAAGTTCTTGCTCAGCTTTGATCTGGGCTTTCTTAAAGCGTTTCTCACTAATAATTCCATCAGCAAAAAATTGTTTGGTATAACTCACACATCCCATATTGCGGCTGGCGAGCAATTTATGCTTAAAGTTTTTGCCAATGATAAGTTCAGTACTACCACCACCGATGTCAATAACCAAACGGTTTTCATCATGATGAATATAATGGGCAACACCTTGATAGATTAAGCGGGCTTCTTCTTGGCCTGATATAACATCAATATGGTATGGAAACACTTTGCTCGCTTGAGTTAAGAACGAGTTAATGTTTTTTGCGCGCCTGAGAGTATAAGTTGCTGCAATTTTGACATTACTCTCAGGGAAGTCCTGCAAAGTAGTGGCAAATTGTTTTAATACTGCCAGTGCACGGTCTATCGCCGCTTGGCTTAGTTGGTATTTTTCATCTAAGCCATCAGCTAGATATACTCGTTGCTTTTCCTTATGAAGAATTTGCAAAGAGCCATCCACTTCTCTTGCTACCACTAAGTGAAAACTATTTGAGCCTAAATCAACGGCAGCAATTGAAGGATAATCATTCATTGTTATAGTTATGTTCCCATTTTTTGAGGTGATCATAAATCGCTATTTGCGAACGTATTTTTTTACGATTACCACGTTTAACGTAATTGTTCTTTTGTTCGCTATCAATTATTCGGGCTTTAGTGCGGTCTTTAAATTGTAGCTCAATTATATCAATAATGAGTTGTTTCAGTTTTTCGTCGTAAATCGGTACACCTACTTCAACTCGATGGTCTAAGTTACGAGTCATCCAATCAGCTGATGAAATATACACTTTTTCTTCGCCGTTATTGCCAAATATCATCACCCTAGGGTGCTCTAAAAAGCGGTCAACAATACTTATCACACGAATGTTATCACTGAAATTGCTCAAACCCGGAACCAAAGAGCACATGCCCCGGACAATAATACGTATTTTAACACCTTTTCTCGCGGCTAGGTACAAGCAATCAACCAGCTCTTTATCCACCAGGTTATTTATCTTAACGGTGATTTTTCCACTGTGACCATTTTCGACATGGGTAATCTCTTGATTGATTAAGTTTTTAAGTACCTCACGCGCATTAACAGGTGAAATCATTAAATGATCAAATACAAAAGGCTTGTAACTACTTTCTATAAACTTAAATACGTTGTCACTCTCATCACAAATCCCTGTGTGCTTGGTAAACAAGCTGAAATCTGTGTATATTTTTGCTGTTTTCTCATGAAAGTTGCCAGTGCCAATATGCGCGTATTTGACTATTTGGCCTTTTTCACGTCGGTGAATAATACATAGCTTACTGTGTACTTTTAATGCCGGAATACCAAAAATAACTTTGATCCCCGCGGCGCTGAGTACCTTGGCCCATTCAATATTATTTTGTTCATCAAAACGAGCTTTTAGCTCTACCATAACGGTGATTTTTTTGCCGTTTTTCGCCGCGTTTATTAATGCTGAGATTAACCGTGATTTACTTGCAACTCGGTAGATGTTTACTTTTATTTGCGTGACTTTAGGGTCAAACGCCGCTTGGCGAACATATTCAAGCAGGTGATTAAATGTATGATATGGATAGTAAAGTAAAATATCTTGCTGAGTGATTGCATCAAATACACTGGCATGATTATTAAAAGCACTGCTTTGTAACGCCGGTAGCTTTTTATTCTCAAGATATTGTCGGCCAATATTGGGAAAGCCAATAAAGTCGCGGAAATTGCGGTAGCGACCGCCAGGGATCAAGGCATCATGGTGGGTAACACCTAAACGCTTTTTCATCACTTTGAGCATTGAATCTGGCATTGTTTGATCATAAACCAGTCGCACAGGCTCAGCGTATATGCGTTGTTTTAGACCTTTTGACATTTTATCCAAAATGCCTTCTTCAAGTTCGTCATCAAGGTTGTATTCAGCGTCACGGGTCAGTTTTATCGCATGAGCTTGAATTTCGTTAAAACTAAAAAAGCTACTGAACACGTCGCGGATAAAAAACAAAATAATGTCATCAAGCAAAACAATAGTTTTATGCCTGCGTGTTTTTTCTGGGGGTAAAATAACAAATCGCGGCACTCGATCAGTGGGTACTTCCAACATAGCATAATGACTTTTATCACCGAGCATTTCGACAAACAAATAAGTCATTGTATCGTTGATATGGTCAGAGTAATCTTTACTTTCGTTCAGCATGATAGGCGCGATATGCTGTAATACCTTATCGAAGAAAAATGTTCTTAACCAATTGATATGAAATTCAGTTAGCTCTTCAGGGCGGCTCACATGAATATTGTGCTCAGTTAAATCTTCAAGGATTTGCTGATGGATTTGATTAAACTTTTTACCTAGTTGCAAAACTTTTTGCTGAATCTGCGTCAGTAAAATTTCGTCTTCGTCAAAGTTAGTATCAGGCAATTTATTGAGTAAAATGCGGCGTTTTACATCAGCAACACGAACTCTAAAAAACTCATCTAAATTGTTAGAAAAAATTCCCAGAAAGCGCATTCGCTCAATAATTGGGTTATTCTTATCTTTTGCTTCTTGCAGGACGCGGTCGTTAAATGAAAGCCAACTTAGTTCGGGGGCAAAGTAATTAATGGTTTGCGGCAAGTCAGTGCAAGCATTCATGTTCTATTCCTTTATTTATTGCTATATAAAAGATAGAACAAAAAGATGACATAAACATGACAAACATGTCATTTTTATTACATGCTTGCCATGGTGAGGTTTTGGCTTTTAGATCTTAGGCATCTTCAATGTCTACAATTAAGTCGGCAGTGATCGCTTCTAGTGAGCTAACCACTTCATCTTTATTCATTCCTGCTGGTAACTCTACGGTTGCAACAGCGCTAAAAATAGGCACTCCCCAATTAGGTGCGCTTTGCTGTTTAGAGTTTAAATGAGTGATATTAGCTCCTTTGTGCCTTATTACGCCTGCAAGTTCTTGTACTATACCTGGGCGGTCATTTCCGGTGATCACAAAGTTAAGTTTTTCGGCCGGGTTGTCAGCTAAAGACTCAACACCGGTTTCAATTCGCACTTCGAGCTTTGATAGTGCGTAGAGAGCATCTTGC
This sequence comes from Pseudoalteromonas shioyasakiensis, assembly GCF_024518675.1. Taxonomy (GTDB): domain Bacteria; phylum Pseudomonadota; class Gammaproteobacteria; order Enterobacterales; family Alteromonadaceae; genus Pseudoalteromonas; species Pseudoalteromonas shioyasakiensis_B. The sequence goes on from NZ_JANIGL010000006.1 coordinate 60,170, forward strand.
AACTCTTGTAAATGCTCCTCAGGCACTGTGATTTCAAGGATCCCCGCAAAGTGGCCTGCAAGGTGGCTTAAATTACTTGTTAACCAATTACCATGATGGTTTAAAACAGCTGATGAGATATCCTCGACTAGACCTGGTCGGTCCTGACCCAAAATGGTGATAACTAATTGCTTCATAAGTAGGTTCCTAAAAAGTGCCGTTATAAAAGGTAGAATGCATCGGCATAATATAAATAGTTGAATGATTATTATACTTAAAAGTCAGATTGAGTATTGACTCAGTTATTGGGTTTGTCCAATTTTTTTACTTTTGGTTCAATAGTTAAGCTTAAATAGTGAGCAAGGATTTTACCTGTATTAGATAAATATTTGTAAACTAATAGAAAAACTAAAGTTGAATTTTTCTCAAGTTATTGAAGACGTTATTTAAAAATTAATGCTGTCGCTTGGCTGTAGCAATAGTAAAAACAAAACATCACTATTATGACGTTTGTAACATTACTGTCATCTTGGTGAAATATAATCACCCTACGTTAAGTTTTAAAGGTGTTTCGATGACTTCCAATCCGAATAAGCCGTCTTTTAATACGGATAGAAGCCGTCTATTTAAAGACCGGTTTGCCCAATTTAGCATTACTGCTGGCGGTATAATGGTATTGATAGCTTTGTTATTAATATTCTTTTACCTGTTATATGTTGTCCAACCTATTTTCGAATCAGCTAAAGTAGAAACAAGAAATAGCTTTGCTCTAAACAATACAGAGCAAGTCGTCGGCTTGGGTGTGGAAGAGCAAACAGAAGTCGCTTTTTTACTTTCTAAGCAAGGTAATGTGGACTTTTACAGTGTAGAAAAAGCAACGTTTGGCGATAAGCTAGAAACGCTTAATGTGTCGCTAGAGGCTGATGTAACCAGCTTTGCTAGCAGTGCACCGTTTCAAGGCATGTATGCATACGGATTAGAAAACGGCGCAGTTAACATTGTCGCACCGAAATTTTTAGTGACCTTTCCAAATAACACGCGACAATTAAAACCGCGTTTAGATTATCCGCTGGGTGAAATGTCATTAATTGTTGATGATCAAGGCGCAGCGCTTACGCAATTTGCTTTTAGCCACTATGAAGAAAAAACCGCAGTGGTTGCCCAAACGGCTGATAAACGCGTTATGTTTAGTAGTTTTGTTGCCGAAGAAAACATGTTTACAGGTGAAGTAGAATGGCAGGTTGAACGCACGGAATTAGATATCGAAGGGCGTGTAGATCAGTTGTTGATGTCACCAGACACCACTCGTACATTTGTTCGAACTGTGAATCAAATTTATATTTATGATACTCGCTACCCAAGCGAAGTTGAATTAATTCAAGTACTGGCGGCAAACGAAGAAAATGCCAACTTAGTATCAGCTACATTACTTGCGGGTGCAAACTCATTGATGCTGGCTAATGATAATGGCGAAGTTTCACAATGGTTTGAAGTTAACACCGATACTGGTCGCGAGTATCAAAAAATTCGCTCATTTGAGACATCAAAACAGAACAAATTGGATGTTTTTACTGAGTTTTATCGTCGTACGTTTTTCACCACTAGCGCTAATGGCGAGTTAGGTGTGTATTACACCACGAGTGAAGCAAAGCTATGGCAAGGTAAAGTCAGTGATGGCCCAATTGAAAACTTTGCAATTTCACCACGTTCAAATGCCGCGTTAATTATTGCTGATGACAAATTAACAGTGCTTGAGATTGAAAACGAGCACCCTGAAGTTACTTGGTCAGCACTTTGGCAAGAAGTATGGTACGAAGGTTATCCTGAGCCTGGTTATATTTGGCAGTCAACATCAGCCAGTGATGACTTTGAATCAAAATTCTCATTAGTGCCGATTTCATTTGGTACGATTAAAGCAGCGATGTACGCAATGCTATTTGCAGTGCCAATTGCTTTATCAGCAGCCATTTACACCGCTTACTTTATGTCTAGTGAGTTGCGTAAAGTGGTTAAGCCAACTGTTGAAATTATGGAAGCTTTACCAACGGTAATCCTTGGTTTCTTAGCAGGTTTATGGCTTGCACCATTAATTGAAGAGCATTTACCCGCGATTGTCGGTTTGCTATTTATGCTACCACTAGGAATTTTAGCGACTGCGTTTGCATGGACTAAATTACCAGCAAATATACGCCATCGCATTCCTGAAGGCTCACATTCTATTTTGTTGATCCCTGTGGTGTTGTTTATTGGTTGGTTAGCTTTTGCCATGAGCGGTGCAATCGAGCTGTGGATGTTTGATGGCAATGTACGTCAATACCTGACCAACGAGCTTGGCATGACGTTCGACCAACGTAACTCATTGGTTGTGGGTATTGCGATGGGCTTTGCGGTTATCCCAACTATTTTCTCTATCGCAGAAGATGCGGTATTTAGCGTGCCAAAACATCTTTCCAATGGTTCTTTGGCTCTTGGTGCAACGCAATGGCAAACCTTAGTAAGCGTTGTGCTACTAACGGCAAGTCCTGGTATTTTCTCTGCCGTGATGATGGGCTTAGGTCGTGCGGTAGGTGAAACCATGATTGTACTTATGGCAACGGGTAACACGCCGATTATGGATTGGAGTATTTTCCAAGGTATGCGTACTTTAGCCGCTAATATAGCAGTAGAAATGCCTGAGTCGGAAGTGGGCAGCTCTCACTATCGAATACTCTTCTTAGCAGCATTTGTATTATTCATATTCACATTTATTTTCAACACAGTGGCTGAGTTTGTTCGTCAGCAGCTGCGTGATAAATATAGCTCAATGTAAGTGGAGAAACACGACATGGTAAAGCAGTGGTTTAAGTCAGGTTCTCCTTGGATATGGATGACAGGTGGTGCAGTAAGTATCAGCTTAATATCCGTACTAGGATTGTTAGCTATGATTGCTTGGAAAGGCTTGAGCTTTTTCTGGCCGTCAGAAGTCGTACAGTTTGAGCTAGATGGCTCAGTTGCAAAGCAAACTGTTATCGGTGAAATTTACGATAGAGAAATGGTGCCTAAAACGCGTTTAGAAGCAATGGGTATTGATCTAACTGGTTTTGATAAAGAACACCTAGAACGTTTACTGATCAAAACAGGTAACCGTGAATATGTTGATTTGGATTTCCGTTGGGTTTTAGAAACTGACATTAAATCAAAATCAATGCCTGAAGATTTAGCCGTTTTTGAGCGTAGTAAAAATGGTAACTTCTATGGTTATGTTGAACAGGTGATTAAAGACGGGCAAGTCATCACTGAAAATAAAACAGAACTTTTAGAAGAGCTTGTAGAGCGTGCCGTTGAGTTAAACGAAGAAGCGCTAGACTTACAAAACGGTGACATTGGTCATATTAACTATGAGCTGGAGCGTTTGCGCCTACAAGAGAAAGCTTATTTACTCGATGATGCACTAACTGATGAACGTGTTGCAGAGTTGGCACAAAGACGAGCAGAGCTTAGAGCTGAATATTTAGTATATGAAAAACAGTTGTTTGCTTTACGTGATAAAGCAAAACGTGACCAAGTGATGGTTAAAGACATGCGTGGTGAAGTGGTGACGCTTCCGCTTTATCAAGTATTGGATTTTTGGCAGCCAAACCAAATGGGCTTCTTCTCGAAACTAGGCCATTACTTTGTGCAGTTAGGCAAATTTGTTGCCGATGACCCGCGTGAAGCGAATACCGAAGGTGGGGTGTTCCCGGCAATCTTTGGTACCGTATTTATGGTTATGCTGATGGCGGTGATTGTGACTCCATTTGGTGTTGTTGCCGCAATTTATCTTCATGAATATGCGTCTAAAAATGCCGTCACAAAAATGATCCGAATCGCCGTAATCAACTTAGCTGGTGTTCCTTCTATCGTGTATGGTGTATTTGGTTTAGGTTTCTTTGTTTACATGCTCGGTGGTAGTTTAGACCAATTGTTCTACCCTGAAGCGGCGCCAAGCCCTGTATTTGGTACCCCTGGTGTGATGTGGTCTGCATTAACCTTGGCTATTTTAACGCTGCCAGTGGTTATCGTTTCTACTGAAGAAGGTTTATCACGTATTCCAAGTACCGTTCGTCATGGTTCGTTAGCTCTTGGGGCCACAAAGGCCGAAACACTGTGGCGTATCATAGTGCCAATGGCAAGCCCAGCCATCATGACAGGTTTAATATTAGCCGTTGCTCGCGCAGCGGGTGAAGTAGCACCATTAATGTTGGTAGGTGTAGTAAAAATGGCACCTACATTACCGCTTGATGGAAACTTCCCATATTTTCACTTAGATAGAAAGTTTATGCACTTAGGTTTTCATATATATGACGTAGGCTTCCAAAGCCCTAACGTAGAAGCGGCCCGTCCGCTAGTATATGCCACGGCATTCTTGTTAGTATCGGTGATTATTACATTGAATATCACAGCAATCGGCATACGTAATCATTTACGTGAAAAATACAGATCGCTTGAGCATTAATTAGTAAAGGTAAAAAGACATGATTACAGTCGCTCCACAAGTTAACCAATCAGGCAGCAGCTTGAAATTGGACTTAGATAATTTAGCCTCTGAGCAAACAGCACTCGAGATCAAAGACTTAGATCTTTACTATGGTGACAAACAAGCACTAAGCTCAGTGAATATGAAAATCCCTAAAGGCCAAGTAACTGCTTTTATCGGTCCGTCAGGTTGTGGTAAATCAACGCTATTACGTTGTATTAACCGTATGAATGACTTAGTTGATATTTGCCGTATTGAAGGTGAAATACTGCTACACGGACAAAATATATACGATAAAAGCGTTGACGTTGCTGCGCTTCGTCGTAACGTTGGCATGGTGTTTCAGCGTCCAAACCCATTTCCTAAATCAATTTACGAAAATGTGGTTTATGGCCTACGCTTACAAGGGATCAAAGAAAAACGTAAGTTAGATGAAGTGGTAGAGCAGTCCCTTCGTGGCGCTGCATTATGGGATGAAGTAAAAGATAGACTTCATGATAGTGCGTTTGGTTTATCAGGCGGTCAGCAACAACGTTTAGTTATTGCGCGTTCAATTGCGATTGAACCAGAAGTATTATTACTGGATGAACCAACATCAGCACTTGATCCAATTTCTACATTGGTTATTGAAGAATTGATCAATGATTTAAAAAATAAGTTTACCGTTGTAATTGTTACTCATAACATGCAACAAGCAGCACGTGTATCTGATCAAACAGCATTTATGTACATGGGCGAATTAATCGAGTATGCAGATACGAATACTCTATTTACCACGCCGAGCAAAAAGAAAACCGAAGACTACATTACTGGTCGTTACGGTTAGGGGATAGCGACCCTTTTTTGTTGTGTTATTACGAATTTGATAAGAAGGTAAACAATGGAACACAATATCAATAAGCATATCTCTGGCCGTTTTAATCAAGAGCTTGAGAATGTACGTAACCATGTATTGAGCATGGGTGGTTTAGTTGAACAGCAACTAAATAGCGCACTTGATGCCGTCAGCAACGGCGATGCAGAGCTTGCACGCAAAGTTCGTGAAAATGACTATAAAGTCAATGCGATGGAAGTGAATATTGATGATGAATGCACGCGTATTATCGCTCGTCGTCAACCCGCTGCGAGCGATTTACGTTTAGTCGTGGCGATAGCTAAAACTATTGCCGATCTTGAGCGAATTGGTGATGAAGCTGAGCGTATTGCAAAGGTGGCATTAGATTCATTTACTAAAGATCAGCAAGATTTATTAGTGAATATTGAAAACATGGGTCGTCAAGTTTCTAAAATGCTACATGATGTTTTAGATGCATTTGCACGCATGGACGTACAAAGGGCATTTGAAGTACATAAAGAAGATGCAAAAGTTGACCGTGAGTATGAGGCGATAACTCGTCAAATAATGACCTACATGATGGAAGACCCGCGCTCAATTCCAAAAATTATGGATTTAGTATGGTCTGTTCGTTCATTAGAGCGTATCGGCGATCGTTGCCAGAATATTGCTGAATACATCATATACTTTGTTAACGGTAAAGATATTCGTCATATATCTCAAGATGATATAGAAAAGTCATTATAATAATGACATTAATAATTTATTCTTAAAAGCGGCCAAAGGTCGCTTTTTCTATGAGAGCCACAATTAATATTGTATTCAGGGGGCTGTGAAGTAATAAAAAGCGTTCACAATCGTTGTGAATGCTGTAAAATTCACGCCGCAAAGCATACTAATTTGATTTAAGGGTCAGTTATGCCTACAAACGCATTTTTAGGAGTATTCGCAAAATCTCCTATCAAGCCAATGGAAGATCACATCAAGAAGGTACATCAAGCAAGTAAAGCTTTGATCCCTTTTTTCAATCACGTTTTTAAAGAAGAGTGGACTCAAGCAGAAGAAATTCGCTTGAACATTCGTAATTTAGAGCGTGAAGCCGACGATATGAAACGAAATATACGTTTACAACTACCGCGTGGCTTATTCATGCCGGTGGAGCGTACTGATCTGCTCGAACTCGTCACCCAGCAAGATAAAATTGCCAACAAAGCAAAAGACATTGCTGGTCGTGTAATTGGTCGTGAAATGACCATTCCGAAAGAAATTCAAGCTGATTTCCTCGCTTATGTAACTCGTTGTGTTGATGCCACTAAACAAGCATCCAATGCGATTAATGAGTTAGATGAGTTACTCGAAACTGGTTTTAAAGGTCGCGAAGTAACCTTAGTGGAAAAAATGCTCGTTGAATTGGATGCAATAGAACAAGACACGGATGACATGCAAATCAAAATACGTCGCCAATTACGCGCCGTTGAAGATGAACTAAATCCAGTTGATGTAATGTTTTTATATAAAATCATCGAATGGGTTGGCGAACTTGCGGATATCGCAGAACGCGTAGGTTCACGTCTTGAGCTGATGTTAGCTCGTTAATTTACACTCAGTTCAATAACGAAAGATTAAGGTTACACAATGGATATCATTGCATCTTATGGCACGGTATTAATTTTAATTGCCGCAGCAGTCGGTTTTTTTATGGCTTATGGTATTGGCGCGAATGACGTTGCTAATGCTATGGGTACCTCAGTAGGTTCAAAAGCATTAACTATCAAGCAAGCAATTTTTATTGCGATGATTTTTGAATTTGCAGGCGCCTATCTCGCAGGCGGCGAGGTAACATCGACGATTCGTAAAGGTATTATCGATTCAACTCCATTTTTGGATATTCCTGAATTGATGGTATTAGGTATGATCTCAGCACTGTTTGCTGCAGGTAGCTGGCTACTTATCGCTTCATTTTTGGGTTGGCCGGTTTCTACAACACACTCTATCATTGGTGCAATTATTGGTTTTGCCCTTGTAGCAGTAGGTAGTGAAGCTATTCAATGGGGTAAAGTTGCAGGTATTGTTGGTAGTTGGGTTGTAACCCCTGCGATTTCTGGCTTTATTGCTTACCTGATATTTATGAGTGCACAAAAACTCATCTTTGATACAGACGCACCACTTAAAAACGCTAAACGCTTTGTGCCAATTTATATGGGCTTAGCTGGCTTTATTATGTCTTTAGTCACCATTAAAAAAGGCCTAAAGCATATTGGTATTAATATGGGAGCTGTTGAAGGTTATGCGCTCGCTATTGGTATTGCGGTAATCGTAGGTATTATTGGTAAAATCGCTATTTCTCGCTTAAAGATAGACCCACAAGCGGATAAGAAAATGCAATTCAACAATGTTGAAAAAGTATTTGCTATCTTAATGGTCTTAACTGCGTGTTGTATGGCATTTGCCCATGGTTCAAATGATGTTGCAAATGCGATTGGACCACTAGCTGCTGTTGTTAATATCGTTGAAAATAACGGTGAGATTGCTAAAAAAGCGGCTCTAGCTTGGTGGATATTACCACTAGGCGGTATTGGTATTGTTGCAGGTCTTGCCATTTTAGGTAAGAAAGTAATCAAAACCATTGGTGAAGGTATCACACACTTAACACCAAGCCGTGGTTTTGCTGCAGAGCTGGCAGCAGCATCGACAGTTGTTATTGCATCAGGCACTGGTCTACCAATCTCAACAACGCAAACTTTAGTGGGTGCGGTATTGGGTGTAGGTATGGCACGTGGTATTGCTGCACTTAATATGGGTGTTGTAAGAAACATTGTGGTTTCTTGGGTAATAACATTGCCAGTTGGTGCAGGTCTTGCTATTGTTATTTTCTACATACTAAGAACTGCGTTTGGAGTCTAATTCCCGCAGCTTTTAAGTAGCACAGACTTTTAGCTTGAAAAGATCTCAATGCCCTAGGTATTGGGGTCTTTTTATTTGTAGGTAACAAAAGTAATGACTAATTTACCCAGTATCAAACAGCTGCAATATTTATTAGCTGTGCATCAACATCAACACTTTGGCCGTGCTGCCAGTGCTTGTTTTATCGGCCAGTCCACCTTGAGTAGCGCTATTCAAACTTTAGAAGAAACGCTCGGTTGTCAGTTAATTGAGCGGGAAAACCGTAGTTTAATGTTTACTGCAATAGGTGAAGAGGTTGTAGAGCGCGCACGTAAAATAATAGATGATACACTAAGTGTAAAAGAGCTGACAAAAAGCCATTTAAACCCTCTGAGCGGGAAGCTAACTTTAGGGGTTATTCCGACTATAGCCAGCTTTATAGCTGCGCCTTTATACCATTTTTGCCAACAAAACTTCATCGAATTAGAGTTGATTTTGGTCGAAGATACCAGTGATAAATTACTGGATAAGCTCGAGCATGGGCACATTGATATGGCGTTGTTGGCATTACCCTACGATACCGATAAGTTTCATACGCAAATATTGGCTCAAGATCATTTTAGTTTAGTACATCATTCAGATTACAAACCTGCTGCAGGTATTGAAGACTTTAATTTATTACCTGATGCGAGTGTATTTTTATTAGAGCGTGAACATTGCATGACAGGGCACGCATTAAGCGCTTGTCATTTAAATCGCTCCAGCTGTATTAACCCGTTTGAAGCCGCAAGCCTACATACATTGTTAAGTATGGTAGAGCATCAACTTGGGGTGACTTTTTTACCGCAAATGGCCATTAACGCAGGCATTCTTGCCAATAAAAATATGTTGGCTACGCCATCTAAAGGGGATGCCTACCGCGATATCGGCATTCTATGGCGTAAAACCACAGGCCGAATTAGAGACTTTAGGTTATTTAGCCAAGCACTGAAAGAGTTTTTACATAAACAGTGCCAAGTGAATAAGGCTTGATAGCCAACAGAAAATGGTTTTACCGTAAAAAGCTCAATTTATTTGAGCTTTTTTTATGATCTTTTCAAACTATCTTTTATCCGCCCTCGACTAACCTTATAAGTAAATTAAATAAACATTGAGAATTGTGTTTTTTCAGTCACTAGAAACATTAATCGCAAAGGCGCAACAAGGCAATAAACGTGCTTGGCTAAAGTTGGTAAAACAGCATGAAAGCCAAGTTTATAACCATTGCTTGCGGATGCTCAGTAACCCTGACGATGCTATGGATTTAATGCAGGAAGTGTTTATTTCTGTGTATAAAAGCCTGCCTAAATTTCGCGGTGAATCAAGTTTTAATACTTGGTTATTTCAAATAGTTCACCGTCGAGGGGTTGAGTTTTATCGTCGGCGAAAATTGTATCAACCGTTAGGTGAAGCGCCAGAGCCTGCATGCGAAAACAGTGATATTGAAGGTAATCAATTAGCGCATTTAGAACACCAGCAGCTAACACAGATGATGCTCTCCCTGCCTTGGGAGCAGCGTTTAGTAGTGGAATTAAAGTTTTTTCAGCATTGCACATTTGAAGAAATCGCACTGCAATTGGACATTTCGACCAATACAGCTAAATCACGTTTATATAGTGCATTAGGTAAATTAAAAGTTCATTTGGAGGCCGTTGATGGCTAATTTAGATATGCTTTTTGAGCAATGGTTAGAGGGAAAACCTTTATCTGACGCGCAACGTCAGCAACTGAATGCGGATCCCGAATACGCAGTCATGATGGTACAAGCGCAGCATTGGCAAATGCAAAGCCGTGAGCATCAGCAGGCGCCAGTGCCTAAGTGGGATCGTGAGTCGACATTGGAGCCGCAGCCACGGTTTAGTAAACGCAATAACTTTGCCGCTTGGGCTATTGCTGCCTCTGTTGTGGTGTGTAGCTTAGCCGTGCTGCTAGTACCAGACAACACCCGAGATAGTGCATTAATGGCACAATTAGCCAAACAAACTCAGTTATTGCAATCACAGCAAAAGCAGATTGATCAACTGCAGAATATTATTACTGCGCAAAATGAATTGCAGCAGCAACAGATGTATCAATTAACCAAAGAGGCGATAACCACAGGGCGAGTTGAGCGCCAAGAAGATATCACTAATTTAATTACCTATATCAAAACACAGCGCGCCCAAGATCAAGCATATCTTCGTATGCAACTGAATGATTTAGCAGAACAAGTACAAGAGCAGCCAATGACTGCTATTGCAAGAAATTAGGAGTAAGAGCATGAATAGAAAACTTATTAGCAGCGCTATGGCCGCGATTATAGCTTGTACAAGCGGCAAGTTAATCGCACAAACCCCGGCCGAGCTGGCATCGATTCAACGAGAAGTCGGCATTATGGAAAATATTATAAGCACAGCACTCAAGCAAGATATCGACAAACGAGTGCGCGCGATGACTGCTACTTATTTAGTTAACCAAGGTGTGGTGTTTGAGCTTGAGATCCGCGGTGCTAGCCGTTGGCAAAGTATCTTTAGCAGTGTACCAAGCGCGCCATTACCGCCAATGCCTGAGATAGATTTTTCTGAGGTAAATATTGAGTTTATTAGTGACCATGTTGAAGTTATTAGTGAACAGGCTGTTGAATCATCGCGCGAAGCATACCAACAAGCGATGGAGGTAATGCGAGAAGGGGCTGAGCGTGTCAGGGAGGTTGCAGAGCAAGAGCGTGATATAAGTCGTGAGCTACGCGATTTAGAGCGTGAAAAGCGTGATTTAGAGTTTGCTAGCCGCCATGATAATAGCGCAGAAGCTAAAAAGTTAGCACAGCGCAAAAAGAGCCTTGAAAAAGAAATATCGGCACTTGAAAAACAACAAGTTAAGCTCACTAAACAGCAGCAAAAGCTGCGTCAAGATATCACTGAAAAGCAAGCCGAGCGTGTCAAGCAGCAAGCCGCAGAGCAACAAAAGTTGCTCACACAGGTAAATAACAGCATTAGTTTAACTTTGTGTGATTATGGCAGTGGTTTACGTAGCTTACCAAACAATGAACATGTCAGCTTTGTGCTCAAAGGCTTAGGTGAAGAAAACAAAAATGTGATTAAAGTATTTAATAAAGCAGACATAAAAAAATGTGTTATAGGTGATATTAAGGCTGCCGAGTTAGCACTTAAAGCTGTTAGTTACCAATTTTGATTATGCTATCCCTGGGCAAAAAAAGCAGCCTTATTTATAAAGGCTGCTTTTCATTGTGTCCTTCATACTCAAACTGCTTATTGAATGGGGTAATATCCGGTAAAAATAATAAATACATCCATACCACTAAATTAAAGTAAGGCACCAAACCTAAGCATGTAAAGGTAAAAACTGGGTAGCCTTTTAAACAGGCATAGCGGTAACACTGATAGGTAATCCCTAAATTTATCAGTAGTAGTAATACGATCAATTGCGCCATAATTTAACTCCTTAAATTCGACAATACTACTAACAAAATGTTAATTGATCAGTAGTATGTTCTAGCTAATTGGTGATGTCATGTATATTTTTGTTTATCATCATAAAAACAAGACATTTAACAACACCGTGTACAAAGTATAGATGAGTTACGGCTAGATGGAAGTAAAAAAATAGCTAAAATTGGCTGTGTAGCTTGTTTTATGAGCTAGGTTATTGTTCGTAAAAAGTTTTGTTTTGCGATATTTTTTCAAGCTCAGTTTTTATTTTTTCTACTGGTACAGGGCGTGAAATAAAGTAGCCTTGACCGTAATCAACGCCTATTTCTTTAAGCGCTAAAAATATGTCTTCATTTTCAACATATTCTGCAACCGAACGCTTATCTAAAGAGCGGCTAATATCATTAATTGCTTTTACTAAGGCCAGATCGATAGGATCATTGAGCATGTCACGTACAAATGAGCCATCAATTTTTACATGTTGTGCGGGCAACTGTTTAAGGTAGTTAAAGGTGCTAAACCCGGTGCCAAAATCGTCGATTGAAAAGTGACAGCCAAGGCGGTTAAGTTTTTCAATCATGGCTCTGGTCGCGGTCAAGTTATTAATACTTGCTGACTCGGTTATTTCAAAAATAACGCGTGTTGCGGGTAAGTTAAACGCCTCAAGAGTCGACTCAATATGCGGAAGTAACCGTTCATCTAAAAATGACTGGGCAGAAAGGTTAATGGCTATTTGATTGAGCTCTGGGTTCGCTGCAATCGCCGCAATTGCATTACGAATAACACATTGATCCATTAAATAGGTGTCATTGAGTAATTCAAGAGAAGGTATAAATTGGTTTGGATAAACAAGTTCACCATCGAGCTTTAATCTCAGTAGAGTTTCAAAATAAGCTATTTCACCTTTTTTAAAGTCCCAAATAGCTTGGTAATGCAACTCAACGTGATCTTGCTGTAAAGCTTGACGAATACTGTGACCCCACTCAAGTCCGGCTTGTAAGGTATTATGACTCGCATCGTCTTTTGAGTAGCAATGGACCAGGTTTCGGCCTAAATTTTTGGCAATATATAAGGCGATATCAGCTTGTTTTAAACACTCACTCGGGTCGTTATTGGCTGCGGTGATCTGAGTTAATCCGATAGAGCAGCTAATCGAATATACTTGCTCTTGTGATTTAAACTGATGCCCTTCAATGGCCATACAGATACTTTCGGCAACCAAGTGAGCATCTAATAAATTGATATTTTTCAAAATGACAGCAAATTCATCACCACCAATTCTACAAACAAGATGTTCATCACTTATATTGGCGGTAAATAACTGGGCCACCTCTTTTAAAACGATGTCACCTTGTTGATGTCCTTTACTGTCATTGATAATTTTAAAGTGATCTAAATCAATGTAGATAAGTGCATGCTCAACATCAGCATAGGTATTGCTTGTTTGGCAAATACGATTTAATTGTTGGTCAAAATAATAGCGGTTATGCAGTCCTGTTAAGGTATCGTGTAGTGCAAGGTGGCGCAGTTGCAGTTCAGCTTGTTTACGCTCATGAATGTTATCAATGGTGGCAGTAATCGTTGCCGCACTGCTACTATTTTTTATTAGTTGTAAGCGACACTCAACCCATATTGCTCGGCCATCCTTATGGATGATCTGAATTTCAACTTTTTGTTGTTCGATACCATCTTGTAAAATTGTACTGATAGTACTTAATAGTTTTACCTTGCATTCATCAACACAAAAATCAGTTAGGGATTTAGTTAAGGTGTGCTTTATGCCATAGCCGCTTAATGATTCCCAAGCTGGGTTAATAAAGCGAATAAGTCCTTGCTGATCAAACTCAAGCACAACGGTATTTAAGTGTAATAAAATACGTTGGTGAGCAGAAAATAACTCCTTATAGCGGCTTTGACTTTGGCTTAATTGTTCAACTTTCTGTGCAAATTCAGCATAACTGACCATAAAGTCTTCGCGACGAGCTGCATGATCGCAAACCTTACTTAAAAAGGGTTGTTCATAAGGCGCGCGGATAAAGTCAGTGATACCAGAGAGCAGTAACTGTTCAGTGTAATCAGCATCGTTTGTTTCAATTATTGTAACAATGGCTTGCTTAGGGTTATGCTGTAAAATGTTTTTAACAAGTTCACTGGCAGGGCCTGCATGAGCAGCCGTTGCGTCAAGCAACACAATCGAAAATGCCTGCTGCAAATAAATTGCTAGAGCTTGTTTATTTGTGGTCGCGCGCGTGCATGTAAAATTCAGCGCTAAGGTTTGTTCAATTTCAGCAGCTTTGCCATCATCAACTTCGACTAACAGCAAGTTTAAGCGGCTGCTTTTTTCTAACTGTGTTGATAATACATTGGCCAATACCTGCGGTAGCATATCTTGGCGTTCAAAAGGTAATACCGCGTCAATTCCGTAGCTGCGTGCCGTTGTTTCAGCAATACGCTCACAATAAATTGGCGGAGTCAGCACTATGGGAGTGTTTTTTGGCGTTTTTAATAACCCCGAGCGAATCATCCGAGAAAATCGCCAACCATCTATTTTCCCCACATCGAGACCTGTAATAACAATATCGACAGCTTGATGCTTTAAAAAGTCGAGCGCTTGAGTGGTGTCAGCCGCTTCGATAAAAGTAAACACATTTAGTTTAGTAAGAGTTGACCTAATAGTCTGACGCTCAGTCACACTGGCGTTTAAAATCAGCAACTTTAGCTGCTTAGCCATGTAGTCATTACCTCTTATTAACCCATGCTTAATTTGATGGATTAGGATAATGCCATTTGTCCCGAATCACAAGAAAACATTAACCTGTCACCAATCTTAGTTGAGCAATAGGGTTGATACAGTTAAACTTGGTGCGACTTTTTTGATCTGGATATATTTGATATGCGCGTTGCTGACTTTAGCTTTGACCTCCCTGATGAACTGATAGCTCGTTTTCCGAAAGAAGATAGAACAAGTAGTCGCCTACTCACGCTAGATGGCCCGTCAGGTGCACTTGAACATAAGGTATTTAGCGATATTTTAGCGTTAGTGAAGGAAAATGATTTACTGGTATTTAATAATACTAAAGTGATTCCTGCGCGTATGTACGGGCAAAAAGAGTCAGGCGGTAAAGTTGAAGTGTTAGTTGAGCGCGTGCTTGATGAACACAGAGTACTTGCTCATGTACGCGCTAGCAAATCACCAAAAGAAGGCACCACCTTAACTCTTGAAGGTAAAGCAAAAGCGACTATGGTGGGGCGCCAAGGTGAGTTATTTGAATTAGAGTTTACAGATAGCGACAATGTGTTAGAAATTTTAAACGACATTGGCCATATGCCATTACCGCCATATATTGACCGTCCAGACACAGAAGATGACCGCAAGCGCTATCAAACAGTGTACGGTGAAAAGCCAGGAGCCGTCGCGGCCCCTACAGCTGGTTTACATTTTGATGACGCATTAATGGCCGCGCTTAAAGATAAAGGTGTGAATATGGCCTTTGTTACCTTGCACGTTGGTGCGGGCACTTTTCAACCGGTGCGGGTAGACTCGGTCGATGACCATATTATGCATTCAGAATATATCGAAGTTCCACAAGACGTAGTGGCTGCTGTAGCCAAAACTAAAGCCAATGGCGGACGCGTCATTGCCGTGGGAACGACTTCTGTACGTTCGTTAGAATCTGCCGCTAAAATGAATGGTGGTGAACTGGATAGTTACTTTGGTGATACCGATATTTTTATTTATCCGGGTTATCAATTTAATGTTGTTGATGCCATGGTGACTAACTTTCACTTATCAGAATCAACGCTTATCATGTTAGTAAGTGCTTTCTCAGGTCAACAGAACATCATGCATGCATACCAAATAGCAATAGAACAAAAGTATCGCTTTTTTAGCTACGGTGATGCGATGTTTTTGACCCGTAAATAGAAATTTATTTGATGATTCTAAAAGCCCGGCAAAATGCTGGGCTTTTTTACTTTTAATCTTCAGCTTTTACCCCAATTAATAGTAATGCCATAGTAACTAATGGTAGAATCGAGCGGTTAAATTATAGCTTGTTGGTATGTTTTACCGACATCAGTAGTTGGACTGTTTTTCCGACATTGAGGATGATATGAAATTTGAATTAGACCGTACTGACGGTAAAGCGCGCCGCGGCCGCTTGATTTTTGATCGAGGTGTAGTCGAAACACCTGCATTTATGCCTGTAGGTACCTACGGTACTGTTAAGGGCATGACCCCAGATGAAGTAAAAGATACTGGCGCGCAAATTTGCTTAGGTAATACATTTCATTTAATGCTTCGCCCAGGAACTGAGATCATCAAACAACATGGTGACTTACATGACTTTATGAATTGGGATCGTCCTATCCTAACCGATTCAGGCGGCTTCCAAGTTTTTAGCCTTGGCGCAATGCGTAAAATCACTGAAGAAGGTGTATTGTTTAGCTCACCAGTAAACGGTGAAAAAATCATGCTTTCGCCAGAAAAAGCCATGCAAGTACAGCGTGACTTAGGCTCAGACATCGTAATGATTTTTGACGAATGTACGCCATACCCTGCCACTGAAAAAGAAGCTAAAGACTCAATGGAGTTATCACTTCGTTGGGCTAAGCGTTCGAAAGAAGGTCACGGTGATAATCCATCAGCTTTATTTGGTATTATTCAAGGTGGTATGTACCCTGAGCTTCGCGCTCAGTCGCAACAAGGCCTTGAAGAAATAGGCTTTGATGGTTATGCATTAGGTGGTTTATCTGTTGGTGAGCCTAAAAATGAGATGATCAACATTCTGGATCACTGCGCATATAAAATGCCAGAGAACAAACCGCGTTACTTAATGGGCGTAGGTAAACCAGAAGACTTAGTTGAAGCGGTACGCCGCGGCATCGATATGTTTGACTGTGTAATGCCAACCCGTAACGCGCGTAATGGCCACTTATTTGTCACCGGTGGTATTGTTAAAATCCGTAACGCAGTGCATAAAACAGATACGGGCCCACTGGATCCTGAGTGTGATTGCCATACTTGTAAAAACTATTCACGTGCTTACTTGCATCACCTTGATAAATGTAATGAAATTTTAGGTGCGCGACTAAACACAATCCATAATTTACGTTACTATCAGCGTGTAATGGAAGGCCTACGCAACGCGATTAGCGAAGGCAAGTTAGATGAATTTGTTAATGATTTTTATGCTCGCCGTGGCCAAGAAGTGCCAGAGCTTGCAGATATAAACGATTAAATTTTATAAAAATTAAAGAGGAAGTGTTATGAGTTTATTTATTTCAAACGCCCACGCGAGTGCGGCAGGTGCAGCACCAGCAGGTGGCGGTTATGAAATGCTAATTATGTTAGCCATTTTTGGTTTAGTGTTTTACTTTTTGATTTATCGCCCACAAGCTAAGCGTGTTAAAGAGCATAAAGCACTTATGAATGCGATGGCAAAAGGTGATGAAGTACTAACACAAGGTGGTTTAGTGGGTAAAATTGCTAAAATCGCTGAAGATAAAGACTTCATCGTTATTTCATTAAACGATCAAGCTGAAGTAACAGTACAAAAATCTGCTGTATCTGCAGTATTGCCTAAAGGCACAATGAAGTCGCTATAATTAAAATCATAAGGACAGGCACGTGTTAAACAAGTTTCCATTATGGAAGTATTTACTTGTTCTCGCTGTGATAGCAATTGGCCTTTTATATGCTTCACCTAACTTGTATGGCCGTGATCCGGCTATACAAGTTTCAGGGGCAAAAGGTGCAGATGTTGAGCTCAGCGTATTAGATACAGTAAATGGCATCCTCAAAGACAATAACGTTACAGTGAAATCTACCAAGCTTGAAAACGGACAAATCTTAGTTCGTTTCAAAAATGTAGAAGAGCAGCTAAAAGCACAAGATTTACTGCGTAATTCACTAAGCGAAGATTACATTTCAGCCATTAATATGGCCCCGGCGCAACCTCATTGGCTGAAAAGCCTTGGTGGTAACCCAATGAAGTTGGGCTTGGATCTGAGTGGCGGCGTTCACTTTACAATGGAAATCGACATGGTGACAGCCGTTGATAACGCGCTGGAACAAATGGAGCAAGACTATAAGAGTGATTTGCGTGGTGAAAAACTTCGCTATCGTTCAGTGCGTCGTGTTGCTAATAGCGAGCGTATGCGCGTTGAAATGCGCAGCGAAGAAGATAAAGAGGCAGCAGAGCGTTTTTTACAGTCTCGCTACCCGTTACATACCTTCATTGATGATAGCTCAAATGACAATGCGTTTTATGCCAACCTTAGTGAGCTAAAGCTAAAAGAAATTCGCGATTATGCTATCAAGCAAAACGAAACGATTATTCGTAACCGTATTAACCAAATTGGTGTTGCAGAGCCAAACGTACAGCGCCAAGGTGCTGAGCGTATTATTGTGCAATTACCAGGTGTACAAGACACAGCTCGCGCGAAAGAAATACTCGGTGCAACTGCAACCCTTGAATTTCGTGAAGTAGACGAAAATGCCGATCCAACGGCTGCAGCACAAGGGCGTATTCCAGCTGGCACAGAGATGATCATGAGCCGTGATGGTTACCCTGTGGTGCTTAAAAAGCGCATTATTCTTGAAGGAAGCCATATTACAGGTGCACAATCAGGTGCCGATGAATATCAACGTCCACAAGTAAGTATCAGCCTTGATAGCAAAGGTGGCGCGAAAATGAATGCGTTCACTAAACGTGCCATTGGTAAACGTATGGCGACGGTATTCATTGAATATAAACCATCAGGTAAAAAAGATGCCAACGGTAAAGCACTTCCGCCAATTAAAGTGGAAGAAGTAATAAACGTTGCGACTATTCAAGCCCGTCTTGACCGTTCATTCCGTATAACGGGGATTGATAACCCTGCTGAAGCGCATAACTTAAGCTTACTGCTTCGTGCAGGTGCACTTGTTGCGCCAATTCAAATTGTTGAAGAACGTACTGTTGGTCCAAGCCTAGGCCAAGAAAATATCGAAGCAGGTATGACCGCAGTCGCATTAGGCTTCTTATTCGTACTGATATTTATGTTGGTTTATTACAAAGGTTTTGGCTTAGTAGCAAACATTGCACTCGCTGCGAACCTAGTGTTGATAGTGGGTGTTATGTCTCTTATTCCGGGCGCGACACTAACGTTACCAGGTATTGCGGGTATTGTACTAACTGTAGGTATGGCCGTTGATGCCAACGTACTTATTTTTGAACGTATTCGTGAAGAACTTGCTGATGGCCGTAGTCCTCAACAAGCGGTTCATCATGGTTACGACAGTGCATTTAGTACTATCTTTGATGCAAATATCACTACCTTAATTGCAGCGATTATTTTGTTTGCTGTGGGTACCGGTCCAATTGCAGGCTTTGCCGTAACATTAGCGATTGGTATTTTGACTTCAATGTTTACAGCAATTGTTGGTACGCGTGCCGTGATCAACTTATTTATCGGCGGTAAACGTGTCGATAAGCTGTCAATTTAAGGAGCGATAATGCAAATTTTAAAATTAGGCGGCCGAACGTTAAAGTTCATGTCGTTACGAAAAGTTGCAATGGGTATTTCAACCTTGCTTATTCTGGCTTCACTAGCGTCAATCTTTGTAAAGGGCTTAAACTTTGGTTTAGACTTTACCGGTGGTACAGCCGTTGAAGTCGGCTTCTCGCAACCTGCAGACTTGAAAAAAGTACGTGCGGTTCTTGCTGAGAATAATTTTGCAGATGCATCGGTGCAGTTGTTTGGTTCTAGCCAAGAAATCTTAGTACGTTTAGCACCGCGTGGCGATGACGTAAAAGCAGAAGTTATTGGTAACCAAGTTATTGCGGCACTTAAACAAGCTGACGACAGTGTAGTAATGCGCCGTATTGAGTTTGTTGGCCCAAGTGTAGGTGAAGACTTAAAAGAGCAGGGTGGCCTAGCCATGTTAACTGCACTTATCTGTATCTTAATTTACGTTGCATTTCGCTTTGAGTGGCGTTTTGCATTGGGTGCAGTTTCAGCACTTCTGCATGATGTGATCATTACTTTAGGCTTGTTCTCAGTACTAGGGTTAGAGTTCGATTTAACCATTCTTGCTGCAATACTTGCAGTAATAGGTTACTCACTTAACGATACCATTGTTGTATCTGACCGTATTCGTGAGAACTTCCGCAAGGTGCGTATCGACGACACGATTGAGATCATCGACATCTCACTTACGCAAACCCTTAACCGCACATTAGTGACATCAATTACCACAATCTTGGTATTGGTTGCACTGTTTGTATGGGGTGGTCAAACAATCCACGGTTTTGCCACAGCTTTACTGTTTGGTGTGTTTATTGGTACCTATTCATCAATATATGTTGCCAGTGCTGTCGCTATTACAATGGGTGTAAGTAAAGAAGACTTGATCCCAGAAGTGATTGAAAAAGAAGGTGCAGATTTAGATCCAATGCCTTAGATATTAATCAAAGCAGTAGAACTAAATGTATCTTTAAAAACCGCTCTTTGAGCGGTTTTTTTATTGTAGGAACAGGGTTTAGCCGTGATGCTGTTGGGTTTGCGAACTATGTAAAACCAATCGGCGCTAAAGCGCTCTCCTACGTGTAAATATACCGTAGGAATAGGCTTCAGCCGTGATGGTGTTTAGGTTTGCAATCTATGTAAAATCTATCGGCGCTAAAGCGCTCTCCTACGTGTAAATATACCGTAGGAACAGGCTTCAGCCGTGATGGTGCTTAGGTTTGCGAACTATGTAAAATCCAATCGGAGCTAAAGCGCTCTCCTACGTGTAAATATACCGTGGAAACAGGCTTCAGCCGTGATGGTGTTTAGGTTTGCGCTCTATGTAAAACCAATCGGCGATAAACGCTCTCCTACGCGTAAATATATCGTGGGAACAGGCTTCAGCCGTGATGCTGTTTAGGTTCACGATCTATGTAAAACCTATCGGCGCTAAAGCGCTCTCCTACGATTAGGTATATCGTAGGAACAGGCTTCAGCCGTGATGATGTTTAGGTTTGCGATCTATGTAAAATCTATCGGCGCTAAAGCGCTCTCCTACGGGTAAATATATCGTGGGAACAGGCTTCAGCCGTGATGGTGTTTAGGTTTGCGCTCTATGTAAAACCAATCGGCGCTAAAGCGCTCTCCTACAAGATGCATTAATAACCCGTTGCCAAAGCCCGAGGCTCAAGCTGCCATCGTCTGCGACTAATTTAATTATTGCTGTTTCTATAAGGTGAATTTTCATATAATGGGCGCTATTCGTTGTTTTTTATGCAAGTAATCAATCTATGCTTAAGCTATTTCTTCTGATTTGCCTTTCAATCACAGTGAGTGCGTGTGGTGATAATACTCAATCTCAGCAACCTGAGTTAACAGTTGAGCCAGTGCAAGTGACTTTGCTTGAGCAGTATCGTAATCAAGCGGCTAATGTATTAACGATTATTTACGCTAACGAAGGCGCTGAAAAGCTAGAGCAAGAGTCTGCTAAATTAGTTGAGTTGTCGCAGTTATTATTAAATGAGTTAGCTGCTGAGGTCCCGCAATGTAAACGCTATTTAACAAGTTTAAACGCTGCTGCAAGCGAGATGGTCAATTTATCAGTTGAAAAAATTGCAAGCGATTACCTTAATGGCCACAAATTGCCTAACTTTAATAAGCCTATTTGCTATCACATTAAAGAAGTCTTAGTACATGGTGCTACGGTGCAAGCTATTGCACGGCAAGGGCTTAATAACAAGCTCGAATACAAAACGGCAGAGCTTGATATAATTGAAGCCATTGCTCACTTTGATCAAGTAGAGGCCGAGCTTACTGATTGAGCAATATAAGTGACATAAATTTGTCATACATACTTGCTACTTTAACCGCCTCTTCTTAATAGTAATTGGTTTGGTGATAGGTGAGTATTCAGCGAGTTTCATTAGAAAATATACTACATAACAGTGATATAACAACCCTATTCCAACCTATTTTTGATATTTCAGGTAAACAAATTTTAGGCTATGAAGCATTAAGTCGCGGGCCTAAAAATAGTGTGCTCGAAATGCCCTATGAACTTTTTAAAGCTGCTATTCATTACGATAAAATTTCAGAATTAGAGTTACTATGTCGCTCTAAAGCGATTGAAAACTTTGTCAATCTCAATTTAAAAGGTAAGTTATTTTTAAACGTTAGCCCGAAAACACTGTTAGATCCTTGTCACCCAAAAGGTGAAACTTTACATCTAATCGAACAGTTTGGCTTAGCCGCTAGTCGAGTTGTTATTGAAGTAACTGAACAAGAAAAAGTTGATGATGGCTTCTTATTATTAAAAACAATCGCACACTATCGTAAGCTTGGCTTTTCTATCGCCATCGATGATTTAGGTGCGGGTTACTCGGGTTTAAAACAGTGGTCTGAGTTATGCCCTGACTTTGTCAAAATCGACCGTTACTTTATTGATCATTGTGACCATAGTGTGGTGAAAAAAGAGTTCTTAAAATCAATTATAGAGCTTGCTAAAGTCACCAAAACACAGGTGATCGCTGAGGGCATAGAGCGTATCGAAGAGCTTTATTTATTAGAAAGCCTTGGTATTGTAAACGCTCAAGGTTTTTTGCTGGAGCGACCAACCACCACTCCAAGTGCTGAGTTTAATAGCCAACAAGTTGAACGGCTTAACTTCATTCCAGCAAATAACCAGTTTGAACAATCAATGGCCATCGGTTGGTTAGCTATAGAGCAGGACGCCATTGAAAGTGAAACTCGTTGTAAAGATGCTCATAAAATATTTGAGCAAGATAAAACGATAATCAGCATCGCAGTGTTAAACGAGCAACAGCAACCTGTAGGTCTTCTACATAAAGACCAACTGACCGAAGTTTTTGCCGCCCCATATGGCCATGCACTATACGATAAGCAACCGGTCACGGCATTAATGCATAAACAGCCGTTGATTGTAGATGAAAACCAATTGCTTGATACGGTAAGCCAGCAAATCACTGAAAATGATTTTGATATTCGTCGTCATATTATTATTACTCGCGAAGGCCAGTATTTAGGGTTAGCACCATTGCGCGATATTCTTAAACATATTACTGATGAAAAAATTCGTCATGCGCAACATGCTAACCCACTAACGATGCTACCAGGTAATGTGGCAATAAATGAAGCCATTGAGCATCGCTTACGCGGTAAAAATGGGTTTTCGCTTGCTTACATAGACTTAAATCACTTTAAGCAATTTAATGACTTATACGGCTACGCCAGTGGTGATAGTGTGATCAAGTTACTGGCCGATGTCACAGTGCAAGCATGCGCGAATATTCCAAGCTTTGTTGGTCACATTGGCGGTGATGATTTTATGGTTGTGTTCGACAGTGATGAAGCGGCTCTCGTGTGTAATTATATAATCAGTGACTTTGAAAGCAAAGCTAGGGCATTTTTTACCCCTGAGCATATTGCCAGTGGCGGCTATTGGGCAAGTAACCGAGAGGGGCAAAAGCAATTTGTGCCTTTATTAACGTTATCGATTGGTCTGGTTGAGCCCGACTTAGCACTGTGTAATAACAGTCATCAAGTTGCCGCCTTAGCAACCGATGCAAAAAAAGAAGCGAAGCGATATAAAGAAAGTCACTTGTTTATTTGTAAGCGCCGCAGCCCAACCCCCGCTGTGGTTAGGTTAACGCCAGAAAAAAAAGCACTCTAATTTAAGACTTGAGTATTTACTCATCAAGGTGTAGCGTAGAAAAAACACTCTGTATTAGCCCTAATGAAACGAGCCTTTTTTTATTTTCCCTTACACGCGATATTGTTTTATTGCGCTACGCTCACTGCACAAACCATTAATGTAGCTCAAGAGCCAAGAGCACAATATAAGCGTGATGAGTACTTAAGTGAGCTACTCAAGCAAGCGCTGCATGTTGCTCAATACCCCGTTCAGTTAAATCACGTTATTGTGCATCCACATCAGCAACGTGCGCTGATCACGCTAGAAGATAGCAATGTCGACTTGTACTGGAGTATGACCAGCCCAGAACGAGAAACACTGGCTATAGCAATTAAGATCCCACTTTATCGTGGTTATATTGGCAAACGAGCATTAGTAACTAGTCGGCAATTATTGCCGCTATTTGAAAAAGTCACTACAATTGAGCAATTCAAACAGCTCAGCGCTGTCCAAGGGCATGATTGGCCAGATACAAAAATATTGGCACACAATGGCTTAACTGTTAGGCCGCTTGCCAATTACGACGCGATGTTTAGCTTAACTGCAAAAGGCCAAGTTGATTATTTTCCTCGCTCATTTATTGAGGTAGCGTCTGAGCTTAAAGAGATTGATAATCCCGAGTTAGCTATAGTGCCTAATCTGTTTATTAGTTACCCAGCTGCATTTTATTATTTTGTATCAAAAGAAAAGCCAGAGCTTGCCGATGCGATTGAAAAGGGGTTAATTAAACTGGAGCAAACAGGGGAGTTTAAGGCGCTATTCGAAAGTTATTTTTTGCAGGATTTAGAATCTCTCCCTTATGCTACAACGAAAACAACCGAGCTTGAATTAGTAAACCCTTATTTTGAAAATTAAAAAAGGAGCCAAAGCTCCTTTTTTAATTAACTAGCGCTTTAGCGCTGTAGTGACTCAGTTAAAACTGGACGGATCTCACGAATAATCGCTTGTGTCAGTTTTGGTGCACCACAGATAAGGTTGCCGCTTTGGTTATAGTTATTACCGCCAGCGAAATCTACAATCATGCCGCCTGCTTCTTTAACCATTAACTCACCCGCAGCACTGTGCCAAGGTTTTAAACCAATTTCAAAGAAACCATCAACACGGCCCGCTGCAACATACGCCATATCTAACGCTGTACAACCTGCACGACGAATATCAGCAGTGTGAACAAACAATGCTTTGAATGCTTCAGTGTATGCATCCATGTGGTGTTTGTTTTTATACGGGAAACCTGTAGCAAGTACAGTGCCTGCAAGAACGGTGGTTTTGCTAACGCGAAGACGTTTACTGTTTAGCTGTGCGCCTTGACCACGTGATGCTGTGAAAAGCTCACCACGAATAGGGTCATAAATTACAGCTTGGTCTAAACGACCTTTAACTTTTAATGCGATAGAAATCGCGAAATGAGGAAGACCTTTGATGAAGTTAGTTGTGCCATCGATAGGATCGACAATCCATTGGTAATCTGCATCCTTGCCTTTGTGCTCACCTAATTCTTCGCCCACAATAGAGTGAGTAGGGTAAGACTGTAAAATAGTGTCGCGGATTGCGGCTTCAGCTTCTTTATCAATATTCGTTACTAAATCGTTAGTGCCTTTTTGTTGCACTTCAACTTTTGATAAATCTTCACTCGCGCGAAGTAAAAGTTTGCCTGCGTTACGCGCAGCGCGAACCGCAATGTTTAACATTGGATGCATGGTTTTACCTTTGGGTTGTAAAAGAACGTTTATATATTTTAAGCCGGCGTATTTTAGCGACTTTTGCCACAAAGTAAACAATAAACCCTAAATAGTTTTGAGTGTTTTTTGTACATCTTTGTTTGGGAAGGAAAAAAGCTGTAGAGTTTTAAGCTTTAAGTCATAAGTAATATCCAGTGCTACTAATCATTGGCGCTTAATTTGTTTTTTAGGCTGTTTAACATCGCAGATAGCTCTTTTGTTTCCTGTAACCAACTGCGCCCTGCTCTTTATTTATGAATTCAATTTCAATTCCAATATATATTTGAGTACGAGCCTCAGAAAGTGATGATCTTGCAATATCAAGAAAGCGTTTCTTTTCTCTACTATTATACCCAAGCTACCTCAATATACAGAATTCAGCGTTTCACAGGCGCTTAATATCAAGGCGTTACTTTGCAAGAATGGTCATCCCTTTTAAGAAGTAACAACGATGAGAGTAAGCACCTGTGAAACGCCCGAAGGGTTGGTTTAAAAGCGATTTATTCTGCGTTATTGATTTTAGCAATAGAACCACTATTACTTGCAATCAATGCCTTGCCTAAATCGCTTTTAATTCCAACTGAAACTCGCATCTTGAGGTGGTTTGGGTATATATCTACTCATCCCTTCAGCGATAATACTAGGAACAGATAAGCCTGAGCGAGTTAACTGGTCACGAAAGCCAAAGTCTGTAATTTGTTTTGTGTGAATATAAATATCAGCACTTAATCTTGCTGAACGTTTCCATACTTCTAGTTTTTCAAAATTCATCATGTAATTCCTTTTTAGGTACTTAATTATATAGCTTAGATTTGAGTCTATGGTCAAATTAAAAGTCGAGATTATTAGAACTTTAAGTGTGTTTGAACGGGTAGCTTAAAGCTTGCAGCTTATCGCTTAGAGCTAATATACGTGCTACAATCCCCACCAATTTTTTGTATGAGTTAAGTAACACCGCAATGATCTTAGATGACATCCGTATTGTTTTAGTAAACACCTCGCATTCAGGTAATATTGGTTCTGCAGCACGTGCAATGAAAACCATGGGCTTATCAAAGCTTTATTTGGTTGACCCAGCATGTGAAGTTGATAGTCATGCTAGTGCGTTGGCTGCGGGTGCGACCGATGTACTAGGTAATGCGGTGATTGTTGATACCGTTGCAGATGCTATTGCTGATTGTGCGCTTACTATTGGTACCAGTGCTCGTTCACGTACTTTGTCTTGGCCTATGGTTGAGCCCCGTGAATGTGGTGAAAAACTTGTCGATGAAGCTGTAAATGGTCCTGTTGCGTTGGTGTTTGGCCGTGAAAACAGTGGCCTAACTAACGAAGAATTACAGCTTTGTAACTATCATGTATGTATTCCTGCTAACCCAGAGTACAGCTCGTTAAACTTAGCCATGGCAGTACAAACGTTGTGTTACGAAACGCGCATGGCTTTTTTAAATCAACAACCTAAAAAAGTTGAAGAAGACGAAGCGGTATACCCAAGCTCAAAACAAACCGAGCTATTTTACGACCACTTAGAAGAAACACTCCATAACACCGGCTTTATTATTAAACAGCACCCAGGTTTAGTTATGACCAAGTTGCGTCGTTTATTTAACCGCGCACGCCCAGAAGACGCTGAAATGAATATTTTACGCGGCATTCTAACGTCAATAAACAAGTCTATAAAATAAGCGAAAGTTATAAGCACTTTTACTGACTAATACTTGACTAAATTACTCAGGTAATTACAATGAACACAATACTTGACCAAAAAGGTCGGGTATTGAAGTATATTGAAAGCTCTAAGCTCTAAGCTCTAAGCTCTAAGCTCTAAAGCCGTTTCAATATAATACTTGACTATTTTACTCTGGTAATTAAAATTTGCACTCTTTTGTGCGGGGGCTTCATGAAGTTAACATCAAAAGGCAGGTATGCCGTTACAGCTATGCTCGATGTTGCACTACATGCAAATGTAGGTGCCGTGCCCCTTGCCGATATTTCAGAACGACAAGAAATTTCTTTGTCATACCTTGAGCAATTATTTGCCCGTTTACGTAAAAATGGTTTAGTAAGCTCAGTGCGTGGTCCAGGTGGGGGTTATTTACTTGGTCGCGACTCAAGCACAATTTCAGTCGGCGATGTAATAAGCGCCGTTGATGAATCAGTTGATGCAACGCGCTGTCATGGCGCAACAGGCGGATGCCAAAGCGGCATGCGTTGTCTGACCCACACATTATGGTCAGACCTAAGTGCACGAATTGAAGACTTTTTAAATGGTATTACCCTTGCTGAATTGGTTGAGAAGTCCGACGTGAAAGAAGTCGCATCTCGCCAAGATAACAGTGTTAATAATGCAATTAAGCAATTGGAAAATATTCAAGTAAGCTGTCAACTATAAGTTGGCGCCAGCGGAGATAGAAATGAAGTTACCGATTTATTTAGATTACGCAGCAACCACGCCAGTTGACGAGCGTGTTGCAAAAGAAATGATGCAATGCCTAACAATGGACGGCAATTTTGGTAACCCTGCATCACGTTCACACCGTTTTGGTTGGCAAGCTGAAGAAGCGATTGATCAGGCTCGTACTGATATTGCTGATCTAATTAATGCAGACCCACGTGAAATCGTTTTCACCTCGGGTGCAACAGAATCAAACAACCTTGCAATTAAAGGTGCAGCACAGTTTTACAAAAAGAAAGGTAAGCATGTAATTACCGCTAAAACTGAGCACAAAGCTGTTATCGATACGTGTCGTGAGCTTGAACGTCAAGGTTTTGAAGTAACCTATATGGACGTTGAAGAAAACGGCCTACTTGATCTTAAAAAGCTTGAGCAAACAATGCGTGAAGACACCGTGTTAGTAAGCATCATGCACGTGAATAACGAGCTAGGTGTGATTCAAGATATCGCGACAATTGGCGAAATGTGCCGCGAGCGCAAAATCATGTTCCATGTTGATGCAGCGCAAAGTGCAGGTAAAGTATTAATCGACATCCAACAGCTTAAAGTTGATTTTATGTCGTTCTCTGCTCATAAGGTTTATGGTCCTAAAGGTATTGGTGCACTTTACGTACGTCGTAAGCCGCGTGCTCGCCTTGAAGCACAAATGCACGGTGGTGGCCATGAACGTGGTATGCGTTCTGGTACCCTTGCAACTCATCAACTAGTTGGTATGGGTGCAGCGTTTAGAATTGCAAAACAAGATTTTGAAAAAGATCATGCTCACATCAGTGCGCTTCGTAAGCGTTTAATTGATGGCATTATGGCTGATATGGACGAAGTGTACTTCAACGGTGCGCAAGACCAATCAGTACCAGGAATTGTTAACATCAGCTTCAACTTTGTTGAAGGTGAATCGTTATTAATGGCTGTTAAAGATATTGCTGTATCATCAGGTTCTGCCTGTACATCAGCAAGCTTAGAGCCTTCTTATGTATTACGTGCGCTCGGCCGCAATGACGAACTAGCACATAGCTCAATTCGTTTCAGCATTGGTCGTTTTACCACCGAAGAAGAGATTGATTATACCGTCAATTTAATGAAAAACTCTATCGGTCGCTTACGTGAGATGTCTCCTTTATGGGAAATGCATCAAGAAGGTGTTGATTTAGATTCAGTTGAGTGGGCACATCATTAATTGATGGGCACACCCACTAGCAGGTAGTGAGGATAGTATTATGGCGTATAGTGATAAAGTAATTGATCATGTTGAAAACCCACGTAACGTAGGTGTTTTAGACAAAAACGATCCATCAGTAGCAACTGGTATGGTTGGCGCACCAGCATGTGGTGACGTAATGAAACTGCAAATCAAAGTATCTGATACTGGTGTTATTGAAGATGCTAAGTTCAAAACATATGGTTGTGGTAGCGCAATTGCGTCTTCATCACTTGTTACAGAGTGGGTGAAAGGCAAAACCTTAGACGAAGCTGCAACGATCAAAAATACTGATATCAGTGCTGAGCTTGAGTTACCGCCAGTGAAAATTCACTGTTCTATTTTAGCGGAAGACGCAATCCAAGCAGCAATTGCAGATTACAAAAGTAAACAAGCGAAGTAAGAGATAATCATGGCAGTGACATTGACAGACGCGGCTGCAAACCGTGTAGAATCATTTTTAGCAAATCGCGGAAAAGGCTTAGGCCTGCGCGTTGGCATTAAAACGACGGGCTGTTCAGGTCTTGCTTATGTTCTTGAGTTTGTAGACGATTTATCTGAAGGCGACGAAGTATTTGAATCCCAAGGGGTTAAGGTAATCGTTGATGCTAAAAGTTTAGTATACATTGACGGCACTGAGCTGGATTACACGAAAGAAGGTTTGAATGAAGGGTTTAAGTTTATTAACCCAAATCAAGCGGATGAGTGTGGTTGTGGCGAAAGCTTCACAGTATAACTAGGCAACGCAATTGTTTTATTAAGCCCTGCACCTGTAGGGCTTTGTTCTATCTGATATTTATATGGTTTGATAATGCGCTATTTTGAGTTGTTTGCAATACCCGTTGATTACCAAGTTGACTTGGCAACAGTAAATAAAAACTACCTAGAGCTACAACGTGCTGTGCATCCAGATCGCCACGCTAACAGCAGTAGCCGTGACAAATTATTAGCAGTGCAGAATGCCGCTGAAATTAATGACGCACTACAAACACTTAAGCACCCGGTAAAACGTGCCGAATACATGCTAAGTGAGCTCGGTGTTGATATTCGTGCTGAACAGCAAACCTTGCAAGATCCGCTATTCTTAATGCAGCAAATGGAACTACGCGAAGAGCTTGAAGAGTTAAGCTCTAGCCAAGATCCAGATGCAGCGATTGCGCAGTTTGAACAGCAAATAAAACAACTCGATAGCCAATACAGCGCACAGCTTGCAGAGCAACTAGCAAGTAAAGATGAACAGCAATGGCAGCTAGCGGCAGATAACATTCGTAAGCTTAAGTTTGTTTATAAATTACGTGATGAACTAGAACGTATTGAAGACAGTTTATTCGACGATTAATTTTTTAACTTACTCATAATAGTAAGTCAAAGCGAGTTAAAAGAGCATTATGGCATTATTGCAAATTGCTGAGCCGGGGCAGAGCGCGGCACCACATGAACATAAGTTAGCCATAGGTATCGACCTTGGCACAACCAACTCATTAGTAGCAACTGTTCAAAGCGGCGAAGCACGCACACTAACTGATGTAAGTGGTGCAGCTATGTTACCGTCAGTGGTTCGTTATCAAGCCGATAGCGTTACTGTGGGCGAGCAAGCAGTGCAAGCGGCGACTCAAGACCCTGCAAATACGCTTATCTCTGTAAAACGCTTTTTAGGTAAAACTCAAACAGAAATACAACAAAGCTATGGCCAATTGCCTTATGACTTTTGTCAGCATGATGGTGCCTTAGCAATCAGCACAGCTGCGGGCAATATCAGCCCAATCACAGCTTCAAGCGATATTTTGAAAGCACTTAAACAACGTGCAGAAGAGAGCTTTGCAGGGCAAGACATTTTAGGTGCCGTGATCACCGTTCCCGCTTATTTTGATGACGCTCAGCGCCAAAGCACGAAAGATGCAGCAGAGCTTGTTGGGATCAATGTACTGCGTTTATTAAATGAGCCAACAGCAGCGGCAGTTGCTTACGGTTTAGACTCAGGCCAAGAAGGCATTATCGCGGTTTATGACTTAGGTGGCGGTACCTTTGATATCTCTATACTACGTTTAAACCAAGGTGTATTTGAAGTATTAGCAACCGGTGGTGATTCAAGCTTAGGTGGTGATGACTTTGACTCATTATTAGTGGATCACTTTAAGCGTGAAACTGGGGTAATGAACCTATCGCCTTCGGTACTTCGTTTATTCATCAATAAAGCTAAAGCTTGCAAAGAAGCATTGAGCCAATACGCAAAAGTGAACGTTGGCCTTGAATTTGACGATGAAAAGTACATGGTTGAAGTCACCCGCGAAAAGTTTGAAGAGCTGGCAATGACGCTAGTGAAAAAAACACTGCGTTCATGTCGTCGTGCAGTAAAAGATGCTGGCATTGAAAATGACGAAGTATTGCAAGTGGTAATGGTAGGCGGCTCGACCCGCATGCCGATTGTACGTAACCAAGTAGCTGAGTTCTTTAATAAAGAGCCATTAACATCGATTGACCCTGATCGCGTTGTAGCCTTAGGTGCAGCATTGCAAGCCGACGTGCTGGTAGGCAATAAGCCTGACTCAGACATGCTATTACTTGATGTACTACCGTTGTCGTTAGGCCTTGAAACCATGGGTGGTTTGGTTGAGAAAATCATTCCGCGTAACACCACAATCCCTGTTGCACGCGCACAAGAATTCACCACCTTTAAAGATGGCCAAACAGCTATGTCATTGCATGTACTGCAAGGTGAGCGTGAATTGGTTGACGACTGCCGTTCATTAGCTAAATTTAGCTTAAAAGGTATTCCAGCTATGGCCGCTGGTGCTGCACATATTCGCGTCACCTTTAAAGTGGATGCGGATGGTTTATTGAGTGTGTCAGCAATGGAAAAATCAACGGGTGTAAAAGCGGATATTCAAGTAAAACCGTCATTTGGTTTATCAGACGACCAAGTTGCAAACATGCTTAAAGAGTCAATGACAAACGCGAAAGACGATATGCAAGCGCGTATGCTCAAAGAGCAGCAAGTAGAAGCGTTACGCGTGATTGAAGCGCTGGAAGCATCACTTGCTAGCGATAGTCAATTGCTAGATGAAGCAGAGCTAAATAATTTAAAAGCTGAAATTGCAGAGCTTGCAGCAGTTAGAGAATCAGCCATTGAGCCAAGTGATATAAAAGCAGCCATTGAAAAAGTAGACAACGCCAGCAGCGTATTCGCTGAGCGTAGAATGGATGCATCGATTAAAAAAGCACTGCAAGGGCAGTCAGTAGACAACGTTTAAAGAGGTTAGAATGCCACAAATTATTTTTCTTCCCCATCCGGAATTATGTCCTGACGGCGCCGCAATCGAAGCACCAACAGGTGAAACAGTTTTAGATGTTGCTTTAAAAAACGGTATTAGTATTCCACACGCCTGTGAAAAATCATGTGCGTGTACTACTTGCCACTTAGTAATTCGTGAAGGTTTTGATTCACTAGATGAAAGCGACGAACTAGAAGATGACATGCTAGATAAAGCCTGGGGCTTAGAGTCTGAGTCACGCCTTGGCTGCCAAGCAATCATTAAAGATGAAGATCTCGTGGTTGAAATACCAAAGTATAATCTCAATATCGTTAATGAAGAGCATTGAGTTAAAGTGTAGCTGTAAGATAAGAGCTATAAGCCGTAAGCTGTAAGCTTTAAAGAAAACACCGCGCTCAATGTGAACGCGGTGTTTTTGTTTCTGCTATGAAAAATCTGCTCAAGACAACTCAGCTCTCGTCAACTGACTGGCATTGGTGTGTAATTTTGCGTAGCCGGAGTTTTACGCCGAGCGGTTGAAAAGTTCATGGCTAAAGTCATTTCCCACGTGTTTATAGTTTTTTGGTAGGAGTCGGCTTTAGCCACGAAAGATATAACAGATTTACTGACAAAGAAGTTAAGAGGCGCTGCGTTTAGAGAGAAATTGTAGGCGGGGCGTTTAATTACTTATAACTTAAAACTTACAGCTTAGGGCTCAAGTCTGATAGCTACTAACGGAGGCCTCATGTCACATTTAGTTTTTACTGATTCGTTTATAAATGGTGAGTTTTATAAAACCGATTCGCGATTTAGCGTAGATGATCCAGCTACCGAAAAAAGTATAGTAGAAGTCAGTGATATTGATGATGATGGAGTTCATAAAGCCATCAAAGCCGCTCACGGCGCATTTGTAAAACTTAAATCTACTAATGCTTCATCGCGTAGTGAAGTATTAATGCGTTGGTACGAATTAGTTATAGAGCACAAACAAACCCTTGCCGGGCTGATGACTAAAGAGCAGGGTAAGCCACTCAAAGAATCCCTCGGTGAAGTAGAATATGGTGCTGGTTTTATAAAATGGTATAGCGAGCAAGCTAAGCGTAGTTATGGCGATGTGATCCCACCGACAGACAATCAACACCGTTTAACTAGCTTTAAGCAACCAATTGGCGTAGTAGCTGGCATTACTCCTTGGAACTTCCCTATAGCCATGGTGACTCGTAAAGTAGCCCCGGCTTATGCCGCAGGCTGTAGTTTTGTATTAAAACCATCAGAACATACGCCGCTTTGTGCGCTTGCACTGGCTTATTTAGCTGATCAGGCAGGTTTTGAAAAAGGGGCATTTAATGTATTGGTATCTGAGAACGCGAAAATGGTCGGTGAACTGCTAACAGAATCTGAGCTTGTTCGTAAGTTCACGTTTACCGGTTCAACCGGTGTAGGTAAGCAATTACTAACACAATGTGCGTCCACAATTAAGCGTACCTCAATGGAGCTCGGTGGCAATGCGCCGTTTATTATTTTTGATAATGCTGATTTAGATGAAGCCGTTACAGGTTTAATGGGCGCTAAATTTAGAAACGCAGGGCAAACCTGTGTGGCAGCAAACCGTATATTCGTACAGCGCAGCGTGTTAGATGAAGTCGTTAAAAAGTTAAATGAAAAAGTAGGTTTGTTAAAAGTTGCTCATGGCTTTGAAGAAGATAGCGATATTGGCCCGTTGATTTATGGCAAAGCCAAACAAAAAGTTCAAGAACTACTCACCGATGCTAAACAAAAAGGCGCAGTTCAAATAAATGCTGTCAAAGAATTAGGCGGTAACTTTCAAGCACCTGTTATTTTAACTGGCGTTACCCCTAAAATGGACATTTACCATCAAGAAGTATTTGGCCCTGTGGTCAGCATTATCGCATTTGATGAAGAAGCCGAAGCACTTGCTCTGGCTAACGACGTACCGTACGGTCTTGCTGCTTATTTTTATAGCCAAGATATAAAACAAATCTACCGCGTAAGCGAGGCACTCGAGTACGGCATGGTAGGGATCAACGAAGGGCTGATCTCCAACCCCGTTGCTCCTTTTGGTGGTGTAAAACAATCAGGCCTAGGACGAGAAGGCGGCCACCAAGGCCTTGACGAATATCTAGAAGAAAAATATGTGTGTATGAAAGTCTAGCTGTAGGGCGGTAAGCTATAAGTTTTAAGCAGCCCGAGAATTTTTAAGTATTGACATAGTAACTTGTTATACTCAAACTTTTTGGCTTACCGCTTACCGCTTACCGCTTACCGCTTACCGCTTACCGCTTACCGCTTACCGCTTACCGCTTACCGCTTACCGCTTACCGCTTACCGCTTACCGCTTACCGCTTACCGCTTACCGCTTACCGCTTATTTTTTAAATAATGATAGCGCTGTCATTTTAGTTTTTATATGATGGACAGGAGCAAATAAATAATAATAAGAGATTATGCGGGGGGAAATGCGTAGTCTTAGGGTATAAACGAGGAGAGAATAATGGATTTTAAAAAGCACGCTTTAGCAGGTTTAATAGCCGCTATGCCTTTGATGGCGCAAGCGCAATTTTCGCAAAATGATGTAAATAGTTTTGCAAAGCAGACCACACTTACATTTGCAGTTGTCGATAACTTTCATAATAAAGATTCTGGGTTTTTAGGCAAAATTACCTTAAATAACCAATCAGATGTTGCATTACCTGCTGGTGAAAGTGATTGGCAGCTTTATATTCACTCTGTTCGTAAAATTAATACTGAGCATGTTAAAGGTTTGAATATCGAGCATGTTAATGGTGATTTACACCGCATTGTACCAACCAAAGAATTTAAAGGGTTGGCCGCAGGTAAAAGCTTAGATATCGAATTTGATGCCCAAGTGTGGGTGGTTGCTTATACCGACTTTATGCCTCGCGCATTTTTTGTCTCGGGTGATAATAAACCTGCTATTTTTGCTAACACAGATAGCGAAGATATGAGCCAATTTGTCGCCCCGTTTGAGCGTGAAAATCAGTTACGTCGTTATAACGAACCTAAAGACCGCACTGTATTGATCACCCCGCAAGTGCGCTACGAGCGTAACCAAGCGGCAACAACTCAAGTTTCTAAAGAAGATGCACTAAAGCGTATTATTCCAAAACCGCAAAACATCGAGTTTAATCGCGGTGTCGCCAAACTTGATAGTAGCTGGCAAATTCGTTTTCAAGGGCAGTTAAAAAGTGAAGTCATGGTTTTCATGCAAGACTTGCAAGATGACTACGGCCTAAAACTTAAAGCACAACCTGATCATATAAAAGCCAATAAAGAAAAACTGATCAGCCTAAAAGTAAATCCAAATTTAGCCGATGGTAAGAGCGAAAGTTACACATTAGAAATCGATGATGACCGCATTGAGATTGTTGGCAGTGATAACGCAGGGGTATTTTACGCCATGCAAAGCTTACTCAATTTATTACCCGCTAACAGCAAAGGGTCGATTGAAGTACCACAGTTAGAGCTTGAAGACAGCCCGCGTTATGGCTGGCGTGGTATGCATTACGATAATGGCCGTAACTACCATGGTAAAGAGGCGATGTTCAAACTAGTTGAACAAATGGCTCGCTATAAAATGAACAAACTTCATTGGCACTTTTCAGAAGATGAAGGCTGGCGTTTAGAAATACCAGGTTTACCTGAACTGACAGATATTGGTGGTTACCGTTGTTTTGACTTGCAAGAACGCGAGTGTTTATTAACGCAGCTTGGTACAGGTCCATTTAAATCAGGCTCAGGTAATGGCTACCTTACCCGTAGTGAATTCGTTGAATTATTAAAGTTTGCAAAAGATCGTCACATTCAAATCATTCCTGAAATTGAAGGCCCAGGCCATGCACGTGCCTCAATAAAAGCAATGGAAGCGCGCTATCACAAGCTAAGTGATGAAGCGAAACAAGCCGCTAAAAACAATTTAGTTAACACTAAGCAAACAGATAAAGAAATCCAACAAGTTGATATCAGCGCGGCAACCCAATACTTATTGAGTGATCCAAATGACACTTCAGTGTACATGACGGTACAAAACTATAAAGATAACTCAATGAATGTGTGTATGGATTCAACCTACGCATTTTTAGATAAAGTGACCTACGAGCTACAACAAATGTACCGTGAAGCCGGTGTTCAGCTGACTAACTTACACTTTGGTGGTGATGAAGTCGGGGCCGGCTCTTGGGTTGGTTCACCAATCTGCCAAGCGATGTTTGCTGATCCAAATAATGGTGTTGCGGGCGCTGCAGATTTAAAGCCTTACTTTACCCAGCGAGTCGCTAAACTACTTGAAAAACGTGGTATTTCACCAGGTGCATGGGAAGACGGCCTAATGTATGACCGCACCAACCCATTCAAGCGTGATGAATTTCCAAATAAAACTTTTACCGCAAATGTGTGGGATAATATTTGGGAATGGGGAGTGGCAGATAGAGCGTATCGCTTAGCGAATGCTGGTTATCAAGTAGTGCTATCTCATGGTACACATTTGTATTTTGATCACCCTTACGAAGCTCATCCACAAGAGCGTGGCTATTATTGGGCAACGCGTTATACCGATACCGCAAAAGCATTTAATTATATGCCGGATGACGTATACGCTAATGCTGACTACACCCGCACCCGCGAGCCAATTGAAAACTTAGAAGCACTTGTTGGTCGCCCATTACCGCAGCTAGAAAAGCCTGAGAATATTTTAGGTATGCAAGGTCAGGTTTGGTCTGAAACTATTCGTACCGAAGAGCAAGTACTGGCGATGATCTTCCCGCGTATTTTATCAGTAGCAGAGCGAGCATGGCATAAAGCACCATGGGAAGGGGAACAAGTTGATACTAAATCCCGTGCTAAAGATTGGTCAGAGTTTGCTGCGGCTGTTGGTCTTAAAGAGCTAATAAAGCTTGCGAATGCGGGTGTAAGTATAAACTTACCCGTACCTGGCGGCGTTATTGAAAATGGCAAATTACATGTAAATACACCATTTGCTTATTTGGATATTGAGTATAGTTTAGACAATGGCAACACTTGGCAGCTTTATACAGCTCCGATCAGTGTTTCTGAAAACCAAGCTATTGCTCTGCGTAGCCACTTGAACGAACAAATTAACAGCAGAATTACGTATATAAATTAATGTATTAGCAATTAATATATTAACGAAAGGGCCATAAGGCCCTTTTTTATCGTCTGTTGTAAAATAAATCGTTACTAGTAATATGCCTGTAATTAACGTAAAGTTTTATGGCAGCGCTGTCATTTTTGTTATGGTAATGTTATAAAATGACCTGAACAAAGCGGCGATTGTAATCTTGGCTGAAACGCCAAGGCAATATCAATAATTATTATCAAAGCACACAACAAGAAGAACGTTTTATGGAAGCCACCGTGTCAAAGAAGCAAAGTAATTTTATACCCATGGCCATTGTTGCCACTCTATTTTTTATACTCGGTTTTGCGACCTGGTTAAATGGGTCATTAATGCCTTACTTAAAACAGGTATTGCAACTCACTCCATTTCAAGCATCGCTGATTTTATTCTCTTTTTATATTGCAGTGACATTTACCGCAGTGCCATCGGCGATGATCATTCGCAAGGTGGGTTATAAAAACGGGATGGCACTGGGCATGGCAACCATGATGGTTGCCGGTTTATTATTTATACCCGCAGCGAAAACCCAAGTGTTTGCTTTGTTTTTATTCGCCCAATTAGTGATGGGGGCTGGTCAAACGTTATTGCAAACGGCAGTTAATCCATATGTTGTTCGTATTGGCCCTGAAGAATCCGCCGCAGCGCGTGTTAGTGTAATGGGGATTTTAAACAAGGGTGCCGGAGTTATTGCACCTATCGTATTTACGGCGCTTATTTTAAGTGACTTCACCGGTTTTGTTGGCAAAGAGTTAACACAATTAGAAATCGATGCAATGGCAAATAGCCTAATTTACCCGTATTTAGGTATGGCACTGTTCATTGGGGCACTTGGTTTTGCCGTTACTAAGATGCCACTTCCTGAATTACTTGACGAAGAAGAACAAGGCCAACAAGGCCAAGTTAAAGCCGCATTAGCACACCCAAGTTTAGCGCTTGGTGTAGTCGCTTTGTTTGTATATGTTGCGGTAGAGGTTATTGCAGGTGATACAATTGGTACGTTTGCACTATCGCTCGGTGTTGAAAAATATAGCGTAATGACATCGTATACCATGGCCTGTATGGTGCTTGGTTACATCATTGGTATTTTATTAATTCCGCGTGTTATCTCTCAACAAGCGGCACTTAGCGTGTCAGCAATCTTAGGAAGCGTGTTAACGCTAGCGATTGTATTAAGCGATTCAAGTTCTGTTGTTATTGCAACTATGTTAGGTTTAGAAGTGCAATTACCTGATACACTATTGATGATTGCTGTGTTAGGATTCGCCAATGCAATTGTTTGGCCTGCTGTATGGCCATTAGCGCTTTCAGGTTTAGGTAAATTAACCAGCGTAGGTTCAGGCCTGTTAGTGATGGGTATTGCCGGTGGTGCATTTGGCCCATTATTCTGGGGTCTTGCCAGTGGCGGTGTTGACTCAGCTGATGCGCAGCAAACAGCTTATATAGTTATGTTACCTTGTTATTTATTTATTCTTTTCTATGCTGTTAAAGGCCATAAAATGAAAAGCTGGAAGTAAATTTAAGGTTCAAGATAAAAGTTGCAAAAATAAGGTTAAAACGAAAGATAAAAGCCTTAAGCAACATATAACATCTAATATTTGAAAAGAATTTCTATCATGTAGAAATAATCCCGTGTGTAATGCCACCGAAAGGTGGCATTTTTTTGTCTGTAGGAACAGGCTTCAGCCGTGATGATGTTTAGATTTGCGATATTTGTAAATCCAATCGGCGCTAAAGCGCTCTCCTACGTGTAGGTATAGCGTAGGAACAGGCTTCAGCCGTGATGGTGTTTAGATTTGTGATATATGCAAAAACCTATCGGCGCTAAAGCGCTCTCCTACGTGTAGGTATATCGTAGGAACAGGCTTCAGCCGTGATGGTGTTTAGATTTGTGATATATGCAAAAACCTATCGGCGCTAAAGCGCTCTCCTACGTGTAGGTATATCGTAGGAACAGGCTTTAGCCGTGATGATGTTTAGATTTGCGATATTTGTATATCCAATCGGCGCTAAAGCGCTCTCCTACGTGTAAATATATTGTAGGAACAGGCTTTAGCCGTGATTTTACTAATTTAAATAAATACAATCCCAATGGGGGTATTTCCTTAATTCATCGACGATACCAGCCCTAAGCGGATTTGCTGCTATGTACCTTGCTTGACGCATTAAGTGTTCTTCATTTCTAATTAATGAATCATAGAAGCCAGCTTGCCAAATTTGCTCTTTTTTAGTTTTGTTTATTAAAAATGAAGCCCGTCCTTTTACCTTGCCAACAACTGAAGATAGCGAACTTTTCGTTTTAAGCTGGAATAGCCAATGCATATGATCAGGCATTATGACAAAGCAGACAGTTTTAGAGAGGCCATTTAAATCTGAGTGCTTTAGCGAGTTTATTAAAATACGTGCATTGCAAAAATCTTCAAAGAGTTTAATTCTATTAAATGTACATGCGGTAACAGAGTAATAATGGTTAATGTTCGAGTAGCGATGTTGGCGTAATTTGTACGAATGAGGTTTCATTTTTAATCCTTTAAATATAAAACGGGTGAATGAAAGTGTAGCTTAAATAGCCAATCGGCGCTAAAGCGCTCTCCTACGTGTAAATATAACGTAGGAACAGGCTTCAGCCGTGATGGTGTTTAGGTTTGCGATATGTGTAAAATCTATCGACGCTAAAGCGCTCTCCTACGTGTAAACATAACGTGGGAACAGGCTTCAGCCGTGATTTTGTTGGGTTTGCGATCTATGTCAAATCCAATCGGCGCTAAAGCGCTCTCCTACGTGTAGGTATATCGTAGGAACAGGCTTCAGCCGTGATGCTGTTTAGGTTTGCGATCTATGTCAAATCCATTCGGCGCTAAAGCGCTCTCCTACGGGTAAATATAGCGTAGGAACAGGCTTTAGCCGTGATGTTTTAATGTTGGGATTTGCTATATAAAAATTAAAATGGGATATTAAAAAAGAAACGATATTAAAAGAAGAGAAAAAATGGGGCGATTGACGGGGCTTGAACCCGCGACAACCGGAATCACAATCCGGGGCTCTACCAACTGAGCTACAACCGCCACAACACACCTTGTTTGGTGTGGCGCGGATAATACATAACTTTATAAATGTTGTGAAGGGGAAATTGAAAAAAAACTTAAAAAAAGTATATAACAGGCTTTTTTGTTTGAAAAACAATCTTTCATACTGGGTTCATACAAGTAAAATAGACTTACGAGCCTCAGAAATTTCGTATTTCTGAACCTGTGCTATATATAATGAGATAAATTTATAAAATAATACTTTTAAATCAGATATAATTTAACCAGCAAACTGCTTAATACCACATCAGGAGTGAATATGGATACAATCATAAATTGGATAAACGAGAACTCAGGCTTAATTATACATTACGGCATTCAAGCTGTTATTGCGCTGGTCATTTTTTTACTAGGTGGTCGTATCGCCAAGTTTTGCGGCGGATTAACTGAAAAAGCATTTGCTAAAAAGAAAGTAGACAAAGCTGTTGGCTCTTTTGTAGCAAGTATTGTTTATGCCATCGTATTTATGGCAACGATCCTGATGGCACTATCGCAAATAGGTATCGAAACCACCTCATTTATCGCAATTCTTGGTGCTGCAGGCTTAGCTGTCGGTTTAGCGTTACAAGGTTCTTTATCAAACTTTGCGTCAGGCGTTTTAATTATCCTTCTTCGTCCATTCAAATCAGGTGATTTCATCGAAGCTGGTGGCAAAATGGGTAGTGTTGATAAAATTGAAATCTTCTCTACTGAATTACGTACTCCAGACAACAAAGTTATTATCATGCCTAACTCAGCAATTATGTCAGGCCCAATTGTTAACTTTTCTCGTGAAAAAACACGCCGTATCGATTTAGTCATTGGTGTTGGTTATGACGCAGATCTGCGTGAAGCAAAAGCAGTATTGAAATCTGTATTAGATAAAGAACCGCGCCTACTTAAAGACCCTGCTTATACAGTAGCTGTTAATGAATTAGGTGATTCGAGTGTTAACTTTGTTGTGCGCCCTTGGGTTAACTCAGCAGATTACTGGCCAACATATTTCGATTTAATGGAAAACATTAAAATCGCACTTGATGATGCAAACATCAACATCCCATTCCCACAAATGGATGTGCATTTTCACAAGCAAGACTAATATCTAGGACGATTTTAAGCTAAAAGGTGGCTATGCCACCTTTTAGTGCGTGCTAATTCAACTCAAAGTAGCAAAGGTTATTTTTTAAATGAAATTAAAGCTTTTATCAATTTTAGTTGCAGCATCAGCGACAACTAACGCATTCGCAGAAGAAACTCAAACATGGGAAGTTACTAGTGAGCTAGGTGCTATTATCACCAGCGGTAACACTGAAACAACCACTTTAAAAGGTGGTATTAAAGCGTTACATAACCTAGAAAACTGGAACAATGAATACAAAATCGACGGGCTTTATAAAGAAGATGAAGTTGAGAACGCTGCAGGTGAAAAAGAAACTCAGCGTACTAACGAAAAATACTCTTTATCTGCTCAAGGTAACTACAAATTAAATGAAGAACACTCTCATTTATATATTTATGGTTCATATGTATCAGATTACTTTGGTGCATACCGTAACGAAGCGGTAATATCAGCTGGTTACGGCCGACGCTTACTTGATAGCGAAAATATGTGGTTAAACGCTGAAATTGGTCCAGGTTACAAATACTTTGAGTTCCCTGAAGGTAGCGTAGATGAAGATGGCATTCCAAATGCAGGTGAGACTGACAGTGAAATCATTGCCTTAGGCAAGCTTGATTATAATTGGCAGATTTCTGATAACGCTAAATTTACGCAACTAGTTGCAGTAGAGTATGGTGATACTAACACCAAAACGCGTTCTGAAACGGCATTACTAGCTAAAATTAATGGCTCACTGCAAATGAAGGTGGCTTACAACATTACGCATAACTCTGATGTTGCCGATGATAAAGAAAACACGGATACAGAAACCTCATTGACATTGGTTTACAGTTTTTAACTAATTAAATGATTCATAAGAATGGGTAAACAATGTTTACCCATTTTTTTTGCATAAAAAATGATGTAGTATGCCGCGGTTATCTTTGTTTTCTTAGAAGGGAAAATTTGTGAATTTCATGAAGCTTATATCTGCTTTTTTTATCTCAATTGTATTATCAACAGCCGCGATGGCACAATCGGCTACTCCTACATCGCAGCAAATCGCGCAATTTAAAAAGCTACCTAAAGCCCAGCAAGAAGCGTTAGCTAAAAAGTATGGCTTAGACATGAGCATGCTCAATAAAAGCGGGCAAAATAGTAATGAGCTTGAAGATGAAAATACACAATCAGTTCTGCCAAGAGACCCGTTTAGTGATCAGAGTGAAAATGAATCATTAACCGAAGAAGAAAAATTTAAACCAAAAGAAGATGAGTTAACACCATTTGGCTATGAGCTATTCTCAGGTGAGCCAACAACATTTACCCCTTCAGAAAATGCACTTGTTCCAGACAGCTACATTGTAGGCCCTGGTGATACGCTAAGCGTAAACCTGTTTGGTAAAGAGACCTCTACAGAAGAAGTTACAGTAGACAGAGAAGGTCGCTTAACCATAAGTAATCTCAAGCCTGTTACTGTTGCCGGTATGCCGTACATAGATGTAGTAAAACTAATCAAAGCAAAAGTAGAGCAAGAAGTAATTGGTACAGAAGTGTTTGTATCAATGGGTAAAACGCGCTCTATTAGAGTTATGGTACTTGGTGAAGCGTATAAGCCTGGTACTTATACTGTGCCGTCTTTATCGTCAATTACCCATGCATTATTTGCCAGTGGCGGGATTTCTGACATTGGCTCTTTACGTAATATTCAACTAAAACGCGCTGGTAAAACAGTGACCACGTTAGACCTATACAGCTTACTTATTAAAGGTGATAGC
The DNA here is from genome assembly GCF_024518675.1 of Pseudoalteromonas shioyasakiensis. Lineage (GTDB taxonomy): Bacteria > Pseudomonadota > Gammaproteobacteria > Enterobacterales > Alteromonadaceae > Pseudoalteromonas > Pseudoalteromonas shioyasakiensis_B. The sequence continues at coordinate 103,260 of NZ_JANIGL010000006.1, forward strand.
CGTAATGATGTCATCTTAAAGCCAGGCGACGTTGTATTTGTTCCTCCTGTTGGACTGCAAGTTAAAGTGCAAGGTGAAGTGCGTCGTCCTGCAATTTTTGAACTAAAAAGTAAAGAAACAAGTCAAGACCTCATTGCTATGGCTGGAGGTTTTACCGCCGCAGCATTCCCACAGAAATCAGTGGTAGAACGTTATACTGGCAACAGCTCAAAAACGGTATTGCAGCTTAACTTGTTAAATGAAAATGCCTATAACCCAAAAAATGGCGATACAGTAAAAGTACCATCTTCAAGTAAGCAGCTAGATAATGCGGTAACGTTAATTGGTGCTGTGGCCCACCCAGGCAATTACTCATGGTACGAAGGAAAATCTGTAAGTCAGTTATTTAGTTCATTAAAAACTGATCTACTCCCGATTGCCGATTACGACTACTCACTCATTATTCGAGAAAAAAATGTCCGTGGCGATATTGAAGTTCATCAATTTTCTCTTGTTGAAGCTGTGCAAGGTAACAATGACTTAGTTTTACAACCACGAGATAAAGTGGTGGTGTTCAGCCGTTTTCAATCGATAGAAAACGAAGAAATTGCGCTAGGCACCATGGCACTCACTCAAGAGCAATTAAAGCTGCAAGAAAAAATAAAGCTATGGGGTGAATATGAAGAAAGAAAGTTTTATGAGTTTATTGATTTAAATAAAGCGCTAGATGCCAGCTTGGCAGAAACAAAAGAAGAAGCAGAGAAAAGCGCAAAATCAATTACTGAATTAATCACCCAAAAAGAAGAGTTAGGTGAAAACGACTATGCCATATTTAGTCGTAAAAAATTACTAGCCCCAATTTTGGCTAAATTAAATCAGCAAGCGAATAATGATGGTGGTTTACAGATCATTGCTGTGCGTGGCGAAGTGTTTTTCGAAGGGGTTTACCCAAGACCAGTAAATGGCTCCGTGAAAGATGCAATTATAGCTGCCGGAGGGTTAAAAGAGTCTGCATATTTAGAAAGCGCTGAAGTCACGCGCCTTGCTGATAACTCATCGCTTGAACATCTTTCGATGAATATTTCTGCTGCTTTAAATGCGCCAAAAGACAACAAGTTTAGTTTACAAAGTAAAGATACCATCAACATTTACCCGATCCCAAATTGGCAGCAAGATGAAAAAATCAATATCGTTGGTGAAGTGAAGTTCCCAGGGGTATACAGTATCGAAAAAGGCGAAGACTTAGCCAGTGTTATTAAACGCGCAGGTGGGTTTACGGAGTTTTCATTCCCTGAAGGGGCTATATTCACCCGTGATGCAATTCGTCTGCAGCAACAGCAGCAGTTAAATAAAATCTCAGAAGATTTACGCCGAGACATTGCCGCTAAGAGCTTCAATAGTTCGATTACCGATTCGTCGCTATCATATCAAGATATGAGCAGCTTATTATCTGATATAGCTCAAGTAAAAGCAGTAGGGCGATTAGTGATTGATTTACCTTCAATCGTAAATGGTGAGCGCCAGTTAAAAGTTGAAAATAAAGATGTTCTTTATATTCCGTCTAAGCGTACAAGTATCAGTGTTGTTGGTGAAGTAAACTTCTCGGGCTCACACTTGTATGATCAAGGGCTAGATTTAGATGATTACCTTGCTCGTAGTGGTGGTTTAAAACAGCGTGCTGATCAAGACCGCATCTATATCATCAAAGCCAGTGGTTTAGTTGAAATTCCTGAAACAGGCTCTTGGTTTGCCGTGAATGACGCTGCTCAGTTATCGCCAGGAGATACAATCGTAGTACCATTAGATACCGATTATATTGATAACTTAACTCTTTGGAGTTCAGCAACACAAATTCTGTATCAAATGGGTGTAGCCGTTGCTGCGATAGGTTCATTATAATTTACAAACATGACTGGTCTACATGAAAATCAAAGCGCTTATAAAACGAGCAGTTGGTAAGTTTCAGCGCATAGTGCTACCGCTATGTGCTGCAACGCCAATTACTTCCAGCTTATTTTTTACTGTTTTTTCGCGTGATTTTTTTTATGAACATCAAGCAATTTTAAAAGCTCGCTTACAGTATTTAAAGCAAGGTGGACAGCATGGCCGCTCTTCTGCTTTATTAAGACGGAACATTCACCGTATAGAAAAGGGGCTCATAATGCGCCCTCGCAGAAGTGTTTTTGCCCTCGACTATATAACTGAAACAGTTTTAGCTTATAAAGTAGCCTCTGCGCGCGCTGATTATTCAAGCTCAGAATTACAATGGGCAACAGATGTACTGTTTGAATACTTTTCTGTGGTTGACTCAACCCATGAAAAAATACAATTAAATCAAAAGATTTTTAACGGGGCGATTAAAACCCTATTGGTATCGAATAAAAAACCATACCAACAAAAAGCTAAAGCCACTCATTCAATTAATTATGAACAGCTAGCCGAGTTAATTAAGTCACGGCGCTCTACTCGCTGGTTTACAGAGCAGGCAGTTGAACTAGATAAAATTAAAGCCGCAGTTGAGCTTGCGTCTCAAGCACCTAGCGCATGTAATCGTCAGCCTTATCAATTTTACGTCATTAACCAACAGCCTTTGCTAAGGAAATTAGCTAATTTGCCGGGGGGCACCGCAGGGTTTGCTGATAATATCCGCTGCTTGATAGCCGTTGTTGGCGACCTGTCGTATTATCCTTTATCGCGTGATCGTCACGTTATTTATATCGATGCCTCTTTGGCTAGCATGCAATTTATGTTAGCACTTGAAACCTTAGGGTTAAGTAGTTGTCCAATTAATTGGCCAGAGCTTTATACTCAAGACCAAAAGGTGAGCCAATTATTAGGCTTAGCGCAATATAAACGTGTCGTGATGTTTATTGCCGTCGGTTATGCTGATGATACAGGGCAGATTGCGTTTTCAGATAAAAAGTCAGCTGATGAGCTAGTAGTAAGTTTTAATGAATGAGCCTCTTTAGCACTATCGACACAAAATTTAGTAGTGATATACTGCGTTGTTTAATTTAATTCGGAGTCCACAATGAAAAGAAATAAAGGTTTCAGCTTAATGGAGCTGATGATTGTACTAATTATTCTTGGTTTACTTGGTTCGCTTGTTGCTCCAAAACTATTTTCTAAAGTAAGTTCATCAAAAGTCAAAACAGCTGTTGCGCAAATGCAAATGTTTGAAACAGCAATTGATACCTATCGCTTAGATATGGGCACTGTGCCGCCAACATTAGAGGCGCTTAGACAAAGCACTGGCGCAAGCTGGGATGGCCCATATTTACCAAAAGATATTCCACTCGATCCGTGGGGAAAAGCGTACATATATAAAGTACCAGGTGAAGAAGGTAACCCGTATAGCATCATGAGTTACGGCCTAGATGGGCAACCAGGTGGCGAAGACGAAAATGCGGATGTTGTTCATAAATGATTGATTTGGCGAAGTTATTAGCAACTGAGTTTAACGTTTCTCAAGCGGATTTAGACAAGGCAAAGTCTTATCAAAGCCGTTATGACGGTCGCTTAGAGCAAATTTTAGTGAACATGGGCTGCTTAACTGAAGATGATTTAGCACCGCTTTATAGTCAGCTTTTAGGCTACCCTTTGTTTGCCCCAGATGACTTCGCCAACTGGCAAATACCAGATTCAATCGAGCTTACTATTTTACAAGAATTAAAAGCACTTGATTGTTTATTGGTAACCGGAAGTGACAGTGAGTGGTTACTAGCTTGTAAAGATCCACTTTCATTAGCGCTAGCGCAATACATACAACAGCATGATGTTGATGTAAAAATACAGGTTGCTACAGAGTCACAGTTACAAACGTTTTTTTATGAAATTCAAAGCATCTCAGAAAGTAACATTGAAGATGAAGAATTAACCGGTGATGAAGAAGCCCGACTCAGAGAGTTAGCCTCAGAAGCCCCCACAGTTAATTTACTTAACTCTTTAATTACTAAAGCCTTAGCGCGCGGTGCATCTGATATGCATTTAGAGCCTCACCAAGGGCGGTTTAGGGTGCGATATCGCATAGACGGTGTACTACATGAAGTAGATAAACTTGCCCCTAAAATGCAACTACCTATTACCACGCGACTAAAAATATTATCCGGCATGGATATCGCTGAAAAGCGCCGTCCGCAAGATGGTAAAATAGAGCTACGTATTGCCAATCAAGAGCTTGATATACGTGTATCAGCATTGCCGCTTAATGATGGTGAAAGTATTGTATTGCGCTTCTTACTCAAAGATTCAATACGTTACGATATGTCTGTATTGGGTTTATCAAATGACACCCAATCACTGATACAGCAAGACTTACGTAAAACCACTGGGGTTATTTTATTAACCGGCCCAACAGGTTCAGGTAAAACAACCACCCTGTATACGTTTTTGAATGAGCTTAATCGCCCTGATGTAAAAATTATTACCTTAGAAGACCCAGTAGAGTACCAGCTCGAAGGGGTTAACCAAGTTCAGGTTAATAACGATATTGGTTTTAACTTTGCTGCGGGCTTACGCTCAATTGTACGACAAGATCCCGATATTATCATGGTTGGTGAAATCCGAGATGCTGAAACCGCGCGTATTGCGTTACAGTCGGCATTAACCGGTCACTTAGTGTTTAGTACCGTGCATACCAATGATGCGGCAAGTGCGTATACACGTTTACTTGATTTAGGCGTTGAAGAGTTTTTACTTAATGCCGCTCTAGTGTCTGTTGTTGCACAGCGTTTAGCAAGGCGCTTATGCCAACATTGTGCCGCACCTGCAGACGATGTTGCCGAACTATTAGCAAATTACCCAATTGAGCAAGTAGCAAAAAATGCAGGCCTTGAACTTAATATAAAACAAGCAGTAGGGTGTGAACACTGTAATCACAGCGGCTTTAAAGGGCGTATCGCAATTAACGAATACCTTCGCTGTGATGATGAAATAAAACAGTTACCTAAAAATGATCAATTTATTGCTAAAGCGCAAGCGCATAATGCGCAGTTAAAACGTCGTAACCTAATGCAAGATGGCCTTTATAAAGTTATTACTGGCGTTACAACCATTGATGAAGTATTGCGGGTAGCAGGCTAATGGAGTTTGAGTTTAAGGCCATTGATAATCAAGGGGCACGTCATCAAGGAGTTATTGACGCGAGCGACCAAGCTGATGCGCAAAAAAAGCTTCTTGCTGATGGCCTAAATGCACTGTCGATCAAGCCAATAGCAAACGCCTCAAGTTTGAGCGGTTTATTCTCGCAAAAGGTAAACCTTGATCAGCTTGAATTTTTTACCAGCGAACTAGCACTATTACTAGAAAGCGGAATACGTGTTGACCGCGGTATCGACATCATTAAAAAAGCAAATGGTCACCCTGCATTAACACGGTTACTGAGTCAAATATCAGCCTCGTTAAAAAAGGGGTCTTCATTAAGTGAAGCATTTTCAGAGCATGAGCAGTTATTTGGCCCCTTGTATATCAGCTTATTAAAAATAGGTGAGACCTCAGGTAACTTACCAGAGGTACTTGCGCGGTTATCTAGCGATTTAAAGTTTCAAAAAGAGCTCCGTACACAAATAAGCACTGCTTTAACATACCCAAGTGTGATCTTTTTTGTATGTATTATGGCTGTGTACTTTGTACTAACATTTATTGTACCAAAAATGTCAGGTATTTTTACCGACCTAAGCCAAGCACCTTGGTATACGCAAATGATCATTAAAGTGAGTAACTTTTTTGTTGATTACCAAGTAATGATTATTGGCTCCATTATTACTGCAGTTGTAGGGTTGACGTACGCCTTAAAACGCCCTGAAGTAAAAAACTGGTTTTATATAAAAATTTCGCGTTTACCAGGCATTGGCAATGTTATTTTAACTGCAGAGCGTATTCGTTTTTCGCAATCCATGGCGATGATGCTAGAGGCCGGGCTACAACTCGATACCACCTTAGAGCTCACAGCTAATACCTTAAAACACCCAGAACTCAAGCGCGATGCTAAATTAGCACTAAAACAACTAAAAACGGGTAAGCAATTAAGTCAAGTGCTGAGTAAAACACGTATTTTTCCAGACTTCTTTTTATCAATTATTAAAGTCGGTGAAGAAACCGGGCGCCTACCTCGGGTGTTTTCTGAGGTTGCCCAGCGTAGTAAAGCCGAACTCGAAAGCGTAATAAAAAAGCTCACAACCATGTTGGAGCCAATCATGCTTATTTTTATGGGCGGCTTTGTTGGCGGTATCGTTATCACGATGTTGATGAGTATGGTGTCGATTAATGATGTCCCATTCTAACGCTAAAGGCTTTTCACTGATTGAGTTAATGGTCGTTATGGCAATAATGGCTATTGTAATGGGGCTGACCGGTGGCTTAGTTACCAAAGCAGTTGATCAGCAAACTCGTCAAGTTGAGTTACAAAAAGTACGGCAGTTATTCAAGCGGTTGAGTTACCAAGCTTATTACTCCGGTTACCCGATTGCGTTGCGCATGCAAGGTAGTCAAATTAAAGTGACAGTAAACGAACAAGTCACCATAATGGATTTTGAACAATTGGTTTTTTCCCCAAATGATTATTTAATTGCGACCAACTCTCAAATATCGCCAACTAGTTATAAAGTCCTCTGGAACGATACGATTAAAGAATTCCAGCTAGATAGCATGTTTAAAAAATATGAAAACTAACCAAGGTTTTACATTAATCGAAGTGTTAATTGCCGCAGTTATTTTGTTTTCATCATTGGCAATAACGGCACAACTTTATAGTGCTAGCAGCTTATCCGCTGAAAAAGCCGCGAATGCAGCAAAATACTATCAGAGCGCTGAGTTGGTGATCACAAATATAAAGTCCCAACTTAGAGAGCGTTTTGAAGATACCAAGCAAGAAGAGTATAACGGTTTAACCACTGTATTTGGATTCCAGTATGAATGGCATGCAATTACACAAAGTAAAATTACTCCTCCAGCATCAATAGATGATGATGTTCCTCAGTTACCTAGGTATCCGGTGTTTTTAGTAACGGTTAACTCCTCTAAAGGGGATAAGTCATTTGAATTTAGGGTTGTTGCATGGTAAACCAAACTCAGCGAGGCTTTTCCTTAATTGAATTAATGATAGCAACGTCCTTGTTGTCTATGGTGATGTTTACAGGCTATTTTGCGTATAGTTTGTATACCGATAAATGGCAAAAGCGAGCTGATCACTTTTGGCAGCTTAATCAAAACTCGCTTGGTACAGAGGCTTTAATTAGAACACTTGAAGCTGCCAGTATATATATAGTAAAAGATCGAAATAATAAATTTTCAGTGTTGTTTTCAGGGCAACAAACTAGCATAACCTTAGTGACGAACACTGGCTTATATTCAAACACCACTGCGTTAATCCAATTGCAAACCATTGAGCAAGATAATGGTCTACAAAGTTTGCTCTATAATGAAATGCCATTGATTGACACAATGTTGTTAGAGTATCCACAAGAACCACAGTGGCAGTACCAGCATATTTTACTAACCGATATCAATAAAGTGAATTTTCAATTTTATGGTTGGCAAACAACCGAAAATGCAGGTAATAGCACTTTGTCTGCTATCGATTTAGAGCCCGGTCAACAAAAGCCAAAACGAAGGTGGTACACTTCCCATAGCATAGAAGAAAATCGTATTTTACCAAGTAAGTTAGCTTTATATTTCGAAAACCCGCAACAGCAAACTACCCATGTACAAGTGGATTTAGTAACTGATTCATACCGTGAATTAGCGAGGTACTTTCGTAATGGAGCGTAATACATCTATGCAGCAAGGAATTGCATTAGTCCAAGTGCTTATTATTTCATTTATTTTAGCGCTGCTAGGAATCTTTATTAATCAATCTGTACAACAGCAAGTCGATGTGACTAAGCAAATTCAAAATAAATTTGCGATGCGTTTGGAGCTCGAAGAAGCTGAAACTCAATTGTTTACAGCATTGCTTGCATACAATAAGTACCCAAACACAAGCAGTGAGAATTCAGTAGTTAAAAACTGGAATTTTTATGGTAAAGAATTTAAGTTAACAGATTCAACTTATGCAACGCTTACAGACACTCGAGCTTTGGTTGGGTTAAATATTAATAATGCCAGTTTAGTAAAAAAGACCTTGTTACAGCTAAATGTTGATGAAGCTAAAGCTGAGCAATTTGTAAGCTCGCTATTAGATTGGATTGATGAAAACGATAACCATCTAATGAATGGGGCTGAATCCGCTTATTATAGTGGCCAAGGTAAGCATTATCAACCAAGAGACCATTACTTACAAAGTATAAACGAAGTCAAGTTAATACGTGGAGCTGAACAGGTTGCTTTAAAACAATTTAAGCAATATTTTACAACTGACTTTGTTGGTGGTTTTAACCCATTAAATGCGCCAGAGCTTATCCTGCATGCGTTTATTAAAGATGATACAATAACAAATAAAGTGATTGAGCGAAGGAAAAACGGTACCCTTAACAGTCTTGATTTTTATCGTTTAACAGGGGTTGATGAAGGGGAGTTTATAACTTTTGCAACCGCTAATAAAATCAGAGTACAATTGAGAACAGTATTAAATGGCGCACAACTGACTAAGCAATATACGCTTGATGCATCACCTCGCACATATAGAAAACCTATGTCATTTTATAAGGTTAGCTGGAATAAATCGTGAAAATAAATCAACTTACTAAATCAAGCTTGCTAAAAAAACAGCTAATGAATGGTTTGGGTTATTTTGCTAATGGTAATGTAACCCCTCTGTATGAAAGCAGTAATAACTTTAAACCTTGGTTATTGATTGTAGCGCGCAAGCATTACTCTATACAGTATAAGAGCTACCCTGCTTTAAGTTTGGCTGAACTCAAATCATTATTAAAGATAAATCAACAACATCAAAGTGATCTGAAATCGTTAATTGAAGTCACGATTAACAAAGAGATCGATGGCTTTGATGTGAAAACGATTACTTTTAATAATGAATATGTTGAACAATTATCAAAAGCTTGGCTGCTGATCCCAGAAACAGAAGTACTTAATCAACAATTAGCTGATAAACAATTATATGAGTTACATACACCTGCTGGGTTGTTGTTTTACAGTCAGTCTGATTTTGCCAGCCACAGCGCATACTGTGGGGGATTAATACATAATATTACAACCTATAAGCATAGTATTGGTGTAGCAGATAATGTAACCGTAAATAAAATCTCTCAGCAACATTATTTCAACTTTTTAGCCGAGCAGCTTAATGCTTTGAACCTTGCTAACTTGCCTAAAATAGCAACTATCAATAAAAAAAATAAAATAACTTCATGGCAGCTACATGCTCTATATTGGGGCCCGTTACTAAGTATTACCTTGTTTTTAGCAGTAGCGGCAGGTTGGCAATGGTTTAGTATTAATCAGACTGAGCAATTAATAGCAAGCCAGAGCGAAAATGCCAATCAGTTGCTTTCACAAAAACAACAGCTAGATCAATTAAATAGTAAAGTTGTGTTATTTAATCAACATATAGCTAAACACCCATCAGTACTGTCAGATTGGGAGGTGGTCAATAGTGCGTTGAGTACAGGTATGATTATTAACCGCTTTTCATTTCGTCAAGGGCAACTAACACTATCTGGTGAGTCGGCAAATGCCAATGCAACAATTAGTGAAATATCTAAATTACCACAAGTGAAAAGTGCTATTTTTGCCAGCGGCGTGCGCAAATATCGAGGCAGCGAAAGGTTTGAGATCGAAATCATTCTTAATTCCACAAATAGCAATGGAGCAAGCGGCTGATGCAAGAATTAGAAAAGTATAAGCACTACTTTATAGTTGTAGCTGCCTTACTACTTGCTTTATATGTTACCGACCCATTATGGATCAGCTACCAAGAATTAAAGCAACAAAACAGTATGCAGCAAAAGCGTGCGAATAAATTAGCTGAGTTATTAAAACAACAACAAACTTTAATTGAGCAGCTGGAAGTTGTACACAATAATGCCGAGCAAATATTGGACTATGTGTTTGTTAAAAACTCAGAGAGTGATTTTAAACTGACAGCTCAGCAGCTAATAGAAAAAACCTTTAATAGTGCCCAATGTGAAATCGACAGGCTCGGTTGGCAAGGCCAAACGCCATTAAATGATAAAATTGTACAATGGCGTTTAAATGTCCGTTTTAAAGGTAGCTCATTATGTGTTCTTAACGTCACCAAGCAGCTTGAACTACTAACTCCGCTAGTTCGTTTTACCGAATATAATTACATTGCCCGTCGTTGGGAAGGTAAACATGACCAAAGCCTTACCGGTGATATTGATATCCTCATGTGGAATAATAAGCAGCCCCAACCACCAGAGCAGGAGCCACAAGCATGAATTGGTTAATAATGGTGGTGTCTTTTATTAGTGTAGCCTTTGTAGCTGTACCTGAGTTATTAGCCGAGTCGCAAACGGATAAGTCAAACGACACCCATATTCGTGCTACAACATTAACTAATCCAACACAGCAGCAAGTAACAGAGTCTAAGTTGCTTGCACGGCTGCAACATGAAGCCGAAGCAGCTAAAAAACAACAAGCGCAGTTAAAAGCCAGTAAATCAGCTAAAAAACCTATTGCGGGACAAAATGAACTAGTTTTTTCAGATCAGGTTTTTTTATTACTAGGCATATTTAACCAAGCAGACCAAGTATTTGTATTAGTAAAAAATAGCCAGCAGCAACTAGTAAAAGCCCGTATAGGTGATACACTGGGCGGCGATGTAAAATTAACCGCAGTAACCAGCAACACTATAACGCTTGCTAATACAGAGCAATCTAAAGAATTTAAACTTTTTCAACGGCAGTCTAATGATAAAACAAGTTCATAAATCAATTATTTTACTTTTAGGTGTTCTAACTTTAGGTACAGGTTGTGCGTCACTTACTGATCCTGGCAATAATGTAGAAGCGAAAAAGGTCGATATTGCAAATTCATATCTACGTGATCAAGCCAACGACACTACTCAGGCTGAGCAAAAAGTTGAAACATCAGACCAGTCAGAGAATAAAACCAGTTTTGAACGGGTAAATAGCTTAAACGGTGGCGAACAACTGACCTTAGAAATTGATTTGTCAAAGCAGTTTGATAACAGTAAAAAATATCAGGTTTCAGTAAACGCATTACCCCTGAATGACTTTATACATTATGCCTTAGGTGAGCTATTACAGGTGTCTTATTTAATAGAACCTTCGATTAAGGCAAAAAACACCCCAATCACTTTAGAGCTTAAAGAACAAGTAACCGCACAAAGGTTGTTCCAACTAGTGCAAGAAATTTTTGCTCAAAACAAGGTTAGTATCACATTAAATGATGGCATTTATTATATCTTTCCTGCAGACCCTAAAGGCAGTAAGTCAGACGTAGCATTTGGTTTTGGCCGTACTCAAAGCTCTGTGCCTAATGTAGCGAGTGATATTGTACAATTAGTGCCAATTAAATACGGGGTATCCACAGGGCTACGTAGTGCTGTTGGCGGGTTAGTTGATGCGCAAGTGAGTATTGACCCCTCACAAGGCATGGTAACTATTAAAGGTAAACGTGAGCAGGTACTTAGAGCAATTAGCTTAATTAATATTATTGACAGCGCCGCAATGAACAAAAAAGCAGTTGCATTAATGAAGTTTAACTATATCGACTCACAAACATTTATTGAAAAAGCCAAAGAGCTATTAGCACTGGAAGGAATTTCTGCGCAGAGTAGCAGAACGACATCCTCTAGTGTGCATTTTATTCCAATAGAACATTTAGGCCAGGTGGTGGTATTTGCAACTGCCGATGAAATTATTGACCGAGTAGAATATTGGCAACAGCAACTCGATAAACCAGCAACCGGCTCTGAGCAAAGCTTTTACATATATCACCCCAAATATGCTCGCGCGTCAGATTTAGGGCAAAGTTTAGCCCCCTTGTTAGGCGGAGGCAGTTTTAATAATAAACAAACCACCGAAAAGGCCGCAACCGATGCACCAACACCCAGTAACGCATCAAACCAAAGTACAACTAACTCGGTAAGCAGTATCGAAGGGGATGGCATACGCCTAGTGGTTGATGAGCGCGCCAACGCCCTTATTTTTTACTCCACAGGCCAGTATTATCAAGAGCTACAGCCCATAATTCGCCAGCTCGATATTATGCCAAAACAAGTGATGATGGAGGTAGTAATTGCCGAAGTAAAACTCACCGGTAGTTTTGCTAAAGGGGTGCAGTATGCCATTGAAAGTGGCTCTGCAGGAACACGACAAGAAACCTTTAGCTTTGACAGTGAAAGCGGCTTTAATTACTCCATAGTGGGATTGCCGGGTAATATTAATGTTAATTTATCGCAAACTGATGGCTTAGTGAATGTACTTTCGCGCCCAACCTTATTAGTGCGCGATGGTGTGGCTGCTAATATTAGTGTGGGTGATGATATACCCACAATAGGCAGCACCACTACAGACCCAATCAGTGGTGATCGCCAAACCACTACCGTGCAATACCGTAAAACCGGGGTTGATTTAACAGTGACACCAACCATTAACGCTCAAGGTACGGTAATTATGACCATACAACAAAGTATTTCGAATGTATCAGCTGATGGCTCCGGTGTTTCAGATACTCCCGCTATTTTTGAGCGTACTTTAAATACCGAGGTTGTCGCCGGTAACGGCCAAACCGTAATGCTCGGCGGGTTAATTAGTGAAAATAAATCTAATGGCGCATCATCCATCCCATTTTTTGGTGATTTACCCGTTTTTGGCCACTTATTTAGAACCGACAGCAGCAGCACTGATAAAACAGAACTGGTTATACTTGTTACGCCAAAAATAGTACAAAACACTGAGGATTGGCAACGGGTGAAAGAAAGCTTTATTAAAGGGCTCGAAAACATTACTTTTTAACGCAAAAATGTACTTTTTTAACCGCTAAGTGTAATTATTTACTTGAAAAGTTAGAGTCAAAGCGCTAATTTAGGCATGTCAGTAAAAGTGAGGTTACGTATTTAAAAAAGTGCTAAACTAACTAAAACTGTACGTACTTTAAATAAAGGTAAAATATAAATTGTAATAAAATAGTCTTTTAAGCATAGTAAAATATCTGCTTAAAGACTACAGACTTTTGTTAACCTAAAATAACTTGCACAGGTTGATTACAATTTTTAATTTGGGTGAATGTTAGTGTTGTGTAATAATGCCAATATTAACTATTTACATGTATTTAATGTTTTTAGCTGTTTTATTGACCTTTATAGGCGAATTAACAGTTAATTGCTTGACATGCGTATAATTAGCCCTTAAATTTGCATTGATCTGGCAAACCTCCAGCCGGAACAATAAAAAAATCTTGGTGTGTTGACTTCATTAACAACATGCCAGTTTCATGAAACTAGGAGAATGGAAATAATGAAACTATTCAAAAAAGCACTACTAGCTACGGCTATCTTTGGTGCAATGGGTGCACAAGCTGCTGATGTTACTGACGCAGTTACTAAAACATCTAAGCAAGGTATTGCTGCTTCAGTTGCTTTAGAAGCAAGCTCTGTTCGTGTTATCGTGCGTGAGCAATTAGAAGCAGGTGATATTGTATATTTAGAGTTTGGTGACGGTGTTGATATATCAGGTCTTACACTTGACGATACTGCTGCAACTACTCCGCTTGTAATTGATACTTCAATTACAATCAAATATGGTTCAGGTACTTACACTTTATCAACAAATACTGCTGAATCAGACCTAGCTAATAACATTCTTGCTTTAGAAGTTAATACAGGCGACCCAGTAACACTTGATTCATCTTTTGAAATTGAGCTTACAGATATTGCTCTTGTAGATTCAGCAAAAGCTGATAAAGCAACAGTAACTTACTCTGCTAAATCAGGCTTAACTGGTAATGCGAAAGACACTACTGGTGATAACGTTGGTGCTTTTTATGTATTAGCTGATCAGTACGCTGTATCTGTTTCTACTAAACTTGATGGTGTAATTGTTCGTAATGGACAGGCAACGCTTAAAAGTGGTGGTACAGAGTTAACAAATGCTACAAATGATGAGGAATTAGATGATACTTTAGTACTTAAAGTAACGGATAACCAAAATCTTCTATCTCCTGTTGCAACAGCCGCTAATACTATTGAGTTAACTGTTAATGGTAACTTTGAAGATTATTCTGCTGACTTATTAGCTAATGGTGAAGCTTTCCTATTAGACACTGCTACTACTCCACTTGCGCTTACTAGCGCAGCTGCGGGTACTAACAGTATTGAAAAAGTATCAGATTCTGAAATCTTAGTTACTCTTTATGCAGATAGCTTTACAGGTAACACGTTTGGTGATTTCCAGTTAGTGCTATCTGATAACTCTACAGATGATACATTTGCAGCGTCAACTTTCACAGCTGATGCTGAAATAGAGTTTGGTGGAACAGCTGCTTTTGATGCATTAGTTGATGCTGACGCAGGTCAATGGAAAGTCGATGCAACTTTAATTAAAGTTCCTTACTTCCCAGTAGGTTACGACCAGCTTGATACATCAGTACATTTCTCTAATGAAAATTCAGCTGACGTTAACGTAATTATGACTGCGTTTGATGACGAATCAGGCACTGAGTACGAAGCTGTTGATATGGGTGATTTAGCTGGCGAGCAAGTAACTAAGTTCAGCCAAGGTAAGATCAAAGAAGCATTGGGTATTGCTGCTGATGATTCAGTTAAGCTAAGTGTTACATTTAACATTGATGCCACAGGTGGTACAGTTAAAGCGTATGCATATAGCCGTGATAAAGCTGAAGGCAGCCGTCACTCTCTTGCTGTACATTCAGGTGAGTAATTTTTAATTACTAACTGTTAAAAACCCGGCATAAGCCGGGTTTTTTATTTTTAAATTAAACAATAGAACCAACCCCAACCCTTGTGATAGATTCACCATGCTGTAGTTATTATTTCTAAATATTGGCCCCTTGAACTCCCATTACAATAAAACATAAAGCTCCCCAACACTTCATAAATTAAACTTGCCCGTATCAAACCATGTTTGTATGATTGCCATAATTTAAATACTTATTTTGAATTAAGTAATTACCTTAAGGATAATGCAATGACATATAAATCTACCTTACTCTTTTTATCTCTTTTATGTACCCAAACTGCATTCGCAAACCCCGACGTAGACGCTAAGCTTGCTGGCGCGGATAAAAATATCTGTCAGTTTGATATAAAGTTTTCATCTGAGCCACAACAAAAAAGCCAAACAGTAAACCTGTCGCCAACGGTAACCATGCAAATTGAACAATTTGTTACTACTCAAGTAAAAGACAATGCAAAAATTGCCTCAAACGTCATGTGCCAAAACTTAACCGGCCACGCATATACGGGTTCTAAACAAGAATGGGCCAACTTCATTGATAATGGTGTTAAAGGCTTATTAAATGCAGGCTTCAAAGATTTACAATTTACCAGAGTCGGCACAGATGATGCGACGTATAAAGGCGACTTGGCAAATATGGAATACATATTTACCGGCGACAACGACGGCAACAAACAAATTATTCATAACCTAGCCGTGCTTGATAAAAGCAACAATCAGGTAATCACCATTTCAGTCAGCGGCAATGAAAAAGTCGCCAACGAAATCAAAACCGAATACCAAAACCTCGTAAACTCATTCACACCGTAGACGCAAAGCTTGCTTGCGTGAAAGCTTGTGCGTAGAAGGTTGCTGGAGTGAAAGCTTGTGCGTAGAAGGCTGCAGGAGTGAAAGCTTGTACGTGAAATACGCGTGAGCAAGCTCTACTTATGCGCGTGACAACCTGACGCGTGAGCAAGCTCTACGCCTACGGTAAATATCCCCGTAGACGCCCAGCTTGCTGGCGTGAAAGCTGGTTGGCGTTGAAGCGTGGAAGTGGAAGTTTATTGGAGTGGAAGCTTGTTGGAGTGAAAGCTTGTGCGTGAAATACGCGTGCTGAATCTCAACTTGTCGCGTGCTCAAGCTCTACGTATACGCGTGCTCAAGCTCTACCTATCGCGTGAGCAAGCTCTACGTATCGCGTGAGCAAGCTCTACGTATCGCGTGAGCAAGCTCTACGTATACGCGTGAGCAAGCTCTACGCCTACGGGTTTTTTAAATAAATGCAATTCCAAAAAGGGTAATCTTCAACGCGCGATACTATGCCGGCTCGCAATGGGTTGGCTACGATATAACGAGCCTGATGTATTAAGTCACTTTCATTTCTGATCCGGTGTTCATAGTAGTTGCGTTGCCAAACTTGGTTTTGAGCACCGGTATGTTTATTGATTTTTACTGTGGTCATGCTTTTAAATTGGCGCATGACTTCGCTGAGAGTCTTATCTTGTAATTGCAATAACCAATGTAAGTGGTCAGGCATTAAGCTATAACAAATAGTATTTACAGCTCCACTATCTTGAAAGCGTTGTATTGCTTGTGCCGCAATACAAGCGGTTTGAAAGTTATAAAATAGTGGCCTGTTGTTTTGGCAACAAATTGTAATTGCGTAAAAGTGACCTTTTATGGAATGACGGCCTTTTAATAATTTCTTTGACGAATACATGACAATCCATTTCAGGTACATATTTTTTTAGTATAGATAACATAAAGCAAAAAACAACGTAGACGCAAAGCTTGCTTGCGTGAAAGCTTGTGCGTGAAATACGCGTGAGCAAGCTCAACCTATCGCGTGACAACCCGTCGCGTGAGCAAGCTCAACGCCTACGGTAAATATCCCCGTAGACGCCCAGCTTGCTGGCGTGGAAGCTTGTTGGCGTGGAAGCTTGCTGGCGTGGAAGCTTGTTGGAGTGGAAGCTTGTTGGAGTGAAAGCGTGGAAATTTGCATACGTGGAAATTTATTGGGCGTGAAAGCTTGTGCGTGAAATACGCGTGCTCAATCTCAACCTATCGCGTGACAACCTGACGCGTGAGCAAGCTCTACGCCTACGTGTATTTGTCTTTTGCTCGGAGGTAATTTTCTGATTCAAATCGGCATAAGTGCTCAATTTGTTTTTTGATATGTGGTTCGTTTAAATACGATTGTAGAGTGTCTTTAACGTCTTGTTGGTTTGGCTCTAGGTGGCTGGCGGTTACGTTATGGCTGCCAATGTTTATTTGCTTATTGGTCAGCTGTTTTATTTGTGAGGTAAAGCTTGGTAAGTCATCTAAAAAGCCAACAACGTTATAGCGGCTTAAATTTTGACTGAATTCTTGTTGCATTAATTGTGCGTCGTGCTGGTCTTTTGCGAAGCGGCCTGTAATGCACATGCTTGTGACATTTGCCATTTGCCAGCCACGTCGATGCGCCAGTATTTTATCAACTTCGTCTGTTAAATTATCGCTGTTTAGGTTATTAGGTGCCATTATCGGCAATGTATTAGTTAATTTATTAAAAATATAATTAGACTTAAAGCGGCTAACGGGCTCACGTAATACCGTAATAAAGTGATATCGCTCTGCGAACTGATTCAGCAGCTGCGTATTTGTTGTTAAATGCCCACTTATATACGACCAATTTTGTGCTAAATGGTAAGCAAATATGCCTGGTAGTTGAGTTGCATGATGATCGCTAAAACTGCTGACATCATCTAGGTTACTTATTGATTGAGGAAATGTTGCTAAGCTCATGGCTATTGTATTTGTGCGCTTTAGCTTAGGCTGGCCTGCAATAGCAAATTGCTTTCTCATGGCTAAATCTATAGAAATTCCACCTGATTTAGGTATGTGAACAAAAGCAAGGTGAGTGTTGTTTGAACAGTGCTCTGCAATACGATGCAATTTAACTTCGTAGCCTAAGCGATTAAATACCTTGTGTGTGGTTTGTTTTAATAGTTTTATCATGAATTATGTACTAAGTGTTGATTTAACAAAGGTGTTAATATGAGGTGGATTCTAACATAGTTGGCTATGTGTGCATAACGTGGCTTATAGCACTAGCAGATAATAGGCGGATTATTTTAATAGTCTATTGACGGTGATTTTGGCTAATCAACTATGTTTTGTTTTTATGTTTTGCTATGGTGATCAGGGCCTTTGCACTAGGTTAGTAAGTTGCTTTTTTGGAAGGGAGCTATTTTATAGTTTTCATGCAATGTAAAAACTAACTTTCTAAATAGGGTGTAGGCCATATAGCCAGAACTCATATTTATAACCAACCTTTATTATATCTGTAGTAAAATTTGATAATTATAGGTTTTTACGAAGTTCGGAAGTTTGATGTTTAAAAAGTTATTTGTTCGTCTTTTAACACCCCCTTTACGGCTTGGTGTTTTCAAATTGAAACTTATTTTAAAACACCCTTTATTACTGCGTTATTGGAATCGTTCTTTTGCAATTGCAGAAGAGCCCATTTTACTACTTTCTTTACCCCGAAGTGGATCAAGTTGGCTAGGCGAGGTGCTTGCGCAGCAAGACGATGTTCGTTACCTAAGAGAGCCAATAACCAGTGTTTATATGACTATATTAAGTAAAGGCGTTTCTTTTTTTATGCCTAATAGTTGTAAATATCATGCGCTTTACCAAACGGCTGCTGATAACGCATTTAATGCTAAATTAAACTACCCTAACAGTGTTGTGTATAAAGGCTCAGATTGGTATGACTTAAAAAATAAAAAAAAGTTACTAATTAAAGAAGTGAACCCGCTTTTTTTGCACGATTTTATGTGTCGCTTTAAGCCTAAAGTTATTTATTTAGAGCGTTGTGTTTATGCTACTGCTAAAAGCTTTATGGCACTAGGCTGGAAAGGTGATGATTTATTTAGTGAGCGCTTTGACCCCATTACATTGGAAAAAATACTTTCAGTTAAAGCGGATCTTCTCACCCAAGATTTTTATTTTCAGATGGGCTTTTTACAAGGGGTTATTTTAGCCATTAATGAGCCTCACTTTAGTAGTAATAATATTTTACGTGTTAGTTATGAAGATATAATTGCAAACCCAAAAGTAGAGGTGGCAAAAATTACAGCGTTTCTAAATTATGGTAATACGGCTCAAGTACAACAATATATTGAAGAGTCGCTTTCCAGCCAGGATTCATACCAAGTGGGTACATTTTCAACTAAACGAAACAGCAAACAACTGCAAGAAAAGCAAAAACAAGAAAGACTAGAGCCGAATTATGAAAAAACGATACAGGCTTATAATTTAGGTTATACCGGTTTCAAAGCTAAGATGCAGTCGTGATATTTTTTAACTTCAAGAGCTTAATTAACGGTGAGATATTAGCTGTTTAATCGATGATATAACAATGCTTGGGGTGTGCAATATAGCTTGATGCAATAGCTGCGCATATTGTTTGGTCTTTGTGTTAAAAAACAGAAAGCCATAGCTTGCGAGCATATAAGAGATAACGGTTGCCCATGCTGCCCCAAGCCCCTGATATTTTGGGATAAGAATTAGGTTTAGTAAGATGTTAGCCATAGCTCCAAGCAAGCTTGATAAAAGACTAAACTTATATAGCTTCTCGATGATAAGCCATTTTGACAAGATAGCGCGTTGAAATATGAATATACAGGCAAATATGTGCACACTTAATATTGCTGCACTTTGTTGATATACCTCACCGTATAAAAGTAGAACTAAAGGCTCAGAGATTAACCATATGATAGCACTCAAGATGAGAGCAGCCAGGGTTATTAGGCTAATTAGCTGACAGAGTAACTGAGTATATCGGTCTTGATTTTTGAATTTGTAACGGCTGAGTTGTGCTGTGAAAACGTTAGCAATTAATACTGGAAATACATACCAAAATTCAGATAATTTAGCTGCTGCTGCGTAATATGCAACAGCTTCGCTGTTTATTAACTGGGCTATCATTATTTGATCTATTTTCAAATATAAAATAGCTGCTATACCAGATGATAAAAGCCACTTTCCTTTATGGAAAAGTGCTAGGTAAGTGCTTCTAGTTGGTCGCTTTTTTAGCACTTTATGATGTTGCTGGTATAAATAAGTAAAGTAATAACTACACCCTATGATTACGTATTCTAAACCTTGTAATATAACGAGTGTTGTTAATGTGGCGTTGTTAAGAATTGCAATAAGCTTTAGCGTGTTGGTTAAAAGCAGGGCTGTTAATCTTAGGGTTAATAAAATACCTACTTGTCTTTTGGCTAAATAGTAATATTCAATAACATAAAATAAACTAAAGCCTTGCATAGCAACCAGCATAACTATTAATTCAGGGCTAGAGTTTTTATGAGCGAAGTTAAAAGTAATAATGGCAGCTAATACAATGGCAAGTATGGCACCGGTCAAGCGGATCTTTAAGGCGCTAGAAATATAATAATGACTATTTCTTGGATGTTTAGCTATGTATTTAGTGATGATGTTGTTGAGACCCATTACGGCCAATGGAGCAAAAAAACTAGCAAAAGAGAGGATATAAGAAAATTCACCAAATATAGTTGGCCCAGCTAGGCGAGCCAGTAAGATACTGTTTATAAAGCTAAGGCCCAGTAAAATAACTTTTTCAAAGATTAATAGCAGGCTATTTGTAACGCTTGAAGCCATTTGGGTTATAAGTTTTATTTGGAAAAAAGATATTATACATAAATCAGTCAAAATTGGCACTTAAAGCTTGAATGGTTCAGCTGCCCTGTATAAGCTTCGTGGTTTGTAAACACTAGAAAAGGGCATAAAGTGTTAATTGAAATTAGAGGCGTTCAGTTTGTAAATAAAGGTGCTGAGTTAATGCTTAGAGCCATAATTGAAAAGTTGAATGATGAACTGCCACATGCCGAAATTTGTTTACAACATACCAAAAATTCACCTTATTTAAAACGCGCAGAAGTTGGGGCTTTTCAAAAAGTGAATCTGTGTAAGAACATTGTAGATTTAAATGGTTTAACCTATTTTATTCCAGCTTCACTACGTCGTTACTTTAAAAACCGTTTTGGTATAGTAACCGAAGCCGATATTGATGTTGTGTTAGATGCGTCAGGCTTTAGTTATGGCGATCAATGGTCGAATTTAATTTTGCGGCAGGTTGCCACGATAGTGAAACGATTTAAACATCACAAAAAGCACTACATATTCATGCCACAGTCTTTAGGCCCGTTTTCTTTAGATAATAATAAAAAATATGCAAACAAAGCCTTTAGTAATGCAAGTTTAGTGTTTGCCCGTGAAGAGCTCTCTTATCAACATGTTACGGAGTTGGTTGCTGATCCAATACAGGTAAAGCAAGCGCCTGATTTTACAAACCTGCTAAAACCCGCCGAAAACGCTGAGTATGTAAAGTATCAAGATCATATTATTGTGATCCCAAACTCTAAAATGTTAAGTGAAAAAAATAGTAACACTTGGTGGCGGGAAAACTACATAAGTACATTAGCTAGCTTAGCTAACAGTGCACTAAGGCTTGGCGAAAAAGTCATTATTTTAAATCATAGTGGTAGAGAAGATGATTCTCTATGCCGAGAATTAAAAGCTTTGCTAGTGTCTCCGTGCGAAATAGTAGAGCCAGATAACGCAGTCGCTGTGAAGGCATTAATTGCTCGTGGGAAAATTGTTATTAGTTCGCGTTTTCATGGTTGTGTTAGCGCGCTTTCGCAAGGTATTCCATGTATTGCAACAGGGTGGAGTCATAAATACCAAACATTGTTTAAAGAGTATTCGTCTGATGATTTGTTGTTACCAGAAAAAATAACTGAGCAGAGGCTAAATGCATTATTCACTGAATGCCTAGAAAAGCACAGTGATAGAAAAGAGAAATTGATAAAAGATGCTTTTAAATATCAGCAACAAAGTGAAAAAATGTGGCAATTTGTATTATCTGTGCTTAGATAAAGTATGTTTTAAGTTAGCTGTGCTCTGTCTTAAGTGTGCTTTTTAAGTCAGTTCTGATTCATTGTTGTTATGTAAAATCACAATTTAGTTACGAAGTTTTACAGTTTCGCTAGGTGTTAGCTTGTATGGTTTAGGGGAATCTTGTAAAATCCCTGCCTTTGTTTTGCCATTTACATAATAAAACAAGGTCGGTGCATCTCAATGCTATGCTAGGCAAAGAGGCGCAAACTTAATTATGCGCTCTGTTATGGGGCAGATTTTGTTTAGTAATCGTGTTTTCTTTAATCCAATAAAACTTATATATTTATTCGTATTAAATTATACTTAAGGCGATTATAAAGAGCCATTAGGATGAGCTATGTTAACTAAGGTTGGTTTTTAGTGCTATTAACAACTATTGCATTGTTTATGTGCTCGTTTTTGAGCCTTTTTGTTTTTAGAAAATTTGCAATTTACATCAATCTTGTCGACCAACCTAATGCCCGTAAGCATCATCACGGTTCAGTTCCTTTAGTTGGCGGACTTGCTGTATTTGTAGTGGTGTTTTCTTACTTACTTATTTTTCCCGATACAATCACATCTTCATTTTTATATCTTGGCTGCGCTAGTACGCTTTTATTCGTGGGCGTACTAGATGACCTGTACGATATAAGCTTTCGCTTTAGACTTGCATTACAAGTGTTGATCTCTGCATTGATGATGGGGGTTGGTGGGTTGATCCTTTCTCATATAGGCTATTTGTTTGGTGATTCGGCCACCGAGCTTTCTTATTTTGGCTACCTAGTTACTGTTATTGTTGTTGTTGGTGCAATAAATGCGTTCAACATGGTTGATGGTATTGACGGTCTGTTAGGGGCACTGGCGACTATCACGTTTAGTTCGATGGGGCTTTTATTTTATTTTAATGGCCAACAAGAGTTAGCAGCGTTTTGTGCAGTTATTGTATTTGCTACAGTGCCTTACATATTATTGAATTTAGGCATTCCGTTAGGGCAGCGTTTTAAAATATTTATGGGTGACGCAGGCAGCACTGTTATTGGCTTTACTGTTGTTTGGCTACTGCTTGAAGGCTCACAAACACAACTTAACCCATCGTTTAGCCCAATTACTGCGTTATGGTTAGCTGGGGTACCAATTATTGATGCCGTATCGACCATTTCACGACGAGTCAAAAAAGGTCAGTCGCCTTTCAAGCCAGATAGAGAACATCTACATCATATTCTTCTTCGTTTAGGCTTATCGACAAGACAAGCGTTGGTGGTAATTTGTATTTTTGCACTTTTATTTGCCGGCTTTGGAATATTAGTTGAAGTTGTGAATATTCCAGATTACATTTCACTAATAATATTTTTAATTGTTACTGCTGTATATTTTGTGTGTATGCAAAGAATATGGCGTATAAGTGTGCGTGTGCGACAGATTTTTGGAATTAATCGCAAGCGTAACAAGTCTTCTGACTAGGTTTATAATGTCTAACCCAAAAACTTCCCCTGTACTTATTGGTGGTGTTGCCGTAAATCCATACGAGAGCTTAGAGCAGCTATTAGCTGATGTCATTGACCCAAGTGGTAAAGTGGTACCAGGTATGGCAATCGCTATTAACCCAGAAAAAGTGCTGAAAGCACAAAGCGACCCGCAAACCCATGATATTTTAGCGCAAGCAACTATCCCTTTTGCTGATGGTATCGGGGTGGTAAAAGCATTACAACAAAAAACAGGTAAAAAGTGTGTACGTATTGCTGGCTGCGAGCTGTGGCTGGATATTTTACAGCATTCGATTACACACCAATCAAAAGTTGTATTAATTGGTGCAAAACCAGAAGTCATTGCTCAGTGCAATGGTATTTTAACTGATAAAAAAGTAAATGTTGTTGCTTATCAAGATGGTTACTTTAACGATGAAGCCGTTATATTTGATTTAATACAGCAAACGACCCCTGATATTGTCATTGTTGCTTTAGGTTCACCAAAACAAGAAAAGCTTATTGCAAAATTACGAGAAACTCATAGCGACGCTTTGTATATGGGTGTTGGCGGTAGTTTTGATGTGCTCGCAGGCAATGTTAAAAGAGCCCCAGAAATGTGGCAAAAGATGAACCTTGAATGGTTTTATCGACTTATAAAAGAACCAAAGAGGTTTTTTAGACAACTGAAACTACTTAAGTTCTTACAGCTGTACTTGTTCAAGAGGTTGTAATGAAAGTACTTGTACTGTCAAATATGTCACCAAAAATATCTGCACCCTTACAAGGACTTTTTGTTGATAATCAAGTTCAGCGTTTACAAGAAGTTGATAAGGAAATTGACTACTATAAAATGAAATGGAATTCAGATAGTCTCCTATGTAAGTTGTTTAAGTACCCTGTTTTTTTCTTACAATTCTTTATCGATATTATATTTAGTCGTAAAGAATATGCATTGATACACGTACACTTTTATTACCCAACTATTATTTTGGCTGCGTGTTATAAAGTGTTCCGAAACTCAAGTGTTAAAATCACTGTGACATGCCATGGTAGTGATGTGTACCTCTATTCATCGCCTAACGTTATTTATCGTAAATTGTCTAATTGGGTTGATCATTGGGTTTTTACATCTGAGCAGCTCAGAGAGCGTTTTTTTAAGCATGTTGAACCCTCAAGTGTTTTGTGTGCTGGGTATGATGATCGTATTTTTATGCCGCGACAAATACGTGAAGAAAAAAAGTATGATTTTATTCAAATAGGAACGCTTAATTATAATAAAGGGATTGATAGGTTTTTATATTTGGTTGATAAGTTTCCTAATAAACAATTTTTATTAATTGGTGAAGGGCCCTTAAAAAGTACCATTATTACAGCATCAGAACGTTATAGTAATTTAGTTTATATGGCGAAACAGCCACCAGTTCATTTAGCTAACTATATTCATGAATCAAAATTTTTACTTTCTTTATCAAGAAATGAGTCTTTTGGATTAACTATCACTGAAGCTCATGCATGTGGTGTTCCTTGTATTGCCACTGTAACAGATGGCTCATTAGCCCAAATTAATGATGAACCTAGATTAGTTTCTCAAGTAGATATGACAGAACAAGCGGTTTTAAATAGTTTAGAGTCAGTCATACGCAACGTCAGTTCTAAAAATGATAGTGATTATGCACAGTTATCGAGCGTAGTGATTAATGAAACTGCAGAGTTCTCACTCACGTA
Organism: Pseudoalteromonas shioyasakiensis; assembly: GCF_024518675.1. GTDB lineage: Bacteria > Pseudomonadota > Gammaproteobacteria > Enterobacterales > Alteromonadaceae > Pseudoalteromonas > Pseudoalteromonas shioyasakiensis_B. The sequence continues at coordinate 128,215 of NZ_JANIGL010000006.1, forward strand.
TATTGCTAAAAAAACGCTTGACCAATATGCTAATCAGCTAGGAATGAATTCTGATGCAGAATAAGACAATCGGCATTTATCTCCCGACAAAAAATAGAGTTGAGTTGTTAAAAAAGGCTGTGGACTCGGTTTTAGCACAAACATATAGCAATTTTAAACTGTTAATTGTTGATGATGGCTCTACAGATTCAACACCTGAATACCTAAAATCAATAACAGATCCTCGCGTTTCATTTATTAGGAATGAACAATCTGAACGAGCATGCAATGCAAGAAATAGAGCCATAAAAGCGCTTGATACAGAACTTGTTACTGGCCTAGATGACGATGATGTATTTTTACCTGGGCGTTTGGAACGTCTAATAAGTGTTTACGATCCTCGTTTTGCGTTTGTATGTAGTGGTTACTTTTGGGACTACGGTGCTCATAAGAAATCTTTGTTTTCTAGTAATAAAGTGATTTCTATTTCTGCTGCGCTGGATCTTAATCAATGTTCAAATCAAATACTTGTTGATCGTAATAGAGTGTTAGAAGTGGGTGGTTTTGATCCCGAACTACCTGCATTACAAGATCATGATTTATGGGTTAGGTTAATAGCAAAATATGGAGATGCTTATCGTTTAGGCGAAGAGCTTTATATTGTTAATGATGATCAAGAATTAGAGCGTATCTCATCGGTAAGAAATAAACTTAATGCGATTGATTTGTTTGAAAAGAAACACTTTTCAATTATGAGTCAAAGAAATAAAGAAAACTTTGCATTTTATCGCAAAAAAATTAAAGGCGAAAAAGTTTCTTTTCTAGAACTCTTGAGTTCAAGCCAGCATGGTTTATTTTCTCTAAAAGTCAGGCATGCCTTGGCACAAAACTTAAACCAAATAGCAAAGTATCGATTAGATTACATGCACACAGGTAGCGTTGACCAACCTGTTGTAAACTGGTTTTTAAAGGTATTGATACCTTTAATTGCTACCGGAGGTCCAGGAGCTTCTAGGGTTATATTATTGTCGTCGTGTATTTTCTTTTTAGGCGCGAGTAACACGGCTTCTTTTGGTAGTGACTTTTTCATTTTAATGCTTTTGAATACCATGTTTAGTCAAAGTTATGGCTTTTTTGTTCTTAAACAAGATTATAGAAACTCATTTTCTGCAATTAGTAGGCAGTCTTTAACTGGGTTGTTAGTCGCAATAGTGATTTTATGTTGCTTGTTTATATTGGGAATAATTTCTAATTTAATTTTTTTGCTTCCATTATTGATCATTTTGCACTTTTATTATTTATTTCGTTTTAAGCGAATTGCAAAACATGGCTTTTTTATTTTAGCGATAGCAGAGTGTTTTATTTCTCTAACTTGCCTTATTGCCCCTATTGTTTTGAGTCAGTTGCAGATTGAACAGCCTAATGCCCCATACATTGTTTATGTGGCTGCATCATTTTTAGGTTTATTGGTCGTGCTAACCTTTAATGAGAAGCAAATTAATGGTTCTAAAAATAATAAAGTGCCGGTACAAAAAGTCATCAATATTGCAATTTCTACCGTAGCAAGTGTTTTTGCTTTATTTTGTTTCCCATATACAGCTAAGTTGATCTTAGAGCCAGAGGTTGCTTCATACGTGGCGCTTACTATTTCATGCTTTTCAATTGCAATGTTGATACCTCGTACTCAAGCTAATAAATCACTACCTAGGTTGGGTTTAGATAATTTGTCAGCAAATATTTTAATAAGTATTAACAAGAGTTATAGTAAACTAATTTGGGTGAGCTGCTTTGTAAGCTTGCTAGTAACAGCCTGCTACTTAAATTTACTCACAGTTCCTTGGAACTTAGCATTCGCAATACCTGCAGCTATTATGGCTTTATTTTTATGCTCACAGTCTGGCTTTATCTATTTAACAACATTAAGTTTACGTGGCAAAGATGCCATTGTGGCTAGATTAAACTTGATGGTACTAATAGTTACTCTTGCTTCATTGAGTTTGCTAGTTTTTAATATTTTGAATATTAATATGGTTGGTTTATTGCTGCCTTTTATTTGTATTACATTTATAGGTAGGAATATCCAAGCTAAGAAAATGATAATTGACGATAATAATATACACACCTTGGAAGAATAATGACTGATGAGTTAAAAAATGATGATCACCTATTTAATATTGATTTATATGATATTTTTAAGTGGTTATGGAAAGATAAATATGTGATAACAGCCTTTACTCTTATTTTTGCAGCTGTATCTGTTATTTATGCTTTATCTATTGAAAATAAGTTTAGTTCGAAAGTGACTGTTATTTCTAATATAGAAGACTCAAAATCAATAGGTGGCTCCCTTGGTGGTCTTGGGGGGATCGCATCAATGGCCGGTTTATCCTTAGGTGGTAGTACTATGTCGCCAGAAGTATTGAAAGAGATTTTGATGAGTAACTCATTTCTAGGAAACTTTGTTGTTGAAAAAAATATAGCTCCTATAATTATGGCTGCTCAGTCGTATGATCCGGCGTTAGAGAAATTTCACTTTGATGAAAAAATATACGATGAAAAAAATAGAATATGGGTAAGAAAGCATACTTACCCGCAAACACTTGAACCTAATACAACTGAGCTGGCTGTAAAGGTTAAAGAAAATTTATCAGCTAATTATGATAGGAAAACTAAGTTAATTTCAATATCATATAGTTCATACTCACCTTATTTTAGTAAAAGCATATTAACTGATTTAGTAAATCAGTTTAATTTATATATTAAAAATGAAGAGCGTACTAAAGCCTTAAAAACAATCGAATATTTAAAGAATGAACTTGGAGGAGTTGGTTTAGTTGAAGTTAGAGTAACTATGCAGACTCTATTAGAAGAGCAATATAAAAAACTAGCACTTGCCGAAACAAGAGATGACTATGCTTTTAAAGTTATAGAAGAGCCACTTGTAGCGTATAAAAAAAGTGAACCTAAAAGAGCTGTTATTTGTATTCTTATCACGTTTATTGGATTGTTTTTATCCATTGTGGTTTGCTTAACGTATCGCATTTTAAAACGGAGTTAGTTTTGAATAAAACTAACTTCTCAACGGTCTTGGTTGGTTTTTATACTAGGCTGTTATTATTATTAATAGTCTTATCTCTTTTTTTGCAAACGGCACTAAGTTCTGCTGGCTTACCTGTATATTTAGACGAGTTGCTAATGGTAAATGCATTAGCCTGCCTTGCAGTGAAATCATGGACAGATAAAACAGCTAAAGCTTTTTTCAAAATATATATTTTGAGCTTTTTTTTGCTAATAGTATTAAGCATTAACTCTATTGGCGTTAGAAGTTATTTTTCGATATTGTTTCAAATTTTTATCCACCTGAAGTTTATAGTCTTTTTCTCATTCCTATTTGTGTTTTTCCAAGGTGAAAGAGCAAAAAGTCTTGTGTTATTTTTTCTTGTAGTGTCACTTGTTTTTATGTTTTTGAATATATTTACAGGCTCTTTGTTTAATGCTTTCTTTGATAAGCCACTACAATTAAGAGGAGGGTTTGCACGCCCTATTGGAATTCAAGGAGATACCGCCAGCTTAGGTACTACACTTGCAATTGCCGCGAGTTTTTACATATGTCACAAAGAAAATATTCAAATTAAAGCTAAGCTACTTTTGATGTTCTTATTTACCGTATTAATTTTGTTATCAAGCGTAAGAACCGCACTCATCGTTCTCCCCTTAATCTTCTTGTGGTGGTTTAAGGATTCATTTAAAACATTTCTACTTGCGACGTTTTTTTTGGTCGTTGCAGCCTTCTCTTTTAAGTCATCAAATTATGTTGATGAGCTTGTAGAGATCACTGTACAAAATGTTGAGTGGACTGTTGAAAATCCCGTTGAGTCAGCCTATATCCGTGGCATAATGATTTTCTTTTCATTTGAAGTGGCAAATACACATTTTCCCTTAGGAGCAGGTGCTGCAATGTATGGGACCGTTATGTCAGATGACAGTCCAATTTACACTGAGATAGGCCTTCAAGATAGTCGGTTTTTTATAGAAAAGGATGGTATATATGACAGTAATTTTGCTAGCTTGCTAGGAGAGTTTGGTTATTTAGGGCTACTTATCTACTTAATTTTATTCTACAAGGTAATTACACTTCCTGAGCGTCTAGGTGTAGCTAAATTGTCGAGTGAGTTTAAGTTTGTTTTTTTCTTGCTTATATTAGGCTACTCGATTGCAACGCCAATATTTATGAACACATACCCTGCGTTTTGGCTAAGCTTAATCGCTGTGGCGGCATACTTACCTGTAAAGAAAACGATAAAAGAGCCCGTACAGCATAATAAGCTTATAGCTAGTGAGCACAACCAATAACATACTTGACTAAAGTCAGATATTTATATTGTGTTATTGATATAAATGCTCAATAGATGTCTCTTAAGGTCTAGTGTTTCCTGTTACTATATTTAGACAAGTATACATAAGCATTTTTTATTGAAGCTGATAATTAATCTGCCTAGCAAGACGGGGAGTACGCCTTATTAGGCAGTCACCCTATATCATCACAATAAAGCGCTTTAAAATCGGCTTCATAATATTGCTTTTAGTTACTTACCTGAAACTAATAAATATAGAGACAGTAATTATGAAAAGAAGTATAGCAAGGTAGTGCTCAACTTAATGCTGAGACTTGTTTTAAAACATCGAAGCTTGACCTTAATATTCTTATTAACCTGAATATATTACCTTGGTAGCGATGATATGAGACGGTAACGTTTTATGAAGAAAAAATAACACCTGAACATAAAGGAATAGAAGGGCATATAGAGCATATAGCATACTTCTGATAACATCTCTTATACATTTTCTCTTAGCATTTTTATCAATAGTTAGGCTATAATGCGCAGCAATTTATCGGTTTGGAGTTATGATGGAATTTAAAAATGTATCTGTAGTGGGGCTTGGTTATATAGGGCTGCCAACTGCCGCGGTGATCGCTTCGCGTGGGGTTAATGTAATAGGACTTGATGTTAGTCAACATGCTGTAGATACAATTAATGCCGGTAATGTGCATATCGTAGAGCCAGATCTTGATATGGTTGTACGCAGTGCTGTACAAGCTGGTAATCTAAAAGCAACTACCATAGCTGAAAAAGCGGATGCTTTTATGGTCGCTGTTCCAACTCCTTTCAAAGATAATTATGAAGCTGATTTAACCTATATAGAGTCTGCCGCTAAAGCAATTGCCCCTGTGCTTGAAAAAGGCAATCTAGTTATTCTTGAATCGACTTCGCCTGTTGGTGCAACAGAAGAGCTTGCAAAATGGTTGGCGCAAGCACGCCCTGATTTAACTTTTCCGCAAACCCATGGTAGCGAAGCTGATATCAATGTTGCTCATTGCCCTGAGCGTGTTTTACCTGGCCATGTATTACGTGAATTAGTAGAGAATGACCGTGTTATTGGTGGGATGTCTGAAGCTTGCTCTAAAAAAGCTGTGGCTCTTTACAAAATATTTGTAAAAGGTGAGTGCTTGCTTACCAATGCTCGTACCGCTGAAATGGCTAAGCTAACAGAAAACTCATTCAGAGATGTGAATATTGCCTTTGCCAATGAGCTTTCTATGATATGCGATAAGCTTAGTATCGACGTGTGGGAATTAATAAAACTGGCAAACCGTCACCCGCGTGTAAATATATTAAACCCAGGCCCGGGTGTTGGCGGGCATTGTATTGCCGTGGATCCGTGGTTTATTGTGAGCTCAGCGCCAGAAACTGCCAAGTTAATTCGCCAAGCTCGCGAGGTAAACGACAGCAAGCCGCATTATGTACTTAAACAAATTGTTGATGCTGCTGAACAGTTTAAAAAGCCCGTTGTTGCTTGTATGGGCGTGGCGTTTAAAGCTGATATAGACGATTTACGCGAAAGCCCAGCGCTGGATATAACTAAAATGCTTGCAGAACTAAATATTGCTGAAGTGTTAGTTGTTGAGCCAAATATTGACTCTCTACCAGAGTCTCTTACTCGATTAGGGGTTGAGCTGGTCACTGTAGAACAAGCTATTGAGCGCAGTAACACGTTAGCAGTGTTAGTTGACCATAAAGAATTTAAAGCAATTCCACCTGAACAAATTGCAAAAAAAGTGATTGTAGATAGTCGCGGAATCTTTTAAGTAAACGTATAAAGTTATAAAGCCCGCCATAAAATGGCGGGCTTTTATTTTAGGAAAGTAAATGAAAGTTTTAACTGTATTTGGCACACGCCCAGAAGCTATTAAAATGGCACCTTTAGTTTTAGCGCTTGAAAATGCACCTGAAATTGAAGCAAAAGTGTGCGTGACCGCCCAGCATAGAGAGATGCTAGACCAAGTGTTAGCGCTATTTGAAATTACTCCTGATTATGACCTTAATATTATGAAAGCTGGTCAAGATCTCTATGACATTACAAGTAAAATTCTTTTAGGCTTACGTGATGTACTTGATGAATTTCAACCTGACTGGGTGTTAGTACATGGTGATACAACCACGACCTTTGCTGCATCAATGGCTGCATTTTATAAACAAATAAATGTAGGGCATGTAGAAGCAGGTTTGCGAACAGGCAATTTATACAGCCCATGGCCGGAAGAGGCAAACCGTACTTTAACAGGTGTGCTGGCAACTAAGCACTTTGCCCCTACTCAGGCATCAGCCGATAACTTATTACATGAGCATGTGCCGAGTAAGCATATTCATATCACCGGAAACACGGTAATTGATGCACTGTTACAAGTAAAAAATGATGTTTTGCCAAATGCGCAAATACAGCAGCAAATGACAGAAAAATTTGCTTCATTTCTTGATAAACCTTATGTGTTAATTACAGGGCACCGCCGTGAAAGCTTTGGTGGTGGTTTTGAGCGTATTTGTGAGTCTATTTCACAGCTTGCCGTGAAGTACCCTAACTTTAACTTTGTCTATCCAGTACATTTAAACCCTAATGTACAAGAACCAGTAAATCGCTTGCTGGCAGATAAAGCCAATGTAAAACTTATTGAACCACAAGATTATCTACCATTTGTATTTTTGATGGATCGTTCATACCTAATTTTAACTGATTCTGGTGGTGTACAAGAAGAAGCCCCCAGTTTAGGTAAACCAGTACTTGTGATGCGTGATACAACTGAGCGCCCCGAAGCCGTTGCTGCGGGTACGGTTAAATTGGTAGGAACGCACGTTGCAACTATTGTCGATTCAGTCAGTGAATTGATAGATGATAGTAAAGTGTATGAGCAAATGAGCATTGCTCATAACCCTTATGGAGATGGGTTAGCGTGTCAACGAATCGTTGAAAATTTATTAGCTTCTAACAAGGCTTAGTTAGCAACCTTTATATTTATTATTGTTGTGGTTTAGTTAATAATAAGTAGGCTCAATTTTATTGTTAAAAATAGCCCCTTACGCAAGGTTACATTGCTTGCTGATACCAGCGCTTAAAGTAATTTGGTGGGGGTTATATTTTTAAGTTATTCAATCTAATGGTTGTTTATTAGAAATTTAGCGAACAATTGTAATATTCATTTTGCAATATAAAGTTTGTAATAGAGCTTATAGAGGGATCGCTTACCATGAAAATTACAGTGGTTGGCACGGGTTATGTTGGTTTATCAAATGCTTTATTGTTGGCACAGCATAATCAGGTTGTCGCATTTGATATTGATAGTCAGAGAATTGCCAAGTTAGTAGATAAGTGCTCTCCAATTATCGATGATGATATAAGTTTGTTCCTTAAGCGCAGCGAACTTAATTTTACTGCAACGACAAACAAAGAAGCTGCACTTGCAGAGGCTGAGTTTGTGATTATTGCTACGCCGACAGATTATGACCCTCAAACAAATTATTTTAATACCAGCAGTGTTGAATCGGTTATTCAAGATGTACTTAAAGTAAATCCAGATGCAGTCATTATTATTAAATCGACTGTACCTGTTGGTTTTACCGAGTCTATCTGTGAAAAGTTGAACACAGATAAAGTTATTTTTTCTCCTGAGTTTTTGCGTGAAGGTAAAGCATTACACGACAACTTACACCCATCACGTATTATTGTTGGTGAGCAAAGCGAGCGCGCTAAGCAGTTTGCAAGTTTATTAGCAAAAGGTGCGATTAAATCAGATATTGATATTCTTTTCACAAATGCAACAGAGGCGGAAGCGATTAAACTGTTTTCGAACACTTACCTTGCAATGCGTGTGGCTTATTTTAATGAACTTGATAGTTATGCTGAAAGCCATGGCTTAGATTCAAAACAAATAATAGAAGGAGTTGGGTTAGATCCACGTATTGGCAACCATTATAATAATCCTTCTTTCGGATATGGTGGCTACTGCTTGCCTAAAGACACGAAACAACTGTTGGCAAACTATAAAAATGTACCTAATAACATTATTGGTGCCATTGTTGATGCGAATACCACCCGCAAAGATTTTGTCGCGAATGCTATTATTAATCGAAACCCCAAAGTGGTGGGGGTTTACCGATTAGTAATGAAAACAGGCTCAGATAACTTTAGAGCGTCTGCTATTCAGGGCATTATGAAGCGTATTAAAGCAAAAGGTATTGAAGTGGTTATTTATGAGCCAAGCCTTACCGATACTCGCTTTTTTAATTCTCGTGTTATGACTGACTTAAATGAGTTTAAACAGCTTGCAGATGTGGTGGTATCAAACCGTATGTCTGAAGAGCTAAGCGATGTTGCAGATAAAGTGTATACACGTGATTTATTCGGCAATGATTAACCGTTAAGCATATTACCAGTAATCATCCTGTTTATGTTTTTTACTCTTTTATTAAGAGGTTAACTAACACAGTTAGGCGTTGACAGCCGCGTTGTTAACGCCCAATAGAGCTATTTTAAGTGTTTGTATGCCCGTAACTAAAACCGATTAAGCGGTTACACCTCCTCCCGTTTACCCACTTTGCGCTACAGAAATAAAAAACGAATATGTTAGTCATACTCGTTATGAATAGAGTCTATGGAAAATAGTCATAAAGGTTGATTTTTGGGTACAGCTTTGTAATCCTATTACTACGTTAGGTGGTAATTCATCTCCCATCAAGTTTTAGGCTGCTAACGTAAATATAAATTGAATTAACTTATAGATAAAGGACTAATCATGAAAGCAGTTATCCCTGTTGCAGGCCTTGGTACGCGTATGTTGCCAATGACAAAAGCTATCCCAAAAGAAATGCTCCCTTTGGTTGATAAACCACTTATTCAATACATTGTTGCAGAATGTATTGCTGCAGATGTTAAAGAGATCGTATTAGTTACTCATAGCTCCAAGAATGCAATCGAAAACCATTTTGATACAAGTTATGAGCTAGAAGCCACGCTTGAAAAACGTGTTAAACGGACTCTTTTGGATGAAGTTCGCTCAATTTGCCCTACAGATGTCACTATTATGAGTGTTCGTCAAGGTGAAGCTAAAGGCTTGGGACATGCAATTTTATGTGCAAAGCCAATTGTGGGCGAAAGTGATTTTATAGTTTTATTACCAGATGTTATTTTGGATGCTTACACGGCAGATCAAAAAACTGAAAACCTAGCCGCAATGATCAAGCGGTTTAATGAAACCCGAGCAAGCCAAATAATGCTTGAGCCGGTAGCTTACGATGATGTAAGTAAATATGGTATTGCCGATATCAATGGTGCGAAGCTGACTGCTGGCAACAGTACGATCATCAAAACGATGGTTGAAAAGCCTGATGCCGATAAAGCCCCTTCAAATTTAGCGGTTGTTGGTCGTTATGTGCTTAGTAAAAGTATTTGGCCTTTACTAGCGAAAACACCTGTAGGCGCAGGTGGTGAAATCCAATTAACCGACTCGATTGATAAGCTAATAACACAAGAGACTGTAGAAGCATTTCACATGAGTGGCCGTTCCCATGATTGTGGTGATAAACAGGGCTATCTAAAAGCGATTGTTGAGTACAGCATGCGTGATGAAAAATTAGGTGCAGAGTTTAGTGAGTTCTTGTCTGAGTTAGTAAACCCAGAAAAACCAAGCCACTTAAAGATTGTCTGAAGAGGCTTGGTTTTCTGTAAACTAATTGAATTCAAAAAGTTACAACGCAGAGCAAATAGGCCTTAAGCTGACGTTGCTCTTAGTCCTATACAAGCGGTTTCATTATTATATTCCATATAGATAAAATAAGTTGATGTTCTACAAGCTGCTTTGAAGAGCACTAGCTTTGCGAGTTTATGATGCTATATGATAGGTTATTCTAGCAGCTAAGCTCATCTCTTATATTAACACTAGATGATTAATATACATGATGAGATGAGCTTGTAGTAAGTGTTGCTAAGTCATTAGTAATAAATAATAAAAACTAAATGGCTATAGGTGTAGATTAAATTTCGATGAATTGCTATCGATAATTATACTATATCATCGTGGCCTTAAGGTTGTTGGCCAGCAATCGCTTGATAAATATTATTACATTAGTTGATAGACGCGATATATTATAAGAAGTACAGGTGGTAAAAAACCAGCCACACCCAAAGGTCCATATAAGCTAAATATCAATAAATGCTTGTTTTTTATCTTTGCGGCTTTGTCTCTTTCGGTTGTAATAAAAATAACAAAAATAGATATATAGATGAATGCTAGCCACCTTCCCCAATCGGTGCCAAGCAAAAACATAGGAAAGCTAGAGATTAATATTAAATAGTATTGAGGTTTTTTAAATTCAATACCGATTAAATATAGGTATATGAGTAGAAGTAAATATACAAGCACCATATAAATTGTAGATATGTTAAAAGTTAATTTATTTGATGTGAAAAAGAGATTGTCAGAAATACTTCTTGTCCAAACCTTTAAAGGCTCTCCAGTTAAGTTAGTTGTATGGTACTCTATATATGATATCGGTAAGTTGCTCTTTGAAAATGAATCTAGTATTTGTTCATAGCCTAATTCATACGAGCCAAATAAGACTACTATTAATATCGACAAAATTAAAAAGTATAAAGTTTTACACTTTATTGACTCAATAAAAATTTCTTTTAATGAGCCTAATTTAACTCTATCAGACAAATATAGAAGGAATGCTCCTGGGAGTAATGCAAATACATAGATCTCATGAATTAATATACCGATCATAGAAAAGGTAAAAAATAAAATAGGGTTCTTTCTATATATTATGCTTAACATGAATAGTGCAACAAGTATCGGGTCAAATCTTCCTAGATCTGAACCGAATTGCATAAATGTTGCTGGTGATAAGATAAAAAGAATATAAATAAAGCTTTTATTTAATCCAAGTTTATAAAAAAAATAGTGAGTTGTTGCAATAAAGAATATAATAAAAGAAAGCTGAAATAGAAGTAGGGAACCTTGAGTAAATGAACCATTTGAAAAATAATAAAAACTCCCTATAAAGCCTCTTTTTACAAACCCAAAATCCATATAATTTATTGCATAATGAGTCGCATTCCAAGCCATGGTTAAATCTTTAAATGTAAGCTCTTTAGTTATGTTAAAAACAGCTACACTAATTAATGAGATTAAAAATGATATGAATATATACCTGTGTTGTTTGAAGTAAATCATAATTTCAACCGAGTGAAAACGAACTTAGGTATAAACTTAATGACAGTCATAATGATAAACCAAAAAGCGGGTGTATAAGAAAAAGAACTTTTTTTACTTATTCGTTTTTTGATGATTTGAGCAACCTTATCAGGTTTTGCCCATAGAGCTCCTTTATTAAACTCAGCTGTCATAGGTGTATCAACAAAACCAGGTTTAATATCGAGGACATGAACACCTGACTTATTGAGTCTCTGTGCCAGTCCTTGCAAGAAAGTTGAGACCATACCTTTTGCTGCACCATACACATAGTTTGACTGACGTCCTCTGTCTCCAGCAACGCTGGTGATAACGGTTATGTTTCCTTTTTTTTGTAGCTCCATTTTATTTGCTGTGTGAGTGAGAAGGGAGATAACACTAATGCCATTGGTATTTAGCTCCTCGATTGCTTGTGTAGTATCATTTTGACACAGCTCTTGGTTAGGGAGACTACCGTGAGCAATAAGAACTACATCAACATAACCTAGAGTTTCGAAAGCTTGCTCAATAAGAACTTCGTGAGAATCAAATTGGTTCGCATCAAATGCCGAAGTATGAACTGTGTTTGCTCCTCTCACAGTTAAATCGTTTATAATGCTTTCGAGCCTTGTTGTATTTCTTGCGATGAGGTATAGATTAGCTTTCTCTGCAGCGTATAGCTTCGCAACTTCTTCTGCCATCGCTGAAGTTGCCCCGATTATAATAATATTTTTCACAATTTTTACAATCCTATTCTTTTAGACTGGAGCGAGAGGTATCGTTCATCTGCGCCATATTTTTTTCTTAATACTTGAAACTTTTTCCAATGAGGGTAACTTGCTTTAAACATCTCCTCTGACATTCTAACGTCTTTGGAGAGGTATATGCGCCCTTTGTATTTCCTCACGATGAGGTCGAGACGATCTAATAAAGCAAATAATTTGTTGTTTAGCTTGAAATCAAGCGCTAGAGTATACCCCTCCAGAGGGAAAGATAAATAATTTATGTTACCTTTACCAAACACTTTCAATACCGCAAGGAATGAACCTTGTTTCGATTCAGCGATAGCTTCAAGAATTTCTTTAAGTCCCTCTTTTCCAGCTTCTTTAGGAATAACAAACTGATATTGAGTAAAGCCATTTTTACCATACATACGGTTCCAGTTACTGATTCCGTCAAGGGGGTAGAAAAATGAATCATAGTGTATTGTGTTGTTCAGTTCTTCCTTGACTTGTTTGTTATAATAAGCAGAATTAAAAGCCTGTATCGTGTATTTGTTAAGTAGGAAAGAAGGCATATCGCATGGCATATTTAATACGCCGCTTTTATGCGTAGTTAATTCACCTTTGCATGCGTGCTCTCCAAGCATTAATAATGAGCGACCGAGATTGCTGCCTGTAGAAAGACAGTCGATCCATGCTACAGAATAGGTAGCATCTCTATACTGCTCAAATAGCTCTAAGACAGTATCAAGGTTTTTAGCTTTTATTACTTTCTGATTGATGTAGGAACTTGTTATTGGCCTTAATTTGAATGTTGCTTTAGTAATGATACCAGTTAGCCCCATACCTCCACATGTTGCGTGGAATAAATCTGAGTTTTCTTCTCTTGAGCAAGAGATCTCTTCGCCCTGTATACAGATAGTTAAAGAAGTAACATGGTCACTAAAACATCCATCTATATGGTGATTTTTTCCGTGAACATCACTTGCAATTGCGCCACCTACTGTTACGAATTTAGTGCCTGGAGTAACGTATAAAAACCACCCCTTAGGCACAAAATTCATTAGGATATCATGGAGTGAAACACCAGCTTCACAGTGAAGTTGCCCTGTATTTTCATCGAATGAGATAAAATGATTTAAGCGATTGCTTATTATAATATTTTCTGAAAGTGCGCTATCACCATAACTACGCCCTAAGCCTCTAGCTATAATATTTCTCTTTTCATTAGCTAACATGTGACTTGATAAAGGTGCGCTAATATTTGCATCAATATGCGGGTATTTCCCCCAACTGGTCATCTTTTTCATTTTAACGCTCGATAAATACATATTTTTTATCTAAGTAATATTTAGCTACATATCCGAGGGACAAACCAATTACAGCGCCAACATAGCGCATTGTTTTGGTTTCAAACCAGATATCGAAAGTATATTCAGTGATCCAAAATAGAAGTGTAGTAATTATACCCATTAAACTGTAGAGCAAAAACGTAGTGAAACTCTGTTGCTGGCTTTTAGTTTCAAACTTAAAAATAAACCTCTTATCTAGTAGGTACTTTACAATTAAACCAGCCAAAGTGCCTATAAACATACTGACAACGATTTCATACTGGTGATGATGAAATAGGTTGGATGTTATTTCTTGTGTGAAAAGGTTCACAATAGTCGCAATAATAGCAAAAGCGACATAGAGCATACTTTTAGTCATTATTTATACATTGATTTTCATAAAGTAACACTCTATCATTTTGCCCAGATTTTGACTAGATTCTGCCTAGATTATATTAAGAAGAATTAAAATGTTTAGTTTACCTCCATTACTGCGCCTAATGCGACCAAAGCAGTGGATCAAAAATGCTTTTGTTTTTGCGCCTTTGCTTTTTTCTGGGTTATTTACCAATATGTTGTCGGTGCAGGATACTTTTATTGCCTTCATTATTTTTTGTTTAGCTTCATCAGCTACCTACGTATTAAATGACTACAATGACATTGAGAATGATAGAAAACATCCAGTAAAGTCAAAAACAAGACCTCTTGCATCGGGTGAAGTGAGCAAGTTACAAGCTCGTATTTTGATGGTGATATTATATGGTACAGTTGCGCTATCGGCATTAGCTTACTTGCAGGTAGTTATTGTTGTCGCTGCGTATTTAGTGTTGAATGTGGCGTATACTTTTTATCTTAAACATCAACCTGTTTTAGATATTTTTACTATAGCGACGGGCTTTGTTTTACGAGTGTATGCTGGTGCGGTTTCTTTGAACGTACCACTTTCATCTTGGATGTTCATTACAACACTTTCTCTAGCCCTTTTCTTAGCAGCGATAAAGAGACGACAAGAATTGATGAATAGTGGTAACAAAGCTCGAAGTGTATTACAGCACTATACGATTGACCTTGTTAATAAGTATGCTGAAATGTCTGCGATTTGTGCAATATTATTCTATAGCTTATTCGTTATTTCAGATAAACCAAATATGGTATATTCGATCCCATTTGTTTTATTTGGCTTATATAGATATTGGTTCATCGTAGAGTCAAAAGACTCTGGAGAGTCTCCTACAGACGCTTTGTTTGCAGATCGTTGGTTACAATTGACTATTTTAGGTTGGGTAGGCGTTTGTTTTTATTCAATTGCTGTATAAAAGGAATTTGTTGTGGATCTTAGTTACCTTATTACACCTTTTTTTGCTTGGCTAGTAGCTGGGTGCGCAAAGTTTGCCATCAATACAATCCGAGCAAAACGTTTAGCGTTTGATTTGATTGGGTATGGTGGTATGCCAAGTAATCATAGTAGTATTGTAAGTAGTACTGCAGCAATTATTGCTTTTAATGAAGGGGTTCATGAGCCTGCTTTAGTAGTTGCTTTAGCCTTAGCATTTATAGTTATATTAGATGCAAGCAGTTTAAGGCAACAAGTGGGTAAACACGCGAAAACTATTAATATTATTAATGAAAATAAAATGATAAAACCCTTAAGAGAGCGAATGGGACATACTCGCCTTGAAATATTAATGGGTATCGTAACTGGTGTTGCTTCAGCTAGCTGTGTGTATTACGTTTTCAAATTTTGAATAAAATAACTTATTACCACTTATGAACAGCCTCGTTTATTTTAGACGATTAAAACGGCTGTATTTATGGTTTGCTTCAAGCTTTGTCATTTATATTGTTTGGAATCATTCATCGGATCTAGTCGCTGCGATAGAGTATTTACAGAGAATTTCCTTTAAACAAGTAATACTGTGTTTGAGTCTTGCTGTATTTAGTTACATTTGCCGCTCTCTTCGCTGGTTAGGCTATATGCGCTTGAAAGAGCATAAGGCTTCAACAAAACATCATATTCTTATTTATTTATCTGGTTTTGCTTTTACCGCATCACCGGGTAAAGTAGGTGAATTAATGAGAGGAACACATTTAGATGAGTTGGGTGTACCATTTCGATATACGTTTTTGAGTTTTGTATCAGAGCGTTTATTTGATGTGATTATTGTTCTTTCATTGGGTAGTTATTTTCTTATTGATAATTTCAATTTTTCTTTGTTATTGGTTACTGTTTTTCTCTTACCTTTCGTTTTATCGCCAGCACTAAAGTTTTTATTTAATTTTGAAAAAAGTAGGCTGTGGCATGAGTCAATTAATATTTTAAGTCACTTATGGCTATTGCCAGTTGTTTTAAAAAGCTATTTTCTTACACTATTGGCGTGGATACTTCAAGGTGTGATTTTATTTATAATGTTACGAGGGTTTGGTATAGAAACTACTATACCAATAGCTATAAGTATTTATTGCCTTAGCTTGTTAATTGGTGCTGCTTCATTAATTCCCAGTGGTATTGGGGTAACAGAGGCTGGTATGGTTTGGTTATTAATTCAGATTGGTGCTGAAAGTGATATTGCGATAATAGCTGCACTTACTACTAGAATGTTAACTCTATATCCTGCAATGTTGATTGGTTTGGTCTGTGCTTTTGTGCTAAAAAATAGAAAAATTGAATACCTTATCTCGTCAAGACACTAGTACAGGTTAGTTCCCGCAATAGTGTATCAAAACTATAAACTTACTCGACAATTTTCTGTTTATTTACGGGTAGGTGATGAAAAGGTTAATGGCTATGAGGGAGGTTAAATTTAACTCTTATCTGCTCACAACCCGCTACTCGAGGCCCGTCAACTTAACTTTGCTATTTCAACTTTAACTCCTTCACCTAGTGCCTCTCGATACTTCTCTGCTAATAGCTGCTTTGCTCTATCATCACCGTGTACTAGTTTTATATGGCTTGGTTTTTTTTGCATACCTGTTACAAATCTTATGAGGCCTTTTTGGTCGGCATGAGCGCTATATCCGCTGATAGTGTGTATTTTTGCTTTGATATAGACCTTTTCGTTATTTATAAATACATAACCACCGCGAGAGCCGTATTTCTGAATTTCTCTCCCTAATGTTCCTCTGCCTTGATAACCAACAAAAATAACATCGGTGGTTTTAGCGGGCAAAAATGCTTCAAGGTAATTGACAATTCTGCCACCAGTGCACATGCCGCTTGCTGCAAGTATAATTGCAGGTTTTTCTCGTTTGTTTAGGTAGTTAATAACGGCCATATGTTCTTTATGGCTGTTGACTGTATGTAAGCTTTCAAAGTTTAATGGGTGACGGCCTTTTGCTAAGCGCTGCTTTGCTTCTTTATCCCAGAGGGTTTTAAACTTGCGGTATTGCTGAGTAAAGTTTGCAGCCATTGGTGAGTCGACAATGACTTCTATGTTGTGCCAAGGTGAATGCGGACTGGCGTTATGAATTAGCTGCTCTAGCTCATATAGTAACTCTTGGGTTCTACCTATGCTAAATGCAGGAATGAGTACCACACCGTTATCTTTCACGGCTTGTTCAATTACTTTTTTTAATGTTTGGGTACGCTGTTTACGGCCTTGATGGTTTTTATCACCATAAGTTGATTCGATCACTAAGGTGTCTGCTTTATATGGTGGCTTAGGGGCAGGCAATAATGGTGTATAGGGGGCTCCTAAATCACCTGAAAAGACCACTCGGTGTGTTGTGGCTTTATTTGGCACGTCTATTTCAACATAAGCAGAGCCTAAAATATGACCCGCCCGCTGTAAACGTGCTTTTAAAGTTTGCTGGTTATTACTTGGTAGTTCAAACCAAGTATTAAAATCTATTGCAATAATGCGTTTGTTTAATAAGCTTAAACATGCGTTTATTATTTTTTCATCTCTGGTAACCCCGACTTTTAGTGCATCTTCGATGACTAAGGGTAATAAGCTTGCTGATGCAATAGAAGTATAAATAGGTCCGCTAAAGCCTGTTGCGAATAAATAGGGGATACGACCTACATGATCAATATGGCAGTGAGTAACAATCAGTGCAGTTACATTACTGATATCAAATTTGATTGATAGATCAGTACCAGCATCTTCACCTTGAAATAAGCCGCAGTCGATTAAGATTGATGTATCTGTTGATGTTATTAGCTCGTGGCAAGACCCTGTAACCCCATTTACCGCACCATGATGTTTTATATGCATTGTTAACTCCTTTTAATTGCAGATAAAAGTGTAGCATTAAAAAATGTTTTGTCCCTTATTTGGTTTTATTTGATCGGCGCTAAAGCGCTCTCCTACGTGTAGGTTAATTGTAGGAACAGGCTTCAGCCGTGATGGTTTTAATATTTGGGGTTGTGATATTTGTAAAATCCATCGGCGCTAAAGCGCTCTCCTACGTGTAGGTTAATTGTAGGAACAGGCTTCAGCCGTGATGGTTTTAATATTAGGGGTTGTGATATTTGTAAAATCCATCGGCGCTAAAGCGCTCTCCTACGTGTAGGTATATCGTAGGAACAGGCTTCAGCCGTGATGGGGTTTAATGTTGGGGTTGTGATTTTTGTAAAATCCATCGGCGCTAAAGCGCTCTCCTACGTGTAGGTTAATTGTAGGAACAGGCTTCAGCCGTGATGGGGTTTAATGTTTGGGGTTGTGATATATGGAATATCCAATTGGCGCTAAAGCGCGTTCCTACGTGTAGGTTAATTGTAGGAACAGGCTTTAGCCGTGATGGGGTTTAATGTTGGGGTTGTGATTTTTGTAAAATCCATCGGCGCTAAAGCGCGCTCCTACGTGTAGATATACGTGTAGGTTAATTGTAGGAACAGGCTTCAGCCGTGATGGGGTTTATGTAACATTCAATCGGCGCTAAAGCGCTCTCCTACGTTTAGATACATCGTAGGAACAGGCTTTAGCCGTGATGGTTTTTAATGTTGGGTGTGATATCTGTAACATTCAATCGGCGCTAAAGCGCTCTCCTACGTGTAGGTTAATTGTAGGAACCGGCTTTAGCCGTGATGGTTTTAATATTTGGGGCTGTGATATTTGTAAAATCCATCGGCGCTAAAGCGCTCTCCTACGTGTAGGTATATCGTAGGAACAGGCTTCAGCCGTGATGGGGTTTAATGTTTGGGGTTTAATGTTTGGGGTTGTGATATATGGAATATCCAATTGGCGCTAAAGCGCTCTCCTACGTGTAGGTTAATTGTAGGAACAGGCTTCAGCCGTGATGGTTTTAATATTTGGGGTTGTGATATGTAACATCCTATCGACGCTAAAGCGCTCTCCTACGTGTAAATGTAGCAAATTCATCGCATTGTCACTGTTACCCTATTACACTTAATATTTAGATTTAATATTAAGGAAATAACATGATTGCTCAAGGCCATACGTTACCCGCTGTAAGCTTAACTAAACTAACTGACGACGGTATGCAAACACTAACCAACGACACCTTGTTTGCCGGTAAAAAGGTCGTACTATTTGCTGTACCGGGCGCTTTTACTCCAACATGCTCAAATGCGCATTTACCGGAATTTATTACCCTTGCAGATAAAATAAAAGCCAAAGGGGTTGATGCTATTTATTGTGTATCTGTAAACGATGCTTTTGTGATGAAAGCGTGGGGCGAGCAGCAAAACGCTGAAGAGATTGATATGTTAGCAGATGGCGATGCAAGCTTTACTAAAGCGTTAGGGCTCGATAAAGATACAGCCGGTTTTGGTGGCGTGCGCTCAAAACGTTATGCAATGGTAGTCGAAGAGCAAGTGGTGACAGGCTTATATATTGAACAAGATAAAGAGTTTGTTGTTAGCCGCGCAGACGCTGTTTTAGGTAAGCTTTAATAAAAAAGCCGAGTAATACTCGGCTATAAACCAGGAGCTATTGGCTCATAATTGGCAGTAGCATCCTGTTGTGTCTCCTACAATCAGATCAGACTTAAATCCGTTTCTATAATTATTTAATACAAGTTCAACAAAGCCATTCGATTCACTGCAGGCTAACCCGGTAGAGTATGGGCCAAAATAGAGTAACTCCGAAGATTGACCGACAATCAGCGTAGCGGGTGTTGATGGAATAATACTTTGGGTGCCTTTTGGCAGATGAATATTTAATACAGTGAAACCATCTTCCTTGGCTGCATCGGTAATATCCTTTTTGTGGCGGTCACTGTATTGCGCACACTCACACCCTTCGCTGGTGAAATGAATAAGTACATTATTTATATGTTCTTCGCTTAATTGCGGGAGAGCGCTAATATCATTTATCAACGACTCTCCATTTGCATACAGCAACTTGTCAGTTGGATCGAAGGCAACTAACCGTGACTGAATAAAACTGACGCCAGCGATAAGTGTAAACACCAGCCATACCGCAAATACCATGTAGTGGGTGTACTTCGCTTTATGAGAAGTTTGCAATGCTTGCCTCAAGTGATCTTACGGCATCAGAGATATGTTCTGCCTCAAGTGCCACTGACTTCACTTTCTCTGCATCATTTCTGCCTAAAAGACCAAGCTCCTCAGTATTTTTTGAGATCCCTGTAGTAACAATGGATTGCTCTTCGATGGCTGAGGCGACTGAGTTGGCTATATCACTTGAGTCAACCACCACATGCGAAGCTTGTTGTAATAACGTGCTGACTTGTGCTGCATTATTTATTACCGATTGCACAGCATTGACAGAGTTATCCATTGCATTGGTTGATGAATGTGAGTGTTCAACCATTTTAGCTAATGTGACTTCTACCTTGCTGGTGCTTTCTTTTGTTCTATTAGCAAGCGCACGAACTTCATCGGCAACCACGGCAAAACCACGGCCTTGTTCGCCTGCACGTGCCGCTTCTATCGCCGCATTTAACGCCAGTAAATTTGTTTGCTCTGCAATACTGGAGATCTCAGACAGCACATTTTTTATGACTTCACTAAAGCTTGCCAGTGCGGTTATTTCTGTGCTTGTAAGACTTAAAACATGGGTTAAGTGATCACTTTCATTGTTGATCATTTGCATTAACTCATTGGCTTCTTGTGTGGTCGTATTTGCGTCATTCATTTGATCTTTTAAACGCGTGGTATCTTGGGCGATTGATGTGATGGTTGTGGCCATCTCCTCCACCGAGCACATGATTGCTTCTGTTTCTTGTTGCCGGTCATGTGCGGAGCGTTCAAGCTCAGACTTGGCGCTTATTAGGTTGTTAGCATTTGATTTAAAGTCGTTAATTTGACTGCGTAAGCCTAGAATGACATTTTCTAATACACTCAATAACTCATTGAACCCAGTCAGCACATGACTTTTTCGGGGAGTTGCTCGCAGTTTTAAATTGAGCGAGTGTCTATCATAAGTGAGTTCTTCAATAACACGGGCGAGCTCTTTGCCAACCTCACTATCTTCATATAATGTTTTAGCAATAAAGCCTGCAACCACACCTTCAACAATGGCATACACCGCATGTAATATAACCGTAGAAAAAGCGAGCCTATCTTCGTCAAAAAGGTATACGCCGACGTTATCCACTTGCATAAAGTAAAATGACAGATGGTGCACAGCAATTAAGCCAACGGCTGAAATAAAAATACGCCAATCTTTAAAAATCACCAAGGTGGCTAGTAAAATAAATATCTCAAAATGAACTTCAATTAATCCATTTAGCTGGTGGATATGCAGGGCTGCAAAAATCATGGCAGCGAGGCCTGAAGCATGCTTTGTTAGTGTTGCGTTAGGCAAGGTCTTCATCAACCAAAAAGGGACTAGTAAAGCTGGTAGGCCGATAATAAACGCCTCATAAAACGTGTTGTAAATAAATGCAACAGCCAGTGTCTCGATAAATAAAATAACAAGTACACCCGTGAATACCCGGTTAATTCTGTTCATTTTGTTCCTGAAAAAATATAAAAATGATAAGTTGTGTTTTAATGTATGAAAAAGCGCTGCGCTTAATTAGACTGATGTTTGTTTTTTAAAAACTTTTCAGTTTCATTGGCATTGAGTGGCTTTGAAAACAAATAACCTTGTGCAACATGGTAGCCTTGCTCTTTTAAAATAGTGTATTGTTCAACGTTCTCGATGCCTTCAGCGATCACATCTAAATTTAAGCTTTCACCGATCTGTAATACTGAACGGCTCAGGGCTTCGCTGGTTTTGTCTGTGCCTAATCCTTGTACGAAACTGCGGTCGAGTTTGAGCTCACGTATCGGTATTTTTCTTAAGTAACTTAAACTTGCATAGCCGGTACCAAAGTCATCCATTGAAAAGTCGATCCCCTTATCATGAATATCATGCAACACTTTCATTGTGCTGGGATGGGTGTCGAGTAACACATGTTCCGTCAGCTCTAGCATGAGATCGGACGTAACCAAATTATTGATAGCGAGTTCATTGATGATGAAATCACATAAATGTATGTTATGAAAATTACTCGGGGACAAATTGACTGACATCGTCGGTAACGCGATACCTTGTTTACGCCACTCACCCATTTGCTTACAAGCAGTTCGAATGACCCACAAACTGAGCTCGCTGATCAACCCACAATCTTCTGCAATCGGTATAAATTTATCCGGTGGAACGGAGCCAAGTGTTGGGTGATCCCATCTTGCAAGTGCTTCGACACCATAAATAGTCTCGTCTTTCATCGATATTTGGGGTTGGTATTTCAGGGTGAGTAAGTTCTCTTTGATTGCTTTTTCAAGCTCCATTTCAAGCTCTTGAACTTCCTGCGCAAGTTGGTTTAATTCGTGACTAAAATAGGCGAAGCGGCCTTTACCGGATGACTTAGCTTGGTACATCGCCATATCCGCTCTGTGGATGAGTGTGGCTACATCATGGCCATCGTCAGGGAAAATACTGATACCGATACTCATGGTCGGATCTAACGTTAAGTGCTCTAAGTGAACGGGAAGGGTGATTTTTAGTTTGAGCTCTTCAATATATTCATGGAGCTGCTCTGGGGTTTCAATTTGTTTGATTAGGACAAACTCATCACCCGATAAGCGACCGACTATATCGGCATTCGACTGCTCGAGGTTTAGTCTTGAGGCAAGTGCAACTAATAATTGATCGCCAATTGGGTGGCCATGAGTGTCATTAATCTGTTTAAAGCGATCGACATCTAAAAATAACAGGGCCATTTTTTGGTTATTCTTTTTTGCGTCTTTAATTGCTTGCTCAGCATTTGCATGGAGTAAACTACGGTTAGGTAACTGAGTTAGCGCATCGTAATACGCTAAGTGACGTATGTTAGCTTTTTGGGCTTCACGTTCAATAGCAAGGCCGCACAGTGGGGTAATAACATTGACGATGTGTTTATGTAAAGCATTGAGCTGTACATTATTTTTTAAATAAAGGGTAACGACACCAATTACTTGACCATTACTTTGTTTTATCGGGACTGAAAAACACCCCGTATACCCCAGAGGGTGAAGGTGTGTTTTGTAGAGTTCACAAATAGGATCATTTTGAATATCTGTAACTAATACATCTTCACCGCGGGCAGCTGCTGTGCCAGATATACCTGCACCTTCAGCAATGGGAAGGGTATTCAAAATTTGACGGTAAGAGGCTGGGAAGCTTGGCGCGGCGAGTAATTGTAAGTGGGCACCTTCGGCTTTTAAAATGACAGGCGTAATATAATGGTCTAATTTGGTGATCTCATGACATACTTTTTCCATAACAATTTCATGTGATTCATCATATGCAATAGCATTTAAAATCTGCTTATGAAGAATTTCATGGAGCTTGGTTTGCGTAATGTCATTAATAATTGTGACGCAGTAGGCTAGCTGAGTATGCTCATCCAAGACCGGGTTGACCATTATCGAACACCAACATTTGCTCTTGTCTTTTGACTGTAAAACTTCATCAATGCGCATAGATTTTCCGTTCGCCAGCTGAGCACGGACTTGCTCTCGCCTCGTGTCAGATAGTTCGGGCGTAAGCACATTCATGGGCGTGATGCCAAGTAGTTCCTCGGGTGTATAATTGAAGAGTGTTGAAAAGCCATCATTGGTGTACACCACTTTCCACTGAGGATCGGTAATAATGAT
This sequence comes from Pseudoalteromonas shioyasakiensis, assembly GCF_024518675.1. Taxonomy (GTDB): domain Bacteria; phylum Pseudomonadota; class Gammaproteobacteria; order Enterobacterales; family Alteromonadaceae; genus Pseudoalteromonas; species Pseudoalteromonas shioyasakiensis_B. Next base: position 151,861 of record NZ_JANIGL010000006.1, read on the forward strand.
TGCATGTTCAGTTTTATCGGTAACAAGGGAGAGCAACTCTAATTGTTTTTTAGCCTTAACTTGCTCTGTCACATCTTTAATGAATGCGGTGTATAGCATATGACCGCCGATATCGACCTTAGAGATGGACATTGACCCCCACCTTTGGCTTCCATCTTTGCAAATGATAGGGACGTCACGGCTTGTGCCGACTATTTTATTTTCACCGGTGTCTCGGTTTCGATTAACATAGTGGTCATGATACGTCTTGATATGATCGGGTACAAGCAGGCTTACATTTTTTCCAAGCACCTCTTCTTTACAGTAGCCCCAGAGCTTTTCAGCTGCTTGATTAAATAGAATTACCCTATTTTTTGAGTCTATTGCCACGACACCATCAATTGCTTGTTCAAGTGTTTGTGTGAATACATTAGAAAGCGATTTATCTACGACCATTCCTTTTACCTTAGATTATGAGGGCACAGCGCGAGTTGTCCTTCTTTATATTTTTATAACATGGTAGCGCTTCCATATTATCTCTCATTGTTTTGATGGCAATCATTCACTTTTTAGCATTAATATACTGAATAAGTGGGAGAGGCTGAAAGCATCAGATAGAGAGTTTTTACTTCTTAAATAAACAGAAGACACTCTGTAACAAGAAAGTAATATTCATAAATGAATGTATTTTCTTGAATAGTGTATTTTTCAATCATTTTACAAATTGTTACAAACTAAAACAATCGCAAATATATCCTTTTGTAAAGGATTGTAAACGGTGTGGTGCTAAAGTATTGGGGTAAAATATTATTTTAGTGATTAATTCTATTTTAATTTCGCTTTTTGCTACTGTTTGTGGGTGTTGGGCCATCACTACTTGCTATGAAATCGCAATTAAACATTTTTTTACTTCATTTATGAGGTGGTTAATTTATAAATAAAAAAGCCGAGTAATACTCGGCTAAAAATTGCCAAGGGAACAGGTCTATTAAACGCGAGTGCAATATCTTTATCACTCGCGTTTTTGTTACTTATGGCTGATATTGTGCATCAAGCGTTAGTCCTGAGAATGCACTATATGCATTGAGACTCATATGCCAGGTGCCTGCTTGCGGGTTGTTAAAGGTGCAGGTCTCTGCATTGCCATTTTTATATGGGCGGCAATCGTAGCTTGATGTTGTTGGCTGACTATCAAACTTAACAAATAAGTCTGCGTCACCTGAGCCACCTGAAGTGGTCACAGTAAAGCTTGCCATGCCTGCAGGTACATCTAATGTATAGTGTTTCCACTGACCAGCAGTTGCAGATACGTTTTCAACGGTGCCTCCACCTGCTTGTGGCGTGCCAGAGCCTCCGCCGCTAGTGGTTAAGTTACCTACCAAGTTCACACCCGAGTATGCAGAGTAGCCACGTATCATGACATGGTAAGTACCTGCTGTAGGATTATCGATAGAACACTCTTCGTTATTTCCTTCGTTATAAGGGCGACAATCATAGCTTGAGGTTGTTGGCTCGCTACCTGCTCGTACATACAAATCGGCGTCACCGCTACCACCACTCATTGTGAAGGTTACATTACTTGCGCCACTTGGTATTGTCATTGTGTAAAATGCTTCACTATTTGCTGAACCGCTCAAACTAGTTTGAGCTTGGCCATCAAGCAGTTCATTATTGCCTGTAGGTGGTGTTGTACCACCAGAAGCTGCTGCCACAGCTGCGGCTGCATCAACTATGCCTGTTCCACAGTTTGTACAAGTGGCTGCAAAAGAGCGTGTTGTTGATTTTAAGATACTTTCAATTTCATCTGGCGTAGCTGAGGGTTTTGCTTGTTTAATTAATGCGGCAACTCCGGCAACATGTGGCGCTGCCATTGAAGTACCTTGTGAGTAGTGATAGCTATCACTAGAGGGGCTTGATGAACCTGAGTTATGTGTTGAAAGTACACCCTCTGAATCATTAGCAAAGCTTTGCGCGCCACCTGGGGCTGCAACATCAATGTTGCTACCATAGTTTGAGTAGTATGCGCGGCCACCGTTACGACCCACTGATGCAACGTTTACTACGCCACTACAGTTACCTGGATTGTAGTTAGCTGAGTTATCATTGTCGTTACCCGCAGCAATAACAATAACACTACCATTTCCACGCGCTTGGTTAATTGCTGATTGTGTCGTAGAGCTACAAGAGCCGCTACCGCCAAGACTCATGTTTATTACATCTGCAGGGTTTGCGTTATTTGCAATACCAGACACTGAACCACCTGAAGCCCAGATGATACCATCGGCAATATCAGAGGTTAATCCACCACACTTTCCAAGTACACGTACAGGTACAACTTTTGCGTCGTATGCAACGCCGGCAACACCTTCGCCATTATTCGAAACCGCAGCAACCGTACCAGCTACGTGAGTACCATGCCAGCTAGAGCTTTGATTAGAAGCTGGAACGGGTTGACCAAACTGATCGGTTCCACATTCACCCGTATTAACAGCATCACCGGGATCGCGTGCATCGCTATCACGTGCGCCACCATCATTGGCTACAAAGGTATCAGAGATCATGTCGTAGCCAGGCAAAATGTTACCGTTCAAATCAATATGTGGACGGTAACCAGTATCAAGTACTGCGACTGTAACACCGCTACCAGTGGCTGTATCCCATGCTGTTGGAAGGTTTAAACCGCCTGCTTGCTCATAATAATGCCACTGAACGGCATACATAGGATCATTTGGTGTCGCGAAAGGTTTTAGCATTTGGTCAATTTCAATGTATTCAACATTGCCAGACTCTATTACTTCTTGCATATATTGTTGTGCTTCGTCTGGAGTGAGTTTTTTCTCTGCACGCATTACATGGTGGTTACTTAAAGCCATAGCACGAACATATTGCGCCTTCACTTTGCCTTTCTTACTAGTGAAGTTTTTAACAAAGCCCTTTGCCTTTTTATTCATCATTTGCGGGCTAGTGTCGGCTGTAGAAAGTGTTGCCATCTCGCTGTTATTGTTTTTGTATTTGATAATAAAGCGAGTACCTAGTGGGTCTTGGCCCTGCAGTTTTGCTGCCGTTTCCGCCATTGATGGCATAATTGTTTGGCTTGGATTCGCTATAGTTGTCGTGGCACTGAATAGCGTGCCTAACGTTAGTGCAATTGCACACTTTTTAAAACTTGTTGTCGTTGTCATAATTTTCCCTAGATTGTTATGGTTTACTTCAAGTTGGATTATCTTGAAGGGGAACAAAAGTAAATGATCTGTTAAGTAAGTTAAAATAACGTTTTATTATGGTTGTCTCTATTTTAGTTATATATGGATGTTTATATGGCTAAATAGTTATTTGGTGTGTTTATTTTTATTTTTTACAATCCTAAAGGGTTGTTTTTATGAGGTGGTTTTTTGAGGTGTTTATTGCTAGTAAATCAATAATAAATTCAATTAAGTGTGCCGTTCTAAATTTGTTATAATTTAAAAAAATTTCAATGAGACAAATTAATGACCCATGTAGATGTAATAGTGATCGGCGCTGGCGCCGCTGGATTAATGTGTGCAGCACAAGCGGGGTATCGTGGTCGTAGTGTTACAGTACTTGATATGGGTAAAAAACCGGGCCGTAAAATACTTATTAGTGGTGGCGGTCGTTGTAATTTTACCAACGAAAATGCCAGCCCAGAAAACTATTTATGTGCTAACCCTCACTTTGTAAAATCGTGCTTAAGTCGATTTACCCAACATGACTTTATTGAGTTGGTTGATCGTCATGGTTTGGCTTATCACCATAAAACCTTGGGTCAACTATTTTGTGATAATAGCGCGCAAGATATCGTAGATATTTTGCTCACTGAGTGCGAGTGGGCCGGTGTGAATATTGCGCTGCGTAATGAGGTGCTTAGTGTTGAAAAAACTGATATAGGGTACACGGTTAAAACAGAGCAAGGGGCATATTCCTGCGAGTCATTAGTGGTTGCTGCTGGTGGCCTTACTATGCCAAAGCTCGGAGCAAGCCCTGTAGGCTATAAAATAGCGGAGCAATTTGGCTTAAACGTACTCCCGACAATGGCTGCACTTGTGCCATTTACCTTGCACGAGCATGATAAAGAGCGTTTTGAAGGGTTGTCAGGTATTAGTATTCCTTGCGTTGTTAGCAGCGAAGATGGTACTCGCTTTAAAGAAAACATATTGTTTACTCACCGTGGTTTATCAGGCCCCGCCATTTTACAAATTAGCTCTTTTTGGCGTGCAGGGCAGGCAGTAACTATTAATTTACTCCCTGAGCAGGATTTAAAACAACAATTGGAGCAATGGCGAGAAACCCAAGCGCAAAAGTCGTTAAAAAATAGCCTAGCGACAATATTGCCCAAACGTTTTATTGAAATATTACACGAGAGCCAAGCCATACCTGATTGTAATATTAATCAATTAACACATAGCCAAATAGATGAGCTGGTGGATTACATTCATAACTGGCAAATCAAACCCAATGGTACTGAAGGTTATAGAACGGCTGAGGTTACACTTGGTGGTGTTGATACGGATGAACTAAGCTCTAAGACTTTTGAAGCTAAAAAAGCCCAAGGCTTGTATTTTATTGGTGAAGTAACTGACGTAACAGGGTGGCTCGGGGGGTATAATTTTCAATATGCTTGGAGCTGTGGTTTTGCTGCTGGACAGTATTGTTAGTTTTATTTTAGAAGAGCTGTTTATTAACTGATTATATATGGGTGATAGAACGTGAATAATCTCTCATTACTGAATGTTACTTGTTGAACAAGTAACTTTGCGGCTAACCTTTAAAAAACACTTTACCTCAACTTAACTTTAGGTTTTATGCTGGCTTTAATTACTTAAATAAAGGTTTTTTATTATGTACTTAGAGCATATTAATTTAGTTGTTGATGATATTGATGCGATGCTACGTTTTTATAAAGCGGTATTTCCACATTGGTATATTAGAAGTAAAGGACGCAGCACTTGGCATGGCAAGCCCCGACAATGGCTGCACTTTGGTGATGATTATCACTACTTAGCTTTGAGTGATAACGGTGAACAACAAAACCGAGATTTAACGGGTCATCAAGTCGGTTTAGCGCATTTTGCATATGTTACGAATGACATTGCAGCGGTGATCGCGCGGTTAGAGTTAGCAGGTTACAAGATTGATAAATCTGGCGCAGAAAATCCATTTCGTAAAAACGTATATTTTATTGACCCTGCAGGTTTTGAAGTAGAGTTTGTTGAGTACCTCAGTGATATCCCCGCAGAGCGAAATAACGACTTATGATAGAAAGCTAATTAATCACGGCTGAAGCCTGTTCCTGCGGTTATTTATACCTAGGAGAGCGCTTTAGCGCCGAATGGATTTTACATATATTGCAAGGCTAAATATCATCACAGGCTGAAGCCTGTTCCTACGGTTATTTATATGTAGGAGAGCGCTTTAGCGCCGATGGGTTTTGCATTTATCGCAAGGCTGAACATCATCACGGCTGAAGTTTGTTCCTACGGTTATTTACACGTAGGAGAGCGCTTTAGCGCCGAATGGATTTTACATAGATCGCAAGGCTGAACATCATCACGGCTAAAGCCTGTTCCTACGGTTATTTACACGTAGGATGGCGCTTTAGCGCCGAATGGATTTTACATAGATCGCGAGGCTGAACATCATCACGGCTAAAGCCTGTTCCTACGGTTATTTATATGTAGGAGGGGGGCTTTAGCGCCGATGGGTTTTGCATATATTGCAAGGCTGAACATCATCACGGCTAAAGCCTGTTCCTACAATTAACTTACACGTAGGATGGCGCTTTAGCGCCGAATGGATTTTACATAGATCGCGAGGCTGAACATCACCACGGCTAAAGCCTGTTCCTACGGTTATTTATACGTAGGAGAGTGCTTTAGCGCCGAATGGGTTTTACATAGATCGCAAGGCTAAATATCATCACGGCTAAAGCCTGTTCCTACAATTAACCTACACGTAGGATGGCGCTTTAGCGCCGATTGAATGTTACATATCACAACCCTAACATTAAAAACCATCACGGCTAAAGTCTGTTCCTACGGTTATTTACACGTAGGAGGGAGCTTTAGCGCCGATTTGTTTTACATATATCGCAAGGCTGAACATCATCGCGGCTAAAGCCTGTTCCTACGGTTATTTATATGTAGGAGGGGGGCTTTAGCGCCGATGGGTTTTGCATATATTGCAAGGCTGAACATCATCACGGCTAAAGTCTGTTCCTACGGTTATTTACACGTAGGAGGGAGCTTTAGCGCCGATTTGTTTTACATATATCGCAAGGCTGAACATCATCGCGGCTAAAGCCTGTTCCTACGGTTATTTACACGTAGGAGGGGGCTTTAGCGCCGATTGGTTTTGCATATGTCGCGAGGTTGAACATCATCACGGCTGAAGCCTGTTCCTACAATTAACTTACACGTAGGATGGCGCTTTAGCGCCGATGGGTTTTGCATATATGCAAGGCTGAACATCACCACGGCTAAAGCCTGTTCCTACGTTATGTTTATGCGTAGGATGGCGCTTTAGCGCCGATGGGTTTTGCATATATTGCAAGGCTGAACATCATCACGGCTAAAGCCTGTTCCTACGGTTATTTATATGTAGGAGGGGGGCTTTAGCGCCGATGGGTTTTGCATATTTTGCAAGGCTGAACATCATCACGGCTGAAGCCTGTTCCTACGGTTATTTACACGTAGGAGGGGGCTTTAGCGCCGAATGGATTTTACATATATTGCGAGGCTGAACATCATCACAGGCTGAAGCCTGTTCCTACGGTTATTTATATGTAGGAGCGCGCTTTAATATTTATTCATATCTTTCCAGCTGGTTTTTAAGCTGTTGGCGAATGAGACAAACTTTTCCTTAATGGTGCGCTTTACCTTTATCTCAACTGAGCCGAGTATGACTTTGCCTTCAATAGTAATAGTCGGGCCGTGCAATTTATTTAGTGACACCGATTTATTCTCAACGCTGCCAACGACGCTAAAAATTTTAGACACCACATTAACATGCTCTGGAACATAAATTTCATCACTGCCTAATAGTGCATTAACGTGAACCGTTACATGTTGGTGCTGAAATATCGCGTCGGTGAAGTCCAGCTCTATGGAGCCTAGGAGATTAGTAAGGTGAATCTCCTTAGGAACGAACCACTGACCACTGCGCTCATTAGAGCCTAAGATACTGCGAAGGTGGAGAGTTTCATTATCACTTTGCTGGCTGTAGTTAGGACTAAATTGTGCTCGCTTCTCGCTTTGGTAGTGGGTGTCGGTAGTTAAATCTAAATCACTGACTAAATCAATGAGCACCTGGTTATCTGCAGCGGCCATTGCTTCATCTAAACGGCGCTCAAATGCTTCGGCAGAGATAATCCCATGACTATAATTATAGATTAATTGATCGATAACTTGTTCACGCACTTGTTCGATGGGGCGATCTTCAATTTTTACTGTCATGGTGATTTCCTTTTTAAGCATCTTAATTATTTTTACTATAACAAAGTTAAAGCAAAGCTTAGGCCATAAATTAATTTGTTTTTAATCAATAGATTAAAAAGTCGTGTTGTTTTTTGAATAGTTATATTAACGACAGATTAATAGAAATAACGATTAATTAGTAAATATGACAACATTCAGAACAAATTACCGAACTGTCTGTAAATTATTACCAAAGGTGTACTGTAGAGTGTCGGGTTTAAAGTGTAACTTGTTGATTGTTAGTGCTTTTAAAGTTGGCTTGATGTTCGCATTAGTATAAATGTCTTTAATCAAAAGGAGAAAGATTATGAAAACATTTAACAAATCTATGATTGCCGCTTTAGTTCTTGGTACAACAGCTATGGGTGCACAAGCAAGCAGCTGGGAAAATGAAAGTAAAGATGCTTGGATTGATGGTAAGGCAGAAACTGTTCTTTTAATGAACACTAATCTAAACAACTTTGACATTAACACTGATGTAAAAAATGGCAAAGTAGTACTAACAGGTAAAGTGGAAAGCGATTTAGATAAAGAGCTTGCCGAAGAGCTTGTTTTAAGCCTTGACGGTGTACGTGATGTAGATAACGAATTAACGGTTGTGAAAAATGTTGATTCTAAACACGATCGCATGGATTCCGAGATGGATGACACTGAAGGTGACTTAACAGACGCTAAAATCAGTACAGTTATCACGACACGCTTTTTATTTAACTCAGAAGTTGGTGGTACAGATATTGATGTAGATACTGATAATGGGGTGGTAACCCTTAAAGGTACTGTTGAATCTGAAGCTGAAAAGCAGCTAGCAATGAAAATTGCTAAAAATGCTGAAGATGTTCGTGATGTTGTTGATGAACTAACAGTTGTTGCTGAATAATAGCAAGTTATGAAATGCCCAGCATTGCTGGGCTTTCTTATGCAAACTAGCAAGGAGCATGAGCTATGGATTTAATACGTATCATATTATCGGTACTGATCCCGCCGCTGGGTGTTTTTTTACAGGTGGGTTTAGGGGCACAGTTTTGGATTAATATTTTGTTAACATTACTAGGGTATATTCCTGGCTTAATCCATGCGATTTATATTATCGCGAGACGTTAACAATTAAGATCTTTTGGGCTTAGGCCTGCAAGGAGGAATGATGGAAGGTGTACAAAAGGATACTCAGCAAAGCCAAGTTGAATGTACCCCAGCGTTATGGACAGCGCAACAATGGAAACAATTCATGGATGATGCACCAGGGAATGAGGCGTTAAGTTAAGGATGATAATAAGCCTAAAGGCGACAAGGAAAGAATACTTCACTAAGGACTAGTGGCAAGGAATGAATATTTCACTAAGGACTAGTGACAAGGAAAGAATACTTCACTAAGGACTAGTGACAAGGAAAGAATACTTCACTAAGGACTAGTGGCAAGGAATGAATACTCCACTTAGGATTAGTGGCAAGGAATGAATGCAACACTTAGGATTAGTGACAAGGAAAGAATACTTCACTTAGGACTAGTGGCAAGGAATGAATACTTCACTTAGGATTAGTGACAAGGAATGAGTATTTCACTAAGGATTAGTGGCAAGGAATGAATGCAACACTTAGGATTAGTGACAAAGATGGACGTGCTACGTGGTTGTTTGTCATTGTAGTGCTAGGATAGATTAGTGGACAATAATGTGATTTCACATGGAGCAATAGGGAGATTACTAGGATGGTAACTATCAAATCATAAGTGCATGCTACTCTAAAGAGTGCATGCACTTATGAACATTATTTAAAACGACTCTGTTAAACGTCGAAGAGCCTAAATAAGCAGCCAAGTTGCTGTGCCTAAGAAGGCAAAAATTCCCACAATATCAGTCACAGTGGTTAATACTACACTTCCGGCTAGCGCTGGATCTATTTTCATTTTTTTGAGTATTAACGGAATACTCGCCCCAGCAATACCTGCGGCGACTAAATTCATAAACATAGCAAATGCTAAAACTCCGCCTAATTTAAAGTCCCATTGCCAAATAGCAACAACACCGGCTATTAAAATAGACCAAACCATGCCGTTAATTGCACCGATAGCGAGCTCTTTTAACATTAAAAAACGTTGGTTAGTCTGGTTAATATGGCCAACAGCAATACCACGAATAACCAGAGTCAGGGTTTGACTGCCAGCGACACCTCCCATCGAAGGCACGATACCGTTTAGCACGGCAAGAATAGGTAAAATCGCTAAAGTGTTTTCAAAAAAGCTAGCAACAATAGCAGCCAATAAGGCTGTTAATAGGTTTACACCCAACCATACCGAGCGTTTTTTAGAACTTTTTAATACCGGTGCGAAAGTATCTTCTTCATCATCAAGACCCGCTAAGCTTAATAAGCTATGCTCTGCATCTTCACGAATAACGTCGACGATATCATCGATCGTGATACGCCCAAGTAAGTGGTCGTTGTCATCAACAACAGGAGCCGATATCCAGTTGTGACGCTCAAATAATTGTGCTACTTCACTTTCATCCATGGCAATCGAGATTGATTCGCAGTCTTCGTCCATTAAGTCACGAATGATTTTATCCGGTGGATTGGTTAGCAAGGTTGTCAGTGACATTGCCCCTAAAAAACAATTGTGCTTATCAACAACATATAAGTCATCGGTGCCTTCGGGCAACTCTCCACGTAAGCGTAAATAACGAAGCACCACATCAATGGTCACATCAGGACGTATTGTAACTGTGTCGGTGTTCATCAGGGCACCGGCAGAACGTTCCTGATAAGAGAGAGCTTGTGTGGCACGCTCCCTATCTTGGCTGTCCATTGCACTTACTACGTCTTGATAAACGGTATCTGGAAGGCTACGGAGTACTTCGCCTAAGTCATCGTGACTCATGTCCTCTGTTGCCGCAGCGATATGCTCCGGCTCCATCTGGGCGATGATCCCTAAACGTACATCTTCAGAAAGCTCTTCGAGTACATCACCTTGTACGTCAGGGTCTACTAATTGCCATAATAAACGACGAATTTTATGGGGGGATGACTCTAATAATAACGCGGTGTCACAAGGGGCTGTTTTTGCCAGCATACGCCTAACTTGAACAAATTGACCACTATTGAGTGACTTGGTCACTTGTTTTAGTTGTTGTAGTGGGTAATCTTGTTCAAAAGCTTCAGGCATTGGTGTCCTTAAATTATCAATTTCAGTTCGGTAGGGTATAGTAAGTTAGACTGCTGTGTGACTTCTCTATCTTTACCTTAGTTTAATGTAATTAAAAACTGATTGTGTCGTGTTATTCGTGTTCGTGAAAGCGCTGCTCTATCAGTTCGCCGATTGCGGCTAGTGCCGGCTTTGCATCTGGGCCCTCACACACCACTTTAACTTCTTTGCCTTGGCTGCTTTCTAGCAGCATTAAGGCTAAAACACTGTCGCCAGCGGCTTGCTTATCGTCTTGATAAAGTGTGATTGTAGCGTCAAATTTTAACGCAAGTTGTGCCAAAACACTGGCTGCACGTGCGTGTAATCCTAGTTTATTCTTAATTAAAAATGTATCTTCTAAACGCATATCACAGCCTATATAGAGTGTTAGTCTTGCTCTCGGTGGCGAATTTTTACATTGCTATGACTCATAGCAAAACTTTCACCTATGGTTTGCGCCAAGTAGACAGAGCGATGTTGCCCGCCAGTACAGCCAATGGCAATTGTTAGATAGCTGCGGTTATTTCGCTCTAAATGGGGTAACCAAGTTTGCACAAAGGTTTGAATTTGCCAAGTAAACTTTTGCACTATGCTATGGCTAGCTAAATAATCTTTGACGGGTTGGTCTAAGCCTGTGAGTGGCTTTAGCTCGGGCTCCCAATGTGGGTTAGGTAAAAACCGGGCATCAAACACGTAATCCGCTTCTTTTGGAATACCATGCTTAAAACCAAATGATTCAAACGTGATAATCAGCTTTTTATCTTTTTTACCTAATATCTTTTCACGAATCGACTCTGCTAATTGGTGAACACTTAAATCGGTTGTATCAAGAATATAATCAGCATGAGTGATCAATACATCCAGTAATACTTTTTCTTGTTTGATGGCTAAATCTAGCGGCAAAGAATCTAAAGAGAGTGGGTGCAAGCGACGAGTTTCTGAAAAACGCTTGATGAGCGTTTGATCATCACTATCTAAATAAAATAAAGTTGGGCTTGCAAAGCCAGGTAAGTACTCGATAATAGCGTTAAATTCATCTTGGTCTTTTGGTAGGTTACGTACATCAATACTAACTGCTATTTTATCGTAGTTATCAGATACGCTTCTAACTAATGAAGGGAGTAAATTTACAGGAATATTATCAACACAATAATAGCCCAAATCTTCGAGTACACGCAGTGCGACGGATTTACCAGAGCCTGAGCGCCCACTGATAATGATTAACTCCATGAAATATCTCCTTCACTTTCTAAGACTGCTCTACAATAACTTGATATAGATCGTGATCTGTTTTCGCGCTACGTAATTGTTTGCAAAATTCCTTATCGTTAAGTTTATCAGCAATTGTGGCTAAGGTCTTCAAATGAAGTTGACAGTCACCATCTGGTACGATGAGTGCGACAAATATATCTACAGGGCAATTATCGATTGCATCAAACTTTATGGGAGATTCACTCACTAAAATGAGCGCTAAAGGGGTTTCTACACCGCTCATTCTGCCATGGGGAATAGCGATACCACGACCAATGCCCGTACTGCCTAGCTTTTCTCGGTTAAGTAATGAGTTAAGAATCGCTTGTTCTGAAAGGTGAGGGAGTTGTTCATGAGCCAACTGGCTGATAAATTCTAGAATTCGTTTTTTGCTATTAAAAAGGACCGCAGCTTTACTGCAGTCCTTACAAGTAAGTGAACTTAATTTCATAGTATTAGTGTCGTGCATGCTTCTCTTTGTGTTTGATAACTTGACGGTCTAGTTTATCTATTAGCGCGTCAATCGCAGCGTACATATCTTGATGTTCAGTTGAAGCAAATAAGTCAGCACCACTGACATGTATTGTGGCTTCGGCTTTTTGGCTTAGCTTTTCTACGTCCAGAATTACGTGCACATTGTTGATATGATCAAAGTGCCTCTCAAGCTTTGCAAATTTATTGTGTACATAGTCTCTTAGTGAATCGGTAATTTCTACGTGACGACCAGTTAAATTCAGTTGCATAAGCATTTTCCTTCTTTGTTTTTTTACGCCTTAAATCAAGCTCTTTCTTTGATTTGACGGTGGAATAGCCAGAGACTCACGGTATTTTGCAATTGTGCGTCTAGCTACTTTGATACCTTGCTCTGCCAATATATCTGCAATTTTGCTATCACTCAATGGTTTCGCTGAGTTTTCTGCGCTAATTAATTTTTTGATTAATGCGCGTATCGCTGTAGATGAACATTCTCCACCGTTTTCAGTACTTACATGGCTTGAGAAAAAATATTTTAACTCAAAAATCCCGCGTGGGGTGTGCATGTACTTTTGCGTGGTAACCCTTGAGATAGTCGATTCATGCATCTCGACCATTTCTGCAACGTCGTTCAATACCATAGGTCGCATTGCTTCAGGACCGTGTTCGAAGAACCCTTGCTGCTGCTGCACTATGCAATTGGTTACTTTGAGTAATGTGTCATTACGGCTTTCTAAACTTTTAATAAACCACTTTGCTTCTTGTAAGTGAGAGCGAATAAATTGGCTGTCACTACTCGATTTTACCGAGCGAGACATCGCCGCATATTGGCTGTTTACCCTAATCTTAGGCATGCTGTCAGGGTTTAACTCAACCACCCAACGGCCTTTAATTTTCTTCACTGAGACATCAGGAATAACGTATTCCGATTCTTCACGTACGATGCTGTCTGCAGGCTTAGGGTTTAAGCTGTGGATCAGCGTCATGACTTCTTTAAGCTCATTTTCTTTAAGCTTAGTCTTTTTCATTAAAGTTCGGTAGTCGCGACTGGCTAATAAATCGATATGTTCGGTTAAAATCATTTTTGTTTCACTGATCCAAGGTGTTGTCGGATCAAATTGATTTAACTGAATGCATAAACATTCTTGCAGACTACGCGCACCAATACCAATAGGGTCAAATAGTTGTATACGTTTTAAAACGGCTTGCACTTCATCAAGCTCAATTTCTTCTTCGTTGTTATCTTTATTTAGGCTCTCAGCGATGTCTTCACAGCTTAAAGTTAAAATACCTGAATCGTCGATAGCCTCTACAATGGCGATGGCAATCGCTTCGTCCGTTGGGCTAAATGGGGTCAGTTGTAATTGCCACATTAAGTATTCATGCAGGGTTTCGGTTGAAGCGCCTTGATAAATAGATTCATCTTCAGGCATCGGACCCGATGAGCTGCTAGGAGCTGCGCTCATGTATTCATCCCAAGTGACATCCATCGCCATTTCGTCACTGACGGTTTCTTTATTGAGTGCTTCACTGCTTTCTTGTTCGTATTCGCTTGGTGATTCTTCGGCAGACGCGCTGACAGTTACTTCGTCATTATCTTGTTTTTGTTCGTTTTTACCTGCGGTTTCGTCACCAAACTCTTGCTCTTCGACTTCGAGTAACGGGTTACTGTCGAGGGCTTCTTGAATTTCTTGCTGGAGATCCAATGTACTTAACTGCAATAAGCGAATAGCTTGCTGCAATTGTGGTGTCATTGTAAGTTGCTGGCCCATGCGCAGCTGGAGTGATTGCCTCATTTATCTCTAACAATCCTTTTATTGTGTTGTCATAATTTAGTTTAGCAGATAGTTAGCCGAGTGTTGCTTTATAGCCTAAATTGCTCACCCAGGTATACATCGCGAACGGTTTGGTTGGCAAGTACATGCTCAGGTGTTCCTGATGCAATTAACTCCCCATGAGAAACAATGTAGGCTTTTTCACAAACATCAAGGGTTTCTCTTACATTGTGATCGGTTATTAGTACTCCGATACCACGGTTTTTCAGGTGCTCTATAATCTTCTTTATATCTAACACTGAAATGGGATCAACACCAGCAAAAGGCTCATCTAACAGGATAAATTTTGGATTTGCGGCTAAAGCCCGTGCAATTTCTACACGTCGGCGCTCACCTCCAGATAGTGCCATACCTTGGCTGTCACGAATATGCTGGATGCTAAACTCATCGAGTAAGCCATTGAGTGCTTCTTCGCGAGCCGTTTTATTAAGCTCTTTACGCGTTTCTAAAATTGCCATTAAGTTTTGATAAACGGTCAGTTTACGAAAAATTGATGACTCTTGTGGTAAATAGCCTATTCCTAAGCGCGCTCGGCTATGCATTGGTAGCAAAGTAATATCATGATCATCAATGCTGATCCTGCCTTTATCGCTTGGCACTAGGCCAACAATCATATAAAAGGTGGTTGTTTTTCCTGCGCCATTAGGGCCTAAGAGGCCTACGATACTGCCCGCACTGACTTCTAAGCCAACACTTTTCACCACCTGACGGCCTTTATAGCTTTTTGCTAAAAATTCAGCTTTTAATGTGCTCATGGCTGACCTTTTGATTTAGTTTCTTTACTGTCGACAGGCACAAGTATGGTATGGACACGATCGTTAGAGTCTTCACCTCTCTCGGCACTAATTAATTGTTGATCCATATCGTAAGTAATACTTTTAGCATTAATTTTTTGTCCATCTTGCGTTACTTGAGCATGACCAATTAAAGTTAGCAACCGCTGTTCTACATCGTAACGAACTTCATTCGCACTGGCGCTCATAATCGTGCCGTCAGTTAGCTTTTCTTCAAAGTAAGCAGGCTCGCCTGTAGCGACCAGTAGTTGTTTGTTATCACCTAGGTCTTCTCGCTTATGGACTTCGAGACGATCAGCTCTAATTTGGCGGTTGCCATGGATAATTTCAACGTTGTTTTCAAAAATACCAATATTATCTTTGACTTGGACTAGTTGTTTCTCTGCGCTGATTGAAACCTGATCTGCCGGTGGTGAGGTTTCCTCAGCAAAACTTGAAAAGGCCATGAATAAGCTTGGTATAACAAGCAGGTGAGCAAATTTATTGGTCATAATATATGGTTCGCGTATGGTTAATTAGTTCTATTACGTCGGCTTTTAAATCGGCTTGTAAGCCACGTCCGGTAATTTTTAAATCTGGGCCGCTCAACACTACAGGTTGTTCGGAGATCATGGTTTGTAGCTCAATATCAACTTGAATATTGTCGGCATTAATGTGTTTAATCATTGCATTATCAGTGAGGTTTTTAGCCGTCACATTGCCTTCTAAAATCAGCTGGTTATTCTCATATAAGGTTGCTTCAACCGCATTTATCTGCCACGTTTGCTGTTGATTGTATAAAGTGAAAATAGGTTTTTCAAAGTAAGTAAACCCTAACTGTTGGTACAGTTCCATTTTCGCTGCAGTCACTTTATGGCTGATTTTCCCTTGTTCGTCAAAGGCCGTTTGTTTTAATGCAACGGCTGTGTAATCTGGCTTGGCAATGACATCTTCTACAACTGCTTGCTCAGTGTTTGTTTGGTTAAAATACGGATACCAAAGCCACACCATGCAAGCTATAAATAATACGCTTAATATGAAACGCGCACTATTCATGAGCTCGTTCCTTCGCTAGTCAGCGATTTGCCATTTTCTAGCATGAGTAAGTCAGTCAATTCACGTACTGCGCCAAATCCACCCGGTAGCATAGTAGTATAATGCGCTACCCGTTTGATTAATGGGTGTGCATCGTTCACTGCAACAGCAAAGCCGACTTGCTCCATGACTGGCAGATCGGGGCCATCATCGCCAATATAGGCGATTTGCTCATCGGTGAAGCTCAGCTTATCTTTTAGTTCTTGATAGGCTTGTAGCTTATTTTCTTGACCTTGATATATATGCTGCACTGTTAGGCTAGTCATACGCTGCTGAACTATCTGTGAATGACGCCCTGTGATCACAGCAACATCGAAACCACAGCTAATAAGCGCTTTAATGCCAAAGCCGTCTTTGGTATTAAATGCTTTTAACTCTTCACCTTGGTTACCTAAGTAAATTCGGCCATCAGAAAAAACCCCGTCAATATCACAAATAAGTAATTTGATTTTTTTTGCTCGGTTTTGCGCATCTAAACTCAGTGGTTGGTATAAGTCGGCAAACTGCATTTATAACACTCCTGCTTTTAGCAAGTCTTGCATATTGAGTGCCCCAATTGGGTGCTGATTTTCGTCAATAACAATAAGACCATTAATTCGTTTACGTTCCATAATATTAAGTGCTTCGGCAGCAAGCATATCTGCGGTTGCAGTGGTACACGAGCGCGTCATGACTTCACTGATAAGCGTGTTATGGATATCGATACGTTGCTCTAAGATACGGCGTAAATCACCATCAGTAAATAAACCATTCAGTTGGCCTTGGTTATTGACTACCGCGGTCATGCCTAAACCTTTGGCAGACATTTCAATCAAGGCATCTTTAATACATTGCGTGTCTTTGATAATAGGAGTTGCCCCGCCATCATGCATTAAATCTTTTAAGCAGAGTAATAAGCGTTTACCTAAACTGCCACCTGGATGCGAAAGGGCAAAGTCATCGGCGGTAAAGCCTCGGGTTTCAAGTAGGGCTACGGCTATCGCATCTCCCATGGCAAGTGTTGCCGTGGTACTGGCTGTAGGGGCCAAACCAAGGGGGCAAGCTTCTTTGGAGACTTTTATACATACATGTGCGTCTGCCCAGTTGGCCATTGATGAGGTAGGATTGCCTGTCATAGCAATCATTTTTGCACCAATTCGTTTTATAACTGGGATTATATTAAGTACTTCACTGGTTTCGCCAGAATTTGAAATAAGCATGACCACATCATCTTTGGTGATCATACCCAAGTCACCATGGCTTGCTTCGCCTGGGTGAACAAAAAATGCCGGCGTACCGGTACTGGCTAATGTGGCAGCAATTTTATTGCCTATATGCCCGGATTTACCCATTCCAACTACAATGGTCCTGCCTTTGCATTGGTAGATAAGCTGACAAGCGAGGTTAAAATTTTCATCAAGGTATTGAGTAATATCAACCAATGCTTGGCGTTCAATATCAAGTACTCGTTTTCCTTGTTCAATAAAGTTTAACTGCGTCATTGTGTTATCCATTTTATTCGGTACTAAGCTAGTTGGCTAAAAATATAACCTTGATATGCAATAAATGCAGCTAATAATAAGCCACCTTCAACTCTATTAATCCGTCGTGCACCACGAAAACTCAAAGACATAGCAATTAAAGCAATGGTTGCACCTATCATTATAAGCGCATCACGGTTTGCCGCAGATGGGTCTATAATTGAAGGATTGATAATACCCGCTAAGGGTAAAACGGCTAATAAATTGAAGATATTAGAGCCTACAATATTGCCGAGGGCTAAATCGTCTTCGTTTTTTAGTACCCCAGCAATACAGGCTGCAAGCTCAGGTAGGCTAGTACCAATAGCAATAATTGTTAAGCCGATTACAAGGTCGCTTAAACCAAAGTATTTGGCGATATCTACAGCCGAGCCGACTAAAAAGTGAGAGCTTAATGGCAGCACTATCATGCCTACAACTAGCCAAAACAGTGCCGACTTGGTTGGTACGTTGTCTGGCACATCTTCACATGCCTCATTGACAAATGGGTCATCAGCTTGGTTTTTTGCGCGTATTGAAATAATGATAAGACCAGCAATAAAAACAATAAAGGCAATCAGTAATGCGATACCTTCAGCAAATGAAAAGTAGTTATCGGAAAATACA
Source organism: Pseudoalteromonas shioyasakiensis (assembly GCF_024518675.1). Classification (GTDB taxonomy): domain Bacteria; phylum Pseudomonadota; class Gammaproteobacteria; order Enterobacterales; family Alteromonadaceae; genus Pseudoalteromonas; species Pseudoalteromonas shioyasakiensis_B. The sequence goes on from NZ_JANIGL010000006.1 coordinate 170,059, forward strand.
TACCAGGCGGCGATAGAAACAAATAAAACCAGCGGCATTTCACGCTTTAAGGTGGTTGAAGAGACTGAAAGTGGACGCAATAAAGCAGTGATACCGAGTACTAACAAGATATTAGTAATATTAGAACCTACCGCATTACCTACTGCTGTATCGGTTTTGCCAGCAAGCGCTGCTGATGCAGAGACCATCATTTCAGGTGCCGATGAGCCCATAGCAACAACAGTTAAACCAACAATTAAAGTGGGGACACCAAAATTTTTTGCCAGTGCCGCAGCACCATAAACAAAGCGATCTGCGCTCCAAACTAGTCCAGCAAATCCAAGAATTAAAATGACAAAAGAAGTCACCATTACGTTACGCCAATTATTCAATATCAGATTGCGGTAAATAGTAACAAAAGCCAACCTGAAAGTATAAATAAAAGAATCAGGTCTATTGTTTAGTAAGTTGTTATTTTTAGCTTAAAAAAAACTATTTAAGCTTAGGTTAAGTCAGCTTTAGTAAGGCTTAGGCTGTTATTACATAGAATATTACAAAATTTTACGATTTGTTTTTTCCATCTTTGCGTAAAAAGCCTTAAAATAGGGGTAGTAGTGAAAATAGAAATGGAGAGCGACTTGTCGCAACCAATAGTAGAAGTCAAGGATGTGAGCTTTTCACGGGGCGATAGAAGCATATATAAAAATATGAGCTTTAGCGTTCCGCAAGGCAAAATCACTGCCATTATGGGGCCCAGCGGGATTGGTAAAACGACCATGCTGCGTTTAATTGGTGGTCAATTAAAACCCGATAGCGGCACAATATTGTTCGAAGGTAACAATATTCCGACAATGACGCGCAAGGAACTTTATGCTGCGCGAACCAAAATGAGCATGTTGTTTCAAAGCGGCGCATTATTTACCGATATGTCTGTATTTGACAATATCGCGTTTCCGCTGCGAGAGCATACCCGCCTGAGTGAAGACTTAATTCGCCTTGTAGTGTTAATGAAATTACAGGCCGTTGGTTTACGCGGTGCGCAAGATTTGATGCCGTCAGAGCTTTCTGGTGGTATGGCTCGTCGTGCTGCGCTTGCTCGTGCTATCGCACTGGATCCTGAGCTTATCATGTATGATGAGCCATTTGCCGGACAAGACCCTATCTCGATGGGCGTGTTAGTTAAGCTTATTAAGTCTTTGAACCAAGTGTTAGGGCTTTCATCACTTATTGTTACTCATGATGTGACAGAAGTGATGAGTATAGCTGATCATGTCATCATCATAGCGGATCAGGGTGTTATTGGTAGTGGCTCGCCAGAGCAAATGCTTAATCATGAATCACCATTGGTACAGCAGTTTTTAAAAGGCCTTTCAGATGGGCCAGTACCATTTCATTTTCCTGCGCAGTCTTATAATGACGAACTACTAGGAGGGCGTAGCTGATGTTTGATGTGTTACAAAAGCTAGGCCATAAAACGTTAGGTCGTTTTGCTGCTTTGGGTCGTTCGACGCAAATGCTAATTGGTGCTTTGTGGAATTTACCAAATTTCAGAAAAGGCACGCCGTTACTTATCCGCCAACTTTATATGGTCGGGTCGCAATCTCTGCTTATAATCATGGTATCTGGCTTATTTATTGGTATGGTGCTCGCGCTGCAAGGCTATACCGTATTGGTTGGTTATGGCGCTGAGGATAGTTTAGGACCATTAGTTGCCTTGAGTTTATTACGCGAGTTAGGGCCTGTGGTTACGGCGTTATTATTTTCAGGTCGGGCGGGGAGCGCATTGACTGCTGAAATTGGTTTAATGAAAGCCACTGAGCAGTTATCGAGCCTTGAAATGATGGCTATAGATCCACTTAAGCGTATTATTGCTCCTCGTTTTTGGGCCGGTTTTATTAGTATGCCTTTACTGGCGCTGATTTTTTCTGCGGTTGCTATTATCGGTGCTCATTTAGTCGGTGTTGACTGGTTAGGTGTAGATACTGGTAGTTTCTGGTCAATCATGCAATCACAGGTATCGTTCCAACAAGATATTTTAAATGGCATGATAAAAAGCTTTGTATTTGCCATCGTTGTAACTTGGATAGCGCTTTATAAAGGCTACGATTGTGTACCAACTTCAGAAGGGATCAGTAAGGCAACGACAGAGACAGTTGTACACTCATCTTTAGCTGTTTTAGGGTTTGATTTTATTTTGACAGCGGTAATGTTTACCAGCTAAAAAAGGTATAGATAATGAATTCACGGAAATTAGAAATTTTAGTTGGCTTTTTTGTCGCGCTTGGCATTGCAGCGTTTGCTATGCTGGCATTAAAAGTAGCGAATGCAGGTATCAGCGGCAGTGGCGAAACGTATTTATTAAAAGCTAAATTTGAAAACATTGGCTCATTAAAAGCACGTGCTCCTATCAAAGTAGGTGGTGTTGTAGTTGGCCGTGTTGAGGCTATCTCAATCCACCCGCAAGAGTTTTTACCAGTCGTTGATATGACCATTGATGCGCAATATCAATGTCGTTTCTCGGATACTAGCTCAGTCTCGATTTTAACTTCGGGCATTTTGGGTGAGCAGTACCTAGGTATTAATCCTGTTATCGCTCCTAAATCAGCAGAACAAGCATGTTTAGGTCTTGAAGTAACTAGCAATGATCAAGACTTAGGCTTGGACGAGTTATTTGGTGTTGAAAGCAAGGCGTTAAATGATGGTGATTTTATTACAGATACTAAATCTGCTTTAGTGCTTGAAGAGTTGATCGGGCAATTTTTATTCAATCAAGGTGGCGAGTAATTATTATGTTTAAGAAATTTTTAGCTTTAGTTGCATTTACCTTTATCGCAACCAATGTAAATGCTCAGTCAGTGGATTTAAAAGACCCATACAAAATGGTTCGTCAGGTATCAGATAATACCTTCCAACGTATTACTCGTGATCAACCATTAATAGAAAAAGATAAAGAACATTTAAGAGTAATCGTCTCTGATGAATTAATGCCTTATATTGATTATAAGTATGCTGCACTACGTGTATTAGGTAGCCATGTGTCAAAGGTACGCGCGATTAAAGACCCTGCTGAGCAAAAGCAAGCGGTGGAAGATATCAAGCGCTTTATTGATGTATTTCAAGAGTATTTAATTGCCACCTATGCAGGTGTGTTTACGCAATATACGAATCAGCATGTTGAGTTTGCTCCTGCACGGGATTTCGCCGGACAAGATGTAGTATTAGTGAAAACTAAAATTGTAGAGCCTGGTAAACCGGATATTAAAATTGATTTTAAAGTTCGCGAAGATAGAAGCGGTGAATGGCGTGCTTATGACATGGTTGCAGAAGGTATTAGTCTGTTAGATGCCAAGCAAAGCGAACTACAAGGTATTTTACGCCAGCAAGGTATTGAGCATGTGAGTAACTTATTAGAGCAAAAAAGTAAGCTGCCAGTGCAATTTAGAGGCGAAGGTGGTAATGAGTAAAGTAAGTATTACTCAAATCGACGAGCAGCAATTTAAAATAAGCGGTGAATTAACCCGAAACTCAATTGCTGCTGAACGGCTTCTTAATAAAAACTCACAAACTAACCATAAAACTTGGTATTTTGACCTTTCTGAGGTCTCAAGGGTTGACACGGCGGGCTTAGCTTGGTTAATTCACTCTTTCGCAGAATTAAAGCAGCAAGGCATTCGCCTTGAATTGCAAAATATTCCTGAGCAATTGCAAAAATTAATGCAGTTGGGGCAGGTTACAACCCTATTTGAGTGAGAGTTATGCAAACAAGCGAAGTCGAAACATTATTACGCGATGAACTACAATTAGCTGAAGTACATGTGAAAGCAAATGGTAGTCATTATGAAGTGATTGCAGTGGGCGAGTGTTTTGATGGACTTAGTCGAGTCAAAAAGCAACAACTCGTCTATGCGCCATTAATGAATACTATTTCAGATGGCACAATTCACGCCGTATCTATTCGTGCCTTTACCCCAACAGAGTGGAAGCGCGAACAGAAATTTATTTTACCTCAATAACTAAGGCTTCCTCATGGATCAATTTGTAATTCAAGGTGGCACTGGACTTGCCGGTGAGGTAACTATTTCAGGCGCTAAAAATGCGGCGCTTCCTATTCTTTTCGCTGCACTTTTAGCTGATGGTAAAAGTACCTTTAACAATGTGCCTCGACTGCGTGACATCGGTACTACAGAAGCATTACTCAAAACCTTAGGCGCAGATGTACAGTGGCAAGGTGAGCAACTTGTTATAGATGGCGCTAAGGTTGATAAAACGCTTGCTCCTTATGACTTAGTAAAACAAATGCGTGCATCAGTTTTAGCCTTAGGCCCATTGGTTGCTCGTTTTGGTCAAGCCCAAGTGTCATTACCAGGCGGTTGTGCGATTGGGGCTCGACCTGTAGATATCCATATCAAAGGCCTTGAGCGTATGGGGGCAACGATACAGGTTGAAAACGGCTATATTAATGCCAGCGTAAATGGACGCTTAAAAGGCGCTGAAATTTACATGGAAATGGTGAGTGTTGGCGCAACCGAAAATCTACTTATGGCAGCAACTTTAGCTGATGGTAAAACGGTACTTGAAAACGCGGCACGCGAACCGGAAATAACCGACCTTGCAGCCTGCTTGGTTGCTATGGGAGCTAAAATTACTGGTGCCGGTACCAGCCGTATAGAAGTTGAGGGCGTGGAAAAACTTCATGGTTGTGAACACCGCATTTTACCTGACCGTATTGAGACCGGTACTTTTTTAGTTGCCGCAGCCATGGCCGGTGGTGAAGTGTTATGTAAAGCCACAGACTTTCACAGCCTTGAGCCTGTTATTGAAAAGCTTCGCGCAACCAATGCGCTAGTAGAAGTAACCGATGACAGCATATATTTAGATATGCGCAATCGTGAGCTGCAAGCGGTGAATATAAAAACGATGCCGCATCCTGGTTTCCCAACTGATATGCAAGCTCAATTTACCGCTCTGAATGTGGTTGCAAACGGCAGCGCGACAATCACAGAAACTATCTTTGAAAATCGCTTTATGCATGTTCCTGAGTTACAACGCATGGGTGCTAACATTCGCTTAGAAGGTAACACTGCTATTTGTGGCGATACTAAGAGCTTAAGTGGAGCCCAAGTGATGGCCACAGATTTACGTGCATCAGCGAGTTTGATTTTGACCGGTATCGTGGCAAAAGGTGAAACGGTTGTCGATCGTATTTATCACGTTGACCGAGGTTACCAACGTATTGAGGATAAGCTCAGTGCACTTGGTGCAAATATCAAGCGAAGAAGTAGTTAAATTCGAGTTGAAACATGAAAGTAACAAGGTTCAATGAGAACCTTGTTTTTATTTTTTAACCTATGTCCTTACACCTTTAAACTAATATCATAATTTCGTTTCAAGCTCCGCTACGTTGACCATCACCTTCAGTATTTCCCCATTCCTGTATAGCTGAAACTCAATTTCATGGCCAGGTTCAGAGTTACCAATGGTGGTGAGGGTTTTTTGTGGGTTACTCACATCCTCGCCTGCAATCTTTACGATAATATCCTGTTCTTTAATGCCGGCTTGCCATGCTGGGCCTAGTGGATCTAAATTGGTGATACGAAGTCCTGCAACAGGAGTATAACTATCACTCACCTCTTTGCCCGTGCTATCCACTGCCGTGCCTGTAAAACCTAAATAACCGCGTACAACACGTCCGTGGCGAATCAGTTTATCCATGACCTCTTTAGCAAGTGAGTAGGGGACCGCAAAAAAGATGCCTTGAATATCTAGGTTTTCGCGAGTTTTAAATTGAGCTGAGGTAATACCGACAAGATCGCCATTAGAATTTACCAAGGCACCGCCTGAGTTACCGACGTTAATCGCTGCATCCATTTGCAACAGGCTGTTATAAGGGCTGTCAGTAATTTTTTGTTTACCAGTGGCACTAATAATACCTTGGGTGATCGTTTGGCCTAAATTAAGTGGGTTACCAATGGCGAGAACAACATCCCCAACTCGCGGGTTAAAATCATTATTAACGGGGATCACTGGTAAATGCTCAGCGTTAATTTTTAACAGTGCTAAATCAGTAATGGTATCAAAGCCAATAAGTTGCACATCAAAAAAGCGACGGCCATCGGTGAGGATCACCATTATTTGATCGGCATTATTGATCACATGATAGTTAGTTAAAATATAGCCATCACTAGACATGATCACCCCAGAGCCTAACTCTTGCACTGTGTTTTGGCGCTTATACCGCGGTTGATTTGAGATGCTTTCTGAAAAAATAGTCACAACAGAGGGGCCCGCTCGTTTAACTGCGTCTGCAAAGCTTAGGTGTTGCGTTGTTATAGCGCTGGGTAAGGTGACATTGGGTAATAAAGCTGTACGCATATTTGGGCTAAAAAACACCACTAAAAAAGCAATGCCAAGTCCGGCGAAGAGTGGGGGAAGAACAAACTTTATAAATTTCAGCACGGTATTCTTATTGTTAATGGGCAATCTCTTTATGATGGCACAAAAAAAATAACAGCGGCAAGTACCGCTGTTATTTTTTTATGCTATTTGCACAAAATATGTTTTATTGAATTAACACAAATACAGATTCACGGCCTCGTTTTACGCCAAGTACAATATTGCCTTTAGTGTTTTCGATGATCTTATTCATATCGCGAATGTTCTCAACACGCTGACGATTCACTTGCATGATGATATCACCTTCTTCTAAGCCGACTCGTGCAGCTGGTGAGCGCGGATCTACCGAAGTAAGTTCAATTCCTTTAGCACCATTTTTCTGGATGCTTTCGAGGGTGGCACCTTGGAATGCTGGGTGTAGCTCATCCCCTGATGCGCTTAACCCTGATGCGCCATCTAAGGTGACTTTAACTGTTTTTACTTTACCGTCTCGGTAAATGCCTAATTTAACTTTTTTACCTTCACCTAAGGTGGCTATTTTGCTTCGTAGCTCATGGAAGCCGCTGATTTCACTACCATCGATACTGATAATCACATCACCGGCTTTAATGCCTGCTTTACTTGCCGCCGAATCATCCATCACTTGCATTACATAAGCACCTTGTTTGACATCAAGTTTTTGCGCTTTTGCGAGGCCTGCATCAAGTGGGCGACCGGAAATACCTAGTGAACCGCGGCGTGTTTCACCGTGCTCAACAATCTGATCAACCAAGTTTTTCATCATATTAGACGGAATAGCAAAGCCAATACCTACATTACCACCCGATGCGCCTAAAATAGCAGTATTGATACCAATCAGCTCGCCATTTAAGTTAACGAGTGCACCACCTGAGTTACCTTGGTTAATTGCGGCATCTGTTTGGATAAAATCTTCATAGCCTTCAATATTTAAACCACTTCGACCAAGTGCGCTGACAATGCCTGATGTCACAGTATGACTGAGGCCAAATGGGTTACCAATGGCCACGGCAAAATCACCAACTCGTAGCTTATCTGAATTGGCTAATTTTATTTCAACTAGATCATCGGCATCAATTTGTAATAACGCGATGTCTGATTCTTTATCACTACCTATGCGGGTAGCTTCATATTCACGGCCATCTTCCAGAGTCACCAGCATTTTTTCAGCATCTTGCACAACATGATTATTGGTAACAACATAACCTTCATCAGCGTCAATGATTACGCCTGAGCCTAAACCACTAAACTCACGCTTTTGGCTGCGCGGTTGTGGGTTGCCAAAAAAGAAATCGAGAGGATCTGCGCGTCTTCGGACTTCTTTCGAGCCTGAGACCTGTATGCTGACTACGCCAGGGGTGATTTGCTCTAACATAGGCGCAAGAGTTGGTAATTGTTGACCATTCACTGCAACTGGCATTTTAGCCATTGATACGGCAGGGTTTAATAATAAGCTCGCAGATAATACAGCTGCGCTGATTAACGATAATTTCATTTTCATAGTCAGGGTTTACTCCACATCACAGGAAAAGTAAAAACTAAAAAGGCTGCATATAGCAGCCTCATTAAGGTTTAGATATAAAGCTGTTATATCTAAAGACTATGGGGTCAAAAAAAAGTTCATCAAGAGGCTTTAGAATGTTCTGAAACTTCTTCTTCTCCAGCAAAAAGTCCTGATTCACCTGAAACATAATCTGCAGGTTGAGCGTGAGCTGATGAGCGATCACTTTGACGCTCTTTCAGTGAACGTTGTAATTGTTCCGTTGTTTCTTTAGAAAAGAAAGGTTCAGCCGGGTGCTGCTTTTTATCACTTAATAATAGTTTATTGGTCTCATCAACGTGATTTAAAAGCTGGTCATAGTTGTCCTTCATTCGATTAACAAGCTTACCAGTGCTTGCTAAGTGATCGGCAACATCTTGGCGATATTGTTCAAGAGCCGTTTTAGCTTGCTCAGCTTGTTCTTCTAGCTCATCTTGCTTAAATTGTTTTTTCGTAACAAATGCGCCTAAAAAGAATGCTGCTACGGCAACGATGATAATAATACCAACCCAAGTAATTGTGCCCATATGTTCTACCCCTTTGGGAAATACAAAAATAACGAAAAATTGCGTGTGTGATTAATAAATTTAAGTCTAGTTAAGTAACCTGAACCTAGGTTAAATAAATCTTACTGTCACTAATATACCCCGAGTTACGATGCGTGTTAATATATTGCGCAAATTAAACCGTGTTTTATTGTAACTATCTATGACTCCTTGGCAAAAATACCAGCAAGATTTACAGCGTGATGACTTCGTTTATGATGCAGCGCAAGAAAACGCAGTACGTCATTTACAACGATTATATGACGATTTAACGACTGCAAAGCCTGCAGAAAAGGGCTGGCTTGCAAAGTTGTTTAATAAAGATAGCGCACCCGCTATCAAAGGTTTGTACTTTTGGGGCGGTGTCGGGCGCGGTAAAACATATTTGGTTGATACCTTTTATGAAGCGCTACCAGGTGAGCGAAAAATGCGTGTGCACTTTCACCGCTTTATGCATCGCGTACACGATGAGCTTAAAAAGTTAAACAATAAATCAAATCCATTAGAAATTGTTGCTGACATTTTCAAAGCTGAAACAGACATTATCTGCTTCGATGAATTTTTTGTGCAGGATATTACAGATGCCATGCTACTAGGTGGTTTAATGGAGGCTTTGTTTGCACGAGGTATTGTACTTGTCGCGACCTCCAATATTGTGCCTGATGAGCTTTACCGTAATGGCTTACAACGAGCGCGTTTTTTACCTGCTATAGCGCTTGTGAATGAAAACACCGAAATTGTTAATGTTGATTCTGGTATCGATTACCGCTTAAGAACTTTAGAACAAGCGGAAATTTTTCATAGCCCATTGGACCAACAAGCAGATGCTAATTTATTTGAATATTTTGATAAGTTGTCGCCAGAGCCAGGCACAATAGATACTGCTATCGAAATAGAAGGACGGATGATCAAAACCCGTAAAGTGGCTGATTGTATTGTGATGTTTGAATTCAGCGAGTTATGTGAGACTGCTCGCAGTCAAGTTGATTATATGGAAATAAGTCGCTTATATAATACGGTTATACTGTCTAACGTGAAGCAGCTTGGCCAAGCTAATGACGATGCTGCACGGCGCTTTATTGCCTTAGTGGATGAGTTTTATGAGCGCAATGTCACTTTGATCATCTCTGCGCAAAAGCCAATCACCGAACTTTACACGCAAGGAAATCTCAACTTTGAGTTTAAGCGCTGCATTAGTCGGTTACAGGAAATGCAATCATTAGAATATTTAGCTCGAGAACATTTGGCTTAAACTTTGTTTAGAAACTTAGGGTATGAGCAAAAGCTTTAACTGTGACAAGTTTACTTTGCGCTCTTGATTTAATGTTTATTGTCGCCATATCTATAGCTTGTTGCCTTAGTAATCCATTTTTATCAGGAAAATTTAAATTGTAATTTATAGCAATAGTTAAATTTTTCTTGCATAAAATGGGTATCTTAACTACGCGATGGTTTGATGTTTCGCAGAGTCTGGTATAGTAGCGCACGTAATTAATGCTGAAATTAACAGCATGTAGCAAAATTACTAATTAATATGTGCTTTTATTGAGCAATATATTAATTAGTAATGATCCCCATGCGTATTTTGGGTGCATAAAATGGGTTAGCTAATAATTAGCTAGCAAAGAATACATTGTAACGGTTTTATCATGATATCTAATTTATTTACCAAGATTTTTGGTAGTCGCAATGACCGCACTATTAAAAATTTAAGAAAGACGGTCGCGCTAATTAACGCACTTGAGACGCAACTTGAAGCGCTTTCAGACGAAGATTTAAAAGCCAAAACAGCAGAATTTAGAGAGCGTTACGATAACGGGCAAAGCCTTGACGATATTTTGCCTGAAGCGTTTGCTGTAGTACGTGAAGCATCAAAGCGTGTTAATGGCATGCGTCACTTTGACGTACAGCTACTTGGTGGCATGGTGTTGCATCAAGGTCGCATCGCAGAAATGCGTACCGGTGAGGGTAAAACGCTCACAGCAAGTTTACCGGCTTACTTACGCGGGTTAACAGGTAAGGGAGTTCACGTTATTACGGTGAATGATTACCTGGCAAAGCGTGATGCTGAAACTAACCGTCCATTATTTGAGTTTTTAGGTTTAACAGTTGGCTGCAACGTACCAGGTATGATGCCGCAACAGAAAAAAGAAGCCTACGCCGCCGATATTACTTACGGCACTAATAACGAATTTGGTTTTGATTACCTTCGTGACAATATGGCGTTTAGCATCAATGAGCGTGTTCAGCGCCCACTTTATTACGCCGTTGTGGATGAGGTGGATTCAATCCTTATCGATGAAGCACGTACACCGCTTATTATTTCTGGTCCTGCTGAAGATAGCTCACAACTTTACACTGAAATTAATACCATCGTTCCGTTACTTGAATTACAAGAGAAAGAAGATGAAGAAGGTGTTGAAGGTGACGGTGATTTCACTATCGATGAAAAGTCTAAGCAAGTTCATTTAACAGAACGCGGCCAAATTAAGGTTGAAGAGTTATTGACTGAGCGTGGTTTAATAGAAGAGGGCGACTCGCTTTATTCTGCTGGTAGTATTACCTTGCTAAGTCATGTGTATGCTGCTTTACGTGCTCATAAACTTTACCAAAAAGACATTGATTACGTTGTAAAAGAAAACGAAGTGATCATTGTTGATGAACATACTGGCCGTACTATGGAAGGCCGCCGTTGGTCTGAAGGTTTACACCAAGCTGTAGAAGCTAAAGAAAGTGTAAAAATTCAAAACGAAAACCAAACACTGGCATCAATTACATTCCAAAACTATTTCCGTATTTATGAAACACTTGCTGGTATGACAGGTACTGCTGACACTGAAGCGTTTGAGTTCCAGTCTATCTATGGCCTTGATACGGTTGTTATGCCAACGAATAAGCCGATGATCCGTGATGATCGCGCTGATTTAGTTTATTTAACACAAGATGAAAAGTACGAAGCGATTCTTGCTGATATTAAAGATTGTCAAGAGCGCGGGCAGCCGGTACTTGTGGGTACTATTTCAATTGAAAGCTCTGAGTATTTGTCGCAATTCTTACGAAAAGAAAAAATCAAGCATAACGTCCTCAATGCTAAGTTCCACGCGCAAGAAGCTGACATTGTTTCTGATGCGGGCTTACCAGGCACGGTAACGATTGCAACAAATATGGCCGGTCGTGGTACTGATATTGTATTAGGTGGCAACTGGCATAGTGAAGTTGAAAAGCTTGATAATCCGACAGATGAGCAAATCGCAGAAATTAAAGCCGCATGGCAGATTCGCCATGATGCTGTAATTGCTGCCGGTGGTTTGCATATTATTGGTACTGAACGTCATGAATCTCGTCGTATCGATAACCAGCTACGTGGTCGTTCAGGTCGCCAAGGTGATGCCGGTTCAAGCCGTTTCTACTTATCAATGGATGACGCATTAATGCGTATCTTCGCTGGTGAGCGCATGACTAATATGATGCGTAAACTAGGTATGCAACGTGGTGAGGCAATTGAGCACCCATGGGTAAACCGTGCGATTGAAAACGCACAGCGCAAAGTAGAAGCACGTAACTTTGATGTTCGTAAACAACTACTTGAATACGATGACGTGGCGAATGACCAACGTCGTGTAGTATATGCTCAGCGTAATGAGTTACTCGTTGAAGGTGATATTTCAGAAACAATCACAGTAATTCGTGGTGACGTACTAAACAATACAATTGATCAGTACATTGCACCGCAAAGCTTAGCTGAGATGTGGGATATCCCGGGCCTTGAAGAGCGCTTAAAGCAAGACTTCTTATTAGAGCTGCCAATTTCACAATGGTTAGAAGAAGACAGTAAGCTATACGAAGAAAAGCTACGTGAGCGCATTGAAGAAGCTGTTACTAATGCTTACAAAGAGAAAGAGCAACAAGTCGGTGAATCGGTTCTGCGTCAATTTGAAAAAGCAATTATGCTACAGAGCTTAGATCAGCATTGGAAAGATCACTTGGCTGCTATGGATCATTTACGCCAAGGTATTCATTTACGTGGTTATGCACAAAAGAATCCAAAGCAAGAGTACAAGCGTGAGTCGTTCGAGCTATTCTCTGAAATGCTTGAGAACTTGAAAGTCGACGTTGTTGGTATTTTAAGTAAAGTGCAAGTGCGTGCAGAAGAAGATGTTGAAAAAGTGGAAGAGCAACACCGTAAGAGTGAAACGGCTCCTCGCGAATATCAACATGAAGAAGCTGAACACGTTGGTGGCGAAGCGCCAGCAAGTGCAACCGTAACTGCACGGGCTGAGCCAAAAGTGGGCCGTAATGAGCCGTGTCCATGTGGCTCAGGTCAAAAATTTAAGCAATGTTGTGGTAAGTTAAAATAACGACAGCTTAAGTTTGAAAAAGCGACGCATGCGTCGCTTTTTTGTTTGTAAATTAAGGTTAAAGGCGCTAGGTGCTAGGGAAGTGACTAGGTGTATTTGGCTTTTGTGGGAACAGGCTTCAGCCGTGATAGTTTGGGAGTTATGTCGAATCAATCGGCGCTAAAGCGCTCTCCTACGATTATTGAAGGTGCAAGGTTCTAGCCGCGAAAAGTGTAAGTGATTTGTTCACAAAGAGGCTAAGAGGCGCTGCGCTTAAGAGGTAAAAGGCTAAAGGTTCTAGGGAAGTGACTAGGTATATTTGGCTTTTGTGGGAACAGGGTTCAGCCGTGATTGTTTGGGAGTTATGTCGAATCAATCGGCGCTAAAGCGCTCTCCTACGATTATTGAAGGTACAAGGTTCTAGCTGTATTCTTACTCGCAGCCCGTAACCTGAAGCCCGCAGCTGTGTAGATTAATAATAAAGGTAAGATGATAATGATAAAAAAAATAGTCCATGTTGCCGTGGGTGTAATTAAATCTGGCAATACATTGTTTATCTGTAAGCGCCCTGATGATAAGCATCAAGGTGGATTGTGGGAGTTTCCTGGTGGCAAAGTAGAAAGCGGTGAAAGCGTATTTGAGGCACTTAAACGCGAATTACAAGAAGAAGTTGCACTCACTATTCATAGTTCAACTGAGCTAATGGTTATTGAACATGATTATGGTGATAAGTGCGTGAAGCTAGATGTACATTTAGTGACCGACTTTAGCGGCGATGCACATGGTGCAGAAGGGCAACAAAGTGAATGGGTAGCACTTAATAAGTTAGATGACTATAACTTCCCAGCTGCTAATGTTGAGATTATCGATAAAATTAAATCATTACAATAGCGAACTTTGGTACATTGCTAATCGGCGCTGTAGCTTTTTTATTATTTGGATTAGAATTGAGGCCTATTAAGTTATTTTGGTGTATGTGATGGCTAAAGATAAATTTGCGCCAAAACCGTTAAACGATATTATAGCGGGCTTAAGTGGTCGTTTATCAAGCTATGCAGGTAAAAGCCAAGCGCTTGATAAACAACAAACATTGTTAACGGAATTTTTAAGTCCTAATCTAGCTGAAAAATGCCGAGTGAGTAATTATAAAGATGGCACATTGACGATTGAAGCGGTGTCAGCGTCAATAGCTCTGCGTTTGAACTACCTTAAAATGGATATGCAGTCTCACTTTCGTGGTAATGGGCTCGCGGAGTTAGGGCAAATAAAGATTATCGCCAACCCACAGTCTAGCCAGCGATTAAGTAAAAATAATCCAGACCAAATGGCTAATGCTACTCTTGCTAAAAAACTCCCCATGAGCGAACAAACCTCAGATTACCTAAACGCCATTGCGCAAAACGCACCACCATCACTACGTGAAAAATTAGAGCGTTTGGCGCAGCACGGGAAAAAAACGAAGTAACCCGACAATTTTTAAAATTCTTGCGGAAAAAACAACCGTCAGGTAGCAATGTCGATTAAGTGCTGGTATACTCCCGCGTCTGCCACGTTGCGTTCTATTGCCTTCATTAGCTTAGCCTCTATTGAATGGCGCAAAAGTCTTAAACTCGAAGGGGTTGGAGCAAACATTTAGAGCGGTAATTAATAATAATTACCTGTGGTTTTAATTGAAAAACATTGGATTTTTATAAATGAAAACGTTTGTTGCTAAGCCAGAAACAGTAAAACGTGACTGGTACGTAGTTGACGCTGAAGGTAAAACTTTAGGTCGCATCGCTACTGAAATCGCTCATCGCCTACGCGGTAAGCACAAAGCTGAATATACTCCACACGTAGATACTGGTGATTACATCATCGTTATCAACGCGGAGAAAGTTACTGTAACTGGTAACAAATTCAAAGATAAAGTTTACTACGCTCACTCTGGTTTCCCAGGTGGTCTTAAGTCTACTACTTTTGATAAACTTCAAGCTGCAAAGCCTGAAATGATCATCGAAAAAGCTGTTAAAGGCATGTTGCCACGTGGCCCTTTAGGCCGCGCTATGTACCGTAAACTTAAAGTTTACGCGGGTACTGAGCACAACCATGCTGCACAACAGCCTCAGGTTCTAGACATTTAAGGAGCACTATCATGGCAAATCAATACTACGGTACAGGTCGTCGTAAAAGTTCAAGTGCTCGCGTATTCTTACGCCCAGGCACTGGTAACATCGTAATCAACAAGCGCTCTTTAGAAGAGTACTTTGGTCGCGAAACAGCACGTATGGTTGTTCGTCAAGCTCTTGAGCTTGTTGATATGACTGAAAAGTTTGACTTACACATCACCGTTGCTGGTGGTGGTACTACTGGTCAAGCTGGCGCAATCCGTCACGGTATCACTCGTGCACTTATGGAGTTTGACGAGTCACTACGTCCACAACTTCGTAAAGCCGGTTTCGTTACTCGTGATGCGCGTAAAGTTGAGCGTAAGAAAGTGGGTCTTAAGAAAGCACGTAAGCGTCCACAATTCTCAAAACGTTAATATTACGTTTTACAGAATTCCAAAAACCCAGCCTCGGCTGGGTTTTTTGTTTTGGAGCTATATAAAGCTAGCGAGGGTAAAGAGACGAAGTACTTGACTACCGCGTTTAAAAATTTATTCTGAGCCAACTCGCACTTTTTACCAGAGATAAGCCAACTCGCACCTTTTATCAGAGATAGACAAACTCGCACTTTTTATCTGTAACCAGCAAACTCGTATCAAATATGCGCCTAATAATTAACCTGCTAAGGCCTTTACTGCGTATAAGTTAAAAAAAAGTTCAATAATAATCATAATAAGTGTAAATCCATCAGTTAATTGGTGGATTTTTTTGCTACAATTGTCTGGCAAGTAATGTGAGTGAGTTCAACAGCACCAACTGCAGTTTATCTGCTTCCTCTTAGTGGGGTTGATCTCGGTCAGTATATTGTTTTTGTAAAAGTAATATCATAAAAACGGCTCTATGCTCGAGCTAACTTAGTCAACGAGTTGATAAAGTCGGGAATATTCGAGCATGAAGCTGTTAATAACCTTGTTTTAATCATGGGTTTTAATTATGATCGCTTCTATTTTAAAATTTCGAAAAATTAAACTGCTGTAACTGATGTTCTCAATATGGCAAGTGTTGGGAATCATAGTGGAGATAAGTGGATGAGCAATGCGCCTGTAGACAATGGCCGACGTCGCTTTTTAACCATAGCTACCTCTGTTGTTGGTGGTGTTGGTGCGGCTGGGGCTGCTGTTCCTTTTATTGCGTCTTGGAATCCAAGTGAGCGAGCTAAATCTGCGGGTGCGCCTGTAGAAGTAGATATCAGCAAACTTGAGCCAGGGCAATTAATACGTGTCGAGTGGCGTGGTAAACCTGTATGGGTTGTATCACGGACCCCTAAAATGCTTGAGCAGATGAAAGCTCACGAAGATCAACTTCGTGATCCGCAATCGCAAGAGCCACAACAATTAGAATCGTCAACAAATGACTACCGTTCAATACGTCCAGAGATTTTTGTCGCTGTAGGTATTTGTACTCATTTAGGGTGTTCACCGGGTTTCCTTAATGGCGGCTTTGGCGAAAAAGTAGAAGGCACGGATGATGGTTTCTACTGTCCATGTCATGGTTCTAAATTCGATATGGCTGGCCGAGTATTCCAAGCGGTACCTGCACCATTAAATTTAGAAATACCACCTTATACTTTTCTTGATGAGACCACTATTTTAGTGGGCGAAGAAAAAGGGGTAGCCTAATGTTTGGTAAGATTATTGGTTGGATCGACGACCGTATCCCAATGACTCGTGTTTGGAACATGCATATTGCACAGTATCCAGCACCTAAAAACTTTAACTTCTGGTACTTCTTTGGCTCACTAGCCATGTTAGTACTAGTTAACCAAATCCTAACGGGCATTTGGTTAACGATGAACTTTGTTCCTTCAGCAGAAGGTGCATTTGCATCTGTTGAATACATCATGCGTGATGTTGAATATGGCTGGTTATTACGTTATTTGCACTCAACGGGTGCTTCTGCGTTTTTCATCGTCGTTTATCTACATATGTTCCGTGGCATGATCTACGGTTCCTATCAAAAACCACGTGAATTACTGTGGTTGTTTGGTATGTTTATCTTCCTAGCATTAATGGCTGAAGCCTTCATGGGTTACTTATTACCATGGGGTCAAATGTCATTCTGGGGTGCGCAGGTAATCATTTCTTTATTCGGTGCGATTCCGGTTATTGGTGATGACTTAACACTTTGGATCCGTGGTGACTATGTAATTTCGGGTGCAACGCTTAACCGCTTCTTTGCATTACACGTAATCGCATTACCACTGGTTATTGTTATCTTAGTATTCTTACACATTGTTGCACTTCACGAAGTGGGCTCAAATAACCCTGATGGTGTTGAGATTAAGCGTAAGAAAGGCTCTGTTGCTGAAGAAGATAAGCCTAAATTTAAATTCCATGAGTATTACACCGACAAGAAAGATATTGTTGATGCGATACCGTTCCACCCATACTACACAGTTAAAGATATTATGGGCGTGGTTGGTTTCTTAATCTTGTTCTGCTGGGTTGTGTTCTTTATGCCAGCGATGAATGGTTTCTTCTTAGAAGCGCCAAACTTTGAAGCGGCAAACCCGTTAAAAACACCTGAGCATATTTTCCCAGTTTGGTATTTTACGCCATTCTATGCAATCTTACGTGCAATCCCTGATAAGTTAATCGGTGTTGTCGCGATGGGTGCATCTATTGTGGTACTGGCTCTGTTACCTTGGATTGACCGTGGTACAGTTAAATCAGTTCGTTACCGTTGTGGCTTCCATAAATGGAACATTGCAGGTTTTGTTGTGACTTTCGTACTATTAGGTTGGGTGGGTGCGACTCCTCAAACTGATTTGAAAACGATTATTTCGCAAATCTGTACTGTGACTTACTTTATGTTCTTCGTACTGTTATTTGTATACAGTAAGAATGAAAAAACTAAGCCATTGCCAGAGAGGTTAACGAAATGATGAAAAAGCTAATTATCGGTTTATTTGCTTTATCAATAAACGTATTACCGGCAATGGCGGCGGGTCCGTCAGTTCCATTAATGGAAGCGGGTAATGACCTAACAGATCAACCTTCATTGCAACGTGGTGCAAAGTTGTTCATGAATTACTGCCTTGGTTGTCACCAAATGCAGTATCAGCGTTATGAACGAACTTTCCGCGATATCGGTATCCCTACAGAAGTAGGGCAAGAGCAACTTATTTTTGATGGTTCAAAAGTAGGTAGCCACATTACCAACGCAATGGAAAAAGATGATGCTGCAAAATGGTTTGGTGCGGCTCCGCCGGATCTAACAAATGTTGCGCGTGTGCGTGGCAGTGATTGGATTTACACCTATTTAAAATCATTTTACAAAGATGAATCTCGCCCATTCGGTGTAAATAATACGTTATTTCCATCGGTAGGTATGCCGCATGTTCTGCAAGAGCTGCAAGGTTTACCTATGCCTATTACTGAAGAAGTACAAGAGCATGGTCACACAGTGACTAAAGTTGTTGGCACCAAAACAGATGGTACAGGCGAATTAAGTGTAGATGAATATGACCAAGCAGTTCGTGATTTAACGAACTTCCTAGAGTACGTAGGTGAACCTACGCGTCTTGAATCGGAAGCGCTGGGTATTAAGGTAATTGGATTTTTAATCATCCTATTTATCTTGTCATTTATGCTGAAGAAAGAATACTGGAGAGATGTTCATTAATTTTGAACATATTTAAAGGTAATTTTGCAATAGGGGCTTAAGCCCCTATTGCTGTTTTTGTTATTTAATGGAGGTAGGCATGGCCGTAGCTGCCAATAAGCGCCCTGTAATGACCCTTTTTTCTGGTGCTAACTGTATGTATAGCCACCAAGTACGCATTGTACTTGCTGAAAAAGGCGTAAGTGTAGATATTCATCTGGCTGAAAAGGATAACTTACCAGAAGCACTTCATGAAATTAATCCTTACGGTACAGTGCCAACACTGATCGACCGTGAGCTTGGTTTATATCAGGCAAACATCATCATGGAATACCTTGATGAACGTTTTCCTCATCCTCCACTAATGCCTGTTTATCCGGTAATGCGTGGTCGTAGCCGTTTAATGATGCATCGCATCGATACAGACTGGTATAGTCTAGCTGCTAAAATTTACGCAAACGGTGCTGAATCAGCGCAAGCACGTAAAGAACTAACAGAAGCATTACTTGCTGTTTCAGCTATCTTTACTGAAGCGCCATATTTCATGAGCGAAGAATTCAGTTTAGTTGATTGTTACTTAGCACCACTACTATGGCGCCTACCAGAACTTGGTATTGAGCTAAATGGTGCTGGTTCTAAAGAGATGAAAGAGTACATGATCCGTTTATTTGAACGTGAGTCTTTCCAAGCATCTCTGACTGAAGCTGAGCGTGAGATCCGTTTGTAATGACGCCTAATCGTCCTTATTTACTTCGCGCATTTTTTGATTGGATTGTCGATAATCAGTGCACCCCTCATTTAGTGGTTAATGCTGATTTTCCTGCTGTGCAAATACCAACGCAATTTGTTCAAGATGGTCAAATTGTATTGAATATTAGTCCTTCAGCCGTCACGCAGTTTTCGATGGATAAACAACAATTAAGTTTTAATGCTCGTTTTGGCGGACAGCCGATGCAAGTATACGTACCATTAGGTGCTGTACTTGCTATCTATGCTCGCGAGAATGGAGAAGGCACCGTATTTACTGCAGATGAGTTTTTAGAGGACGAAGACGACTTTGCACCTGAGCTTGAAAGTGTCGACTTAGAGGAAGAGTTTATCCCTGATGATGAGCCAACCCCGCCTAAGCCTGACAAGAAAAAAGGCTCCCACTTACGAGTTATAAAATAATTTGTAGTGCATGAAAAAGACCGCTTTTAGCGGTTTTTTTATGCCCGTAATTTGAGCATTACTGGCAGTTATAAAATCCCTTAAGTGTAGCGTGCAACAGGTTAGATAAATTTTGTTACATATTAAAAACCGTTGTTTTAACTGGTCGGTTTATTGTTATCCATAACAAGTTTAATATAGTGGGTGCAAATTGCCTGCAGAATCATACTGCATGTAATTAAACTCTATCTAACAATCGAGATTCTTATGAACAAAGTAACTTTTAGCGCTATAAGCATTGCACTTGCATTAGGATTGGTTGGCTGCGGTGATAAACAACAACAAACAAATACAGCAGAAACCACGGTACAAGCGGCACCTGTTGAGCAATTAAATTCAGGTATTGAGCTTGCCAATATGGATAAATCAGTGCGTGCTCAAGATGATTTTTATTACCATGTAAATGGTCAGTGGTTAGAAACCACTGAGATCCCAGGTGACAAATCCAACTACGGTTCATTTACCCAGTTATACGATGACTCACAAAAGGCAATGAAAGCAGTGCTTGAAAAAGCCGCAGCAAATAAAAATGTTGAACCAGGTTCTGATGAAGCAAAGCTGGCTGCTTTTTACAACAGCTATATGGATGAAACTAAACGAGAAGAGCTTGCTGTTAAGCCATTGTCTCCTGTGCTGTCTAGCATCGATGCTGTTCAAGCTAAGCCTGAGCTCGTGTCATTAATGGCACAACTACGTTTGCAAGGTGGTAGTGTACCATTTGGTTGGTATGTAAATAACGATGCCAAAAACTCAAGTGAATACGCATTATATGCTTATCAAGCAGGACTTGGCTTACCGGATCGTGATTATTACCTAAAAGATGACGAAAAGTTTAGCAAAATTCGTGAGCAATACCTCACTTATATTACACAAGTACTCGAGCGTGCTAACGTAGAAAACGCGCAGCAAGCTGCCGATAATATTCTTGCCCTAGAGAAAAGCATAGCTCAAGCGCAGTGGAGCCGTGTAGAAAGACGTGATGCGACGAAAACCTACAATAAAATGACACTAGCAGATGCGAGTAAATTGACTGGTGACTTTGATTTAGTTGAGTACTTTAAAGCCTCAGGAATAGACACAAAAGATGTGATTGTTGGTCAACCGAGTTATTTTGAGCAGTTTGCAAATATATACTCTGAAACCGATTTAGCGACTTGGCAACACTATTTAAAATTTCATTTTGTAAGTAACTACGCAAATTTATTAAATAAAGACTTAGTTGACCTTAACTTCGACTTTTACAGTACTACTTTACGTGGTGTAGAAGAGCAAGCACCACTATGGAAAAAAACAGTTGATGCATCTAATAGTGTATTAGGTGAGATCTTAGGTAAAGTCTACGTTAAAGGAAACTTCCCACCTGAAGCTAAAGCGCGCATGGAAGAGCTGGTAGATAACGTTATTCGTGGTTATGCCGTTGCCATAGAAAACCTTGAATGGATGAGCCCTGAAACTAAGCTTGCGGCAAAAGAAAAGCTTGATAAGTTTACGCCGAAAATTGGTTATCCTGATAAATGGAAAGACTATTCAGAACTTGAAATTAAAGCGGATGATCTTGTCGGTAACTATATTCGCCATAGTCAATGGTCGTATGCTGATATGGTTGCAAAATTAGGTAAACCAGTGGATCGCTCTGAGTGGCATATGACACCACAAACTGTAAATGCTTATTACAATCCAGTTAATAACGAAATTGTATTTCCTGCTGCGATTTTGCAACCACCATTTTTTAACCTAGAAGCGGATGATGCTGTGAATTATGGCGCAATTGGCGCTGTGATCGGTCACGAATTAGGCCATGGTTTTGACGATCAGGGAGCTAAATATGATGGTGATGGTAACCTTCGTAATTGGTGGAGCGAATCAGATCTTAAGCAATTTGAAGAACGAACCGGTCAATTAGTTGCACAGTACGCTGAATACAAGCCCTTTGCAGATGCAAACGTGAATGGCGAGCTAACTCTAGGTGAAAATATTGGAGACTTAGGAGGCTTAACCGTTGCTTATACTGCGTATCAGTTGTCACTTGGTGACGCAAAAGCGCCTGTGATTGATGGTTACACTGGCGATCAGCGTTTCTTTATGGGTTGGTCACAAATTTGGCGTCGTAAGTATCGTGATGAAGAATTACGTAATCGCTTAATGACAGACCCACATTCGCCAAGTCATTATCGTGTAATTGGTATATTGTCGAATATGCCTGAGTTTTATCAAGCATTTGATGTAAAAGAAGGTGACAAAATGTATATCAAACCAGAAGAACGCGTAAAAATTTGGTAAGCATTAATCTATATCAAGCATAAATTAATATACTCGATTTTTAATATATGCTTATTTTAGATTAGTTTTAAAACGGTGACTTAGTACTAAGTCACCGTTTTTGTTGGAGTAATACATACCCAAACCACCTCAAGATGCAGAATTCAGCGCTTCACAGGGGCTTAATATCAAGGCGTTACTTTGCAAGAATGGCAGTCCCTTTTAATAAGTAACAACGATGAGAGTAAGTTCCTGTGAAACGCCCAACGGGTTGGTTTAAAAGCGATTTATACTGCGTTATTGATTTTAACAATAGAACCACTATTATTTGCAATCAATGCCTTGTCTAAATCGTTTTTAATTCCAACTGAAACTCGCATCTTGAGGTGGCTTGGGTATAACTCCCTCACAGGCTAGAATTGATAGGTAAAACTGGTACAATTATTTACAATAAGGCAATATTAGGTAAGACATGGCAAGTACAAAACATGCATTAAGTTTAGTGGTTCTTGCGGGCGGTTTAGGTAGTCGCTTTGGTGGTAATAAGCAAATAGTAGAAATTGCAGGCTTAGGCTGCACGATTATGGAGCTGAGTATTCATGATGCTTACGCTGCAGGCGTTACGCAAGTTGTGCTTGTGATTAATCAAGCCGTAAGAGCTGAAATTGAAAATACAATCCTACCTCGATTACCACAGCAACTCGAAGTTGTATTAGTAGAGCAGCACATTGATTTAGTGCCAAAACAATTTGCTGGGTTAGCTAAGCTGCGTACAAAACCGTGGGGCACTGGCCACGCGTTATTATGTGCAAAACAATATATTCATAACCCTGCGATTGTGATCACCGCTGATGATTACTATGGTGCAACGTCATTTAAGTTATTGAGTGAGCATTTTAAACAACAACAGAGTTGGGCCATGGTTGGTTACCCTATTGTTAATACCTTATCTGCTGAGGGAGGTGTGAACCGAGGGGTATGCCAAGTACAAAATGGCAGTTTACAAGGTGTTGTTGAGTACTTAAATATTAAGTATGAGCAAGGTATATTGAAGGGAGAGAATCCCGAAGGTTGTCCTGAGGAAATCATGGAGGATGCCCTTGGCTCAATGAGTTTTTGGGGGATCACCCCTGCTTTATTTGCTAGTTTAGAGCATGGCTTTCATGAGTTCTTGCAAAAACATGACAACGATGTCATTAAAGAGTATTATTTACCGGATCAGATACAAAAATTAATTTTAACGAGAAGTAAGAAAATCTCTGTATATATAGCACAAGAGCCTTGGTATGGTGTGACATATAAGTCAGAGTTACAGGAAGTTGCAGGAAAGTTATATGAGCTACGTCATGGATGAGTTGTCCCCTATATTGCCTTTTTCTGGGCGTGATAATAGTGAAATAAGTATGAAGTCAAACCCCGTTGCACTTCATTTGTCCGAGAGCTTTGGCTTAGGCAGTGAACGCATAAGCATGAAACCGATCGGCAATGGTCACATTAATAGTACTATGTTATTGACAGCAAATGAGAAATCGTTGGTTGTACAAAAGCTCAATACTGAAGTGTTTCCAGAGCCCGAGATGTTAGTTAAAAATGCTCGCTTAATTGAAACCCATTTATCGCAAAAACATCAGCTGGGTGAGTATGATTTAGACATTATTCGTCATGTGCCGACGCAGTCACAGCAGTTTTTAGTTGATTGCGATAATGGTGTGTGGCGAGCACTCGAATTTATTGGCGGCAGTTATAGTGAAGATGTAGTTAAAAATACTTCACAAGCAGAAATTGCCGCCAATGCATTTGGCCAGTTTGCGGTAGCATTAGGAGACTTTAATGCCGAGCAGCTTTATCATGTTATCCCTGATTTTCATAACTTGGCAATGCGAGCTCAAACACTTAAAGCTGTTATTGCTAAAAACCCAGTAGATCGTTTAGCGCGTTGCCAGGCTGAGGTAGATTTTTGTTTATCGCAATTTGGCTTAATTAATGAGCTTAAAGATCTACAGGGAGTTGTGCCAGTACGACCTTGCCATAATGATACTAAAATCAATAATATGCTTTTTTGTAACAAGTCTCATACGGCAAAAGCAGTGATTGATTTAGATACCTGTATGCCGGGTTACTGGTTATATGATTTTGGCGACATGGTGCGTACTTTTTGCTCTCCAGAAGAAGAAGATTCAACTAACCTTGAGAATGTAGGTGTTCGTGAAGAGATTTTTGCGGCGTTAGTTAAAGGTTATGTTGAGCCATTAAAAGACTTAATTACTGAGCAAGAAAAGCAAAGCTTCTGGTTAGGCACAAAAGTCATGACCTTTATGATCGGGCTACGCTTTTTAACTGATTACCTTGATGGTGATAACTATTTTGCGATAAAACATGCCGAACATAATTTAGAAAGAGCGCAAAACCAATTTGCTCTTTATCGCGATATTCTTGCCAAAAAACACACATTAAAAGCCATTTTAAGTGATGTTTAAGTTGTTCAGCCACGAATAAAAGAAAATATAGAGGCTGGTGTAGCTCTGCCTCATTATTTTTTCTTGCTAGAATAACCTGTCTTTTTCCATTCATAATTTCGTCTGAACCTTTGCTGATTGAGCTCATTTTCTTTACCTTAAACCCTATTTTAGGTAACTTTAAATTAGGTGAATCAAGGATAAAATAATGAAGCAGTTTAATCGTCGAGATTTTCTAAAAGCGGCCAGTACAGCCGCTGTCGCCAGTGTAGTTGCCGGTTGCGCAAGCAGTGGTAGCAATGGCGCAGTTACGCCCGCTCAGCAAGGCCAATCTGTTATCGGCATAGTCGCTCCAAAAATGGATATTGTTAGGGTCGCTTTTATTGGTGTGGGTCAACGCGGTTTTGGCCACGTAAAACGAATGAGCCATATTGATGGTACACGAATTGTTGCAATTTGTGATACCCATGATGAAGTATTACAACGTTCAGCTAATTACTTAACTGAGAAGGGCATAGCGAAGCCCGCCCTTTATTCTGGCTCTGAACATGCTTATCAAGATATGCTTGCCCGAGATGATATCGATATTGTTATTATTTCAACCCCGTGGGCATGGCATGCGCCAATGGCCATTGATACCATGAACAGTGGTAAACATGCATTTGTAGAGGTGCCACTGGCGTTGACGGTCGATGAAATGTGGCAAATTGTTGATACAGCTGAACGCACGCAAAAAAACTGCATGATGATGGAAAACGTCAACTATGGTCGTGATGAGTTGATGGTGCTTAATATGGTTCGCCAAGGTGTATTTGGTGAGTTGCTCCATGGTGAAGCGGCATACATTCATGAACTGCGCTGGCAAATGAAGGAGTTGGAACATAAAACAGGTTCATGGCGTACAGCATGGCACGCCAAGCGCAATGGCAATTTATACCCAACTCATGGTTTAGGCCCGGTTTCACAATATATGAATATCAACCGAGGTGACCGTTTTGATTTTTTAACTTCAATGAGCTCACCCGCGCTGGGTCGTCAAGCCTATGCTAAACGAGAGTTTCCAGCGGGGCATCAGCGTAATCAGCTTAATTATATTGCTGGCGATATGAATACCACGCTTATTAAAACGGTAAATGGCCGCAGTATCATGGTGCAACACGATACTACCACGCCAAGGCCTTACTCTCGTCATAACTTGATTCAAGGCACTAATGGCGTTTTTGCTGGTTTTCCTAACCGCATTGCGCTAGAAGAGGGAAGTGCAGGCAGTTTTCATGAGTGGGATCATGACATGACTGACTGGTATCAAAAGTACGATCACCCTTTATGGCTTAAAATGGGTGAAGAAGCTCAGCGTAATGGTGGTCACGGTGGTATGGACTTTCTCATGTTCTGGCGCATGATTTACTGTTTACGTAATGGCGAACCTTTAGATCAAGATGTGTATGATGGCGCAGCTTGGTCAGTGATTTCACCGCTTTCTGCTGAGTCTGTCGCTAATCGAAGTGCATCTATAGATATCCCTGACTTCACCCGGGGAGCCTGGCAAACAGCTAAGCCTCTTGGCATTGTGGGGTAAAGTTATTTCCTAGCTAGAGAAGCCGAACTCTAGCTAGTTTTTCTTGCATAAAAATGGTTTTTTGTTAACCTAGCCGTCTTCCATTTTGACTCTTTGAGGTGTTTATGACGTTTTTATCTCGCTCGATATTGGCGTTATCTATAGCACTTTCAAGTCCTCTGGCTTTTGCCCAAGCGCAGTGCGAAGTTGAACTTGGCCATGGCCTGATTATAACTGATGATGTTATTCGTATTGTTGATAAAGGCCAAACTCGTGTACAGATCAATAATAACAATCAACTTTTTATACGTGGTTATTGGATTGATTTGAGCCAAGAAGAAAGCCAAGTCTTGGAGCAGTTCAGTAAAGGTATTCGAGATACCGTTCCTGAGTTGGTAGAACTTGCTACCGATGGGGTGAATTTGGGCCTCAGTGCCATTGAGCAAGTGGTTGAAGGGATGTCAGATAAAGAGCCTGAAGTACTTAAAACTCAGCTTCAGTACGTTGAGCGCGCGTTAATGGATAAGTTTAAACGGGGTGAAGATTTTTACTTTATTGCCCCACAATCCCTTTCTAAAATTGACGACTTTTTTACCGAAGAGATCAGTAAAAAAATTCATTCGGCCGTTCATGGCTCATTAGGGGCTATATTAGTTTCATTAGGGGATGCATTTAAATCTCGTGAAGGTAATATCGAAGATCGTATTAACGACATGGGCCAACGAATGGATATTATTTCAAAAGAAATAGATAAATCATTACAAAAGAAAGCCCATCAACTTGAGCTTAAGGCCTCTGAATATTGTGAGTGTTTAAACTCATTAGATGTAACAGAGTCGCGCTTACAAATGATCGTGCCAGATCTTGCTGGCTACGACCTAGTGCAAATTAAGTCTTAACTTAATAAAAACCCGCATTTATATGGCGGGTTTTGTTAGGGAAGGTGTTTTTTAAAAGTTAACTAAGACCTAAACTTATCTGTCTCAGCCTCCAAATCATTGGTTAGCCCTTTAATTAAATCTGTCGCAGCATGAGCATGATGTGAAACATCAGCTGTTTGTGCCGCCGTATCTGATATAGTAACTATACGTTTAGCAGTATCTTCCCCTGCATCGAGTTGCTCTTTCGCTGCAATGGCTATTTGATGGCTCATTTGCGCGATAGCACTTAGCGACGAAGCAACGCGTTGTAACTCTTCACTGACATGTTTTGACTTAGCAACGGTCTGCTCACTGGTGGTTATACTTAAATTAACGGATGCTTTGGCATCTTGAGTGGCAGTTTGTAATTTGCCAATCATCTTATGTATTTCTTCTGTACTAGATTGAGTGCGTTGCGCCAGTTGACGAACCTCATCGGCAACAACAGCAAAGCCTCTTCCTTGCTCACCAGCACGGGCTGCTTCAATTGCGGCGTTAAGTGCAAGTAAGTTTGTTTGCTCCGCAATACTTTGAATCACACTTAGCACATTTGCGATATTATTTACTTCATCATCAAGGAGTTGGATGTTATTACCAGCGCTGTCAATTTGCTGCTCTAAAAGAGCGATGGTATCCGCAGCCTCAGTTGTCAGGTGATTAGCATTTTGCCCTTGGCTTTCGGCTTCTTGCACTGAGTGAGCGGCTTGTTCAGCATGCTCGACAACCGTTTGAGCAGATGCTGTTAGCTCAGTGATCGCAGAGGCCACCATATGCGTTTCTTCATTTAGGCTGCGAGTTAACTTATCAAGCTCGGTAGAGCGTGCTTCGTTATCAGTACTTTGATTTTTGAGTGTATCGGTTACGTCTTTAATGCTACCAACTACACCGCGAAGACCCTGTTGCATATAGTGCATGGCTGCGATGATACTCTCCGGTTGCGCATCGGTTCGAATATGAGAGTTTAAATTACCGCGCGAGACTTGTTTAACGATTTCTATCACTTCATTGACTTCACCGCCTAGGGCATTACTAAGCGAAATTCCAAAGCGTGCTATTGCTACTGTTAGTGCTACCGCGATGATTAACGATAAGCCCAGAAGCCATTTGGCTGTGTTCCAGTAGCGCTCATTTACTTCTTTTTCACTGATCCCGGTACCAATATACCAGCCAAAGTGCGGGGTTTTTTGTACTACAGAAGTTAAATCGACGGTTTCACCGTCACGAACAGAATCCCAGTGATAGGTGATAATTTTATTCGTTTGATTACCAACTAAAGCCTCTACCATGCGACCAATACTTTTGCCATTGGCGTCTTTAAAGTCGTTAAAACTAGTTCCGTGCAGTTGTGGATCGTGGGGAGTGGCAACAAAATCCAGTGCATCGTCCACTACATATACATACTCTGAGTCGTGGTATTTATTTTCTCGCAGCATTTGTATGGCGAATTCTCGGGCTTTGTGTTCTGATAAC
Organism: Pseudoalteromonas shioyasakiensis; assembly: GCF_024518675.1. GTDB lineage: Bacteria > Pseudomonadota > Gammaproteobacteria > Enterobacterales > Alteromonadaceae > Pseudoalteromonas > Pseudoalteromonas shioyasakiensis_B. Next base: position 198,493 of record NZ_JANIGL010000006.1, read on the forward strand.
TGACCACTTTGAGCAAGCAGCTCAAATTGTTGCACAATATTGGTTGTACTTTTCATTAATTGATTGATACGTGCGATATTATCGCTTTCACTGGCATAACGCAGTGATTGTAAGCCGAGTAACGCTATCGCGTTAAGCGCGATAAACATAGCCCCAGCAAACAGGATTATTTTAGTTCTTAATGCTAAACCTGACAGCACAATGAGCCCCTTATTATTTTTATATTACTTTAAATTATTACCACGTTTATCGGCCAGATGTTAGTTTTAATTAGCATTTTCACTGTGTTTTTACGTGACTTTTGCTCAAGTGTCTGTTATGGGTACTTTAAAGTTTGCTTTCTGATTGTGTTAATTGGCGGTACTCACCGCTGGCAAGTTGGCTATCTAATTCGATATTTGCGATTTTTTCTCTATGTAATTCAATTACTTTATTGTTTACAGCGGCGAGCATACGTTTCACCTGATGGTATTTTCCCTCGCTGATTGATAAGCGTAAGCTGTAACTTGCTAAAGCTTCAGCGATTGCTGGGCGAGTGAGTTCTTTTTCGTTGTGTAATTGCACGCCATGACGAAGTTGATCTAGTGCTTGTTCTGTAAGTGGTTCTTGTGTTTCAACTAAGTAAGTTTTGAATTTATTATGTTTAGGAGAGGTGATTTTGTGTGACCATTCGCCATCATTTGTGATTAGCACTAAACCTGTGGTGTCTATATCGAGCCGACCTGCAACATGAAAATCCTTCATATTAGGTTCATCCAATAAATCAAATACCGTTGGGTGTAATTCATCCGCATTGGCGCACACATATCCGACAGGTTTATTGAGCATGAAATACCGCTTACCTAAGTATTCAAGTGGCTCATCGCATAATAATACCACGTCCGTTTGATTGATTGGGTGATCAAATGCAGTGGCCACTTCGCCGTTCACAGTTATTTGTTTTTGTTTGATTTCAGCTTTAGCTTTACTGCGAGGAATTTGAGCAAGATGGCTAACAAATTTATCTAAACGGCAAGGGAATTTCATTGGGTTCACATTTTTAGTCGGCTACAATGGCGCGAGTATAGCCGATAGTAAGCAGCCAGAACAGTGTCACAAATACAAATTTTAGCCACCTATCAGCAGCGTGTAGAGCAAAAAGAGTTACAGTATGACCAAGCTCAACTAACAGCGGTCAATACCTTGCAAAGTCTTGCTGAAAGCTTAGTTAAAAAACGTGTTTGGTGGCAAACACAACCACAGATTCAGGGCGTTTATTTACATGGTCCGGTAGGCCGTGGAAAGTCGATGCTGATGGACTTATTTTACCAACAGTTACCGATGGAAAATAAACAACGCCTACATTTTCATCATTTTATGGCGCAAGTTCATCAACAATTAAACAGTTTACAGGGCGCGAAAAATCCACTCACTCATATTGCAGCGCAATGGGCAAAGAAAATAAGGGTGCTGTGCTTTGATGAGTTTTTTGTCAGTGATATTGGTGATGCTATGATCATGGCTGAACTATTCAAAGCGCTTTTTAATAAAGGCGTTATTTTGGTTGCAACGTCAAATTGTCACCCAGAACAACTTTATTACAACGGTTTACAGCGGGGGCGATTTTTACCCACCATAGAACTTTTAAAAACACATTGTATTTTGATTAATGTAACAGGGGAGGTTGATCATCGTTTACGGTTTGGTCAGCATGCTACTTATTACTTTGATCATGGCAGTGGCGAACAGCAATTTCAGGCCAATTTCTCTGTTTTTTCAGGGCCATTACTAAGCGATATTAGTGTTGCCATTAAGGGGCGCACTTTAAGGTGTTTACAGCATAGTTCGAATGCCATTATGTTTGACTTTATGGCGCTTTGCTCTGGGCCGCGCAGTACCGCAGATTACATCTATTTAGCGCAGCATTATCAGCGTGTCTATGTGTGTAATATCCCAGTGATGGTTGCTCAAGCTACAGGAAAGCAGATTGTGCATGGGATTGAAGATAGCTATCAGCGTGAAAAGCAAGTGCTACAAGAACACACTTTAGACGATGAAGCTCGTCGTTTTATTGCCTTAGTTGATGAGTTTTATGACCGAGGTAAGTTGTTAGTGATCAGTGCACAGGATGATATTTCTCAGTTATATCGCGGTAAAAAGTTAGCGTTTGAATATGCCCGCACCGAATCACGGCTTATTGAAATGCAAAATTGGTAAAAAGAAAAAAGGCACGATCATAGATACGTGCCTTTGCTAACAACCTAGTAGGGATATGGTTAACGGGCATTAACCGTAGGTATTTTTTTAAAAACTATATTGTGCTCCTACGTAAACATAGCGACCAGTACCACCGCCATAGCTTGAGTAATAATTACCGCGGCCATATGGGTAAAATGCACCTTTATCATCAAATAGATTATTGATGCCACCAAATATGCGTAAATCACCGTGCTGTTGTAAACCCATAGTGTATGAAGCGGATAAATTATGCTTCATAAATGAGCCATAGTTTTGGTACTTTAATGGTTCAGGGTTCGTGATACAGCCTTCTGCACCAGTGTTACAACGTTCATCATTTGCGGCCATATAACCCTGCCAGTCTTCTTCTAAGCTTTGGCTTGCTTTAAATGAGCCCAAGAAGTTACTGCTCCAGCGTACGCGCCAATCGTCATTGCGCCAAGTTAAGGAAAGTGCGGCTTTATCTTTACTTTTACCATAGCCTGCATATTGGCTGGTTACATAGCTTCCATCATCACTAAGATAAGTTTGTGAGTACTCAATGGTATGATTGTAATCCGCTTTTAATACAAACGAACCTATACCATCAAAGTCAAAATTGTATTGCATTGCAACATCATAGCCACGGGATGTTAGTTCATCTAGATTATATTGGCGTTGTAAAATCTTAATGATATTACCTTCATTGTTGCGAGTAATATCACTGCAAAACGCATTGCTGTCGCCCCACTCTGATTCTGAGTCATAACATTCACGCTGAATGTTTTCATTGCTAATGGTTGAAATAGCATCGACAATGGCAATATCGTAGTAGTCGATAGCTACTCTAAAGTTTTCGATAAACTCTGGTGCAATGGTTACACCGAATGTGTATGTGTCTGCAGTTTCTTCTTTTAGCTCTGAATTACCGGCACCTGGTGAGTAGCTGTTGTTTTCATCTTCAAAAGCAAACTCTGAATTTGCCGCCAATAACTCTTGGAATACAGGCTCTTTACGGCAATTATCATGACCTGGCTTTGTTGATGTTGCAGTTAAACCGTCGCAAATGTCTGAATAGCTATCGTAATCACCACGCTCCGGTGACATTAGCTCGGTGATAGTCGGTGCGCGCTGGGCTCGAGCGTAATTAGCTCTGAATGCATAGCCACTAACGGGTTCCCAAAATACACCTAATTTATAGCTGGCAACAGTGCCGACATTTTCCATACTGTAATTTGCCAAACGTAATGAAGTTTCTGCTGATAAATTTTTCGCCAAGGGGGCATCTTTTAATAGTGGTACTGCAAATTCAGCAAACGCTTCATAAACATCTACTTCACCATAAAAGTTTGGTACGTAGTTAAATGTAATACCACCTGCTTTCATGTCGTCACTGGTGCTAACTTGTTGTGTATCTTTACGGTATTCACCACCGAACACAGCCGAAACACTGCCAGCTGGAAGTTCAAATAAATCCCCTGAAATATAGCCAACTACACCATATTGTTCGATTTCAGTATCAATAATTGGTGTAGTACGGATCCAGTCGGCCATCTCATTAGTTACAGAGCCTTCACCAAATAAGTTGATAGGAACACAGCCTGCTGCACGGGCATCAGCATCTTTACATTGAATTGTACCATCGGCTAATTGTTCCGCTTGTAATGCTTGGTTTAGCTTTACAGTGTTAAGTTCATTATTGCGAATTTGGTGTTGTGTAAAACGGCCATAACTGGCTGAGACATCCCAATCCCACTCATGATCAAATAAGGTACCTTGTAAGCCAGCCCAACTACGAATCGTTTTTCGGGTGTTATCTGTACTGATATCACCCACTTCACCAAATCGGCGATCCCAATAAATGCGATCTTTATAAGGCTGGGCATCAAGAATAGCCTGTGGCACGTAAGGGTTATCGATAGGAATATAGCCAGGGCGAACATCGCCTGCAGGTTCACCTGTTACCGGGTTAAACTGTGGTACATAAGCGCTCTCATATTCATCTTCTGGTGATTTATTGTTAAATGAGCTACTTTCACTGTATTGCAACTGACCGTAGAACATCACGTCATCATTAATATCGAAGTCGACTTTAATTGCGGTCGATAAATTATCGCTGGGTACATCCAGCATCACGTATTGGTTGGAGTTAATGCCGTAAATTTCTTCGTTATCTTTCCAGTCATCGCGCAATGTTTGACCATCATACCAAAATTGGGTCTCATTATTGCCGTTTTCTAAGAAAACTCCACCAAGTGTACCATCACTTTTACTGGCCCAATCAGCTTGGCTAATGTCACGCATACATTGTCGGCCATCCCCTGTGAGCATAGTATTACACATGGCTTCGTCGTCGTAATTGTAAGAGTCTTCAATTTGGGCGCGCTTGCGATCATAAAAAGTCATACCGAAGTCACGGTCCCAGTTAGCGCTGAAATAAGCATAACCGCGACCGTCGGCAAATGAGTCACCGTAGTTCAAATCAAGGGTAAACTCTTTACCTCCGCCATCTGTGCTTTCACCTGTTCGGGCTTGAAAATCAAACCCTTCTTTTTTTGACTGGGTAATAATATTAACTACGCCTGCTACGGCGTCTGCCCCATAGGTGGCTGATGCGCCGCCACTGATTATTTCAACTCGCTCAACCATGCCGCTAGGAATGGTATTTAGGCTGACGTAGTTACCACTGTAACTATTTGAAACAACACGGCGCCCGTCAATTAAGGTTAGTGTACGGTTAGGACCTAAATCGCGTAGCTCAACGGTTGATAAGCCGGTACCTGAGACGCTGGATTGGCTAGTTGTGTTACCAATACTTTCTGTTAGCGCTGGCATATTCTCGACTAGAATATCAGCTAAATTACTTAAACCGGTATCCGCAACGGCATCTCTGTCCATTGTCACTAGAGGTGTTGCAATTGAAAAGCTATCCCGTTTGATACGAGAGCCTGTAACGACTATTTTTTCTGGTTTGTTTTCTTGTTCACTCGTTACAGTGGTTTTATTTGCTGTTGATTGGCGTTCAATAGATGTCTCGTTTGCAAGTGATTGGCCAGATAGACTTGCCGTAATCGCTAGCGCGAGAGCACATTTTCTGGTTGATATTTTGCTCATCGATTTCCCTTTTTTTATGATTTTATAAAAACTACTGCGTTAACTATTGAAGGGCAGTTCAAAGAGTGACGCTAACACAGTAGTCGATGGGTTCTTGGATGCTGTTGTATGTAATCGTGAATAAAATCACAATAGAAGGTGTCTCGTTTATATCCCTATTTTACATCTATTTAATATCTATTTCTTTTTAAAACAATTAGCTACGTGTATTTTTTATTGAGTTTATTTTTACTTTATCTTATTTCTTTGCTTTTTGTTTCAATATCAGGTTATCCTTCTAGACTTCTAAATGAGGTGTTTTTTACTATTTATGAATACTCGAGAGCCATTTTTGATTGCACAGTGCAAGGTTTGTTTACTTGAAAATAAATTGACTTGTGTGGATATGGAAGTGGTATTGCAGCCTAAGTTTATTGAGTTACTGTGTCTTTTAGCTTCACGTTACCCCGATGCAATCACCCGTGATGAATTAATTGAAAAGGTTTGGGATGGTAATCATTTTGTTGGGGAAAAAGCATTAACAAACGCTATCTGGCACCTTAGGAAATCTTTTAAAGAATTAGACCCAAGTCAAAGCTATATCGAAACGCTGAGAAAAACAGGGTATCGATTAATGGTTTCCCCCACCGTAACCCCTAGCGTTGAAGTAAAGGGGGAAAGAACCAAGAAAGTGCAGGTTTTTAAAACAAAACCTGTTTATGTTATCGCTCTAGCTATATTGATAATGGTTGCTCTAAGCCTATATATACTTCACTCATGGCGCACAAGCATACCAGCTGTGCAACCAGCGAACCTTAGCGGTTTCATTGAACCAGTTACTAGTAGTCCAGGGCGGGAATTGTTCCCAACAATTTCTAATGATAACCACTTTATGGTTTATTCATGGCGCCGTCCTGGTAGGCCAACTAATTTATATTTACGTGATCTATTTTCACCAGAGCAAGGGGTTAAAGCGTTAACTAATACCGAGTTTGTTGAAGGGCGTGCTGTTTTTAGTCGTGATTTGCAACGGCTATATTATTATAGACGTTTAAACAACCAACAGTGTGAGATAGTCGAGCATATAATTCGCAGTGCAGAGATTAAAGTATTAGCCAACTGCCCGACGAGTTTCGCAACAGATCTTGACGTTAATTCACAAGGTACTGAATTGGTTTTTATCAGTGAAGTTCGAAATGTCTCAGGTAAACATACGGTGCTTAATATTCTTGATTTGACGGCCGCGAAACCGACTACTCGACAAATACCTTGCTTAGATATGTGCAATACTTACGATGAGTCTGTCGCATTTTCGCCTGATGCGACACAGTTAGTTGTTTCACGGCATTTACCTAACGGTAATGAAGAGCTCTATTTAATTAGTGTTGCAAGTGGTGAAGCGCAACCGCTTACTTCAGGGTTTATAGATATTCGTGGTGTAGATTGGCACCCATTTAAGAATCAAGTGGTATTCTCCGGAGTAAAACTAGGTGAACGACGCGGCTATGTTTTTAATCTAGACCGCGGTACGCTCACGGACACAAAAATTAAGGGCTTGAGTTACCCAGAGTACGCTACAGATGGTAGTTTATACTTTCATCAATGGCATATAGATTCTGCATTGATGCGCATAGAAACAAATAAGTCATTAGTTAGTTCGCCTTTCCCAATTCTATCTATGCACTTTAATATGCGCTTTGCTGATTACAATCGTACCAGAAATAAAATCGCATTTGTTTCTAATGAGTCTGGTAATCATGAGTTGTGGATTGCGAACCCTGATGGCACAAACCGAGAACAATTAAGTAACTTACAAGCCAGTATATACAACCCTATATGGTCTTATGATGGCCGTTATATTGCGTATACTGCTCATGTTGATGATGAAAATAAGTTGTTTATCTATGATTTTAAAAAGTTAAGCAGCACAGTGTTTGCTACAGGCTTTAAGTTCCATGGGAAACCTGCATGGGGTGCAGATAGTCAAAGTTTACTTGTGTCAGATAAAACATATGTCTATCGTTTTAATTTAGAGGGTGAGAACCTAGGCAAAGCGATTGAGCAACCTGCTTATTATGCCTTTGAAACAGAACAGCAGGATGTGGTATTTGCTAACCAAGATGCCAGCAAATTGTTAATTAAAGACCATATCACCGGAATTGAAAGTGTGCTGGTTGCAGATATTAACTTATCAAACCGTTTTGCTTGGTATTATGTGCATGCCAGAGATGGGCTTTCAGAAAAAATATTTTACTTTAATGTCAATCAAGGTGATTATCGCTTAAGTTTTTATGATCTGGCAACCAAGCAGCATCAAGATGTTATGCGCTTGCCAGAGCGTGCATTTAGTCGTTCGTCAGGGTTAACGTTCATTCCTAATTTAGACTGGTTGGTATACACCGCGTACAAATCACCACAAATAGATATTAAGCGTATTAAGGCGCAAGACTTACCTGAGTAAACTAGCACTTACGGTAAGTGTCGCTGTTATTTTCATAAATATTAACACTCAAACTGTATGATTCTCTACAGTAGGTGCGTAAGCAGTTAAGTAACCGCTCACTTAGGTCTTGTTTCTCGATGGTGGTTCTGCCTGCCATAATGTAGGCTGCGATATAAATAAAGCCGTCTTTGCCTTCGCCTAACTGATAATGCTGATAGGCGATAGCCCGAGTTTTAATTGTTGATAGTTCAAATAAACCACTTTCATAGGTGGTTTGATGTACCTTATCGACCAAAACCTGAGGTAAAAGTGGTAAATCTTCAGAATGCTCAATCACAATATGGGGCATCGTAAGCTCCTAAAAACGGTAAGTAAAACCTAAACTTGTTTGAAATTGGTTTAGTACATCGCCATCAAAATGCCATAAACATTGCTCATCTTCGTCGGTGGGCAAAGTGCAGTTAACCGTGCTTTCGTTGTTAACTATAGTTGCCAACCAGCGGGTTTCAAATAAAACCCGAGCTTTGTCACTAAACAAATACTCAACACCACCATAAAGTCCGCTGGCAAAGAATACGTCGTTACTTGTGAAGTTAGTTTGTACATAATTGGCGCCTAGTTGTGCACCTACATAACTATTTATATGATTGCTTAATGCTACTTCAACCGCACTTTGGAATAAAAAGTACTTCATGGTTATATCTTTATTATTTGTATTCTCAAGCTCATTGTTACTTTGTGCAAAGTAAAAACCGTAGCGTGCACGGTCAATATTTCTATCAATACTAAAGGCAAAGTGCTCACCATCGTTTAGCTCAATTTCTAGCGCTTCTTTGGTCTCAAGTGACTGATTAAAGTTTTTACCAGCGTATACAGTGACGGAGTAATCATCTTGGGCGCAAACATTGGCGATAAAAAAGCACAGCGGGATCAGAATCTTTTTCATTGTATAGGAGCTCGTTGTTGAAGAAATTTTCAGTTACTATTGAAGCATAGCTATTGTTAAAATGTAACCACGCAGCGCACTATTGTAGTGGATTTGTTGACACATTGAATAAAAGGAAAGGTATGAAATCATTAAAAGTAATGGGCTTATTGGGATTTTTAGCTTTGCAAGTAGGGTGTTCAGATGATGCTGCTTCAGTGAGTTTAGGGTTGTTTACCACCAAAGATATTAAAGTTAACTCTCAGCAAGACCCTTTAGTGGAAGGGGTAACGTGCCATATTAGTCATATTGAAGCCAACCTAGATTTTTCTGATCCGTCAGATATGTCAATCGCATGCCGACAAACTGGGCCAATCACCGCGGATCAATTACAAGCAATCGATCGTAGTAAATCAGGTGAGGTGGTGTTTAAATCGTCAAAAAGTATTTTATTTAAATCACTGAAAGTACGCCGTATTTATGATGCGCAAACACGAACGTTACTATATTTATCGTATTCTACCAAAGAGTCTACAGGTAGCCATCATCATGCCTTATCGACAGTGCCTTTATATAACACGCAAGCATGGCAGTGGGCACTACAGCAACAATAATCAAAAGAGTACTTTATGTTAGCGTTATTTAAATCCAAGCCCCTATTAGACACACAAGAGCAGCAGTGGTTAATTGATACTTTTATTTGGGCTGTAGAGAATTTCGACAGTGATTACTTTATTAATGAGACCCAATTAGTCCTGCCTAATCACCAATGCTTTCCTGATCCGGTATCAAGTATTGAAGAAATGGCAAGTAAAGTATTTGAACGCGTGGTGGGTTATGCCGGCATGCAAGCTTGGCCAATTCAACTAGTTGCGCCGGCGCAGTTGCAGCCTCAAGTTTTTCCACATTTTACATTTGCGCGAAGGTTGCGAGGCAAGCACAGTGAATTAGTTACGGCACCGCCACATAAGGTAAATGTGTCGTTCAACCCTAACCAAATAAATCAACCGCAAGATTTAGTGGCAAGTTTTGCCGGGACTCTTGCCACCATTATGATTCACCATGTGGGTGTTTTACCTCCTGGCGGTAAAGAGTTGCTACCACAAGCAACAGATGCCTTAGCCTGTTTTTTAGGTTTTGGTGTCATGATGAGTAACACGGTTTATCAGTTTAAAGGGGGCTGTGGCTCTTGTTATAACCCTTATGCCAATAGGCAAGCTGCCTTAACGGAAACGCAAACATTATTCCTGCATGCATTAGTATGCCACTTCAAAGGGCATCAAGACTCTAAAAAGTTCTTAAAATCACATTTACGCAGCCAATTTAAAAGAGCGCAAAGAGAAATCAAAGCATTAATTAATGACACTGCAAACCCTTTGTTATTAATACTTGATGAAAAGAAGGCCGGATAACAGTTTGAATTACTTAGATGAATTTTTTCTTATCGCTTTAGCACACTTTTTTGCAGTTGCCAGTCCAGGGCCCGACTTTGCGATTGTACTAAAGCAAAGTATCCAGCATGGTAGACGCAATGCACTGTGGACTAGCTTTGGTGTCGGGTTAGCGATATTACTTCATGTTGGCTATTGCTTATTAGGAGTTGCGGTTCTTTTAGCGCAATCGCCAGCTGTATTTATGACACTAAAATACTTAGCTGGCGCTTATTTAGCCTATATAGGATTACAAGCGCTACGAAGCGCTAAACCCGCTGCAAACACTCGCGAAGAAGTAACACAAAGCCAAAGTGAAGAGTCACTCTGGATTGCTTTTCGGCGTGGTTTTTTAACGAATGCCTTAAACTCCAAAGCGACCTTATTTTTTATGTCGTTATTTACCTTGGTGATCAGTCAAACAACACCGCTTTTGATGCAAGCTGGATATGGTCTTTATATGGCTGTTGCAACTTGGCTTTGGTTTTCATTTTTATCACTGGTGTTATCTAAACCTAATGTACGTGGCTTTTTTCAAAGAAGCGGTTATTGGTTTGACCGTGGTATAGGCGTGATTTTAATCGCGTTAGCAATACGCGTCGTTTTATAGGAGTAAATAAACATGGCACTTTATAATTTTTCGTTTGGCTCAAATATGTCGTCAAACCGATTATTGGCCCGCCTGCCTGAAGTTAAACGTGTTGGTACGGCTCGGTTAATCGGCTATGAGCTTACTTTTGATATGGTAAGTCTTGATGGCTCAGGTAAGTGCAGTGTTAAAGAAAGTGCTGAGCCTGGGGCGCAAGTGTATGGTGTTGTTTATCAATTAACTCCTGCGGAAAAAGAAGTGCTCGATAGCATTGAAGGGCCACGTTACGATTGTGTCGACATTGAAGTGACATTACTTGATGGCGAAAAAATAGCAGCACATTGTTATATAGCTAATACGACAGATGAGACAATCCTCCCCTATGACTGGTACATAGAGCACGTTCATCGCGGAGCGCTTGAAGCGGGCTTGCCAAATGAGTACAGTGAGAATATTAAATCTCGGCCAACCCGCCCAGATAGCGATAAAGTACGAGCTGCCGTAGAGTTTGCCGTACATCAACAATAATAAAACGCCAAGGAACGTTATGAAATTAACTAAACTCGCCATTGCTGCCTCATTATTAACTGGCTTTGCATTTAATAGCCATGCTGAGATAGACACTAAGCAGCTCAATCAAGTAATTGAAAATTCAATGGCACGTTTTGATGTACCGGGTATGGCAGTCGCGGTTGTCGAAAATGACAAAGTGGTGTTTGTCAAAGGCTTTGGTGTCAGTCATATAGATACCGGCAACAAAGTTAATAAAGATACCTTATTTGGTATCGCTTCAAATAGTAAAGCATTCACCGCTGCGGCATTAGCTAAATTGGTTGATGAAGAAAAAATCAGCTGGGACGATAAGGTCATTGATCACTTACCGGAATTTCGCTTATACGACCCGTATGTCACTCGTGAAATGACCATTCGAGATCTACTCAGTCATCGCAGTGGTCTAGGGCTTGGCCAAGGTGATTTAATGATCTGGCCTGATACCGATAAATCGGTTGAAGAGATTCTTGCAGGCTTAAAATACCTCAAACCTGCTAGCAGTTTTCGTAGTAAATACGCTTATAACAACTTAATGTTTGTCACCGCAGGTGAAGTGGTTGCCCGTGTATCTGGGATGAGCTGGAATGACTACATCGAAGAAAATATTCTTCAACCGTTAAAAATGAATAACTCCCGTGCTGGTTTTTCTCGTATTCCAAGCAGTAATAAAAATTGGGCAACAGGGCATATTCCAATGGATGGCAAGCTGAATCCATTCTTTGTTAATTACCTAGAAGATTTTCGCGGGGCAGGGGCGATTGCATCTAGCGTTAGTGATATGAGTCAATGGCTTCGTACACAACTTGCTGGTGGCAAAATGCCAAATGGTGAGCAGCTCTTTAGTGAAAAGCAGCAAGCGCAAATGTGGCACCCACATATTACCTCATTGGCGTCAGAAAAAGCCTATGAGGTATATCGTCAACAGTTTAGAGGTTACGGTTTAGGCTGGAGTATTGAAGACTTTCATGGGGTTAAAAAGCTTGGTCATGGCGGTGGTATTTTAGGTATGGTGTCGCAAGTTACCTTAGTGCCAGAGAAAAACCTAGGCATCGTTATCTTGAGTAACCAGCAAGCATTCAGTGCACTTTCTGCGATTACCTATGAAGTGTTAGAAGATGCTTTTGAGCTTGAAGATAAAGACTGGGTTGAGGATTTAGCGAAAAAACATTTTGAAGGAAAACAAAAAGCTTACGCTAATGCCAAACCTGAAGCGCCGGCAGATTACCAACCACAACTACCAAACATTAGTTACACCGGTACTTTGCATGATGATTGGTATGGTGATGTGGTAGTGGAAGAGTTAGACGGCAAGTTACGTATTGATCTTACTCATACTAAACGTTTAAAAGGCCAGCTTGAGCACTATACTGGCAATACTTTTATTGTGAAGTGGGATGAGAAACTACTCGAAGCAGATGCGTATATCGAGTTTAGTATGACGCCTAATAACCGTGTGCAAAGTGCTAAAATGCGAGCAGTATCAACCGCGGTGACAGACTTTAGCTTTGATTTTAGAAACCTTAATTTAAAAGCAAAGTAAACCAAAGTCGCAGAGCTACCATTTGGTGGCTTTGTTATTATGGCTCGATTAACTTAGTTGGAGCTTGGTATGCGTACCGCGATTATTTCTCACCCACATTGCCGTAAACATAAAATGATTGATGATCACCCTGAGTGCCCAGAGCGTTTGGATGCGATTGCCGATCGGTTATTGGCCAGTGGGCTTGATATTGCAGTCCAACAAAAGCAGGCACCTAAAGCGCAGCGTGAACATTATTTATTAGCGCATGACGAAGCCTTAGTTAATCACGTTGAGCGTACTTTACCCCTTGAAGGGCTTGTATCACTAGATGGTGATACATGGTTATGCCCTGATTCGCAAAAGGCTGTTGAGCGTGCAGTAGGTGCAGGCCTACTTGCCGTTGATGAAATATTAGCAGATAACCTTGATGCCGCATTTTGCTCGGTCAGACCGCCTGGGCATCATGCAACACGCGCGACATCTGCTGGTTTTTGTGTTTATAACAATTTAGCCATTGCGGTAAAGTATGCACAAAGCAAAGGGGTGAAGCGTATTGCCATTGTTGACTTTGATGTTCACCACGGTAATGGCACTCAAGATATTTTTATTGATGACGATTCGGTATTGTTTTGTTCGTTATTTCAATACCCTTTCTACCCTAATACTGCGGTTGAGAATAACGCCACACTGGTTAATTCACCGTTGCCGATTGCCAGTGATGGTTCAGATTTAAAAGCCTTATATGAGCAGCAGTGGTTACCTAAACTCAGTGTGTTTCAGCCTGAACTTATTTTTATTAGTGCAGGTTTTGATGCACACCTAGAAGATGATATGGCAAGCTTAAAGTTTGTGGAAGATGATTATGCTTGGCTTACAGAGCAATTAGCGACACTTAGTAAACAGTTAGGTTGCAAGGGGATCATCTCATACCTTGAAGGTGGTTATGCGCTGTCTGCGCTTGGTAGAAGTGCCATCGCTCATGTAAAAGCCTTAGTCGATAGCTAATAATGTAAATGCTTGAGCTGGGGTAAGCGAATCAATTTTCCCCAAGCAGCATTGGCCCTCTTTGGCTAGGTAGTCTTTTACCAGGTAGGCGAGCTCTTTTGCATTAAGCGGTGGGGTTTGCACGCCACTTAAGGTTTGGTAACCATGTACCTTATCTAGCATGATAATCTCATCTTTTTGCTGTTGGTTAAAACCGTATAGTGCGCTATCAATATCGCAAGCCTGCTCAATCAAGTCTAACTCTCCATTGTAGATAATGATGATAGGGTATGTGCGTTCCATATAGCCTCCTTACTGTGATAGAAACAAACAATTACTTAGTCAAGCTTGGATAATTGTTTGTATCTTTTTGTATATTTTGAGTCGAACTTATGCAACCGTTACTTCATAAGAAGTAAATTTACGAATGTTGATAACGCCGTTATCAAAAATTAAATACTGACCTTTTATACCTTGTAAAATACCACTGACTACCGGCTCTTTATCAAAGTTAAATGAGCTGATTTTTGTGGGGTATTGGCTGACAGGAAACTCAAGGTCGACCACTTCTTCATCTAAGTGCTCAATGGCTGTAGCACCAAATAACTCTGCAAGTTCATTTAGTTTATCAGCTATTTGAGGAATAAGCTCTGCGGCAGCCGCTTTAAGATCAAGGGTTTCGCTTTGACCTTTCAGCATATTCCGCCAGTTAGTTTTATCAGCAATAAACTGTGCCAGTGCAACTTCAACTAACCCTGACTGTAAGCGAGTTTGTACTTTAAAAATAGGTAACGCTTGGGTCGCACCTTGATCAATCCAGCGAGTTGGAATTTGCGTGTGACGGGTGATACCCACTTTAAGACCGGACGTATTTGCAAGATAAACATAATGCGGGATCATACAGTTTTCTTCGCCCCATTGCGGCTCACGGCAGGTGCCTTGATCATAATGGCAGGTTTCAGGTTTCATAATGCACATATCGCAGCTAGCGAGTTTACGCATACAAACAAAACAATGGCCTTGTGAATAGCTCTTTTTAGTCTTCTTGCCACAGTTAGAACATAAAATAGTACCGCTGAAGGTTAATGTGAGTTGTTTGCCAATGTATGCATTTAGATCAACTAATTCATCGCCCACAGGTAAATGGTATTGAATTGGTTGGGTTAGAGAAGATTTTAACTTCTTAATTGTGCCTTGCATCTTTACGCCCCTAAAGATGTTTAAAAAGGGGATTTTATCAGTAATTGCTATGTTTGTGGCAATTTTACCATGGCCGATTATGCCTTTTTACTTAACCAATCAGTGAAACTGCCAAAGGGCAGGGGTTTAGCGTAGTAATACCCTTGACTGAAATTAGCTCCCATTGCATTTAATAAGTCATGAGTATGCTTATCTTCCACGCCCTCAGCTGTAACGGTTATACCTAAATTATGGGCCATATCAATAGCAGTTTTTACCACCACTTTATTGCTAGCGTTTTCTTCAAGGTTGCTAATAAAGGAGCGGTCTATTTTTATACTGGCAAAAGTGTAATGCAGTAAATAAGTGAGTGAGGCGTAGCCTGTACCAAAATCATCCAGGACGACAACCACCCCCAATTTATGCAATTGCGTTATCAATGCTTGCATTTGGTGTTGGTTATTTATCAGTGCTGTTTCAGTTAACTCAAATTTAAGTTGTTTGGCAGGTACATTATGTTTGAGCAACACGTTCTCAACTTTTTCAGCCAGCTGCGCAATACTAATGTTTTTAGCACTTAAGTTTACACTCACGCAATGTTCGCTGTAGCCTAACTTATTGAGTGCTGCAATATCCTGGCATGCTTTATCTAATACCCATAAAGTGAGCTCGTTAATGAGCCCTGTACGTTCAGCTAACTGGATTAGCTGCTCTATGTTAATCTGTTGATATTGCTCTATGGGCCAGCGCAATAAAACCTCACTGCCTATTACTCGATTAGTGGCTAAGTCTAATTGTGGTTGATGGTACAAAGCCAGTTGATCAGTATTGATTGCATTTTGCAGCTTTGCTGCGAGATCAATATCCATGATCTGATCTGTTTGCTGTTGTGAGTTACTGATACGGCTAGCGGTATCTTTCGCTTCTTTTAAGGTGACGTACCCACGCTGTAGGCTTGCTTCAAAGTTATCAATAGCGTCTGGAAAGCTAATACCTACGGCATATTCTAGCTGTAAATTTAAGCCTTCAAGTTGGTAATGCTTAGGTAAACCTTTAATAACTTTAGTTAAGCATTGCGATAACTCTTCAGCAGTTTGGCTTTTAGTTGAAATACAGGCAAATACACCAGTGCCTAAATCAGCAAGTTTTGAGCTTGTGTCTAATGTGGAGTCTAAATAAGTAAATTGGCGCTCACCGACTAATTGCAGTTCAAGTGCGTGAGCAACATTGACTAATAAATCAATACTTTTACTTGGCGATAGTAAGGTATCAAGCGAATGAAAGTAGCGGATCTTAATCAAGCACAGAGTGTTTTGTCTTTGCTGTTGCTCAAGTGCCATATAAGCTTGCTTTAACATTGCACTATTAAGAAGTTTGGTTTGCTGGGTGTGAGTAGCATGATAAAGCGCTCGCTCTCTTTGATAGCGCACTCTATCAGCCAAGGCCATGGCCATGAGCACCACCTCGCATAATATGGCAATTAGAAATGCATGACGAAATATAAAGTTATAGGGCAGCACTCCTGTTAACTCTAATGGCTGAATCGCCGCACCTATAATGAGTGGTACCCATGAAATAACATAAAACTTAGCCCAGCGAAATCCACTGCGCAGCTTGTTATAAATCATGATAATACAGACGATATACAACAGTGATAAGACGCAAAAGAATATTGGCGCAGCAATATTTTCAGGCACAAACAAGCAGCTGATACCCAGCACAAACATTAAGCTCATTAAGTATTTACTAACTTTATACCGCCAACATTTTTCTTTATGGTAGCGTAAAAACATGGTGCAAAATGCGAGTGTAAATAACGCAATAGCGTAATTGCTCATCACAACATGTTTTTGAAAAAATAATTGCCATTGCAGCGGCCAAAGGTAAAAGCCAAAACCCAGTACACAGCCCATTAAAATGATGGCACTGATGATATAGCCTATATAAATTAAATAAACCCGGTCTTTAATGCCAAAAAACAGCACTAAGTTGTATAGCGCGGCCATGATCAATACGCCAACAAATATGCCCCAAATAGCAGCTTGTGAGCGAGTGAGATCTTGAAATTCAGCCTCGCCATATAGATTAACAGGAGTTTTGCTGATACCCGTGGTATCTATTTTCAATAGCAGTTTCTGTTTGCTCTGTGCTGCAATGGTTAACCGAATATGCGGTACACTGTATTGAAATAGGGTGAGATCAGGCTCTAAATCGCCAAGCTTTTTGGCTGTTAAAATCGTATTATCGTTACTCAAATGATAGACCGACAAATGATCTACCATAGGGTTATCAAAATGAGCGACTATTTTTTCTGCTTGCTGGCTACGGTTATCTAGTTCGATGAGTAACCAATAATTACGAGGTGCGAAATTCCAGTCTATCTCGGAAAAGGGCTGTTCAATAAAGCGGTCGATATTGTTGCTGAACTGGTCGATTTGTAGCTTTTTAGAATCATCCACCAAGTAGCGATGAGACAAATAAATAGGGGTTGTTTTATCTATCGTATATTTTGTTGGTGTGGCTAAATGATTGGAAAAATTGGCAATCACAAAGAACACGAAAAATAAGATAGCAATAGCGATAAAGTGATAACGAAGGTAATTTTTTTTCAATTTTTAACGTTCTTTTTTAGTACCTAGAAATGAGTGTAGCATTAAAAAGCGCAGATAAACTGCGCTTTTTATTAAATATTAACTGGTTATACCAATTAATTATTTTTCACGAGCAATAGCACGATAAGCTATATCAGTACGATATTCCATACCTTGCCAGCTGATTTCGTCTACAAGCTCATAAGCACGTTGCTGTGCTTCAGTCACTGTATTACCAAGAGCCGTGGCACATAAGACACGGCCACCTGCGGTTACTACGTTATCGCCGTCTTGCTTGGTACCTGCGTGAAACACTTTTTCGCCTTCAGCGTAACTGATTTTAAGGCCGTTGATTGTATCGCCTTTCGGATAGCTATCAGGGTAGCCTTTAGCAGCTAAAACCACACCTACTGCTGCGCGTGAATCAAACTCAATGGTGGTTTTATCTAGCTCTTCGCGATTTGCAGCTTCAATCAGCTCTACTAAATCTGATTGTAAACGTAGCATCATAGGTTGTGTTTCTGGGTCGCCAAAACGGCAGTTATACTCGATAACTTTAGGTGTACCATCGCTGTCGATCATCAGGCCAGCATACAAGAAGCCTGTGTATGGATGACCTTCGCTTGCCATACCTTCTACTGTTGGGTAGATCACTTCATTCATGATGCGCTGGTGGATTTCGTCAGTCACCACCGGAGCTGGTGAGTATGCACCCATACCGCCAGTGTTTGGACCTTTATCGCCATTGTAAGCACGTTTGTGATCTTGGCTGGTAGCAAATGGGAGTACATTTTTTCCATCAACCATCACGATAAATGACGCTTCTTCACCTTCTAAAAACTCTTCAATCACAACACGGCTGCCAGCTTCACCAAAGGCATTACCCGCAAGCATATCGCGAATAGCCTCTTCAGCCTCGTGCTCGTTCATGGCTACAATCACGCCTTTACCGGCCGCTAAACCATCAGCTTTTATAACAATCGGTGCGCCTTTCTCTTTTAAATAGGCAAGCGCAGGGTCGATTTGTTCAAACGTTTGGTAATCAGCAGTTGGGATAGCATGACGTGCTAAAAAGTCTTTAGTGAACGATTTAGACCCTTCAAGCTGGGCTGCACCGGCGGTTGGACCAAAAATAGCTAAGCCGTGTTCACGAAACTTATCAACAACACCTAATACTAGCGGCACTTCTGGACCAACAATGGTCAGCTCAACATTATTTTGTTGTGCAAAGCTAAGAAGCCCATCAAGGTCTTCAACGTTAATTGCTACGTTCTCAAGTTTTGGCTCAAGGGCTGTGCCCGCATTACCTGGAGCAACATAAACAGTGTTTACTTTTGTATTTTGAGCGGCTTTAAACGCTAGTGCGTGTTCGCGGCCGCCGCTGCCAATGACTAATACATTCATGGCGAATATCCTATTTAAAGCGGTTTTTTAAATTTCAGCGTCATACGGTCACTTTCACCAATGGCTTTATACTTAGTAGCGTCTTGTTCGCCAAGTCTAAGGCTAGGTGGTAGTGTCCATACACCCTTAGGGTGATCGGCTGTATCAAGAGAGTTTGCATTTATGTCACTGCTTGCTTCAAGTTCAAAACCTGCTTGTTTGGCAAGTGCGATAACGACACTTTGTTTCATATAACCCGATGATTTTTGCATTTCATCATTACGCTCTTCAGGTAAGCGGTGCTCAACCACACCTAATGTGCCACCTGGCTTAAGTGCTTTGTAGAAAGACTTAAAAGCGTTTGCGGCTGCGTCTTTATCTTTACTCATATACCAGTTGTGTACATTACGGAAAGTTAAAACTAAATCAGCGCTACCAGCGGGTGCAATGTCTAAATGTGTAGAAGGTGCAAACTCAGTAATTTTTACCTTACTGAAACGTTCATCTTCAGCGACTTTCTTTTTAAAGCCAGCAAGTGAACGTTGATAATAGCCAACAGATGAATCAGCAGGGAAGTGCGCGGCATAGTACGTGCCTTGCTCTTTTAGTGCTGGCGCTAAAATTTCACTGTACCAACCACCACCAGGGGCAATTTCAACCACGGTCATTGTTGGCTTAAAACCAAAAAACTCTAGGGTTTGTACTGGATGACGGTATTGATCGCGTTCAGTGTTACGTTCTGTCGCTTTAACTGCATGGGTTAATGCTGAATCATGGCCGTGATTATGAGCAACGGCGGCAGTTGCAGTGACAGCTAAAGTAGCAACCAGTAATGTTTTTAGTGCAAATTTCATCGTCTGTTCCTTCACATTATAATTTTCAAAGAGGTTATAGAATAAGCAGAATACGTGAATTTGGTGCAAACAAAAAGAGCTAACTTATACAGCTAGCTCTTTGTGTGATTAGTGGCGGAAGTGACGCATGCCAGTAAACACCATTGCCATGCCAGCTTCGTCAGCTGCAGCGATAACTTCTTCATCGCGCATCGAACCACCTGGTTGAATTACAGCAGTAATGCCGGCCTCTGCAGCTGCATCGATACCATCACGGAATGGGAAGAATGCATCTGATGCCATTACTGAACCTTTCACTTCAAGGTTTTCATCGGCTGCTTTAATACCGGCGATTTTAGCTGAGTAAACACGGCTCATTTGGCCAGCACCAACACCAATTGTCATACCATTACGGGCATATACAATGGCGTTTGATTTAACAAATTTAGCGACTTTCCAGCAGAATAATAAATCTTTCAACTCTTGCTCAGTAGGCTTTCGCTTAGAGACAACTTTTAAGTCGCCTTGAGTAACCATACCTAAATCACGGTCTTGAATTAACACACCGCCATTAACGCGTTTGATGTCGTGGCCTGTGCCTTTAGCAGAGAACTCACCACACTCAAGCAAACGTACATTTTGTTTAGCCGAAACAATTTGAGCAGCTGCATCAGATACTTTAGGTGCGATGATTACTTCAACAAATTGACGTGCAACAATCGCTTCTGCAGTGTCGGCATCAAGTTCTTGGTTAAACGCGATGATGCCACCAAACGCAGATGTAGGGTCTGTTTTGAATGCGCGATCATAGGCTTCAAGAATGTTTTCACCGATTGATACGCCACAAGGGTTAGCGTGTTTTACGATAACACAGGCTGGCACGTCAAATTCTTTAACACATTCAAGGGCCGCGTCAGTGTCTGCAATGTTGTTAAACGATAAGGCTTTACCTTGAAGTTGTACGGCTGTTGCTACAGAGGCTTCTTGTACGTCGTTTTCAACATAAAAAGCCGCATCTTGGTGTGAGTTTTCACCATAGCGCATATCTTGCTTTTTCGTGAACTGCATATTGATGGTACGTGGGAACTTTGTTTCCTCTGCCGCTTCTTCAGTGTAGTCAGCAACCATTTTACCGAAGTAGTTAGCAATCATGCCATCATACTGTGCGGTGTGTTCGTAAGCGGCAATGGCAAGATCAAAACGTGTTTTATACGTTGTTGAGCCATCATTGCTTTGCATTTCGCTGATCACGCGATCGTAATCTTTTGCATTTACTATGATAGTCACGTGTTTGTGGTTCTTAGCTGCGGCACGAACCATAGTTGGGCCACCGATATCAATGTTTTCAATGGCATCTTCAAGGCTGCAGTTTTCTTGAGCGACGGTATTCGCAAAGGGGTATAAGTTAACTACAACAATATCGATAGCAGAGATGTTATTCTCAGCCATTACGTCTTCATCTTGGCCACGACGCGCTAAGATGCCGCCATGAATTTTTGGATGAAGAGTTTTTACGCGACCATCCATGATCTCAGGGTGACCTGTGTGGTCAGATACTTCAGTGACTTTAATGCCGTTATCAGCAAGTAATTTACAAGTACCGCCAGTTGATAAAAGTTCGACACCTTGTGATTCAAGTGCACGAGCAAATTCAACGATACCTGTTTTATCTGACACACTTAGTAGTGCGCGACGAATTGGACGATGTGTATCCATTGTAGTTTGATTACCTCAGTGTTTGAGCTAGCTTAGAAAGGCGCTATTTTAACTGAATATCGCTTAAAAAACGATAATTAAAGGGTGAGGATTTTTAAAGATATAAAAAAAGCACCCGAAGGTGCTTTTTTAACATGGCAGTGAAAGTTTTCACTGCGCAGTATTAGTTCATGCCGTATTTCTTTAGTTTCTTACGTAAAGTACCACGGTTGATACCTAGTAAGATTGCCGCACGTGTTTGGTTACCACGAGTGTAAGTCATTACTTCTTCAAGTAATGGTGCTTCTAGCTCAGAAAGAACAAGGTCATAAACGTCTTGTACATCTTGACCGTTAAGCTGTTTTAAATAGTGATGAACAGCTTTTTTCACTGCATCGCGTAATGGCTGCGGTTTCTCGTGTGACTGAACATGAGGGTTAGTGATAAATGGAGAAGTCACGTTTTGTTCGAACATTGTTTATATCTCTTTCTTTCTTAGTTAGCTGCTAGTGTTTTAAAGTATTGCTCTAATGTCTCGATTTGTGCCTGTGGATTATCGAGAGCATTAAATACTCGCCTAAACTGACCGTCACTGTCATGGGTTTGCAAATACCAAGATACATGTTTGCGAGCAATGCGCGCTCCCATTGGTTCCCCGTAAAACGCATGAAGGTTCACTAAGTGTTCCATCAAAATACCACGTACTTCCTCAATTGGAGGTGTAGGTAAATGTTCTCCGGTTCGCAAAAAGTGGTCTATCTCCCTAAATATCCAAGGGCGACCTTGGGCGGCTCGACCAATCATGATGGCATCTGCACCCGTATAGTCCAAAACCTGCTTTGCTTTTTCAGGTGATGTAATATCACCATTGGCAACAACAGGTATCGACACTGAACGTTTAATATCCCTAATTGTGGCGTACTCTGCTTCACCTTTATACATACATGCGCGTGTACGCCCATGTACGGCTAATGAAGCAATGCCATAACGTTCAGCTATTCTCGCAATCTCTACACCGTTACGGTTGTCCTGATCCCATCCAGTTCGGATTTTTAGTGTCACAGGTACATCAACAGCATTAACTACTGCATCAATAATCTCTTCGACTAACTCAGGAAACTGCAATAACGCTGAGCCTGCGAGTTTCTTGTTCACTTTCTTAGCTGGGCACCCCATATTTATATCTATGATTTGTGCACCATTACTGACATTGAATTGTGCGGCCTGAGCCATCAGCTCAGGATCAGCTCCTGCGATCTGCACCGCGCGTATTCCTGACTCACCGCTGTGATCCATACGGTTCATCGATTTTTCGGTTTTCCAAACCTTTGGATTTGACGATAGCATTTCAGACACGGCAAGCCCCGCACCTAAGCGTCGGCAAAGCTGTCTAAATGGTCTGTCTGTAATGCCTGCCATTGGCGCGACAATTACATTGTTCTCAAGTTGGTATGAACCGATACGCACTGTATTCAATAGGCCTCTTTTCAAGGGGCGCTAAGTTTACGGTGTTTTTCCTAAAAATCAAAGGCTATAAATTGAACAAAAGTAACTTTTTTTTGCCTTTTTCGTATTGACTTTTGATAACAGTTTGACAGGCGGGTTGATTTGTTTGATATTTATACAAAACAAATTTAAAGCTAAAATTTGCACAGTAAATAAATGTGTGAATAATAGGTAAAGCCTGTTAATTACAGGCTTTACAAACGTGTTTAGAGCTAATACTTAAAACAGTAAACTGGATTAATTAGCGTGCTTTTCGCCACTGACTCGTGTCCATTCACCTTCTACAGCAATTTCATCAAGTGCAATAAATGGTGCATAAACATCAGCAACTGACTGTGCTTGTTCTTCTAAAATACCTGACATGGCAATTTTACCGCCTGGTTTTAACAGCCCTAAAATCACACTGTGTAGTTCACGTAATGGCGCGGCTAAAATATTGGCAACCACAATATCAGCTGTAAATTCAGGCTGATTTTCTGGTAAGTAGACTTCAAGCTTATCGGCAACGCCATTGCGCTGTGCGTTATCAAGGCTTGCCTCAAGTGCTTGAGGGTCGATATCGATGCCTATCATACGCTCAGCCCCCAATTTGATTGCTGCAATGCCTAAAATGCCTGAGCCACAACCAAAGTCGACAACGGTTTTACCGGTTAAGTCTTGGCTTTCTAGCCATTTTAAACACAATGCGGTAGTGGCATGAGTGCCAGTACCAAAGGCAAGGCCCGGATCAAGGAGTACATTTACGGCATCTGGATCTGGAATATCGCGCCAGCTTGGGCAAATCCACAACTTTTCACCAAATTGGATAGGGTGGAAGTTATCCATCCATTCACGTTCCCAGTCTTTATCTTCTAGTTGTTCTACTTTATAAACCAACGAGTCTCTTATCTCGTCATGACGTTTTAATAGCTCAATAACCGCGTTCATATCGTGATTAGCTTCGAATAAACCAATTACGGTGGTATCAGCCCAAAACTCGACGGTGCCAATTTTAGGCTCATAGATAGGCGTATCTTTAGCATCAATAAATGTAACTGATGCGCTGCCAGCTTCCATTAATAAGTCACTGACTGCATCAGCGGTTGCTGCGTTAGCATTGATACGGATTTGGATCCAAGCCATGATTATTTCCTTGAAATAGAAAAAAGGCCGCTACAGCGGCCTTTTAGGTTATTACATGTTTTTTTGCTAATTACTTAGCGTCTAAGAAGCTTTTCAATAAGTCAGAGCGCGATGGGTGACGTAATTTACGCAATGCCTTCGCTTCGATTTGACGAATACGTTCACGTGTTACGTCAAACTGTTTACCCACTTCTTCTAGAGTATGGTCGGTATTCATATCGATACCAAAACGCATACGTAATACTTTAGCTTCACGGGCTGTTAGGCCAGCAAGAACATCGTTGGTAGCACCACGAAGAGATTCCATTGTTGCCGAGTCAATTGGCGAATCAATGGTGGTATCTTCGATAAAGTCACCTAAATGCGAATCTTCGTCATCACCGATTGGTGTTTCCATCGAAATTGGCTCTTTGGCAATCTTAAGTACCTTACGGATTTTATCCTCAGGCATCATCATGCGTTCTGCTAATTCTTCTGGATTTGGCTCACGACCCATTTCTTGTAGCATTTGACGTGAAATGCGATTCAATTTATTGATCGTTTCAATCATATGTACCGGAATACGGATTGTACGCGCTTGGTCAGCAATTGAACGAGTAATTGCTTGACGGATCCACCACGTAGCATAAGTTGAGAACTTATAACCACGGCGATATTCAAACTTATCAACTGCTTTCATCAGACCAATGTTACCTTCTTGGATTAAATCCAAGAATTGTAAGCCACGGTTGGTGTATTTTTTCGCAATTGAGATTACAAGACGTAAGTTTGCTTCAACCATTTCTTTTTTCGCACGGCGGGCTTTTGCTTCACCAATACTCATACGACGGTTGATGTCTTTAATACGCTCAATGCTTAAACCTGTGCTTTCTTCAATTACACATAGTTTGTTAATACAACGAATGATCTCTGGCTTCACTTCTTCGAGTTTCGCTGAGTGCTTTTCGTTAGCTGCAATTTCTAAGTCGAGCCATGCTGCATCTGTTTCATTATTTGCAAAGTGCTTAACAAAGGTTTTCTTTGGTAACTTAGCAAATTGTACCGCTTGCTTCATGATAAGACGTTCTTGCACACGCACTCGGTCCATCATTTCACGCATGTTATTAACCATGCGATCAAACTGCTTAGGTACTAATTTAAATGTTCTGAATAACTCACCGATTTCAAAAATAGCGGCTTTAGAATCAGGGTGCGAGCGGCCTTTTTTATCAAAAGTTTCGCGCGCTTTGTTATAAAGATCACGAAGGTTTTCAAAGTGTACACGGGCTTCTTCTGGATCTGGGCCTGTATCTACTTCTTCTTCGTCATCATCATCGTCGCTATCTGCATCGTCTTCATCTTCTTCATCAAGCTCTTTTTCGCTTAACTCAGAACCAATGTGGGTTGCAGAAATTTGCGTTTCATCTTCGTTAGGATCAAAGAAACCAGAAATAATGTCGCTTAAGCGCATTTCTTCTGCTTCAAATTTGTCCCATTGCTCAAGCAAGTAAGTAATTGCTTCAGGGTATTCAGCAACTGAGATCTGTACTTGGTTGATGCCTTCTTCGATGCGCTTCGCGATGACAATTTCGCCTTCACGGGTCAGTAGTTCAACTGTGCCCATTTCACGCATGTACATACGAACCGGATCCGTAGTACGGCCGATTTCTTTATCTACAGTAGCAAGCGCAGCGGCTGCGGCTTCTGCTGCGTCTTCATCTGTCGTGGTTTCTTGCATCATCAATTCATCGGCATCAGGTGCGTTTTCGCTAACCTTGATACCCATATCATTGATCATGCTAATGATATCTTCTACTTGATCTGAATCGATAATATCTTGTGGAAGGTGATCATTAACTTCTGCAAAAGTTAAATAACCTTGCTCTTTACCTTTTTGAATCAGAAGTTTTAATTGTGACTGAGGAGTTGGATCCATAGAGATTGTTTCTTCCACTCTGATAAGTTGATACAACAGGCGCCAGCTTGCTTACATATAAAGCCAAGCTAAGTATAATTTGACGCAGTGAATAGCACAGTATAACAGCATTTATCAATTTTGACTAGCCGTTAGTGCCTTTTAACGCTTGAGTCAATAAATGACACTCAAGTCGTTCATCGCTATTTAACCCTTGGGTCTTGTCCTTTATTAATAGGGTCTCTAGTCGATAATTTAAACACTGATCTTCAATAAATTTAAAAGTATTTTTAAATTCATCCTCTAACCGGTCGTCATTAATCTCATGGCGCCAGGTAGCAAGTTTGATAAGTGCTTCATATTCAGGGCTTTCTCTAAATGCCTCAAGTAATTGGGCAGTCGTGATAGCTTGTTTTTGTAATGCGTAGTGCTGAATTTTTATTAATAAAGCGATACCCGCTATGTTCATTTGCGCAAGATCGGGTAAATAAGGCACTGCATTTGCTAAATTAGGGTGCTGTACCAATAAACCAATAGCGCGGCGCATCGGCGTTATTTTAAATTTACGCTCAATAGAGTGCTGTTGTTTCGGTGTTTTTAAGCGACTATTTAACTGCTCTTTAGTTCGCCCAATAAGGCGACCTAGTTGCTCTAGTAAGTTTTCTTGATAAAACTCACTAGGGATTTTTTCAATCAGAGGCAGTACCGCACTAAGTAACTTTGCTTTACCTGCATCAGTTGTTAAATCAATTTCTTGGCTTAGCTTATTAAACAATACTTGCGTAAAGTTATCCGCTTTAGCTAAGCGTTGCTCAAACGCGTCTTTGCCTTCTTGTTGCACGAGTGAATCAGGGTCTTCGCCATCAGGCAAAAATACAAATTGCAGTGCTTTACCATCACTCAAATAGGGCAGTGCATTTTCAAGTGCACGCCAAGCGGCATCACGACCTGCACGATCACCATCGTAACAACAAATTACCTTGTCAGTGGTTCTGAACAAAGTATGCATGTGCTCGGCTGTTGTCGCCGTGCCTAGTGCTGCAACTGCGTATTCTATTCCTTGCTCGCTGAGCGCCACCACATCCATATATCCTTCAACAATGAGGATATGATCTAATTTTTTGTGTGCTTGCTTAGCTTCATACAAACCGTATAGCTCAAAGCCTTTGTGGAAAATACGGGTTTCAGGGGAGTTTAAATACTTTGGACCTTGATCAGCTTGCATGACTCGGCCGCCAAAAGCGATTACACGACCTCGCTTATCTCGAATGGGAAACATTAAGCGGCCACGGAAAAAATCAAACTGTCTGCCAGGGGTTTTCTCTGAAGCAAGTTTTAGTTCTACTAGCTGCTCTTTTTGTTCTTTGTTACGGCCTAGTTGTAGGCATAAGCCTTCCCATTCACTCGGGGCATAGCCCATCATAAACTTTTTCACGGTTTCGCCACTTAAGCCGCGACCTTTCACATACTCAATAACATCAGCAGAATTTGCATGGTGTTTTAATTGATGCTGATAAAAACGGGCGGCGTGCAGCATTAGATCGTAATCAGAGCGTTTTTGCTCAGCGGTTCTTTGTGGGCCAGCGTTAGTATTACCTTGCTCTCGTGGAACGTCTAAGTTTAAAAGGCTTGCGAGCTCTTCAATCGCGTCAACAAATTCAAGTTTGTCGTATTCCATCACAAAAGAGATAGCATTGCCATTAGCGCCACAGCCAAAGCAGTGATAAAACTGTTTATCTTGTGAAACAGTAAACGAAGGCGACTTTTCGTTATGGAAGGGGCAGCAGGCTTGGTAATCTTTTCCGGCTTTTTTAAGACCTACTTTTGAGTCAATGAGCTCGACAATATCTGTTCTGGCGAGTAAATCGTCAATAAAATTTCGTGGGATCTTTCCGGCCATGCTGTGTAAGTAGTCCTAGCAATTGATGAGGTGTAATTTCAACACACAATGCAAATTTATAAAAGCGCTAAACGAAGAAACCGAGCACTTGGCTCGGTTTGCTTCAATCATACTTTATGTATGTGGGAGTATTAGGCTGTTAATCGTTGCTTAATTAAAACTGAAATCTTACCTAAATCGGCACGACCTTCGGCTTTGCTTTTGATTATACCCATTACTTTACCCATGTCTTGCATACCTGCTGCATTAGTATCAGCAATAGCCGCATCAATGAGGGCAATGATTTCGTCTTCACTCAATTGTTGAGGTAAAAACTCTTCAAGTGCTTTAATCTCACTGGCTTCAACTTCAGCTAAATCATCACGCCCAGCATCTTTGTACTGAGTGTAAGAATCGCGGCGTTGTTTAACAAGCTTCACTAGGACTGCGGTAATACCGTCATCATCAAGTGTTATTTGCTCGTCAATCTCACGCTGCTTGATTGCAGCAAGTACCATACGAATTGGGTTAAGACGTGCTTTGTCTTTCGCTCGCATCGCATCTTTTTGTGCATCTTTTAGCGTTATTAAAAGGCTCATTTATACAAGACCAAATACGATTAGTATAATTTAACGCGACGTGCGTTATCGCGAGAAAGCTTCTTCATGTGACGCTTAACCGCTGCAGCTTTTTTACGCTTACGCTCAGCTGTTGGCTTTTCATAGTGCTCGCGACGACGAACTTCTGAAAGGATACCTGCTTTTTCACATGAACGCTTGAAGCGACGAAGTGCTACGTCAAACGGTTCGTTCTCTCTTACTTTAATTACTGGCATTAAAAATTCACCTACCTAAATAATGAGCGTTGCTCAAGTTGATCAAACAATGATCAAGTGGTTCAAAAATGGTGCGGTATTGTAATCTGAAGCCGCACCACATGTAAAGGATAAATATTGTCTGTTCTAATAGTAAACTAAAAATACTTGTATGTTATTAATTTCACTGCAATTGATAGAGTCTACAAAGTACTTGTCCGGCGACTTTTTCTTTTAATAACAACCAATTGCTAGGAAGATCTAAATTATTAAGTTCACTTTCAACTTCAACATAAATAACTGCTTGTTCGCTTAACCAGTTATTTTTTATAAGTAAATCACAGCATGGTTTAGCTAAATTTTGACGAAAAGGCGGATCAACAAAGACCAAATCGAACTGCTGTTCGTTTGGGTTTTGCTTTAGATGATGCAAACTATCGGTGCAATTTACAGTGGCGTTGTCCAATTTAAGCATATTGACATTTGCTGTTAATTGGCCTGCAGCGGATTTGTCCATTTCTAAAAAGGTCGCACAGCGTGCAAAACGAGACAAAGCCTCAAAACCTAAACCGCCAGAGCCGGCAAAGCAATCAAGTACTTTAGCATCACGGGTATCTTGCATTAACCAATTAAATACAGTCTCTTTAATACGATCGGTGGTGGGGCGTAGACCCTGCACATCTTTTACTGGTAGTTTGCGACCGCGAAACTGACCACTAATTATGCGAATAAAGCCATCTGTTGATTTATTAGTTGGCTGTTTTTGTGATGATTTTTTTCTCATTTAACTCACTAAAAAATGGAATCTATTACGCGGCTCAGATAATATTGTACTGATATCGTAGCGCGTCATTTTTCAACTGCGCTAAAAGTGTTACCATAAGCATCTTGGACAATAGTTTTAACAACGGCTTTAAAAGTGCTCGTAATAAAACTATTTGCATTAGTTTATCAGATTTTTATAAGTGGTTATTAGCAACTATGGCAAAAAAAAGTAAATTCCTGTCTTGGCTAGGTTTTGGCAAATCAGAAAACAAACAACAAACAGAGCAGGCAGCAGAGGCTGATAACCAAAAGCAATTAGCAGCACAGGCAGAGGCTGAACGTTTAGAACAAGAGCGCATTGCAGCTGAAAAGGCGGAGGCTGAACGCTTAGAGCAAGAGCGCATTGCTGCTGAAAAGGCAGAGGCTGAACGTTTAGAGCAAGAGCGTATTGCTACAGAACAAGCAGAGGCTGAACTTTTAGAGAAAGAGCGTATTGCTACAGAAAAGGCAGAGGCTGAGCGTGCAGCGCAAGAGCGTATTGCAGCAGAAAAAGCGCATGAGCAGCTACTTGCAGCAGAGCAGACTGAGCAACTTCGTCGTGAGCAAGCTGAGCGCTTAGCACAGCAAGAAGAAGCAATGCGTTTGGAGCTTGAGCGCAAAGCAGCAGAGCAAGCGCAACATGATGCTGAATTAGAACAACAACGCATTGCGACTGAAAAGGCCGAGCGTATAGAGCAAGAACGTATCTCTGAAGAGAAAGCAGAGGCTGAACGTTTAGAGCAAGAACGCATCTCTGCAGAGAAAGCAGAGAAAGCAGAGGCCGAGCGTGTAGAGCAAGAACGACTTGCTGCAGAAAAAGCTGAGGCCGAGCGTTTAGAGCAAAAACGCATCGCTGCAGAAAAAGCTGAGGCCGAGCGTGTAGAGCAAGAGCGTATTGCTGCAGAGAAAGTAGAGGCCGAGCGTGTAGAGCAAGAGCGTATTGCTGCAGAAAAAGCTGAGGCCGAGCGTGTAGAGCAAGAGCGTATTGCTGCAGAAAAAGCTGAGGCCGAGCGTGTAGAGCAAGAACGACTTGCTGCAGAAAAAGCTGAGGCTGAGCGTTTAGAGCAAGAACGACTTGCTGCAGAAAAAGCTGAGGCTGAACGTGTAGAGCAAGAACGACTTGCTGCAGAAAAAGTAGAGGCTGAACGTGTAGAGCAAGAGCGTATTGTTGCAGAGAAAGCAGAGGCTGAGCGTTTAGAGCAAGAACGCCTCGCAGCAGAGAAAGCAGAGGCTGAGCGTGTAGCGCAAGAGCGTATTGCAGCAGAGAAAGCAGAGGCTGAACGTTTAGAGCAAGAACGTATTGCCGCAGAAGCTGAGGCAGAACGCATAGAGCAAGAGCGCTTAACTGCAGAGCTTGCCAAAGATGAAGCCAAACAGGCTGAAAAGCCTAAAAAAGAAGGGTTTTTCTCTCGCCTTAAAAAAGGCTTACTTAAAACCAAACTAAATATAGGCTCTGGCTTTGCGTCGATATTTAGCGGCAAGAAAATCGATGATGATCTGTTTGAAGAGTTAGAAACACAATTATTAACAGCTGATCTAGGTGTAGATACCACCATGAAGCTGATTGATAACCTAACTGATGCCGCCGAT
The DNA here is from genome assembly GCF_024518675.1 of Pseudoalteromonas shioyasakiensis. GTDB lineage: Bacteria > Pseudomonadota > Gammaproteobacteria > Enterobacterales > Alteromonadaceae > Pseudoalteromonas > Pseudoalteromonas shioyasakiensis_B. The sequence continues at coordinate 229,517 of NZ_JANIGL010000006.1, forward strand.
CGTAAGCAATTAAAAGACGGCGATGCACTTTACGAATTAATGAAGCAAGAAATGGCTGCAATGCTGAAAACAGCAGAGCAACCATTAGAAATACCTGCCGATAAAAAACCATTTGTTATTTTAATGGTGGGTGTTAACGGTGTTGGCAAAACCACGACAATCGGTAAACTTGCTAAGCAATTTCAAAACGAAGGTAAGTCTGTGATGCTTGCAGCAGGTGATACCTTCCGTGCCGCTGCGGTAGAGCAGTTGCAAGTATGGGGTGAGCGTAATGAAATTCCTGTCATTGCGCAGCATACCGGTGCGGATAGTGCATCTGTAGTATTTGATGCCTTTCAAGCGGCGAAAGCCCGTAATATCGATGTGTTAATCGCAGATACAGCAGGGCGTTTGCAAAATAAAGATAACTTAATGCAAGAGCTTGAAAAAATAGCCCGTGTAATGAAGAAAATTGACCCTGATGCGCCGCATGAAGTCATGCTAACGATTGATGCAGGTACGGGGCAAAATGCAATTAGCCAAGTAAATCTATTTAATCAGTGTGTTGGCTTAACAGGTATTACCCTGTCTAAATTAGATGGTACAGCTAAAGGTGGTGTGATCTTCGCCGTCGCTGATAAGTTTAATATTCCGATCCGCTATATTGGTGTTGGTGAAAGTATTGATGATTTAAGAGCATTCAATAGTAACGACTTTATCGATGCGCTGTTTAGCCAAGACGAGGACGAAGCATAAATTTTTAAAAAAGGGCTTAAACCAAACTGGTTTAGGCCTTTTTTAGCTGAGGGATAAGAATGATAAATTTTCAGCAAGTCAGTAAAACATACCCAGGTGGCCACCGAGCACTGGAAAAAGTAAGTTTCCATGTCAAACCTGGTGAGCTGGCTTTCTTAACCGGCCACAGTGGGGCGGGTAAAAGTACCTTACTTAAATTAATTAGTTTAATGGAACGCCCATCTGCCGGTCAGGTATTAATTAATGGTGTTGATTTAAGTGCTGTTAAATCAAGACAAATTCCCTACGTTCGCCGCGATATCGGGATTATCTTTCAAAATCACCGTTTATTAGAACGTCATACTATTTTTGATAACGTTGCCTTGCCACTGGTTATTGAGGGCACACACCATAAACAAATCGAAAAGCGGGTGCATGGTGCGCTAGATAAAGTCGGTTTGCTGGATAAAGTTAAATGCCACCCTTCTACGCTTTCTGGCGGAGAGCAGCAGCGAGTGGGTATTGCCCGTGCGATTGTGAACTCACCACCGTTATTACTTGCAGATGAACCAACAGGTAACTTAGACCCTGATCTATCAATGGATATACTTCGTTTGTTTGAAGATTTTAATAAGCACGGCACCACAGTATTAATTGCTACTCATGATTTAGGGCTCATATCACGTATGCGTTATCGTAGCCTTACCTTAAAAGAGGGCCGCATGAGTCAAGACCCATTGGCAGAGGCTTCTCTATGAGCTTATTATTTAAAGGACGACAAAGCCAAAATGAGCGCGCTAAAAAATCATTTATAGCCGCTGGCTACTTTTTTGTACTTAATATATTTCGTCAGGGCGTTCATAGCTTAGGTGAAATGTGGCGCACACCAATCGCATCTTTAATGACTATTGCAGTTTTGGGCTTGAGCTTAACGTTACCCGCAACACTTTATTTAGTGGTTAAAAACGTGCAACAAGTGAGCAGTGGTTTTGAGGAGGCGGCAGAGATCTCGTTATTCGTTAAAGAATCAATGAATGAGCAAGAAACGCAAACCCTAGTGAAGCGGCTGGCTTTATACCCTGAAGTTGATAATGTGGCGTTTATTTCCAAGCAAGATGCCTTAGTTGAGTTTAAAGAGGTCTCGGGTTTTGGTCAGGCGCTGGAATATTTAGACGCCAACCCTTTGCCTGATGTTGTGATAGTTACACCTACTTCGCGTTACCGCCAACCAGAAACAGCTCAAGCTTTACTTGTTAAACTTGAAAAAGAGCGCGAAGTCGACTTTGGTAAACTAGATATAGCTTGGCTAGAAAGACTAAATGCATTATTGAGCTTACTCAAAGAAAGTGTGATCACCATTGCTTTATTGCTACTGACTTCTGTTACTTTAATTATCGGTAATACCATTCGCTTGTCTATTATGGATAAAAAAGAAGAAATACAAGTCATGAAACTGGTTGGGGCAACCAATACTTTCATTCATGCGCCATTTTTATGGACGGGTATCTGGTATGGTGTGATTGGAGGCTTATTTGCCTTTATTTGTGTGGCACTTATGATGTGGTGGCTAGGCTCCGCTGTGACAGAAGTGGCGGACGTGTATCAAACTCACTTTGATCTAATAGGCCTTAGCCTCGCTGAATTTGGTAGTTTAGTTTTATTAGCAACCTCTTTAGGGTTTATCGGATCCTACCTATCAGTAAATCGTTATATAAAAGAAATTGAACCCGATAAAGTGTAACAATTCATATATATCATCCTAAAGCGGGTTAGTAAAAGCCACATCAGTTATTTTTACTAACCCTTCAATAAGCTAGAATTCATCGCATATTCAGACGTTTTAAGTAGAATATAAAGCATCAAAAAAACCACTTGCTTCAATCGAAAAAAAGATTTAAATTGAAGTTAGCACTCTCGGTAAAAGAGTGCTAAGATGGTTTCAAATGTTTATCACCGAGGTGAAAAATGAGTAAAGATATATACGCAATGGCACTCACAGTCGGACAGCAAAGCGCAAGTATTGATGGTTACCTACAAGCGGTAAGTACAATACCTATGCTAGAAGCTGAGCAAGAAAAAGAGTTAGCGACCCGCTTACAGGAAGACGGCGATCTTAATGCTGCAAAGCAACTCATCATGTCTCATTTACGCTTCGTGGCACATATCGCTAAAGGTTATTCAGGTTATGGCTTACCACAAGCTGACTTGATCCAAGAAGGTAACATCGGTCTGATGAAAGCAGTAAAACGTTTTGACCCATCAGTGGGCGTACGTTTGGTTTCATTTGCAGTGCACTGGATAAAAGCAGAAATTCACGAATTCGTGCTTAAAAACTGGCGTATCGTTAAAGTTGCGACCACTAAAGCACAACGTAAGTTATTTTTTAATTTACGTAAAAATAAAAAGCGCCTAGGTTGGTTTAACCAAGCCGAGGTTGCGACTGTAGCAAGCGAGCTAGGTGTAAGTGAAAAAGAAGTACGTGAAATGGAATCGCGCATGAGCGGCCAAGACATGGGCTTTGATTTAACGGGCGACGATAATGACGACGCACCAAGCAGCACTTACTCTCCAGTACAGTACTTAACTGACGGTAGTAATGACTTAGCTGAAGAAGTTGAACAGCAACAATGGCAAGAACAGTCTCATACGCGTTTATTTAGTGCATTAAAAACACTAGACGAACGCTCGCAAGACATTGTTAGTGCGCGCTGGTTAGCCGACGAAAAAGCAACTTTACAAGAGCTTGCTGAAAAATACAGCGTATCAGCAGAGCGTGTACGTCAGCTTGAAAAAACAGCCATGAAAAAGCTACAAGCAGCAATGAGCTAATATCAGTTTTGTAAAATTATCAAAGCCCTGCACGAAAATGCGGGGCTTTTTGTTTTAAGGGAAGCTATAAGTTTTAAGCGATAAGCCGTAAGTGGTAAACGCAGCCCGTTTATTTATTTTGCCCTCTTGTATAACAATATAGAAAAAAGCTTTAAGTGAATTATTCACAAAGAGGTTTAGAGGCGCTGCGCTTTAGAGTTATCAACGTAGGTTGGTTTGAGCGCAGCGAAACCCAACGAAAAATACCCAATCAGTTAACACCAGTATTTTGCATTATCGGTTGTCTTGAATGTACCAATTTCAGATGGTCAGGAGAATAATGTCTGAATTCAAGATTTGATAATCTTTAGGCTTCCTAAGTATTCGCAAGTTGGTGCCATTTATAGCCATTCAAAAAGTAAATGTCAAAAGGCAAAACGTGATCCCATTTCCCAGACGTGATTGGTAAAGCCTACCTATTGAAAATGTAACGGCATTTGGGTATTCTCAGTGCTAGTTACTATTAAAGGGAATTGGTGTGCGTCTTTATAAAATTACATTAATAATACTTGTTATTATGCTTGTAGGTATTCAGCAAACCCCTACCTATTATGTAATTAACTATGTTGCCATTCCCGCATTTTTGCTAACTCTATCAGGGTTTATTTACCAGTTTACACATAAAAGTATTTTCGGTTATTTAGCAATTGCTGGCTTCGTGGTTTTTTTACCCATCGGCGTACTGGGGGTTCTATCTATTAGAGATGCAATGGACGAACAATCAAAGCTTAAATTTATAAGGAAATTAAAAAATGGATGATACAAGTATCGAAAAACCAAGCACAATTATTAAAGTTGCCAATGAGAAACTAATTCCACAATTAATTGTTGGTTTTTTAATTGTGATTGCTGGGATTGCAGTACTGCCGACCATAATTGGCTTAGGTAGCATGTTGATCATTTTTTATTTTGTTAATAGTAGCATTGAAGTTGTTAGGTTTTACCCTAAATACTCAGAAGTTAAATTGGCATCAATACGACCTCGCTGGCAAATTTTAGATAGCAGCGTGATAAGCGCTGAAGTAAAAGATAAAGTCTTATTTCTGCAAATAAATGATGAAGAAAAGCCACGCCTACGTAAAATCCCGCTAGCGCCTTTTACAGAAGACGATAAGAAAAGTATCGTTAAATATTACCAATCTCAAGCAAATAAGAACGCGAAATAAAAGCTTTTGTCTTTTTTGATCCTATATAGCTTTTCATCATGTTGATAATACTAACTCTAAGCTAGATAAAAGCACTAAAAGGCCGAGTCACTGATTTAAATGATAAAGTCACCACTTTTATTTTTTGGTTATTAGTGAAATTTTACACAAAGATTTTTAAGTAAATTACTCACAAAGAGCTTTAGAGGCGCTGCGCTTTAGAATTATCAACGTAGGTTGGTTTGAGCGCAGCGAAACCCAAGGAAAAAATACCCAATCAGTCTGGATCTAGGTACTGCATTATCGAGTGTTTTTATTTCTTCGATGTGTTCTGAATTTTGACAAAGCCATTTTAGTGATTTATTCACAAAGAGGTTTAGAGGCGCTGCGCTTATGAGAAAATATTAGACATCAAACATCAATAATAGAAGTGGTAATTAGGCTGCTGTGTGCCATGAGCGGTCATTCAAGCGTAACTCGTTTCTGCCCAGAAATGAGTTAGCGCAAATACTCTAAAGACGGCTTTGGGCGAGGTGTGGACTTTTTATTTCGTTGTATTACCCTTCAAAAAAGTGGACTATGTGATGTATTACTAAAATTAATCTTACTCAAATAAAGTATCTAAATACTAGTATCTAGGGAAATTTAAATGTTCAAAAGGAATTCACAAATATTCTTCATTCTTTCACTTTTTTTTGGCGCCAACTCTTTTGCAGAAGAGAGTGATCACAGCCAATTTCCAGATATTAGACTGGCTTTCGAAATATTAGATATTATGAAAGAAAATGTAATCACTAAAGAGAATGTTGATTGGCTTGCACTACATTCAGACGTTCAGAAAATTTATGACTCTGGAGTGAAAAAACCATTTTATGAATCCGTATATAAGATCTTTGAAAAAGCAGATACAGGACACTCATTTTACAGTTCTCTTTCCAACCCTAAGTTCATAATGCACAGAAAAAAGTCATGTAAAAATAGTGTCTTTGAATTTACAGAGCCTCCAAATGGTATTGGATATATAAAAATAAGCAGATTCAGCAATAGACATCCTTTAAAAAAATTAGAATTTGTAGAAGATATTCGAAAACAGATAAAAAAACATAACAACGATGACTTGAAAGGCTGGGTTGTAGATTTGTCGGATAATTCAGGGGGAAATATGTGGCCTATGCTAGCGGGGATTGCTCCCTTGCTAAATGATGGTATTCACGGCTATTTCGATTACCCTGATGGTAAAAAATACAGTTGGTCTACTCAAGATGGTAAAAGTTTTACAAACGGGAATTTTTCTATTGGATTTGAAGAAAACTTAGAGCTTAATAATACATTACCAATTGCTGTCATTTCTGGTGGAACAACTTCCAGCTCCGGTGAAGCATTGTTAATTACTTTTAAAGGAAAAAGTAATACTCGATTCTTTGGACATAATTCTTGTGGTATGTCCACTGCAAACAAAACATTTAAATTATCAAATGGAGCACTATTAGCAGTTACGACAAGTACAATGATGGACTCAAAATTTACATCTTATGGTAACGAGGTTAAAGTAGATATTGAAACTAATAGCCCTTATGTAGAGGCCGTTAAATGGATTGAGTTACAGAGTCTTTCAAATTTGTGATTACCCTAATGCCTGTTAATGGCACAAAGCTCACCTTAGGCTCTAACTCAAAATTGTACGGAGTTGTGTCTGAGGTGATCACGTTCAACTCACCTTTGTCCAAAAATGAGTTTTATCGACCGTCTGCAATTCGCTCAAAACTGTCTATTAAGTCTTACCTTAAATCGTTGGGTTTCGTTGCTCTCAACCCAACCTACGTGATTGTTTTAACGACGGACTATTCTGTTTACCTAGAACCTAGAACCTCGCTCCTTTTCCCTTGTAACTTTCAACCAAAAATTGACCGCTGACCGCTTTACCTCGCACTCACTCCTTTACTCTCTGCCTTCGCGAGTTGTATGTATTTTCGCTCTACCAGTTGCGATAGCGGCACCAGTTCAAAGCCTTGCTGTTCCAGTTCGGGGAGTTTACGCGATAAAAATTCGATGGTTTCAGGGTAGGGGTGGGCAATGGCGATAGCAAAGTTATAGCGCTGGGCTTTGTGCTTTAGTTCATCAAACCTAAATTGCAGCTGTTGTTCGCTGGTTATATTGTCTAAAAAAACATGGCGGCCTACATTTTCCACACCGTATAAGTTTGCTACATTTTGCGCTTGGCTTAAGCTTGTTGTACGGCTGTCTAAAAAGTACAAATCACGTTGTTTTAATACTTCCATAGTCCACTTCATTGGTTGGCTTTTTTGCGTTAACGCCGAGCCCATGTGGTTATTCACCCCTTTAACTTGGGGTAGGGCTGCTAGCGCATTGTAGAGAGTGTGTTGTAGCTGCTCTTTATCCATATCGCTGGTGAGTGCGCCTGGGCCGAGGGCTTTACTATTATCTATGGCTTGCATAGGTACATGAAGGAGCAGTTCTTTATCGGATTGGCTAGCAAGCTTGGCAAAAATTTGCGAAAAAGGGGTATGTGGCAAAATCGAATACGAAATTTTACCAGGAAGATTTAATGTTTCTAAGTCGCGCTGATGATTACCAATATCATCAATCACAATGGCTATTTGCTTTGCTTGCACCAGTGCAGGCAAAAAGCAAATAACCAACGATAGCAAAGTTAGGATTTTCAAATTTATAATTTTTATTGTCTGTTATTAGCAAAGCTCATTTCATAGAAAGTAATTGCTTTGCTTTAAGTAACTGTTGATCAGTAGGATTGTTGCCAAGCCATGGTTGATCGCTTTTTCCTTGTTCAGTTTTTATTATAGCGACTTTATCTATTTGTGGAAGTACTGATTGATTAATCGCCACATCTGGTGCAACACCTACGCCATCGATTGATTTACCTGAGGGCGAAAAGTACTTTGCGGTCGTTAATTTGAGGGCGGTGTCGCCATTGCCAAGCGGGATCAGAGATTGCACCGAGCCTTTGCCAAATGACTTACTGCCTACCAGTGTTGCGCGATCGTTATCTTTAAGGGCTGCGGCGAGTATTTCAGCTGCAGAGGCTGAGTTTTCATTGATCAGTACAACTATTGGTGAACCATTTAGTACATCCCCTTCGTTTGCCGTAAAGTGCTGGTTAGCATCATAAAATCGGCCTTTTGTGCTGACAATAGTACCGCTTTGTAAAAATAGATCTGATACTGCAACCGCGCTTTGTAAAGTACCACCAGGATTATCACGTAAATCTAAAACTAGTCCGGTTAATGCACCGCCATTATTCGCTTTAAGCTTGGCTAATTGGCGTGATAAATCATGCACAGTGTAATTTGTAAAACTGTTGATGGCGATATAACCAATACCAAAGTCATCCAGTGAACTGGTTACACTTTCGAGGTTAATTTCTCTGCGTGTTATAGCAAAATCCAGTGGTGCTTTTGCATTTTCACGTTTGATAGTTAAATGAATAGTACTTGATTCACTTTCTTGGATCATGCTTGCTACTTGGCTGATTTTTTTATTGGCAACAGGCTGGTTGTTTATCGCTAATAAAACATCATTTTGTAGGATGCCAGCATGGTATGCAGGTGAGTTTTTTAACGCACTGATGATAAGGATATGCTCACCGTGCTCTTGCACTTCAATGCCTAAACCGGTGTAACGACCATTGGTACTGTCAAAAAGGGCATCAAGCTCGTTTTCGTCTAAAAACTTTGAATAGGGATCGAGTTTTTTAAACAAGGCTTCAAATTGTTGTTGATCTTCGAAACTGCTTTGCAGTGGTAAGTCTTCTACATAATACGCATGAATATTATATAGGATCTCATGCTTTTGCTGGCTTTTAAGGTCACTTATAGAGGTGACGGCTAAACTATTAAAGCTCAGACATAAAAATAAAGTTACCAGAAGAAGGTAATTGATTGCTTTGCAGTTTATAACATTATACTGCAAATTGAGTGTGGTGATTTTTGTTGTTAGCATCAGCTGCTCCCCATGGGGTGCAGCTGCGTTTATTCAATTAAAGTCGTCTGCACCATTTTACAGGATTTACTGCGCGTCCTTTGTGGCGTATTTCAAAGTATAGCCCAGAATTCGCTTGTCCGCCGCTTTGTCCTACTAAAGCAATAACGTCACCTTGGCGTACCATGTCGCCAACATCTTTGAGTAAGGTTTGTGTATGTCCATAAAGGCTCATAAATCCTTCGCCATGATCAACAACAATAACCCAACCATAACCTTTAAGCCAATCAGCATAAACGACTTGGCCATTGTGAACACTTGCAACTTGGTTTCCTTCGTTGGCCTCAATTAACACGCCTTTCCAATCTATACCGCCGTGTTTACGTTGGCCAAATTTATGGGCTAATTTTCCTTTTGTGGGCCAATTTAGCTTTCCTTTACTGGTATTTAAGCCAAGTAGCTCTACTTTTTTATTCTTTTCTTTTTCTAGTTCTTGTAGTGTTGTTACCAGTGTTTTTTCGTTTTCTTTTAAGTAATTAATAGAGCTTTCGGTGGAATTTAATTTTGCTTTAAGTTGCTTAATATTGGTTTTACGCTGTTTTTGTGCATCCACTAGTGCTTGATGGCGAGAACTTTGCTCTTGGTGTAACGCGACTAAATGCTGCTTGGTTTTTTCCAGCTCACGTTGCACGGCTTCTATTTCTAGCAATAACGCTTTGAGCTCTTCTATTTGCTCTATTCGGGCTTTGTTCAGGTAATTGTAGTAACTTAATGTGCGCTCAACTTTTGCGGTGTCCTGCTGGTTAAGCAGCATTTTCGAATAGTCGTGACCACCTGACATATAGGCGCTTTTTAGTTGTGCTGCTAGCGCGTGTTGCAGCGTTTTTTGTTGTTGTAGTAGTTTGTCAGCTTGTTGTTGTTGCTGTGCTTGTTGTTTTTCGGTGTCTTTAATTGATTGCTGGGCGATATTCAGCGCTTTAGCATTTTTGGCAATACTTAGTTCATGTTGTTGTAAGGTTTTTTGTAGCTTGGTGATATCTTTGCGTTGCGCAGCGAGCTCGGCTTCACTTTGCTTTAATGCATCTTGTATTTCCGATAAGTCTTTTTTTGTACGATCTTCATTCGCTATCGCCGGAGCAATAACGAATGAAGTAAGTATTAACAGACTACCTATTAACTGATTAACACTTTTTATCATGATTTATTTCAATGTCATGATAGGTGTGCCAGTCATTTCACTAGGCTGTTCCATGCCCATTAGGTGTAACATAGTTGGGGCTACATCGCTTAATGCTTTACCTTCACTTGGCGTAGCATCACGGCCGACGTAGATAAATGGCACCGGCTCGCTGGTATGCGCTGTATGCGCTTGACCCGTAGCAGGGTTGGCCATTTGCTCTGCATTACCATGATCTGCGGTAATAAGTGCTTCACCACCAAATTCTTCTAGTGCTTTTACAACACGGCCAATACATTGGTCAACGGCTTCACATGCTTTTACTGCAGCTTCAAATACGCCTGAGTGACCTACCATGTCACCATTTGGATAATTACAAATAATGGCGTCGTATTTCCCGCTCTTAATTGCTGCAACGAGTTTGTCGGTGAGCATTTCAGAGTTCATCTCAGGTTGTAAATCGTAGGTTGCTACTTGTGGTGAAGGGATTAATTCGCGGGTTTCACCTGCAAACTCATCTTCGCGACCACCGCTGAAAAAGAAGGTCACATGGGCGTATTTTTCTGTCTCAGAAATACGCAATTGTGTTTTGTTATGCTTTTCAAACCATTCGCCAAGTACGTTAATAAGTGGCTCAGGAGCAAAGGCAGCTGGCGCATCTATATCAGCGGCATACTCTGTTAGCATAACAAAGCCACTTAACGTCGGCGCTTTTTTCTTGGCGAAGCCATCAAAGTCAGTATCAACAAAAGCGCGTGTTATTTCACGGGCACGGTCTGCTCTGAAGTTTAAGAAAATAACAGTGTCACCATCATTAATTTGTACGGCTTGTTGTCCGTCAGGGCTTATCGTTGTGGCAGCGACAAATTCATCGTTTTCATCGCGTTCGTACGCAGCAGCTAGCGCATCAACAGCGTTGCTATAATTGTGCTGTGCAATACCGCTAACCATAAGGTCATAGGCTTGCTCTACACGGTTCCAGCGGTTGTCGCGGTCCATTGCATAGTAACGACCAATGATTGATGCTAAACGGCCACAGTTAAGTTCATTGAATAGTGCTTCAACGCGCTCAATAGATGCTTGTGCGCTACGCGGTGGTGTATCACGGCCATCTAAAAAAGCGTGAAAGTACACTTCTTTCGCTCCGCGTTTAGCCGCCATTTCGATAGCTGCAATAATGTGATCTTCATGGCTATGCACTCCACCTGGGCTTAAAAGTCCCATCAAGTGTACGGCTTTATTCGCTTTGACAGCTTTGTCGATGTTTTCAACCAGTGTTGGGTTATGTTCAAACTCGCCATCATCAATTGACTTAGTGATACGGGTGAAATCTTGATACACAATACGGCCTGCACCTAGGTTGACGTGGCCAACTTCGGAATTACCCATTTGCCCATCAGGAAGACCAACATCTAAACCAGAACCTGAAATTAATGTGTGCGGACGTGTCGCCCAAAGTTCATCTAATACGGGGGTGTTTGCGGCTAAGACGGCATTGCTTTGCTCATCTTCACGGTATCCCCAACCATCTAAAATCATTAATACGAGAGGTTTTTTATGCTGTGTCATTTTAGCTCCTGAAAATTGCCACCTGTTGAGTAACTAGCATACCGTGTTTTTGCTTATTGATCAGCATTCAAAATGGGATATTAAAATATTTCACTCTCTGGTAATTTTTCATCAAGCACGTATACTTGCGAGGCTAGGGGAGACCCTTGACGTTTTAACCCCAGCGCTGAATGCGCGGGACAATTTTCATAGTGGAAGACGCATGGATCAATATATTGAATTTATCGGTAATCATCCGATTTTAAGTTTAGCCTGGGTAGCATTAGTTGCGCTAATTGTCGGTGGTTGGTTTAAAAGTAAATTTTCAGCAATTCGCCAAATTAACCCGCAACAGTTAACGTTATTAATTAACCGCGAAGATGGTTTAGTTGTTGATATACGTGCACAAAAAGAATTTAACAATGGCCGTATTGCAGGGGCTGAACACCTTAACCCAGAAAAAGCAAAACAATCTGACTTCTCAAGCCTTGAAAAGTCTAAGAGCAAACCCATTATACTAGTATGTACAACGGGCATGACGGCTTCAGGTATTGCAACAGCAATGCACAAAGCAGGTTTTGAGTCAGTTTATGTTTTATCTGGTGGTATGGGCGCTTGGCAAAGTGCGGGCCTACCCACGACAACCGGTCGCTAATTAAATTCAGCAAGCCGATAGAGGATTTATTATGAGTAATGTTGTTCTATACACCAAAGCGTATTGCCCTTTTTGTCAACGTGCCTTGGCATTGCTTGAGAGCAAAGGTGTTCAGTTTAAAAATATTGATATTGGTGTACAGCCAGAGCTGCGTGATGAAATGATTGCAAAGGCTGGTGGTGCGAGCACAGTACCGCAAATTTTTATCAATGATGAACATATCGGCGGTTGTGACGACATGATGGCGATTGAAGCACAAGGTAAACTTGATGCTAAATTAAACGCTTAAAATTAGTTAATGTATTTATTATAAAAACGATTAAAGTTAGGAATTACAATGAACGAAGAAAACCAAAACGCAGCAGCACAAGACGCAGGCGCACAATTTACTATTCAACGTATTTACACTAAAGATGTGTCTTTTGAAACGCCAAACTCACCGGCTATTTTCCAAAAAGAATGGACACCTGAAGTTAAGCTTGATCTTGATACTCGCTCTAACAAATTAGACGAAGGTGTATTTGAAGTTGTTCTTGCGTTAACTGTGACAGCATCAATTGGTGAAGAAACTGCGTTTTTATGTGAAATTCAACAAGCAGGTATCTTCACTATCGCTGAGGTTGAAGAAGTTCAGCTTGCACATATGCTAGGTGCTTTTTGCCCTAACGTATTATTCCCATACGCACGTGAAGCGGTTTCTAACTTAGTTAACCGTGGTACTTTCCCACAGCTTAACCTTGCACCAGTAAACTTTGACGCATTATTTGCACAATACATGCAACAACGTGCAGCGCAAGGTGAGCAGGCAACAGCAGACGCATAATTTATGAGTACAGCAAATTCAGCTGTTACTGTATTAGGGGCGGGGTCTTATGGCACCGCCCTTGCTATTTGCTTAGCCCGAAATGGTCACCAAGTGACACTTTGGGGTCGCAATAGTGAAGACGTTGCCACGCTTGCAGCTGAGCGGAAAAATCAACGTTACCTACCCGATGTTACTTTCCCTGAGACTTTGCTTCTTGAAGCCGATTTACACTCCGCAGTTAATGATAGTCAAATTGTTTTAGTCGTTGTTCCAAGCCATGCGTTTGGCGATACACTACGACAAATTAAGCCATCTTTACGTGAAGGGGCGCAAATTGCTTGGGCCACCAAGGGCCTTGAGCCTAATACCGGACGTTTGTTGCAAGAAGTTGCACAACAAGAGCTTGGTGATGATGTGCCTTTAGCTGTGGTTTCTGGTCCTACATTTGCGAAAGAAATGGCAATAGGGTTACCTACCGCAATTTCTGTTTCTGCAACGTCAACAACATTTGCCAAACAGTTAGCTGATTTACTGCATTGTGGTCGCTCTTTTAGGGTGTACAACAATAATGACTTTATCGGTATTCAGCTCGGTGGTGCCGTTAAAAATGTCATCGCAATTGGTGCTGGTATGTCTGATGGCTTTGGCTTTGGCGCGAATGCCCGTACCGCATTGATCACCCGAGGTTTGGCTGAGTTATGTCGTTTGGGTTGCGCATTAGGCGCTAAATCAGAAACCTTTATGGGAATGGCTGGTCTGGGGGATTTAATTCTAACCTGTACTGATAACCAATCACGAAACCGTCGCTTTGGTTTAGCTCTAGGTAAAGGTGAAGGGGTTGAGGCTGCTATTGAGTCTATAGGCCAAGTTGTTGAAGGCTATCGCAATACCAAAGAAGTGTATTTACTGGCGCAGCGTACAGGCATCGAAATGCCTATTACAGAGCAAATCTATCAAGTTTTATATGAAAATAAAGACGTGAAAGAGGCGGCGATGGCGCTATTAGGTCGCGAGCAAAAATCAGAGTAATAAGAATTATAAGCGTGGCTTGTCGGCCGCGCTTGTTTATTTACTTTTTTTGTTTAAGGTGTTTTTAGTAATAAAAGAGGCCACTTTATTTGCGTGCAGAGGGCGACTGTAATAAAAACCTTGCATGATATTGCAACCCATAACATGAAGCATATAAGCCTGCGACTTTGTTTCTACCCCTTCCGCAACCACAGCTATATTGAGGTATTTTGCTAACCGAATAATGGTTGCTGTTATGTTTCTATCTTGTTCACTCTCGGTAATATCTTGTATAAAGGAGCGGTCTATTTTTAATGTATCGATAGGAAAGCGTTTCAAATAACCTAAAGATGAATGACCCGTACCAAAATCATCCAGTGCGATCGTAAAACCTAGCGCCTTTAAACGATTCATTTGCTGTAATGCAAACTCAGGGCTATCCATCATCGCGCTTTCTGTCACTTCTAACTCAATACAACGAGCAGGTACATTATAGGTATTTAGGCATTGTGTTAGGGTTTCAACTAAGCTTGTTTGTTGAAAGTGTAATGCAGATATATTCATGGCTACTTTGCCAAAGTTAATGTTATCCGCCCGCCAAGTTTCGAGTTGTTTAAAAAGCTGTTTCATCAGTACTGCAGTAAGTGGAATGATCGCCCCATTTTGTTCAGCAAGTGGGATAAACTCGACTGGACTAATAATTGTGCCATCGATTTGTGGCCAACGAACCAGCGCTTCAAAGCCATGGATGTGATCTTTTTCTACATCATATTTAGCCTGATAAAACAATTCAAAATCGTGATTCGTGATAGCATGAAACAGCGCACTTTCTTTACTTATCTCATTAGGATCTAGCGTATGTTTTGATTCATCAAAAAACTGGTAATTATTATGGCCAAGCTTTTTAGCATGATTCAGTGCGCTATTGGCACTGCGCATTATTGCTTCGCTGGTGTAGCCATTGTCTGGGTATGCGGCAATGCCACAACACGCAGAGATAAAACTTTCAATCCCATTGAGCACAAAAGGCTCTTGAAATTGTTTGAGGATTTGGTCAGCTTGTTTTTTGGCATAAAAAATTGTTTTATCAGAGTAAAGGTAGGGCGGAATAAGGATGGCAAATTCGTCACCTCCCAAGCGGGCAATAGTATATGCTGAGTTTAAGCTGGCAGTCAGCCTAGCGGCGACTTCTTTAAGCAGTTCATCACCAACCGAGTGGCCGAAAGAGTCATTTATCTTTTTAAAGTTATCTAAATCGATAAACAAAATTAATAAATTAGGGTATTCGCTATTGCAGCTTTGAATTGCTTTATTAACGGATTCAATAAAAATGGTTCTATTAGACAGCCCTGTTACCGAATCGCGAGTGGTGAGTTTGAGCATGGCGCGCTCATTATTTTTACGGGCAGTCACATCTGAAAATAAACCAATATAGTGCGCTTTATTAGTGCGAATGTGCGGTGTTTTTACTTGCGTCATGGTTAAGTCTAAAGCATAGGGTTGCCCGTCTTTGCGTAAGTTCCAAACCTCGCCAGACCAATAACCGTCCGTTTTTAGCTCATTATAAATTAGGCTTTCAAGACTGCGGTCTCTCCCTTGTGGGGTTAGGGCTTTTAGTTTTTTAGTGATCACATCATCAAGCTGATAGCCGCTAATGGTGGTGAATGCGCTATTTATTTCTGTAACTTTAAAGTTTTCGTCGGCAATGAAAATAGCATCTTTAGATTGCTTCATTAAAGCATTGGCTAAATTATGTTTGGCGTTTCTTTTTAGTTTATAGACGATTAATAAAAGTATGATAAGAAACACTAAGCTTATTGGAACGTATTTACTCCAAGCTGAAAAGCCAAAAGTAGCTGGTTTATTAGGCGTTAAAGCAGCGTTGTCATTACTGCTATTTATGATGTCAGCTTGCTCGCTTTCATTTGCCAAACTAATTGCTGGTGTGGCAACAGTTGCGCCTATATTTGCGAATATTGGTGTGCTAAACAGCATGGTGCAAATACAAACCATACGTAATAGTGAAAGCATTAATTACCATTTTTGAATAAATGAACAATCAATAAAGATTAGTTGAGGAAAGTGATTCTGGCTAATGAGAAAAGATGGTTTTTATCTAAAATTGTCGAGAAAACCCCGTGATCAGAGCGAAGCGAAGTCGCTGGGTAGTTCACTGCCTGTGAGCTAAATTGAGCGCCTCTATTAGCGCTCATACGGTTGTTTTTAATTACTCTGCGTTAGGGAAGCCTAACTGACGCCATGATTCGTATACAAAAACGGCAACCGCATTGGATAAATTCATACTGCGGCTGTTGGCTTGCATTGGGATGCGTACGCGCTGCTCATTAGGTAACGACTGAATTAACTCATCTGGTAAGCCTCGAGTTTCAGGGCCAAAAACCAGACAATCACCGGCTTCATAGCTGGCTTGATGATGGAACTGGCTACCTTTAGTAGTACAGGCATATACTTTTTTTGGTTGGCACTTTTCTAGGTAGGCCTCAAATGAAGCATGGCGTTGTACATGGCTAAATTCATGGTAATCAAGGCCAGCTCGTTTTACTCGTTTATCGTCCCATTCAAACCCTAAAGGTTCAATGAGGTGCAAAGAGAATCCTGTGTTAGCACACAAACGGATGATATTGCCTGTATTAGGTGGAATTTCAGGTTGGTATAAAACGATGTCGAGCATAATTGCCTCAAGGTAAAAATTTCTGCGCAGAGTATAGCGTAAATAAGTGATATACTTATAGTCCATCACGGTAGTTTTGAATTAAGGGTTGTTGTGCATCATCGCAGTTATGAATTTTGGGTGAAAACCGCCAGTGCGGTCACTATGGTTATGGTTAGCCTGATGATTGCAGCTAAATGCTGGGCATGGTTGGCGTCGGGTTCTGCATCTATGCTTGGCTCGCTGACTGATTCTTTAATGGACATTACCGCCTCAGCGATGAGCTTTTTAGTGTTAGGTTACGCACTGAGACCTGCTGATGATGATCATCGTTTTGGCCATGGTAAAGCAGAGGCGTTAGCGGGACTCGGTCAAGCGGCATTTATAGCAGGCTCTGGTTGTTTGTTGGCGTTTCATGGTGTTGAGCGCTTATTTAACCCTGTGGTGTTAAGTCATTCTATGTTGGGTATATGGGTGAGTATTTTCGCTATTTTCTGTACCCTAGTGGTGGTCTTTGTTCAAACAAAGGTCGTCAATCATACTGAGTCGATAGCGATTAAAGCTGATTCAGTGCACTATAAAGGCGATATTATATTAAATGCCGCTGTGCTGGTGGCAATTGTACTATCACAAAGTGGTATGCAATACGCTGATCCATTATTTGCCATTGGTGTTGCGGCTTACTTACTCTATAACAGTTGGGATATAGCCCGCCAAAGTGCCGATCACTTAATGGATAAAGAGCTCCCTGATGCAGAAAAGTCACAAATAGTGGCGATTGCAAATAGTCATGATGACGTATTTGGTGTGCACGATGTGCGAACTCGTCAAGGTGGTAAAGTTAAGTTTATACAAATGCATTTAGAGCTTGAAGATACCTTGCCGCTGATCAGAGCACACTATGTTGCAGATGAAGTGGTTGCAATGATCCAAGCCGAATTTGATTGTGAGATGGATATTTTGATCCATCAAGACCCACTTTCACTGAGCCAAACTCAAGTAAGTGAACCTGAAAATTCATAAAAGCGAGTTAATACCGCTTTACGAATTGTGTCTTGCTCAAAGAGTAACTCATGCTTTGCATCACTGAAGGTTTCTAAAATAGCCGTTTTTTGCTTATGGGTAATGTTATGCTGGGCTTGGTTATCTACCACGGTATCCAATTGGGCACTGGCAATAAACATAGGCACCGAGAGTGTTAACTGCTCTATGCTTGCAATAAATTTAAAAGCGGCATTGAGCCAGCCATAGGTCACACCACCTAACTGAATACTCGGTTCTTTATGGTATGTTTTACGAAAAAGTTGATAGCGAATTTCGCTGCTTGTTAGGCTATTTACCGCAAACTCTTCAGGCTTATAATCTCCTTGGCCAAAAGCGTATAACGTATTTAACCCAACCAAACAGGCAATCTTAGCCGCTAACTTGGCAAGTGGTTTTGGTGTGCCTTTGGTGTAAATATCAAACATTGGCGCTGATAAAAATACACCACTGTAGTTATTTTCAAACCGAGCCAAATAATCAAACGCAATTGCCCCACCCATAGAATGACCAAGCATGACTTTTTTGCCTTGCCAATGCTGGTTGACGATTTGCGTATCAAATAAATCGAGGTCTTGTGCATAATCAGAAAACTGTTTTACAAAGCCTTTATGAGGATTTGCTAAAGCACGGTAGGAGCGGCCTTGCCCCTGATGATCAACAATAAACACGGCATAGCTGTTTTTATATAGTTCCCACAGCAGTTCTTGGTATTTATCGAGTCCTTCGATACGGCCTGAGCTAATAACCACTGCGGTATGGGCATGCTGAGGAATCGAAAAACCATAATATAACTTACCATTGGCGGTTGTTAAGTGTTGTTTAGTTACCTGCTGGGTAAAAAAATCTGCAATGTCTTGTTGCTGGTTTAGCAGGGTTTGCTCTGAGCTATAAAACATAGTTATTGTTGCTTCTTAATGGGTAAAACAATTTTAACGCTAAGACCGCTCTGTTTCTGATTATGCAGGGTTAAATTACCTGCGTGCGCCGTAATAGCGTTTTTAGCAATGGCTAAGCCTAGGCCGGTGCCACCGCTTGTTCTGTCTCTGGCGTCTGATTGCCTAAAGAAAGGCTCGCATAATCGGGTTAAATTTGCAGGTTCGACACCTGGGCCATCATCATTTATTTCAATGTTAATGGTCTCTGTTAATGCTAACTTTATGGTGATGGTATGTTCTGCGTATTTAATTGCATTACGTAATACATTTTCCAGGGCGCTGGCGATAAGGCTTTCATCACAATAAATATCTAGGTTAAGTTCACCTTCAACCTGTAAAGTTTTATTGCATTGCTTAGCTTCAAACTGGGCATCATTAAGTACATGATTAATAATAACTTGCATTGATTGTTTATGTAATGACAAAGTTTGGCTTTTGGCTTCTAATCGCGAAACTTGCAGCACGTCGGCAATCATTTTATCAAGCTGATTTGCCTCTTTTTCTATCCGCTCTAAATATGTTTGATTTGCATCAGATGCTTGCATTTGCGCAAGACCTGTTGCCATTTTTAAGCGTGTGAGAGGGGAGCGTAATTCATGAGAAATATCAGCTAACAGACGCTTTTGCGCTGTAACTAGTTGCTCAATTTGGCTGGCCATACTGTTAAAGTCTCTTCCTAAAATACCCAGCTCATCTCGTCTATTTTCATTAATATTAGCGCGTGCAGTTAAGTCTCCTTTAGAGAGCTTAATTGCTGCTTGTTTTAAATGGTTTATGGGAGCGATTAAGTTACGGCTAAAAATAAAGCTCAGGGTCAATGAAGCGAGCAAAGCAATCGTGGTCTTTAGCCAAATTGGCATTAGCTTTAGGCGTATTAAAAACGGGGCTGGGTGGCTCTCATCGATTTCGTAAAGGTAGAACGTCCCCTCTGGTAGGTTTACTTTCACAGGGCCAAACGCTTGATAGGTTTCTGTGAAGATCACTTGTGGCGACATAGTTTTAGTAAAGTTAAGTATGTTTAAATCCACATCATCAGCAGGTAGGCGACTGGTTAATGAGTTTTCTGCTTGATCAGAGTTTAAATAGAGTAATTTTCGCTTGGCTAGCCGGGGGTGATTTAATATTTCAGCTGCCGTTTTTTTGTGTTTTATGGCACTGCGTTCAATACTTTTGGCTGTGTACTCAAGGTTTTTTTTCATCGGGCCACGTAACTCTTCGGTGCTTACTTGATTTGTAGCAATGTTACTTAAAAAGACCAAAGCGGTGATCGTGCCGATAACGGTTAGCCAAAACCAGACAAAAATTTTAAAAAATAAAAAGTCCTTAGGGTGCTTTAACCAAGCTAAGCCCGTGTTTTTACTCTCCGCGGATAAAGACATAACCTGTTCCTCGCATAGTTTTAATGCGTTCAGAGCTATTATACTCTGCAATTTTTTTACGAATATTGCTGACGTGCATATCGATTGAACGATCAAAAGAGGCTAAGCGCCTGCCCAGAACTTCTTCACTAATTTGTTCTTTACTTACTACTTCGCCGGCATTTTTTACTAATAAAGCCAGTACTTCATACTCAGTGCCAGTTAGGCTTAGCTCGTTGTTATCAACATAAGCTTCGCGAGCAGCAAGATTAATAATAATATTATTAACGGTTAGTTTATTAGAGCTGGTGTTGCCCAAGCTTGCGATATGCTCAATGCGGCGGGTAATCGCTTTTACTCGAGCGAGTAATTCCCGATGATTAAAAGGCTTAGGAATATAGTCATCAGCGCCTAGCTCAAGACCAAAAATGCGATCGAAATCTTCGCCTTTTGCAGTAAGCATTATAACCGGGGTTAACTTTTTTTGTCTTAACTGTTTGAGCACTTCAAAGCCATCCAGTTTAGGTAGCATGACATCAAGTAAAATAAGCGCATACTCATGCTCAAGTGCTTTTTTCAGCCCTTGCTCTCCGTCATGAACACACTCAACTGTGTAGCCTTGCGCTGTTAGGTACTCGCTCAGGAGTTCGCATAACCCTGTATCATCATCAATCATTAATAGTTTCATTTAGCCAATCTCGCTATGCTGCAATACCTACATTTTACCCAGTAAAGTGTATAAATGGTAATCTTTACATAACCTTTACACTTATTTGCGTTGCTTTGCATTGCAGTTGTTATAGTTAACTTACTCGCTAAGGCAGCAGCCAAAGTGAATAATATTCCCAACCAAGAGGTAATGATTATGATCACACGCAAACTAAGTAAACTAGTATTAATTTGTGGATTAGCAACAGCAACACTTGGTACAGGTGTTGCGCTTGCAAAAGGCGGTATGCATCATGGTAAAGGCATGCATGAAGCGCGTTTTTTACTGTCAGAACGCGGCGCTGAAAAATTGGATCTAACACAAGAGCAACAAACGCAATTAAAAGCGGCCTTCGAAGCGCAAAAAGAGCAAATGAAAGCAATGCGTGGCGATAAAGACGCTCGTAAAGTACAGCGCGAAGCATTCAAAGCTAAAATGGATGTGTTGTTAGCAAAAGCGACATTTGATGAAAATGCAGCACAAGAGCTTCTTGACTCACGTGAAGCTAAAGCTGAAAAATTCGCGATGCAAAAACTTAAAATGGAACACACCGTTTGGCAAATTCTAAATGCAGAACAACGCGAAAAATACAGCAAAATGAAAAAACGTTTTGCTAAAAAGATGAAAGACAAAGGCCAACGCAAAGGTAAACGTGGCGATAAAAAAGCTGATGAAACGACAGAAAGTTAATGTTGTAAGCTTTTGAAATAAAACTTAACGGTGATAAGGCGAAAGGAAACTTTCGCCTTTTTTTGTTGCTTATTTGAAAAAGTCGTCATCGTTTTTGGCGAGCATTTCTTCAATATCTTCTATCATATCTTGGCTTAAATCTTCTGCGGAGGTAATAGGTGCTGAGATCTTATTATTTTCAAACGACCATTCCCCTAAATCAATTAACTGACAGCGCTTTGAACAAAATGGGCGGTGTGGGCTTTGCTCAGACCATTCAACTTTGGTTTTACAAGTGGGGCAGTTTACAACTGTTGGCATACAGATTCTCATATAAATTATTTACGATTATTAAAGTCACTATTTAAAAACACATTTTACCACCGAGCTGCTTCACTGCACCGCGTAGAAAAAATGAAGTACTATTTTTTCTCTGTCTCTCTCATGTTTTCTGTGGTGAAACTTTACTTTTTCGCGGCTAAAGCGCTCTCCTACGTTTTAAGCCATAGATGTTAGGTTTAGATCTTTTAATCAGTTCCCTGTGGCCTTTATTTAAAAACTAGTAACTCGGTTTATTTCAGCAAGGGATGTTACACCATCTGCGGCTTTTTTAAGGCCCGATAACCGTAAATTATTAAAGCCTGATTTTAACGACACCTCTGCAATTTCGAGTGAGTTTCCGCCGCGCATAATTATTTGTGCAATTTCTGGTGTTATTTGCATCACTTCGTAAATACCTACACGGCCTTTATAGCCTTCGGTACAGCTGTCACAGCCTTTAGGGGCAAACAATGTTAACTCACTAATTTGCAGCTCGCTAAACCCTTGGCGCTTTAATTCTTCTGGTGGTAATGTTTCTGGTGTTTTGCATTTAGGGCATAAACGACGGGCAAGTCGCTGTGCAATAATCAAGGTAATTGAGCTTGCTACGTTGTATGCAGGCACGCCCATATTTAATAAACGGGTTAGGGTCTCTGGTGCCGAGTTAGTATGTAGAGTCGACATAACCAAGTGACCTGTTTGCGCCGCTTTAATTGATATCTCTGCGGTTTCTAGGTCACGGATCTCACCAACCATAACCACATCAGGATCTTGACGTAAAAAGGCTTTAAGCGCATTGGCAAAGGTCATGTCTGCCTTTGGATTAATTTGTACTTGGTTGATCCCTTCAAGGTTGATTTCAACCGGATCCTCTGCGGTACTAATATTTCGCTCAGGTTGATTGAGAATATTTAAGCCCGTATACAGCGATACGGTTTTACCAGAGCCCGTAGGGCCGGTAACTAAAATCATCCCTTGGGGTTGCTCTAACGCATCCATGTAGAGTTTTTTCTGCTCCGGTTCATAACCAAGTACATCAATACCAAGCATTGCACTGGATGAATCCAAGATACGCATTACGATTTTCTCACCCCAGAGGGTCGGTAGGGTACTTACACGAAAATCAATGCTTTTACGCTCGGTGATTTTTAATTTTATACGGCCATCTTGAGGCTTACGTTTTTCTGCAATATCTAGGCGTGACATAACTTTAATACGTGCGGATAGCCGGGTTGCTAGGCTATTAGGCGGGCTTGCCATTTCATGTAAAATACCATCTATACGAAAGCGCACGCGGTATTTATGTTCATACGGCTCAAAGTGTAAATCAGAAGCGCCTTTTTTAATGGCGTCCATTAAAATTTTATTAATGTAGACGATAATCGGGGCATCGTCTTTTTCGTCATCATTAGAGGTTTGTTCTTTTGGGCCATCTGTATCTAAATCAGCAAATTCTTTAAATTCATCATCACTTAGATGCAAGCTGCCTGAGGCATCTAGGAGTTGCTCTATTTTGTTGTCGAGCTGTTGGTAGTCAACCACAACCACTTCACAAGAGAGGCCTGTACTAAATTCAAAGTTTTCAAATGCGCCATAATCTGTAGGATCAGAGGCAGCAATATAAAGCTTACGGCCTTTTTTAACTAGGGGCAGAATATGGTGCTGCCTAATAAGCTTTTCTTTAACCAGTTCTTGCGGGATCAAATCAACATTAAAATCACGTAAATCAAAGTAAGGCACACGAAATAAGTCAATGCATTGCTCTGCAAGTTCATGGCCATTAATACCACTACACTTGGCAATAAGCTCAGCAGTAGAGGCAAACTCACGCTGTTTTAACTTAACCGTTTCGGCATCAATACGGCCTAGAGTGATAAATTTTCGTAATAATGGTGAATTAATATTCATTGCGCACCCGATAAGAACCTTTCATGTTAGCAATTTATCAGAAAAAAGAAGGGTATAACATCAGTCTTGTCGATTTAGCTTAATTTGCAAACAAAAAGATGAAAAGTTTTTTATTTTCTCATTATTTAGCGTTTATTGGATTGTTTAGCCAATGCTAAATACTCTTGGTGTAGTTTTTCGAGCTCTATCTCAACATGCTCTAAGGAACGATTATTATCTAAAACATCATCAGCTTTGGCTAGTTTGTCTTCACGAGACATTTGAGCAGCAATAATGCTATTAGCTTGTTGCTCACTGACATTATCGCGGTTTATTGTACGGCTTAGCTGTACTGAAACCGGCACGTCTATTACAAGGGTACGTTGGCAGTATTGGTGTAAGTTATTTTCAAATAATAATGGCGCAACAAGTACCACATAGTCGCTGGTGGCGGTGTTTAAATCGTTGAGGGTTTTTTCTCGTATTAGTGGATGTAATAAGTTATTTAGCCACGTTTTTTGATCGTTGTCTGTAAAAATTATTTCACGTAATTGCGCGCGGTTTAACGAGGCGTCGGTATTTAAAATGCTCGCACCAAAATGCGCTTTAATTGCATTTAAGCCTGTACTATTTGGCGCGACAACTTCTCGAGCAATAATATCTGCATCAACAATAGTAATATTGCGCGCTGCAAGCATATTACTTACGGCACTTTTACCTGAGCCAATACCGCCAGTTAAACCTAAAACCCAGTTATTAATGTTTTCAGTTGCAGCCATTTTAATATCCTAATGTATTAAAATAGATACTTTGAATTTGCTCACCCCAAAGTAAGGTAACCCAGCCTGCAATGGCTAAATAAGGGCCAAATGGAATAGGGGTGGCTTTGTCTTTACCTTGTATACTCAACAGTGCGATGCCAATGATTGCGCCAACCACACTTGAGAGTAAAATAATGGTTAATAAAGATTGCCAACCAAGTAGGGCGCCAAAAACTGCGAGTAATTTAAAATCACCATAGCCCATACCTTCTTTTCCGGTAACTAGTTTAAATAGCCAATACACGCTCCAAAGGCTTAAATAGCCGCATGCGGCACCAATAATTGCATCGCTAGGAGTGATGTGCGTAATACCAAGTACAGAGGCAATTAAAGCAAGCCAAACTAGGGGCAGAGTGAGTTGATCTGGTAGTAACATGTGATCAATATCAATAAAGGTAAGGGCAACCAAAACCCAAGTGATAAAAATATACACAAGGGCTAAGTCTGTCGCTCCAAAAGTGGCGGCTACAGCTAAGCTTAATAAAGCTGTGAGCATTTCTACAATAGGGTAGCGTACTGATATTGGGTTATCACAACTTGCACAGCGACCTTTTAATAACAGCCAACTAATTATCGGGATATTCTGCCAAGGCTTAATAGCTGTTTTACATTTAGGGCAAGTTGAGTTGGGTTTTATAAGGTTAAAAACCTCAGCTTTTGATTTTGGCTGCTCATTTTGTTTTAGTTCATCGGCAAGTAAAATTCGACATTCACTGTGCCATTCACGTTTCATCATTTCAGGGATGCGATAAATCACCACATTTAAAAAGCTGCCAACGCAAAGGCTAACAAGGCCTATGGTTAATAAATAAAACCATAACTGGCTTTGCATGACTGTAATTATATCGAGAAAAAAATTTTGCATTACATACCTAAAAAATTAAGTTAAAAACCATTTTTCACAAAGAGAAGTGAATGAGAACAAAATGAGAAAAGCCGGGGGCTTTGTGCAACGAGCTTCGGGTTACAGCATCTTTTACCTTTGTAGGAGAGCGCTTTAGCGCCGATAGGCTTTAACTAACACATAACCGCAAAAACAATCACGGCTAAAGCCGGTTCCCACAAAATAAAGTGCACCTTTAACCTAGCTCCTTGGCCCTTTCGCCTAGTACCTAGAACCTATCACTTCCTAGCACCTTTAACCTAGCGCCTTTCACTTCACTTTAACCTTCCAACTCTTTGTGAATAAACCACTTAAATAAAAAAGATGTTGCATTGCTAAATATAAATTAAGAATATTTTTGCTTACAGCTTACAGCTTACAGCTTACAGCTTACAGCTTACAGCTTACAGCTTACAGCTTACAGCTTACAGCTTACAGCTTACAGCTTACAGCTTACAGCTTACAGCTTACAGCTTACAGCTTACAG
>NZ_JANIGL010000007.1 GCF_024518675.1 Pseudoalteromonas shioyasakiensis
ACTCACCCGTCCGCCGCTCGTCAGCAAAGTAGCAAGCTACTCTCTGTTACCGCTCGACTTGCATGTGTTAGGCCTGCCGCCAGCGTTCAATCTGAGCCATGATCAAACTCTTCAATTAAAAGTTTTTATGTTCCGAAGAACAGCTCAATGAATTCTGAATTTATTTAATATCTTTCGATATTGAATTGACTGTGCTGAATAATTACTAAAAGTAACTATTCTGTTGGTCACTCAGTTTCAATTGAGACTCTAAATTTTTCTGCCTCGTTACTTGCTCAATAAAGAACGAAGTAGCTTGGCTGTTAGAACTCAATCTGTACGAGTGCCCACACAGATGATTGCTTTATATTGTTAAAGAACGTTGCGACGTTGTCGCTAGGGATGCGTATAATACATCCTTAATTTTTCGAGTCAATACTTAATTTTAAATTTCTTTCGATAGTTTAAAACTGAAGTTTTATTTAACTCTCTGAGTAGCTGATACCTCGCTATGCGTTGCCCGCTGCGCGTTGCGTCTGCCGTCTCAGTGGGGTCGCATTATAGGGAGATCCGAAAACAGATCAACCCTTTTTTTCGATCTTTTTGAAAAAAAGAGCTGTTTGGACACTTTTACAACAAAGTGCTGCGTTTTAACACAAAAAAAGGCTCAAATGAGCCTTTTTTACTTAACTATAAATTTCCAACCAGCTTTAGCTTGCTGTTTAGACTCTAGTTGAAGCTCACTGGCCATTAAAGGGTGTGCATTTAACCAATCACTTTCAAATGATAGTGTTAACGCCTCATTATTAGCAGTTAAGTTCAATTTAGGTAACACATCATCTTGGCGACGCATAGATAAGATCACTGCGATCCTAATTAGCCTTGTTAAATATTGTGTTAGTTGTTGATGGCAGCCTAAGTGTTTAAATCCATCTTTTTGCAGATCAGCGCGGTGGGCATTGGCAATGGCCACAATTATTTTATGTTCTGATTGCGAGAAGCCTGGCATATCTGTGTTTTCTAAAATATACGCAGTGTGATTCTGATACTGCTTATACTCTATTAGTAAACCTATCTCATGCAATTGTGCACTTGCATTTAATAATGCAAAGCCATTTTGCTCTATAACAGACCATTGTTGACTTACTTGCTGTGCTAAATAGTGACTTAGCTCAGCAACACGATTCGCTTGTTTTTTGTCAACATGATAACGACTCATAAATGCATCTATTGTGCGCTTACGAATATCGTGGTTATGAAACTCTGGGATCATACTATATAAAACACCTTCGCGAAGTGCTCCACCAGCTAAACCCATTTTTTCAATTTCAAGTGATTCAAATAACGCAATTAAGATTGCAAGTCCTGAAACAAACACTAAGCGCCTTTCTTCACTCAAGCCTGGTAAATCAAGCTCAGCAATTGAATTAAATGCTGTCGACTGCTTTTGAATTTCAAGCAACTTGTTAAGGCTTAGTGAATCATCTAACGATTGTGCGACCATTATTTCTTGAATAGCTTGCACAGTACCGGACGCCCCAGAGGCAATTTCCCAACCCGCAGTTTTATAGCTTGGTGCTATTTCATCAATAACAGTTCTTGCAGCCTTGATTGCAGCACTAAAGTTAGCGTCGCTTAGCTTACCATCTTTAAAGTAACGCTCAAGATAAGTCACGCAGCCCATATTAAGGCTTTTGTAATGAAGGGCATCAAAGCCTTTACCTATTACGACTTCTGTACTTGCACCACCAATATCTATAACGAGTTGACGCCCACTGCAAGAAGATGTGTGCGCCACACCTTTATAAATAGTCCGTGCTTCTAATTCACCACTAATTACATTAATCTTGTGAGCGAGGATTTGTTCTGCTTTTTGTTTAAATACATCAGCATTCGTAGCCAATCTTAATGTAGCAGTTGCCACTATAGTTATATTAGCTTTTGGAATATCCTGTAAGCGTTCAGCAAAAAGTGCTAAGCACTCCCAACCTCGTTGCATAGCTTCAGAACTTAATACGTTATTCTCGTCAAGCCCTGCTGCTAATCTTACTTTGCGTTTAACGCGGCCTATAGTTTGTAAGCCGCCAGCAATTGATTTGGCTATTAGCATATGAAAGCTATTTGAGCCTAAATCAATTACTGCATAAACATTTTTTTGCGGTTTAAGTTGCCCCACCGTTCAAAAACCTCTAGTTACTACTACGACTATACAGGGATCGCAAATTACGACCGTCCTTTTTGGTAACTATTGTTTGGTCTACGTCCGTTGTTATTACTACGATTACGAGGGCCTGTCGAATAGTTGCGCTTTCTATGAATAGTAGGCTTTGTTACATCATCAAGCAATGCACTTTTATCATAATGCGACAAAGGAATGCTATGTTCGATGTATTCTTCTATTTCATGGAGATTATAAGCGTATTGCTCACATGCAAAACTAATTGCATGACCAGAAGCACCTGCACGGCCAGTACGACCTATACGGTGAACGTAATCTTCGCAGTCATCTGGTAAATCAAAGTTAAACACATGGCTTACTTCTGGAATATGTAAACCTCGAGCAGCTACATCAGTTGCAACTAAGAAGTCTAAATCACCCTTTGTAAATTGCGCTAAGATAGATTGTCGCTTTTTCTGGTTTACATCACCGGTTAGCATACCTACACGATGACCATCTGCTTTTAACCATGCATAAACGGTTTCACAACTGTGTTTTGTATTAGCAAAAACAATCGCTTTATCTGGCCATTCTTCTTCGATCAAGGTAAGTAATAGCTTTATTTTATCGTCTTGTGATGGATGAAATAATTCTTCCTTAATACGTTTACCTGTTTTTACATCAGGCTCTATCTGAACGTGTTCAGGATTTGTCATATGCTCAAATGCTAATTCTTGAACGCGGTATGATAGCGTTGCAGAGAAAAGTAAATTGAGTCGCTCAGAAGTATCTGGCATACGACGGAACATATATCGAATGTCTTTTATGAAACCTAAATCAAACATGCGATCAGCTTCATCAAGCACTACAACTTCAATTTCATTAAGGGTATAACAGCCTTGTTTATACAAATCTATCAAGCGGCCTGTAGTACCAATTAAAATATCTACGCCTTTTTCTAACTGCGCACGTTGTTTTTCGTAATCTTCGCCACCATATACTAAACCTAAGTTAAGATTACAGTGTGGCGCTAAAATTTTTGCATCTTTGTGTATCTGAATCGCAAGCTCCCGTGTAGGGGCCATGATCAGGGCTCTTGGATGTTTACTAGGTGCTTTGCTAGATTGTAATAACCGATGGCATGTGGCGGTTAAAAACGCCAACGTTTTGCCCGTACCTGTTTGTGCTTGACCCGCAATGTCGCGGCCATCACAAATAAAAGGTAGGCATTTAGCTTGAATGGGAGTGCAATATTCAAACCCATTTTCGGTTAAACCGGTAACCACTTCCGGTGCGATAGCAAAGTCTGAAAACTTTTTATCGGTCAAATGTGTCTTAGTCATAGCGTTTAAGCATAACGTTTAAACTTGCAATAAGAAACAAGAGTGTTTAAATACGCATTAAATAATTCGCCTAACTTATCGGAGAGCGCAATGAGCGAGAAAATTATTCAATTAACTGACGATGGCTTTGAAGCTGACGTATTACAATCAGACAAACCTGTATTAGTTGATTTTTGGGCAGAATGGTGCGGACCTTGTAAAATGATCGCCCCTATTTTGAATGAAGTAGCTGACGAGTTTGATGGCCGTGTTGTTATCGGTAAATTAAACATCGACCAAAATGCAGGAACACCTCCTAAGTTTGGTATTCGTGGCATTCCAACACTACTTCTGTTTAAAGATGGCCAAGTAGCAGCAACTAAAGTTGGTGCTCTTTCTAAAACTCAATTAGTTGAATTTTTAGAAAACAATATCTAATACATATAAAAAAAGGGCAATTTGCCCTTTTTTTGCGTTTATTTTGTATAAAGACTGGACGCTGGGCCGGTGACCTGCTAGTTTATAAAGCCAACTAATCCTTAGTTTACCAACAAACCTCTCTCACTAATCAATTTCGATTATATGAGTATGATAACTGTAATAAAGAACCCACCAATATGCATTTACGCGAATTAAAAGACAAGTCTATTAAAGAACTTGTAGCCTTAGCTGAGTCCATGGGGCTCGAAAACGTAGCCCGCTTAAGAAAGCAAGATATCATTTTTGCTATCCTTAAGGCCCACGCCAAAAGTGGTGAGAATATTTTTGGCGGTGGTGTATTAGAAATCTTACAGGATGGTTTTGGTTTCTTAAGATCGTCAGAAGCCTCTTACTTAGCCGGTCCTGATGACATTTATGTATCACCTAGTCAAATTCGTCGTTTTAGCATGCGTACTGGTGACTCAATTATGGGTCTTATTCGTCCGCCGAAAGACGGTGAACGTTACTTCGCGCTACTTAAAGTAAACGAAGTAAACTTTGATAGACCTGAAAACTCTCGCACCAAAATTCTTTTTGAAAACCTTACTCCATTACATGCTAATGAACGCTTACGTATGGAACGTGGTAACGGCAGTACCGAAGACATTACTGCGCGAGTTCTTGATTTAGCATCACCTATTGGCCGTGGCCAACGTGGTTTATTAGTAGCACCGCCAAAAGCGGGTAAAACCATGCTACTGCAAAACATTGCACAATCAATCACTCATAACCATCCAGATGCAACATTAATGGTATTACTTATTGATGAGCGCCCGGAAGAAGTAACTGAGATGCAACGCCTAGTTAAAGGTGAAGTTATTGCGTCAACATTTGATGAACCAGCTAGCCGTCACGTTCAAGTAGCTGAAATGGTCATTGAAAAAGCAAAACGCTTAGTTGAGCACAAGAAAGATGTCATCATCTTACTTGATTCAATCACTCGTTTAGCACGTGCTTATAACACCGTAATCCCTTCATCAGGTAAAGTGCTAACTGGTGGTGTTGATGCTAACGCATTGCACAAGCCAAAGCGTTTTTTCGGTGCTGCACGTAATGTTGAAGAAGGTGGCAGTTTAACGATTATCGCAACGGCACTTATCGATACTGGCTCTAAGATGGATGAAGTTATCTACGAAGAGTTTAAAGGTACAGGTAATATGGAATTACACCTAAACCGTAAGATTGCTGAAAAACGTGTATTCCCTGCCATTGACTTTAACCGCTCAGGTACTCGTCGCGAAGAATTACTTACAAAACCTGTTGAATTACAGAAAATGTGGATTTTACGTAAGATAGTTCATGAAATGTCTGAAATCGATGCAATGGAATTCTTAATTGATAAGCTATCAATGAGTAAAACCAACGATGAATTTTTTGACTCAATGAAACGTCAATAAATTAAAAGTTCGTTTAAAAGCCCGTTTTTACGGGCTTTTTTATTTCATAATTTCGTAATACAGCTATCAGCTCGATGACTAATTTTTCTATCTCTGCAAAAGTAACTTCACTGCTTTTTTGTAGCAACGCTTTATCCAATACTAAAGCCTGTTGCGCGACTTTTTCCACAGCAAACACTTTCGCTGCCCCTAAAATTCGATGACTATCTTGTTGCAACTCTTTAAGGTTTTGCTGTTCTAGATGTGCTGACAACGTTTTCGCCTCTTGCTCAAAGCTGGCAATAAAGCTATTTCGTAAATCAGCCATATCAATATTCTCAGTAGTATCTGTTGAGCTGTTCACTGTGTCTAAGTGCGTAGCAATAGTTTGATAAAAAACTGACTTATCAACCGGTTTAGCGAGGTAACCGGTAAAACCAAGTGCAATATAATTATCAATCTCATGGCTCATAGCATTAGCTGTCAACGCATAGATAGGATTATTAAAACCACATTGCTGTAATAAAGCTAAAGCGCTTAGGCCATCCATAATCGGCATTTGGATGTCCAATAACACAATATCAGGAAATTCGCTCAAACACTTCTCTACGGCTTCTTCACCATTAGGAACGGCAATTACATCCAAACCAAGAGATGTTAAATAGCGTGTGATTAAACGGCGGTTATCAGGATGATCTTCTGCCAGTAGAACTTTCCCTTTAAGCCTTGTAAATTCACTTTTATGTTGTTTATTTAGTTCTATTTCTTCAATTGCGTATTGCTTACAGGGTAAGTTAAAAGTGAACTCACTGCCCTTACCTTGTTCACTTAAAACACTAATATAACCGCCCATCATCATTGCTAGTTGTTGAGAAAGCGAAAGGCCGAGACCTGAGCCACCAAAGCGTCGGCTGATCGTGTTATCACCTTGTTGAAAGCACTCAAAGACCATTTTTAACTGCTCTGCAGTCATGCCAATGCCCGTATCAGTAATAGTAAATTGCACACCCGTATCAGTGTTGATAACGCTAAGTGTCACCCTACCTTGTTGAGTAAACTTTATTGCATTGGTAAGCAGGTTAATCAGTATTTGCTTTACGCGCATTAAGTCTAGTTTTACCCAATAACTATCTTCTAGTTGATTATCAAATACTAAAAATAAACCTTTGTGTGATGCTTGGGCATGGCTCATTGTGTATACATCATTAAGCAGTTGAATCAAATCAAATTTTGTTAAATTTAACTCAAGTCGATTAGCTTCAATTTTACTCAGATCAAGTACATCGTTAATTAAATCTTTTAAATGATCACTGTGCTTTTTGATGACAAATAGTTCGTCTTGTAATTGCTGCGGTTCGTACAAACCGTTAATGAGATCATCAGTTTGCCCCAGAATTGCAGTCAATGGGGTACGTATTTCATGGCTTATATTAGCAAGAAACTGGCTTTTAACTTCGTTAGCAGCTCGTAACTCTTGAGCGACGAGCTGTAGCTCTTGAGTACGTTGTTCAACTTGCTCTGCTAATTGTACTTTTGCTTTTTTTTCTACTGCACGACGATAAATCGCAATACCACAAATTAATATCAGCACAACAACTATTGCGAGCAAAATAGTCAATTGAGAGCGCTTAGCAATTTGTAGTGTTTGCAAATTACGTTCTTGTTTGAGCTTTTGAATCTCTTGATTCAATCTATTTGCTTCGAACTGTGATTGAAATACATTTAATGCTTTTACAACTTCTTCGCTGGTCATGCTACGTTGATGTTCTAGAAACTGCTGATGAAGCGCAACGGCTTTATCATACTCACCAATACTTGCTTGTAAGAGAGCTGCAATACCTAAACCGTCTTTAGTTAATATGCCATTATTATATTTTTTAGCTAACTCAACTGATTCTCCTAAACTTTTACTCGCTTCGTCAATATCACCTTTGACTAACTGTATTTTAGCCAGGACATGTAACGCCGTATTTAAAAGTGATTTATTGTCTGCTTTTATTGCAAACTCCTTGGCAGAGATTGCATGTGTATAAGCGACATCTAGCTTATTTAGTTTTAAATTTAAATTGGCCAGATTTTTATGTCGTGTAGATAATTGGAAGGCGTCATTTATACTTTGATAATAACGTAATGCGAGCTGGTAATAATGAAGCGCTAGTTGGTCACGATCTGATTCAACATAAGCGACGCCCATATTGCCATAAGCTTGCGCAATACCATCTTTGTCATCGAGCTGTTGAAAAACATCCAATACTTGGCGGTAAATCTCAAGGGCAGAATCATAGCGCGACAATTTAATATACACACCCGCTATATTATGCAATATATCGGCTTTGTCTTGTGCGCTACCATCAGTTTCATAAATCGACTTTGCTTTTTGATAATGCTCTAACGCAAGTTCCATATTGTACATATCAAAATAAGCAAGCCCTATATTACTCAATAAGTTGGCCTGCTTTAGGCGGTTTTTAAGTTGGGTTGCTACGTTTAATGCTCGGCTATATTCAACTACAGCTTGCTGTAATAAACCTTGGTAGTAATATACCACCCCCTGCATTTTTATTGCTCTAAAATATTGCTCAGGCTGGCTGGCTAAACTGCAGCTTTGTTCTAAGAGTTTATAAAATGAAATCGCTTCTGAGTAATCATTTTCAGCAAAAGCACGCTCAGCCATCGCGGCATAAATTGAAACTTTCTGCTTTGCTGTTAGGTTTTTTGCATTAAGAAGCTCGGTAGCGAGTGATTGTTTTTTCGACCAATTATCTGCTTGCTCAAATTGCTCTAATAAAGATGTTTGAGATTGCGCAACATTAACCTTAGGAAACATGCTAAGTACAACAATAAAAGCAATAAAAAATAGGCGCTTAAACTGACCTAACATAGCTGTGTCCTTGGTGTTTATTTAACCGTTAAAACAATGAGAGCAGCGCTAGAAAGTCGTAAAACATTCCATTGCTCACCTAAATATAATAATGTATTCAAGATACACTATTAACTGGAGTGCAAACAATGCTAAACCCACTGATAGACGTGATTTTTGAGCTAATTTTAACGAAACGGGTTTGGAAGGTTCATACTTTAGCACTGGAATTGACCAATCGAGGAATAATAACGACCTTAGACGATGATCCTCATCGCGATTTATTTAAACGTAATTTTTTAATTATGAATGCACTTTACCAGTTACAACAACAACTAGCAGCTGATCAACATTTACAAATAGCGAGTTTACATATAGAACTATGTAATGCATCAACGACCAAACAGTTAATTCAGCCAGATCCATTAAGGGATTATTATTTAGCATGGCAAAATTACGATACGTCAAAAGAACAAATTACCGCATTATTAAATGATTTTTGGCACGCTTTCGCGACATCAAAAAACAGCACTATAGTGCTTAATCAACAAGCCCGTAGCAAACTATTAAAACAGTGGCAGTTAACAGAGAATGCAACATTAAAAGCGATACAGAAACGCTGGAGACAATTTGCATTGCAGTATCACCCAGATAAATCAGCTGAGGATGGTGAAGTATTTAACCGTATTCGCCAAGAATATGAGCAGCTTAAAAACAGCTGCTCAGCTATGGAATAAAGACGCCTAATTTAGCGAGTTAATCGGCGCGCGCGGATCTTACGCCCTTTTATATTACCTTCGGTTAATTTTCGTAGGGCTGGTTTTGACGAGTTACGCTCAACCGCAACAAAAGCCACATTATCCAGTACATTGATTTTACCAACCTGACGACCAGCAACCCCTTCTTTACCCGTTAGTGCCCCCAAAATATCACCCGCACGTACCTTTTGTTTTTTACCTGCATCGATCATTAAGGTAACCATTGCGGGCTTATAAGGTGGTTTCTCTAACAAACTAAACGGTGGCAGCGTCTCAGGTAAGAAATCACACTCATAATGATCACCTATTTGCGCCACTTTAAACTGCTCAGCATCGCCATAAATTGAACACGCAATCCCCTTTTTACCAGCACGCCCCGTTCGACCGATACGATGTACATGGGTTTGTGGGTCATGGGCCAGATGATAATTAATTACCATATCCATATCATCAATATCTAGACCACGTGCAGCCACGTCGGTTGCCACTAAAATAGATGCGCTTTTATTAGCAAAATGTATAAGTGTGCGTTCACGTTCACGCTGTTCTAAATCACCATGTAATGCGACGGCACTAAAGCCTTCAGAAGCTAAATCATCACATACTTGCTGGGTTTCTACTTTTGTATTACAAAAAACCACACAACTTTGCGGTTGGAACTTCAATAACAACAGCTTGAGTGTATTAAAGCGCTGCTTGTTGTTTTCCATTTTATAAAAATATTGCTTAATAGTGCTTTTTTCTTGCTCTTCTTCAACTTTGACCATTACTGGGTTGGTTAAAACACGCTTAGCTATCGCTTCAATTGCGCGCGGAAACGTTGCACTAAACAGCAACGTTTGGCGCTGTTGAGGAATACATTCAATAATGGCATCTAGAGTATCTTGAAAACCCATATCAAGCATCTGATCTGCTTCATCGAGCACTAAAGTTTCAACATCATCTAAACGTAAAGTCCCCTTACGGATATGATCATCAACACGACCAGGGGTACCAACAATAATATGTGCGCCATGCTCAAGTGAACCAATTTGTGGGCCAATTGACACGCCCCCACACAAGGTAAGAATTTTAATATTGTGAATACCACGAGCAAGCTTACGCATTTCAACAGCAACTTGCTCTGCAAGCTCTCTGGTTGGGCAAAGCACTAAAGACTGTATACGAAAGCGCTTAACATTAAGCTTCGCAAGTACACCTAAACTAAACGCCGCAGTTTTACCTGAGCCTGTTTTAGCTTGCGCGATAATGTCTTTCCCTTCGAGAACTGGTGGCAGACTTTGTGCTTGAACAGCTGTCATTTGGCTATAGCCTAAAGTAGATAAATTATCGACCAGACCAGAAGGTAAAGCGAGTGAAGAAAATGCAGTTGCAGTCACAATTATTTCCAAACAAAAAAGTTAATGAACAAGGCTAAGACGTTACCTCGTGATTATTGCGATAATAATAGCAGAAATAGCTATTAGCGACCATTAACTACCTTTGTTATAAATTATTCAATAAAGGTATTGTAAATAAAATGTATTTTCATTAAGATCCGTGCCGTTCTTTATTTACTCAGCTGGAAGCACATTTAATGAAATTAAGTCCACTTTATCTTGCCCTAATTACAACTGCAGGCATTGCAAACGCCGCAGAAAATAACGAAAACATAGAAAAAATTGAAGTTAAAGGTACTTACTTTAATGATTACAAAGTAGATAATGCATCAGGTGCAATGCGCACATCGGCATCATTGCTTGAAACTGCACAATCAGTCACAGTTATTACAGATACAATTGTAAACGAACAACTTGCAACCACACTGGGTGAAGTATTAACAAACGACGCCAGTTTAACCGCAGGCTCACAACAACGTAACCGCGAAGTATTTAACCTTCGTGGCTTTGAATTAAGCTCTGGTACGGGCTATTTACGTGACGGTCATCAACACTGGTCGCACTACCAGCAACCAATAGAAATATTACAACAGGTTGAAGTAATTAAAGGCCCTTCAAGCATTCTGTATGGTCAATCAGGCCCAGGTGGCTTGGTGAATATGGTTACTAAAAAACCAACGGCACAAACATTATTTAATGCTAGCGCCGATGTTGACCAACATGGTTCAACACGTTTCATGGTTGATGCTGGCGGCGCCCTCACTGAAGCTGAAGATTTACGTGCTCGCGGTATTTTAGTGAAGCAAGACGTTGAATATTGGCGCGAATACCAAAATGGTGAAAACCGTGAACGCGACCGCTTCTTAGGCGCATTAGTCGTTGATTATGATCTGAGCGACAACGCATTGGTTCGCGTACATTATGACCGTACCGATGACAAAGCGGGCTTAGATACAGGTGCTTGGATTGATGATAACGCCAATGTAATAGGTGATGATAAAACGATTCGCGATATGTCTTGGGCATTTACTGATATCACAGTTGAGAATCTAGGTATCGACTTTAAAGTTTTCCTATCAGATAACTGGCAAGTAAACCTTGGCTACAACGAGCAAACTTTTGAACGTCAACGTTTTGAATCAGCACCACGCATGCCAAGCAACTTTGTAGAAGGTGATAGTTACGAATCACGCCCTTACGATCGTTTTGATGATTGGCAGTTCACCACGGCATTTATTGACTTCATCGGTGAGTTCGAAACAGCGGGTGTACAGCATCAGTTTCTAATTGGTGCAAACTCACTTGATTATTACTATGGTCAGTTGCGCACAGCAAGTGATTACATTTACTACTCTGCTGGCGAGAGTGAACCGGCAAGACCTGATATTAGCTACCATAGTGATACTACAAAAAGCGAAACCGAGTATGATTATTACGGCATTTATGCGCAAGATTTAATAACTTTCTCTCCACAGTGGCAAGTATCTGTTGGTGGACGTTTTGATAAACAAACACGTGAAGGGCAAAATAACGAATCATTTTTACCTAAATTCGGCGTGCTTTATCACCCAAATGTATCGGCTACTATTTATGCCAGTTACACAGAAGGTTTTGAGCCTCAAAATGAAACTATCACTAACGAAGAAGATATCAACTTCGGTATGGAAATTGATGCCGTTACTTCTGAACAAAAAGAAATCGGCATAAAATGGCAACTATTTGATGACCGCCTAATGCTCAGTGGCGCCGTTTTTGATATCAGTAAAAATGGTACGCTTGTTACAGAACAACTTGATACACCTGTTGGTTCATTCACAACTGAAACTAATCAAGTTGGTGAGCAGCGCCACAAAGGCTTTGAAGTAGCAGCACAAGGGGCAGCAACGGACCGCTTATTTGTCATGGCCTCAACCATGTACTTAGATGCAAACTATGAACGTGATACAAACTTAGAAGGTAAACGTCCTACAGACGCACCTAAATGGTCAGCCTCGCTTTGGACTCGTTATGAATTAAACGATGCATTTGCATTTAATGCTGGCGCATTCTATGAAGGTGAGCGTTTTGCTGATAGTGATAACACCATCACTAAAGATGCTTATACTCGTGTTGATGTAGGTGCAACTTATAAGTTTGTTATGAGTAATACAGATATCAACTTACGCCTTAATGTTGAAAACTTGTTTGATACCAACTACCTTGGCGGTGGTGGCACAAACAATGTTACTGTTGGCGAAGGTACTAACTTACGTTTAGCTGCGCAATTTAACTTCTAAGTTTAATATGCGTTAAAAAAGCCCGCACTTTGCATAAAAGTGCGGGCTTTTTACTATTTATCTCATTGTATTTTTGAAACTAGCTATTTAATGATTAAATACCGCTAACGTTTCTAACAAGCCAAGGTCAGCCATGAAAAAAATCATCACCGGGATACTACTTGCCAGTAGCTTTTTAGCTTCTGCCGCAGCACCTGAATTTACCAATAAGCAGTTGCAGCAAGTTACAGAGTTAAGAGAAAAAGCTAGCAACAGCGATTTAAGTTATCAATTATTAGAATCACTTACTACAGAAGTGGGCCCACGTTTACCGGGTACTGAAAACGATAAAAAAGCCGTCGCCTGGGCACAAGCTAAATTTAAGTCTTTAGGCTTTGATAAAGTATGGCTTGAAGAAGCCACATTTCCTGAATGGCGTCGTTTTAGCGAAAGCGGAAAAATTTTAACACCCAGTGAGCAGCCTCTGCACTTAACTGCATTGGGTCACAGTGTTAGCACACCTAAAGAAGGTATTACAGGCGAAGTGGTTTTATTTGAAACCCTTGATGAACTCATTGCAGCACCTAAAAATAGCCTAAAAGGTAAGATTGCCTACATTAACTATCGTATGAATCGCCATATTGATGGTAACGGCTATGGTCCAGCTGTTCGCGCACGCTCTACAGGCTCTGTAGAAGCAGCTAAAAAAGGCGCGATTGGTTATATGATGCGCTCGGTAAGTACGGCTCACCATCGCTTTGCACACACTGGTGGCAGTCATTACAAAGATGGCGTAACTAAAATTCCAAATGTAACAATTGCCAACCCAGATGCAGATCAAATTGCTCGTCTTATTGCACTTGATAAACAGGTTACTGTTAATATTAAGGTACAAACAGAAGATCGCGGTCAAGGCACTGGCTACAATGTAATTGGCCAATTCAATGGCACGCAAAACCCAGAACAATATGTGCTAATTGGTGGCCATTTAGATTCTTGGGATCTAGGTACCGGCGCACTCGATGATGGCGCTGGTGTTGCATTAACGATGGCAGCAGCAAAACACATTAGCGAAATTAAACGCCCGAAACGCAGTATTCGGGTGGTGTTATTTGCCGCCGAAGAGCTTGGCTTATGGGGTGCTAAAGCCTACTTTAAGCAACATGCTAAAGAACTTGATAATATTGTCGCGGCTGCTGAGTCAGACTTTGGTGCAGATGTAGTATACGGGTTTGAGTCAAATGTATCTGCAGAATCACTGCCTGTAGTACGCGCTATTGCAAAAGAACTTTCAGCACTGAATGTTGAATATATTGGTAAAAATGGTGCTCGTGGCGGTCCTGATCTTATTCCGCTTAGAAATACCAAAAGCGCGGCTATTTTTGACCTTCACCAAGATGGCACTGACTACTTTGATTACCATCACACCGCTGATGACACATTAGATAAAGTAGACCCAGAAAAACTCAAGCAAAATACTGCTGCTTATGCTGTATTTGCATTTATGGCCGCCGATGCCAAAACCACAATCAAACCAAAGCCTGCAACAAAGTAATAAACATACTTTCTTACAGTTTTGTACTTTGCATACGCCCTTGTTTGTTTTAATTTAATAAAAAAGCTATGAGGGCGTTTATGCTACTTTTTAATACCTGTGACTCATTATCGTCATTTAGCCAAACTACAACCTGCCCTAACTGTAAAAGCAAAAACTACCAATTAAAAAATCACAGTCGTTTCTTGCGGTTCACAATTATTCCTATCATGCCATTAGCGTGGCAATACCAGTATCAATGCGATAACTGTCAACATACTGAGGCTGTCGCTTTACATAAACTGCCTCTTCTTGAACTACTATCATTGCTAAAATATTTCATTGGATCATTACTTTTTATTTGCAT
Source organism: Pseudoalteromonas shioyasakiensis (assembly GCF_024518675.1). Classification (GTDB taxonomy): domain Bacteria; phylum Pseudomonadota; class Gammaproteobacteria; order Enterobacterales; family Alteromonadaceae; genus Pseudoalteromonas; species Pseudoalteromonas shioyasakiensis_B. The sequence goes on from NZ_JANIGL010000007.1 coordinate 14,469, forward strand.
GCTGCTTTATTTTTATCAGCAATATCAAGCAAAAATTCAGTTGCAGCAAAGCATAGTTAGCAACCCTCAAGCCTATGATACCTACTTAGTCAAAGCGGATAAATTTGCCCAAGAACCTTTACGACCAGAAAACCTTAAAGTGGCGCAAGTTTTAGAGTTTGATGATAAGTTTATCACTTTTCAAATTAGTAATTACCGCTACAAACGTGATCGCGCTATCACTATGGCTATGCGAACCAGTTTGTTAGTACAAAGAGATTTCTTTTCAGCTAACACGCTGACGTTACCACGCACTGAAGTACAGCGCATGTATGACGTGGGCACAATTTATGATGTGCTGCGCCCCCATGCTTACAGCTTATACGGTGGCTTCGTCATGTTTCCACCTAGACCTAAACCGCTATATGAAGGTGTTAAACTAAATAAAAATAATCAACAAGGCATCATTTATTACAAAGACAAACTCTACAAAGATGCCTTTGACAGTTTTTTACTTGCCGCAGAAGAAGGTTCGCAATGGGGACAGTTAAACTTAGCGCAGATGTATCAAGATGGGCAAGGAAGCAACAAAGATATGCAGCAAGCGATTTATTGGTACCAAAAAGCAGCAGCTCAGGGCAACCGAAAAGCAAAGGTCGAACTAAAAGATTTATGCAGTAGTTTTGAGTGTGAGTAAAGCTCGCCTCATAAGATAGTTATGCCAGTGACATTATGGCACTGGCTTTTTTGCCATAATAGCTACAACTGCATGATGAATTAATACAACAAGCGCACCAGCTAACACACCGAACACCCCATCAAAGACAAGTGGAGCAATACCCTCCCCAATAGAACCTAGGTTTACCAAGGCAAATTCAGTTACTGCTACTTGCCAATGGTGGAACAAGCTTACACCATGGACAAGAATCCCCCCACCCACTAAAAACATAGCCACAGTGCCTGCGAATGCTAAAAAGGCCATCAACCTTGGAGCTGCAGCCAGTAATCCTCGGCCAATTATCTGTTTAAATTTACTTCCAGAGACTTTTGACTGATTCAATAAATATAAACCCGCATCATCAAGTTTCACTATACCGGCAACCAAACCATAAAACGCCGACAGTCATAATAATCGCTATAACACTTAAAACTAATGCTTGATTAAGTAAAGTAGCACCAGCAACTGTACCTAGAGTAATCACGATGATCTCTGCCGATAAAATAAAATCAGTGCGAATAGCCCCCTTCACTTTTTGCTTTTCATACTCGGCTAAATCAACTGTATTTGCATTTTGCTGCGCGACAGAGTGAGCATTAGGTAGAAATTTCTCCACCAGTTTTTCAGCCCCTTCAAAACATAGAAATAGCCCACCCAGCATCAGTAAAGGGGATATTAACCATGGCAACCAAACACTAATCAATAAAGCCGCGGGCACTAATATCGCTTTATTAACAAAAGAACCTTTAGCAACAGCCCAAACAACTGGTAGCTCACGATCAGCGCTAACACCCGTCACTTGTTGCGCGTTGAGAGCTAAATCATCGCCTAATACACCTGCGGTCTTTTTAGTCGCGACTTTGCTCATGGTCGCAATATCATCCAGCAGTGTCGTTATGTCATCTAATAAAGTGAGGAGATTTGTTCCTGCCATGCTAAACCCAAATGCCAAAAAATAATTAACTTCAACATAGCTTAAATAATTACTTTCACCAACGGTTAATTTTCATTTGCTATGCTGGCATAAAATGAATCCAACCAAGGACTTTTTTATGTATAAAGCAACTTTCTTAGCAATGAGCTTACTAACACTAGCAGCCTGCTCTGAACAAGCGAAAAGTGATGTTTACTCATGTGATAATCAACAAGCAGCCACAATAACCAGTACAACCGATGAAAACGCGGTACTCGATTATAATCAGCAACAATACCAGTTAGTGAAACAACAAAGTGCCTCTGGTGTTAAATACACAAACGATGATGTATTATTTTGGACCAAAGGTAATGAAGCAATGTTGATTGTTGATGGTAACAAGCATCACTGCGAGATACAGTAAGTAGACAAAGCAGAAACTTATATTTTATAGAAACACTGCTACACTGATTACTAAGTCTGTATTAATGAGTTAGTTATGCGAGCTGTGGCAATAAAATATAAAGTAGTTTTTGCATTCTCTGCAATTGGGTTACTGATGTTACTCAGTAGTGGTTTTTTTTATTGGTCATTAGGCAAAATAAGTACCGCTAACTCAGATATAGAAACCCTCGCAGTGCCTGTACAGCAACAAAGTAATGCCCTGCAGTTATCATTATTATCTATCACTAAATTTAACGCAGTGGCATTTAGCCAAAACACACTCGCTAAATTGCAACAAGAGCAACACAAAACGCATGATGAGCAGCAACTATTTGATGCCAAACTCACAACCCTAAACCAAAAATTACATGATCAACCAACAATGCAAGCATTGCTTGCTAACATTGAGAAAAACTTTAATCAGCTATTAGCAACCAGTGACACTATGTTCAGCGCTAAACAAAACGGTTTAGTAGCGACAGCTGCGGTAGCCAAGCTCAGCCAAACTTATACGCAAGATGTAACAACTCTAAGTAATAACTTGCTTGATTTAGAATTACTTGAAGTTTCAAATGAACAGCAACGGCTACTGGAAGCAATCGTAGGCACTGCAACACGAATCGATGACTTACTATTCACCTTGAGTAATAACGTAAATAGTATAAAACATATAACGGCCTTACAAACTCTAGAAGAGCACCAACAAGATACTCGCTTTTTACTTGATAACGCAGATTCCAATTTTACTTATCTAAAACAACAAGCCAGTGAACTTGAAGATGCAGCCAACTTCACTTCCTTAACATCGCAAATGAATGCACTACAGCAAAATTTAGCCGATATTTATCAGCAGCAAATAACCATTTTAACCAGCCGTGACGATACTGAACGCACATTCAATAACTTTCAGCAGCAATTCCAAAACACCGAAGAACTACTTATTGAGCTGAATCAGCTGGCAGACAAACGGTTTGCATCTTTGCAACAGGATGCCCAATCAACGATTACCACTGGGTCGACACTGGCTGTTATCATCAGCGTCGTATTATTGTCTTTCGCTGCACTTATTTCTGTATTAACCACACGTGCCATGCTTAAACCTTTAAACGCAGTGAATAAAGCGCTTTCTCGCATTGCTTCGGGTGATTTATCCAAGCGTACACAGCCACGAAGTGATGATGAGTTTGGCGTATTATTAACAAATATAAATCACTTGATTGATGATTTAAGTAAATTACTAGTCGATATAAGTGATAACGCCCACACCTTAGATCAATCCGCGATTCAAACATCCGCACAAGGGCAACATATGACCGTAGCTGCTGCGCAGCAACTTGAGCGTATTGCTGAGGCGACTTCACTAGCGCAAAATATGCTAAACAATTCGCAAACGGTTTATCAACAAGCAGATAGTACATCAAATGAAATAGCGAATGCCTCGCAGTTTGCCAACGATGTAAATCAAATTGCAGATAGAAACAGCCAACGTATTAAAGCTCTACTAACACGCTTAGAACAAGCTGTACAAAGTACTGAAGAACTAGCGCAACACACTCAGCTCATTGGTGCCATTGTTGATACTATTAGCAGTATTGCAGAGCAAACTAATTTACTGGCACTCAATGCCGCTATTGAAGCTGCAAGAGCGGGTGAAAATGGCAGAGGTTTCGCCGTAGTTGCCGATGAAGTACGCTCGCTGGCGGCACGAACGCAAAGCTCCACCAACGAGATCCATACAATGATCCAAACTCTGCAGCAACAAGCTCAAGCTGCGCAGCAAGAAATTAACGACGGCCAACAACAAGCCGCTGATTGCGTGGCAAATAGCAGTGAGCTAAACCAAGCAGTCGATAAAATAAAAAGCACTTTAGTCACCATAAACCAAATGAGTCAACAAATTGCCGATTCATCACATCATCAGCTTGATAACAGTAATGAAATTAAACAAATAATGGCGACTGTTACCGAACAAGCACACAGTAATGCTGAGCATGCAGGCATGCTTGCTACGCAAAGTGAAGATGTAAATCAACTTGCACACTCACTAACCAGTGCCGTTGAACGCTTTAAATTCTAACTATGTACTTTAGGTGACTTGCTCACTCTGAACTGGGTATAATGAGCTAAATTTAAGCTTTAAAGCGGCCCACTATGAAATACAAAGATCTTCGCGATTTTATTGAATTATTAGAGAAGCAAGGCGAGTTAAAACGCATTCATCAAGAAATTGATCCCTATTTAGAAATGACCGAAATTGCTGATCGCACATTGCGTGCTAAAGGTCCTGCTTTATTGTTTGAAAATCCCAAAGGTTATGATATCCCAGTTTTAGCTAATTTGTTTGGTACGCCTAAACGTGTAGCGATGGGCATGGGGCAAGATGATGTCAGTGAGCTTCGAGAAGTAGGTAAGTTATTAGCCTTTTTAAAAGAGCCTGAGCCACCAAAAGGCATTAAAGAAGCCCTTGGCCAAATTCCAGTATTCAAGCAAGTTCTAAACATGCCTGCTAAAGAAGTAAAAAAAGCGGTTTGCCAGCAAGTAATCATCGAAGGGGATGACGTTGATTTAACTAAATTACCCATTCAACATTGTTGGCCTGGTGATGCTGCTCCGCTTATCACTTGGGGCTTAACCGTCACCAAAGGACCTTATAAAAAACGACAAAATTTAGGTATTTATCGCCAACAATTACTGGGTAAAAACAAGATCATTATGCGTTGGTTATCACACCGCGGTGGCGCACTAGATTTTCAAGAATGGTGTAAAGAAAATCCTGGGCAACCTTACCCTGTGTCAGTGGCATTAGGCGCTGATCCCGCCACGATTTTAGGTGCGGTAACACCGGTACCTGATACCCTAAGCGAGTACGCTTTCGCAGGCTTATTACGGGGTAGTAAAACCGAAGTTGTAAAATCAATTTCTAATGATTTACAAGTACCTGCAAGTGCAGAAATCGTGCTTGAAGGCTATATCATGCCAGACGAAACAGCCCCAGAAGGCCCATACGGAGACCACACGGGTTATTACAACGAAGTAGATGACTTTCCTGTGATGACAGTCACCCATATGACCCACCGCAAAGATCCTATTTATCATAGTACCTTCACAGGTCGCCCACCGGATGAACCGGCGATTTTAGGTGTTGCATTAAACGAAGTATTTGTGCCAATTTTACAAAAGCAATTCCCTGAAATTGTTGACTTTTACTTACCGCCAGAAGGGTGTTCTTATCGTATGGCAGTGGTCACCATGAAAAAGCAATATCCTGGGCATGCTAAACGCGTCATGATGGGAGTTTGGTCATTTTTACGTCAGTTCATGTACACCAAGTTTGTCATTGTTTGTGATGATGATGTCAACGCCCGTGATTGGAATGATGTTATCTGGGCTATCACCACGCGAATGGATCCCGCTCGCGATACTACTTTGATTGAAAACACGCCAATTGACTATCTCGACTTTGCCTCACCTGTCTCTGGTTTAGGCTCAAAAATGGGTATGGATGCGACAAATAAGTGGCCAGGTGAAACCGATCGAGAATGGGGTGAACCAATTGTAATGAATCAAGAAACCAAAGATCGTGTCGATGAACTTTGGGATAGCCTAGATATTCTCTAACTCTGTAAACTCACAGTGCGGATATGCTACTATTGCTCAAATAAACTGCATCTCCGCTAATTTAAGGTAAAACATGCAAACATTACATGCTGAAGTTGTTGCTATCAGCCCATTAACTGAATTTGTTCATAAAGTCGTTTTAAAACCAGTAGAAAGCGTGACCTTTGAAGCAGGTCAGTACCTGCAAGTTGTATTAGGTGAAAAAGATAAACGCGCATTTTCAATTGCTAGCCGCCCATCTCAACGTGATGAACTAGAGCTACACATTGGTGCCTCTGCTGCTGATTCATATGCAATGCAAACATTAGAGCACTTGCGTGCTGCACACCAAGATAATAGCAAAGTAACGATTGAAACAGGCCTAGGTATTTCTCAACTTCGTTTACAGTGTGAGCGACCAATTATTTTGCTAGCCGGTGGTACTGGTTTTTCTTATGTAAAATCAATGGCCGATCATTTAAGTGAAATTGGCTGTGATCGTCCAGTATTATTTTATTGGGGTGTCCGTGACGAATCGGCTTTATATGCCCACCAGGAAATGCAAGCTTGGGCCGACAGCCGTGAAAACTTTAAGTTTATTCCCGTGGTTGAAAACCCAACGGATGGCTGGAGTGGCCACACAGGTTACGTGCACAAAGCGGTAATGAAAGATATTGCCTCGCTTGCGCCATACGATATATATATGGCAGGTCGCTTTGACATGATAGGTATTGTTCGGGATGACTTCCTAGCACAGGGTGCGATCCGCGAAAATATGTATGCCGACGCATTCGCATTTATTAAGTAAGTGACACTCACTGACCAGCTTAATTGTATAATTAAGCTGGTTACTGACACTCCCTGACAATCCAACATGATTTACTAGACTCTCTTAAACAAGGAGAATAGTAATGACCACTAATGTAACCGAAGTTGTAACATTTAAACTTAGCCATAAAGCAGATTTAATGCAATTTCATATTGCTAATAACGCATTTCAAAACTTTATCGATCAACAACCGGGCGTGCTTTATCGCTCACTAGCCAAGCAAGCAGATACTCAGCAATATGTCGATCTAATCTACTTTGCCACGCCAGCGGATGCAAAAAGAGTCAGTGATGTATTTACAGAAAACCTGATATGTCAGCAATTTACTGCACTAATAGAAAAGCAAAGTGTACAGTTAGCTCAATACGAAGTGCTTAGCCAAACGGCATGCCAACAAAGCTAAGAAGCAATCTTAAGGAGTGATAACCAGTGCATAAATCACAGCGACTATTTCAGCTAGTTAATATACTTAAAAGTCGTCGTTTTGCGATAACTGCAGCCGAACTTGCGAGTCGTTTGAATGTATCGCCTCGTACTATTTATCGCGATATCCAACACTTGCAAAGCTCTGGCGTCCCCGTTGAGGGAGAAGCTGGCACTGGTTATCTTATAGCTCATTACGATTTACCACCTATGATGTTCAACCTTGAGGAACTACAGGCCTTATTACTAGGTAGTAAAATGGTCAGCGCTTGGACAGATCCTCAGTTAGCTGCTCACGCTCAATCGGCCATAACAAAGATAAATGCCGTATTACCTGAACATTTAAAGCAACAAGTTGAAGAGCTTCCTTATTTAGTCTCATCTTTTAGCCATGATGAATCCCACCAAGCAACAACCCTACTATTGCGCCAAGCGATTAATTGTAAAAACTGTGTTCGGCTTGATTATCAAGATGCAAAACAACAGGCCAGCCTTCGCGATGTGGAACCATTAGGGTTAGTCTATTGGGGAAGTAAATGGACCCTTATTGCATATTGCCAATTAAGAAATGATTATCGTGAATTTCGTCTTGACCGAATACAAACTGTTGCAAAGTTAAGCGAATTATTTGCCACTACAACACAAAAGAGTTTGAACCATTACATGGAGCTCGTGAAAGCAAAATACTTAGACCTTGCGAACCCAACAAGTACTGATAGTTGCAGTAAAAAAGTAAATAAATAAGAATAACCAATTGGTTTTGCCTATCAATTTAATCAACATAAACAATTTCACAAAAACCTATTCCTTAACCATACTTTGTATAACTAATTAATTGGGAGAGACCCAAAATGTTAAATACAAAAGTAAAAGATTTCATGCAACACAAGTTACCGCACATTACTCCTGCAACTGAAATGACAACAGCTATTGCTGAGCTACAAAAGTTTAAACTACTGGGTGCACCAGTATTTGATGACAACAAACGCTTAGTTGGCTTTATTTCAGAGCAAGAGCTATTAAAGCCATTAATGCAAAATAGTTACTTCTGCGATGGTGTAGTGAAGGTATCTCAATTAATGCAAACTGAGGTAGTAACTGTTAACGGCGACAGCAATATTATTGAGCTGGCTGAGCAAATGAAAACCGGTAAGCCAAAAAACTACCCGGTGGTCGATGGCGCAACTGTCATTGGCATGATTGGCCGCAGTGATATCCTAAAAGCGTTATATGATAATTACATAAGTTGCCAACAAGAGCATTAGGCGCACTTTATTAATGCGCCTGCTCGCCGCTGTTATCGTGCAGCGGCAACGAGTTTCAATTGCTGTTTATCGGCTTCACTGAGATAAGCAATTTCTAACGCGTTGGCTTGCGCTTTTTCCATATCAGCTTGTGTTAACCCCGCAGCAGGTGCAGCTACGTTATATTCATGTTCAATTTCAATGCCTTCAACAGCAGGGTCATCGGTATTAATGCAGGCTAAAATACCATGATCTAAGAAACGTTTTAACGGGTGCACGTTTAAGCTCGCGACAGTGCTGGTTTGAATATTACTGGTTAAACATGATTCAATACCAATACGTTTATCGCGTAAGTAATCCATTAATGCAGCATCTTCAATTGCTTTTACACCGTGACCGATGCGATTAGCGCCTAGGTCATTAATTGCTTGCCAAATACTAGCAGCGCCCAACGCTTCGCCAGCATGAATTGTTGCCGCCAGATACGCATCACCCACTTGCTTAAAGTGATCAACGAACAATTCACCAGGAAAACCAATTTCATCCCCGGCTAAATCAACGGCTACTAAATCATTTTTAAACGCGAGTAAGGCATCAAGCTCTTGCTGACAAATTTTGCTGCCATAAGTACGCGACATAATGCCAATCAGGTTTGCTTTAACAGTGCTGGTTTGAGTGGCACTTTTAATGCCATCTACCACAGCTTCAACCACACCTTGAGGATGTAAGCCTTGGCTTTGAGCCATATAGTATGGACTAAAGCGCAGCTCTACATAATCCAAACCTTGAGCCTGTGCATCTTCAATATTTTCAATGGCTATCCGGCGACATGCATCATAATCACCTAACACAGTCACGCCCCAATCTAGTTTTTGTAAAAATGCCATGAGGTTTGGTTCAGGGTCAATAACCTGAACATGAGGGGTTAGCGCTTCTACGTTATCGGCTGGTAATTCGATATTAAACTGACGCCCTAGTTCTAATATTGTTTGCGCTCGCACATTACCATCAAGGTGACGGTGAATATCTAGCAATGGGAGTTTTTTATTTATCATAGTTAGCACTCAGTCTATTTAATTTGCGCGCATCATACGCACTTAAATCGGTAATACAAGTTTAGTTGATTTTGTTTATCATAGAGAGGTCATTTGTCATGCTCAGCTAAGTGATGCCAGATAGTTTTAAACAGCTTGTCAGCGTCTATCGGTTTAGTTAAATAGCCGTCCATGCCGACATTTAGCGCTTTTTTAATATCATCATCATGGGCATTTGCAGACAATGCAATGATAGGTAACTCACTAATACATAGTTCATTACGAATAACCTTGGTCGCTTGCAGGCCATCCATATTTGGCATTTGTATATCCATTAATACAAGATCATATTGGCCAGCTGAAACTTTTTCAATTGCTTCGAAACCATCATTAGCAATATCTGCGTGGCACTGTTTAGTCTTTAAAATTGCAGAGGCTACATGCTGATTTAGCGGGTTATCTTCTACCAACAAAATTTTAATGTTGGAAAAAGATAACTTACTCACATCAACTTCATCAATGGATGGCGCTAAGTGTTGTGCTTTCGGTAAAGGTGAATGATTAGGTAAGGTAAAGCTAAAAGTGGAGCCTTGACCTTGCGCACTTTGCAAAGAGATGCTCCCCCCCATCAACTCAACCAACTTTTTGCAAATACTCAGACCTAAACCTGTGCCACCAAACTGGCGTGATGTGGAGCTATCGGCCTGTGAAAAAGGCTGAAAAAGTTGCTTTTGAGCACTTGGGCTAATCCCAATTCCGGTATCGGTAACACTAAATATGGTACTGCTATCCTGTTGCCATACTTTTACTGTGATAGAGCCTGATGCAGTAAACTTAATCGCATTATTTAATAAGTTCAACAAAATCTGCTTTAATCGAATTGGATCGGTATTGAGGGTTAAGTCAGCGCTTTTGTCTAACTCTAATTTTAGCTCTAGAGACTTAACCCCAACGTCGAACTGCACTAAGTTTATCAGCTCATCGGTGAGCTGATTAATAGCAACAGGTTCTTGCATCAACTCGAGTTTACCAGCTTCCATTTTGGAGAAATCTAACACATCGTTGAGTACTCTTAGCAAAACACTGAGTGCACCATCAGCTTGCTCAATATAGCGCCTTGCTTGTTGCCAATCTTGCTGCTGCAATGCTAAATAATGTAGCCCTTTTATGCCATTAATGGGGGTACGAACTTCATGACTCATATTAGCCAAAAACTGACTTTTTATTTGGCTTGCTTCATCTGCTTTACGTTTTTCTTCTCGTAAGGTGCGTGTTTGTAGTGCCACCTGCTCCCGCACCTGAATATTTGTTCCTGTCACCGAAATCAAAAAAGTAATCAATAACCAAACAAATAACATACCCACTATTTGCGCTAACCAATACACAAGCCAAGACGTCGGCCCTTTTGGTTCAAGTAACTCAATTTGCCAAATTCGTTTGCCTATTAATAGCTGGTATTCTTCTAGTAACTCAAGACCTTGGCGAGGGGTGATAAAAATTGCCTGCTTATTATTTTCATCCGTTACATCATAAAAGTTAGCACTCACCTCACTATGATGCTCAAACTGCAAGCTAGCAATAAGCCTAGCAACGCTCACAGCCCCCACCACGACCCCTCTAAAATCACCTAAAGTATCTAAGTCACCAAAAACTGGCACAAAAAACAATACAGCTTTTTTATCTGGTACTTTTTGCATCAACTTAATTGGCTCACTTAGAATCAGTTCATTGAGCGCTTTAGACATCATTAACGCCTTACGGCGCTGTTCACTTGAGGCTAAATCAAAACCAATTATGTCCTCATTGCCAGCAAGTGGATTTACATAATGAATAGGAAAATAAACATCACGTTTAGTCACTTTTTGCCAGTACATTTGAGGGGATTTTTCTTTGATAAATTTAGCTGCTGCGTTGTGCTGTCGCATCTTTTGTTGAAATTGATCAACTTCAGCAAAAGACACCATAGGCACCCATTCAAAGGCGATAATTTCACGACTATAATCTAACTGCTGAGAGCTAAAACGCTTAAATTCTTCATAGCTAACATCATCACTGCTCGCAAAAAAGGTTGCTAATAGAGTTAAATGCGCTGAAATTTCATCTATTTTATGATTAATTTCAGATTGAATTTCGGCGACTTTTGCCGCTTGTTTTTGGTTATCTTTTTCTTTTTTTACACTTGCTGCAGCATAAAAACAAATACTTATAACTAAGTAAATTAGCAACGAAGGCACAATAACTTGCAAGCGATGGCGTACCTGAGCGTAATTAAAAGCAGCCAACATCAAAGGCGTAAAAATAAGCACCCCAATACTGTCGCCAATCCACCAAGCAATGAAGTTATTAGCCGCTAATGAGCTTGGTATTACATCGTTAATTACCAGTAACCCAGTACCTATACTTGCCGCAATGATGCAACATACCGGGCCTGCAACAATTAAGCTTTGTACACTATGCTTTAAAGATGATAAATCTAGCGGAGCTTTGATCACACGGGTAATTAACAAACACCCGATCCAAGCCTGAATAGTTGCAGCTAAAGACACACATAACGCTTGTAAAAAGACTTGCCAATGGAGAATGTCAGCAACACGGTCGAGGTGGGTTAAATTAGTTAGTAATGCCCCTAACACCACACCAAATGCAGCACGGTGCCCCGCGAGTAAAAAGCCGGCAAGCGCAATACCCGAAGGCGGCCACGAAGCAACAGCGTAACCGTCTATAGCAAGTAACAGATTACTAAAGTAACCAATACTAAAGTAGGCAAGTGCAAGATTGAAGGTTAGGGTAAAAATATTCTTCAATGTCTTGGCGCTCCTATGCCTAAAGTACAATTAAATTATTATAAATAAAGATCGAGCGCTTTTTGTGGTTGAGCACTTTTACTATAACTTAGCTGCGCTTGTACTAAGTACTCTTTTTGATTACTGGGAGTGAGCGCTTTATCAAACACACGTGCTGCTAACTCGTATTCACCATGGGCGTTTGCTAAGCAAGCAAGTGCTAATAACAAGTCTTGGTTATCAGGCTGTTTTTTCAGAGCATCTTGTAAGTTAGCTTGCAACTTTAACGCATCCCCAGGGGCTGACACTTTAAGTATTTGTGCTAACTGATGTTGATCTTCTGGTTTTTTCAGCATTTTTAACAAGGTCAATTCAATCTCACTCAATCGCCCTGTTTTTGCCATCGCAGCCAAGTAAGCCGTATCTGCTTTGGCTTTCAAGCTTTTAGCTAACGCTTGATATTTATCGGTTAATTCAAGTTGTGCGCTAAAGTAAGTAGTAAATAAAACCTGCCATTGCTTATCTGTCAGTGCCTTTTTACTTAATAAGCGCGGCATAAACTGCTCAAGAGCAGACCACTTCTGTTGCTGTACAAGCACTTCTGCATACAATTTGAGCTCCAGCGCACTGGCTTTTTTCGCTTCGGCTAGCGCCTTCAACTCTCCTGCCACGGTACTGCTATCGCCACTGGCCAGCCACAATTTAGCGGCTTTTAATTGATTCTCAGGGCTGATTTTATCAAGTAGCTCTATCGCTTTGTTCGCGTTATGCGCTTGCAGTGCCGCTTTCGCTAGCATGGCATAGCGTAAATCCTGCCACTGATCCGCAACGCTGTTATTTGTGAGTGCAAGTTCTAGCTGTTCATAATCACTATTAACTAAACTCCAAACACCTTGTTCAATCGCTGCTTGCTTGCGCTCTTCATTGCGGGCAAAAAACCGATGACGCGTATTACTGTATAAAGACCAAATATAACGAATCAATTTATAAGTTAAATACAAGCCCAGTGCGATAACTAAAAACGTCGCACAAAACGCAATTATCGAACCTTCGATTGTTGTTTGATTAAATGAGATTAATACATAGCCAACTTCACCTATTAGCATAGGCGATAGCGCAAGCAATACTGCAATAGCTAAAATAAGCAATATCAAGCGGATCATTGCGCCCACTCCTTGACCTGCTCAGTGCTTTTAAGCTTCACCTCAGGGCTAAAGTGCATTTGTTCTGTACTTAATTCGTGCAGCGCTTTAAGCGTGCTTTTAGTTAGCGGCTCATCGTGCTTAAAATATTCATTAACAAGCTCTTGGGCTTGGCTAACGGCAGTAAAATACACACTCGCCTGTTTGGTTAACAGTGCATCTTGTGCTTGTGCCAAATACAAGCTCAAACGCTGCTGAATTAAATGGCGCTCTTGCTCTGTTAATAAAGGCTCGATTGACATATCTTCGCGCTGGCGAATTTTTATAAAGTTATCAGTAAATTGATGCCACGAATTAAGCAGGTTTTGTTGCCAATCACTGACATCTTCAGTCAACGCATGTTGGTCTTCTGCACTCACTTCTTGCGGTAATGCGACAGCATTAAACTCAAGTTTTTCAATTTGCTCAACAATACCATGCAGTTTTAAGTAAATAGCTTCAACTGGCACACTCTGCACACTACTAAGCGCTTGTAAGTCTTGATGAATTGCTTGGCGAATAGCGCCGGTTCCAGGATGCTCTGCAAGTAAAGCGTCTAAGCGTGACAATACGGCCGCTGCACCTTGATAATCTTTTTCAGCCCACAACTTAAATTCAGCCATGCGTTGTAAACTGGTAACTTCTTGTGGGTTTAAGCTATAGGCTTGTTGTTCAGCGCGTTGCAATGCACTGTCTAATTGCTGCTGTGTTTTTTCACTATTTTCTGCCAGCGCCGCTGCTACTTTTTCCTCACTATTAAATAGTGCTTGTTGTAATGTTTGTTGCGCCGTTTTGACTGCATTTAACTCTTTGTTTAATAGCTGATTATCTGTTTTAAGCTGATTTACTAACTGATTAGTTTGTTGCTCTGAATTAAGCTTTTGATAAAACTGATAGCCAACACCTGAGGCCACAATAAGCGAGATAAGCAAGGCTAAGCTTCCCGTTTTGCTAATGCTTTGTTTATTATTTTGTTGTTGCATAGTAGGTTCTTTTTTTGCGGCTGAGGCAGGTTTTGCCGCTGACTTAGCAGTGGCTGGTTTCACCTCTGAAGAGGTTGCTGGCTTTACATTTTCACTCATAGTATTACCTTGGCTGATGCAGGTATACATAGCGCTATCGCTCGCGCCTGCAGCAATGTGTATAGTTGCCGAGTCTAACTGTTGCTTTAGGTGCTCACTAATACGATCACTCGCAACATAAAACTGGCAGTCTCTTAACCATTGTAGTTGTTTTGGCGAAAGTTGACGAAAAATAGCATCAACAGCCGCATTACTTGTTATGACTATACCTTCAACATCAAGGCTTTGCCAGTGGTCTATCCAGTCTATTGGGTTTCCTTTAACCGGGCCACGCTGATAGACCACCAGACTATTCAAAAATGCCTGACGCTGCTTTAGCTGTTGCGCAATTGTCGGCCGGCCATCTTTGCCTTTAACCAAGACAATATTTTGCCCTTCAACCTGTTGCAGTGACTTTAATGCTAACAAGCCTTCGGAGTCATGTTGCTTTGGCACAGCTGCACGTACACCAAAGGCTTGCCAAACTGCTTCGGCGGTTTGTTCGCCTACAGCATAAAACTGCGCTTTAGTATTTATTTCAGGTTTAAGCGCGAGTAGTGCATTAACGGCATCTTGCGAAATAAAAATAATTTTATCTGCATTTAACAAAGGAGTTAATTGCTCACTGCTTGGCTCTAAATAATTAATCTCAAGAACAGGAAATAAAGTTGCCTGATAACCCAATTGCTCAAGTTGCTGAGCAAGTTCGGCACCTTTTCCTTGTGGACGAGTTATCAGTATGTGCGGCATTTATGCGTCTCTGTATACATCAGCTAAAATTTTATCTGCACCCATACCAAGCAATTGCTCAGCTAATTGGGTACCCAGTTGCTCAGCATCAGCTGCTTTGCCGGTAACCTCTGCACGAAGAATTTCACTGCCATCTACAGCACCAACCAGACCACGTAAGTGAACTTGCTCGCCATCAACGAGTGCATAGGCACCAATTGGCACTTGGCAACCACCTTCTAAACGGCGATTCATCGCACGCTCTGCATTTACTTGAATACGTGTTTCGTTATGCTCTAACGGCGCAAGCAATGCTTTTGTCACTTCATCATCAACACGACATTCAATGCCCACAGCCCCTTGTCCATTAGCCGGAAGCGATACCTCTGGCGCAATAAATGCCTTAATACGATCATGCATTTCCAGACGAATTAAACCCGCAGCAGCAAGAATAATGGCATCGTATTGACCGTCATCTAATTTAGCTAAGCGAGTATTAACATTGCCACGCAAATCACGAATCTCGAGATCCGGACGCAGCGCACGTATCTGGCATTGGCGACGTAAGCTAGAAGTGCCGACAATTGCCCCTTGTGGGAGTTGCTCAATACTTGCATGGTTATTTGATACAAAAGCATCTCTTGGGTCTTCACGCTGACAAATAGTGTGTAGTGCTAAACCTTCAGGAAACTCAACCGGCACATCCTTCATTGAGTGCACGGCAATATCTGCACGACCATCTAACATCGCTTGCTCTAGTTCTTTAACAAACAAGCCTTTGCCGCCAATTTTTGCCAATGGCGTATCTAAAATGATATCACCCTGCGTCGACATAGGAACGAGCTCTACTTTAATATCATTATGAAAATGTTCAAGTTGCGCTTTTACAAACTCAGCTTGCCAAAGTGCCAAAGCACTTTTACGCGTAGCGATACGAACGATATGTGGGTTTTCTGTTGCTTGTGTAGTCATGAAAAAGTCCAATGTTCTTTGCTAATCAAACAAATCGATTAATCAGCTAAAATGCGAAATTCTTTTTGAGCAAGTAGCTGGTCTTGTTCGTCGACCACGTCAACGCGCCAGTGCCCGATTTGCTCAGGTAAAATATGTTTATTTGAGTAGGTACGATAACGCGGCGAGGTAACGTTTAATTCAATACTTGCCATCACTTGGTTTTCAAAGCGCCAAATATGCCTAATGCGCTGACCTTGTAAGTTTTTCAACTCACTAAAAAAAGCCAAACTATCGCTAAAATCAGATAAGCGAATATCCGCTTTAAATACGTTGATGGGCTCACGCTCTACGACGTCTCGAGTAAGTACTGCACGGCTAACTTTATCTGTATCTATTTTAGCACCTAAAGCCACACTCGCAATATGAGCCGATGCAGCAAAGGTTTCTATGCTTGTACCTTGCTTTGCATCATCACGCTTTTGCTCTGCTGAGCTCACCTCTGTAGCTAACACATCTTCTTTTTGTGTTTGTAGCTCTTGCTCGTCAACCTGATCTATTACAAGCTCAGGTGCTGGAATAGCAAGCTCTTCATCCATTGCAGTAATCGGCTCTTTTACTTCATCTAAGGCCGTAACATTTGTAATATCATGCTGTGTGATGATTGCCTCATCAGTAGTCTCAAGCTGGGTATCTGAGCTATCAAATGCTGTGCTTAATTGTGCTTGCTCATCATTTGATGCCTCATTTTGCTCAGCATTAACAGAGCCTAGCAGGCTATATGCAAAAACCATCAACGCTAAACTTACCAATAACGCAACAGTAACAATACGTCGCCAATGCCATTGATAAGTTACCTCTGGCACTGCCGTGCCCGAGTTTCTATTCACATTTGCAGTGATCACGATCTTTTGACTCATAATAGCCTCAATGCTTTCAATAATTAACTTAAGCGAGCAATTAACCATTGGCGAATTGCCATTAGCTCTTCCCCACAGACCTGATGAGCCATAGGGTAATCTTGCCAGCTCACATCCATGTTATGCGCTGATAAAACATCAAACGCACTTCGACCCGCACTATGTGGCACCACATCGTCATGACGACCATGAGCCATAAATACGTTTAAATTAGTTTGCTTTGCTTCTGCTGTAAATTTCTCTGGTACACACATATAAGTAGAGAGCGCCATCACACCAGCTAACTTTTGCGGTAATCGCGGTGCTAAGTGTAGTGAAATTACCCCGCCTTGTGAAAAACCAGCCAAAATAATTTTGTTGGCATTTATGCCATCATTAAGCTCTTGCTCAATAAGTTGCTCTACTTTAGCGGCAGATTCACGCACACCGGCTTCATCGGCACGCTTGTCTAAGTCCATCGATTTAATATCGTACCAAGAGCGCATTGTCATACCGCCATTGATTGTAACAGGCTGCACTGGGGCATGTGGAAAAACAAACTTTACGCCAAGTTCTGCAGGCAATGATAGCTGTGAGGCGACAGGTAGAAATCCATCGCCAGAGTCGCCTAAACCATGTAACCAGATAACCGTCGCTTTGTGCTCACCTGTTGCAGGGTGCTCTACAAACTCTAAACTCATAACTGTGACTGCCACTCAACTGTTTGCCCCGCTTGGCGTGTTGCTGCATCATTCATAAACTGCCAAAATTCTGCACCAGAGCGGTTATCAATCCACTTATCACCTTGTAGTTCAAAGTGATGACCATTAAATTTAGTTGCCACCCAAACTTGATGTAAAGGCGCCTGCTTATTGATTACGATTTTAGAACGATCAGCAAAAATAATTTCTAAGATACCTTCTGCTGATTCGTAGTCGAGATCCGCTTCACAATCATCAACCTGCTCTTCGATTGTGAACATAAGTGCTTCGGCTAATTGGTGATATTCATGGTCTGTCATTGTTATTTCCTTAACGGCATTAGGTACAATTTACATGCAGATAGTGTAACAGGAATAAAATCATCCGCGAATAGCTGCATTTTTTAGATATTCTGTTAATCTGCGATTATAAAGCCAGCAACGCGATTAATCTAATGAAAGAGATGCATCTTAAACAATTAAAACAACTTTCCCCAATTGCTGTACTACTTATCACTCTCGCTGGTTGCGGGCAAAGCGGCCCCTTGTATCTACCTGAAGAAAAAGTAGAACCAAATCAACAACAAAAGCAAGCTTCAACAGAAGCTGGTACTCCGTCATCAACCACTGAATCGAAACAGGACCAATAGATGGACTTTTTTGACTATAAAAATAATCAGCTGCACGCTGAAGACATCGCTGTCAATGAATTAGCAACACAATACGGTACACCTTGTTATGTGTATTCACGTAAAACATTTGAGCGCCATTACCTTGCCTTTGCTGAGGCTGCTAAAAATCATAAAAACTTAGTGTGTTATGCGGTTAAAGCCAACTCTAACATTGCAGTATTAAATGTTTTAGCGCGTTTAGGCTCAGGCTTCGACATTGTCTCTAAAGGTGAACTAGCTCGTGTTATACAAGCTGGCGGCGATGCTAGTAAAGTTGTGTTCTCTGGGGTTGCGAAAACTGCAGATGAAATAGCCTACGCCCTTAAGCTTGGCATAAAATGCTTTAACGTTGAATCTGTATCTGAGCTTGACCGTATTTCACAGGTTGCGACAGAGCTTAACTTGGTCGCCCCGATTTCAATTCGTGTAAATCCAGATATCGACGCCAAAACTCACCCCTATATTTCTACCGGTTTAAAAGAAAATAAATTTGGTATCGATATTCTTACTGCTGTGAGTGTGTATCAATATGCAGCTTCGTTACCTGGCTTAAAAGTTACGGGCGTCGATTGTCATATCGGCTCACAACTTACTGAGATTAAACCATTCTTAGAAGCTTTAAATAAAGTATTAGCACTGATTGATGAGCTAAAAGCAAATGATATTGTACTAAGTCATATTGATATTGGCGGCGGTCTAGGCGTGCCATACAATGGTGAAACCCCACCTCACCCAAGTGAATACGTAGCTCATATCACTGAACGTTTAGCAAACTACCAAGATTTAGAGCTTATTTTTGAACCTGGCCGAGCTATTGCAGCAAACGCAGGTATATTAGTCACTAAAGTTGAGTTTATTAAACAAAACCAAGATAAGTATTTTGCCATTGTGGATGCTGGTATGAACGATATGCTGCGCCCATCACTTTACCAAGCGTGGCAAAATATTGTGCCTGTTAGCCCACACAGCGATGACACACCAACTCACAACTTTGATATTGTGGGTCCAGTTTGTGAAACCGGTGATTTTTTAGGTAAAGACCGCATGCTGGCGTTAAAGCAAGGGGACTTGGTGGCGCAGCTAAGTGCTGGTGCGTATGGTTTTACCATGAGTTCAAACTACAATTCACGTCCACGCGTTGCTGAGATCATGGTAGATGGCGAGCAAAGTCATTTGATCCGTGCTCGTGAAACCATAGAAAGCCTATGGCAAGGCGAGAAAATTTTACCATAAACTTTTTGTAACCCGGCTGCTCTGTGGCATGATTAGCGCAGAGCAAACCCGAATTAGAGCGCTATGTTAGTTAATTTTTCTAAAATGCACGGCCTAGGCAACGATTTTGTTGTAATTGATAACATTACACAAAACGTTTTCTTATCACGAGATCAAATCAAAAAATTGGCAGATCGCCATTTTGGCATTGGTTTTGACCAACTGTTAATGGTCGAAGCGCCCTATTCTCCTGATCTCGATTTTCATTATCGCATTTTTAATGCCGACGGCAACGAAGTAGAACAGTGTGGTAACGGAGCTCGCTGTTTTGCCCGCTTTGTACGCATGAAAGGTTTAACCAATAAACACAAAGTAACGGTCTCAACCAAATCAGGTAACCTTACTCTTTATATCGAAAAAGATGGGCAAGTCACCGTTAATATGGGCCACCCCAATTTTGAGCCGAATAAAATTCCACTCAAAGCCAGTAAGCGAGAGCTAACCTATATTATTCGCGCCGAAGAACATACCGTATTTAGCGGTGCAGTCTCGATGGGTAACCCGCACTGTGTGTTAGAAGTTGATGATATAGAAACCGCGGATGTAAATACGCTAGGCCCTTTACTTGAAAATCATGAACGTTTTCCACAACGGGTAAATGTGGGATTTATGCAGGTGATTTCGCAAGAACATATTAAACTTCGAGTTTGGGAGCGCGGTGTCAGCGAAACCCTCGCCTGTGGTACCGGTGCTTGTGCTGCTATGGTTATCGGCCAAGTACAAAGCAAATTAGCAACTACAGTACAAGTAGATTTACCGGGCGGAAGCTTGCAAGTTCGTTGGCAAGGTGAAGGTCACCCAGTGAGAATGACAGGCCCTGCAGAACACGTATTTGATGGACAAGTTGCCCTATGAGTAAAATAACAGAACAACAAGTTAGTGACTTTTTAACTGAAAATCCTGACTTTTTACTGCAAAACCCAGAACTTTTGGCACAGCTTGAATTACAGCAAAATGCGCAAGGCGCAACGTCTTTAGTGCATATCCAACAACGCCAATTGCGTGAACACAATACCAAACTAAAAGCGCAAATTGAGCAATTAATCGAACAAGCAACCGAAAATGAGTCTATCTACCGCTTATTTAGCCAATGCCACCGTCAGCTTTGGACTAATTACGATTTTAAAACCTTAGCGACTAACTTACGCAATATTATTTGCACCAACCCAGCAATCAGTGAGTGCCACTTAGTGCGCTATGAAGCTAAATATGATGCATTAATCGAGCATCGGCTGAAAGATACTGGCAGTTACCTTGGCCGCGTCAGCCAACAAGAGCGGGAGCTGCTTTTTGCAGAGCAAACCCAATCGACCGCTCTCTATTTAATTGGCAATAACCAACACCCAGTTGCTATTCTTGCTTTTGGTAGCCTTGATGCCAACCATTTTGAGCCCGCTAAAGACAGCTTTTTTGTGCTTGAGTTTGTACGCTCGCTACAACTTAGATTATTGGAATTAAAACTGGAACTAGCATGAGCGAGGAGCAACCTCCCGGTTTAGAGCCATTAACAGCACAACTGAGCGAACAATGGCTTACTCCTATCCAACTGTTTAGTGATTACTTACGGTTTGAAAAGCAATACTCTGCACACACCATTAGCCAATATACCAGCCAGCTACAATTTGCCGCGCATTATTTTAGTAAACTATGTGATAACTGGCAGGACGTAAAAGGTGAGTATATTCGCCGCTACAGCATGGCACTGCGCAGTAAACAACTCAGCGGTAGAACAATTAGCTTAAAGCTCAGCTGTATACGTAGCCTGTATAAATTTCTTAAATCTAAAAATATTACCCAACAAAGTCATTATCACAACCCAGCAGAAGCGATAAAAGGCCCTAAATTCGCAAAACCTTTACCAAAAAATCTCGATGTTGATCAAATGGCACGGCTGCTAGAAATTGATGACGATGACCCCCTCGCCACCCGCGATAAAGCGATGATGGAGTTAATGTATTCATCAGGGTTACGTATTAGTGAATTAGTTGGCGCTAACATGCATGATATTAACCGCAGCGAAGGTGAAATATTAGTGCGAGGTAAAGGCAATAAAGAACGCTTATTACCAGTGGGCGGCAAAGCCCTTGATGCATTATATTGTTGGTTAAAGTTACGACCGCAATTTGCAGGCCCTGATGAGCCAGCCGTGTTCGTCAGCAGTAAAAAATGCCGTATTTCTGTGCGCCAAGTACGATTACGGATGCAACAATGGGGTATTAAACAAGGTATTAGCAGCCAAGTACACCCGCATAAACTGCGTCATTCATTCGCCTCACATATTCTTGAATCATCAGGGGATTTAAGAGCTGTACAAGAGCTGTTAGGACATAGCAGTTTGTCAGCTACGCAAGTATATACCCATTTAGATTTTCAACATTTAGCTAAGGTGTACGATAACACCCACCCCCGCGCTAAAAAACGCCAGAATACCGATTAAAAGGAAATATATGATCCGTTTTAACCGTGCAATATCACCAATAAAAGTACTGAGCTTTGATTTAGACGACACGCTTTATAACAATCACCTTATCATTAAAGCTGCGGTGCAAGCCCAAATTGATTACTTAAACGCGTTACCTGACTGGCAAGCTCAAGGTAAGCAATATTGGCAACAATGTAGAGAGCAAGCTGTACAACAAAATCCAGCGCTAGTTGATAACGTAACCCAATGGCGAAAAGACACCCTACAATTAGGCCTTGCTAAGCTTGGCTATCAAGGCGAGCAACTTAAGCAGCATGCCACCGCTGCATATAAAGCGTTTGCTGATGAGCGCAGCCAAATTAGAGTAAGTGATGATGTTTTAGAACTTCTCTCTGGTCTTAGTGAGCATTATCGTTTAATTGCCATTACCAATGGCAATGTCGAAATCGAGCGCTTTAATCTAAACGGCGTTTTTGAGCTGGTATTACAAGCAGGAATACATGGTAAAGCAAAACCCCACCCAACTATGTTTCAGCAAGCTTGCGAGCAGCTAAATGTAGCACCTGAACACATCCTACATATTGGTGATAGCTTAGATACAGATGTGCACGGCGCCCATAATGCTGGCTGTCAATCATTGTGGCTAAGCAATCAACCTGCACAATATGCGTACCGTGGTTTACCTGATGTAGAAATAACAAACATTCACGCGCTTAAACACTTTTTAAGATAAAGGAGTTATCGATGGGCTGGAGTTTTCACACTAAATTAGTCAGTTTGTTATTATTACTTTCAGTTGCACTCAATGCCTACTTACTCTGGCCTGAGAAAGCTAAAACTGTTGTTGAAACTACGCCTAATACAACAATACCAGCGACAAAAAAGCAAAGTAAAGAACTGACTAACTCACATTACCAACTAGCTATTGAGCAATTCCAAAAGCAGCACTTTACGGCTGCTGTAGCCAGCTATCAACAACTGATTAATTCTCAGCCATTACAAGCCGAGCGGCTTTACTTTAAATGGTTAGATGCACTTGATAGCTGGCTGCTTAACAATGAACTAACAACCACAGAAGCATTTTTGCAAGTATTTTTAAGTAGCTTTCCCTATGATATAAAAATGCTGCAACTAGAGGCTGAGCGCTTAGTGAAAAACCAGCAACCCCATCAAGCTATTGTCGCCTTGTTTACCTTGCAATCAATGGCAAATGAAGCAGAGCAAGCGGCGGTATCAATGCGTTTAACACAGCTTACTCAAGCACAAATAAACGCTTTGAGCGAGCGAGAAGCATGGCAAGACATAGTGAATCAAACGGCCGTATGGCTAGATTACAGCAGTGAAAATCCCTATTACTTAATGGCACAAGCCAATGCTTATTATAAACTCGGTGATTTAGTGAGCGCACAAAGTAGTCTCGACAGGCTAAATGACAATCACCCTTTAAAGTCACAAGCAAATAAACTGCAAAACTTAATTAATAACGCCTATTCAGAGGTTGATTTCATACCATTGACCAAGCTGGGTGCTCATTATTTACTTGATGTAACTATTAACAACACCCTTGGCACTCAACTGATGATTGATACTGGGGCAAGCTTAACAGTGTTATCGCAAACTCTCATTGATTCGCTTTACCCAAGCCCTGAATATTTAGGCACTATGATGGTAAACACAGCCAATGGCAAAACCACTGCGCAACGCTACCGCATTGAATCAATTCAAATAGGTCAGCAAATTATTAGCGATTTTGATGTTTTAGCAATTAGCCAACATTCAGGGCATAGCTTACTGGGCATGAACTTTTTGCAGAGCTTTAAATTTAATATTAATCAGCAAACAAATCAGCTAGAGTTAGACAAACAATAAATTAAGGATAGCTATGAACCTCAACGATTTTCTCACCCGATTAGCCAATGAACCACAAAATATTGCATTTACCGATACCATGACGGTCATTGACAACAACTATACGTTTACGCCATCAGGTTTTAATAATCATGGATTGCTCAGTGGTGCAAACGAAAACAATGGTTCATGTAAAATTTTTGCCTTCGCAAAACTAAATCAGCTAAGTAAGCAAAATACCTTAGATTGCTTTGGCGCTTTTTATCGGGAAGATGTACTTGGTAACCCAAACGGTGAAGATCACATGAACATTCGCACTTTCATGCTCGCGCCAGAAGCCACTCCATTTTTAGGGATCACCTTTGATGAAGGGCAGGTGCTGACGAGCAAAAATTAAAGAGCTTTCTCCATAAAGTAACGAGTACCATCGAGTGGGTAATTATCCATTTGGTATTTAACACAATAGCCGTTTTTTTCGTAAAACGGCTTAGCTTGAAAATCTAGCGTATCAAGCTGCACAAAAATTGCACCGTGCTCTACTGCAGCTAATTCCATTTCATTCAATAGCTGCTTGGCAAAACCACAACCTCTGAATCTCTCATCACACCAGAGCCAACTGATTAATAACCAATTACCAATAACGTGTCCTGAAATCCCTGCCACCAAGTGTGATTCTTCAATTACCTTAAAACCCAGAGGAATACGCTCTGCATTAAAGTGTATGTTGTTGAACGCGACTATTTTTGAGCGTAGCTGAGCACTAAGCTCAAGGGAGTTATCTTTAACTAAGGTAAACATTTAAACCCATAAAATCTTGACCTCAATACAAATGGTTTTTTCCATAAGGAACCTCAAGCATGTTACTTTCGGTTTTTTCAGCTTGACCACACATTTCATCATAGGCACTGGTATGGCGTAACACCATTTTCGCGTAGCTTAAATGCTCTAATCGCTTTTGAATATGTAACGGGCTCAGGCCACGGATAAACTCACCGTGATCATCTGTGACATAATATTCAACATTATTGATCATTACAGAAACCTGATAAAACGCCATTTCAAGAGAGTGTACAATCACTTTCTGAATAGGCTGGTGATTGCTCAGCTCTGATAATTTCATCGCCATAGTCTTACTCTTTTACAAAGTATAGTTAGGCTCAATACGTGGCTTTGTTATACTTTGATCAATTAGAATTTTTAATAAACCCTATGACAAACAAAATCCGCCTTGCCAAATACCTCGCCCACGCGGGCTTATGTTCTCGCAAACAAGCATCGAGACTCATTGATCAAGGCGTAGTCACTGTAAACAATCATGCGGCAAACCATATCGATCATGTGGATGATAATGATGTGATTCTGGTTAATGATTGCCGAGTGCAAGGCAAAGCTAAACTCGTTTATTATGCGTACCATAAGCCGGTTGGTATTGACTGCAAACTCAAGCTAAATGATCCCAGCAGCCTTATTCATCACTTACCAAGTAGCATTCGGGTTTACCCTATTGGCCGATTAGATAAAGACTCAAGAGGCTTACTCATACTAACCAATGACGGTGAGTTTTGTAATTACCTTATTCATCCCGACTTCCACCAGCCCAAACGCTATATTGTTACCGTCGATAAGCCACTGGCTGATGATTTTTGCCATAAAATGGCAAAAGGCGTTCCTGTTGATAATCAAATAACACTCCCATGCGCAGTGGAAAAACTATCAGAACAGCAGTTTAGTATCATTTTAAAACAAGGGCTTAATCGACAAATTCGTAAAATGTCCCATTATTTCGGCTATACAGTGGTTGATTTATACCGTGTACAAATCTGTAAACTAGATCTCTCAAACCTCCCCCTTGCTGAAAACAGCTACCTTGAAGTCAAAAAATCCGACATCATAAAAAATTAACTTATTTTTTATCCAAAACAGTTGCAAATTATGATTACAGGTGTAATCTAAACTTAAAGATTACACTTGTAGGCAATATTATTATGATTGAATTATCAAAAGCTGAGTTTGAAGTGCTTGATGCGCTCTGGCTCAATTATCCCGCTACTGCAAGCCAGATTATCGAACGCTTAAGCGATGAAAAGCAATGGCACGAAAAAACCATTAAAACACTGCTTGGCCGTTTAGTTAAAAAAGGAGCACTGAGCTTTGAAAAAGACGGCCGTCAGTATATTTACACCCCTTGCATGGAACGCGCTGAATACACACTAAAAGAAAGCCAAAACTTCATTGAGCGTTTTTTTAGTGGCCGTATAGCCCCGCTCGTCAGTGGCTTTGCAAAGTCTGAACAACTTTCTCAACAAGATATCAACGAACTTAAAAAAGTGATTGATGACTGGGAAAAACAGCAAAAATAGAGGATAAGCATGCTAGAAAGTACCTTTAACTGGATTATTGAGCAACAGCTATTAGTAACCACTTTGATCCTAGGTTTGCTGATATTAGAACGTTATTCATTGCAATGGCTTAGTGCAAATTTTGTTTATAAATTATGGCTCTTGGTGCCGGTTTCACTGCTACTGGTTAACTTACCAGAACACTATAAACCTATTCAAAATACCACCATAAGCACGATGTTGATTACACCAGATCAACCATTAAACAGCCATTTCAGTGTGAGCTGGGCATTCCTGTATGTCATGGTGTTTAGCGTTTTAGCGACAATCGCCGTTATGGCACACAAGCGATTTATAAACCAACTAAAACTGACCCCTTTGCATAATACGCAATTAGCTGAGCAAACCCCTAATATAGCCCTATTACAAAGTCACTCAGTGAATACACCAATGGTAATAGGCTTGTTGCGCACACAATTAGTGCTGCCAACGGGGTATATACAAAAAACAGACAGCGCATCACTCGCATTGATAATAGAACACGAGAAAGTACACATAAAACGCAGAGACAACTTACTTAACATGCTGTGCTTATTAGTCACCCTAGTATTTTGGTTTAACCCTATTGCGTGGCTAGGTTATATAAGTTTTCGCCGCTTACAAGAGCTCTCATGCGATGAAAAAGTATTAATGAATAAAAACACTCAACAACGGATTTTATACAGCAAGGCCCTTATAAATTGCGCAGCAAATACTCGCGCGGGTTTAATGGCCTACTCACACTATGGAGATAAAAAAACCATGTTACAACGACTCAAGCAAATTAAACACAGCGGTAATAGCTCATTAGTTGCCAAAGGCGCATTACTGATTTTTGCCGCAGGCATGCTCAGCAATTTTGCAACCGCGAAACAGCCAGAAGCGAAAACGGACAAACATGCAATTTCGCCTATTATGCGTATTGAACCTGTTTACCCAATTCAAGCTGCAGAGCAAGGTATTAGTGGCTCCGTGGTGTTGAAATACGACATTAACCAAGCAGGAAACACTGAAAACGTATCCGTTGTTAATGCAAAACCTGCCGGTGTATTTAACCGCGAGGCAAAAAGAGCATTAATGAAATGGCAATATAAACCTTCAAGTTCAGGCTTCAAAGATGTATTAGTACAGCTAGACTTCGCGATAGATAAGCATTACAAATCTGAAGATCTAATTGAAAAAGTGACTGTTGCCGCTAAGTAAGCCGTAATAGAAAACCCTAAAGCAAGCGCCTTATTTAAGCCGCTTGCTTTGGCGTTTTTAACAACAACGCATAAAAAAGCCGGCGTTGCTTATAAAAACAATGCCGGCTAACAATAACATCAACTTCACTATAGCTCAGTCACCGCATTTTGCAGCTGTGACATTTTGTCGCAGTTGAGATATTTTCATTTTTGTGATTCTTCGTTAGCTTTAGCTTTACGCTACTGGTATTTTGGTTTTCTTTTAAATAATCCCCGTTAATGATGATTTGGGTACTTTTTACTTTTTTAGCCGCCTTTATGCAGGCATGGCGTAACGCGCTGCAAAGTAAACTCAGTATTAATATGAGTCTTGCTGGGGTAACGCTTTCACGATTTATTGTTGCCAGTCCAATCGCTGCACTTTACCTTTATTATTTATACCAATATCAGCCAACTGCACTACCTGACTTTAATTCTGCTTTTTGGTTTTTCATTATTGGCGCTAGCCTTATGCAAATTATTGCAACAGGGTTAATGGTAAAACTATTTAAAATGAACAACTATGCAGTGGGTGCTGGTCTTGCGAAAAGTGAAGCTCTGGTTGCGGCAATCTTTGGGGTGTTATTTTTTGGCTCTACGCTAAACCTACTTGGTTGGCTTGGTGTGTTTTTAGGGGCGATAGCGGTACTATTGCTTAGTGGCATTGCCAAGGTTAAACAGTTTAACTTAACAACCGCATTAATTGGTTTAGCGTGCGGCAGTTGCTTTGCTTTGACATCTTTATGGGTGCGTGAAGCCAGCTTAAATTCAGGGTTACTGTTTCCACATTCGCCCGCATGGGTGTTGTTGTTTGTCATTAGTCTGCAAAGCTTGATATTACTCGTTTACCTACTCATTAAAGAACCGCAAACAATTAAACAGATGTGGCATTACAAAAAAATGGTTTTCTTAGTCAGCTTTTTTAGCTGTATTGGTTCAATTGGTTGGTTTAGTGCAATGAGTTTACAACATGTCGCTTATGTTAAAACCTTAGGGCAAGTAGAAGTGTTTTTTACAATGCTGATCTCGGTATTATGGCTCAAGCAACCTTTGAAGCGTCAAGACAGCGCAGGGCTAATATTAATAGCCATTGCCGCAATATTAGTGATGTTACCTTCAATGTAAAAACGACCCTAGGTAGGGTCGTCTGAATAAATAAAACAATCAAATTAATGACTTATTTTTAAAGTGATCACACCGCTGATAATCATCAAAACACCAGCTATACGGCCAAATGTTGCAGCGTCATTATAGAATAAAATACCTACTAGGAATGTACCTGCGGCACCAATTCCTGTCCATACGGCATACGAAGTGCCCATAGATATATCACGCTGAGCGAGCCATAACATAAAACCACTCGCGACCATAAAGGCAACTGCAATACCAATTCCTAACCAACGGTGCTCACCATCTTGTGACATTTTCAAACCCACTGGCCAACCTATTTCCAGCAAACCCGCGATAATCAAATAAATCCACGCCATTAATTGTCTCTCTTTTTCAAAATCACGTCGTATAAGTCTTCACGACGATCTTTTAAGTTACGTACAGTACCTTCACTGTGAAGAATTTTCAGCTTATCCATATCCAAATCACTAAACAATAGCATTTCTGTATTAGGCGTCGCTTCATTCAAAGTGGCATCATGTGGAAATGAGAAATCAGATGGGGTTAAAACAGCTGATTGTGAATATTGCACATCTAAACTTTCTACCTCTGGTAAATTACCCACAGAGCCTGCTATTACCACATAACATTCATTTTCAATCGCCCGCGCTTGGGCGCAATGACGTACTCGCAGGTAGCTATTTTTTGTGTCTGTCCAAAATGGTACAAACAATATATCTAATCCTTGCTTAGCCAAAATTCGTGATAACTCAGGGAACTCAACATCGTAGCAAATTTGAATACCTACTCGGCCCGCATCGGTATCAAACACCGCAATTTTATCACCACCTTGAATAACCCAATCATTTTGCTCATGCGGCGTGATATGAATTTTACGTTGCTCATCAATTTTCCCGCTACGATGACATAAGTAACTGACATTATAAATTTTATCACCCTCGGCTAATGGCATAGAGCCGGTGATGATATTAGCATTATATTCAATTGCCATACGTGACATCGCATCACGGAATGTCTCTGTATATTCGGCTAAGTAGCGAATCGCTTCGGTTTGATTACTTTGTTCTGTCAGCCCCATTAAAGGTGCGTTAAAAAACTCAGGGAACAAAATAAAGTCACTTTTATAATCTGATACCGTATCAACAAAATATTCAACTTGCTTAAGTAGCTCGTCTACTGACTCAACACAGCGCATCTGCCACTGTACCGCCCCTACTCGGACAATCGATTTAGTGGATTCAAGCACCGTATCTGTCGGCTCAAACATAATGTTATTCCACTCAAGTAAAGTAGCATAACCTACAGACTCTTGATCTTCTGGTAGATACTTTTTCAATAAGCGTTTGACCTGAAAATCATTCGATAGTTGAAAACTTAGAATAGGATCATAAAGCTCTTTATGGTCGACTTTTTCGATGTACTGGGTCGGTGTCATCTCATTGCTGTAATTGTAATAACGCGGAATACGTCCCCCCGCTAAAATAGCCCGCAAATTATATTGCCGACATAACTCTTTACGCGCATCGTAAAGCCTACGCCCTAAGCGCATACCACGGTGGGTAGACGAAATAACCACATCTAAGCCATATAGGGCATCCCCTTCGGGATCACTAAACACCCGATCATGGCCATCGACAATATCTTCATAAGTATGGGGGTTTGAAAAACGCCCGTAGTCAACTTGCACACTCAGTGCTATACCGACCAAAACACCATCATCAACCATGCCTAACTGACCTTCAGGGAATTGATCAATTAACCTAAAAATTGTGTGGCTTGGCCACGCGCCACCCAAATCGGGATAGGCTTGATCCATTAAGGTCTTAATTTGTGGGTACTGCTCTTTGGTTAAGTTACAAATTTCTAAATGGGTTTTTTCTGCCGACATACACAACTCCTTGAGGTGCAAGACATAGTTATTTTGCTTACCTGTCATTTAAACAGCTTATACCTACAAGGTATAATTATTTATTTTCTTATTGATAAAATAGTGTAATTGAAAGGTCCTGAATAGCCGCTTATAAAAACACAGCTATTGCCTCCTTATGGAACATAAAGCAATGACCGCCATTTCACGACCACTGCTAATCAGTTTAATAACCAAAGAACTCAAGTATCTAAGGCTGAATAACAATTTGGTGGTTGATAGCTTGTGGTAGCAGTGGCGTTAATTTTGCGTCGACATAATCGCTAAAGCCAGCGCGATAAAACGGCGAAAGTGGATGACCAGACTGGCCACCTGGAATCGCCATGACAGCATTTTCTAAGTAACCGGGCTGTGCGATAAAACGCTGTGACGCACCAAACTTAGGGCCTTGTACCGCGGGCATAAAACTATCACCAAACCCAGGAGCTTTAGGCATATCAAGTAATTTGCTTAGCTGTGGAATTTGCTGTGAAAAAGGATGCTCAATAACTAATTCATTAACCACGCCCCAGCGCCAGTTTTGCACATCACCACCAAATTCAGCAGTTAAATTTGCTACGGTTTTATCAAACGCAGTCAGTAATTGTTGTTGCCAACTACTGTATTTAGGGTTTAACCAACTACTAGGCTGCTGTTCTATTAACTGCCAAATTGCAGGCTCTAAATCTCGCTTAACATATTTGAGTGAGCCACCTTGTTGCTCGAGCTGAGTTTGCAAAGGGCTAAATACGGTATTTATTACTTCATCTCGAAAACGCCTTACCAAAGTATAGCCAATGGAATCTGGGCATGCACATGCTTGCCAATCATTTAACAGTGTAAGGTACTGCTGATTAGTCTCAGGGTGTTGGCTTAACTGCTTCAGGAGTAATTTATGCCAAGGCTTTAAAAAGCGCGCTTCATTGTCATGTTGCAATGTATTAAAGTCTGCCTCATTAAACTGATCTTGCTCAAATAACCTATCTCGTATTTGCGTTGAACGCGCGCCCATCGCATAGCCACCGTTGCCAAATCGTAGGTCATCCTGTGCAGATACAACCCTTGAATTACCGGTCCATAAACGCTCACCTGTGGGGTTTTTACTACTTGGCCTATGCAATTCATTTTGTCGCCAAAGCTCGGAATAATCCGCTTCCGAAATAGCGAGTTCGCTCGGTTTTTTTCGAGCTGGGATCGCCCCCATACTTTTCCACGCCGCATTGCCAAGCTTATCTACAACCATCAAATTTTGCACCGGAATGCCAACTTGACTTGCCAGACCGAGCGCATCGTCGACCGTTTTAGCTTGCTCTAGTTGCAGCAAATTCATGTCTACCGCATAAGGCATATGAGCAACCCAGCTAAGAGCAAACTGCTTACCATTTATGTCTCGCACAGGGCCATATTCACTCATGGTCAGTAAATATGGCTCAAAACGCCCATCAGGTAAGGCTATTTGCTCAGTTACTTGCCACGTTTTACTGTTGCTGGTTAAAGCCACCCAATCAGCGGTATCTAAATAACCATTAGTGAATCCCCAAGCAATATTATTATTAGTCCCAACAACAATAGCTGGCGCGCCAGGAAGAGATACCCCAGTTACCTGATAAGCATGACCGCCATGCTGATAATTAAATTGCGCACGATACCAAATAACGGGAACGCCCATCGACAAGTGCATATCATCAGATAATAAACCGGCACTGTTCGAAGTTAATTTACCCGTTACAGCCCAGTTATTACTTCCTCGCTCTTGGTTGGCTTCAATACGATGATAAGCATAACTATCTTGGGCTGGTAATTCTGGTATACCCTGTTCATATGCTGGTAGTTGACTGCCATCAAGCGGAGCCTGATATGGGCTAGGTTGTGTTAGAAACTTCACCATATCAATACCAAAAATATCGGCAATTTGAATTAGAGCTTGATCTCGCTCAAAAGTGGCTGTTTGTAAGTCCAAGTACATACTGTATATAACCAGTAAGCTGTCTTCGCTACGCCAAGGCTTTTGCTGCGCCCCTGTTAATAAGTATTCAAAGCTTGCAAATCCAACTTGTGCTAGCCCTTCATTTACTCCAGCGGCATAACTTTGCAATAAGGCTTGGTCTTTTAATGGCAACTGCTCAACAATCGACGCACTGCGCTTACGTAGTTGATGAAAACGCATTTTTTTATCAAGCTCTAACGCAGCCGCACCAAATAATTCACTCAGTTCGCCCGCCGCATTACGACGTAATAAGTCCATTTGAAAAAAACGATCTTGACCATGAGCAAAACCTAACCCATAAGCTGCATCGTTACGATTGCTTGCAGTTATAACAGCTTGGCCTAAGCTGTCTCGTCCAAGCTGCACCTCACTGGATATTGCTTGGCTGCGCCCTTTGCCATCAAGAGCAGGTAAGCTTAATGACAATACCCCATAAACAATAGCTGTTGCCGCTAAACCTAAAATGAGTACAATTAAAACCAACCACTTGACGAACTTGAGCATAACTAAATTCCTTGCCTATTGAGTTTCTCCATAATACTCACAGATTTATGAAAAATTAATGTTATTTTCAGTGAATCTTTTCATTTAAGCACAAATGTTTATTCGTGTTTTCAATATTATTGAAAATGCTAATAAAGTTCGATGAAAATAGCCCTGTTATTTCGAGTAGGAATTTTTATTTCCGCTAATAATTAGCTATAGTTGAAGTGCCTTGTTTCAAAAGTAAACGCAAAAATGCCATTGTCACCAACAAAAGATCACACTCAAGTTTCAAAATTTAAGCTGACATTTTGGCTATCACTTTCCTTTATATTGATAACTAGCGTGGTACTTGATCGCATTAATTATAATCGTGCTAAAGAATCTCATCGATTACTTATTTTATCTGAAGTCAGTACTTATCGAACTCAATTAGAATCCATACTAGTATCGAATATTCAACTTGTCCGAGGCCTTGCCGTTGCAGTAGCAGCAGAACCAAATTTAGATCAGGAGCGCTTTTCACAAATTGCAGCCCCTTTATTTGCTACCTCTTCAGAGCTGCGTAACATCGGCGGTGCTCCTGATATGGTTATTCGTATGGTGTATCCATTAGCTGGTAACGAAAAAGCCATCGGACTTAATTTTTTAAAAAATAAAGTGCAACGTGCCGATGCAATAAGAGCCCGCGATAACAATGAAATAGTAATGGCCGGGCCACTCACTTTAGTTCAAGGTGGTGAAGCCCTGATAGCCAGAGTCCCTGTGTATTTACCACCAAATAACGAATTTTGGGGCTTGTTATCTGTGGTATTAAATCTTGAGAATATTTATAAAAATTCAGGTATTCACCAATTAGAAGAAAATTTTGATGTCGCTATACAAGGACAAAACGGACTAGGTATTAACGGCGACTTCTTCTTTGGTAATGCAGATATCCTCACCCGTAATCCACTACAATTTAATTTAACTTTTCAAGGTGGCGAATGGGAAATTTACGTTGCCCCTAAATCTGCTTGGGCACCACCAGCTTCTACTATTTGGCCGCTACGCTTAGCCATTATAACAATCATCGCTTTGCTGGTATGGGCATTTTTATTCTTCTTAAAAATGCTTGGACGACAACAACAAAGCGAAAAAATGCTGACTACAATGAGCAGCTTAGCTAAGATTGGCGCATGGTCTTTTCGCCTTGATACGCAAGAAGTTTATTGGTCAGACATGACTAAGAAGATATTTAAATATGATCTAGATAAACAACCAGATTGGCCCACTAATTTGAATTACTTCAAAGCAGGGGAAAGTCGTGACACGATTAAAGGACTGATTGAACGAGCGATAAAATTTGGTGAAAGTTACGAAGCTGAAATTGAAGTTGTAGACTCGCTGGGTAAATCAATATGGGTACTGGTTCATGGTGAAGCCGAAATGCGTAATGGCCGCTGCGTAAGAATATTTGGTTCATTACAGAATATTAATACACGTAAACTCATTGAAATAGAAAACAATAAAATAGCTCTTCACAATGAAGTATTAGCTTCTTTAACCACAAATAAAGCAATCTTAACCGGGTACCTAAAACAGTCAAAAGACGTTATCACGCACGCAATTTGCCAAGCGCTAAATGTGAATCGTGCAAGTATTTGGCTGTTTAATGAGGATAAAACACAGCTGCAAAGTTACGCTTACCATGGTAAAAATGTTGCCGATAGTGCCATTACTGCCTCATGGCAACAAAATAAACTTGATGACTTTTTTGCCTCCATTGATAATCAAGCGGTAATAAACGCACCAACCGCGCAAAGCAATCCATTAACAAAACCCTTAGCCGAATTTTATTTATCTCCGTTAGCCATAGAGTCTATGCTTATTGTGACTATCGTAGGCGGCAGTAGCACTATCGGTGTAGTATGCGCTGAGCAGTGTAATGACGCTCGGGCATGGTCACGCAACGAAGAAAGCTTTTTAATCGCAGTTGCAGCACTGATTGGTAGTTTGCACTCAAGTGAACAGCGCATTGAAACTGAGCAACAACTTGTCACAGCCAAAGAGTCTGCTGAGCAAGCGGTCGCCGCGAAAAGTGAATTTTTGGCGAGTATGAGCCACGAAATCCGTACGCCGATGAACGGCGTACTCGGTATGCTAAATATCGTGCAACAAACACAACTCGATCCACAACAACTACACCATATTCAACTAGCGCAATCCTCTGGACACTCATTACTAAATATCATTAACGATATTTTAGACTTCTCAAAAATTGAAGCCGGAAAACTCGATATTGAAAATATCGCTTTCAATCTCCCTAAATTACTGGGTGAAGTGGTTGAGTCATTCGCCTTAAAAGTTGAACAAAATCATACCAAACTGATTTTAGATGCAACTAGAATCAACGTAAATGAGATAGTAAGCGATCCCAATAGAATAAGGCAAATCATCAATAACTTATTGGGAAATGCCGTCAAATTCACTAAAGATGGTGAAATTATCGTTATCGCGGATTTAACTGACTCCACCGAAGGGACCTTTTTAAACTGCTCAATTGTTGATACTGGGATCGGCATAAGTGCTGATAAACAAGCCGCTTTATTTGACTCGTTTACGCAAGCAGATACATCCACTACTCGACAATACGGTGGCACAGGACTTGGCTTAGCAATCGTGAAACAGTTATGCCACTTAATGGACGGAGAGATAAACGTTACCAGCGTACTTGGTCAAGGTAGTACCTTTACTTTCTCTGTCAAAGTTAAGCCATTATTGAGTAAAGCCAATGACTTACCTAGCCATTTAATTAAAGATAAAAATATTTTAATTATCGATAACTGCCCATTAAATAGTTCGATTGCTGATAAGCAACTTAGCGTATGGGGAGCTAATTCTAATACGCTGAGTGACTACACTTCACTTAACGGCTACCTTCAAGAAAGTTCAACAGTCATCGATGCTATTTTAATTGATTATGGCTATTTTTTGACTGCAGATATGGATGCTATAAACCAATTCAAAGCATATATAAGCAAGCATCAAGTTAAAATAATCCTGATGGCCCCAATGAGTTTCTCACAAGAAAATGCCAAGCTCCCAATAGCTGTTGATTGCATCATTTTCAAACCATTGACTCCCTCAGATCTATTTGATTCGCTCGCTAATGAAAAATTTATTGAGCAACAGCAAAATAATGCTCACCCGCAAGCGAATATAGCGTTACCGAGCCACAACGTATTAAACACCACAAAAATTTTATTAGTTGAAGATAATAAAGTGAATCAGGTCGTCGCATCAGCCCTATTAAAACAAGCAGGTGTTAACTTTGACATCGCTGAAAATGGACTAGAAGCCATTGATAAGTTAAAAACTAATACTACATCACCTTATAAACTGGTATTAATGGACTGCCAAATGCCAGAAATGGATGGCTACCAAGCAACGCAAGCAATTCGCCGAGGAGAAGCGGGCGAAGGTTACCGAAACATCACCATTATAGCGTTAACAGCCAACGCAATGCAGGGTGATAGAGACAAATGCTTAGCAGCTGGTATGAGTGATTACTTGACCAAACCATTGGATTTTGATGCGTTAAATCCTAAATTAGAACACTGGCTCAACCAATAAAAAGAATAAGGAATGCAATGCAATTAACCGCACACCAGCAGCGTGTCATCGGCTGCTTATTAGAAAAGCAAAGCACAACACCTGAGCATTACCCGCTATCATTAAATAGCCTCACCAATGCATGTAATCAGAAATCAAATAGAGATCCTGTGCTCTCGCTAACTGAAGCACAAGTTCAAGATACGCTCGATGAATTAATTGCTCAGCGTTTAGTAACCATAGACGAAGGTCTATCGGGGCGCGTGAGTAAATACGCACATAGGTTTTGTAACACCGAATTTGGCAACTTAAAACTAACTGAGCAGCAACGTGCAATTATTTGTTTAATGCTGTTACGTGGTGCGCAAACGCCTGGCGAGCTAAGAACAAGAAGCAACCGCTTAGCAGAGTTTAGTAATGTGAGCGAGGTAGAAACAGCACTCAATGAACTTATTTCGCAACAATATGTTATTAAGCACCCTCGTGAGGCAGGAAAAAGAGAGAGTCGTTATAGTCATTTATTCTCTGATTTAGCCAGTGAAATAACCACTGAACAAAGTGAAACAGAACAACCACAGCTTAAAAACCAAGAGATGGAGGAGTTACTCGCCGAAATAGACGAGTTAAAAGCCGAATTACAAAAAATTAAGCAACATTTAGGGCTTTAAATTAAGCGCTACGAATAACATAATATACCCACACCAGTAAATAATCAGGAGCTCTAAATGCGTGCCGACATCGTAGCGGAAATGAAAGTCCAGCCAAACATAGATATCAACAATGAAATTAACCGCCGTGTTAGCTTTATCAAAAACCGTCTTGTTGCAGCACATTCGCGCTCACTGGTATTAGGTATTAGTGGCGGTGTTGATTCATCCACCTGCGGCCGGTTATGCCAATTAGCAGTTAATCAGTTAAATGAAGAACAAAACACTGAGAAATACCAATTTATAGCTGTTCGCCTACCTTATGGCGTGCAAGCTGATGAAGATGAAGCGCAACTTGCCGTTAACTTTATCCAGCCGAGCAAACGCTTAACTGTCAATATAAAACCCGCGGCTGATGGCATGCATGAACAAGCACTTGCGGCCATTGTTGGTTGTGGCGAAACCTTGCCAGAGCAAGCTCAAATTGATTTTATTAAAGGCAATGTTAAAGCTCGTCAGCGTATGGTTGCCCAATACGAAATCGCAGGCTTCACCCAAGGTTTAGTTGTCGGCACTGATCATAGTGCAGAAAACATTACTGGCTTTTACACCAAGTTTGGTGATGGCGCTTGTGATTTAGCCCCTTTATTTGGTTTGTCAAAACGCCAAGTACGAGCGCTTGCTCAGGAGCTAGGTGCCCCTGACATATTGGTGAACAAGGCACCAACCGCTGATTTGGAATGTGACCGCCCAGGCTTAACCGACGAAGAAGCGCTAGGCCTAAGCTATGAGCAAATCGATGACTTTTTAGAAGGCAAACCTGTCACTGATGAAGTGAGCGAAAAGCTTATCGCCATATACCAACGTACTCAACATAAGCGCCAAGCAATCCCAACTATCTATGACGAACTGTAATAGTGTGTTAATTCGTAAAGAGTAAATACCGCCTCAATAGCAATTAATAGCAATAAAAAAGCTATTAATTGCCCACTTTTCATTTTTGCACACAAATACGCGCCAAGCGGCGCTCCCACAACGACAACAGGTATTGCGGCAAATAAGTAAGCTTCAACTTGTTGACTAACCCCATCTAAAAAGTAGTAATTAGTCACACTTGAGGCCACCGAAGTCAGCGCCATTATTAACACTGATGTTGCCGTCGCCTTTTGAATATTAGCGTTGCAGGCAATAATTAATAAGGCAAAAACTGCGATATCAGCACCAGAACCAACGAGCCCAGACGCTAAACCACCGATAAAGGCAACAACTACAAGCCTGCTATAATTAACGCAGATAGTAGCCTCGCTACATAGATGCTGACTCCTATGATATAAACGCCACAGCAAGGTTAATGCAAAACACAATAACAAACAGCTAAACACCCCTTTAACTGCTAGCCTTGGCAAATACTCAGCGATAAACAGCAAGCTCATACTTGAGCCAGCTATAGCAATAGGTGTAGCTACTAACACCACATTACGGTAAAACTTAATTCCAGTAAAAATGATAGTTAACGCAGCAGCACTCATGCCAAAACTTTGAATAGCTAAAGAAAAGATTTTAGCCGTTACAGGATCAATCGCGAGTAACTTGGTCATGACGGGAAAAGCAACCGCGCCTCCGCCTAAAGCCGTTCCACCTGCAACAAACGAGCCTGCGGCCATAGTCACAGCGATACTGATTTGTGTAATGAAATTACTTAATAGCTGAGTAATACCTTGATTGATCAACAATCCACTGTAAACCATTACAATAAACGTTGCGGGGAATAACCACGGCTTGATTTTTAAAATTCTTGTAAACAAAGAAATGGGCCAACGCGTTATAAACTACACACCTATTATGCTGATAAAAAAATAATCAGCAAAGTGATAATATTTAATACACTGATCGAATAAACCGATTAAGCCGTAAGACACACAATAACCCTACAACACTGAGGGTGAAATAATACTGTAATTTGGTTTATAGTAGACAGTATTAAGGCAACGCGTTTAGCAGAGAATAACTATATTTATGACATCACCCATTTTAATTACTGGAGCTGGCCAACGAATTGGGCTAGCACTAGCACAGCACTTACTGCAGACGGGTCAACAACTCATTATCACCTATCGCACTCGTCACAAAGTGATTGATGAATTAGCCGCTCAAGGCGTAACCTGCATAGCTGCAGATTTTAACAGTACACAAGCAATTAATAAGTTTATTGCAACGCTAAAAAACCATACACAGTCACTAAAAGCCATTATCCATAACGCATCTAGCTGGGATTGTGAGGCTAACAACCCTGACTATGCAGACTTGTTCGATAACATGCTACGCATTCATGCCAAAACACCTTATTTAATAAACCTGCAATGTGCTGAGCTATTATTAGCACACCAAAGAAGCACACTTAGCCCAGCTGATATTATTCATTTAACTGATTACGTCGTAGAAACAGGAAGCCCGAAACACTTAGCTTATGCCGCAAGTAAAGCTGCACTTGAAAACCTCACTAAATCATTCTCAGCTAAATTTGCACCGCACATTAAAGTGAACTCGATCGCACCATCGTTAATTATTTTTAATCAACATGATGATGCTGCTTACCGTGAAAAAACGCTGAAAAAATCTCTTATGGGGATTGAGCCTGGTTGCCAAGAAATAATTAACAGCGTCGAACTATTACTGAATAGCCATTACATCACTGGGCGTTCGATCCCCGTTGATGGTGGCAGACATTTAAAATAACGTATTTATAAATTGAGAACTCTATGCACAATGAACTAAAGAATAGCTACCAAGAAATTATCAGTGCTGTTGGTGAAGACCCACAACGCGAAGGCTTACTTGATACCCCAAAACGCGCAGCAAAAGCGATGGAGTATTTAACCAAAGGCTACCGTGAAACCCTAGGTGAAATCACTAATAACGCAGTATTTACGTCGGATGCAGACGATATGGTGTTGATTCAAGATATTGAGCTTTATTCAATGTGTGAGCACCACCTGCTGCCGTTTGTTGGCCGTTGCCACATTGCCTATATCCCAAATGGTAAAGTATTAGGTTTATCTAAATTTGCGCGTATTGTTGATATGTATGCACGACGCTTTCAAATTCAAGAACAATTAACACATCAAATAGCTAAAGCTGTTGAGGAAGTTACAGGGGCTAAAGGTGTGGGTGTTATAGTTGAAGCCAAGCACATGTGCATGATGATGCGCGGTGTCGAAAAGCAAAACTCAAGCATGCGTACTTCAGTGATGCTAGGTAACTTTAGAGCTGATCCAAAAACTCGTAATGAGTTTTTACAATTGATAAAAGGTTAATCTATGGCCAATGCGATTATTAATGTCACCAACTTACGGCTGCGAACTTTTATCGGTTTTAACCCCGAAGAACGAGAAAAAAAGCAAGATGTAGTGATTAATTTAGAGATCCACTATCCTGCAGAGCAAGCCTGTGAAACCGATGAAGTTGACCAGGCTTTAAACTACAAAGTGATCACCAAAGAAGTGATAAATATAGTAGAAAACGGGCATTTTTTGCTTTTAGAAAAGCTCGTTGCAGAGATTTTAGCTGCTTGCCATAGCCACAGCAGTGTACATTATGCAAAAGCACGTGTTGATAAACCCCACGCTTTACGCTTTGCTGACTCTGTATCGCTTACTCTCGACTGGGCTAAATAACCTTATCGATCCCTATGGCAAAGGCCAGCACCACTAAATAGCGAGCGCCTTTGCCAAGCGCAACTAACCATATGAATGTCCACCAGCGCACCTTAAAAATCCCGCCAACGACAGTGAGCGGGTCCCCTATAATAGGCAGCCACGCAAACAATAAACTATACACACCATATTTTTTAAAATGCAGTTGGGCTTTATCAATACTTGCTTGTGAGACAGGAAACCACTTTCGGTCTTTAAAGCGTATTACTTGCGTACCTAGCCAGTAATTGACACAACTCCCTAACACATTCCCCACGGTGGCAGTTAACCACAGCAACCAAAGTAGATAGTCTCCCTGCGTAACCATCGCAGTTAGCACCAGCTCGGAGGAGCTAGGTAATAAGGTCGCTGAAATGAACGCGGTAAAAAATAAGCTTAAATACGCCATGTTTGCCTATCAGTAGAGCAAAGAAAAACCCAGCAATTTGCTGGGTTTTTAGTGAAAATTGAACGTGTTATTTTATCAAATTTAAACTGATTGGGTAGTTAAACTCTTTGCCGTCATTCGCTTTTATAGCTCCAACCACGACCATAATGAATGAGAATACCGCAACTATAGGTAGTAAAATAACGCCAATCGCTACAAACATTAAAATAAAACACACAATATAAGCAATCAGCATGGTTATTTGAAAGTTCAGCGACTTTTTACCATGCTCATTCACAATCGGCATTTCATCTTTTTTGATTAACCAAACAATCAATGGGCCAATAATACTGCCCATTGGCACGATAAACCCTGCAAGCGCGCTTAAATGACATAACATTGCCCACGTGCGCTGTTCTTTATCTACCACAACTGGTTCAACCTGTTGATTTTCTTCCATTATCATCTCCTTTTTTATCTATATTGACGGTTTTAAGGTATAATGTCTATAAAACATCCAACTATAAAGTAGTAAAGTACACTACAGAAAGTGGGCTGGTAAAACTGTGATAAAAAAGTGATAAGTTTGTGAGGCTTTCATGATGTTGCTATTTGATACTGAAGTTGAATCATCAATTACAGGAACAAATTATGAAAGCTTCAACATTTACTCTTGCAGTAGTAGCTGCACTTGCTAGCCAATCTTTATCGGCTGCAGAATTAGAAATAAAACTAACCAACCTTACCCAAGGCTTACATTTCACACCTATTTTAATAGCCGCCCACAATAGTGATGAGGCGTTTTTTACAGTCGCCATGCCCGCATCAACCGCATTACAAACCATGGCTGAAGGGGGTAACCTAGAACCACTCATTGCCCAAGCAAATGCCTCAGGCAGTGATATCGTAGCAAATCCAGCAGAGGGATTATTAGCGCCAAGTACATCAACAATGACGACATTAATGACCAGTGATAGCAATGAATACCTATCTGTGACGGCGATGCTGTTACCTACTAATGATGGTTTTGTTGGCTTAGATAGCTGGAAAATCCCAACTGAGGTAGGCATTTATTCTGTGTATTTAAACGCTTATGATGCGGGTACTGAAGCAAATAATGAACTTGTAGTAGAAGGCTCAGGTGCGCCGGGTACACCAGGCATTCCAGCAGCGCCTGGTGGTAACGCCGGTACTGGTGGTAGTGGTTTATCAAGTACAGATAACAATACCATGGTACATATTCACCCAGGAAACCTTGGCGATGACGATTTAACTGCTGGGACGAGTGACTTAAATAACACAGTACATAGATGGTTAAACCCAGTTGCAAAACTAACCATTACCGTTAAATAGGAGCCTTGCTATGTTAGCCTTTAATCGACGTTTAATGATTATTGCTCTTGCTGGTACCTTAGCAGCTTGTAGTGATTCAAATGATAGTGATGATCAAGTCACTCCAACACCAGAGCCCATCAGCTATACCTTTACGGTACAGGTAAGTAATTTAACCGCTGGGCAACCATTTTCACCTATTGCTCTAATCGCACATAATGAGGGAGCACTGTGGCAAATAGGTGAACCTGCCTCAACCGCTTTAGAGCTCATGGCTGAAGGCGGCGACAATAGCGTACTGTTACAATTTGCTGATGCTATTGCAAGCGTATCAGGCGATGCTCCAGTCGCACCTGGGGCGCAAACAACACTCACAATCACCACTGACAGTATTGAACAATTAAAATTATCACTGAGTACCATGATGGTGAATACAAATGATGGTTTTACCGGTCTTAATGCTATGGATGTGTCTTCGTTAGCTGTTGATCAAACATTAACGCACTTCACACTCGCTTATGATGCAGGTACCGAGAGTAACTCTGAAGCCTCAGGAACTATTCCAGGCCCAGCAGATAGCGCAGAAGGGTTTAATGAAGCCAGAGATGATGTAAACGTTATTGCAATGCACCCGGGGGTTGTTAGTCAGTACGACGGACTGGCAGCTTCAATATTAAGCAGTGAACATAAGTTTGATAACCCATTAGCAAAAATCGTCATTACGCGGACACAGTAACTTATTTCAGGGCGAATGGATGCGCCCTCTCATAGAGATAACTGTATGCAACACGAAAAAATATTAATAATCGAAGACGACAGAGCGATTAGGCAATTGATTGTTACACAGCTTGAGCCACTTAACCTTCATATTGATCAAGCCGACAGCGCCGAAGCGGCATTGAAAAAAATTGCAAAGCACTCCTATGGCTTATTATTACTCGATATCAATTTACCACAAATGGACGGCCTCAGTTTATGTCGAAAAATTAAAGAACATTATCCAGCTATAGCTGTCATTTTACTAACGGCTTTGAGCTCTGATATGGATCGGGTTATTGGTCTTGAAATGGGTGCCGATGACTATATTTGCAAACCCTTTTTTGCTCGTGAGTTACAAGCTCGGATAAAAACTCAACTACGTCATCGCGATCAATTAATGGCAGCAGCTATAATGGATGAGCAAACAATCAGCTGCGAAAAAAGCATTCAGCTTGGTTCATTACATATTGAGTTTGCCAGTCATCAAGCTTTTTTAGCGAAGCAGGCTATTAACCTCACTGC
This sequence comes from Pseudoalteromonas shioyasakiensis, assembly GCF_024518675.1. Classification (GTDB taxonomy): domain Bacteria; phylum Pseudomonadota; class Gammaproteobacteria; order Enterobacterales; family Alteromonadaceae; genus Pseudoalteromonas; species Pseudoalteromonas shioyasakiensis_B. Next base: position 58,209 of record NZ_JANIGL010000007.1, read on the forward strand.
GACTGAGTTTGACTTGTTAGCTTACTTTGCTCGCCACCCCAATCATGTTTTTAGCCGCCAACAACTGCTCGATAAAGTGTGGGGTTACCAGCATAGTGGTTATGAACATACCGTAAATTCACACATAAATCGTCTGCGCGCAAAGTTAGAGCTGCACCACCAAGCTCCCTTTATAGAAACAGTGTGGGGAGTGGGCTACAAGCTCAACCCGAGTCAATTGAGCCACTAAATTATGAAACTAAATCTTGGTTTATCTTTATATCAAAAATTAGCGTGGTCGCTAGTGGTGATTTTTTGCCTTATTTGCGCATTAGTATATAGCTGGAGTAAAAAGCTTGAGTACAGCTCACAACATCATGCCGAACAAAATTTACATATCAATTTAGCTGAGCATTTAGTGCAAGATAACCCACTCATTAAACAGGGTATTTACGACTACAAAGCACTAGAAAACCTATTTCATACCTTGATGCTGCTTGGCCCTGCATTTGAGTTTTACTTTGTTGATCCAAAAGGAAAAATTATCTCTTACTCGGCTGAGGCCGGGAAAGTTAAACGCTCCCACATCAACTTATCGCCTTTAAAGCGTTTAATAAATGATCCAACTTTAACCCCCGTTTACGGCGATGATCCTCGAGATAGTAATAAGCAAAAGATTTTCTCGGTTGCACCCGTTAATCATCAAAATACACTGCAAGGCTATATGTATGTGATTATTGGTGGGGAAGCTTACGAGACAACATTAAATAAAATAAAAGCCGATGACAGTCTGTACCTCAATGCAATGTGGCTAATGGCTGCATTACTGTTTTTATTTATTGCCATGCTACTGCTTTTTAAGTTTTTTACATCGCCAATTAAGCGCTTAGCGAATGATATAAGCCGTATTGAAGCTGCTAATTATCAATTAACTGATTTTCAGCTACCTGCTTATAGCAATAAGAATAATGAAATTGATCATCTTAGCCGTGGTATTCAAGCCATGCTAAGCCGCATAGATGAACAGTTTAAAGCGCTGCAACAAAGTGATTTACGCCGCCGTGAACTATTGACTCATTTATCCCATGATTTACGTACGCCACTTGCTTCTTTACAAGGTTTTTTAGAAGTACTCACTAGCCCAAATAGACATCTTTCGGCACAGGAACAACAACACTATTTAACGGTTTCAAGTAATAACTGCCAACAACTTAAGTTATTAATTGAGCAAATTTTTGAATTAGCAAACCTCGAAAGTGGCCAAGTAAAGATTAATACTGAAACATTCAATTTAGGTGAGCTTATTTATGATTGTGTCGCAAAGTTTAGCTTAACTGCGCAAAATAAAGGCATTAGTTTAGGCGTTGAACCGACTATCTGTGACTTTACTGTAATTGCTGATATTGCCAAATTAGAACGGGTTTTAAGTAACCTTATTGATAATGCAATTCGCCATACAGCTAAAGGAGACAGTGTAAATATACGGGTTACTCAAACACAAAACCAACAGCTATATGTAGACGTGAGTGACACTGGTATTGGTATCAATAAAGATGAGCTCACCGCTATTTTTGAGCCTCATTATCAAGGTCGCAATTCAAATACAGCGGGCCGTCAGCAAGGTGGTTTAGGATTGGCCATTTGTAAAGGCTTACTCAAACTCATGGACAGTGAAATTAATGTTCAAAGTGAATTGGGTAAAGGCACGCAATTTAGATTTAATTTAGTGCAAAAAATAAAGGCGTGATATTAAATCACGCCTTTGCTTTTAGTATTTTTAAGCTACTTTTCAATACCAGCTAAATCTAATAAGAAAGCATAATTAAGTGCGGTGTCTTGTAGGCTTTTAAAGCGTCCAGATGCACCTCCATGACCGGCTTCCATATCAATTTTAAACAATAATTTATTGTTATCTGTTTTATACTCACGAAGCTTTGCAACCCATTTAGCGGGTTCAAAGTATTGTACTTGTGAATCATGTAAACCCGTTGTCACAAGCATGTTGGGATAAGCCTGTTTACGAACTTGATCATAAGGTGAGTACGACAACATGTAATCATAATACATTTTCTCGTTCGGGTTACCCCACTCTCCATATTCATTCGTTGTCAGCGGCAGACTTGCATCAAGCATTGTGGTTACTACATCGACAAACGGCACAGCTGCTACCATGCCTCTATAAAGCTCTGGCGCTTGATTTGCCACCGCGCCCATTAATAAGCCACCAGCACTTCCACCCATAGCGAACATTTGTTTCTCATCGCCATATTGCTGTTTTATCAACCCTTTCGTGACATCAACAAAATCGTTAAAGGTGTTCTTTTTATTGAGTAGTTTACCATCTTCATACCAAGGGCGCCCCAGCATTTGTGAACCACGAATGTGAGCAATAGCAAAAACAACCCCGCGATCCAATAAACTTAAGCGAGAGCTAGAGAAACTTGGGTCCATTGTCGCGCCATATGAACCATACGCATATTGTAATAGTGGATTTGTACCGTCTTTATTAAATTTATCTTTACGATAAACCAAACTAACCGGTACTTTCACGCCATCACGAGCGGTAATAAATAATCGCTCTGAGGCATAGTTATCGGCATTAAAATCACCAACAACGGTTTGCTGCTTAAGTAAGGTTTTTGCTGTGCTATTTAAATCAATATCGTATGAGCTACCTGGGGTCGTCATACTGGCATAATAAACACGTAAACTTGGGTTATCTAACTCATTATTACCATAGGCATGAACCATATAACTGCTGTCGTTAAAGCTCAATGCCTGTTCATCACCACTGGTTAAGTTGCGCACCGTTAAACGTGACTGCCCCATTTCCCGCTCTTTATATACTAAATGGTTTGTAAACAGTTCAATGCCTTCAAGCTTAACGTCATCACGTGCAGGGATAACAGTTTGCCAATTCGCTTTATTATGGGCTTTGTCTTTATGCACTTTCATTAACTGAAAGTTCACCGCATTTAAGTTTGTAACTATGTAATACCAATCACCGTGTTTAGCAATATCGTACTCAAGATTTTCTTCTCGTTCGATAAAGCGTTTTGGCTGCGCTGTAACGTTATTTGCATCTAACACAGACACGCCTGATGCACTTGTACTCCCATGCCAAATATAAATTTCTTGCTTATCTTTGCTTTTACCAAGCCCAGTGTAATAACTGGTATTAGCTTCTTCGTATACTAGTACGTCTTCTGATTGTGGCGAGCCAAGCGTATGGCGATAAACTTGATAGCCTAATAATGTCTGTAAATCCTTTTTGATGTAATAAAACGTTTTATTATCATTAGCCCAAACAACATCACCACTTGTTCCTTCTAGCTCATCTTTAAGCAACTCACCCGTGCTTAAGTCTTTAACTAAAATGGTGTAAATACGACGGCTTACCGTATCCTCACCATAGGCCAGTAAATGACCATTAGGACTGACCGATAAACCTGTCGCTGAATAGTAATCATGGCCTTCTGCCAATTTATTTACATCTAAAATAACCGTTTGGTCAGAACCTTTTGCATCAGTGCTACGTACATAAGTTGGGTATTCATTATCACCCCGCGTTTGCGATGAATAAAAGTAGTCACCACTTTTGGTTGGCACTGAATCATCATCTTTTTGAATTCGCCCTTTTAGCTCTTCAAATAAGGTGGATTGAAGGTTTTTTGTATGCGCGAGCTGTTGGTCTGTATAAGCATTTTCAGCGTTAAGGTGTGCAATAACTGCAGGGTCTTTGCGTTCATCATCGCGCATCCAATAATAGTTATCGATGCGAGTATCATCATGAATCGTCATTTCATGAGGTATTTTTTTTGCAACCGGCGCTGATGCTTGAGTTTGCTCAGTCACACTTTGAGTGTTGTTCATTGTTGATTGTGTTTTTTGTTCTGGCGCTTTATTGCATGCCGATAAAATTGCGACAGATAGCGCTGCAAGCGCAAAAGAATGGAGAGTTTTCATAGTATTCCCTAAAGTTATTATTTTTTTCCATGGTCAATAATATCTATGTACCGATAAGTTACTATAGGCATTTGTAAAGCAATGTAAAAAGGGAGCCGAAGCTCCCTTTATAAAATATTACGATTTACTAGTTTTACTGTTATTTTTGTTTACGACGACGCATAAACGCAAATGGTGCAACTAGTAATGATAACCAAGCTAGTGAACCTGAATCACTTTTTTTAGTTTCTGGTGTAGTTACAACATCTTCACTAGGATCTTGCGTGACTGAAATGACTACATCGACGGCATCAGAACTATTATCTGCCGAGTCAATTGCAGTAACTTGAACCGTGATTTCTTCACTTGTTTCAAAATCAATATTACCTGCAACTTTCAATTCACCTGCATCTGAAATACTAATTAACTCACTACCTGATACGGTATAACTTGTGATTGGTGTCGCATCCATATCAGGATCTGTGGCTGTCACTGAGCCAATAACAGTATCTACAGTTGTATTCTCCTGTACAGTAAAGCTTTGTTCAGCATCAATGACTGGCGTAACTTCTGCTCCTTCATCCGCTATATTATTTACCATTACAGTTATCATTACTGACTCTGAAATATTACCTGCAGTATCCGCAGCAACAACTTCCAGCTTAACCTCTGTCAAGCCTGCTTCATAGTTAAGCACATCTTGATTCATCACAATTACTTCGCCCGTAGATGTGATATCTACAGCTGTAGAAGTAGAGTTTAGAACAATAAACTCAGAAACTGGGTTAGCTAAATCTGCGCCATAAGTTGCTTCTAGAGTACCAATAATAGTCCCATTTTCTGTGTTTTCATCTACGGAAAACTCAGCATCACTAAGTACAGGCGCGGTATTACCGTCACTTACAGGAGTTGCTAGATACACCTGAGAACCTGAGTCAGATAAAATCATGAAATCCGCCCCAGCATTAAGTAACGTCGCCGATACTCCCGGCTCCAAGCTCTCTAACGCCCCCATGTCATCAATCATCGCAGCATAGCTATCTTCTGATGCATCTCTAAATGTGTAGGTTCCCATAGCCACATCGCCAGTTCCTGTTGCAACCGGTGTCCAAGTTGCTTCTTCAGTACGGAATCTAACTGTCGCAGTAATACCAGCTTCCATATCTTCAGCGGTTAAACCAAAGGCACCGATACAGCTACGCAAAGTAAAGTGATTATTACCAATCGTTTGGTAAATACCGTCAGAATTTCCAGAGCCGGAGCCATAGCTATGAGTGAAGGTGATTGCTGTGCCTGGCTCTATATCTTCATAGAACCACTCAAGCATGCCATTTTGTGCTGTTACATCATATGCACCATCTTGGTCCAAATCAAAGTCAGCCATGAAACCACCCACATAACTATGCGTAATCCCCTCATTGAATACCATAGTCGTCAGTGTTAAATAGCCTTGTTCACAAACCTCACTAGGAACAGCAAAAGTCTCAACCGATGCACCGACAATATCAAAACGATGCTCTTCATCTACTTCATCAAGTGCCACAATAGGTGCAAATACAGGAGCTAAAGGTGCAGCACCTATGTTTGTAAGCTGATGAGCAGGACCATCTTCGGTCATGATTGGCATGATACTTACCTCAGCGTTTGCTTTAGGTAATACATGATAGACAAGATGCAATGCAGGCTCATTTCCCTCTGAAAAAATTAAAGCACCATCTAGCTCTAGGTTAGTCAAATCATGCGTAGCATCTAGAGAACCAACGTTATCTGCCGTTAATGTCCATTCAGGTAATGTAGCTGGGTCAATCGTTGCAATGACATCAAACGACATCGTTTGACCTGCAGGGACCGTGACTGTTTCAGGGTAATCAAGAGAGAACGAGCCTCGTTCAATATCGTTAGTGAAGCGTTGCTCTAGTGATAATGTATACACTTTATCTTCGTTTGAAAAGTTTTTCACTTCAATGGTTTTCGTGATACTAGTAAGTTGAGATGCATTCACTAAGCCAAATGATAATGCAGCTTGTTTTGTATCTGCCGCCCAAGCTGCAACAGGTAAGTTTGCTGCTTTATTTACATCCACTAAACCTGCACCGATATAACTAATAGGCGCAAGCTCTGTATCTGGATTTGTTGCAACAGGCTCCATTGTCACATTAAGGTTAGCAGTGTTCATAAGCGTCGCTTTTAACTCTAGCGCATTACGCTCAGGATGAACTTCTTTTAATAAACTCATCGCACCAGCGGTCATTGGCCCCGAGAAAGAAGTACCCGTTGCGCCAGTTAAGCCATCACCTAGGCCTGGGTGAGCTGTCATTATATTAACACCTGGAGCGGTAATTTCAGGTTTAAGTAATCCACCCATTGATGGGCCGCGCGATGTAAAGTTAGCTATCGCACCAGCCAAGACTAAGCGCTCTAAAGTAATTGTAAAATCATCGCCTGCTTTTAGTGCATTGCCAGCTTGCAGAGTAACACCAACTGACGGAATTGTAACCGTAGGATCCGAGCCACCCATAGGAGCTGGTGTACCGTCATCTACATTATTAGCAATAACAACAAATTCAGCCCCATTGGCTTGTGCGGCAAGAACTTTTACTGTAAATGCACAACCACCACGGTCAATAATTACACCTTTACCAGTGAAATCAACATCCGTATCAAATGCTAAACAACCATCTTGGTTAGCATCAGGGTAAACTAACTCAACATCCTCATTTGAGTAACTAAAAGCAGCTTGCGGACCAAAACTTGCTCCTTGAACAATAATACTTTCACCAGCAATCATGCCACTAACAATGGATTCTTCTTCAGTAGGGTGAGTCATTGCACCTACCGAAAGTGCATTTTCAGTGGTGCTTGGTCCGCCAACAATAAATGGGTATGCACCATCATTACCAGCAGAAATAACTACGCTTGTACCAAGTTTCACCGCTTTATTAATAAATAGCCCAACAGCATCATTCGCAATATCACCATAATCGCCACCCAGAGACATATTAATAACATCGACTCGATCAGAAATATCCCCATCGCCATTAGGATCCATCGCATTCTCTAATGCCAGTAATTGTGCTAAACCCGGGCAGGTAACATCATTACAAACTGAATAAACAAAGAGGTCCACATTTGGTGCGATTCCATTTACCGAGTGAGAGACATGAGTACCATGATTGGTATCGATATCAATAGGGTCTGCATCGTCATTAATGTAATCATAACCACCTAAAACTTTCCCTTGCGGCCAATCAACAGAAGCAGGATCTGCAGTTGCAGCAGCATATGCTTCGTCCGTGCCGGCACCGCCAAATGCGGTGTGGGTATAATCTATTCCAGTATCAAGCACAGCAACACGAATCCCCTCACCTGTTGCCAGACCGTTAGTAACTAATGGCGTTGCATTAATATAATCTGCACTGTCAGCTACATGCAATTCATAATCATAAATTGGCAAAATATCAGAAACTTGAGAATTATTAAGTAACTTAACGATATCCGCTTTTTTACCATTAACAATGACTGAGCTCACAAGTGTAGAGGTTTTAGCAATTACCTGAACTGGTAATCCCATATTTCTAATATCATTTTCAACACTCACCTGAGCCGCCACAGCATTCGCTTTAACGCTTGCAACATCTTGATAGAATTTATTCGCAGAAACAGTCGCTGGAGTGTTTAATTTTACTAACCAACTAGTTACCTCACCTCTAGCTTGTTCTTTTTTTGTCACACTTGTTGTTTTAATATCTTTTTGTGCTGCTAGATTATACTTCGTATAGTCATTAGCAGCATGAGCTGATCCACAAATGGCGCCGGTTATGGCAAGAGCAATAGCTGAACGCTTAATTGTTTTTGAATACATATAATTCCCCTGGATGGTTATGTTTCGTTGTGGTTGTTGTATGATATAAATAGGGTTTAAGGGAAAAGAATATAAAGTGCTAATACACAAAAGTACAACAACACAATTACAGCCAAATAACAAAAAGCCGTAACAACACAAATAAAAACCGTAAAACACTGTTATTTAAGAGTTTATAGAAAACCCCAAAATGTAAACAAATGTAAAGGGAACAAAGTGAATTCAGAAGTTATTAACATATTAACAATGGCCAAGGTTATTCAAACAGCTGTAGCCCCTGTTTTTTTGATCACAGGTATTGCGGCAACATTAGGGGTTCTTTCAAATCGTTTAGCACGTATCACCGATCGCGCACGGCAGCTTGAACGCAAACTAAAAGTAAGCATTGACGAAGATTTTAATTTATCACTTACCACCGAACTTAGGGCTCTACTTAAACGCTCTCGCTGTATCCACATCGCATTTAGTTTAAGTGTATTAAGCGCTGTATTAGTATGTGCCGTGGTCATGCTATTATTTTTGTCGCATATTCAAGCAGTTAATTTAGGAGTAACCATAGGTAGCTGCTTTGTCGGCGCTATGGCGTTATTAATCTGTGCATTTATGTCATTGCTCGGCGAAGTATTCCTCGCTACTCGAAGTATGCGCAGAGGAATGATATTTGCTGATATTGATATCAATGATTAAGAGCTGATATCAATGATTAAGACCCGATATTAATGATTGCACTTAATACTTGAATTCAAGATCGATTAAAATACAACGGTTAAAGCTTAGTTAAGTTTAACCGCAATAAACTTGTATTCTTATGAATGCTAAGATACAACAGATAAGTGAGCTTATTTTATCTATCAAGGGGCAAAAGGAATGAAATTAAAACAGGTATTTTTAGGAGCAATCCTATCAACTCTGACACTCGGTGCGTCAGCCAACTCAGCATTTGAAGAGCCAAAAGATGCAATTGAATATCGTCAAGCAGCATTTTCAATGATCCGAGTACAAATTGGTGATATGGGCGATATGCTCAAGGGTAAAGTCGAATTCGATGCTGAGCGCTTTAAGCACCGCGCAAATAACGCAGCTGCATTATCAAAAATGCCATGGGAAGCGTTTGTTGCAGGCTCAGATAAAGGTGATACTGCTGCACTACCCGCTATTTGGAGTGACAACGAAACCTTTATGAAAAAAGCCGCAGCTTTTCAGCAATATGCTGACGAATTAGCCGTTGCGGCACAAAGTGGCGACAAAAAAGTAATCGCTAAAGCGTTTGGTCCGTGGGCTAAAGGCTGTAAAGATTGCCATAAGTCTTTCAAAGACTAAGCAATAACTTGAATACTAAAACGGCGCTATTTAGCGCCGTTTTTCTTTTTTAAAAGCAAATTCAACTCAATAAATAAGCCAGAGGCTCTGCCCCCCACGTTGTCATTAATACAATTAATAACACCGCAAAAATCACAAATGCAAGCCATGGCGCTTTCGTTATTTTTTCATTACTATGGGGCTGATTTGTTTGAGTGTTACCTGTGATCATCGCTTTTACGAGCTTTTTACCCCTGAAACGATAAATTATGATGGCTGTTATATGTAAAATAATCGCGTAGAAAAGCAAATCAAAGTTTCTATGGTGCACCCAACTTGCCCATTCAACGATATTACTTGATACATATTGCACTAAAGGGCCATCAGTTAAAATATCATCTGTTGTCATTAAGCCACTGATTAACTGCACCAAAATTAATATAAAAAATGCAATAACCATATAACTACCCGCGGCGCCATGTCCGGGCTTTGAGTCACCTACTTTAAATGATTTTAATGCAGCCAATGGAGAATGTATTAGCGCTGTTAACTTTGCTGTTTTACTCCCTATCACCCCCCAAATTAAGCGGGTTATTAATAGTGCTAAAGTAAAAAAGCCAGCCACAAAATGTAGCTCCAGCATGCCCTCTTCTGCACTTAAGTACAAAGTGGCAATTGCAATCACTAATAACCAGTGGAAGCTACGTATAAAGCCATCCCACACCTTAAACTTGCCCATTCTCGACCCCTTTAAATAAAAACATGATTATTCCAAATTTTGACTAACTTAGCATCTTTACTGTTCAGAGTTAATTGATCTATGGCAGACTAATGGCTATTTAACTTATAGCGAATAAAATGAATGACTGTTTGCACTAAACGAGCCTTACTCAAAGGCTTTTTAGATATGTTGCCCCTATGTTTAGCGGTGATTCCATGGGGGATCTTATGTGGCTCGTTAGCCATACAAAATGGTTTTAGTGCTGTTGAGACCCAAGCTATGTCGTTATTGGTCTTTGCAGGCTCTGCACAATTAGTCGCAATAGAATTAATAGCAGGTAATACCCCCTTGCTCACCATTCTTTTTACCACGTTTATTATCAGTTCTCGGCACTTTTTATACGGTTTAGCAGTACGCCACAAAGTGATTGATCAACCTATGCGCTGGCGCTTACCGGTCAGCTTTGTCCTTACAGATGAACTTTTTGCGTTTTCTCATCACCGCAAAGCGTATCGCACTAAAACACGGTTGATCTACGCACTAAGTGCCGGCTTTAGCTTTTATATCACGTGGAATCTATGGACCTTGATTGGCATTGTTGCGGGTAGTTTATTACCTGATTTAACTAACTTAGGCTTAGACTTTGCCATTGCTGCCACTTTTATTGCTCTAGTGATCCCAGGCATTAAGAATACAGCCACATTAGCCACGGTGATCACCGCAGGTATAATGGCAACGCTTCTGAAAAGCCAAGGGTTTGAATTATGGTTAGTTGTTGCAGCATTAACAGCAATGGCCGTAGGCTATGCCATTAGCCGTATGCAAGCGAAAACGGAGAAAAACTTATGATGACCACTATTTTGCTCATGGCCTGTATCACTTTTTTTACCCGTTATTTATTTTTGCATCGCGCCCTACCATTTAAAGTAGGCCCTAAAATGCAGCAGTTTTTAAGCTTTAGCGCCCCAGCTGTACTTACAGCAATTTGGGTGCCGATTGTCTTTGTAACTGATGAGGGAATAAATTTAGATTGGCAAAACCCATATCTGAGCGCAGCAATAGCAGCAATTATTGTCGCCTATAAGACTCACAACATTTACTACACAACACTGGTAGGTATGGGTTTATTTTTGATCTTAAATTAAATGCTAGCTAATAATATAGCGCGGCTTTTATCTAAGGTGACCTGTTCGCGCTCACCAAGTGCCGTCATACCATGGCGCTCAAGTTGCGCAACAATTTTGTCAGCAACTTCCTCTCCTAACTCATAGTCAGATAAACGCGTTGGCATATTAACACTGTGGAAAAACGCTTCAGTTGCAGCTATTGCTTGCTCAATTGCTGCGTCTTCATCAGTAATATCGAGGCCTAAAACTCGCTCGCCATACTGTAAAATTTTACCGCGCTTGGTATCTTTTTGCTCAGCCATCATACGAGGCAACACAATTGCTAACGTTTGCGCATGATCAAGACCGTATACCGCTGTCATTTCGTGGCCTAGCATATGGGTTGCCCAGTCTTGTGGTACACCTGCTCCGATTAGGCCATTTAACGCCATGGTCGCCGACCACATAATATTAGCGCGTACTTGATAGTTATCAGGCTCGCTAAATGCTTTAGGACCTTCTTCCATTAAGGTCATTAAAATTCCTTCAGCAAAGCGATCTTGCAGTTTTGCTCCCACATCATAAGTTAAATACTGCTCCATAGTATGAACAAACGCATCAACAATACCGTTTGCGACTTGGCGCTTTGGTAAAGAGTAAGTAACTGCAGGATCTAACACAGCAAACAGAGGCTGTACTAATGGGCTCGAAAACGGAAGTTTGTCGTGAGTATCAAGGTTAGAGACCACACTAAAAGAGTTTGATTCAGAGCCCGTGGCTGGCAATGTTAAAATCACACCCAAGGCGATGGCCGATTTAACTTCGCCACGTTTGGCCAAAATATCCCATGGCTCGCCATCGAAATGTGCCGCTGCAGCAATAAACTTACTGCCATCAATAACCGAACCACCGCCTACAGCAAGAATAAAATCAATTTGCTTTTCTTTCACTAATGCAACGGCTTTCATACATGTTTGATAGCTAGGGTTTGGCTCAATTCCAGCAAATTCAAACCATGTGTGATCGCTCAGAGCCTGAGCGACCTGATCATAAATGCCATTACTTTTAATACTCCCGCCGCCATAAGTAACCAATACTTTTGCATCGGCTGGGATCTCATTCTTAATTGCTTCTATTTGCTGCTCACCAAAGTGGATTTTGGTAGGGTTTGCAAAACTAAAATTTAACATGCTTGCTCCATTGCTTGAATAGGATATGTTCGGTGACCAAGTAATTGTAGGCTTTTAAACGCGAAGTTAAAGATCAGAATCAGACAATCACTTTTGCACAGCTGCAATAATTAATGCAATATAGCAACATTAAAACATAATCGAGGCAAAATGATGTGGCAAGGTCTAGATGAATTTTTGCACGTCGTAGAGCATGGCAGCTTTACTCACGCAGCTAAAGCAATGGAGGTTTCAACTTCACACATTAGCCGTCAGGTTCAACAGCTAGAAAACCGCTTAGGTTCGGTGCTATTTCAGCGCACTACACGGAAAATCAGCTTGACTGACGCGGGCCGTGAATACGCTATTAAGCTTAAAGCAATTAAACAAGAGCTCATTGATGCCAACACTCAGCTGCAAGGTGAACAACGCCAGCCAAAGGGTCTTATTCGCATTACGGGTGCTGGAGAGTTCGTTGCTGCGAATGTAGCGCCAAAAATTGTCGAATTTGTAAAACGCTACCCTGAAGTTGAAGTTGATATGGACTTTAACAATCGCAATGTTGATCTAGTTGAAGAAGGTTTTGATTTGGCTATTCGTTTTGGCCGAATGCAAGACTCCAACTTAATTGCCCGACCACTTTGCCCACGTAATATGACCTTAGTAGCAAGCCCTGAGTATTTAAAGCAGCATCCAGCTCCTAATTCACCTTTACAATTGGGAGATCACAATTGCTTAATCGCTATGGGGAAACGCTGGCGGTTTAAATTTACAGATGAAATTAAAGAAGTAAAAGTTGCGGGCAATTGGCGCAGTAACCATCCAAAGGCATTACTAAGTGCGGCTTTATCTGGCCTCGGTATCGCGCATTTAGCCAGTGACATTGTTGAGCCCTATGTGAAAAATGGCCAACTCGTTACCTTACTTGATGAATTCCAAGTAACAGATAACGCATCTTGGCTCGTTTACCCTCGTAAAGACTTAATGCCTTATCGAGTCAGGTTATTAATCGAGCATTTATTAGCTAATTTTAATGACGACTAAAATTTAAACTTTAAGTCTGCGCTAACTCACGATAGAATTTAAAAAACAACAAGAAAAAACCTCTATTATGGACGATTTTTATCAGCTTAGTGCTACTAGCCTGCAAGGGCAATCTATTGAATTTAGTGATTTTAAAGATAAAGTGGTGCTTGTAGTCAATACCGCAAGCCAATGTGGCTTTACCCCTCAATACGCCGCTTTACAAGCTCTCCATGAAAAATACCAGCAACAGGGTTTAGTGATCATAGGCTTCCCTTGTAATCAATTTGGTAAGCAAGAACCTGGTGATGCGACGCAAATCAAGCAAGAATGCTTGATTAATTATGGTGTCGACTTTCAAATCATGAGCAAAGTTGAAGTGAATGGCGAACATGCCCACCCAGTATTTAGACATTTAAAGTCTGCATTACCAGGCTTTTTAACACGTAAAATAAAATGGAACTTTACTAAATTTTTGATTGGTAAAGATGGCAATGCAATAAAGCGTTTCGCTCCATTTACTAAACCAGAGCAAATAGAAAGCTATATCGTTAAAGCGTTAAAGCAAAGGTGAGTATAAGGCTGTTGGCAAATGCCAACAGCCTTAATAAATAGTCTTAGTGATTTAAATACTCATCAAAGTCATCATCACCTAAGTTTTTACGCAAGCGCTTCTGCTCAAGGTAGTCTTCCAACTTTTTCTTAACCTTTTGCTTTTTCTTGTCATGTTGATTACGCCCAACCATTTCGTACTCGTCTTCAACAAAATCGTCATCTAGCGCATCGTAACTAAATGTCTTACCCACAACCCACTCCATAAAGTGTTTGAGACCAATGCCTATTTTTAGTCATTGGTAGAATTAAAAAGTTTAGTGCAATTTACATGTGTAAAAAGCCACCAAAAAACTGCCATTCTTCTATCTTATAAAGAAGGTATGTCAGTAATGTGAATAAATAGCGCTTAATTTTAATTCTGGAAAGTGAGAGTTTTTTATCGAAACGATAAACATTTTTGATGCATTTAAAATATTTAGTCAAAATGACTAATTTATGGCTATTATTTAAAATAAGTTAATGTCCTCCCCTGCCACAAAAACAACTAACAACTTGTTTTATAACAAATTAAATTATTGGCACCAAACTTGATATCTATTTATCAACAAAGGTTAAAATCAACACTTAGCAGGATTACCAAAATGAAAAAATTACTTTTAGTCGGTTCTTTATTTATTGCAACAGGCGCTTTGGCCCATGATGATCACGATACCAATATTTCATTTAGTGGTGACTCGTGCGAAGTCGAATTTCAAAACGATATACGTATTAAACCAAGTGAGTTAGAGATCTACACTGCAGATAATCACAGCATGGTTTTCAGTGATAATGGCGAGCTACTGATTGATGGCCAAACACTTTCACTCGATAGCGAACAACGCCAAGCGATCAGTGATTATTCAGACAGCTTACGTAGTCAATTGCCTGAAGTCGCAAATATTGCTCTTGAAGGCGTCAAAATAGCCGGAGTTGCTATCGAAGAGGTTGCCAATGCATTTAATATTCAAGGGTTCGATAGTATTAATGAGTTGATGACAGATATTGAGGTTGAAGTAGAAAATACATTTTATCAGCAAGGTGCCTTTGTCATGGGCCAACAAAGCTTCAATGAGTTTGGTGAAAACTTCGAAAGCCATTTTGATGAGCAAATAGAAAGCGCAGTTGAATCAGCTATGATGCAATCTATGGGCAGCATATTAATGGCACTAGGCTCTGAATTAATGGGTTCTGGCGGTGATATGCAAGCATTTGAGCAGCGTATGGAAAACATGGGCGCACAAATAGAACAAAAGGTAGAACAGCAAGCTAACCAACTTGAAAAACGTGCCGATGCATTATGCGGTAACTTTTCAACCATTGCCGAGCAAGAACAACAACTTGTACAGCTTGTCCCTGAATTAAAAGATTACCAACTATTTAGCTATAAGCAAAATAACTAAATACGAATAATATTTGATATCCCTTTAGCAGCACTGTGGTTTACTCCCTTTGCTGCTTTTTTATTTTTTAGCTAAAGGTAACAACTGTCCCAGCTGAGTTATAGCCAGCTCAAGGCGCTCATTCCACGGTAGGCCATAGCTTAAACGAATACAGTTGCGATACTTATTAGTTGCAGAAAAAATATACCCCGGTGTGATGCTAATACCGTGTTCTAATGCTAATTGAAATAACTTTACACTATCGTAATCTTTGCCTAGATCAATCCAGATAACGCAGCCACCTTGCGGATCGCTTACCCGAGCAGCCTTTGGCAACGCCTGTTGTAAACACCAGATCATCCGCTCCTTATTGCTGCGCAATTTTTGTCTAAGTAACTTTAAATTGCGATCGTACTCACCGCTGGCAACAAATTCACACAAGGTCCATTGGTTTATCAAAGAAGTTGAACAACTAAAAGCTCGCTTATAACGACGCGCTTGTGCAGCAAATTTACCCGCGATCAACCAACCTACCCGATAACTCGGTGCAGCCGTTTTTGAAAACGACGCACACGTAAGCACCAAGCCTTTTTTCGAATATGCTTGAGCCGGAGTGCCCCGTGTATCACCAAAATGCAGATCCCCGTAAACATCATCTTCAATTAAGACGACATTGTGTGATTCCAACAGCTCAACCAAATACTTACGCTTGCTGTCGGGCATAAAACTTCCCACAGGGTTATTGATCGTCGTAGAAAACACGCAGGCTTTAATATCATGCTCTTGTAGCGCTTGACTGAGATCATCAAGCCAGATCCCATCATCTGGGCAGAGCGGGATCTCTAGCGCTTTTAAACCCAAACTTTCGATCAGTTCTATGATGCCAAAATAGCAAGGAGACTCGATCGCAATGATATCCCCCGCTTTTGCCACGCATTTTAGCGCAATCGTTAATGCCTCTTGAGCGCCATTGGTGATCACTAACTCTTGGTTATCAACACCGATACCAAAATCCAGGTAACGACGGATCAACTGTTTTTTCAACGGTGCATAGCCATCAATTGCGCCATAATTAATCGCACGGCTTCCGGCCATAGACATAACTCTGCGCATAGTTCGCGCAAGCATTTTATCGGTCGGCGCTGCAGCAACTGGATTGGCAATACCAAATGGCACCACATCAGCTTGATGAATCGCATCATAAACTTGTTCAATCAGTACCTGCATATTCACCGACACAGGTTCACGACTTAGCCTGACTCGTTTAGGTCTAGCGGGTTGCATTGTCGCCGTTTTTAAAAAGTAACCTGACTTTTCCCGAGCCTCCACTAAACCTTGGGCTTCAAGCGTTTGATAAGCTAATTTCACCGTAGGGATACTTACTTTTAGCTTATCAGCCATTTTTCGCAGCGACGGTAACTTCTCCCCGGGCAGCAGCGTTCCTTGGTCGCACAGTTCACGCACTAATTGTATAACCTGCTGATATAAAAATTCTTGCTTACCTTTACTGATCACAAGCGACATAGCACAACCCTATAAACCTAAAATCTGTATAGGTTACATTTTTAGTTTTCTGTATATGTTTAGTATACACACGCGCAGTAAAATACATACTTAATTAATCCATTGGATGAAAAGCCATGAAAAGTATCGCGCTTTACATTGTCACCGTTTTAATTTGGGGCTCAACCTGGCTCGCAATTGAATTTCAATTAGGTGATATCGCAGTTGAAACCTCGCTTTTTTACCGCTTTGGCCTTGCCGCAATTTTAATGTGGTTATGGGTAAGCGTTAAAAAGCTTCCTATGCGATATAGCAAATTAGATCATGGCTTTTTCGCGTTATTGGCATTATGTAACTTTGGACTAAATTATCTAATGCTGTATTGGGCGCAAAACTATTTAACGTCAGCCATGGCGTCAATTGCATTTTCGCTGTTACTGTTGATGAATATAGTGAATACCCGACTATTTTTTGGCAAACCCATAGCTAAACGTATTTACTTTGGCGCACTGCTAGGTGTTATAGGCATTGGTTGCTTGTTTTGGCCACAATTACAGCAATTCGACTTGAATAATCAGGTGTTGGTCGGGTTACTACTTGCTCTGAGTGGCACCTTTGTGGCTTCATTGGGCAATATGGTTAGCGTACGTAACTCAAAGCAACAAATTGGCGTGATGCAAGGCAATGCTTGGGGCATGTTGTACAGTGCCGCTGGATTATTAGTTTACTTACTAGTAAGTGACGCCAGCTTGGGCTGGTCAGCACCTGCCAGTTATTGGTATTCATTATTATATTTAGCCATCTTTGGCACGGTTATAGCGTTTGCTTGCTATTTCGCACTGTTGAAAAATATCGGCCCAGAGCGTGCAAGCTACGTTATCGTTTTATTTCCGCTAGTGGCTGTCACGCTAAGCACATTATTTGAAGGCTTTGTTTGGCAGGCTAATACTTTCTTGGGGTTTAGTTTAGTACTACTTGGCAACGCCATTGTGCTGACACCCACTAAAAAAATTAATGCTTTTTTTGCTGCAAGAGCAGTTCAGCAAAAAAGCTCCATCCCCAGTTAGAATGCGCACTAGCGCAACTAACGCCAAAGCGCCTACCTGTTAGGCGCTTTTTTATTGCCTTGCATAGGTATACAAAAGCGGAGGGCTTGAGGATGCACGGTAATTTTCGCGGGGGTCTCACCTATCAACTCTCCATCCGCTTCAATCGGTTGGCCAACGCTCGTGATGGCTGCACTTGCAACACGCTTATAAATAAGACCATCTATAGTTTGGTGATTACCTAATAATAATCGTATCAAGCAATATAAGTTTGCTCGCCAACCACGTGCTGGCATCGCATAACATTCAACAACTCCACTATTTAGTTGCGCCTTGGGTGCCACCGCCAACCCGCCACCAAAGTAACGATGATTAGCAAACACCGTAATTAAGTTTGTTTGTGCTATGGCTTGATCAGCAAGCAACCCAGTCAACATAGTGGGTTTAAAACTAAGTAAATGCTTAAAAGCAGCAAAGCTATAACCAAAAGCTGACTGAGTAGGGTGTTGTTGCAATGCTTTTACCACATGGGCGTCAAATCCCACACCGGCAACATTTATAAAATAGCGGTTATTCACCTGGCCAATATCAATCGCCTCTTCATATTGGCTAAAAACACTCGCTTGCCAATCACTTATTTTACATGCAAAGCCACGGGCAAAATCATTCCCTGTACCTTGAGGCAGCAACGCTAGTGAACAACTATTGCTGATTAATGCATTAACCGCTAAATGTAATGTACCGTCACCGCCAACCACCACCACGCGTTGATGGTCTTCTGCCAGCATTGTTATTGCCACACAATCAGCTGCAAAGTCGCCTGTTGTGGTAAACACATCAAGTTGCATTTGTCTTTTTTCGCATTCTTTATACAACCATTCGCACATTTTTTTATGGTTTTTTTTCGTACTTGGCTTAATTATTATTAACATTGCTAGACAAACCTTCATCACCACTACAAACCACAGTTAAACAAAAAATAAATTAATCTGAATAATTAGTCACTTTATTCACTTCAAAATGCATAAATTCCATTTGAAACTTAAAAAACTGCGTTTATAAAAGGCTTTATAAATATATTCTATTTTATAGTTATGCAAATAGCACCTCAAAACAAAGCTTAACCGCAAGTTAACAACCCCTTATCCATTAGTTATTTTTATCTGACCACCTTACTTTTTATCGTTTTATTTTTGTGCAATTTAACGTCAGAATAGCCTCGTTCTCAAAACAGACATAACCCGGAGCAAAAGTAATGAAACCAGTTAATACATTAAATCAAAATGCTGCAACTCATGTTGCCGTAAAATCAAGCAATCGCAAAGCAAAAATGCTAGCCAGACTTAACCGATACAGCAAAGCACTCGCACTAGGCGGTGTTATTCAATACAAATAATCACCCAACCATGATTATTTTAGCGGTGCAGCAAACACCCAACCACTAAACGAAGATACTTCTTTAGCTCCCTCGTTTGCTGCAACCTCTTCTTAAAGCTATTAAAACCTGCCCTTTTAGAAAAAAACTCTCTTTTTAGAACAAAAAACCAGCAAACGATCTTTTTCCTATTTACACGCCCCAATCACCTGCGTATTATTCTTTCCCAACGGAGAGATGGCAGAGTGGTCGAATGCACCGGTCTTGAAAACCGGCAGGGGTTTGTAGCCCCTCTAGGGTTCAAATCCCTATCTCTCCACCATTATTACTTTTTGGTGGTTCACTCGATCATCAAAATGACAGTTTATGCGCCGGAGAGGTGGCCGAGTGGCCGAAGGCGCTCCCCTGCTAAGGGAGTATAGGGTTTGTAGCTCTATCGAGGGTTCGAATCCCTCCTTCTCCGCCATTTAATAACGAAGAAAGCCCCGCAATTTATTGTGGGGCTTTTTTTGTTGTTAAAAATGGCTGAAGGAGGGTGAGAACCCTCGACCAGGGTTCGACCAAATGTCAGGAACATTTGGGGCCGCTGCAAGCGTCGCGAAGCGATTGATTACATGGACGTAAGCAAGCCCATCCCTACGTTTGACACAAATATCAGTATGAAAAGCCTATCGTTTTATGCCCATAACCTTTACACCGATGAAGGAGGGTGAGAACCCTCGACTAGGGTTCGACCAAACTTTGTCTGGAACAAAGTTAAACGCACGCAGTGCGGCCCGAAGGGCAAAATATAGGGATGTATTTTTCCAAATGTCAGGAACATTTTAGGCCGCTGCAAGCGCCGCGAAGCGGTTGATTACATGGACGTAAGCAAGCCTATCCCCACGTTTGACACAAATATCAGTCTAAAAAGCCTATCATTTTATGCCTGTAACCTTTACACCGATGAAGGAGGGTGATAATTGAAGTAACAACCTTCCTATTCGCAGCGTTCTTTTCTCCTCGGGTTTCGTAATACTCAACCCAAGCTACAGAGTGTTTCTCCGCATTTTATTTCAACACTCCAAACTAAACTCGTCAGCATCTAAATACGCAGGAAAACTTTGTTTAAATAGCTCAAGTGGCTCTTTATCAAGTGTTTTAATTAAAACATCCGTCTGATTGTCTGCTGCTACTGCCAACGTGTCGCCCTTAAAGTCATACACGGCAGTACCGCCATTATGGGCAACACCATTACCATCATCACCCACTCGGTTAACGGCGACAACATAACATTGATTCTCCATCGCTCGCGCCATCAATAAGGTATCCCACACTTTGCGTCTTGCTGCAGGCCAATTGGCTACATTGATCATCACGTCGTAATCATTACGGCTACGCTGAAATACCGGAAAACGTAGGTCATAGCATACTTGCGGTAGAATTTTAAAACCATTGAGAGTAAACACTTCTCGGCGATCGCCCGCTTTTACAAAATCCCCTTCTTTGCCTAAACAAAATAAGTGACGCTTGTCGTAATATTCAACCTCGCCATTGGGCCACACCCAATAAAAGCGATTAGCTTTTTTATCGCCTTGTTGCACCAGTACAGAACCTGCTAAAACGGCATTCGATGAGTTTGCAGTCGCAATCATCCAATCAAGCACTTTACCGTTTTCAGGCTCCGCACAATCTAGGTTAATAGCAAAGCCAGTAGCAAACGTTTCCGGCAACAAAATAAGATCCACAGAGTCTTTAATACTCGCGATTTTATCGCTAAAACTCGCCAAATTAGCGTCTTTATCAAGCCAGTTAAGCGATGTTTGTATAGCAGCAATAGTTAAAGTTGACATAAAATCTCCGCAGCTTGCAGCAATGTAGCCTCGTTTTTTGCAAAACACAGGCGAATTACTTTATCACTACTCGGTTGTTGATAAAATACACTCAATGGAATAGCTGCAACACCCGCCTGCTCTACCAGCCAGTGACAAAACTCAATATCACTGAGATTTGATATGTCACTGTAATCAAGCAGTAAAAAATAAGTGCCTTCGCTAGGTAAAACCGTAAAACGACTATCTTTAAGAGCATTGCTCAGTACATCACGCTTTTGCTGATAAAACTCACTGAGTTCATCCACATGCTCACCTTGTTGCTCTAACATATCGGCGAGAGCATGCTGCACAGGCGTAAAGCTTGAAAAAGTCACATATTGGTGAATTTTACGAAACTCTACTGCAAGTGCCGCCGGGGCAATGCAGTAGCCCATTTTCCAGCCAGTACTATGGAAGGTTTTACCAAAGCTTGAAATCACAAAGCTTCTAGCAAATAACACCTCATCACTTAACACACTCAAATGCGGGTTATCATCAAAAGTTATGTGCTCGTATACCTCATCACTTATAACATACAAGTCATGCTCGGCGACCAGGGCTTTCAACGCATTTATATCGTGCTGCTTTAACGTTTTACCACTTGGGTTGTGCGGGGTATTAATAATTATAGCCCGAGTGTTGTTATTAATAGCACTGGCAACTAGTTGCCAGTCAATTGCATAGCTTGGGGCCTGCAACGCAATATTAACTGACTTGCCACCAGCCAGTTCAATTGCAGGCTGATAAGAATCATACGCTGGGTCAAATACGATGACTTCGTCGCCATCGCGCACCAATGCTTGGATAGCAACAAACAAAGCCTCTGTTGCGCCCGAGGTGACAGTTACTTGCTGCATCGCATCAATTTCAGCTGCATATTTGCGCTTTGCTAACTGCGCAATTTGCTGCTGTAAACGCGGGACTCCGCTTGATGGTGAGTATTGATTAACCCCTTCAAGCACATAATGATTAAGCTGTTTTTTAAGTAACTCTGGTGCATCAAACTCAGGAAAACCTTGCGATAGATTTATCGCCGTAAACTGATTTGCCAATGCGGTCATTTGACTAAAAATACTGGTGCCTAAATTTGGCAATTTACTTTCAAACACTGATTACCCTTAATGATGGTTTTGCGCCCAAAGCGATGCTATCATTGCAAATAGTAGAAGTATAGCCGTCTAAACTTTTTTGGTAGCTCGAGGAATATATGCATAACAATACCGCTATTTCAGAACTTATAGAAGCAGGAAAGTGGATCAGCCAGCAAGGCTGGGTACCCGCAACTGGTGGAAACTTTTCAGCACGTACCAACACCAGTTTTGTTGTTACTGCAAGCGGCTTTGATAAAGGCCAATTAGGTACTCACACTTTTATCGAGCTTGATCATCAAGGTAATAGACAAGCAGGTGCAGCCAAGCCATCAGCTGAGACTGAATTACATTTAAGTATGTATAAATTAATCCCTACTGCTAATTTTGTCTTGCATACACATTCAGTCGCAGCGACTGTTTTATCTCGTATTATTAAAGGTCATAGCTTAAACCTGCAAGGCTACGAAATGCAGAAGTCACTGCGTGGGGTCACCTCGCACTTAGATATATTAAGCATACCTATTTTTGATAACGACCAAAACATTGACCGTTTAAGCTTATTGGTCAGCGACCATCATCTGCATACACCGATTGAGCATGGCGTGCTTATTCGTGGCCATGGATTATATGTTGTGGGCCGTGATATTCGTGAAGTGCGCCGTCAATTAGAAGGTTTAGAATTTTTATTTAGTTGCGAATTAGAGCGTTTAAAGTTTTCCGGTCAACAGGCAGAAGTGACGTTATGATAAAAGCATTATTAACTGATATTGAAGGCACCATTACCCGTATTTCATTTGTAAAAGAAGTACTGTTCCCTTATGCCACAGCGCAACTACCCACTTTTGTTAAGGCGAACCAGCAACAAGTTGCAGTCGCTGAGCAGATTAATGCAGTTAAAGAGCTAATTAACCAACCAAATGCTGATATAGACACCGTAATTAATACCCTATTAGCATGGATAGCCGAAGATAAGAAAATTACCCCTTTAAAGCAACTACAAGGTCTAATTTGGCAAACCGGCTATGAGAGTGGTGATTTTACTGGCCATTTATATCCCGATGCCTACCAATTTTTACAAACTCAACAACAGGCAGGTCAACAGCTGTATGTGTATTCATCAGGTTCAGTAAAAGCTCAACATTTAATTTTTCAATACTCTGACTTTGGCGATATTCGCTCCCTATTTACAGATTACTTTGATACCAAAGTGGGTGCAAAACAAGAACCCTCGTCCTATCAAAACATTGTTTCGCAGCTTCCATTTGCCGCTAACGAAGTACTTTTTTTAAGTGATATGGTCGCAGAGCTTGATGCAGCTAAAGCCGCAGGCTTAAAAACCTTACATTTGATTCGTGATGGCCAAGCAAGCTCAGCTGAACATAACTACATACATGACTTTAGCCAATTCACTGCGGAGCATTTAGTATGAGCCAGTTAACAATTTACGCTGATTGCAATAGCGAAAACGCACTGCTAAGTACCAATAAACCCAGTGAAATCAAGACTGAGTTAGTAAAGGTAAATGTTCGTTTTGAGCAATGGCAAGCAAACGCACTCATAACCGAAACAACAAGTCACGATGACATCATCAATGCATATAGCGGTGATATTAATCGCTTAAAACAACAAGACGGCTATCAAACAGTGGATGTAATTTCACTAGCAAAAGGCAACCCGGCAGCCACAGAGTTACGTGCTAAATTTTTATTTGAACATACCCACAGCGAAGATGAAGTACGCTTTTTTGTTAAGGGCCAAGGCTTATTTTGTCTACATATTAACGACAAAGTTTATCAAGTACTTTGCCAGCAAGGTGATTTAATTTCTGTTCCAGAGCTTACTCCACATTGGTTTGATATGGGAAGCGACCCTGAATTTACTGCTATTCGTTTATTCAATAACGTTGAAGGTTGGGTGGCGCAAAGCACGGATTCCGAGATAGCTAAACAGTTTCCATTATTGGACTAATAAAGGAGTTTAAATGGAAAAACTATTTTCGTACGGCACCTTACAACTCGAGCAAGTCCAACTTGATACTTTTGGCCGCTTACTCCAAGGTGAGCAGGCAACGCTTACTGGGTATATTGTCGGTGAAGTAGAAATTACCGATGCCGCCGTACTAAAAAGCAGCGGCCAACGGTTTCACCCCGCTTTAATAAAAACAGGGCAAGCAATCGACACTGTCACCGGCACCATTTTTACCATTACCCAGCAAGAACTAGCCAACGCCGACAGCTATGAAGTTGACGACTATGTTCGTGTTGAAGAGTTATTTAGCGCTGGTTGCAATGCGTGGGTGTATGTAGCAAAAGATTGAGATTTTTAAAGTAAGGTGACTTGAGAAGCTTAACTCTGTACTATATTTTTAGAATATCTTTTATCGCTCTTGGATTCTTCTAATGGTTAACGAACAATATCAAAAGTCTAAACAACAACTTGCTTTTTCACGTAAGCAAGTTGAAAAGGCTGGGCGTATTTTTCGCAAAAAAGAAGGGGATTTTGAGTTTGCTACAGAAGTAATTCAAAATTATCGCGCGGCACACTTATACCCACTCACTATCATCAAAAATCTTGTATGGAAGCATGTTAAAAAGTTACATCTACTTGAATCCGCTACAATAGTAAGGCGACTAAAGCGTCTACCCACTATTATTGACAAACTACAACGTGAAACATTGGACGGTAACAGTGATAATGCCATCAACCTTAAACGTATGCACGATATAGGAGGTTGTAGAGTCATTTTAGATAGTTTAGATCACCTAAATGAACTCAATAATAGCTTAGATTCAAGCAGAACTGTCCATAGCGTAAAATCATATGACTATATAAAGCATCCCAAAGCGACTGGCTATAGAGGAATTCATAGGGTTTATAAAAGTTACAACAATTTAGAATCGCACGATTACAAAGGCTTTCAAATTGAAGTTCAGTTACGTACCCGGCTACAGCATTTATGGGCAACTACAGTTGAAATTGTCGATATTATTGAAAAAGAAACGCTAAAGACAAACCCAAAGATGGCTGATACAGACTGGAAGCGTCTGTTCTTTATTATGGGCGAGTTTTTAGCTGTAAAAGATGGTGCTCATCAATTAACTCAGCAGCAAACTCTAGTATATACTGATGAACTTGCTGCATTAAACAAAAAGCTTGCTGCTTTTCATAAGCTTGATGCATTTAATCGTGCTTTTCAATTAGACGAAATTAAAAATAAATCCAAAAATACTGGATTTGCTTTGCTAGTTCATAATACTGAAACTCAAGAAGGCCGAGTATTTCTTTATGCCCCAAACAAAAAGCAACAGGCACTCACTCATTATGCAGAACACGAAAAGCAAACTCAAAATAACGTACTCTTAGTTGCTGGTAGTGACTTAAAATCGATTGAAAAGGCATATCCTAACTACCTAAATGACACCTCAGAGTTTCTTTCTGAATTTAGCCGCATTTTATTAGCTTAACTCTTTTAGTTTTCCTGCTTCTACTTCCCGTTGGCTATAAACGCCAGTATCTAACACCCAGCCCGTGATTAGCTTTGCGGGGGTTACGTCAAACGCGGGATTGTAGACGTTAGCATTTGTTGGTGCCCAAAGCGCTTCACCAAAACTTCCGCTAACGCCACGTACTTCAGCGCTATTACGTTGCTCAATTTCAATATCTGCACCGCATGCCGTATTTACATCAAGAGTAGTAAGCGGGGCCACCACATAAAAAGGGATGTTATGAAAATGCGCCAATACTGCTAAATTATAAGTGCCCACTTTATTTGCAAAGTCGCCGTTAGCTGCGATACGGTCAGCACCAACAAATATCTTATCAACTTTGCCCGCGGCCATTAAGCTTGCTGCCATATTGTCACAAATAAGCGTATACGGTATCTGCCAGCGTTCAAGTTCAAACGCGGTTAGCCGTCCCCCCTGCAGTAATGGCCGAGTTTCATCAACCCAAACATGAATATCGCCATGTTGTTGCTGTGCTTTATAAATGACACCTAAAGCGGTGCCAATCCCTGCTGTGGCAAGTGCACCAGTATTACAATGGGTAAGAATATTATCCCCCCTGTTCACCAGCGCTGCGCCATGGCTTGCCATGCTTTCGCATAAAGCGATATCTTCATGAAATAAGTTGACCGCGGTGCTCACAATCGCTGCAACAAAGTCATCTTGCACTAAGGCAATGCGTAATTTTTCCATACAATGCATAAGGTTAACCGCTGTTGGCCGTGTCGCTTCTAGCTTATCAATCGCCGCAGCCAATGTGGCTTTTTCAGTACCCTTCTCTGCCAAGTGCGCAACAAGTAAACTGGCGCCTAACCCAATCAACGGTGCCCCACGTATTTTTAAGGTTAAGATCAAATCTCGCATGCTGGCTACATCATTACACACATGCCACTTTTGCTGATGTGGCAATAAGTACTGATCTAACACGCTCAATGTGTTGTTTTGATATTTTAAGCTACTCGCTATCAGATCTTGCATCATGAATCCTAAAAATGTTTTGCTGCGATTTATTCTACAGCAGTTTTTAAATCACACAACCAAGAAGTATAGACATCTAAACGGTTGAGAGTATAGAATGCTACAACTGCTTATTTTATGAGACTCACTTCATGACCGAATACTTTGCTTTTAATGCCCAGCATGCGATTGATTATATTAAACAACTGATTAAAAAAAGTGAGTTTGAAACTTTTCAACAAGACGCCGAGTTAACTGCTTATGAGTTTGGCGATGGTAATTTAAATCTCGTATTTAGAATAAGTGATGAGCAAAATAACAGTGTAATCTTAAAGCAAGCGCTCCCTTACGCTCGCTGTGTTGGCGAATCATGGCCGCTTACTTTAGACCGCGCTCGCATTGAAGCTGAAGTTTTGGTAAATCACGGCGCGATTTGCTCAAAGCACACAGCTGCAGTACTGCACTACAACCCAGAGCTTGCCCTTACAGTACTGGAAGATTTGGGGCATTTACAAATATTACGTAGCGCGCAAATTAAGGCAGAGCAGTTTCCTTTACTAGCGGAGCATGTAGCACATTACTTAAGCTCTACAGGCTTTTATAACTCAGACCTTTATCTAGCGGCACAAGATAAAAAAGCCAAAGTCTGTCAATTTACGAACCCTGAGCTGTGCCAAATTACTGAAGATTTATTTTTTAGTGACCCTTATGTTATCCATGAACGCAATAGCTTCCCAGCAGCACTTGCCGATAACGTTAACCACATTCGTAACAACACAGCACTCAAGTTAGCTGCAGCTAAACTAAAAGCTAAATTTCTCGCGTGTCCACAAACATTGTTACATGGCGATATGCACAGCGGCAGTATTTTTGTTGATCAACAAACAACCAAGATGATCGACCCTGAGTTTGGCTTTTTTGGCCCTGTAGGCTTTGATATAGGATCATTTATGGGTAATTTATTATTAAACTACTGTGCCCAAAATGCACGTATTGCAGAGCTTGCTAAACGCCGCCAATATCAAACGCATTTACTGACTTGCCTGCAAGACTGTTACAGTTTATTTGAGCAAAAATGGCTGAATCTAATTACTCAACACAGCAATGATGCGAGCTTGGCAAACCCAGAATTTGCAAATTATTACTTACAACAAGTGCTACAAGACGCCATTGGTTATTGCGGAGCGGAGCTAATACGCCGAACAATTGGTTTAGCACATGTGGCAGATATCGACACCATAGAGGATGAGCAAGCACGCCTAGCAGTACAACAGCAAACCCTTGTTGTTGGCGAGCAACTAATGGTCAATGCGCCAAGCTGCGCCCATAAAGATGACTTCTTTGCCTTGCTGATCAGCTTATTAAACTAACTTTTTTATGCCATCTGAGGGCGCTACGGCGCCTTTTCTTATTGATAATGCTCGTACATTTTATCAAGCGGCTCTGATAAACCATTTTCTTGCACCACTCGAACATGTTCGCGAGACAACTCGCGCGCACTAAATACACCACAAGAATGAGCAATTAAACCTGCTCCATAATGAATATATTTATTATAGTTCGCGACCCGCTGGGCTTTATCTTCAACATCTAAACCTCGCTGTAGCCGCTCATTATGAGTTGTGATCCCTGTAGGGCAGGTGTCTTTATTACATTGCAATGCCTGAATACAACCTAATGCAAACATATGGCCACGAGCCGAAACAACAAAATCAGCACCCAACGCAAGCGCCCATGCTACGCGTGATGGCACAATTAGCTTGCCTGAAGCAATCACTTTTACACGCTCACGCAAGCCATGTTTTTCTAACATATTAACAACCAAGGGTAAGCTTTCTCGAAGTGGTAAACCGACAGAATCCATTAAAGGTTGTGGTGCAGCACCCGTACCGCCATCAGCACTATCTATAGTTATAAAGTCAGGGGCTGATTCGATACCACGGCGGTTAATTTCAGCAAATAGAGTTTCTAGCCAAGCATAAGCTCCGATAACGGCTTTGAAACCTGTTGGTTTCCCTGTCGTATCGCGTACTTTTTCAACCATATCGAGTATATCTGCCGGTGCTTTTATTTCAATATGGCCATTTGGGCTTATTGAATCATGCCCTTCAGGTATACCACGAATAGCAGCAATTTCAGCCGTCACCTTTTTACCAGGCAACATACCACCTTTGCCCGGTTTAGCACCTTGGCTCATTTTAAGTTCGAACATTTTGACTTGCTCATGGGCCGCAATTGCTTTGAGCTTTTCTGTGCTTAAGTTGCCATGCTCATCTCTTACTCCGTACTTTGCCGTGCCTATCTGAAACACTAAATCGGCACCACCTTCTAAGTGGTAGGGGCTTAAACCGCCTTCTCCGGTATTCATCCAACACCCTGCCAATTTTGCACCTTTTGACAGTGCGCGTACTGCCGGCTTTGATAAGGCTCCAAAACTCATGCCTGAGACATTAAATAAAGACTTAGTAACATAAGGCTGAGGGCAATAAGGGCCAAGTGTTACTGCACTAGGGTCGAGTGCATCTTCATCAAGCGTAGGAAAGGCACAGTTCATAAACATCACGGTGCCTGTGGTCTCTAAACTCTGAGTAGAGCCGAATGCCGTAGTACGATCAACATTTTTTGCTGCACGGTATACCCAACTCCGATCAGCACGGTTAAACGGCATCTCTTCACGATCCATAGCAAAAAAGTATTGTCGAAAAAACTCACCTTGGCGCTCAAAAAAATACCTAAACCGCCCAATCACTGGGTAATTTCGTCTAATTGCTTGTTTAGCCTGAGTAACGTCACTGATATAAAAATATATCACGAGTAAAACTAAGCAACCGAATACCACAATAAATAGACTAGCAAACACATCAATACTAAAAATAATAAAACTACTCACGCAACGCCCCTTGCTGGTTAATTTTCATTCTTATTGAAGAGCATACAATTTAAAGGAGGGGTTTTACAGGAAAAACTCAGCGCATAAGGACATGCGCTGAATATGAGGAGGAGGGTTAGCCGCGTTTTGCCAGCTCGCTCTGAATATACAATTGAATTTGCTCTTCAAGTACAGATAATGGCACAGAGCCATGACGTAATATTTGATAGTGAAATTCGCGAATATCAAAATCTTGACCTAACGCTTGCTCGGTTTCCTTGCGTAAGCGTTTAATTGTCAACTCACCAATTTTGTACGACAACGCCTGTGCAGGCCAAGAAATATAACGATCGGTTTCTGTTTTCACGTTGTGCAATGACAGTGCAGTATTTTCACTCATAAAGTTCATCGCTCGCTCTCGACTCCAGCCATACATGTGCATGCCTGTATCAACCACTAATCGAGCCGCACGCCACATTTCATAAGTTAATCGGCCAAAATTGCTATAAGGGTCTTGATAAAAACCGGCCTCTAAGCCTAAATATTCTGAATATAAACCCCAACCTTCACCAAAAGCTGATAAATACGCATCTCGACGGTAGCTTGGTAAGTATTCAAGTTCGGCATTAAGTGAAATTTGTAGGTGATGGCCTGGAACAGCTTCGTGTAGAGTTAATGCTTCTAAAACATAAAGTGGACGTTTATCAAGTGCATAAGTATTTACCCAATAATACCCAGCTTGATCATCACGACGCGAACCTGAATAGCGACCTGTTGTATATTTTGGCGCGATGCTAGCCGGTACAGGAGCTACACCGTATGGCATACGAGGTAAGGTATGAAATAACTTAGGTAATTGCGCATCCATTTTTTTGGCAATGTAAGATGCTTCTTTTAGTAACTCTTCTGGTGTTGTGGCATAAAATTGTGGATCAGTTCGTAAAAAGTGTACAAATTCGGCAAACGAGCCTTCAAAGCCTACTTCTTTGATTACTTCGTCCATTTCGCCGCGTATCCGCGCGACTTCCTTTAAACCCAGTTCGTGGATTTCTTTTGGAGTCATATCTGTCGTAGTGTAGTACTTAGCTCGATTGGCATAAAATGCTTCACCATTTGGTGTCGCTGAAATACCAATTTCACTTCGCGCTCCGGGCTGATACTCTTCATTAAAGAACGTTAAATAACCTTGATAAGCCGCAATAACTTGCTCATCAATTACTTTTTTAGCTTGCTGTTGTAGCTGAGCAAACTCACTCGCAGCTAACCCAGCAGTATTATTTAAAAATGGCTTATAAAACTCAGACTTTGTTGCATCATCAACAATATAGGCTGTGATAGAGTCTTGATAGCCCACTAATACAGCTTGTGGTTGAGTTAAGCCGACTTCTAATCCTTTTCGCATCCAACCAATATTTTGCGCGAAAAAACGAGGAACTTGCTGCAATCGCTCAAGATATAGCTGGTAATCAGCCAAGGTTTTGAAATCTGATTGCGACACCATAAATGACAAGCTTGAATGAAAACCATATTCAGAGGTTAAGGGCATGTAATGGCTGTTAAATACATACTCATCGACACTGTTTTGCACCTGAGCACGAATAATCGTCAAGTTTATGCGGTTTTCTTCACTGAGGCTCTGTGTATCAATAGCGTCAAGTTGCGCTAAAAGCTCAGTGTTTTTTTGATATTTTTGCTCTAAAAACTCCGCTGACAGGTTATTTAGTAAATAACCATCGACACCTTCAGGGTTGCTATATGGACTGATACTTTTACGATAATCAACAATGGATTGTGCCACTGCAGTGAATTGCTCATCACTGTCAACGCTAGTCATTTGGCAGGCGCTTAGTGAGCAAGCAAATGCTATACTTAATAATGAATGGCGAAATACTGCCGATGATTTCTTTTGGAACTTTATTTTCATATTAAAAGGCTCTGCTATCTGTAGTTGATTTAAACTACCTTATTCAATTCGTTTTACCAAAATAAATGCGACCAAGAGCGTCTTTGCTCAGGTTAAATTTACAGCATTACCTGCCTAGTACTTAAGCAGTACTTTAGAATTGTTGATAAAACCAGCTATTGAACGGTAAAAAAGTAAATATCCGCGGTAAATCACACTTTTTTACTTTTAAATACACGCGATACAGATTAATGTAGGGAAGTATCAAATGCTAGGATAGCGCTGATGTCTCATGGAGTGAGTTATTTAATTTAGCTGTTATGCGTATTTAGTTGGTATAAATAAATGATGTTCCATGACTCCATGGCGATTGCTCAAGAAAAAATGACAAAGGTATGTATCTTTTTAGAACGTCATGCATTACCACCTTCACCGCTTAATTATAATGTTATTTATACCTATGTAAGCCAAGCCAACGCTGACCTTAATGCAACTTTAGACCGCGCTGTTGCCCTTGGTCAAGAAATAGATAGTGTCTACATAGAACAGCTTTACTTTGATCATATGGACCAAGCCCACCAGACGGAAACGTCAATGGTTCGTAATGTTGACGGCATTATCAATTCACTCTCACGTAGTGCCAAGTCAACCGAGCACGATATTGTGCGCTTTGCCAACCAAGTTAGCGATTGTGTTCATTCTCTTGATGAAAACAATGTGCAAAAAAGCCGACATGCGCTCGATACCCTAAGCAAGCAAACAGCACAGTTACTTAATCAACATCAACAGTTTAAACAAGAACTAAGTAAAGCGAAAAAACTACAAGAAAAAACCCAACAACAGCTAGTGCAACTTCGCAAACAACATATCACGGATCAACAAACTGGCTTATACAAACGCCATTATTTAAACCAACAAACTCAGCTTTGGTTAAGTCAAAATAAATCTGTATGTGCGATTGCCATACAAATTGATAACTTAGAGCACTTTATCACTAACTATGGCGACATGATTGGCGAAGTTATTTTAAATAAAGTGGCCAAGCAAATTCAAAAATACGTGCTTGAAAGTGGCCTACCAGGTCGCACCAGCAAAGATGCCTTTACCATTTTATTAGCTGACATTGACCCTGAAACCGCTAACGTTATTGCCGAAAAGGTCCGTAATGGGGTTGAAAAATTACGTTTTGTTAGCTCTAAAAGTGGCCTTAAATTACCCACAATTGACTTATCTCTTGGTATTGCAAAACACCAAGATGAAAAAGACTTTAATGTACTTGCACGTAAAGCATCTAATGCAGCCTATAAAGCGAAGTCACTAGGGCAAAGCAGCTTTATTGCAGGGCAATAACCTCGCGCTTGATCCACAAGCATTTTTTCTATAATCAAATTGCACCTCAGGGGTACTATCAAGTACACTAGTCTCTATTACCACGATAGAGATTTATCATGAACGAGAATCAAGAAAAAACCACGCATTTTGGCTATAAAACCGTTGCCGAAACAGAAAAAGCTTCGATGGTTGCCGATGTTTTTCACTCCGTTGCGGCAAAATATGACGTAATGAACGATCTCATGTCTTTTGGTATTCACCGCTTATGGAAGCGCCAAACCATAGCAAGCTCTGGTGTTCGCAAGGGCCATCACGTGCTTGATTTAGCCGGTGGCACAGGCGATTTAACCGCAAAGTTCAGTCAACTTGTTGGCGACACCGGCCAAGTAGTATTGGGTGATATTAATTCATCAATGCTAAAAGTCGGTCGTGAAAAACTTCATAATTTAGGCCTTGTTAGCAATATTGATTATGTGCAAATGAATGCCGAGGCACTGCCATTTCCAGATAACAGCTTTGATTTGATCACCATTGCGTTTGGACTACGTAATGTTACCGATAAAGATAAAGCGCTGCGTTCTATGTACCGTATTTTAAAGCCCGGTGGCCGTTTATTAGTATTAGAGTTTTCTAAACCTGAGCATGAAGTGTTGAGTAAGGCCTACGATTTCTACTCATTTAATTTGTTACCTAAAATGGGTGAACTCGTTGCTAACGACTCAGAGTCATACAAATATCTAGCTGAATCAATCCGCATGCACCCAGATCAAGATACCCTGAAAAGCATGATGGAAGACGCGGGCTTTGAGCAAACCACTTATCAAAATTTAACCGGTGGTATCGTTGCCTTACATCGTGGCTTTAAATATTAAAAAACTCTATCAAAACCGACTAAGGTGTTGTTATGTTAACTAACTTTATTGTTGCGCTAGTTGAACGCATTTTAAATACCAGCTTAAAACTTGATAGCACCTTAATCGATAAACTGGAGCCTGTGTCACATAAACGATTGCTTATTGACATACGTGATTGGCAACAACAGTTTTTATTAGTCTTTACCGAGCAACATCTTCACTTATACAGCACCAATGAAAAACAATTCGACTGTATGATTAGTGGTGATATAGACACTCTCATCGCACTTAAAAACCCAGCTATGTTGACCCAGTTAATTCGCCAAGATAAGTTGGACTTACAGGGTGATTTAAACATAGCTCAAGGCTTTAGCAATGCATTTTCAGCTATGGATATCGATTGGCCGGAACACTTTTCTCGCTACTTAGGTGACGCTCCCGCACAACAGTTATGGCAAATAATGCAAAACGCTAAACGCCAAGGTTTAGTTACAGACAAAAAAGTGGCAGCGACCTTAACCCAGTTATGTCAAGACGAACTCAAAGTGACCATTCACCCACTTGAGCTTGACCAGTTCAAACAACAAACACGTCAGCTCAAAGGTCAAGTCGCTCAACTTGAGCAACGTATCAACCAATTACTTCAGCTCCACTAAGTCAGTAAGGATTATTTGTGTCAGCAGCTCGGCTTTATTACATTACCAAAACCCTGCTTAATTACGGTTTAGATGAGTTAATTCCAAACAAAAAGATTCCTTGGTATGGCAAAGTTGGCCGTGCTGGTTTATTTTGGCTTAAAAATAAACATAAAGAAAAACCAGCAGGGTTACGCTTGCGCCTAGCGCTACAACAACTAGGCCCGGTTTGGATTAAGTTTGGTCAAATGCTGTCAACGCGGCGAGATTTGCTGCCATTAGATATCGCGTTAGAGCTAGCGCTATTGCAAGATAAAGTGCAACCATTTGATGGTGAGCTTGCACAACAATTAATTGAAAATGCTTTAGAGATTAATGACATTAGTGAATGCTTTAGTGACTTTGAACAAACACCATTAGCGTCAGCATCTATCGCACAAGTACATACTGCAACATTAATTGATGATAATAATCAGCCACAAGAAGTCGTTATCAAAGTTATTCGTCCTGATATTAAAAATCAGATTGACGCTGATTTAGCACTGATGGAAAAATTTTCTAAGGTCGTCGCTAAATTAATCAATGAAGCAAAAAGATTACGCCCTGTTGAAGTTGTTAAAGAGTACAAGAAAACCTTACTCGATGAGTTAGATTTAATGCGCGAAGGTGCTAACGCCATACAATTAAAGCGCAATTTTGAAGGGTCAGAGTCACTTTATATTCCTTATGTTTATAGTGATTATAGTCGTGTCAATGTACTGGTGATGGAACGTATTTACGGTATTCCAGTTTCAGATACTGATGCATTAGTTGCACAAAATACTAATATGAAACTCCTTGCAGAACGTGGTGTTGAGGTATTTTTTACGCAAGTGTTTCGTGATAGTTTTTTTCATGCAGACATGCACCCAGGCAATGTATTTGTCTCTTATGACACCCCAGAAAACCCAAAGTTTATTGGTATAGACTGCGGTATAGTTGGTACGCTTAATAAAGAAGATAAGCGCTATCTAGCCGAGAACTTCATTGCCTTTTTCAACCGAGATTACCGCCAAGTAGCCCAGCTGCATGTTGACTCTGGTTGGGTACCTAAAGATACCAGTGTTGAAGAATTTGAATTTGCTATTCGCACAGTCTGTGAACCTATTTTTAATAAGCCCTTAGCAGAAATTTCTTTTGGGCACGTGCTCGTCAACCTTTTCAATACAGCTCGTCGCTTTAATATGCAAGTTCAACCACAATTAGTGCTATTACAGAAAACCTTACTGTATGTTGAAGGACTCGGAAGACAACTATATCCGCAACTTGATTTGTGGCAAACAGCGAAGCCTTTTTTAGAAGATTGGGTAAAACAGCAAGTAGGGCCGTTGTCGGTACTGAAGCAAATGTATGCTAACTTGCCTTTTTGGGCCGAAAAAATGCCCGAATTACCTGATTTAATCTATTACAACTTAAAACAACAACACAAAGCAATTGAACCGTGCGCAGCACCAGCGTCACATAAACCCCTTATAATGGGGGTGTTTGCAGGCGCTGCGATGATAGTTTCAGGCCTGTGTTACTTACAAAGCGACATAATCGCCAGTAGTATTGCAGCTAGCTGTTCATTAATTGGTTTTATATTAGCGTGGCGTAGCGCATAAACTAAGTGCTATTTACATTTTGCTGAGTATAATCAGCGTAAACATACAATGAGATTTGGAGTAAATCATGGGTTTTGGTGGTATTAGTATTTGGCAATTATTAATTGTTCTAGCAATCATAGTATTACTTTTTGGCACAAAGAAACTTCGCGGTATCGGTGGTGATTTAGGCAATGCTGTAAAAGGTTTTAAAAAAGCAGTTTCTGATGATGAACAAGCGAAACCCACTGATAATATAGAACAATCGACTAATTCAGTGCACAGCAAAGAAACGGCTGACAAAAGCAAAGAAGACCATAAGGCTTAATTAAATGGGCATGTGGGAACTTGTTATTGTATTAATTGTTGGCCTAGTTGTACTCGGCCCAGAGCGGCTGCCTGTTGCAATTCGAACAGTAAGCCGCTGGGTTAAGACGATAAAATCAATGGCAAACTCAGTAAAAGCTGAAGTAAATGAAGAGCTGCGTGTACATGAGTTGCATCAAAACCTAAAAAAAGCCGAACAACAAAGCATGCAAGACTTAAGTCCTGCAGTAAAAGACTCTGTTAACGAGCTAAAAAAAGCCGCTGATTCTGTAACCCACAGTTATAAAAAAAATTCCCCCGAGCAAAGCGATAAAGTGAATATTGATGAACAAAAATGAAATTATTTTTGCACTCTGTGGTCTATTAATAGGTAACAATTAAATTATGGCAGAGCAAACTCAATCAGGCTTTGTTGGTCATTTAATTGAATTACGCAATAGATTAATGAAGGCTTTATTAGCTATTTTGCTATTTTTTATTGCCTTTGTTTATTTTGCAAATGACATCTATAGCTTTGTTGCTGCACCACTGGTTGCACACTTACCAAGTACTGCAACCATGATAGCTACAGATGTAACAGCACCCTTTTTTGCACCGTTCAAACTAACCTTATTTGTTGCTTTATTTGCGGCAATTCCGGTTATTTTACACCAAATTTGGGGGTTTATTGCACCGGGGCTATATCAACATGAAAAACGCATGTTAATGCCAATATTAGCATCAAGTATCATCTTGTTTTATAGCGGTATTGCTTTTTGCTACTTTGTAGTTTTGCCAATTATATTGGGGTTTTTTACCAGTGTTGGTCCTCAAATGATGACCCTTGCACCAGATATAAGCAGCTACTTAAGCTTTGCTTTAAAGCTGTTTTTTGCCTTTGGTGTCGCATTTGAAATTCCTGTTGCAATCATGCTGTTATGTTGGAGTGGTGCAACAACAACGCAAAGCTTGAAAGAAAAACGACCTTATATTGTGGTAGGTGTCTTTGTGGTGGCTATGTTTTTAACCCCACCAGACGTACTTTCACAAACATTATTAGCATTTCCGATGCTACTGTTATTTGAATTGGGATTAATTTTAGCGGCTTTTTACAGCGCTAAGCCTCAGCAAGATGAGTCAGAGGAATAAATGAAAAAACAAATATTACCAATAATAGCACTTTTAAGTGCATCAACGGTTTATGCCGATGAAGTGAACTTACAAGCACTGCAAGCCTGTACCTTGGTTGAAAATGATTTTAATCGCCTCTTATGCTATGACAACACTATGGCAGGAAAATCATTAAGTAAACCAACAACGACTAAACAATTAACCCCTGCTGATACGGCCGCTCCTGCTGCAACAGCCGGTGCAGTGGTAGCTACTGATCAAATAGTAAAAACAAAAAATGAAGACTTTGGTTTAGAACATAAAGAAGCAACTAAAGGCAATGATGATGAAATCACCGCAGTGGTTACCGATGTCAAACAAGCCCCTTATGGTGAGTTAATTATAACCCTTAATAATGGTCAAAAATGGCGTCAAATAGGTTCTGACCGTATGCGCCTAAATAGCGAAGATACAGTTGTTATCGAGCGAGGAATGTTTAATTCATTCCTACTGAGAGTGCAAGGGAAAAACAATTCAATTCGTGTGAAACGTACCAATTAATGACGCTAATGCTAACCGATGCAGGTGTAAACCTTACTAATCATCAATTTGATGATCAGCATGAGGCTGTTATTACACGTGCTAAAGCACAGAATATTAGTCAAATGCTGCTTATTGGTTGCGATATCGCAAGCAGCCAACAAGCACTGTTTTTAGCAAATAAATATAAACTCCTTGCGACGGCCGGTATTCACCCTCACGATGCTAAAACCGCCACCGAACAATTAGAGCAACAGTTAACGACTCTGGCACAACAAACTGAAGTAGTGGCGATTGGTGAATGCGGCTTAGACTATAACCGTGATTTTTCACCTCGGGATACACAAAGAAGTGTGCTTACTCGCCAGCTTGTTCTTGCAGAGCAACTCAACTTACCTGTTTATCTGCATGAACGTGATGCTAGTGAAGATATGCTCAGAATTTTAAAGCAACATAAGATACGCGGTGTACTTCACTGCTTTACTGGGGATAAGGATGCGTTAACGCAATACCTTGAACTGGGCTTATACATAGGTATTACTGGCTGGGTATGTGATGAGCGTCGCGGTCAAGCGTTGCAGCAGCTGATACCTAGCATTCCCTTAGAGCGCTTACTCATAGAAACAGACGCGCCCTTTTTAATACCTAGAACAATAAAACCAAAGCCAAAATCACGTCGTAACGAGCCCAGTTATTTACCTTATGTGTGCCAGACAATCGCGACATTGAAAGGCGTAGACTTTGCAACGGTAGCGAAACAAACTACACTTAATTTTCAACAGTTATTCAACCCTAAGGCCTAATAATGAAGTGTGCTTGGTGGTTGCTATGCAGCTTTATTTTTTTTACTGCGTCTTCGGCTTTTGCAACAGACATAATACTTGATAAGCAAGTTAGCCGTTTGCAGTTCATTCCATTTGAATATATTGCCCAACCACTTACACCAGAACAAGCAAAAACATCAAATGAATGGCAAGCTGCCAGCAGCCAAAACTTGAACTTAGGTATGCGCTATAAAGTGGCTTGGTTGCGCGTTAAGCTGATCAATAAAGAACAAAATGAACTAGCGAGTCTACTCTCTATTGATAACCCACTATTAGATAAAGTGTCTGTTTATCATTATCAGCAAAATAAGACTTTACTGTTTAAAGAAATAGGCGATGCATTGCCATTAAAGAACCGGCAAATTAAAAATGAGTCACTCTTAGTAAAACTAGTACTCCCACCTCAAAGTAACAGTACTTTATTGTTACGGGTTGAAAACCAAGCTGGCTTAAGAGTGCCATTAAGTCTGTGGCAAAGTGATGAATATTTAAAATATAAAAGTAAATTTAACCTGCTATATGGCTTGCTCGTAGGCTTTATTTTATCACTTGCCTTAACTAGTTTTGTGCTATTTGGTTTTTCAAGAAAGCACTACTTTGCACTATGCGGTAGTGTGCTGGTTACCCTGTGGCTGTTGCTTATCTACCTTTACGGCTTTGGCTACCGTTAT
Source organism: Pseudoalteromonas shioyasakiensis (assembly GCF_024518675.1). Taxonomy (GTDB): domain Bacteria; phylum Pseudomonadota; class Gammaproteobacteria; order Enterobacterales; family Alteromonadaceae; genus Pseudoalteromonas; species Pseudoalteromonas shioyasakiensis_B. The sequence continues at coordinate 97,280 of NZ_JANIGL010000007.1, forward strand.
TTTCACCCCTCACTGCCTAGCCTACAGCAACTAGCGATCCCTAGCATGCTGTTAGTCACGAGCTGCTTATTTAAACCTTTATTTGAGCAATTAAGAACTTATAGCTTCAAGCAAATAGATAAGGTACACACTGGGTGTAACTACCTTGTATTCATAAGTTTATTTGTTGCTTGCTGGTTCCCTACCCCCGTATTTGTCAGCTACAGCTTAAGTATTAGTCTGTTATTGATGCTATTACACAGCACAATTATCGCTTTGCATATTAAACATAGCCGTAATCAACCTCTTAATGCGTTACTTATAGGGGCTATAATTTACGCTGCATCCTTGGTTTACTTAAATATTGTGGTATTCAATCTCTTTAACTTAGACTCACGAAGCTTGCCTTTTATGTTCATTAGTTTTCTGCTCTGCTCGTTGAGTTTAAGTTTTGCCACCATTAGGCATTTCATCATTGAACGCGATGCCCAAATTGCCTTACAACAGGCTCAAATAGCACAAAATGAAGCCCAAGACGTGCTATTACAGGAACGTTTAGCGCTACAAGAACAAGCTCGGCAAGACTTAGAAAGTAATATTGAAGAGCGCACTTTTGAACTACAAGTAACTTTACGGGAGCTGGAAGAGAAAAACCGCGCTCTAGAACTACTTAATATGGAAGACCCATTAACGAAAGTTAAAAACCGCCGTTATTTCGATAAAAAGTTGGTTATGGATTTACGCCGCTCTCGCCGAGAGCAAACGCCTTTAGGTATTATTATGCTAGATATCGATCACTTTAAAGTGATCAACGATAACTATGGCCACTTGATCGGCGACCAAACTATTCGCGCTGTAGCAGATATTATAAAAAGCCATTTAAAGCGCCCCCTTGATGAAGTTGCTAGATATGGTGGTGAAGAGTTTGTCGTGTTACTCCCCAACACGCCGATATCCGGTGCTTTAGAGATTGCCGAGTCTATTAAACAATCAATAATGAATACAACGATTACTATTGCCAACTCAGATATAAAATTTACAATTAGTGCTGGTGTCTATAGCGCTATCGCAGAAGATACTAATAACCCAGGATTATTTACTGATTGCGCAGATAAAGCACTTTATCATGCCAAGCAAAATGGCCGTAATCGGGTAATTAGCTTTCCAATTTTAGACTAGGAGCAAATAATGGCCCAATCAGGTCTGGATCTTTTTCCTTATACACGCATGCGCAGAATGCGTCGTAATGACTTTTCCCGCCGGCTAATGGCTGAAAACCAGCTGACTGTAAATGATTTAATCTACCCAGTATTCGTACTTGAAGGAAAAAATCGCCGCGAAAGTATAGAGTCAATGCCTGGGATTGAGCGCTTATCAATTGATTTATTGCTAATAGAAGCGCAAGAGCTTGTTGATTTAGGCGTACCTGCTGTGGCTATTTTCCCCGTCACCCCTGCAGATAAGAAATCGCTATTAGCTGAACAAGCGTATAGTGATGATGGCCTTGCACAGCGCACTGTTCGCGCATTAAAGGCCGCATTTCCAGAGCTTGGAGTGATCACCGACGTCGCACTTGACCCATTCACAGTGCATGGCCAAGACGGTATTATTGATGACGAAGGCTATGTAATAAATGACGTTACGACCGAGATTTTAGTAAAGCAAGCGCTATCACATGCAGAGGCTGGCGCAGACGTTGTTGCTCCTTCAGATATGATGGATGGCCGTATTGGTGCTATTCGTGAAGCGCTTGAAGCCGACGGTCATATACACACTCGTATAATGGCCTATTCTGCGAAATATGCATCAAGTTACTACGGACCCTTTCGTGACGCGGTAGGCTCGGCAGGTAACTTGAAAGGCGCAGATAAAAAAACCTATCAAATGGATCCGGCAAATTCTGATGAGGCAATTCGCGAAGTCGCCTTAGACTTACAAGAAGGCGCCGACATGGTTATGGTAAAGCCAGGCATGCCATATTTAGATATTGTTCGTCGCGTTAAAGACGAGTTTGGCGTGCCAACCTTCGCTTATCAGGTCAGCGGCGAATATGCCATGCACAAAGCGGCCATTGATAATGGCTGGTTAGCAGAAGAGGCAACAATAATGGAATCACTATTAGCGTTTAAACGCGCAGGTGCTGATGGCATTTTAACGTATTTTGCCAAGCAAGCAGCTCAGTGGTTAAAGAAATAACGACTTAGCAGTCTAATGCTGCTTTAAGTTAAAGTGGCATTAACTTAATCAATTGCTGTAAATTGACCTGAAACAGTTTTACTACAGGTTCTTACTCTCCAATATATAAACCTTTAACTTACTCTTTTTGTTCACCTGATATCCTCCTAAAAACCATAAGATGAATTAGACTATAAGAGTAATGACTGCTGTTGATTAAGAGCAAATCATCTATAAACAATTTTATTAGAAATTATTATGACGAATGTTTCTTTATAAATTTATGAAAGGGTTTTTGGTAATAGCAACATCTTCCCATATGATTAGCAGCTAGTTAATTACGGACATAAATAGTTATCTTACAAAACAAAAAACCCGCAACAAGTGCGGGTTTTTTTAAGAGTTTAAGTGACTAATTACTTAGCAGCTTTTTTCTCTTTTTCTGCAGCGATTACAGTGTCAGCTACGTTTTGTGGACATGCTGCGTAGTGTGAGAACTCCATAGAGAACTGACCACGACCTGATGTCATTGTACGTAGTGAACCGATGTAACCGAACATTTCTGATAACGGAACGTCAGCTTTAATGCGAACGCCTGTTAAGCCAGCTTCTTGGTCGCTTAACATACCACGACGACGGTTAAGGTCACCGATTACGTCACCAACATGATCTTCTGGCGTGAACACGTCAACTTTCATGATTGGCTCAAGAAGTTGTGCACCCGCTTTAGGGATCGATTGACGGAAAGCGCCTTTAGCAGCGATTTCGAATGCGATTGCAGATGAATCCACCGCGTGGAAGCCACCGTCGAAAAGCTCAACTTCAACGTCAAGTACTGGGAAGCCAGCTAGAACACCTTCGTTCATCATTGACTTAAAGCCTTTCTCAACTGCAGGCCAGAATTCTTTAGGTACGTTACCACCAACAACTGATGAAGTGAACGTGAAGCCTGAATTCGCTTCGCCTGGTTTGATGCGGTAATCAATCTTACCGAACTGACCAGAACCACCTGATTGCTTCTTGTGCGTGTAGCTATCTTCGATTTCACGAGTGATAGTTTCACGGTAAGCAACCTGTGGTTGACCAACAACAAGGTCTACGCCGTAAGTACGCTTAAGGATATCTACTTTGATATCTAAGTGAAGCTCACCCATACCTTTAAGGATAGTTTCGCCTGAATCTTCATCAGTCTCAACTTGGAAAGATGGATCTTCTGCAACCATTTTACCGATAGCAATACCCATTTTCTCATTACCGCCTTTATCTTTAGGCTGTACAGCAATCGAGATTACTGGAGTTGGGAATACCATTGGCTCAAGAGTTACTGGGTGCTTAGGATCACATAGAGTGTGACCAGTTTGCACGTTTTTCATACCTACGATGGCGATGATATCACCAGCTTGTGCTGAAGTAAGCTCTTTACGCTCATCTGCTTGCATCTCAACCATACGGCCAACACGCTCAGTTTTACCAGTAAACGCATTAAGGATAGTGTCACCCTTGTTAAGCTTACCAGAGTAGATACGTACGAACGTTAATGCACCAAAACGGTCATCCATGATTTTGAATGCTAGCGCTTTGAATGGTTCGTCAGCAGATACAATTGCATGCTCGCCGTTTTCGTTACCATCTTCATCCATAAGAGGTTGAGGATCAACTTCTGTAGGTGCCGGTAGGTAATCAACAACAGCATCAAGTACAAGTTGCATACCTTTATTCTTGAACGCAGAACCACAGAATGTTGGGAAGAAAGCAAGGTCACGAGTACCTTTACGGATACAACGCTTGATATCTTCTAAAGAAGGTACTTCACCTTCCATGTACGCTTCCATTAGGTCATCGTCTTGCTCTACAGCAGTTTCGATAAGCATCTCATGGTATTCTTCAGTTTTTTCTACCATGTCTGCAGGAACGTCTGTGATTTCGTAGTTTTCTGGAAGACCAGTCTCATCCCAGATGTATGCTTTTTTAGTAAGCACGTCTACAACACCAACGAAATCATCTTCAATACCGATTGGTAAAGTCATGATTAGTGGTACTGCACCAAGTACTTTACGTACTTGCTCAGTTACACGGTAAAAATCAGCACCCATACGGTCTAATTTGTTTACGAAGATGATACGTGCAACTTCAGATTCGTTAGCATAGCGCCAGTTAGTTTCTGATTGTGGCTCAACACCACCAGAACCACAGAATACACCAACACCACCGTCTAATACTTTAAGTGAACGGTAAACTTCAACTGTGAAGTCAACGTGTCCAGGAGTATCGATAACGTTGAAACGGTGATCTTTCCAGAAACAGCTTACTGCCGCAGACTGGATAGTAATACCGCGCTCAGCTTCTTGATCCATGAAGTCAGTTGTAGATTCACCATCATGAACCTCACCTGTTTTATGGATAGTACCTGTAAGCTTCAGGATACGCTCAGTAGTAGTGGTTTTACCCGCATCAACGTGCGCGAAAATACCAATGTTTCTGTACTTCGATAAATCTGCCATTATTTTACTCTTAATAAAGTCGAAAAATTATTCGGCGGGAGTATAGCATTAGTTAAAGCGAACATCACCATAGAAGTCGCTTAAAATGCAATCAATTCTAGAAAATTTTTTTGCTTACAGATATATCAATGTTGTTAAATAGCTAAAACTGCGTAATTAGAAACAATTTAGTCTAGCTTTATCAGCCATTTAATTGCCTTTAATCCATTTTATAGCAACGTTCTGGTCGACCAATGCTACCGTAGCTTTGGTCGGCTCCCACTTGCTCAGCTTCCAATAAATATTCTAAATAACGTCTTGCTGTTGAGCGGCTAACCCCAACGAGATCGCCCATTTGCTGAGCGGTGAAAGGTGTTTTTTTGTTCGCATTAAAAGCATCTAAAATTTTTCTTAATGTAAGTTGATCCACACCTTTAGGCAATCTAGTTGGTGCCTTACTTTGCTCGTTTGAGCCAAATAGCGTATCAACCATAGATTGCGTTACTTCATTGGCATCTGACAAACATTGTTGACGCGCTTCAAAACGAGCCAACGCTTGATCAAGACGAGGTAACATGAGTGGTTTTACTAAGAAATCGCAGGCACCTAATTGAATCGCTTTTTCTAAAGTTTCGACTTCTTTTGCCGCGGTGAGTAGCATCACGTCACTTTTAATTGCTTGAGCGCGTAGCTCAGTTAATAAATCCAACCCATTACCATCCGGTAAATGAATATCTAATAAGATGAGATCTGGCTCTATTGCTTTTAACAGACCATGAGCTGTTGCTAGGTTTGCAGCTATACCGACCACTTGATACTGCCCTTGGCGTAAACTTTGCCGCGTAGTTTGGTTACCCGCGGTACCATTTGGCAACAACAAATATTGTGCTAACAATTGCGCAACTTCGACTTCATCTTCGATAATGACCACTGAATATGTCATTTGCTATCACTCTTATTGTTTTCTTTGGGAATATAAACGCTTAATCGAGCGCCCTTTAAATCTGATTCACCAATCTCTAAACTTCCACCACATGAGTCTAAATTGGTTTTAACTAAATATAGACCTATACCATGTTCAGCTCCTGACTTTGAGCTATATTGTGGGCTGAATATCACTCCATGATCACTACCTAAACCAGTACCGCTGTCTTCAACATCAAATAAAAATGTTTTATTTGTCTCATCAACCGTTACTCTTACATAGGGCTTACGGAGCTCTGCTGCACAAATTGCCGCTTCAATTGCATTATCAATTAAATTACCTAGAATTGACACTACTCGTTCAATCATCTCTTTACGTGCAATTGCGCCAAGTAAACTGTCTGGGTTTAATTCTAATATCACATTAAGCTCTCGCGCTTTATGGTACTTGCCTACCAGTAAACCGGCTAGTACAGGGTCTTGAATACGCTCTAGTAAGTGATGTATCTGTGCTTGTGAGCCTTGACTTTCTTGGCCTATCAACTCAATCGCTTTGTCTGCTTCCCCCATTTGAATTAATGCACCTATGAGATTAAGTTTATTAGAATAATCATGAGTTTGAACACGTAGTAACTCAGCAAAGGCTTGAACTTTAGTGAGCTGCTGGCTCATATATTCAAGCTCATCAGCAGGGCGCAAGGTTAATAAAATACCATCTGCTTGACCTTGTACTTGCAACGAAAAACGAGACAGCACTAAACGTTTATCTGCAGCAAATAATTCAAAACCAACCATTTTGCGACGTTGATTACGCAATAAAAAACCTGCATGTTCAGGCAGCAAATCACTGAGCATTAAATCCTGCTCACTATAGGCCGTCGGTTTATCCAAAATTTCGCATGCTCGCTGCGTTAATTTACGCACGCGCCCATCCGGATCTAGGGCTATTACACCACTGCGCATGGTGTTTAAAATCGCGTCTTGCTCTGAAAATAACCGGGCGATTTCATCTGGCTGTAAACCAAAAATAGCGTTACGAACACGTTGACCAATAAACACAGCAGCTAAAATACTGAGTACCACCAATAACAAACCCCAAGCAACTATTTCAACAATACGTGCCTGAATCAAAGGCTCTACTGACTGCACCAAAAACCCAACAGATACCAAACCAATGATATTTTTTTGTTCATCGTATACAGGAACTTTACCGCGAATCGACTCTCCTAAACTGCCTTGTGCTACAGATATATAGCGCTCTCCTTGAAGGGCTTCTTGACTGTCTCCACCCACCATACGCTGCCCTAACTTATTTTTATCAGGATGAACGATACGATTCGCATTTGTATCCCCAATAACAATAAAATCTGCCCCAGTAAGCTGACGCAGATTTTCAATTTCTTGGTTGATTGTCACTAGATTACGTGAGCCTTTTAATGCCTGCACAACATCATCACTTGATGCAATACTCGTGGCAACAGCCAGCGCTTTATCACCAATATGGCTATGCAAGCTTTGAGCTGTAATTTGGTACACCAAACCACCAAACAACACAGCTTGTAATATACATAGCCCTGTTACCCAAATAATTAGCCGTGTTTCTAAACGTTTAGGAGTCTTAACTATGCTGTGCAATGGATTTCGCTTTTTGGTGTACTTCATACTCAACCTTAACTTTTAGGCATGCTTTTGACTCGCTTTGAGTGCGGCTTTATCAGCACGCCGCTGAGTTATAAAATCTTTTAGTGGGAATAACAATACTAAGAGCGAAATAACAAAAATACTCAACGTGAGAGGACGCTCCCATAAAAAGCTTAGCGAACCATCAGAGAGCATCATCGAACGACGGAAGTTACGTTCAATCATATCCCCTAAAATAAATCCTAGTAGTAAAGGTGCCATTGGGAAAGCTAATATTCTTAACACCAAAGCTACCAGCGCAAAACCAACCATCATGAATAAATCAAACGTATTAAAAGAGACCAAATAAACCCCTATTAAGCTAAAGAATAGAATCATGATAGTGAGCACTGATTTAGGCATTGCCAATACTTTTGCAAAGTAAGGGATCAGTGGTAAATTTAAGATAAGTAGTACAATGTTGCCAAAGTACATACTAACGATCACAGCCCAAAATACACTTGGATTTTCTTCCATCAACATTGGCCCAGGCTGAATACCGTAAGCAATCAATGCACCTAGCATGATAGCCGTAGTGCCAGAGCCTGGAATACCTAACGTTAATAATGGCACAAAAGAACCAGTACAGGCCGCATTATTTGCCGATTCTGGCGCAGCTAAACCACGCAATGAACCTTTACCAAATTTATCTTTTAATGCTTTTGGTGCTAAGTTACGCTCAGTTGCATACGCCATAAAGCTGGCAATCGTCGCCCCAGCTCCAGGAAGCACACCAACAATAAAACCAAGGATAGAAGAACGGCCTACACTCGGCGCCATTTCTTTCACTTCAGCTTTACTCAGTTTGGTTGAACCAATCTGCGGTGTATCAGAATCGTTAATGCTCTTCACTTCTTTTTTCTCAGGACGAACAACATTAATTAATGCCTCAGCCAGCGCAAACGTTGCCATCGCCACTAATAAAAAGCTTATACCATCAAGTAAATCTGCTTGACCGAATGTAAAACGCTCAGTGCCCGATGAGGGATCAATACCCACTGTAGCTAGCATTAGACCAAACACCGTCATCATCATGGCTTTTAAAAATTGCCCTTTATTAGAAAATGCAGCAATGGCGGTTAATCCCAAAAACATCAACACAACGTAATCAGGTGATTGGAAACTTAGCGACACTTTTGCCAATAACGGTGCGGCCACCATCAATAAAATCGCGCCGATTGTGCCGCCAATAAAGGAGGAATAAGCTGCGATTGCCAACGCTTTACCGGCATGGCCTTGCTTAGCTAACGGGTAGCCATCAAAAGAGGAAGCTACCGTGCCTGCAACACCAGGAGCATTAATTAAAATAGACGATGTTGAGCCACCAAAAATAGCGCCGTAGTAAACACCCGCCATTAATATCATGCCTGAATCAGCACCAATGCTATAAGTAATTGGGATCATTAACGCGATCGCGGTAATAGGGCCAAGACCCGGTAGCATGCCGATAAATGTACCAACAAAGCACCCTACAATAACGTACAACAAATTATTCCAGTCGAGTACGGTCGACAAACCCAGCATAATTCCATCAAACATAACTTAACTCCACAGATCGCCAGGAACCAAATAAATACCGAGTATTTGGGTCATTAAAAACCAAAAAACCACTACAACAGGAATAGACGCAAGCAGTAGAATCTTTTTCCGTCGTTCCCCCATCACAAAAAAGCCCACTAATAAAAAAATACTCGTAGAGATTAAGAAACCAATTGGCTCCAGCGCCGTACTGTATAAAACCATCAACACTAACAAGCCGAAGGTGCGTAATACATCTCTCTTATCTAGGCGTTGTTCAGGCTCCTCTTTTTGCTCTTGAGGCTTTAATAAGGTCGCTCCAATGGATAATAAACACACCAAAATACCAAACCCAGCATATACTTTAGGTAAGGTGGCAGAGGTCACCATTTCATACTCTTCAAATGGAAGGAGTGGTATTTGCCATGCAACAATGGCGTATAAGGTAAATAGCGCCAAGAATAAACTTGGCCCTAGTAATTCGCGGTTTAACATCATTAGCCCCGATTAACGTAATGTACGAATAAAGCCGAGCTCTTCCATAACGACTCTAAGCTGTGCTTCTTGCTGCTCAAGTGACTTTATAAACTGCTCCTTTTCTTGAAACAGGTTTAACCAGCCGTTACGAGCACGCACGGTTTCCCATTCAGGAGTGCTTTGTAGCTTGCGTAACTTTTCGGTGTACTGTGCAAGTTTGTTATCTGGTAAGTTTGGTGCTGCAAAAAAACCACGCCAGTTAACAAATTCCATGTCGTAGCCCAATGATTTAAGTGTAGGGATCTGTGGATAATCAGGTAAAGGCTCCCCAGAAGTGACAGCCAAAATACGTGCTTGACCACCATTAGCAACTTCTAGCGCCTCACTCAAGCCGGTAGAGAGCAAGTTAACCTCGCCAGATAACAGCCCTGCTTTAGCTTTGCCACCAGCATCATATGGAATATAACGTAAACGTCGTCCATCAAGGCCTGCTGACTTAACCGCTTGAGCAGCAACCAAATGATCCATACTGCCACGAGCCGAACCACCAGCAACCTTGACTGAACCCGGATTTTTTTTCATTGCAGCAATCACATCTTGCCACGTTTTGTAAGGAGAGTCGTTTCGCACTACAAAAGCACCATAGTCGGCAACCATGCTCGCTACAGGTGTTAAGTCTCGATAGCTGTAAGGAATTTTCCCTGATAATGCTCGCAACACAATAGGTGTTGAGTTAACCATTAAAATATCACCCTTTTTCGTACCTGACTCAATTAAGTAGGCAATTGCACGACCACCACCGCCACCTGACATGTTTTGAAAAGATGCATTATCTTCAATTCCTGCTTTTACTAAACCTTCACCGACCCCACGAGCTGTGGTATCCCAGCCTCCGCCAGGGCCTCCAGGTACTAGGAAGTGAATATCAGCCATTGCAAATGGGCTACTTAGTACCAGCGAAGCGGCCAGCACTGTGGTTTTAAATGATTTAAACGTTTTTGTAAGCAACTTCATGTTTTATGCCCCTTAAAATAAGTACTGAATACGAGCGGCTAAACCTAAGCCATCGTCTTCGTCACCAATTAAGTCATCAGCACCAGGGCCTTCAACTTCAGAATAAACTAGGTTAGCCATAAACTTAACTTGTGAAGAATAATAATAATTGGCACCCGCAGTATAAGTGGTCACTTCAGTACCTTGTGACTCAGATGTTGCATCTGCACCACTGAAACGAGCAACGAGCTCCCATGCGTTTTTCACGCCTTTTGGTTGAGAAAATACCGCGCTGCCTTTTGAGTATTTCTTTTGTGAACCATCTAAAAAGTAGCTTGCTGTAACGGCATACGCGTCAAAACGCTCGCCATTTAGTGCAGAGCTATTATCCAATGTGTCGATTTCTCGTATCGCATATTCAGCCTCAACACTGAACCCTTTATTTTGATAAGCCGCTTCAAGACCAACTTGCTCGAAGCTATTTAAACGTACTAACTCTCCACCAGCTGCATAATTAAGTAATCGGGTATTCGTACTGCGTACTTCCCCACGAGCAAGTGCACCTGTTAACACACGTCCGCCCATATCACGTTTTGAATACCAGCTACCTAAATGTAATACGCCATTATCTAAATCTTGTTGCCATGTTAAACGCCCTGTTAGTGATAGAGCGAGCGAACCATCATCGTTATTGTTACCATTAGCGCCAAAGGCTTCATTTTTATAAACACCGACGGCATAGCGTAAACCTGTATCTTTAAAATATTGGTATACCGATGTACCCCACTGAAAATAAGGCGAAACGTTATCTGCAAGCGAGCTACGCTCAATAGTGGCTATATGCTTAGAACTGGTTAGTGCATTTAAAGAAATATCTTCGCGTAGCTTACCCACCTGTACTTTTAAACCATTACCAAAACCACTGTAGCGCAATCGGGCCATAACGATTTCACCTGTGTCATCAGCAAAATCGAGTAGTAATTTGTTATCCCAATCACTGTGTTCACTTTCAACATATAATCGAGCACGACGAACAAACAAATCACTCGCCGCTTCCCCTGAACGATTAGGACCCGCGTTGTAAGCACCATCAAAATGGTTATAGTCCACCTGCAAACGACCACCAAATTCAAGACCAAAAGCTTTATTACCTTTTAGCGAATCAACTTCTTTTTGCAGTTCATCTAATTGTTGTTGCAACTTATCAGTATCGTTATCAGCTAGAGCCGAAGTACTAGCTAACGCTGCTGCTATAGCGAGCGCTAATTGTGTGCTACTTGCTTTCATTTGTGTTCTCCATACTCATTTTTATAATCGTTTGTTGTCAAAGATCAGGTACTACCTACTACGATCTAAATCGGAGCATAGTGTTAACGTGAAATTAACGAAATATTTAGAAGTTAAGCTGCATTGATCAGTGTAAAAAGCATTAACACCATAAAGTTCATGAACAATATATACTTAATTACTTATTAGTTTAATTTACAATACCCTGATTTCTATATTATGGATCGCTAAGCCATTGATGTGTACTCTTGGCATGCGTGCGAGCAAAGACACGCTTAACTGGCAACAGCAAAATGAGGGCGTTGTGATCGAACTGACTGACAGCGGCACGGGCATTGCCAACCCCGATAACCTCTTTGTGCCATTTTACTCAACCAAAGCACAAGGCGCAGGAATCGGCCTCGTGATCAGTCGCGAATTGATACGCAACCAAGTGGGCGAGCTGAGCATCAGAGCACGACAAAGCTCACCAGGTACTTTAGTTTTAATTACACTTACGGCATTCAAATAAATAGAGAGTCCTAACCATAACGAACAAGCTATGACCATTTATGCTCTTTTCTTGTACTAAGTATTTGTTTTATTTGTATCTTTAATGCACAAATGAAATAAATGATAACTATTTGCAAATAGCTATTGACACTTCACCAAATCTAACTGATAATCAATATCAACAAGGCGATAGAGTATTGCGACTTGTACAGAATAAATTTGTTTCTCGACCCTGAAACAATGTGTAGTCCACATTAAAAGCTAAGGTTATCTGTTATTAACCGCAACGCCCCTTGATGTTGATACCAGATGACCGCCCTACTTGCTACATTGCTCATATCGGTGACGGTAGATATGAAACTAAAAAGCCCTTACGGGCTTTTTTTATGTCTAAAATTCACATACCACATTTATTCTTTCTGTAATTATCTAAATAAAATAAAGAAAAACAACAAATTAAACTTAATGAGAATTATTTTCAAATAGCTGTTGACACTTAGTCAAATCTAACTGATAATCAATATCAACAAGACGATAACGCACTACGGCTTGTACGGAATAAACTGAATTTGTTTCTCGACCCTGAAACAACGTGTAGCCCACGTTAAAGCTATGGTTACCTGTTATTAATCGCAACGCCCCTTGATGTTGATAACGGGTAACCGCCCTACTATTTTACTTGCTACATTGCTCATATCGGTGACGGTTGATATGAAACTAAAAAAGCCCTTACGGGCTTTTTTTATGTCTGTGATTTATGGCTTGAAGAACTTTAGCAAAAGTTAACGACGATTTTTTCGTGCTCGCGCTCGGCGTTGTTTCTTCTCTTCTTCTTTCGCTGCTTTTTTGGCTTCAGCTGCAGCGCGAAGTTCAGCAACCATTACTTCTTCCTCTTCACGCATGGCTGGTGTTTCCATGGTAATTCGACCAATTATGCCATCACGTAATTCATTGATAAGAATTTCTGACATTTTATAAGTATCGATTTGATTACCACCGCGAATACAACCGCGCTTTTTGCCCGCCATCTCAACAAATTCCCAATCGCTTTGCGGTAATTCATCAATTTTATAACGCGCCTGCAAAAGCTCAGGGTAGGCATGCAATAAATATTCAGCGGTATAACTGGCTACTTCTTCATAATCAAGCGCGGTATCACGAATCGCACCCGTTGCCCCAAGGCGATAACCCGAGTTTTCGTTTTCCACTTTAGGCCATAACATACCTGGTGTATCGTAAAGCATAATACCATCTTCAAGTTTAATACGTTGCTGCGCTTTGGTTACCGCAGGTTCGTTACCCGTTTTTGCCACTATACGACCTGCTAAGGTATTAATCAGCGTAGACTTGCCCACATTCGGGATGCCCATGATCATGGCTTTAATTTGCTTATCAGCACCCACTTTATGTGGCACCAGCTTTCTACATAATTCATTAATACTATGAACTTGCCCCGCTTTATCATTACCGAACGCAATGGCTTTTACACCACTTTCTTGCTCAAAGTAATCTTTCCACGCCTGGGTCATTTTAGGATCAGCCAAATCAGCCTTATTCAAAATTTTGATGACCGGTTTGCCTTCGCGCAGACTTGTTACCATTGGATTTTCACTACTGTAAGGAATGCGCGCATCAAGCACTTCAATGATCACATCCATCTGTGGCATGATTTCTTTAATTTCATTACGGGCTTTGTTCATATGCCCAGGGAACCACTGTATTCCTGCTCTACTCATTTGATTTATATGACCTTTAATTTCAGGCCGTAGGCCATGGGTACTAATGTGGGTACTAAAAGTAAAACTATGCTTTTGTACTTTTGGTTTATTGGTAGAGTTTACTACAAAATAGCAATCTAATTCTTGATTAAATTTATACCTTTATTTGGACTTTCCATAATTTGCATAAATCCAATAAGTTACATTGCAGCTTAAAAATTGTGGCATAAAAGAGAAGCTTTTAGCTTCTCTTTTCGTTAACTCTTAAGAAAATAAATCATTTTGCTTAACACACACATCTAGCTTTTGACTGTATGCAAATATTTTTTCAACTGTTTTGATCCCAACGCCTTGTATCGATAAAAGCTGATTCAGCTGATATATACGGCCTTCCTTAATTGCTTCTAAAATTCTTTCAATATAGATAATTTTAACTCCGCTCTCTACTGATATTTGTTCACTTGATAAAAGCGTTATTTTTTTAGCAAATTCGATATACAAATCATCATTAGCTGTTGCTGAATAGTCATAAATTTCGATATCAATATTAAGCTCTGATAGGTATAACTGCATAATAGCAAGGCTAACGTCGCTATCTATCCCACCTCGCCCCCCGCCTAAAATAGGAAAAGCTATCGATTCTATATTTCTAATTTGATAGGTATCTACAAATTTTTTAAGGCCTTGGTTAAGGTATGACTCTTTTGACGGGTATTTCCAGCTCAACTTAGTCGGAAAATTTAAAACCGATCTAAGCTCTGATTTATATATCCACAGGAGCCCTATATTTAGTTTTTTTGCCTCACATAGAGCCTCGTATTTTATAAACATTTCTGGGTAGCGTAATTTAAATTCTAAAGCTAAACCTGCCCCCATAACGCCGTCACAGTTAACTGGGTTTACTAAAAAATCGCATTTAGAGTTAAATATGTTCCCACTTATTACTTTAACGCCCATAACAGTACCTTAATTAATAAATCTAAATGTGATGCTAAAAAAACAATTTCGAGTCAACAACAACACCAATATCTATTTTGTTATCTTCACAAAGATTTTTAACCCTTTGCTGTACAATTACATTCTGACAATAAATACAATAAAGGTTATTAATATCTACCTTTTCATAAACTAAGCATTCACTCATCATTATTGATTTTAATTCTAAATCTATAACCCCATTTTGGCTCCAGCTTGAGCTAAACACCTTAGACCAATTAAAGAAAGCTAGCTCATTTATGTCAGGCGTAAAAGTTGTACTTAGTGAGGATGCATTCCCCCTCGAAAAAATAACTTTAGGGGATGCTATAATTTCTTTCCGAAAGGATAAAATAATAACCTCTTCTCCAAACTCTTTTTGAACTTGGAACAACATGGCATTTTTAACATTAAAATAAAAAGGTACGTAGTCATGAACTGAGTATTTATATATAGGCTCTTTCTTTGCACGCCTTGCATTTACCAACCCATTACTTATATCAACTTTTTGTGCTTTATTATTATGGTTTAATAAGCCTTTAGAAAGTATGCCTTGAAGGTTAGCAATGTGTGTAATGTGCATTAAATAACTAATGTTTACCCTTTCAAGTGAAGAGAGCTTAAAGTTAAAGATCACATCATTAAGTGCATCATTCGACCACACAATCCAACGTTCATTTTTATCATTTTCTCTATACATACCACCGAACTGTTTACCTTTGTTTGTTAAGTAGTACTTCTTATTTTCAAAGAAAATTAGGCCAATTTCGATTAAGTGCTTAAAAAAGCCATTTCTATTTTTAATACCGTTATTCCTACATAACGTTGTTGTTGAAACTAACTCTGCTCTTGCATTCGTTTCAGCGCTTCTATTGGCACATTCAATGGCATCCTTACGCCTTAAAATGGATTCTCTTAACTTATACTTTGATTTTATTTGATGCTTAGCTTTAGCTAGCCCTACTCTCTGGTGTTTTTTTTGCAGTAGCTCTGAAGCATCGCCGTGAGGATTAATAACTAACCTGTTTTCTCTCTCTACACTTTCAAGTTTCGACAGCTCATAATTTTTTGAGACTTTTAATTTATGAAACTCATTCTGAAAGTGATGAGTTAACCCTCTTACTTTCTTCTCTTCAGAAAAAAGACTATGGTTATTTGGGTCTTCATATTTTCCTATATGCTCACTCTTACTATTTTCATTACAGGCTTTTTTATGAACTACCTCATCTTTCTTAGATTGTGCTCTAACAGGTTTTGACTCTTCCTTGCCTTTAGATGCGTATAATTTATTCGCCTCAAGCTCAGCCGCCAAAACCTCTTGCTGTATTCTTCTGTTAAAAGCCTTAGCGCCTTCCTCAAACTTTACAGCCTTCTCATTAACAGACTCAGCAAAATTTACTAAACGATCTGAAATAGGTATTTCAGCGGAGTTATTATTGCTTACACCCTCTGAAGATATGCTTTTAGCAGACCTCGTGTTATTTTTGTGAGCTGCTTCTTTATCAACTGATGGATTTTTTGTGAGCTTATTAATTAGGGTGCCTAAAACAACTGTAATTAATAAAACATGAGGCATGGCTGCTATCAAGCAGATTGGATTTAAACACAAACCAAAAAAGAGTAATTGATTAAGAAACATTACAAAAATAAATGTACCAGTATATAAACTGGCAATTTTTTTAGTCTTAACCCACAGATGACTTAACCAATTCATTTGACTACCAACATGCTTGAACTATATCCATATAAAAAAACTCCAATCTTTCCAAGTTGAGAATTGAGTCTCCATTACTTACTTTGCATTTTTTATTAGCTAGAACGGGATATCATCATCAAAATCGATTGTGGGTTCCATAGAGTCAGATGAGCTAAACCCACTTTTTTTATTAGGAGCATCTTGTGAAGGCTTTGGAGCGAAACCTGTATATGGTTGAGATGACTCACCTTGTAAAGATCCAGTATCTATGATGTTTGTTATATCACTCGAAAAATTAACACATCTATTTAAAGTAATGTTTTCGGCAAGCTCTTCTTGAGTATCACAACGGTATACTTCTCTTTGGCAGGCTTCGCAAAATTTTATGACAGAAATATGAGTTGCAGTTAACTTATCCCATTTTTGGTCACATGAATAACCCCATGCACAATTCCTTATATATTCTTTTGTCATTCCCTTTTCCTTAAGTTATTTAGAGTAAGTTCACTCTAGGCTACATCGCTTTAAAAGTGGCATAAATAGCTGAGAGTCGAATCAGCTATTTATGTTAACTGTAATTATTTTGGGTTACTTTTTAAATCATCTTGGTTTTGAGCTATCTGTGTCATTGGCAATAATATACGTGGTAATCTCATTCGCTCACACTGAGCAGAAAGTAGTTCTCTCCAGTAAGGCCAAACATGATAACTAACATTATTAAGAGCAAATTCGTCTAAGCACTCAGGGCCTATTTCAGCCTTCAGTAAATACTCCGCGACAAACTCGCTTTCTATTAAAGCTAGCATGTCAGCATCTTCGCTTTCCTCTTTGACCCACTTCACTCCTACTTCGACAAACACACGAAATAATAAATCACCATCGTCATTTTGAATCGTTTCAGACTTTGTTACTAAGTGCTTGCTCTGAATGATGCAGCCATCTAGATTAGAGTACTTTGGATCAAAGCCATCACTACATTGTGCATTCACATTGCGCACGTATAAGTCTTGAATTTGTAAGTTTTCAATCGCTTTTTGTAAAGTGTCTTTATTCATTTTAGCCAACTGCCTGTAACTGTGACTGCGTATAACCTTGGCCGCCTTTAAGCGTATTAGAGCTAATAACTGTCACTTTTTGACGAGGTTTTTCACTGCTAACTACCGATTGAGTGAAAGAGGTCCAACTCCATTTATGAGTTGGTACAGGGCGAATTCGTGCTTCTTTGTATGTATGAGTATGATTTAAGTACTCAAAGGCTACCGGTACATCATGCGCAACTCGCAATAGCTTATCCATTGCCTCAGACTGAGTTACGTCATCAGCTTCATATTTTGAAAAGGCGACCGGGCCACCACCAAAAATACGAGCGGCTTCGGCTTGTGTTAAACCAAGAGTATTACGTAACTCTTTTAACTGACTACCTGTAAGTAAACCATCGACTTCTTTTTTAAACGCGATCATCAATCTTTTATTTGTACGCGATTGTTCAGGCAGAGTGATTTCAGAACCACAGTAATCACACTCGCTGTAATGCATTGGCAATTCTTTATGAGTATTTTTATATTCAACAGGGTTAGAACCAACATGAGCGTGTAACTCACCCTCTTCACATATTGAACATACAGAAGTATTTTTCATTTTCGTTCTCCTATCAAGAACCAGAAGGATGGCAAGAGGCTAAAAGTAATACTTTGCCGGTCTTACCAATCGCTACTTTAATATAATATTCAAAATCCATTTCTTTATACGCATTTTCATTCCACTCTTTGCGTATAAACCGATAAGCATCGCATGCAGCCCAAGTCCCATTTGGTTTAGGTTGGCACCACTCAGATCCTAAGTACTGACCATATTCAATTGCATACTTAGTTAAAGACTCAATATCATCTTGATCTAAACACCACTTTTGCATATCTCTTGCGCATCCGTTGGACCACGGAATGAGCTTACCTTGAGCAAGCAAACCTAAAACATCTGATGATCCATAAAGAGGCGTTGTTTGGCCTTTAATCTTACGATCTTTATCAGATTTAGGTAGCTCACCAGAATATTGGCTGACGATTTTACTACTTACCATAATGGTAAGTCCACTTTATTAGTCAAAATTTTCTCACTTTAGTTCAAACTAACTCTACTTATAATTAAATCTTTAATTCAACTGCTGTGTAATCTCTAAAACTTGAGGGTTTTTTCCAAAATAGAATTCTCAGTAAACAACTCAAGATCTTTACTGAACTCCGATAAAAGACTTTGGATCGATTTTTTATTTTCTTTTAATAAATTAAACCAATTACTTAGCTCAACCTGTTTATCATAACTAGGAAGAGAAATTACTATGCTATTTAGCTGCTTAATTGATATGAACTTTTGCACAGTACCTGTAGCAATTTGATTTAGGTTCATACTCTGTAATAAATGAGCTAAATACGGTGTGAACACACTTTTGTCATCTTTTACTTCTAAACTTATGGCGTTACTGGTTAACCAATGTGGTCCGGGTGATAAGTGAATATTCCCACAATACATTCCAACCTTTCCAATAACGATTGAACCACTAAATCTATTTGCTTCTTCGTAATAGCCTATAATCCCATTACCTCCAAAAACTGGGTATGATCCATTACTTAATACTTCAGATTTATTAAGGTTAGCCCCACTCCTGAGATCACAGACACTCTTAATAGCCACATCTGTGAAATGTTCGACATCTATATTTTTTGATGCATTTTTAAAACAACTTTCAATTAATTCAACTAGAGCTAATTGGTCTTTCTTTAATGAATTAATTTTTTCTAGCTTATCAAAACTAAACTTCTCTTCTTTTTTTTGTAATGAAAACGAAAGGTTAAAGGTTTCGTCTGCTAATAGGGACTTTTTATCTATTAGGCAAGAATTTTCACCTACACTTCTACTTTCAAACTGAGAAATAAACTCTTCAAAGTCACTATCATTAATTGAGTTAAGTTTATTCAAAGGCTTCGCAGTATTTAACTCATAAAACCAAATATCTTTCCCTGGCATTGAGTTTTCAAAAAACAGTACACTAACCTTAACCCCTGTATATGGTGCTAAAACTCCTTCCGGAAGGCTTAAAATAGAGTGCAAATTAAACTGAGTTAATAATTGGCCCCTCAAAACATCAAGCTGATTAGCCTTATTAAACAAAAGGCCATCAGGAACAATCAGGGCCGCTTTGCCATTTTTCGCCAACTTATCCATTGCATGTTTGAGAAACATAGCCTCTAAATTGCCAGTGTATCCATTGTAGTAATACTCGTATTTACTAATGTCAGAGGCTTTACCAAATGGCACACCTGAAAGAATAAGGTCGTACTTTAAGTCATCTTTAATTAGTAAAGAATCGGATAACGATATCTGTTTAATATCAATGCCATTTAAAAGTAAATTAAGTATCCCAATTAAATAAGCAAAAGGACTAATATCGTTCCCTATTGCCTTAAAACTCCTATCCTCATAAGTTTTAGATAAGTGTTTTTCAACTTCCACAAACGCACGCCCAGTGCCCATCGCGGGGTCATAGATACTTGTTTGAGGGCTGGGATTGCTTACTTTAACCATCGCCTCAACTAAAGGCTTTGGAGAATGAAATGCACCAGAAGAGCTTGAATCTTTAACCATACTTAATAACAACTGATCAAAATCAACGCTCAAGAATTCGTAAAAATCAAGATCTTCCAATTCATATAACGCGGCCTCTAAAACTTTTAAAGAGCGAATACGAAGTGGAATATTATTAAATATAACGTCAATATTTCTCCAACTATTATCACCTAACAAACACTTATCAAAAAAACTTTCGTTACCACGAATTACTTCATGGAATATGCTTTTTATAATAGAAAAATCATTACTTATTTTCCCGTGTCCTAAGCCATTAACTTCGGAGAATAGCCCCCTAAATGAGCTTCTGCAAATGTCACTCTGACTATTAGAGGCAACGTCATAAAAATACTTTATTAAAAGCAATAAAGATAGTTGCTCTATTGAATTGTTGATACCTGTATCTTTTCTCAGCAACTCAACTATACGTGCCAATTTATTATTGGAATTTTTCATTAGTGGCCACCAAATACTTATACATATTTACAATATCTTCGCTTATTTCTTCTTTAGGCATACGAGATACAAAATTTTGAGTCTTCTCAATACAAAATCCTTTTCCTTCTATATTTACAAAAGGATCGATTACTCCCTTAACTAACTCAGAACTCAATTTAGCTAAAGAATCATTAAAATTTCCACCTTCGTCTAAATCACCATTTTTATTAACTTTCAACTGCTCATGAGGATGCAATCTACTATTAATATCTACAGACAAATCTCCTAATACTGTTTGAGACAATAGATAATTGCTTTATTTCTCGTCGTCTCCAAGAAAGTAATGATGTGCTGGATAGAGACTTGCTACCTTTTTTCTTTTTACCCTCTGGTTTTTTAGGAGTGAAATTTTCATGCTTGTTAACAATTAATGGAATCTTAGTGGTTCCTATAAGCCCCAGAGGGTAATCATCACGATCACAAATCATGAAAACATTTCGAGTATAGCTATCTAAATACTTGTAGTGGTTCTCAAAATTACTCAACCAAGTGATCTTATTGTCTGCAAACTTCTGCTTTTCATATTCTTCTTTATATCCAGAACTAACACTTAAACAAATGAAACTAGACAAATTATGTAATATCTCTGCAGTACTCCCTTGATCGACACCTAACTTTTTTAATACTAAAATTTTAAAAATTTCCCAGTCGTGTGCATGATCTATTAAAACCACATTTCTATACATTGAGACGAGTTTAAATTGAATTGATTGAACCTCAGAGAGGGATTCTAGCCTCTGTGTTAGCTTAAAAGCAGAGTCATTATTTTGGATAAAACCACACTCAATAACCTTTAATTTGTCTATCCCAGCTTTTGAAATAGAATCTAATAAATGGGTAGTAGTAATAACTTTACCTTCTAACCCCTGAAATACGTCCCAGAGATTACCAATATTTTTATAGTGAAGATGCGAGTCAGCTTCATCAAATAAAAACAAAGTGTTTCTCTATCAAACAGATCCACTAGTGCATAAAGAAAAAGCAGTTGATATTCGCCATCACTCATATCTTCCAAGCGTAAAGTTTTAGTGCCCTCACCCTCCCATTCATTACCCGTTGAAAACTCAATCTTAATACTACTTCTAACAATGAAGTAATCATTATCAGCGGCTTGTGTAAAGAACATTGTTTTCGAATCAAAAGAGGTTTGTTCATCAGTTTCAAAAGATACTTCGGAAATTTTACTTTGAGATAAGCTAACCGTTTTAAGAGCTATTGAATCTCTAAAATCATAGCTATCATCAATTAGACTATTAATAAAATTACTTAAAGTCTGGTGATATGCTTTATTTGTAATAACATCGCTATTACCGCTCGCTTCTTCCTTACTTGCCTGCTTCACCTGTTCTAGGTAGGCTTTATCAACTTTAACGTCAAAAGATAACTTTGTTGACTCATCTTCATCGAAGTCATTTTCAACAACGTAGTTATTTTGCCTTAAAAACTTACGTACTAAGCCACTATGATCGCCTGTTGTAGATAAGAAAATTAAAAGTTTCGCTAGTGATTTGTCATAGTAAAAACAATCTAAGCTAAGCGCTCTTTTGTTCGCTCGCTCAGTATTTAAATAATGAGCAAATCGCTCAGAATAGCTTTCGTTTTGCCCTGAAGAAAAACAAACCACTTTATAATCTTCGTAGAGAGTGCTGCCTGGCTTTAGTTTTTCATCAAAAATAGATTTCAAAATTGATGATTTACCAGAACCATTTCCACCAATAAATGTAGCAATTTTTTCAAAGTCTAATATTTGAGCTTCTGGATGTAATGCATTACCAGGTAAAGGTAAGGAAATTGCTGCCATGTTAATAATATTCCTTTATGTATCCGTATGCTCTATCAAGCAGTACTCAGTCATTATGAAGCTTATATTTATGCAAAACATTACGCGAGGGTTCTACCCCCGTATGCAACCTATTATTTTATATCTTGCTAGTCAAGGAAGCTAACAACAATCATAAAAGCGTTACATCATTTGCTATACCATCTCATATCACAGAGGAAGTCACCTCAGAATTATCAACGATAAGCTTATAAATACGAGTTGTAGTCTTTTTGGATTGCCTCTCTAAATCTTTTTTACTTTGTCAGTAAAAAATTGATGCTATAGACAATCAACATAATATAACTAAATGCAAAAAGTAACACATTAACTAAACTAGTTTCGCGTTCAGACATGTATTTACGGGTACTTAGCTTTCATCATAAAAAGTAACCACCTGCATTAAAAAATTGTATTTTCTATTCTTTTTTAATTTGATTAAACGTATGTAATGTTTAACTGGATAAGGATATACCCAAACCACCTTAAGATCTGAGTTTCAGTTGGAATTAAAAATGATTTAGGCAAGGCATTGATTGCAAGTAATAGTGGTTCTATTGTTAAAATCAATAACGCAGTATCAATCGCTTTTAAACCAATCCTTGGGACGTTTCACACACTTACTCCCAGCAGTATGGCTTAAAGACAACACCTGCCTATTTTGCAAAGTTACGCCTTGGTATTAACCCCCTGTGAAACGCTGGGCTCTGTATCTTGAGGTGGTTTGGGTATTAATGCGCTATACTGGCGCAAATTTTTTTAAATAAACTGTTATGGCTCTTAAATCTACCATTATTAAAGCGCAATTATCGCTAAGCGATATGGATCGCCACATCTATCAAGATTTCAATTTAACTTTGGCCCAGCATCCGTCTGAAAATGAGCAGCGCTTGATGATCCGGCTCCTTGCATATGCACTCAATGCATGTGAAGGGCTTGAGTTTACTAAGGGCTTATGTGCTGATGATGAGCCAGAGCTGTGGCATAAAAACTACAGTGATGAGATTGAGCTATGGGTGGAGCTGGGACTGCCCGATGAAAAGCGCTTGAAAAAGGCCTGCAATAAATCAAAACAAGTCGTGCTTTATACTTATGGTGAAAATAACCAAGCTATTTGGTGGCAAAAACATCAACCTAAGTTGTATGATTTTAAAAACTTAAGCATTTATAGTTTAGACTTTGCTGCTACACAAGCACTTGCTGCAATGGTTGATCGTAATATCTCACTAACCATTACGGTTCAAGATGGTGATGTATGGGTGAGCTCTGATTCAGTTAACATTGAAATAAAACCAGTACAATTAATGTGATTGTAGATTCGATAGACTAAGAGGTTGTATGGCTGTTAAACAAGTTGTGGTATTACATGGATTGTATATGTCTGGCTTTGTCATGCGCCCGCTGTGCTCACGCCTTGAAAAAGCAGGGTTACGTATCTTAAACCTAACTTATAATACTCTTACACCTGATCGTGACACTATTTTTAAGCAAATAGATACATTTATTGGTGATAAAGAGACTGCGCTGGTCTGCCACTCTATGGGCGGTTTAGTCGCACGTGCATATCTAGAAGCACACTCGCCACAAAGTAATAATGTTACAAAGGTCATCACCTTAGGCACTCCACATAAAGGCAGCCATATTGCGCATCAGATGCAACAAAAAGGCTTTGATGTATTTTTAAAAAATAGCGTCGAATTTTTACTGTCTAAAAATGGTGATTGGCCTTTTAACGCTAAACTTTACAGCATTGCTGGCGATTTACCCTTGGGCTTAATGCCATTAATCGCTAGAGGCAGCCAATCAGATGGCACCGTACTACTAGACGAGACAAAGCTTAATGGCATGGCAGAACATAAAGTGTTTCATTTAAGTCACACAGGTATGATCTACTCACGCCAAGTTATGAATTACATTGTTGAACTGCTTATTTAACCTGAACGCTGATTGTTTAATCTTCTGCACTTGCAGCGACCTTGTAAGCTACAAATGCAATAATTGCTAATATGAGTGGTGTTGGCGCGGCAATGTAACCAAAGGTGTTAAAGTTGGCAAAGCTAGCCCCGGCTAAGTGACCGACTAACCCAACAACAAATGCTAGCAATGCGATTCCAATAACAACCAATTCCATTTTACTTTCTTTTTCTGTTTTAGTTTGCATATGCAATCTCCCAATTGTTTAACTGGGTTCAGTATGCAGCGTCTAAAAACTGAACTATTGACCTAAATCAAATCAGCTACGTCACCGTTTATAATGTGATAAAAAGTTTGCTCTAGATCATAATTTTCATCTATTTTTAATCAGCAAGTAGGTGTTTTCATTATTAGGGGTGGTTTTTGTAAAATTAAGTCCCATGTCTATTATAGATTTGAATAGCATAGTAATTTGTAAAACTTATTAGGCTCAACTTATGATAGTTAAAACCTATCAACATTATTGATATTAACCATTTTACAGATAAGCAATAATGGCTGATACTTAGCTCTAGTCACCGAGTAACACACTTAACAGTTTTATTAAGGAGAAGAATATGTCACAGGTAAATGCAATAGGTCTTAACAGCGCAAAAAGTGAAGATATCGTAAAATCACTCAATACTCTGTTAAGCAGTTATCAAATTCAATACATGAATGCGCGCAGTTTTCATTGGAATATCAAGGGCCGTAACTTCTTTGAGTTACATGTAAAGTTTGAAGAGATTTACAACTTATTACTTTTAAAAGTAGATGAAATCGCAGAGCGTATTTTAACCCTTGATGGCGCGCCACTCCATGCATTCTCTGATTATTTAGAGATCAGCGAAATTAAAGAAGCAAAAGGTATCAGCGATGGTGTTACCGCTGTTGAGAATTTATTAGCAGGTTACAGCACACTAATTAAAATGCAGCGTGAAATTTTAGCTCAAGCTGGTGAAGCCGATGATGAAGGCACAGCTTCATTAATGGGTGATTATATCACCGAGCAAGAAAAACTCGTTTGGATGCTAAAAGCATACTTAGATTAAAATCATTAAGGCCCTCAATTGAGGGCCTTGCTTTTACAGCCAATTTTTTACATATTCATAATCAGGGTGCTTTTCTAGGTAGCTTTGCACAGTAGGATAAAACTGTATATTCATATCACTGCCGCGCCAAATACTTTCCAGCATATTTTTTGCTATGAGAGTTGGTTGAATGTAGTCAACCTGCTTATAGCCACGCGCTTTTACACCATGAAAATACTCTTTGGTTACAGCTAAGCTATCCGCAGTAGTTAGCTCGAACTCTGTAAGATTAATTACGGCGTATTCAATAGAGTTAGCAGGTAATTGCGCAAGATCAGTAAAAACAGCTTTAGTGAAAGCTTGAACACCTTCCGTATTAAAACTGCCAATCACTTTAATAAAAATAATTGGCGGCTCGATTGAATATTGCCAATCACCATGCGCGTTAAACATTGCTCTACCTTAAAAGTGCACCTACACTATTTTTAATTAATTGGATAAGCTTAAGCTAATAAAAAATGCCATTTCAAGGGCTTTTTCTTCTAGGCTTTTAAAGCGCCCTGATGCGCCACCGTGGCCTGCATCCATATCCGTTTTAAAGACTAAAATATTATTGTCTGTTTTATATTCTCGCATCTTTGCGACCCATTTCATTGGCTCCCAATATTGCACTTGCGAATCATGTAGACCCGTAGTCACTAAAATATTTGGGTAGTCCTGCGCAGCAATATTATCATACGGAGAATACGCAGCTATTAGATCATAATATTCAGGATCGTTCGGGTTGCCCCATTCATCATACTCATTAGTAGTTAACGGTATAGATTCATCCAACATAGTCGTTAATACATCTAAAAATGGAACGTGGCAACCTATACCTAAATAAAGTTCAGGTGCTTGATTAACCACGGCGCCCATTAATAACCCGCCAGCACTGCCACCTGAGGCAAATACTTTATCTTTTGCACCATATCCTTGCGCTAACAAGGCCTGAGTGACATCTATAAAATCATTAAAGCTATTTTGTTTGTGCTGCTTTTTACCATTTTCGTACCAATGACGCCCTAGCATTTCACTGCCACGGACATGGGCAATTGCATAGACAAAACCGCGGTCAAGTAAGCTAAGGGCAGTACTTGAGAAGCTTGGATCGATAGTAATGCCATAGGCACCATAACCATATTGAAATAATGGATTACTGCCGTCTTTATTGAACGTGCTTTTACGGTAAACCAAGGACACAGGGATTTTCTCACCATCGCGAGCTGTCACCATTAAGCGCTCAGAAGCGTAATTTTCAGTTTTAAAATCACCCACTACTTTTTGTTGCTTTAACTGCGTTTTCACACCGGTTTTTAAATCCACTTCATACAGTGAACCCGGTGTAGTAAGACTAGAATAATAAATGCGTGCCTTGCTGGTATTACTTTCAGGATTCATGGCTATCGCAGCGTAATAACAGGGATCATCAAACTCTAACGCCATACGTTGCTGTTGTTGATCAACGACAACGAAACGTGTTTGCCCCAGCGCTCGCTCAGTCAGTACAACGTACTGGTTAAATATCTCGACCCCTTCTAACAATACATCGTCACGATGTGCAGTATGCTCTAGCCATTGATTTTTATCGGCGATTGTTGCCGTTGTTGCTGTCATTAAGCGGAAGTTTTTTGCCCGCCAATTAGTCACTATGTAAAAGGTATCACCGAGTTTATCAACATCAAACTCATGACCTTCTTCGCGAGGCATAAGTTGATTAAACTCTCCACTTGGCCGGTTTGCATCTAATACCCAGGTATCGTTTGTTTCAGTACTCGCTAAATCAATTATAATTAGGCTTTCATCACGGCTTTTACCCAACCCCATGAAAAAGCTACGGTCGTGTTCTTCATAAACAAGAACATCGGCGTCCTGCGAGGTACCTAATTCATGGCGATATACTTGAAAGCCTAATAAGGTTTTTAGATCTTTTTTAACGTAAAAAACAGTTTTATTATCGTTCGCCCAAACAACTTGCCCTTCGGTGTTCTCCAGTACATCATCGAGCAAGCGCTCATCGTCAATAACTCTAAACTTGACGGTATAAATACGACGGCCTTCGGTGTCTTCTGAATAAGCAAGTAACTGTTCATTAGGACTCACGGCCACTTCGCCCAGTTCATAAAATTCAAAACCATCCGCTAAATGATTAACATCCAATAACAGTTGTTTGTCATTGCTGCTAATGTCACTACTGCGGTAGTGGCGGGCATATTCATCATCACCACGCACCTCTGAGTGGTACCAATATTTACCGTCTTTAACTGGGTAGCTATTGTCGTCTTTAACGATGCGGCCTTTGAGCTCTTCGAATAACTCAGCCTGAAACGATTTAATCGGGGCTAATTGATTATCACAATAACTATTTTCTGCGGCCAAATGTTCAAGTATTTCAGGTTCTTCTCTATCATCATCACGCATCCAGTAATAATCATCTACACGCGCTTTATTATGAGTTGTTAAGGTATGAGGTTGTTTACGCGCAACTGGGGCGTTAGCTAGTACAGATAATGATAAGTTTGATAGAGACACAGAGTAACCAATAAAAATTTTTGTTGCTCTGAGTTTACCATAACTTTTCAAATCATATAAAAAAGCCCACTCAAACGAGTGGGCAGAAAATGCTAAATAGCATTAGGGGGGGAAACCATTTAACTACTGAAGCACTTGTTGCCAAGCTAAATCCCAGCTCTGACCAACACCTGGTTCGTAGAGTGGGTTATATTGTTCTTTCACTTTGCAAAATCGGTCAAAAGGCCAAGGTTTGCATTTATAAATTAAACCCGTTTTTGGTTGCAACACTTTTACGCCAGCGTTGTAGTCATCACTTTTCTCTGGATAAACATAATCATAAGCAGGTTTTGCCTGTTCCCAGTTGTCGCACTGAGCTACACAATGAAACGTTAACTCTGCACGCGTGATACCACTACCATCAAGCGCATATATTTGATTAGAGCGGTAGCCAATAACGAGACCTTGCTCTGTCATTTTGCCCGCTTCAATTAATGGAATGTACATATTAATATATTCAGCAATACGGCGCGGCCAATTATGCGGCTCACCTTGTTCGCTATTAGTGATTTTATAATCAAACGATAAATCGACTAGCTCTCCTTGCATGTCATAAAAGGTTACTGTCACCGTATCGCCAATAAATAATTGGGTATGGTGATTTAAGCAACCTATTGCCGACCATTTTCCACAGGCCAATGACGAATGCATAAACAAAGTAACACCTTATGAATACTTAATAGGTACTATCCAACATTTACAGAACAAAATAAATACTTTTTTACTAGTTTAGGCAAGTGATACACAGAGAAGGAGAATGCCTGTGTAGCAACCCCGCTATCTTAGTATAAAACCTTAGACCGGAAGCTTTGCGTCCTAATCTTTCGATTAGTTTGCCAAAACAACTAAAGTATACGGCTAGGCTAGATAAAGATCAAACAAAAGAATGTAACCGAAACTAAAAACCAATCCTTAACACTTACTTTATACTGCAACTATTAACACTTTGATTATTGAAACAAAAAAGCCAGCACTTGGTGCTGGCTGTTTAAATAATAACGCTTAAGCTATTTGTTTGTTGCGATTGAAAATCCGTTTCGTCCTGTTAAATCCAGCTTTAAACACAGCCCCAATATCGCTCATAATAATGTACAAGCAAGGCACCAAAATCAACGTGATTAACGTAGCAAACATCACCGCAAACCCAAGTGCAACCGCCATAGGTATTACAAACCGCGCCTGTAAGCTGGTTTCAAACATAATGGGTAATACCCCAGCAAACGTCGTAATTGACGTGAGTAGGATTGGCCTAAAGCGCGCACAACCCGCTTCAATAACCGCATCTTTAATAGCAATACCTTGTCGACGAGCTTGGTTAACAAAATCAGTCATCACCAATGAGTCATTAATAACGACCCCGGCGGCTGCGATAATACCAAAGCCAGACATCAAGGTCAGATCTAAACCAAACCAGAAATGCCCCCATATTGCCCCCGTTAAACTAAACGGAATAACTGACATTACAATTAGCGGTTGTGCGTAACTCTTAAGTGGCACAGCCAGCAAGATATAAACCAAAATCATGCCACCGAAGAAGAACATTATTTGCTGATTAGCTTGTGCTTGCTGCTCTTCAATTGCACCACCTAGCTCAGATTTAACACTAGGATACTCATCTTTAAGTTGCGGTAAGAGTGTATCTCTTACTTGGTTTATGACTTCGTTAGGTTCAATTACTTCTTCATCAATATTGCCGTACACATAAACGGTACGGTAACCACCTTCACGGCGAATATAACTGATCCCCGGAGTTTCTGTTAACTCAACCACATCGCCAAGTAATACCTCTTTACCTTGCGGCGTTGTGATTACAGCGTGTTTGAGTGACGAAAATGCTTCGCGAGTAAGCTTAGGGTAACGAACCATCACTCGCACTTCTTCGCCGCGACGAATTACACGCTGCGCTTCACCACCATAAAAGCTAGCACCCACTTGATTAGCAATATTTGCTAAATCTAGACCAAGATCGTAAGCCACAGGCTTTAAGCTCATTTGCACTTCTTTACTAGCAGGGTCAATCGTTGAGCTAATATCAAACAAGCCTTCTTGTTGCTGTAAAAGCTGAATAAAACGACGCCCAGCATCATTTAACGTGTCGATATCTGAACCATATAGCAAGTAGCCAAATTCACCATCACCAAAGCCGCCGCCATTTACATCATCGATAATCGTTAACGACTTAACACCCGCAATCACCGGCATTTGTTCACGCCAACGGCGCGACAGCTCAAATGCATTGTATGGACGTAAGTCTTCTTCTACGAGTGGTGCAAGTAACTGAGCTTCAGTGCGCCCCTGATTAAAAACCAAAACATCCCTAATTAACTTTTGCCCATGTTTTCGCTCAGTTTCTTTATCAACGGCTACCACCATGGCTTCAATTTCACGAATTGCCTCAATAGTTTGCAAATCTGAAACGTTGTCGTTCATTTCTAAATTAATCTGCGGATAATCATGCGGAATTTTTGGCATAAACCCAGTACGCACTTGGTTAGACGCAATCAGCGCAAAGGTAATAATTAATAAGGCAACAAATAAAGAGAATACAGCCCAGCGCCATTCAACACAGCGCACAATAAAACCTCGATAAGGACCATTTACAAAGCCAAAAAATCGCTTATTAAAACGAGCTCGCCAGCTATCAGGTTTGATCGGAGGAAACTTAGTGTGAGCAATATGTGCAGGCAGGATCAGTTTTGACTCAATTAAACTAAACACTAAGCACAGCATGACCACCACAGCTATACCATAAAAGAACGCACTTTCAGGTCCTGTCGATAAAGTAAATGGCGCAAATACAGCAACGGTAGTTAATACCCCGAAGGTAGCTGGTGTCGCGACTTTTTTCGCACCGTTGACTACATTAACAACCCCACCACCTTTTTTCTCTATTTCGGTGTAGGCACTTTCACCGATGACAATGGCGTCGTCCACCACTATTCCCAGTACCATAATAAAAGCAAATAATGACAAGATGTTAATCGTGACACCAAATAATGGCATCATCATCATGGCCCCTAAGAAGCACACAGGTAAACCAATCATTACCCATAGCGCAAGCTTAAAACGCAAGAAAATTGATAGCATAATTGCCACCAAAATAGCCCCTTGGATAAGATTGTTAACCATCATATCCAAGCGCGCATTAAGGTAGTAAGTAAAGTCCATTAACGGCTCTAAACGCACTCCCGGTGGTAACTCTTTATTCTTTTGCTCTATATATGCTTTAACTGAATCAGCAACCGGAATGATACTTTGCTGTTCCGTTGCTTTAACTGATAAATAAACTGCATTTTCACCGTTAAACTTAAAGTAACGCTCACCTTCGGTGAATTGGTCTTTTATAACAGCAATATCTTGCAGTAAAACTTTAGCACCATTTTCACCTATTTTAACTGGGATATGGCGGAACTCTTCACCAGAGTAAAGTTGATTTTCGACTCGTACTGAGATGATCCCAGCATCGGTTTTTAATTGACCTGCGGAAAAATTTGCTGAGTATTTACGTACAGCAGCGGCAACATCACTAAGGGTTAAGTTATAACGACGTAGAGTGTCAGGCTCAATTTCAATGGCAATTTCATCAAGTGGTACATCATTTTGCACCAAAGACACATTCGATAGCTGTAATAACTCATCTTCAATACGATTTGCGATGGGTTTAAGCTCAAACAATGGCAAGTCTGCAACCAGAGTCATACCTATCACATCTTGACGAAACTCTACTTGACTTATGGTGACCGGTTCCATTCCTGCCGGAAACGTGGCAATACCATCAACTCTGAGTTTTACTTTATCAAGTACCTCTGTAAGCTCTGCATCGGTATCTATTTCAAGCTGTGCACTGCCGGCATTGCGAAATGAACGATATGTGGCCTTTTTGATTTCAGTAATATCTTTTAAAGACTCTTCAATCTTAATTAAGATACTTTCTTCCATCTCTTGAGGGGATGCCCCCGGGTAATTGGCATTTATTGTTATATAGTTAACTTCAATGTTAGGAAACATCTGACGTTGAATAGTCGCAAAGCTGATAATGCCCATCGCGATAATAAAAAACATCATCAAGTTTGCTGCAACTGAGTTATTAGCAAAGTACGCTATTAATCCCGATTGTTTTTCTTGTTTGTTAGCACTTGCACTAGGTTGCTCTGAGCTGGGTAGTTCAGTGTTATTCATTACGCAGTCACCTTTTATAGTTTTTCAGTGACTGCACTATCAAGTGCATCATTTTGTTGAGTATCTGGAACACCGGCTATTTTAACAGCCATTCCCTTTTGAGGGTATTCAGGCAGTGTCATAACGAGCTTATCGTCCGCTTCTAAGCCATCGCTGATATAAAAGTACTCACCCTCTTCACGAATAACTTTTACTTTACGTGGCTCTAGTTGCTGCTCTTCATTAACAATCCAAACGGTTTGATTATTAACTAGCTCTTGCGGTAGGCGATAAATATTCTCCAGCATGGCACCGGCAAAATTAACTTGTACATAAGTACCGTATTTAATTGCATGTTGTTTATTAACTAAACCATATGGATCATCAATACGAACCACTAAGCTACTCATTCGTGTCGCGTTATCAACCACGCCTAAATCACGATCAATCTTAGCTTCGCGACTAAAGCCATGCAGGCCGGTTTTCATAACTGTGGCTTTAACACCTTTTACTCGCTCAGGTAAAAATACACTATCAAAACCAGCGATAGGGATAATAATTTCAGCTGTCTCAATATTATTTAACTCGGCAACCTGGCTACCCATATTAATATATTGGCCAACACCAATGTCACGACTCACGACAAGTGCATCATAAGGAGCGGTGACTTCACAGTTATCTAAATCCCGTTGCGCACGTTTTAATCGTGCTTGCGCTGATTTAACCGATGCCTCAGCACTCAATACTTGTGGTTTGCGTAAAAACAAAGCGGTACGTTCTTTACCTGGAAAACGTTTAGCTTCATCTTCAGCTACTTGTGCTTGGGCCTGCTCTTCAATTAACTGCGCTTGAGCTTGCGCAAGCTCGGCTTGGGCCTGTAATAAGGCAGCTTCATAATTATCTTTTTCAATAGTAAAGAGCGTTTCACCACGAGCAACAATACCACCGGCAACAAAATTCGGGTGCCAACTCACTACTTCACCAGATACCTGCGCCGATAAACGAGTACTCTCAAGCGGTTTAACTTCACCATAACTATTAATGATGACTTGGTGGTTATTTGCCGCTACAGGTTCAACCTTAACAACCGGCCTAGAATCAACCGTGTCCTTTTGTGCAGGCTCTTGTGCAATCGCATTTATTCCTGCAAAACCTGCTACTCCTAGGCTTAACACAACAAATGGCAGTGCCCATTTCAATATCGTTGTTCGCATAAACTATTACCCCTTAATTTTCTACTAAGGCCATAATAACAGAGCTGAATGAAACATTAACGTGACATTTGTAAGCAACTGTTACAGAAAAATAGAGGCTATTTACTTTGATCGATAACTTATTCTAAATTCATCAGCTAGGTGGCTGTAATTACAAATAAATAGTGCCCTGCATATATCGTACAGCATGGCCTGTTAAGGTTACTGTGTGCTGTGCCACCTCACAGTACAGCTGGCCGCCGCGACTAGAGGCTTGATACGCATTTAGAGAGGTTTTACCTAATACTTGAGACCAATAGGGTGCAAGGCCGGTATGAATTGAACCCGTTACATAATCTTCATCTCCGCCACTGGCTGGCCAAAAATAACGGGAGATAAAATCGTACTCTATGCTGGGCGCTGTGGCTACGACATCAAGTGGAAATAGAGATTTAAGCAGTTGCGAATCTGTTTTGAGATTCAAAATATCTTGCTCATTTTCATATATAGCAAAATAAGCCTGTCTATTTTTCAATACCTTAACCGGTTGTATAGACAAGCCAGAAAGCAGTTCAGAAGGTGCATCTGTTACAGGTGATGGTGCTTGCTTAGGGAAGGTCATGGCAAAACTACCATCACTGTTTTTAGTTACAACTAATTCACCGACCGCAGCCGCTGTAAAGCGAATCTGAGATAAATTGTACTGTTCACACAACACGAACGCAGCAGCAAGAGTTGCGTGTCCGCAAAAATCTATTTCCATTAATGGCGAAAACCAACGAATAGCAAAACGACCATCCGCTTGGCGACAGGTAAATGCAGTTTCAGAGACATTATTTTCAGCGCCAATTTTTAGCATTAATTCATCTGTAAGCCAAATATCTAAATCAATCACCGCCGCATAATTGCCTTTAAATAACTCGTTAGTAAAGGCGTCTATTTGATGAATAGTCAATTCCATTTATGATTCCTGTTTGAGATAAGTGCAGATCAGCACCATTGAATGGTCGCTTTTTCTGCTATTGAACTTGCGACCTTTAACTGCTCCTGCTCTATAAGCATTTGAGTTTGCTCTACGAGCATTGAAAATGCCTTTTCCTCACAGAGCCCTATATTTTCCAGTCCTACCCATGTGTTTCGATTGGACCGTTTTGCTGCATATAAACAGTAATCAGCAATATCAATAACACGCTCCCAACTCAGACAGTTTGGATCATCCGTTAAAAATGGAAAACATGCATAGCCAATAGAACAAGTTTTAGTAATTGCACGCCCCTGCATTAGGTTAAAACTATGCTCTTGTACAGCGCTTCTTAATCTTTCCGCTAACTCTGGGGCTTTCTCGCGATCAGTAAAGCGAGCTACAACTAAAAACTCTTCTCCACCCCAACGTACAAGATAGTCAGTTTCTCTAAATACACTTTGTAAAATCACTTTGACTTGGCTGAGCACCGCATCACCTGCGCTATGCCCATAAATATCATTTATTTTTTTAAAATGATCTAAATCTATTAAAAAGAAAATATGATCGGCATCTTTTAAATGCTGTGCGGCAGAATTTAGCTGAGCATCTTTGTATTTACGTAAAGTCAGATCAATATCATTTTGCAAGTTACTCAATAAAAAGCGTCTATTGCGTAAACCAGTTAACTGATCGGTAGTACTTAACTCTTCTAACTGTCTATTTGCTTGCTCTAAATGCCGATTAGCCGATTGCAGTTCAGTGGTTCTTTGCGCCACTTTACTTTCTAACTGGGCATTCAAACGTTTTTCAAACGCGACTTGCTTTCGTTGTGAGCGAATAAAAATGAGCACTAAAGCGATGCATACTAAACCGTATAAAATATAGGCCCACCAAGTTCTCCATGGTGCAGGTAATATCGTGAGCTGTAAGCTTGCTGTACTGTCATTGCCACCTGCGTTACTTGCTCTGACTCGAAAAGTATAGTCACCCGCAGGGAGGTTAGTATAAGTTGCCCTACGGTTTTTATAGTTGGTTGCAACCCAATCGTTATCCCACCCAACTAACTGATAGGCAAACTGATTCTTTTTCGGATTAGTAAAGTTTAGCGCGGTGAATTCAAAAGCAATAACATTATCTCGATGACTTAACGTGAGGGATTCCGTGAACTGAATCGCTTGCTTTAAACTGAACCCTTTGTGGTTTTTTGCTGCTTTTTTGCTATTTGCAACAACAGGCACTGAGTTATTTAGTAACAGCATATCAGTGAGCACGGTTTTAATCGGTTGTAACTCAGTATTATTTATTTGCTCAGGGAAGAAACGGTTAAAACCATTAATACCACCAAAAAATAAAGCGCCGCTTTTGCCTTTAAAAGACGCCCCTATATTAAATTCATTACTTTGTAAGCCATCGCCCAAATCATAATTTATAAAGCTTTTACTTTTAGGATCTAATCGAGAAAGCCCCAGATTGGTACTTACCCATATATGCCCAAAGTCGTCTTCTTCTATACCGTAAATCACATTATTTGGTAGGCCATGTTTAGTGGTGTAATAAGTAAACTGTGCCGTTTTTGTATTATAGTGATTGAGCCCACCACCACCGGTGCCAATCCAAATGTTTTGCTGGCTATCCTCATGTATCGTGTAAATAGTGTTGTTACTTATGCTATTTGGGTCATTTTTATCATGACGGTAATGGGTAAATTTATCATTTTTTGTATCGTAGTAATTAAGCCCATTTAAAGTCCCCACCCACAGGTTACCTTGCGTTGTCACTATCAAAGTAAAAGCCGCATTGTCACTCAAGCTATTCGGATTATCCGCTTGCTTACGGTAATGAGTAAACTGCTGATTGTTAATATCAAAATAACTTACGCCATTGGGGGTACCAATCCAAAGGTTATTTTTTTCATCCTGACCCAGAGCAAAAATAGTATTGTTGATCAGACTGTTTGGATTATCAGGCTGATGCTGGTAATGAATAAACTGACCCGTTTTTTTATCCAAATAATTTAAGCCACTACTTCCGGTACCAATCCATAAGTTACCTTTGCTATCTTCTTCAAGCACGTAAACTGAGTTATGGCTAAGACTATTGGGGTCACCTTGTTGATACATATAATGAGTTAACTGCTCACTTTTGGTGTTAAAGTGATTAAGACCGCCACCGCGTGTACCAACCCAAAAATCACCTTGGCTATCCTCTAAAATACTAAAAACGTTATCATGGCTTAAACTCGATACGTCATCAGCTTTATGACGGTAGTAACCAAACTTTTCAGTATTGCTGTTAATGTAATTTAGGCCACCCCCTACAGAGCCAATCCAAATGCTGCCTTGCGCATCTTCTTCAATGCTAAATACGGTGTCATGGCTTAAACTATTCGGATCGTTTGATTGATGCCGATAATGAGTGAACTTATTGTTGTTATAATCAAAGTGATTTAAACCACCATCCCCAGTCCCTAGCCACAGGTTGCCCTTACTGTCTTCAAGAATGCTGTAAACTGTGTTTTGACTTAGACTGTTAATATCGTCTGGTTGGTGCAAATAATGCGTAAACTTTTTACTTTGCGTATCTAAATAATTTAAACCACCTGCTCGCGTGCCGACCCATAAGTTATGACTACTATCTACTGCCAGGCTATAAACTTCATTGCTACTCAGTGCTGAAGGGTCATCGACTTGGTGTTGAAAACGCGTGAACTGCGCTGTTATTGTATTAAGGTAATTTAAGCCATTATCTGTTCCTACCCAGAGATTGCCCTTAGCATCTTCTACAAGGCTATAAACATTATCACTGCTAATGCTTTTGGCATGGCTCTCACTATATTGATAGCGACTAAATTGTTGTGTCTGAGTATTATAATGGTTAAGCCCACCACCTAAGGTACCTATCCATAGATTTTCTTTACTATCTTTCATTAGGGTATAAATTGTGTCGTCACTTAACCCCTGACTGCTTACTGTATACCGTGTGAACTGCTCGGTTTTTGTGTTAAAACGATTCAACCCTCCCCGGGTGCCAATCCACAAAACACCTTCACTACCGACGACAATTTTAGAAATATAATTATGAGAAAGTGAATTGCTATTATCTTCGTCATGTTTAAATATTTTAAAATCATAACCATCAAACCGTGCTAGTCCATCCTCAGTACCAAACCATAAAAACCCGGTGTCATCTTGCACAATGGATAGGATCGAGTTTTGTGGTAAACCATCATCAATAGTAAAATGTTGAAAGCGAAGTGAAGGGCTGATCGCGAGAGCCTTTTCAGAGTAAGCTGAAAAAAGAATAGAAACAACAAAAGATAGGATCAGCTGTATTTTTATTATTTTTAACAAGAAAACTTCACTTAAATCATTAATATTGTGTTTAAGTATAGTGTAACTTACGTAGAATTAAAATTAGCCAATTAGTATAGAAAAACAGCGCTATAAGAGGAGATCTAAAGCGCTAATTAGTAATGCAGAATAAAGCGTGCAATTTTACCACTACCATAAAGTTGCCCCATATAATTTAAACGATTGCGGGTCGCATTTTATAATACTGAATGCAACCTAGTTGGGCCGCATTGGTTAGTAGTATCATCACAAACGTGAGGATATGCGAAGTACTTGGTACAGCCATCGCCAATTCTGCAAATAAACCACACACACCCGCAATAAACTGCAAGCTGAAATAACGCGCGCTTAAATTGCTTATATCACCACTGCGCAGGGTTTTATATGTTTGCGGCATAACTCGCACCGAGCTCATGACTAAACCAACAAATGTCAGCCAGGTCAGTACCTTAGCAGTCTCTAATTGTGGGTTTAGTAATAATAAAAACGGTAATAGAGAAAAACCAAGCATGGCAGTTAATTGAATACGCTCTCTTGGCTTGGCGTTATAACGGGCAAAGTAATATAAAATTAAGCCACTTAAACAGCCTGTTACCACAAACGGTAAAACCATATAAAAACGGGCAAAATATAAGTTATAAGTAATGAAATAAATACTTTGCGCAACACCAAAGCTCATCATCAATAACGATAACCCCGATACACTCCGGTTTTTACGAATCTTATTTAATAGAGGTAAGAAGCTAAACACTAAAATAAATGATGATAAAACAGGCAAATAATGCGCCAAAACAAACCTCGCTAGTTACATAGTCGTTAATAAGTTACTATTTTATAAACCAAGCAAAAACAAAGTGTAAACAACTGTTTTAACTTGATTTATTTTAGGCGCGGCATTGTATAGCGCTGAGATTAACACGCAACTATTGCTGAAAAATAAAACAACTTAATTTTGGCAAGTTAACCTTACAGTTGCCTCAGGTTTACAAACGAGTTTACTGCAACATTAAAGCGAATAATAAAAGCCTAACCAGCTTCTGAGTTCATCATCAAAACTATCACCTTCTACTTTAACCAAGCCAAAATCAAAGTGAAGGTCATTGATACCCGCACTGCCTAAGCCAAAGCCAAACTCGCCTTGCCATTTGAAGCCATAGCTTTGCGCAAATACATCATCGTCAACTTGATGCTGTTGATAATAAAGCCATGGCATACCGTCCCAAACACTAACACCGCCACCATACGCTTGATAGCGCTCAGCAGTGGCTGCATAAAAAGGCAGTTCGGGGGCAAACGCAAACTCTGCATGGGTATTTTCGCTAATAAGAGAAGAGCTAAAGCCACCTAAAGCTAAACGGGCATCATCTCTGTGTTGATGCCGATAACTCAAATACAGCGGCAGGTCCATAACTTTGCCAAATACATTAGCAATAAGATCATAGCCTTGCCACTCGTTATCCGCTGTTTTTCCTTCGTACCAACGGGCTTTTATATTTTGTCCGATTGCAAACGATTGACGGTCATAATTCCAACGCTGCGTTATGGCCGCTCGTAACCACTGCTGCGAAGTATCTTGAGCTGCTTTAGTACCAAACTCCGAGTAATTATAAGCAACTTCAGGGGTTATTTTAAACTCACCAAAACTCAGCGGGTATTTAGCATCTAAATACCCGCCTTTTGTGCTGTACTGAGGCACATTTTCGGCTGAATATTGTTTCTCACTATTTAGATCAAATGCAAACAGCTGACCACTGTATTTTATTTTATGAGCACTATATTTTGCCTGAGCAAATGCACCTGACATTGCATTGTCATGTAGGTCGGCGCTATAGCCAACTTGCCAATCCAAGTGTTTTAACAGATCACTGCCTTTAACGCTTAAATTGAGTAACGCTGCAGATGCTGAGTTATATTGAGCGCCAATGGCAAAGGTAGAGTTTTGCTGCCATATGTCGTAGTCATGCTGCGAACCAACTATTGCAGTGTGTACTTTTGCTGGCGGCAATGCTGAACTTGAAACTTTAAAGGTGGGTGCGACGGAGCTTGGCGCTAAATCTGTCACTAAGGCGCTGGTGTAACCGCTTGTTAGCTGTTTCAGATCTGGACCATCACTGGTGATAGAAAAATACAGTACTGAGCCATCTGTCATTGCAATCGGGTTAGCAACCGCTTGCTGGCCTTGCGTCAGCTTATGAAGCTGTTTGTTTGTAATATTATAGCGGTAAATATCAAGCGCATTGTTGCGCCCTGCAATAAAATACAACGACTGACCATCATTACTCCAGCTAGGTTGCGACAAATATTGATAACTGCTAGGCATGGGTACTTGCTGAGCGTTGTGGCCATTTAAATCTTGTATATACAACTGCCAGTTGTGATTTAGTTCAGTTCTTAAAAAGGCCAGTTGCTGTTTATTAGGGCTAAGGGTTGGGTAATCGTATACCTTGTTTAAGCTTTTTTCGAATAACGGGGTGGCGGTGGCGGTTTGAATATCAAATTTAACTAATTCGGAATAGCCAGCTTGTGCTCGCTCTGCATATAAGGCTTGCCCATTATCAGTAATACTAAAACGACGCAGCCCCGCCAATTTAGTCAGCTGTTCAATTTCACCTGTGCTGATGTTCCAACTATAAATGTCTGCTACTCGTGAGTTTTCAACATTATCATTCTTGGTGTAAGCACCAAAATACAGCACTTCATCGTTAAGCCATTGCGGGTTTTTAATGCCAGCTCGATTAATTTGTTCAAGCACTTGTTTTTGCTTACGTTTAAATACTTCAGGTGGAATATTCGCAATGTCTTTAGGATCATCAGCAAGGAGTGCCTGCTGTGCCTTATTAAAATCTTCTTCAGCTTGCAGGTTTTGCTCTGTGCTATAAACCACTAATTGCGTATTACCGTCTTTATCACGCTCAACAACAGCTAATTGCTGCTGGTTGGGCGAAAGTCTCGGGTTGCTAGCCGAAAAACTTAAATCTAGCCAAGCAGTGCTATTTAGCTCGCTTTCTGTTTGCTCTTTTGCCATTGCTTTATAGGTGTATTCGGCAATAAAACGTCGGTAGAGTTTACTTGCAGGATCACCAAAAACACCACTAAATGCCGTGTCGAAGTCGCGCTTTTTTACCCCCTGCATACGCGTCCATACGGCATCTAATGTTTGCTCAGAATAGCTGTTTTCTAGCCAATATAAAAACCGAGCCCCCATCAAGTAAGCCATAGAGCCCGCCATGAAGCCTCCTTGAGTGCTGCTTAGTTGATTATAGCTTGGCAATGCTCCTTGCTGTGCAAACTCTGTTAAAATGGCTTCACTGTAATTATCAAATAGCCGCCCTCGGCCGGTCATTTTAGATTCAAGCAAAGTCGCATAACCTTCAGCGACCCAGCGTGGCATTGACTCATAACTTAAATCGTAAACATCCCATAGCCCTCTAATAGCTTGACGCCAGTCACTGCGAGTCGGTTGGGCTAAATGCACAAGATGAATATACTCATGTAAAATTAATAGCTGTTGCCAGCCACTACTATTCGAAATAACGGTGTCTGACTGTGGAGGAGTCGTAAATAATGCCATCATTGGGTTTTCAGATGGCGGTAAAGCAAAGCCGTTTGCGCTGTTAAGGGGATCAAATATTACTACATCAACGGTTTTATCAAGTGAGCGGTTTTGTTGTTGTAACACCTTGGTGCGAACTATTTCTAGCTCTACAGCTGCCGAGCGTGCCCAGTCTTGGTTTTCTGCAGTAAAGTAAAGGTTAAAGTGCTCAGTATGAAGGGTTTGCCATTGTGCCTGAGCATGACTTGCCATAAATAAAGCCGTGGCAATAATTAATTGTTTCATCATGATCCCTGATTATTTATCTTTTACTTATTATGCAATAAGCCAAATAAAAAGAGAGCATTAAAATGTAAGAAAGCGTGTTACTCAATCTCTAACGGCTGAACTAAACTCACTAATAAACTAATAATAAATACAGATACAATAAACACCAACACAGTGCGCAGCGCACCTAAGCCTGCGCTATACATGGCCAGAGTGATCAAACTCCCCACCACCAGCACACCACAACGGGCGCATATTAATGATGGTTTTTTATGGCAACGAATATGACACATTAAAACAAAAATGCAGCAAAAAGCGATTAAACAGAGTGTTAAAACCATAACAACCCCCTCAACAAATGTGTTACCGAGAGTGTTAGTATAATGGGTATTTAAAATAGATCAATGCAATTGATAACTATTTGCATTTAATTGCTACATCCAGTTACGTGATTCTGATTCCGCTTGATATAATGTGAAATCAATAATCTCATTCGCCACATTGGCTTTTAGGTATGGCAAGTTAACATTGCCCGATGCCAATTGTATATACAAGCTTTTCAGCCCAGCTCTTCGCATTAAATGGGTGCTAACACCACGAGTGCTTTGCGCTTTGTATAGCTCAAATACACGGTATTGCACACCCAACATACCACTTCTAAAAATGCCGTAATAACGCCCTTGGTGATGATAAAAATAATAACCGTAGCGTTTATAAGATAAATACACCAAGCAACTCAAAACCGCCACAATGACAACACTATAGAACAAATGACTAGCAAGTATATAGTAGTTAAATACAGCAAATAAAAGGCTCGGTATAAATGCGTAAAAGAAGAGGTTTTTAATTAATAATGCTTGCTCTACACCTTTAAATTGCAAAGCTTTAAAATCAATCTCTGTTTGCCCAAGCCAAGGGTAAATACGTTGCAGCATTTGGTTTACTTGCTCACGCTTTAATACCGGCATGACTAAACTTTGCTTACTTTTTGCCCCTGTAGTCACGCCGCTAGTCGCTTGAAAGCACTGAATGGTGTAACGCTGTAAAATGCGCGCAATGGGGTTTTGTTTAATCACTATCGATTGTACTTTTTCAAGACTTACCGACAATTGGTGGCGCTCTAATAAGCCAGAAATACGTTTGAATTTTCCTCCCTGAAAATACAACTCATAGTTATAAAACCGAATGAGTGACATCATGACCGATAGCAAAACCGCAATCATAACGACCATAAACAACAATGAGAACACAGCCAATGCAGCGGCATCAACCAGTAAGCCTACTTCCTGTTCATAGAAAGCTTCCAAGCGGTTAATCACGGCCTGTTCAAAAAAATCAAACAACATATTCATAAATGGTGCTAATGCAGCCAGTGCGAGTATCGCCATATTTGACATAAGGCCAAATTTAGCGACTTCCGTATTACTCAACTTTAGTCTGTATTGACTTTCTTGCTCTTGCTTATCTTGGCTGGCTTGCTGCTCAATTGGTTGTTGCGCTTCTTTGTAAGTAAGTACCTGCTCCCGCACACCCTCTGCATAGGCAATACTGACACCAGGAAGCACGACCTCTTGGGAGACACTGCCAGCAGCATCAAAAATACAATTCACACGCCCTAATGGTTTAAAGTAAAATGGCTCGGCAACATTCACGTTTTGCACTCGTAAAAAGCTAAGCGTTAAGCGCTCTTTTTTAAACACCCCTTTATTGAGTAAAATATCGTGATCGTCGGTGATGCAAAAGCGAAAATTTAGGTAATAGGCAAACGAATACAATAAAAGCCCTACAACAGCAACGAGAGCACCGATTTTACCCCAGAACAGCTTATTCTCTACCTGAGTGACAAATACCACAGCGATAGGTAATAAATTAAAAATACCGTCTTTAATAAAGCGATAAGCAAAATGTAATACAAAGTACAGCAACGCCCACGGCGATACACGCTGCCAGTGTTGCTTATTCATTTGATAGCTCTTCTTCGTTAACTGATAGGCTGTTTTGTGATTGCTCAGAGGCTTGGTTATGCTGGGTGTAATCTTGAATAAATTGACGCATATCTTTACAGTCAGCGTGGCTCAAGCCACTCATACTTAAATCAGCGCTCATACCTCCAGCACTGTATAAACGTAAACTCGCTAAACCCAGCTTTCGCTCAAGCGGCCCCCGATGTATTTCGGTATGCTGAATACGAGCAAGGGGTAAAATAGTAACCTGGCGCCAAATAACCCCTTTTTGATAGGCAATATCGTGGCTACGTACTGCAACACCTTTTAAGCGCACGCTAAACACATTAAAAATTAACGACAGCAGCAAAATAATAGGCAAACCAATTATTAAGGGAGTTTGCGCCACACTTGCAAAGCTTTGGTTGAAAAAGCACACCGCGGCTAACGCAGCCATTAAAGGCAGATAAAATAATAACCAGCTCAGTTGTGTATGCAGTAATGCATTATCTGCCAGAGGCTTAAATTCGATAGACTGGTGTTGCGGTAAGCAATCAAGTTGATGATTTTCAAACACGTTGAATTTTCCTTCAAAAGCCAACTTTCAGTAAAGTTGGCTTACATATACCCAAACCACCTCAAGATGTAAGTTTCAGTTGGCATAAAAGTGGTTTAAGCAATCAATAACGTAATATAAATCGCTTTTAAACCCAGCTAATTGTCGTGGCGAGTGTATGACTTTGCCCTGGCTCAACAACGGCACTGTCATCCATCACGTTAGCTGCCTCTAAACACAACATCGTATGATATTCATCGTCGGCAAAATTCGATAACCGTTTAGATTTATCGATCCATGGGTTCCAAAGTACACAAGAGTTTGAGTTTTCACGGCTGACTTCAATAATACCATCAGGTGTAATTATGCGTTGTGTTTCGCCAGCTTGGGTATAAACCATATCCGTTTCACGAGCAAAACCAACTTGAGCATCTTGCTCAAACGGCCCTTCGCCAAACTCAATATATTTAGCGCCTTGTAGTCCATCTACAGTTGTGTCTTCAATCGCCGGTGTTGGGAAGTAAGTATGTAGTGCCTGAGAAAAGGTGATGGTTTGCTCGCTTAAGTTAGTGGTTGTTAAACGAACTTCAAGCTTGTTAGTTAAAATGAACTCAACTTTTAATGTTGATTTATGCGGCCAATATGTTTCATCTACCTGAGTCATTGGCAAGGTTAAGCTAACGCGTACTTCATTGTCCTGCTCCGATACCTCACCTGCACGCCATAAGCTAGTGCGTGCAAC
Source organism: Pseudoalteromonas shioyasakiensis (assembly GCF_024518675.1). Classification (GTDB taxonomy): domain Bacteria; phylum Pseudomonadota; class Gammaproteobacteria; order Enterobacterales; family Alteromonadaceae; genus Pseudoalteromonas; species Pseudoalteromonas shioyasakiensis_B. Next base: position 141,932 of record NZ_JANIGL010000007.1, read on the forward strand.
ACCATGAATAGGCCAATCAGGATTTGGATTAACGCCAAACCAAGGCCAGCAAATTGGAATGCCGCCTCGAACACTTTTGCCTTCTTGGTAGTCTTCTTCGCTTGAAACCCAAATAAGCGGTTTTTTACCATTTGGTGTGAACTCAGTTAACTGCGCCCCTTGCAGAAAAATTTTCGCGCTGCAAAAGTCGCTTGCGACATTAATATATTCTAAACCAGAGTGCGATTGCTCAATGCTTACAGATGGAGATAACTTCATAATACGTCCCATAATAATGAAAAGCCCGTAATACCTTACCCAATACTCCACCAATTAGTAAATATTAATTAAAGGTTTTTGCCACAAAGTTATTATTTCTCACTCTGTCGCTTCAAACTAGTAAATTAAGCCTTAACAACATTTAATTAATGACTTGCTAAGTGAAGTTATTTTAATTTCAGCTCAAAATAATTAAAACCGTCAAAAACAACTGATGTAAAGCAATTAATACGCAGTAAATAAGCTCAGTTATTTGAACTCTATTTATTAGAAGTGTAATATTTATTAACTGCCATCACAGCATGGTCGCAACGGCCCCTTCAAGAGATAAAACAATGCAAAAATATGATGAACTGTTGGTTTCTTTGCGCAAAGTTATTCGTGCGATTGATCTGCATTCAAAACAGCTCAATAAAACCTCAGGCTTGACGGGACCTCAGCTGTTGATCATGACTGACGTTGAGCAAACAGACGGGATTACAGCCAGTCGTATTGCACAAAACGTCAATTTAAGCCCTGCCACAGTGACTAATATTCTAGATCGTTTAGAAAATCGCAATTTAGTGACCCGAGTTCGTAGCCAACTTGATAAACGTAGAGTGGGGATTTACCTAACCCAAAGCGGTAAAGAGATTCTTGCCGATGCACCACAACCACTACAAGAGCACTTTATAGAGCAGTTTTCAGCATTGGAAGAATGGGAGCAAAGCCAGTTGTTATCATCGATGCAGCGTATTGCAACTATGATGGATGCGCAAAGTATTGATGCAGCCCCTTTACTTGAGGTTGGCTTACTCACCCGCGCGGCAGATAGCAAAATCGCAGAGTAAAATTACTGTCATATAATAATTAAAATAAACAATATCTTATCTTTGAATAAAACACTTGCTCACTTGGGTAATAGGTATAAATAGTCTATTCTATGCATACTTAATCTCCAAAATAGCGACTTATCATGCTTAAACTATCACAGTTAGCCCTCGCGACTTTGCTAGGGGCCACCACTAGCCACGCCAATGCATCAGATATTGATGCCATGCAAACTCAGCTTGATCAACTTCAACAGCAAATGCAGCAATTACAAAAGCAGCTAGCTGATGAAAAAGCGAAACAAGCTCAGATGAATGAAAAACTTGAAAAGCAAGACGAAACCATTGCTAAGCAAGCACAAGACAATGCTGACTCGGCGCAGTCTGGGGTAAAATTTGGCGGTGCCATTCGTACTAATTACAGCCATACCTCTTATGATGATGGTAATAGAAACCGTGGCGGAGATTTTGATTTTGACCTATTTCGGGTCAATGTTTCAGGTGATATCGGCGGTGTATTAATTGGCGGTGAGATTCGCTTTTTTGATTATATGACCGCGATTAAGTCGGCTTGGGCAGGATATCAATTTACTGATGACTGGCAAGTACAAGTCGGTGTTACCAAAGTTCCATTCGGTAATGACCCATACAACTCACACAATTACTTTTTTAGTGCCAACTACTATGTAGGCCTTGAAGATGACCATGACTTAGGCGTGATGTTCAAACGCAAAGTCGCCGACAACTGGCAACTGGATTTAGGCTTTTTCAAAAATGATGAGCTCGGTGGCGTAGATGGCTATGTAGAAGATCGCAGCCATCGTTATTCTTACGACATAGTCGGAAGCCGCACGGCCGATGAAGGCATTTATGCCGAGCCAACGGCAGAGCTTGGTGAATACAATACTTTTACTGGCCGTTACGCCTACTTTTTTGAACATGGCGAAGGTATGAAAACCGAAGTGGGCTTTTCAGCCTTAGCCGGTGGCCTGCATGATGGCCAAGACAGAGCGGGTAGTTATAATGCGTGGGCATTACACGTAAACAGCAATATCAATAGCTGGAATATCCAGCTGCAGCACGGTGAGTACGATTATAATATCGATGATACAAACCGCATTGCGGTAGGCGCATACGCGTTTTATGACTCAGTAGCCGCTGATGCCACCATGAGTAGCTTAAATATCGCTTATAGTTTACCTGTGGAATGGGGGCCGGTCAGTAACTTGCAGTTCTATAATGACTATAGCGCTATTTATGATAAGTCAGATAACAGCGCAGATACCTGGATGAACGTAACGGGTGTGTCTATTGCGGCTGGCGGATTATTCACCTATGTTGATTACGCATTGGCGAAAAACCAGCCATTTGTCGGCGGCTCAGTCGCTGGCGATAGTGATGAAACTGAAGGCCGTTTTAATATCAATATCGGCTATTACTTCTAGCCCTGACATACGTGGTGCGCTATTGCTAACAAAGCAATAGCGCATAGTTGCAAACACTCACTGCAATTATTTTTTCGCTTCAGTAATAAAACCCATACTACTAATACCAGCTTGCTGCACCTGCTCCATTAAAAACACCACATTTTGATATTCTGTGGTTTTATCGCCCCGAATATGCAAAATCGGCTGCGGTGTTTTTGCCGCTTGCTCCGCTAAACGCGTTATCAATTGCTCTTTTGTTATAGCTTGTTCAGCCCAAAAATAACCACCGTCACTGTCTACAGACAATACAATAGTGTCAGGCTTCGCTTCTGCGAGTTCACTTTCTGCGGCGGGTAAATCAACCTGTATTGACTGATTAATCACCGGCACCGTAATAATAAAGATGATCAATAAAACCAGCATTACATCCACTAAAGGAGTCATGTTGATTTCGTTCATGATCTCTTCGTCATCGTTATCAAAATTGAATGACATATCAATTTGCCTTGCTTTGTACTTGGCCTGTTAAATAATAAGCATGTAACTGAGAAGCAAAGCGGTTTAACTGAATTAGCACCGATTTATTGCCCCGACTAATTGCGTTATAAGCGAGTACCGCAGGGATTGCAACGGCTAAACCAAATGCAGTCATCACCAATGCCTCGCCCACAGGACCTGCTACTTTATCAATGCTCGCCGAGCCAGAAAGACCAATACCGATCAACGCATGGTAAATCCCCCACACAGTACCAAACAAGCCGATAAAAGGTGATGTAGAGCCAACGGATGCAAGGATAGCCAAGCCACCTGAGAGCGATTCCCGAGTATCATCAATATTATTTTTTAATGCTGTTGTTAACCATTCAGAAAGCGGAACTTGACCTTGCAGTTGCTCCTCATGATTTTGATGCTGCTCTTTCGCCTGTAAGCCTTGCATTGCTAACTGTTGAAAATGTGTTTGCTCAGCCAGTAATTCGATGCCTTTGTTAATATCTTGCTGTTGCCAAAACTCAACCACTAAACGCTTTGCTGCCCGCAGTTTTAGTAAACTAAATAAGCGGACAAAAATCACCGCCCATGAAGCCAGCGACATCGCTAATAAAGAGAAACCAACGAATTTGATAACGGCATCACTTTGTTGCCATAGCGCTGCAATGCCATAAGGGTTTTCCATTTTACTCTCCAACAACCTGTTGTATATAAACAAACTTAGCCGCAGTGCGGCTAAGTTAAAATTATAAAAGCGTGTTAACTCGCTTTATTTAAAAGTGCGCCGTAAAGGTAAGACGAGAAGTACGCCCAGGCCCCGGCATTAAACTAAGCGCTAAAGCATCGAGATAAAACTCATTAGTTAAGTTAGCAATATTAAAGTTAACTTCCATATTATCGGTTATTGCATAGCGCGCATATATATCAACTAATGTGTAAGCCTCTGTTGGTACATGAGGCGCAGAGCCATGGTAGTTCTGCCAACTCAAAGTGCGGTCAAAGTCTGTATCTGGCTCACCGGTATAAGTAATTCTTGTACCGATATCTAAATTATCATTAAAGACTTTAGCACCTAAAACCGCCGCATACGACTGTTGCGGTGGAATGTGATTTGCCACATACATGCCAGAAAATCCAGACTTTGAACAATTAGGGATTTCACCTTGGTAGTTCGTATATTGGTTATCGCGGAATGATTGCGCAATTTCACTATCACAAAGTTCAGCTTCAGTGTAATAGGTTGCACTCAGATCAGTATAAAAACGCCCCATCACAAAGCGGCTTTGCAGCTCAAAACCTTTGCTGTTAAAGCTATCTGAGTTACCCATAGCAAGACCAATATCCGTTGCACTTACGAGCGAACGGTCTACGGTACGACGGGTAATATAATCTTCGATTTTATTATCAAAGTAAGCAAGTTTTACACGGCTTTGTACTGAATCAAACAGTTCATCATTGATATATGAAAAGCCAATTTCTTTATTCTTCGCGCGTTCAGGATCTAGCTCAAATACTTTACTCGATACAGACCAGCCCAGTGTCGATTCCATTAAGCTAGGCATACGTAAGGCTTCACTATAACGGGCATAAGCCAGCCAGTTATCGTTTAATTGCATATTCACGGCAATATTTGGCGCAAAGCCATTGTCGTCACGGGCGATTTTGTCGCTCACGGTAAACGTGCCTAATGGCAGGCCATTTTCACTCCAGCCAATCGCACTACTACCAATATTAAGGCTGCTGATCTCAACAGGCTCCATGCCCCAGTTTTCTACCATCCCTTCGCCAGTAACGCGGGGATCATTGGCGGCTGTGTATTCACCATTTTCGTCGGCAAACCAGCGAGCATTTCCTAAGCGGCTGCCATCTTCAGCGAATAAAATAATGCTCTTATACTTTTGCATATCTTCGGTCCAAAAAGCGTTATTATCTTGCGATTTGAACCACGAATAGCGACCACCAAGCTCAAAGCTCAACCAATCTTTTGGTGACCATTTTGCTTGCAAAAACACACTGCTTTCATAACGGTCGCCATCACGGTAGGTCCGGTTTTTTTCGATATCTTCTTGTGAATAGTTAACACCATCGCCTGGGCCGATAGATTCTTTTTGGAAACTATAACCATAATCTAAGCTTGTGGTGCCATATTGTTCACTTGTAAATACGCTCTGATTACTCAGATCAAAGCCGATGCGTTTTGACTCTGTTTTGGCTAAATAAAGCACATCAACACATGACTCACAGTCATGCTGTTCTGGTGATTCATTATCTTCACGCGGGTTAGTAAATACCGACCCGTTATACGCTTTTGAATCTGTTTCTGTGTACCAAAGGTTGGCTTTTAACTTATTCAGTAATGGATTACTCGGTGATGTATATTGATAACGCGCGCTATAACTATCAATATCCTGCTCTGAGTTTTTCCATTGTTTTAGGGTATCACCTTCATTACGGTAGATTTGCGATGCCATTATTTCGCCGTACTCGGCTTGGTATTTTCGATAGCTCAACTCTAATTTTGCATCAGCATTGATTTTAAGCGTTGGCTTAATAAGTAAAGAGGTGCTTTTATTCGCAGTATTGAGTACTTCTTCTCCTGGTTTATAAAAGCGAGCGATCCCTTCGTTCACCTCGGTGTACTTTTCTTCAACCCAGGTTCCGTCAACTTCATTCCAGCGGCTTTTTTCTTCATCATAAAAGTAGTCTTCGCGGCCACTCTCTCCGGCAAAGTAATTACCAATATCACGACGTGAAGCAGCAACAACTAAGTCAAAGTTCTCTTGCTCGGTAGCATAGGCAATATTGGCAAATTCACCATCACTGTCTACTAAACCTGGCGCATCACTTCGTGGCGTGGCATCAAAGTCACTTTGCGCATCAAGGCTATTACTTTGCATTCCCGCTTTAAAGCGCACGCCGTGATGCTCACCATCACGTAAGATATCCGCTGTTTTTAAGGTGTCCATTATCACTACACCGCCCACTGCACCCATACCTTGTGCATTATTTGCAGGACCTTTGTCGATAGACACTGTGCTTATTAGGTCAGGGTCGATGTATGCGCGATCAGAAATCCCTGCATAGCCTCGGTATACCGTGTTGCTTTGAATACTACCATCAATAACAACCGCTACACGGTTTTGCCCTTGTACACCACGAATATTTACATCAATTGCGCCACCATTACGTGATTCACCTACTTCAACCCCAGGGATCCCTTTAAGCATATCGCCTGCGGAGGTGCCACGAAATTGCTCAACATACTGGCTATCTAATTGCACGTTTGAGCTGGTTTTTAGATAAGGTAAGTCTTCTGCGGCAACACTGTCTTCATCAAACATACCAGGAGCAATATATGCACCAACCACTGACAGCGCGGCTAAGTCTGTCGCTGATTTAGAGTTATCCAACTTTTTTAGAATAATTGAATTACCTTCAATCGTTGCTGTAATCCCCGTATTCTGCAGCACCTGATTTAACGCATCGCGAATGGTTGTTGGCCCTTGTAATTCAGGGGCATTAAAAGAGTTAACCAGTTCGGGCTCAAAAATGAGCGTCATATTAGACTCTGAAGCAAGTTGATTTAATGTAACTTCAAGTGGTTGAGATTCAATATCCAACATCATCACATTATTGTTTGCTACAGCAGGTAAAGAGATGCTTAAACCCATTGCCAGAGCGATTGAAGATAACTGCATTTTTTTCATTTTATGTTCTCATATTAATCCATTACCCTATAAAACGAATGAGAATAATTATCCCTCACCTTGCATTGAATTGTTTTCCTGATTTAGGGATTTTTTTACATGGGAACTAAAGCTTTTCTTAACGGGGTTCAATCAACCATTGGTTACGTTTTTCAACAACCTCAACAGGCAGTATTTTAGGGAGTAGCTGAGCAGTAATTGCAATGTCGTCCAATTGAAAGGTGCCACTTAGCGTCAACCTTGCTAACTCTGCTTGGCCTAATTGTAATTGCTTTACTTGATAGCGATTTAATTGCTCGATCGCGTGATTTAGCGGCGTGTTGGCAAACCGAATTTGTCCATGTTGCCACAACGCAAACGGCTTATTTGTCAGCGTTACCTCACGATCGTCATAACTGTAGTAGCCTTGTTCAGCAAGCAACAGAATATTACCAAATGTAGGATCGAATACGCTGACCTTGCCATGCTCTACTGAAATAATGGCATCATCTTCTACTCGATTCACATTAAAGCGGGTGCCTAACACTGTCACGGTAATTTCATCTACCGCGACTGAGAATGGCCGGTTCAGCTGTTTTGTAACATCGAATACGGCTTGCCCTTGGTGTAACTCAACACGGCGCTGATGGTCATCATAATGCACCGACAGGCTGGTATTGCTGTCTAACATAACTTCGCTGCCATCAGCTAAAGTAAAGGAGCTCGTTTCTCCTATGGCCGTGCTATAAATATCTTCACTACTCGGTTGCATGTAAAAAGAAATACCCACAAATGCAACCGCTATCGATGCTGCTAAAGCAACACGTTTTGGCCAGCGAAGTTGTTGTTCTTTAGTTGAGAGTAAGGCGAGTAAGTTATCGACAGTTTGTGGTGGTAGGTTATTAAGCTTTGCATCTAGCGCTAAGCATTGATTAAAAACACGGCTGTTTTCGGGATCGCTTTGACGCCACTGCTGCCACTGTTTTAGCTGTTCTTGGCTGGGGTTATCTTGCAAGCGTAGTAGCCACTGCATTGCTTGTTCAAATGACGGGGTATTATTTTTAGTATTCTTCATCTGCTATTAATATCTCACGACAACGGCTCATTGCTTTAATTAAGTGCTTTTCCACCATACTCTGGGAAATCTGCATGTGCTCAGCGATTTGCGCCTGACTAAGGCATTTATATTTGTACAATACAAATGCTTCTCGGCACTTTTCAGGCAAACTCGCTACACATTGCTCTAATGCATCAAGTTGCTGCTGAGCCATTAATGTTGACTCAGGGTTTAAATGTTCTTGCGCATATAGCGCACTTTCGTCTTCCGGCAGCGCAGTAAATTGACACACTTTTTCACGACGATAAAGGTCAATCAATAAATTGTTTGCGGTTTTTAAAATTAAAGCACGGTTTTCAGTTTCTTTATTTTTATCAAGCTGCTTTGTATCTTGTTTTAATAGTCGGGCTATCGCTTCTTGGATCAAGCTTTGCGCTTTATCACGGCAGCCCGTTCGCCGCGCCATAATATTTATGACGTTGCTAAAATCTGAAAAAGGCATAGTTCACTACTGCGTTGTTAAAACAGTCCCTATTTTAATACAAAATGGAACCAAGTTTAAACGGTAATAATTATCATTTATTGTTAATAAAAAACTCAATCGGCAATAATAATTTATGAGGAGCGGTTAAATCCTTCGGCACTTTGGGTAAGGGCGCTGCATCTGCTACTGTTTTTAATGCAGCTTTATCAAGCACGCTGATACCCGAGCCTTTAACGATCTCCAGCGTCACTACCTTACCATCTCGTGCTAGCACCACCTCTACATACACCACACCTTGCTGCTTTTTCATAATCGCACTTGTTGGGTACTTACGGTACGCCATCAAATGTGATAATAAACTTGCGGTCCAACTTTGCTTACCTTGCGCCACCTGTTGCTTAGACACACTATGTTGCTGTTTTGTAGTGGTCGCTACCGCTTGGCGTTTCGGCTGCTCAATTGCTGGCGGTGTAGGCTGCTGCTTTTTAGTCTTTGGCTGCACTTCTTGCTGTTTTTTACTTAACGGTTTAGGTTCAGGCACTGCCACTTTAACTTCATCTGGCTGTTTTTTAGTGAGCACTTTTTGCTGCTCTACGGGTTTTATAGGTGGCGCACTCTGTTTAACAGCCACTTGACTTTGCGCGGCTTGATCAGCCACTTTCTTGGCTTCTGAGACTTCCGGTTTTGGTGCTTGAGCTGCTATTAATTCAACCGCAATCACGGTAGGTTGCTGTAATTGTATTGGCTGTGCTTTACCAGCAAAGTTAAAAAATATGACCCAAGCCAATAAAAAGTGACACAAAAGAGCAAGTAAAACGCCTTGAATCACTTTGTAGTAGGACTTGTTTGGTGGTTCATTAAGCTGGCTTGGCTTTGCACACAGGTAGTTGATCACTAACAAAAACAGCAGTAAACAAAAGGTTACTAACCAAATTGATTTGCTCGTTAGCGCTATAATGATCAAGCTGAAAAACATACCAAGCGAAGCAAAATATTTTGCTTTTAAGGGTACCACCCGCCGAGCCTGCCAATTAGCTAGTGTTATACCAAATTTAGGATGGTTTAATAGCCAATCAGCAAGTTTATCATTTGAACGGGTAAAGCATGCAAGCGCTAGAATTAAAAAGACAGTGGTCGGCATGACTGGCAGCAGCATGCCTATAATAGCGAGGGCTACGCAGACGCAGCCCAAGATAAAATAAATGAATTTTTTAATTGGCAACGTTTGCCTATAGGTAGCGCTTAACACTTACAGCTACAATTATTGATAAATAACATCGAGTAACTGATGTGCAACTGCAAATGCGTCTTTTGCACCTTGGTAAAGCTGTTGTTCTTCATCACTTGTGAGCTCAAGCGCTTCAACTGATTGCATAAACTCACGCCATTGACTACCACGACCATTACCAGGCCCAGCTAAAAAGCGTGCGCCAAAATCAGCATCTAGGCCTAGTTGAGTTACTTCTTTTGCCAGCATTGCCGCACCTAGCTTAGAGCCTTCAATAACATATAACCAGCCTACAGCTTGTGCTAATGTGAGGTCTTCGAATTTAATTTGCTCAGCTAAACCTTCAGCCTTCATGCCTAAATCTTGTAAATCGAGTGCAATAGCATCACAGCGATTTCTACTCGCTAGATCAGCAAAAAAAGCTGTTAACTGCTGACTGTTATAAATTGGCACAACATGATTTAACAATAAATACTGAAAGCGTAAAAAATCACCGTAATTCTCTTTCGAAGCAAAAGGTGATTGCGCCATAATTTTATTATCTAAGTTATCGTGTACTTCAGCTGTTGTACGCTTAAGCTGCGACATACGTGGGAAGTTTACTTGGGCTATGCTCGACATAATTTGATTCTAATTTACCATCATTACTTATAAAGACGAATGAACCGACAATAGCCACACCTATAAATATGATTTTTTTTCAGCAAAGTTCATAGTACAGTTATTTATGTAATAGTTACCAAGTGGCTCACTTTTAATATTGTCAGGCATGTTATTTATTATGAAAGTAAAAAATGTTTTCACTGCATATAAAAATGCATGCTATCAAGCTTTGGGGCTATTTTTTGTAGCTTTAGGCATTATTGGCATTGTATTGCCAGTGATGCCCACGACTATTTTTTTTATTTTGGCGTTAGCCTGTTTTACCCGCTCATCACCCACTCTGGCTGCTTGGTTACTCAATCACCCTCGTTATGGCGTTACCTTACAGCAATGGCAAGCATACAAAGTGGTGCCCAAAAGAGCGAAATGGTTTGCTGCAACGGGCATGCTTATCGGGTTAATTATATTGATGCTTGGCCACCCTCCTTGGTGGGTTGTTGGCTTAGTCGCTAGCATTGAGATAGTGGTGATGATTTACTTACTTTCTCGCCCTTCAACAGTTCCTAAAGTGTAAATTTCGTAAATGTTGTTGTGATAACTAATGCAAATCATTACCATGTGTGCATTATACCTATAACATTTTTAATTATTTATGCCGTTAATTAATAAGCGCACGCTGTATAGCACTAGTCGTGCACTGCACATTTACCTATCAACAGCCTTGTTATTTTTACTCATTTTATTTTGTATCAGTGGCATAGTGTTAAATCACGTCGAGTGGCTTAAAGGTGACAAAAATGATGGCCAACACACAATCGCCTTGCCAGAGACCTTGGTAACAAAAGCGAATGAAAATCTAAATACCTTACCAACGCTCTATCCTGAAATCGAAACTTACCTAGCGACTGAGCATGGCTTAACGAAAGTAAAAAGCATTGATTGGGAAAAAGAAGATGCGCTAGTTATGCTTGATTACCCGCTGCCCGCTGGTTTTGCCTTTGCAGAATTCGACTTTATAAGTGGCGAGCTGAATTTAGAGTATCAAACCGGTGGTATTTTGAGCCTAATTGGTGACTTACATAAAGGCCGCCATACAGGTGAAGCATGGAGCTGGGTGATTGATATATCAGCCGTGTTGATGATTTTATTTGCTATCACCGGCATGATTATTTTATTTCAAAATAGAAAAAAACGCTTAGTAGGAATATGGCTTACAGTTCTTGGGGTCGCAACACCTGTAGTCATTTATCTATGCTGGGTTCCGCAACTTAAAGGAGTGTCTTAATGCTAAAACTTAATACCTTATTTAGCGCTGTGATCTTATTCACAGCCGCTTTATTTCAACACAATGCTGATGCAGCCGAACTTGAAATAGAACTCACCTTACCTGAACTTGACGTACAGCCTTATCACCGCCCATACGTGGCTGTGTGGCTTGAAACCCCCAAGCGTAAACATGTAACCACTGTTGCGTTATGGGTGCAAGAAGCAGAATGGTTTAAAGACTTACGCCAATGGTGGCGTAAAGCTGGTAAGAGTAACGCTAATTTTGATGGTGTAACTGGCGCCACAAAACGCCCAGGAAACTACACGATTAATTGGGATGGTAAAGACTTAGAAGGTAATGCCGTCACGCAGGGTAAATATTTACTGAACTTAGAAGTGGTACGTGAAGAAGGTGGCCGCGATTATACCCGTGTAGAACTTGATTTAAGCAAAGACGGTAAAATTACCATCGAAGGCACAAAAGAGTTTTCAGAAAGCTTCGTCACTATCAAAGCCAAATAACAGCATTAAATAACTAGCAAGTAAAAATGCTTATACATTATTTAAATAAGGAAAGATTATGAAAATCAATTTACTTAAAAGCGCATTTATTGGCGCACTTACTTTTACTGCACTTGCATCTAGCTATGCAAACGCCCACGCGCAGTGGCTAGTACCCTCTCATACTTCGTTATCTGGTGATAAAGCACACTATGTGATGATCGACGCAAGTATTTCAAACGAAATTTTTGCTGCTGATAAAGCATATCGCCCGAAAGAAAAAGGCGCAGAATATGACGATAATTTACTTATCGCTATCGGCCCTGATGGTAAACCTATTAGCGATAAAATTCGCGCTTATTACTTGCAACGTAAAAATTCAGCAGCAGTAAAACTTGCTGACGAAGGAACTTATCATATCGCAATGAAGCATGAGCCGCGTATCATGACTTTCTACAAAAATGCAGAAGGCGAGCGCAAGCGTGTATTTGGTCCAAAAACAAGCAAAGATATTCCTGCAGATGCAAAAGATGTAAGAACAACGAAAGCATTCTCAACGGTTGATACATTTGTTAGCCGCAACGGTACTTCAAAGCCTGCGCTTTTAGGTAAAGGTTTAGAGATCAGTGGCCCAACTCACCCTAATGATTTATTTGTTGGTGAAGAAGCGCGTTTTCAGTTATTAAAAGATGGTAAACCAGCAGCAAACGTAGAGCTTGCCATTTTGAAAGGTGACACTCGTTACCGTAATGAACGTAATGAAGTAAAAGTAACCACTGATAAACAAGGCTTTTTCACTAATACTTGGCAGCACCCAGGTTTATACCTGATTGAAGCAAGTGTGAATGAAGATTCATCAGAAAAAGGCATCGACAGTGTGCGTTACTCTCTTTTCACTACATTAGATGTAGCACCTGAGTAATTTACTGCATAAAGTGGTTAGCAATTGTTAACCACTTTCGCCACTATTTGGTATTCCTCACTATTGTATTGTTTTTAAATTTTATTAAAAAAACAATATTTTCAGTATAAAACAACAACTTAATTTTTGGCTTTATTTTTGCTTTTAATAATTTAAGACGTTAATCTAAATTAAAAACGAGCATACTAATAATGACCAATAAATCACTTTCTTTGCTTACTAAAGCACTGCCAATCGCAACTAGCTTACTACTATTAAGCGGCTGCATTGTTCATATCTCTTCAGCAAATGCCAATATACAACAGCAACAACAGCGCACACTATCGGCCACCCAATTACAACAACTCGATGTTGAAACCGAAGCAGGCTCACTTAAAATAATCGGCTCAAACACAGCCACTGAAATTACTGTCGATGCGACGATTTACACCGCTAAAGTTACTGATGCATACACTTTAACCCTTGAACAACAGGGTGATAAAGCCGTATTGCTCGCCAAAAATGAGCAATCCTCTGGCATGGTCGTGTATCAAGGTAGTTCACCGAGTATAGATTTAGTTGTCACCGTGCCAAGTGCATTGACTCTTGATATTGATGATGGCTCAGGTGATATCAATATTAAAGGTGTGCAAGGTGATATAGAGATTGATGATGGTTCTGGCAGTATTTATATCGATCAAGGTAAACATATTGAAATTGATGATGGCTCAGGCGATATCAACCTGCAAAACATTGCTGGCAATATCGAAATAAGTGATGGCTCTGGCAGTATTGCTATCAATAATGCTGCAGGTTATTTAACCATTGAAGATGGCTCTGGGGATATTAACTTAACTGATATTACCGGTAATGTAGAAATAGACGATAACTCAGGCAGCATTTCGGCAAAACAGCTAGGTAGTGACTTAACCATTGAAGATGACTCTGGCGATATTTACGCCGAGCACATAAATGGCCTCGTTACTATCGAAGATGGCTCAGGCAGTATTCGGGTTAATCATGCTAAAGGCCTCACTATTATTGACGATGGCTCAGGGGATTTAAGTATCGACAATATTAACGGGCCAGTGAAGTTAGACTAACGAGCATGGCAACCTAATGTAAAACGGCCAATTAATTGGCCGTTTTTGGCTTAGGCTGTGTGTAATCTATCGTGTGGTCGCAACTGCCATCGTTCTCGCAATCATTAACCCCATCACCATCTTGATCCCAGCTTGGGTGCATGATTTTAGCAGGCACATTGCCATCAACATGTTTGATTATTGTCAGCTTGTAGTCACTAGTTTCACCGCGCCTAGCCGCATTACGCATTAAATACACTCGCACGATATAATCACCATCTTTGGCAAGTTGGTGTTTAACATAGTGCCCTTCAATTGAACCAATATAAACAGCTTCATTACTGCCTGCAGGTAAAATATTAAAGTTATTACTTAGGTTTGAAGGCGTTAAAGTCACATTTAAAATATCACCCGCCTGACCGTTTACTAAGTAATCATTAAACTCATTACCTGTGATGCGTTGCTCGAACTCAACACGCTGAGTACTCGACTCAGGATCAAAAACAACTTGATGTGCCTGCGGTTGCGCTTTGGCTATACCAGTCAGTGCCAAACATACGGCTGATACCAAGAAAAATCTAATACGCATAAAATGTCCTTTTATATTTATATCGTCCAAGTATAGACGGTGCCGATAAAAGCATTGAGTTAAAGTTTAATTTAACAACATCTACAGCAATCTCAATAACAACACTATCGCAATATCATTTTTCAGGCATACTTATATAAATTCAGTATCATCGTGGAACCTCCCATGCTAGAAGTTGCTTTAATTTACTTAGCTGCAGCGATTGTTGCCGTGCCAATAGCTAAACGCTTAGGACTTGGCTCTGTACTTGGCTACCTCCTCGCGGGTATTTTAATTGGCCCCTTCTTGTTGGGCCTAGTGGGTGATCAAACCTCGGTGATGCACTTTGCTGAATTTGGCGTGGTAATGATGCTATTTTTAGTTGGCTTAGAATTACAACCAGCCCGATTATGGAAGCTACGCCATTCGATTTTGGGCCTTGGTGGCCTGCAAGTCACCCTAACCGCAGCGGTCATTTTTGCAATCTGTTATTGGCTACTGGCAATGCAATGGCAAAGCGCACTGGCCATTGGCTTAATGCTAGCGCTCTCGTCTACAGCAATTGTCTTACAAAGCCTTGAAGAAAAAGGCTGGATGAAAACCGAAGCTGGCCAGAATGCCTTCTCTGTATTGCTGTTTCAAGATATCGCTGTTATTCCTATTTTAGCGTTGCTGCCATTACTTGCCTTTGAGCCACAATTAAACACAACTCATATTAATCATTCAGTTACCGCTGATTGGCCTGTTTGGGCTCAAGTGAGCGCATCGGTCACGGTTATAGCGGCCATTATTCTAGCCGGTAAATATATTTCAGCGCCATTATTTAGGTATATTGCCGAAACCCGCATGCGTGAAATATTTACTGTGTTTGCATTATTTTTAGTGGTTGCGATAGCGATAATTATGCAAAACGTGGGATTATCACCCGCATTAGGCACCTTTTTAGCAGGTGTGGTGTTAGCAGAAAGCGAATTTCGCCACGAGCTAGAAGCCGATATTGAACCCTTTAAAGGCTTACTATTGGGGCTATTTTTTGTCGCGGTTGGCGCGTCAATAAACTTTGCCCTGTTATTTGATCAGCTTGCTAATGTAGTCATGCTAGTCGTTGCGCTAATTGCAGTAAAAGCCGCGGTTTTATATGCCTTAGCGCAGGTTTTTAAGATTCATCACACCCAACAATTGCTCTTCACTTTAGCCTTAGCACAGGGTGGTGAGTTTGCATTTGTATTATTAACAATGACCAACTCACTGCAAATTCTCACTCCAGAGCAAAGCAGTTTAACCACCCTAGTTGTAGCAATTTCGATGTTAGTTGCCCCACTACTACTGATGCTTTACGAGCAATTACAAAAACGCAGCAACATCACCAGTGTGCCAGCGTTTGATAAGCCTGAGCAGATCAGCCCAGCTAAACATGTGATCATCGCAGGTTACGGTCGATTTGGGCAAATTATGGGCCGTTTATTGAACACCCAAGGCTATGATATTAGCGTGCTTGATCACAGCCCGAGTCAAATAGATTTACTACGTCGCTTTGGTAACACAGTTCACTATGGCGATGCAGCCAGAAAAGAGTTACTCGAAGCCGCTGGGGCTGACACTGCACAGCTACTGGTGATTGCCATAGATAACGCCGATAAAACCTTAGAGATAGTATCATTAGCAAGAAAACATTTTCCTCAACTAAAGATTGTTGCCCGTGCAATCGACCGCCGTCACGCATACCAACTACTGCAACTAGAGGTTGATGCATTTAACCGTGAAACTGTTGATTCCGCTATAAACTTAGGCGTAGAAACCCTTGAGTTATTAGGTAATTCAAAAGAAGATGCACAACGTGCAGGACATTTATTTAGAGAGCATGATCGCGAGTCGGTAGTTAAACTAGCAAAATTGTGGGGCGACGATCACAGTTATGGTGTTGCAGTGCGACAACGAACTGAAGATTTAAAACAAGTGCTTAATCAAGATAAACAAGCCCGTTCAAGCCTTAATACATGTGACCAAGGTGATTGCGAAGACTACGACAAAGATGCTTAGCAGCATAATAGCGGCTGATGACATAACCTCAACAGTCGCAGCTGCAAGTAACGGCTAAAAATATATGTTAGCCTTGTGCCGCGTTAAACTGACATAAATTGACTAATATTAGGTGCTAATTTTGCCAACAAACATCTCCCTGCGTCAGCCCTATTCTGTACTGGTTGTTATTTATAATAAAAATAAAGATTTTTTGCTTATTCAACGTGCTGATGATGCCAACTTTTGGCAATCCGTGACCGGAGGGATTGATGAAGGCGAAACAGCTATAACGACTGCGTATAGAGAGCTTTTAGAAGAAACAGGTATTGATGCCCGCGCATTAGGCTTAGTAATACGCGAGCATCATAAAACTAATCAATACACCATTCGTGAGCAATGGCGTCATCGCTACCAAGCCGATGCATTAATAAATACCGAGTATGTATTTAGCATTTGTGTGCCAGATAATACCGCCATCAAATTAAACCCAAATGAACATACCGATTTTATATGGTTACCTCAGCAGCAAGCAGCTGACAAAGCATGGTCTGCCAGTAACCAAGCTGAAATTCTCGATTTATAAGGGTCAGTGGTGATCCTTTTTAATTCCTTTTTTATCTTTTTGTAGCTTATCAGGCACGATTTCATCGACTTTATCATCCACAGCATCTGCGGCTTTGTCTTTAAGCGTGTCGTTACGGCCAGTTGCTTTATCCACCGCTTTACCTGCTACGCCGTTATCTGGTAGGGCATTTTCTACCGCTTTGCCAGCACTATCTTTTACAGCTTCGCCAGGATTACAACGTCCACTAACACCAACAGCAGCTTTGGTTGCGGCACTTTTCACGGCTTTTTCTGCAGTGCAATCAGGGTCAGTAATACCCGCATTAACAGCAAACGGTAGCAGTAATGCGAAGCTTAGGCTTAATTTCTTCATGTTAATTATCCTTGTTATGGCTAATCCCAAACTAAGGTATAGCACATGGATAAACATGCTGCGTTATAACGATTGCGGGTAATTTATAAATACTTTAACCACGGCTTTTTACTTTTTCGTTTATAGGCACTAAACCATTGAGTGGGCCAATAAAGTGCTAGAGCTAATAAGGCGGCGATAAGCCAAATCCAGCCAATGTGATCAACACCAAAATAACTCCCTTGATTAGCGCCATATATCCCATGGCCAATAGCATATAGCGCGAGTAACGCATACAAGTGCACTATATAGAAAAACATGGGTACAGAACCATATATGCGCAGAGCATTTAAAAAGCGATTTAACGGTCGCTCAAATAGCCATAAACCAAAAAACATCATCGCTAACGTGATTAATAAAAAGCTTAATGATGGCGGGTATTTAGTCACATTAAACAGCGACATTAAGGTCTCTGAACTGCTAGCAAAATGCTGCCAAGGTAAGGTTTCGCCATAGATATTAAAACCGCGTAAAATAGCAAACAATGCTACGCAGCTAAGCCCCAAGCCAATTAACCACTGTTTGCGGTTATGCGCATCGCGACTCGCTGCATATAGCGGCCCAGCACAATAACCAAGCAAAATAACGCCAACCCACGGCAGTACAGGGTAACTAATTTTTACATCAATTAAGCCACCTTGAGAGATATAACCGCGATCATGTAATATAGTCCATAAGGTATAACCCCACTCATCAGGACTAAAGTTAATTGGCGTCAGTAAGTTATGGCCAAACACAATCAGCAGCCCTAGCGCTAATAAGAGTCGTTGAGGTAAGCTAATAAGTAACGCTAGCGTGAGCATACATAAGCCAATTGCCCACATTACTTGCAGCCAAATAGTGTGAAAATAGCCCATCCACGAAAAACATATCACAGTGACTTCAAGTGCAATCAAAAACAGTCCGCGCTTAATGAGAAAGCCACGGGCTGAGCGAGCAACCCCATTCGCTGGATGGCTATACAACCAAGCCGATAGCCCGGTTAAAAATATAAAGGTAGGCGCACAAAAGTGCGCGGCAAAGCGGCTCCAAAAAAGCCCAGGGCTTGTTGCGTCTACATCCATAGGATCAGACACTTGCATATGCAAAAAGAACCGCTCTCGAACATGATCAACAAGCATTAATAAAATAACCACACCACGCATGATGTCGATACTGTGGATACGGTTTTTAATTTGCTCAGAAGTCATAGCTTATCGCTAATTTGAATTGGGTTGGAGCGCCAGGATAAGCCCACAATGCGTTATAACTACTGGCTATATAGCTTTCGTCAAATATATTATCAACATTGAGTGACACCGCTGTGCGGTCAGTTGCTTGCCATTTAGCAAATAGACCCACTAACTGATAACTTGGTAAGCGGAACGTTAAATCAGCAGGGTCGCCAAGTCGGTCTGAAATGTATTGATAATGTCCACCTACAGTGAGGTCTTGCTCAAAAACCCGTGTGTCATGCTTAAGTGATAACGATAAGTTGTTTTTCGGCACATTAACTAATGGGCTGCCCTTAGGAATTGGTACTAGCCAATCAACATTCACAACATCATTGGCTGTTTCGGCATTAACATAGGCATAAGAAATAGTGTACTCAGTAGCAGCACCTAAATTACCGGTTACATCAAGTTCTACACCACGGCTATTAGCTTCACCAACTGGCGCTGAATAACCCACATTTACAGGATCGGCCACCAGCATGTTACTTTTCGCCGCATCAAACCAGACGAGCGTGCCTGTTACATCAGCAAAACTGAATTTCATACCCACTTCAAACGAGTCACTTTCTTCAAAGCCAAATGGTTCACTTTGGGCATCAGTGCCACTGAGTGGTAAAAAGCCTTCAGAGTAGCTGGCATAAAAGTTAATGGCTTCGTTCAGCTCATACACCATACCAAAGCGTGGGCTCACGCGGTTTTCTTTACTGCTTGATGCCACGCCTGATTTAGTTTCAAAAATATCTTGGCTTATTTCATCAAAACGCAAGCCCAGCATCACTTTAAATTGTTCTGTTATATCAAGTTGATCTTGCAAGTAAATACCGTAAGCATTTTGCTGTTCGTTATTTTCGTATTGCATTGCTACTTCAGGACCTTGCTCAGTTCCGTAATCTGGCTCAAAAATATCAATTGTATAAGTATCATAGCCACCACGATAACGATACAGCCCAGTGCGTAGTTCATAATCATACGCATCAGCACCAATCAAAACATGATTAGTGATACCCGCTGCATCAAAGTGACCACTGAGCTCAAAACGTAAACTTACATCTTCAGATTCATAATCTCGATAGCGATGCTGGCGTGTTAAGGTATGACCATCATCAAACAAAGATTGACGAGATGGTGACAGCTCAGCATCAGAAGAAAAACCATTTAACGTTGCTGTACGGTAGTTTGCACCCAGTAATAATGTCCAGTCACTACTAAAATCATAGTCATAGCTTAGCTGATGACCACGTGAATGAACCTTAGTAGGGCCATCGTTTGGGTTACCTAAGAAGCGGTTTTCAGGCACGGTTTCAAAATTATTATTTAATACCACAATACCGCGATCGTACATTTGCTGCTGATCAACATATTCAAACTCATAGGTCAGTGATGAATCATCGTTAATTTGGTAATAAAGCGAAGGTGTAATAACAAACTTATCATGGTGTACGTGATCTCTAAAGCTATCACTGTCTTGCCAAGCGCCATTAATTCTAAATGCTAAATCTTCCGTAATACCATTACTGTAATCAGCTTGAAGGCGTTTATGATTGTCACTACCAAGCTCTGCTTTTAACTGCCCTTGCTGATAAAACTGCGGCTTTTTTGTAATAATATTAATCGTACCGCCGGGCTCAGAGCGCCCATACAGAGCCGAGCCAGGCCCCTTGATCACCTCAATATACTCAATGTTTGATATATCTCTTGGGCCAGCAAAACCACGACCACCACTAAAACCGTTAATCAAATAACCCGATGGCATGTTTTCATTACCTGACAAACCACGAATCGAATAACTATCCCACAAACCGCCACCATTGTTTTTGCGTGAAATACTGGCAGAAAAATCCAATGCTTCTCGAAATTTAGAAATACCATTATCAACAATAACGTCTTGACCTAATGTGGTGATCGATTGCGGTAATTCTTTTAACGGGATATCGCCGCGAAAAGCTTGTTTGTGTTCAATGGTAATGGTTTCTATATCTGACTCTGTCGCGACAGCTCCAAAAGATATTGCCGCAACGGCTAAAGATAATGCAGAGTATTTCATGGGTAATTGGTAACTTATCAAGATTGTGATTGCTTATTGTTACAATATAACACAACGCATTTTAACGTTATAGTATTACAAAATAGATTTTTGATATTTTTACAATAGTTTTTATCTTTATAGGCTCTTAAGATCATCCTAAGGTATGATCATCTCGATATAAATTAAGTGCGAGTTAAATTTGATTGAGCTCACCGCACTGATTGCCTACAATAGCGCATAATCAAATCAATGCAGATCACAATTATGACTGATACAAATAAACCCGAGTTACCAGACCAATTATCTATCAATCCACGCAGTAAGTTTTATGTTGAAGAAGTATTTGAACATGAAATTGGTGTAACCCTAAACGGCAAAGAGCGCTTTGACGTTGAAGAATACTGCATCAGCGAAGGTTGGATCAAAGTAGCCGCACCAAAAGCGCTTGATCGCCGCGGCCAGCCATTACTTATGAAAGTAAAAGGCACTGTCGACGTGTTTTATAAGTAATAAAGCACTTAGTAAGATACGACAACGCCGACTTAAATCGGCGTTACTATAAACTAAATTCATTTCAATTTGCTTGCTCCGGGTTACTACCTGGGCATGGGCAGTCATCGCCTTTTGTAAAACACTGACGATAATTAAACCAATGCGCAACAGCAATGAACGCCGCACCTACAAGTGTAAATCCTTTCTCGCCCAACTCACCGAATAGCGCCTCACCCACTGCCACGGCAAGTACCATTAAAATAACGCCTACGAATCCTGAAACCATATAACGAAAGCGCTTATGCTTTTTACAACCCAAGCTCAATGCAAGCACACTGGTAGGAATAACAGCTGCTAATATCCACAAATGAAACTGTTCGTTATCTAGTTGTAGTGCTGCAAAACTAGGTAATAGTGTGAGTAAAATAGGGGTTGCAAAACAATGAACTGTACACATCATTGAAAGTCCTATCGCAAACTTATCCATTACACTTTGTGTTGATTTCATTCTAGCTTCCTCTTATTAACCTTGGGCAGTTTTGCTTTACACTGGCAGCACACACCCGAAATTTCTAACTGCGACTCGCCCGGTGAAAAGCCTAATATTTCTACCTGTTCGAACAAGGCTTTGATTTTGTCATTTGCATCATTCATCTCTATGACTTTGTTACATGATCCGCAAATCAAAAACATTGAAAGCTGATGTTGGCAGCCTTCACTTTTATGACTGCATGCCATAAATTTATTTTCTGATTTTAAGCGATGCACTAAATCTACCGATTCAAGAAAGTCTAAAATTCGATAAACTGACATCGCTAAAATTGGCACATCCATCACTTTGTTAAACTGATCTGTTAGCTCGTATGCAGATAAAGGCTTTTTTGCTTTTAGTAATATTTCTAAAACTTGCTGACGTTTTTCAGTGAGTTTGCCACCTAAATTCGAGCACCTAACATCAGCATATCGAATAGCTTTTTTAAGCTGGTGTTGATTCACTCTAACCACACTAACTCAGATTTATTTGGCTTGAGATTTGCCATTCCTTGCCCCTTTTCATGACTCCATTTAAATCAAGTTGTCTAGACTCGCACGGCAAATACAAACTAAATAACCAATAAAGTCTATTTGATAACATTTCTTAAATTACACTTGATACAATATAACATTTCAAGCACAATTGATACAGTATAACATCCAACAAGGTAGTCAAATGAAACGAAGATCTCAATTAGCTGTGTTAATTGCAGCTTTATTACCAGCAAGTGTGCTTGCGCAAACCATTGAAGGCGTTGTTTTAAACAGTCAAGGTAAAGCAGTTTCCAATGCTACAGTGGAAGTAGAAGGCTCAGATATAAAAGTGACCACAGATAAAAGCGGTAAATTTGTTATAACCGACTTGCAAGATGGCTTAAAAGAACTTCATGTTGTTGCGTCTGGTTATGCTCACCTTCATCGCGATATTACTGTTAATAATACAAACCAATCGGTGACTTTTAATTTAAAGCGTTCTCCGATAGAAGTAATCGATATTGAAGCAACGCCCATTCACATGTCGGCAATGGAATCAGCATCCCCGGTCAGTGTGTTATCCGGCGAACAGTTAAGACGACAACAAGCTGCAACACTTGGCGACAGCCTTGAAAAGCTACCAGGCGTTAATACTAACTTTCATGGCAAAGTTGCCAGTACCCCTATTATTCGTGGTTTAAGCGGCCCTCGTGTGCTTATCACGCAAAATGGTCTTGATGTTAGTGATGTTTCACGAGTAGGTCCTGATCACTCGGTTGCATCAGAGTTTTCAACTGCACAGCAGATCGAAGTGTTGCGTGGTCCTGCAACCTTATTCTACGGCAGCGGTGCAATTGGCGGTGTTGTTAATGTTGTTGATAATCGAGTTCCTACAGATAGCACAACCCGCGGCGAGTGGAACCTAGAACACAATTCTGTTGATAATCAACAAGTGGCTTCGTTTAATGCCACCACTGGCACAGATTCATTCGCCTTTTATGCCGATGCATTCTGGCGTGAATCAGACGACTATGAAACCCCAGTAGCCGCCGACATAGATCACGACGACCACGAAGATCACAGTGGCGATTATACGGTTGAAAACAGCAGCGAAGAATCTGACGGCTTTACCGTTGGCGCAAGCTATTTAATGGACCAAGGCTTTGTTGGCATAGCGATTGAGCAATTTAATCGTCAATACGGTATACCAGGTCACAGCCATGGCGGCGAAGAAGAGCATAGTGACGAAGAAGAGAGCGTATATGCCGATTTAGAACAAACCAAAATTCAACTACTCAGTGAATATAACTTAGACAATGCATGGTTGAATAAAATAAACACACGTATAGGCCACACTGAGTACGAACATGCTGAAATCGAAAGTGGCCTAGTTGGTACCACCTTCAAAAATGAAACCAATGAATTACGCGTTGACTTATTACATAACCAATTTAATGAATGGAACGGTGGTTTAAGTTTTCATTACAAAAATAGCGATGTTGAAGCACAAGGGGAGGAAGCATTCACACCGCCTTCACAAACACAAAGCTTTGCTGTTGCACTGATGGAAGAAAAGCACTTTGGTGACTTTTTAGTACAACTAGGTGGCCGTGTTGAACGTGTAACGATAAATGCCGATAACGTGTTACTACCAAGCATTGATGCTCACGCCCACGATGAAGACATTGAACATGACGACCACGAAGATCATGCTGACACTACTCGCGTATTTGACGTAGAGCATGAGTTCACCCCTGTTAGCTTATCAACAGGTGTTGTATGGGACTTTGCACCTAGCTATAACTTAGGGCTGTCAGTATCACGTTCAGAGCGCGCACCATCAGCCTCTGAGCTACTATCATTCGGCCCACACATAGGCACTGGTAGCTACGAAGTTGGTGCGTTATTTGATATTCATGATGGTCATTTTGAACTCTCTGACCAAACTATTGATTTAGAAACAGCCAATAACATTGATTTAACCTTCCGTAAAACGCAAGGTGATATCGGCTTTATTTTTAATGCTTTCTACAATCAAGTAGATAACTATTATTACCAAATCGACACTGGTTTATATGCCGAGAGCGGCCACGACCACGGTGATGAAGATGGCCATGACCATGGCGATGAACACGACCATTCATCTGAATTACCGGTTTACTTATTCAAAACAGATGACGTTATTTTACATGGCTTTGAAGCACAATTTGCTTGGCAGCTAAGCGATGAGTTTAAAGTTGATTTATTCTCAGATTACGTTCGCGCTCGCTTAAAAGACGGTGGTGATTTACCACGTACACCTCCACTTCGCTTTGGCACAGAGCTTAGCTATCAAACCAGCAACTTAAGTGCTCATCTGCATGTAACTCGCTATCAAGAGCAAGACCGTACAGCCCCAGAAGAAACCGCTACAGACGGTTACACCATGGTTGATGCCAGTGTGTCATATGACTTATCAGTACTAAATCAAGATCTTTCCCTGTACCTGCGAGGCACCAACCTAACAGACACAGAAG
Source organism: Pseudoalteromonas shioyasakiensis (assembly GCF_024518675.1). Lineage (GTDB taxonomy): Bacteria > Pseudomonadota > Gammaproteobacteria > Enterobacterales > Alteromonadaceae > Pseudoalteromonas > Pseudoalteromonas shioyasakiensis_B. The sequence goes on from NZ_JANIGL010000007.1 coordinate 166,545, forward strand.
CACGCGTGCATAGTTCATTTTTAAAGAATATAGCGCCACGTCCAGGACGTAGTTTTGCGCTAGGTATTCGCGGTTATTTTTAAGCGCAACAAAATTATAAATAAAGGAAATTAACATGACTAAATTATTCAAATTAAAACTTATTGCACTGGCAATTAGCAGTACATTAATTACCGCCTGTGGCGATGCAGAAACCACTATTATTGAAAAAGATCCGATTGAAGTGCCTGATGACGGCCACGATCATGGTGATGGTGATGGTGACGACCATGATCACGGCGATGAATACACAATTGATTCATTAGGTAGACTTGCAGTACTTGCTGGCGACAGCAACACCGCGAGCTTCTTTGATTTAGACGATGATGCGCTTTTGAATACATTTACCCTAACCAATGATTCAAACACACTGTCGTCATCACCTGATTTTCGTTATGCAGTGATTGCTAGCCGCGCACAAGATTACCTAGGTTTTATCGACAGTGGTTTATGGCGGGAAGACCACGGTGAGCATTTACATGACTACAAGCAAAGCCCTGCCGCAAGCAGCTTTGAGTTAACCAGCGGTAGCCGCCCAACGCACCTAGTAAAACACGATGGTAAATTAGCTATCTTTTACGATGGTGATGTTGATTCAGGCACGGTTGCATCTGTTGAAGTACTTACTGATAACGACATCACAAATGCAACGGCAGCGTTACCTGGCATCACTTACGATATCAATATGCACGGTGTTGCAGAGCCTCGCGGCGAGCATTTACTATCAACCATTCGTCGTGATGATGCCGATAGCACATCTGTTGCGAAAGTTCTGCCTGATCAAGTAGGTGTTTATCATTTTCATGACGGCGAGTACGAGCTTGAACAAACATTAGAACTTACCTGCCCAGATTTACACGGTGCAGCACAAAACCACGACTATGTTGCTTTTGGTTGTAGCGATGGCGTGCTTTTAGCCCACCAACATGATGACGAATACGAAGCTGAAAAAATAGCAAACATTGATGCCGTTGGTGACTTACGTATTGGTACTATATACGGCCATGAAGACAGCGAAACCTTTATTGGCGTAGCTTCTGGTCATGGCGGCGGCCCTGCAGTAATTGTAAGCATTAACCCTGCAGAAGCTGAAATGGAAGAACTAGAATGGCAACTTGCCGATGGCGCTAGTGCTGTATCTTACTCTTTCTCTGCACATGGCGAGCACTTTGTCGTACTTGATAGCCTTGGCTTTTTAAACGTGCTTGAAGCACATGACCACGACGGCCACACCCACTGGGAACTTGCAGGCCAAGTTGATATCACTGAAGCAGACGTTACAACCATGCCTGAAAGTATGAGCTTCTCAATGACAGTGGCACAAAATGGTCAGTTTGCCTATATAGCCGACCCAATTGCCCAGCACATTGTAAAAGTACACCTTGAAGACTTAGAAATAGAAGGTGAACTAGAGCTCACATTCCCACCAGCGGCAATCACTTGGTTAGGTATTGCAGAAGAGGAAGAGGAACACGACCACGAACACTAAGTTCTATTAGTCACGCCATACTACACATGAAGAAAAAAGGTTGGTACAAATGTACCAATCTTTTTTATTTTCTATAGAAAATAAAGGTTGCCTCTCTTTATAAAAATACCAAAATTTAAAGTTCTTTTATTTTAACTTGGTCTTTTCTGTTTAATGCCCAATCAATGAGAACCTTAAAGTTCTCCCCATTCTTTACATCACCATTTTCATCAAACGAAACTCGATAACGCCATGTGCTGATTGCGTTTATTCCCACTTCCTCAAAATACCCCTCAGGAGATGACTCTAATACTTTGATATTTATAGGCTCACCAATATGGTTTATATCATACTGTGCAACTACCCAACCATCTAGCCCGTGTCGGGCAGCGCTTGAAGGATACCTAGGCTCTATTATTACTTTTCTTATAGGCTTAATATTGCTGCTTGCAGCTTGTTTTGGGTTTAGGTATTGCGCTGTTAAGTTCTCAACCTCACTCGTTGAGATATCATCACCTTTGTAATCATTTAAAAGGTCGGTTAAATAATTTTTACTTCGCTCAGAATAAACATTTACCATTGCAAGTAGTTCATTATTTGATTGATTTGTATAGGCAAGATAAGAACTCACCTTCTCTTTAAACACATCATAGTTTTTAAGCTGTAAAAGTACGTTAAGCTCTAATAACAGCGCCCTCTTATACTCATTGGCATTTAATTCGTTACTGTTAATAGCCTTTTCTATATACGCAAGTGCATGCTCATAATCAAACTTATGCACTAAGTTTTGCGCAATAGTCTGGTCTATAATGGCCTGATCATAACCATCAAGCCCATCTAGTTCTTTTAGAATATGTAGGTTTTCAAAGCCGCTTTCCACGTACTTAAAAAGTGTCTGAGTCGCTTTAGCGCCTAATTTTTGCTCTTTAAGCTGTTTATGGCAATCATATGTAAGTGGCTGACAGGTTTGTGCAGAGTCGTAAGAGGTAGATTCACAGCCAAATAAAAAGCCTGTAAGAATAATAATATTAAGAGAAACCTTATTCATTTTATAAATCCTTTAGTATGCTCATTAGGTCCAACAATAGGAGTGTAAACTTTTCCCACAGAAAGTAAAATCTTTGTTAACTTTAACGGTGAAAATACAATATCACTGAAGCAGACGTTACAACCATGCCTGAAGGTATGAGCTTCTCAATGACAGTGGCACAAAATGGTCAGTTTGCTTATGTAGCCGACCCAATTGCCCAGCACATTGTAAAAGTACACCTTGAAGACTTAGAAATTGAAGGTGAACTAGAGCTAACATTCCCACCAGCGGCAATCACTTGGTTAGGTATTGCAGAAGAGGAAGAGGAACACGACCACGAACATTAAACTCGTATCGTGTTTAACCGTTAACGTTTTGGGCTAACGCCACAAAATAAAAAACCCCGTAATTAGCTTAACTAATTACGGGGTTTTTTATTTTGTTTTAATTGACTGAACTACTTACGACGCCAGCCGCTCCATACGTCATCTTGTTGATTGGCTTTTTTCTTCTTCTTTTTACCAGTGCCTTCAGGCTTGGCCATTGGCTTATCGTTTTTAAGCGCCTGAGCGGCATCAAGATTGGCTTGGTTTACAGCAAAACCTGTTACCTCTTCGCGCTCTAAACGAAGTTTGTTTTTCTTTTCGATAATTCTAAAGTGATGAAAGTCTTCATAATCAATTAACGATAACGCTAAACCCACTTCACCGGCACGGCCACTTCGGCCAATACGGTGCATGTAATCAGCAGGGCTGCGCGGTAAGTTAAAGTTAATTACCACTGGCAGTTTTTCAATATCTAAACCACGGGCGGCAATGTCTGTAGCAATCAGTACTTCAATCTCACCCGCTTTAAACTTTTCGATTACCCGAGAACGTTCGCTTTGGCCTTTATCGCCATGAAATACTTGCGCATTCACACCGCGTTTTTCAAGCTTGCTAGCTAAATGCTCACAGTCTTTTTTTGCGTTGATAAAAATAAGCACCTGACGCCATATATGCTGCTTAATTAAATGCGCTAAAATCGTGGTTTTCTCGCCTTTATTTACCGTAAATACGCGCTGTACAAGTGTGCTCTCTTCTTTGTTTTGTACTTGTATTTCAACTGGATTATTTAGCAGCTCTTGCGTTAATAGCTTAACTTGCTCTGGGAAAGTCGCCGAGAACAACATGGTTTGCTTTTTAGCAGGCATTAACGCTAACAGCTCAGCAAGCTCTTCAGTAAAGCCAAGGCTTAACATACGGTCAGCTTCATCAAGTACTAAGGTTGAAACTTTATCGAGCTTAATCGCATTGCTTGAGATTAAATCAAGCAAACGCCCTGGGGTTGCCACGATAATATCGGCACCGCCGCTTAATGCCTGCATTTGCGTATTTACCGACACTCCACCAAATACCGCCACTGTTTTAAGCGCGCCATTAAAGTTCGCAGAATACGATTTAACGCTATCAGCCACCTGCACTGCCAGCTCGCGTGTAGGCACTAAAATAAGCCCTGAAACAAAATTACCTTTGCTAGCCGTTTTTTTAGCGCCTTGTGCTAAAAACAGTGTTTGTAGCATAGGTAATGCAAAGGTTGCCGTTTTACCTGAGCCGGTATTCGCCCCTGCAATTAAGTCATTGCCCGCCAAGATACTTGGAATTGCTTGTGCCTGAATCGGCGTAGGTTGCGTGTATTCAAGATCAGACAATCGAGCTAATAACTCTGGAATTAGGCCAAGTTCGTTGAAATTGCTAGGGTTTGCGGCTGAGGTCATAAAAAGTGCGGGCTCATTACTAAAAATAGCCTGCAATTTTAGCGTATTTATTGCCCGTTAAGTAGGGATTAGTGATTTAAATGTGGTTTAGGTAACAGCTGCGCGCTTCGAGCTACAAACTACGAGTTAATTTGTGATATTGCTTTTTACCGAATCTAAGTAATTATAGGTGCAGAGACTTGCCCCCTCATAGAAACACAAGTGAATTAGACTATCACCGTAAGTGTTTCAAGCCTATCGAGGCTTTCATAAAAAAGCCAACAACTAAGTTGGCAATATTATTAGCTCTTACTTAGTTCTGCTTGCAGCCTAGCTTTTGTTTCTTTTAAGTAATTTATATAAGGGTATGAGTCATCTGCGATTGCTAAAGCAGATTCCATCTGTGCAAGCGCTTGGCGAGTATCACCTTGCATTTCATAACCATAAGATAGAGCAGAAAGCGCATCGACTGATTGCGGGTAGTTTTTTATATTGTACTTAAACACCTCAATAGCACGGGTAAACTGCTTGCTACCCGTTAAGTTATAACCGAGTGATCTAACCGCGCGATCGGGTGGAGATATCTGCTCGCCCCATTGCTGAGATAATGTTTTGTAATATATATCAATAGAGGCTACATCGTCAGTTAAAGCACTTATGGGCATTTGTTTAGGTAAAAATAAGTTGTAATAGGCATTAAATACGCCAGCAGCAGTGGTTAGGCCATGCGAAATACCATCAAACGCATCATTATAAAAGCGTAACCCCCGCGCTTTATGTGATTGCAGTGATTGCTGTAATTCATCATACCTTTCACGCATTATGCCGGCTTCTTCGCCGATATTTATATAAACGTAATTGTTAAGGTCTTTGCTTTTAGCTAAAAACGACTTTGTGCTTTTTACCGATGCGCCATAGTTCCACCAAACCGCAGGGCTATACGCAATATGCGCTTGGAATAACTCAGGTTTGGCTTGCAACGCATATAACGAAAATACACCACCAGCAGAGGCACCAGCAATCACATTATAGTCATGCGTACGATAATTCTTATTTACTAAAGGAATGAGCTCTTGTTCAAAAAACGCTAAAAACTTTGCCGCGCCGCCCCCTTCACCTACAGGCCCCTGCGGCTCTTTATTCACTGTAGGATACATATCTCTAAGTCGATTAGTGTTTTCAATAGCGACAATAATAACTTCAGGCGCGCGATTATCATTTTGTAAACGCTCAATAACAGCACTGGCAAGCGGTATATTACCCGCTCCATCTAGCCGATATATCACAGGGTAAACTTTATTGGGGTTAGTTTGGTAACTTTTAGGTAATTGAACGACAACTGTGCGTTCTTCGTTTAAAACAGCCGATTTAATAGTGTGCGTGTGCACAGAGTAATCAGCGGTTTGTTGTTTAGTGTTCGGTTGTGCCAAGGCACTTTGAGAACTAAAAATACTAAAGCTAATAAAACACAGAGCGGTAAGTAAGCGCATAACTAATCCCTTAGAGAATAATGAGTTACTTAAGCTAACAGAGTTTCAGGCACAAAAAAAGCGCGTTACGCGCTTTTTTTAACATTAATAAAAAACTTTATTAACCTATTGATTTTACTCAACAGTTACACTTTTAGCTAAATTTCTAGGCTGATCTACATCGGTGCCTTTAATGACCGCTACATAGTACGACAGCAACTGTAGTGGAATTGTATATACAACCGGTGCAATTACGTCATCTACATGGTTTACGTTAATTACACGCATGGTCTCGTCTGATTCAAAGTGTGAATCTTTATCAGCGAATACATAGATGATGCCGCCGCGCGCACGTACTTCTTCTACGTTTGATTTAAGCTTTTCAAGCAATTCGTTGTTTGGCGCAACAACAATAATTGGCATGTCGGCATCAATTAACGCAAGCGGACCATGTTTGAGCTCGCCGGCTGCGTATGCTTCAGCGTGGATGTATGAAATTTCTTTAAGCTTAAGCGCACCTTCCATTGCGATTGGATATTGTGAACCACGACCTAAAAACAGTGAATGGTGCTTGTCGGCAAACTCTTCTGCTAAGTCTGCAATACCATCAGCAAGTAATAACGCTTCTTCTAACTTGTTTGGTAAGGCTTTAATTGCGTTCACAATTACACTTTGATCTAAGCCTTTTTCTTGCGCTACAGACGCAGTAAGCATTAACAAACCAACTAATTGCGTGGTAAATGCTTTAGTAGACGCAACACCAATTTCAGCACCTGCTTTAGTCATAAAGGCTAAATCAGATTCACGAACGAGTGATGAGCCAGGTACGTTACAAATGGTCATTGAGGCCATATAACCTTGCTCTTTCGCTAAACGCAGTGCAGCTAAAGTATCAGCTGTTTCACCAGATTGTGAAATTGTCACAAGTAGGCTGTTTTCATGCACATAAGACTCGCGATAGCGGAACTCAGAGGCAATTTCAACATTACAGCTTACGCCAGCAAATTGCTCAAGCCAGTAGCGTGCAACCATGCCTGAGTGATAAGAGGTACCACAGGCAATAATTTGTACGTGTTTTACGTCTTTAAAAATTTGCTGCGCACTGTCGCCAAATGCATCAATGGCAACACGGTCGTCATTTAAACGCCCATCTAATGTGTTACGTACGGCAAGCGGTTGTTCGTAAATTTCCTTTAACATGTAGTGGCGGTATTCACCTTTACCTGATGCATCTTGAGTAATATTTGATTCAATTACTTCACGCTCAACGGCATTACCGTCTGCATCAAAAATTTCTACGCTGTCACGAGTAATACGTGCCACATCGCCTTCTTCAAGGTAAATAAAGCTGCGTGTAACAGCCAATAAAGCTAATTGGTCTGAGGCAATAAAGTTCTCGCCTAGGCCTAAGCCAATAACTAACGGGCTGCCAGAACGAGCCACAATGATTTCGTTATCATTGGCTTTATCAAATACCACGGTACCAAAGGCGCCTTCAAACTGTTTTACAGCCGCTTGTACTGCTGCTAATAGTGAGCTATGTTGCTGGCGAAGTTGATGAATTAAATGCACCATGACTTCGGTATCAGTATCTGATAAAAACTCGTAGCCATCGCCTTTAAGCGCCTCGCGCAGGCTGGCATGATTTTCAATAATACCGTTGTGTACTAGAGCTATTTCACTATTTGAAATATGTGGGTGCGCGTTTGCTTCTGTTACACCACCATGAGTTGCCCAGCGTGTGTGCGCAATACCCGTTGTGCCTTTAACACCAGCTTCATTAAGTGCGCTTTCAAGGTTAGCGACTTTACCCACTGCTTTTACTGTATTGAGCGTGTTGCCTTCTAAAAGTGCCACACCCGCAGAGTCATAACCACGGTACTCGAGGCGTTTTAAGCCTTCAACTAAAATTTTATTTACTGGGCGTTCTGCAACTGCCCCAACGATTCCACACATAGTATTCTCCATTTGCACGTGCCAAAACTAAAGCTTTAGGCCGTATGTGTTATTTAATATTTAAATGTCCATCGCAGGTGTTGTCGGCCTGCAATAAACACGAATTTATAAATTTAAAGCTCAGCGCAAATCAACTGCACTCCACACGCTTCAATAGCTTGGCGTGTATCAAGCGCCAAATTGCTATCGGTGATGAGTGTAGTAACTTGCTGCCAAGGTAATTCTAAATTAGGGATTTTTCGGCCAATTTTTTCTGACTCCACCAGCACAATAACTTCACGGGCAGCGCCTGCCATTACTTGGCTTAAACCCACCAGCTCGTTAAAAGTGGTAGTACCGCGCTCAACATCAATGCCATCTGCACCAATAAATAGCTGATCAAAGTCATACGAGCGTAAAACGTTTTCTGCCACTTGCCCCTGAAACGACTCAGAATGCGGGTCCCAAGTACCACCGGTCATCAAAAGAGTTGGCTCGTTTTCCAGCGCTAATAATCGGTTGGCGACCTTGATTGCATTAGTCATCACGACTAAACCGCGTTTATTGCCAAGCTCAGGGATCATTGCCGCTGTTGTACGGCCACTGTCGATAATAATACGGTTATGATCTTTGATAAGTGCTGCTGCGGCTTTGGCAATCGCCACTTTACGTTTTGAATCAATGTCATCACTGACGATTTCTTGTGGCAACGCAATTGCACCGCCATAACGGCGCAATAGTAAGCCACTTTTTTCAAGGGCTGTTAGGTCTTTACGAATGGTTACTTCAGAGGTTTGAAACTGCTCAGCAAGTACATCAACAGCTACTTCACCTAACTCATTAACTTGTGTCAAAATAAGATGGCGACGTTGCTGGGTGTTTCGTTTAGTCATTAAGTGAACCATTTAAGTTTCGTTTCGAAAGTTACGAGATTTTAAACGAAACAACATAAATGGCAAGTGAATGTATAGAAATACCGCGCTTTTCATAAAAAAATAATAAACTCTTCCAAGCGTTGACCTTATCTGCAATCAAGTTAAGCTAACTTAAATTACAAATATCGGCGTTAATTCATGAATAAATTCAACAGCCTTAATAAGTCATACTTAGAGCAACGTAAAGCCGCACATGAGACTTGCCGCTTGTTTGCAAAAAGCCCTAGCAAAGGTAATTTAAAACGCATTAAGGGTTTATTTACTCAATGTGGTGAAGGTGTGATTATTGAGGCAGGCTTCCACTGTGACTATGGCTCGCAAGTGCAAATTGGTGATCGTACTTTTATAAACATTAACTGCACTGTGTTAGATGCGCCTATTAATGAGGGGGCGATAAGCATTGGCGACGATTGTTTAATCGGCCCAAATGTTCAGCTTTTGGCTGTATCCCATGCTGTTAGCCCCACAGAGCGGCTCAAAAAAGAAAACTTTACTACGCCGATTACAATCGGCAATAACGTGTGGATTGGTGCGGGAGTTATTGTGCTAGCTGGCGTTAGCATTGATGATAACGCTGTCGTGGGCGCAGGATCAGTCGTAACCAAAGATATTGCTGCAAATACAGTGGTTGCAGGTAACCCCGCTGTAAAAATTAAAGATATTTAATTGTATATTGTAGGTCGTCGTTTACGGCGACAAAAGCATAAAGACCCAAACTAAACATAACGCGCTAAAGCACGTCCTACATCACCTCAACACACATCCGTAGGTCGTCATTTATGGCGACAACTCACTCAATACACACCCCGTAGGTCGTCATTTATGGCAACAACTCTCTGCGAAATTAAGCTTATAAATATACTGAATTCCAATATGGATAGTCACCAATTCGAGTGACCAACTTACGTCTCAAAGGATTTGCAGCAATATATCTTGCTATTTCTATCCTATTTTCTTCTTCTCGCAGTGCATGATCATAATACGCTCTTTGCCAAACAGGCTGATTTTTATTTCGTACTATATTAACTTCCCGAGCAGATACACCTTTTAAATGGCCCACAGTTATTCCTAACTCACTTGATGTTAATTGCAATAAACCATGGAAGTGATCAGGCATTAAAACCCAAGTTAACCAACGACATTGAAACTTGATCTCATTACTAGCGATACATCTACAAAAAATATTGGCAAGATCGTAGCTACTGAATATCCTTTCTCTGCGGTGGCATGTAAATGTAATGAAATATTCACCAGATTGAATTGATACGCGCCCTTTCTTTAAGTTACTCCAGCTCATTAGATAAACTCCTTTTCCTAAAGCAGAAGTAAAATATAGCCTATTAACGCGCTAAAGCACGTCCTACATCACCTCAACACACATCCGTAGGTCGTCGTTTACGGCGACAATAACATAATACCCCAAATAACACTTTACGCGCTAAAGCACGTCCTACGGTAAGTCGTCCATTTAGACAACAGCTCACTCAACACACACCCGTAGGTCGTCATTTGTGGCGGCAATAGGCCTGTCGATAAACGAAAGGCCTTGGTTGGAATGTTGTAACTAACTTATTATCGCAACTTACCTACTCATCGCGTAAGACAAGCGAAGGCCGTGTACTGGCGGCCTTAAAGGCAAGGGTTGCGACTGTGAGCCAAGTGATCGCAGCAACACTCACAGCAGCAACCAAATAAACCCATAGCGCTTGATCAACCCGCTCATTAAAGTTCGCGAGCCAATCACCCACCAGCCAATAAGTAAGCGGGTATGCTATGGCTACACTCACCAGCACTAAAATCAAAAACTCTTTGGCCAGAAGATTCATAATGCTGATGCGTGATGCGCCAAGGACTTTGCGGACAGCCACTTCTTTTTGGCGGCGCAATGCAGAGAACGAAGCTAAACCAAAAATCCCTACACACGTTAATGCAATTGCTAACCCTGAGAATATTTGTATAAGTTTAAAAATACTCTCTTCTACTCGAAAGTTTTGCTGGTAATCGGCATGCATCAGCGTAATTTCAGGCTCATTCACTAAGTCAAATAATTGTATTAAATGATTAACTTCATTATGTACACTAGTAATATTATTTAATTTACTATGTATAACTAAATCAACCGTCGTTTGTGCACTCCAGCCACACGAAAATGAAATAGGCACCCAAACTTCTTTGGCAGAACCCACTTTTACATCAGCAACAACACCAACAATTGTTGCGGTAATATTGTTATCCTCACTGGTTACTAGCATGCCAATTACGTCTTCTGGGTTTTGGTAGCCTGCTCTTTTAACCATTTTTTCAGTGACAATTAATGCCATTGCTTGTAAGTCTGAATCGCCAACGCTATGTAACCAGTCAGTTTGATATTCAGCTGAAAAATCTCTTCCCGCAAGTAAAGTTAAACCTAATGTTTCAACGACTGAGAAGCCACTACCGACGGTAGGCATTAAGCCTTCCTCAGTGTGCCCGTTAGGCCATGTAAAATGGTATTCTTCACCAAAACTATCAGTAATATCAGAGTCGACAGTAGTCACTTCATTAACATCGGGTAGTTGGCGGATTTTATCGACGACTATGTGCTCTTTAGTCATCATAGTGTCACTATCTAATGAATGAACAACAATACGGCCCTCTGGCTGATACCCTGATTTAATGTTTTTCAAAAGCGTAAGCTGGTTTAAACTTAACAGCGTTCCCGCAATTAGCGATACTGCAATAGCTGCTTGAAATGTTAATAAGCTCTTACGGATAAAAGTAGCACTGCGGCCATTTTTCAGCTCACCTTTTAATACTTTTAGTAAAGGCGCATTAGCTATTAAATAAGCTGGGTAAACACTTGCTACTAGGGTTAACCCCAATAAAACACTTACCAGCAGCATAATTAATTCAATGTCAAAATTTAATGTAAATGGTCTGTTGGATAACTCATTAAATATAGGTATAAGTAGCTCGACCATACACAATGCAATTAGCATTGATAAGCTGATCAATAACAGTGATTCTACTAAAAACTGGGTAACTAGTTGTAACTTGCTCGCACCGAGGGTTTTTCTAATAGCGATCTCTTTAGTACGATGTAATAACTGCGCAACTGATAAATTAGTAAAGTTAGCCGCGGCAATTAACAATAATAAAATACTTAGAGCAATACTAATATTAACCAAAAATTGAGAGCCTCCAGATTTAAAATCAAACGAAGAATCAGCAAAAAAATAGATATCAGGCATCGCAACTAGCCGATACTTTAACTGGCTGTTCTTAAGTGAGTAATGCGAAATCATGGTGCTAGCAAATAGTTCTTCGAGTGCTTTAATATCCGAAAAAGGGTTAATTTTTATATAAATATAACTAGAGTGGCGATCTGGTGAGCTTAAGTCGAGTGGCATGAGACTATCAAAAAGAAAATGGCTATTATCGGGAAGGTCTTCAAATACCGCGGCCACAGTAATGTTGTTTTCGCCATTACTGAACACTTCACCAACTACATTATCTTGTCCAAATAGACGCTTTGCTTCACTAACGCTCAGGGCAATTTTATTTGGCGTAGAAAGAGCGGCCTGTAAATTACCAAACCGGGTTTTGATTGCCAGGAATTGCTCTATGTTTGACGTTGCAGCATAAAAATTTCGTAAATTAAGCTTATTATCTTCCACCTGTATTTGATCGGTCGCCAGCTCTAGGTCTATCACATCAGACAAAATAAACATGTCTTCTATGTCTTTGTGTGATGCCAGCTGCTGTGCTATTTCAACGCTAGTCACTGGGATTATTTCATAACCAATGGCACTTAAATCCAGATGTAAGCGATAAACGTTTGCAGCATCAGGGTGATTTGTATCGAACGATAGTTCATAACGAGCAAATAACGTGACCAAAATAGCTGCAGCTAAGCCGAGACTTAGACCCACAATATTCAATATAAAATGCTGCTTTTGTTGTTTAAACGATCGAAGTGCTGTAATCAAGTAACTGAAAAACATTCTAAGCAACCTCTACCGCTTGCTGTGCAGTGTTTGCTTTATCAAGCATCACTTGACCATCTAGTAGGCGTACTAAACGGTCGGCATACGCACCTTCTTTTTCTGAGTGAGTTACCATAATAACTGTGGTGCCGTCACGGTTTAACTCGCGCAGCATCGCCATCACTTCATCACCGTTTTTAGAATCGAGGTTACCGGTTGGCTCATCGGCTAAAATGAGTTTAGGGTTTATAATTAACGCGCGCGCTACGGCAACCCGCTGCTGCTGACCACCCGACAATTGCTGAGGTAAATGCTCACCGCGGTGATCAATACCCACGCGTTTTAAAATGGCTTCTACGCGTTGTTTACACTCACTTTTTGATATTTTTTGGTACTGTAATGGCAGCTCTACGTTTTCATATACGGTTAGCTCGTCAATTAAATTAAAGCTTTGAAATACAAAACCGATTGATGCTTTACGTAGCTCTGCTAGTTGCTTTTCGCTATAGCCTGCAATGTCAGTTCCCGCAAAATCAAAGCTGCCAGAGCTTGGCGAATCTAACATGCCTAAAATAGACAGCAAGGTTGATTTACCACAGCCAGATGGCCCCATAACCGCTAAAAACTCACCTTTATTTACGGTTAAGTTAATATTACTAAGCGCTGTTGTTTCAACATCTTGCGTACGAAATACGCGGCTTAAATTAGTTAGTTTTATCATCTTTATTATCCTTAAAATTGTAGTTGCTGTGCTTTGTCGAAGTTGCTGTAGCTAGAGGTAATTACTTGATCCCCTGCGTTTAGCCCTTCGAGCACTTCAAAATAGTTTTGATTCTTTTTGCCTAAGCGAATATCACGACGCAGCGCTTTGTCGCCATTTGGGTCAATTACATACACCCAATTGCCACCTGTATTGGTAAAAAATGCGCCGCGCCTGAGTAGTAATGCATTGCTTTGCTCATCGCCCAGCATGAGTTCTATATCAATGCTTTGGCCGCGCTTAATGCTTTTGGTGTTACTGGGTAAATCCACTTCAATTTGAAATTGCGACTGTTGTACGCGACTATCAATTTTGCTCACTTTGGCATTTACTATGCCGCTTTCGAGCTCAATCAGTACGGTCATATCACGTTGAACTTGGTTTAAATAATATTCATCCAAGCGGGCCACCAATTTATATTCATTAGGAATATCTATTTGGCCTAACCGCGCACCACTGTTTTTAGATTCACCAATTTCCACATCAAGCTCGCTTAAATAACCCGATACCGGTGCTTTGATTAATAAGTTATCGAGGTTTCTACGCGCAAACTGCAGGTTATTTTCAAGCATTTTAGCGCTATCAGAAAGCTGTGCCACTTGCACCTCACGAATTGAGTTTTCTTGCTTTTGGCGCTCAAGGGTAAGCTCTTTACGAGCTTGGTAATAATTTAAATCTTCTTCCAGCTCTGCAAGTTGCTCTTGCGCTAATACGCCACTTTTAACCAAAGGCTTAGTTTGTTTTAATCGACGAGTTAAGTGAGTAATTTTTAATTCGATTTCTAATAAGTCGCGGCGTAAATTCAAACGACTCGTTTCCATCGTCATTTGCGTATTACGTAAAAAGTTAAGCTGCTCTGTTACCTGCGCTTCACGGCTCATCACATCGAGTTGTAAGTTAGTGTTGCTTAAACGCACTAGCGGCTGGCCTTTCTCAACATATTCGCCTTGCTCGACTAATCGCTCCTCAACTTGACCACCGGCGATGGTATCAAGGTAAATGCTGGTTTTTGGCACTACTTGACCGCGTAAGCTTAAGGCGTCTTTAAATGCTCCTTGTTTAACAGTGCTAACCGTAAGCCTGCTACGATCAATATTCTGGCTACGCCCTGGATCGCTGCTTTGCGTAAAACCATAAGCAGCAGCCGCAACACCCAACGCAAGCGCAGCTAAAGTAAATTTTTTTAAATACTTTTGCGTAAATGAGCGTTCTATTTTTCTGTCCATGTCGACTACCTTGATACAGGTTTAATAACTAATTATCGATAGTTATAACAATCACTGTGCCAACTTTAGTTTAACTTAAAATTCAAAAAGTTAGAGGTTTAATTAGCTGTTCACATATTTATAGTGTCCGTTTATAGAACACTTTATTATCTTATAAACGTCCATTTATGGACACTATCCCCTTTTTGTTTTAGGCTAAATAAAACTCTATAAGAATAAAAATCATGAAACACACAGGCTCGCTTTTAATTGTTGATGACAACCCAGATATCCTCATTGCTGCACGGTTATTACTAAAACAGCATTACCAAAGCGTTAAAACCACTGACAACCCATTTGATATTGCAGGCATCATTAATGAGCAACGCAAGCTCGAGCAACCTATTGATGTAATATTGCTTGATATGAACTTTACCCAGGATTCCATCAGCGGCAAAGAAGGCTTTTATTGGCTCAAAAAAATCATCGAGCAAGATGCAAATATTGTTGTATTACTAATGACTGCCTACGGCGATATTCAACTTGCAGTAGATGCAATTAAAGCGGGCGCCTCTGACTTTATTGCTAAGCCTTGGCAAAACGAGCAATTACTTGGCGCAGTCGCCGCCGCATTTTCACACGCAAAAGACAAACAGCAAGTGGGCAAATTAACGCGGCAAAAACAAGGGTTAAACCAAGCCTTAAACACGCCTAACTTTGAGTTTTTAGGCCAAAGCAATGCGATGCAACAGGTGTTTAGTACCATAGAAAAAGCAGCACAAACTGACGCCAACATACTGATCACCGGTGAAAGTGGCACAGGCAAAGAGCTCACCGCGCACGCCATTCATCAAGCAAGTATGCGCCACAATCAAACCTTTATGAGTTTAGATATGGGCGCAGTGGCGCAGAACTTATTTGAAAGCGAGCTTTTCGGCCATAAAAAAGGCGCGTTTACTGATGCAAAAGCCGATCGCATTGGCAAGTTTGAACTTGCTCAAGGCGGCAGTTTATTTTTAGATGAACTGAGTAATTTACCCCTAGAGCATCAAGCAAAATTACTGGCTGCACTACAAAATAGGCAAATTACGCCTGTTGGCGGCAGCAAAGCAGTTGATATAGATATTCGCCTAATTTGTGCCACTAACGACAACCTTGAGCAAGCAGTTATTGACGGGCGCTTTCGCCAAGATTTGCTATACCGGATAAACACCGTTGAAATTCGCCTTCCTGCATTACGGGAGCGCAGTGATGACATTCCATTATTAGTTAATTACTACCTAAAACACTTTGCGCAAAAATATAAACGCAGCTTAACCATTAGCGATGATGATATGAGTGCACTTTGCCAATACGCGTGGCCGGGTAATGTACGTGAATTGGCTCACGCTATAGAGCGTGCGGTTATATTAACTGAAGGGGATAAACTCGATATAAGCTCAGTGGTTGGTAATTCAGCATCAGTTAGTACTGACGAGAATACCCAAAGCACGGAGGTTTTAAAGAATGTAGCGCAGTACGACACTTTTGATTTAGAGATACTAGAACAACGCACAGTTCGAGCAGCACTTAAGCACCATCAAGGTAATGTTAGCCATGCAGCCAAAGCACTGGGTTTAACACGTGGCGCTATGTACCGCCGACTTGAAAAGTATGGATTATAATCATGCGAGCTAATTTATTGCTTTCATTTAATATTATCGCACTTATAAGTACGAGTTCATTGCTTAGTTATGTATTACAAACGCATGGCTTCTCAGCAACGACATTATTAATAGCTCTAGTCACCATGGCATTAATAGCACATATTTTTACGCTGTTTAAACGCCAACAAAAACAAGCTGAAATGGTGATCCGCGCTTTAGCCAATGGCGACAGCACCTTGGGGCTTGGTAAACAACACCCAATGCTTAAGCAATTTGAGCAAGTAAAAACGCAAATGCAAACGGCACGTTTTAATGCCGAGCAACAAGCACAGTTTCTACAAGCTTTGCTCATCCATGTTGATTTAGCCGTTATGGTATGTGATGACAATGGTAAGGTGATCGAGTCAAACCCAGCTGTTAGTAAATTACTGGGTAAAAGCTTTCAGCATTTGCAAGAGTTAGGCGCTATTGGCGAGCTAATTTTAAACGCCAATAATAATCTGCGCAGCACCACCTACTGGCAAAATGGAGAGCAACACGACACCCTATCAATTCAACTTAGTATCGCCGAAATACAAGGTAAAGTTCGCCGCGTAGTGAGTTTGCAATCAATCCATGACCAACTACAACTCAAAGAACAACAAGCGTATAAGCGCTTAACCAAGGTGCTTACGCACGAAATTGCCAACTCTATTACGCCACTTTCATCGTTAGCTGATACCTGCAGCAACTTGCTACCACAAAAGTTATGTTTTGATGATATTGAAGATAAACAAGACTTACAACTTGCACTAAGCACGTTAGCATCAAGAACAGCACATTTAGGGGATTTTATTGCTCGTTTTCGCCAAGTGAGTAGTTTACCTAAGCCTAATTTAGCACCGGAAAATTTAGCGGATATGTTAGCGCGTATTGTCGCTTTACATCAGCAACAAGCACGCGATCAACATACCCATATTGAATTGTCGATTAAAAATCAGCAGTTAGTAATGCTCGATAGCGGCCAAATAGAACAGGTATTAGTAAACTTAATAAAAAATGCGCTTGAAGTACTAAAGAGTAGCCAAAAGTACAGTACTGAGAATGCCGTTCAAGCAAAGGTCGAAATCAGCTTGGCGCAAAACACTAGCCAACAACTTTATATAGAAATCAGCGATAATGGCCCAGGCATTAGCGAGCATGTGATAGATATGATCTTCGTGCCATTTTTTACCACTAAGCAACAAGGTTCCGGCATTGGCCTCAGCCTATCCAGACAAATAATGCTCAACCACGGCGGCGATTTAATTTATGTACCAAAGCCAGAAGGTGCATGCTTTAGGTGTGTGTTTGGTTAAGTGTAGAACACCATTTAAGATGACTATTTATTAGCATTAGTACTTTCGCGCTAAAGCACGACCACATAATTTCACAGCATATATCGTAGGTCGTCGTTTACGGCGACAATTAGTCTGTAATACAGATAGTTAAATCAACCTAAAGATAAGCGGGCTTACTAATATTAGTCCGCAAAGAAAGCCTGCTTTAACTTGCCATGCTTTATATTTCCCTGTGACTCTAATCCCAAGCAATGGGCTTAATAGATCGACACGGCGCGCAACAATAAATACTAGCCAACAAATAATGAAAGTGAGACTGAGTATAAGTAATGGCTCCACAAAACCACCTAATTGCAGCTTAGACAAATAAAAGGCTAAGCCAATAATCACACTTTGATGTAATAGGTAAAAAGGAAATACTGCACAGTTTAGTAAAGCTAGTTTGGGGTGATCGTGATTCAAAAAACGTTGTGCTAGAGCTAGCATCAACAGCACACCGACTAATCGTTGCGCAGTATATAGCATATCCATACTAGTAATTTGCCATTGGCTAGCTACAGGATTTTGCCAAATCATGTGATAACCCAGAACGACAACTAAATAACCTAACACGAATACCGCTAATAACGCTTGCCAGTGACGTAGCAATTGGCTATAAAATGCAGCCTGCCAAGCAAGCAGGTAACCATAAAGTAAAAACAGCGCCCCCATGGGATATCTGAATGTATCACTTGGCCAGCTTAATTTTAAAATACAAAGCGGCAATAGTAATACGATAAAAACTGTAAATAACGAGCGCCCAGATAAGCGCGTGATTATTGCTTGCAAATTAGCGTGATGAAGCAGCGGCATCACTAACATCAGTAATAAAGTAAATTGCCATAAGGAGCGCAAATACCAAAGGTGGTTTACATCAACATGCGGCCAAACTCCAGCTTGATAGTGCTCAAATAAAGGGTTGGTTAAGTCCAAAAACTGGCTGTAAAACTGCCAAAAGCTCATAAATAAACCAACCTCTTGATTCATTTGCGCATAAAGCTGAATAGGCACAATAAACCAAATGCCAAACAATAAAGGCAGTAATATTTTTACACTTCGCGTAGTTAAAAACATACCTAGACTAAAACGCGCAACTATAAAACGCAGCGCCACACCTGAAATGAACCAGATTAATCCCATCCGCCATGGCGACAGTAAAAGCATGATGTTTTCAATACTGCTGGATAAGTACTGACTTTTAAAATGAAAGCCCCAATTTCCACTGTATAACATGCCGGTGTGATAAAAAATTAGTAGACCAAAGGCAAGTACTCGCAGCCAATCTAAATCATAGCGGCGCGGTGGCAATTCAACGGCTTGATTAAACACACTGAGCCATGGCTGTAATAGCGTGCGGACTGTGTTTTTAATTACTATTTTAAGTTTCATACTAGATTTAGCTTACGATTAATTAATATCAACTATGAACAGCATACTGCGTTAAGCAATTAGAAAAGGCTGACAAAACAGTCAGTAGGGATAAACGGTGGATAACAGGGATGATAAGCTTGGTGATTGTTCACTATGTTGGTAATCTGATAATAAGGCTTTTAAAGAGTAACAATAATAATGATCTCCTTAACGCACTTTCAACGCTACCAAACTTGGTACGCGGCTTTATTTTTAATTACTTATATTTTTATAAACAACACCATTAATGCCAGCTCAAATATTATGGAAGCCCAGCGCGAGGGTACACTGCCTTTTATGCTTTGGGAGCCATTTGTATGGGAGTATTCCAGCGCTATTGGCACCTTGTTGCTGTTTCCTGCTTTAGTTTGGTTATTACAAGCCCAACCCTTTAATTGGCAAAAGATCACCCGCTCATTACTCATTTACTTATTCGCAAGCGCTATTTTCTCGTTATTGCATGTAGGGATCATGGTAACTATCCGCAAGTTTATTTATAGCATTCAACAAATGCAGTATGACTTTGGATTAGTGTGGTTTGAGCTGCTTTATGAATACCGTAAAGACTTATGGGGCTTTTTATTTTTGATTGTTGTTATTAAAACCTATCAATATGTTGTTAGCCAATTAACTGGTGAAGCCACGCCAATAAAACATGAGGAGGACGCACTACAAGATTTGAATTTCGACAGATTACTCGTTAAGAAACTAGGTAAAGAGTTTATTATCTCTACAAATAAAATTGATTGGCTTGAGTCTAGCGGTAATTACGTAAACCTGCATATTGGGACACGCATTTACCCGCTACGAGCAACCATGACCAATCTTATAGCTAGGTTAGAACCACAAGGCTTTTGCCGTATTCATCGCTCTCATGCTATTAGACTCGATACGATTGAATCAATAACCCCCTTATCCAGTGGCGATAGCGAAGTAAAATTAACAACAGGAAAAGTACTTAACTTATCACGTCGTTACAAAGAGCAATTTAAGGGGCAGATTAATTCATCTTCCGCTCAAATCTAACTCACCCTATGTTAAGCTTACCTGCTTTAGGTTAGCCGCATTTATATTTACGGAGTAGTGTAGTACGTGTTTTTAAATCGATTTATCCGCATTTTGCCATTAATAATTTTATCTGGTTGTGAAAGCACGCCCGATACACCAACATCAACTCCTGAAATAAAGGCTAACCCCAAAACAATTGTTAGTGAACAGCGCGAAGATATTACACAAGTAGCCCCACTGACAACAAAAGAGCTCGATGATGTATGGCAACGTATTCGCGCACAGCTAACATTTTCCAATTCAAGCCACCCCGCCGTTCAACAACGCATTGCTTGGTATTTATCTCACCCCAACTATATGGATGAAATAAGTCGCCGTGCTGAGCCTTACCTTTACTATATTGTTGATGAGGTAGAAAAACGAGAATTACCCATAGAACTGGCATTAATGCCTCTTATTGAGAGTGACTTTAACGCCAGTGCCTACTCGCATAAGCATGCATCAGGTTTATGGCAATTAACGCCTGCTATCGCTACATACTTTAAAGTACAAATAACACCTTGGTACGATGGCAGACAAGATGTAATAGATAGTACGCGTGCAGCACTTGATTTTATGGAGTACTTATACAAACGCTTTGATGGTGATTGGTATCATGCGATAGCAGCCTATAACTTAGGTGAAGGCCGTGTACTTAGGGCAATCAGTAATAATAAAAAACAAGGTAAACCTACTGACTTTTTCAATTTAAAACTGCCAAAACAAACAAGCCTATATGTTCCAAAACTACTTGCTGCAGCACAATTATTAAAAAGCCAAAAAATGGCTTTTCCTGCAATTGCAAATAGTCCAGCAATTACAATATTGCCTATTAATGGCGCTATTATTTTAGATAGCAAAGAGAAGTGGCAACAGCTGGAATCATTAAACTATGGCGTGATCCGCTTCCCTGCAATTATTGATGCACCGCACATCGTAGTGCCAATAACTGAGCAAACACAATATAAAGAGATGCTCGCCAAACAAGAAACAAATGATTTTAGCCAATGGCAAAACTACACTGTTAAACGTGGCGATAGCTTAAGTGTGATAGCAAAACGTTATAAAGTAAGTATAGGTCAACTCAAAACGTTCAATGATCTAAAAAGCAATACTATTAAAGTTGGCCAAAAGCTAGTGCTACCTCAGTTAGCCGATACGCAAATAGAACACAAGGTAAAATCAGGCGAAAGCTTGTGGAGAATAGCTAACCATTACAAAGTCAGCATAGCTAAACTAAAACAATGGAATAACCTTTCAAGTGATAATCTAAAAATTGGTGAAAAGCTTACTGTGTTTTTGTCAGCAAGTTAAATAACAAAGACGTTGAATAATTAAAGGGCTGCAATCATGCAGCCCATTGCAAACAGTGATTAATCATCAGCTTGTGATTTAGTGTGGTACCAATTTACTGTGCGAGTCAGCATCATAATCAAGCTCAGCACTACAAACACCAGTAAACTGCCCATCAACAATGCATAATCTTCTGCACTTAATAGCCCGTAAAGTAAGCTGTATAAAAACAGTATACCAATCAGAAATAACCCCCCATGCTTAGTATTTTTCAACATACCGGCCACATAAATACTTAGTAATAATGAAGAAGCTAATGCTGATAATAAGTAAGCAAGGTTAAAACCAAGGTGTTCACCAAGTGATATCAACAATAAGTAAAAAACGGCCAGTGCTAAACCGACAAAGCCATATTGCACCGGGTGAACAGGTTCACTGCGTAGCACTTCAAGTAAAAAGAAGCTGGCAAATACCAATATCAGCACTAAAATTGCGTAGTTACTGGCGCGATAGCTTTTTAAGTAATGATCAACACCATCAACAAGATTAACTCCCATGCTACGTTGCTTAAATTGTTCGCACTGATTTTGAAAAACACAATGCTGGAACAGCTCTTTTAAGTTGGTAGCAAAGTAATTTGTTTGCCAGTTGGCATGAAAGCCTTGTTCTGAAATACTTGAGTCGATAGGTAAATAATCACCAACGAAACTTGGATGTGGCCAATCCGCTTGCATGTTAAGACTGGTTTCTTTACCGATAGGAGCAATAGCTAGTTTTTGCATTCCTTGTAGATTTAAATCAATTTGATAATCCAATGTTTTTTGCTCTAGCAAAGCACTAAAATCAAGCTCAATATTAACTCCTTCAGGCAATTGCGCCAGCTTAGTGCCAGGCTGCAAAGCATATTCTTGGTTATTTATGCGCATAGCACTACCTTGACCAATACCGCGAATATCTTTAATCGCCATGATCATATGCACCTGCTTTATCTTTTTATCGGCTAATTCATTTAAAGCCTCGATATTAAATTGCCCTGCAAAGTGATTCGCGGAGCGATATAGCAAAGCCTTATAAATACCTCGGTATTTTTCAAAAGAAGATAATTCACTGTTTATTGTTAAGGTTTCAGGTAGCAACAACAGCGTTCTTAACTGTTCAGTGGTGTTGCCTTCCAAAGTATGTGTTTCTATAAATTGTACTTGAATAAACGGCCCAATGACCTGTTGCTCGCCGCTGCTACTTTTAGCAATATCAGCTTGCACTTGTTGCTGTAGCTCTGCACGTTCATCAATTAGATTTTGGATCATAAAAATAGGCACTAATAGCAGTACAATTAGGCCTACGATAATCACCAATTTTGTTTCCAGTTTTTGTTTCATTGTTATTTACTCCGTGTTTGTTATAACTACAGAATAATCAACAAACATGGAGTTGAAGTGGTGCTTATGTGGAGTCTTTATGGAGTTGGTAAGAACAGCTGAACAGATACCCCCTGTGAGGTATTATTTATTATTAGCTTGCCTTTATGTAATTTAACTACTTGTTCTACAAAGTTAAGTCCAAGGCCGGTACTTTTTTGTCCATTACTTCTAGCAAGCGAATAGAAACGTTCGGTTACTCTCTCTAACGCATAATCAGGTATTTTCTGACCAGTGTTTTCTACGTTAATACAAAGCTCCCCTGCAGTTTGCGTGACGGTAATATTGATTTTGCCCTGCTCACCTACAAAATCCAGCGCGTTTTCAAACAAATTATACAAGGCTTGCTGTATTAAAAATTGATCTCCCACAAAAGCGACTTTGTTATCGCATACAACGCTTAACTCTGCTTGTTTGGTCATTAGCCTACTGATACAAGAAGTTTTTATCTGCGCTAGTAAAACGGGTAAATCAATTAATTGCCGCTGTTCAAGTTCTGGGAGTTGCTCAAGCCTTGTTAGAGCTAACAACTTATCGATCAATTGCTGCATTCGCGTAGCTTCGGTTTCAATATTCTGAGCAAACAATTGCTGTTTATCTACCGTGGTAGGGGTTTGTAGTATTTCACTAGCCCCTTTGATCGCTGATAATGGGCTTTTTAATTCATGTGTTAGGGTTTGCACATAATTTTCTACGTAACGCTTACCATCAAGCTGACGACGCATATTTTCAAGGGCATCACTAAGTAAGCTATATTCATAAAAAACTCTAAAAGTGGGTTTACTGGTTTTTTCACCTCGGCCCATTTTATCAGCGTAGTCTGCCAGCTTATATAACGCGGTATTTATACGCCACGCGATTAACGCTCCAATTATAAGCGCGAGTACACTCATTAACGCTAACCAAGTTAATACCCGATACCTAGAAATATCAATAAATGGCTGTACCGAACGGTTCGCTTTAGCAACGGTAACACTGCCAATGATCTCATCGTTATACATGATTGGTGCAGCAACATGCATGACGGTTGATAGCGGATCATTAGGGTCTAATGCGGTTGAGCGTGCCCCATACTCGCCACGTAAGGTGAGGTAAACGTCATTCCATTTAGAAAAATCATTACCAACATCCTGCTGCCATGAATCTAGCACCACAATTCCTTGTTGATCGGTTATATAAACTCGATGATTAACAGATTTTTTTTCAACTCCCCAAATAGCAGCATCAGGGTCACGTAAACCATAAAAGTTGATTTGCTTAGCAAAAGCGCTTTGAGCAATATCGCCGCTCGCCATTGGATTGCTTGCCATTACAGCTAACATGTTTGCCATATCGACCAGCGTTTCTTCGCTCGCTTGGCGTACCGTAGGTTTGATCTCTCTCATAACTGTGGAGCTAACCAAGTAAGCGGTTAAAATCACTAACACAAAATAGAGTAAAAATAGCCTCAGTCCAAGCGGGATCTTAGGCCACCTTTTAAGACGAGAGAATACTGTCTTTGTTGGCTTAGGTGGATTCATAGTAATAACCAAAGCCACGTTTAGTATGAATACATTCAGGAGCCGATACCGCACGCAGTTTATTGCGAATAGCCTTGATGTGACTATCTACATTACGAGCATAGATAGCATCTTGGTGATTTTGCGCCGACAGCAATAATTGCTCGCGGGAGAATACTTGGCGCGGATGACTAATTAGCTTATCCAGCAATTTAAATTCCAATGCTGTGAGAGCCAATGCTTGGTTTTGGAAATGATAATCGAAATTTTCAGCATAAAGCCCTGAGACAGATTCTGAGGAGATAGATGCTTTAATTTCAGGTTCACTATGTCTAATTCTAAGTTTAACCCTTGCAAGCACTTCTCGCGGGCTAAATGGCTTAGTAACATAATCATCTGCGCCTATTTCTAATCCCACTACACGGTCTATTTCATCATTACGGGCAGTAAGAAAGATAATCGGAACCACTGAGAACTCTCTTATCTGCTTACATAGCTCAAAGCCATTAGCATCAGGTAAGCCAATATCTAAAATCAGCAAGGATGGCATGCTGTTTTTAATATATTCAAGCCCCTCACCCGCCGTAGCAAACCACTGCACAACAAAGCCATCTATTTCTAGAGTGTGGATCAGTGTATCAGCGATCGCTTTTTCATCTTCAATGATCACAACCTGCGCAGTTGCCATGCTATTTATTCCTTTACTACAACCTAATTAGCAAGGTTTATAGTTACAGTAACTTATGAGGCAGTCAATAGCTGCGAGTTTGCGAGTTTGTGAGTTTGTGAGTTTGTGAGTTTGTGAGTTTGTGAGTTTGTGAGTTTGTGAGTTTGTGAGTTTGTGAGTTTGTGAGTTTGTGAGTTTGTGAGTTTGTGAGTTTGTGAGTTTTATCAGAATGAATTTTTAAACACTATAGTCAAGTACTTCGTCTCTTTCCTCTCGCTACTTTAAATCGGGGCTGAAGCCTCCTCCTACAATAACTTTGACAACGCGCAACACGATAAGCCCTACGCTTTACTCTCGCTAACTCGCTTACTTATTCACTTTCCTGCAAACGTAAAAAAGCCCGACTCAATGAGTCGGGCTTTTTCTAATTTAAATCTTGGCGATGACCTACTTTCACATAACAAATGCTACACTATCATCGGCGCTGTTTCGTTTCACTACTGAGTTCGGCATGGGATCAGGTGGTTCCAAAACGCTATTGTCACCAAGAAAATTCTTTTCAATTCTATTATTCTAATTTTTAAGGTTAAAGTTCTTCAACTAAATTTGGAGCCTGGCAATGACCTACTTTCACATAACAAATGCTACACTATCATCGGCGCTGTTTCGTTTCACTACTGAGTTCGGCATGGGATCAGGTGGGTCCAAAACGCTATTGTCACCAAGCAAATTGGGTGTCAGTCCGT
>NZ_JANIGL010000008.1 GCF_024518675.1 Pseudoalteromonas shioyasakiensis
CCCACTGCTTTTCGCCTTCAAGAGCTTTAAGAGCTGAACCTTGAATTAGTGGTAAGTCATCACCTGGGAAGTCATATTCAGAAAGAAGTTCACGAACTTCCATTTCTACTAGCTCAAGTAGCTCTTCATCATCAACCATGTCACATTTGTTCATGAATACGATGATGTAAGGAACGCCAACCTGACGAGAAAGTAGGATGTGCTCACGAGTTTGTGGCATAGGGCCATCAGTCGCAGCTACTACTAAGATAGCACCGTCCATTTGAGCAGCACCAGTGATCATGTTTTTAACATAATCGGCGTGTCCAGGACAATCTACGTGTGCGTAGTGACGAGTTGGAGTATCGTACTCAACGTGTGAAGTTGAGAT
The DNA here is from genome assembly GCF_024518675.1 of Pseudoalteromonas shioyasakiensis. GTDB lineage: Bacteria > Pseudomonadota > Gammaproteobacteria > Enterobacterales > Alteromonadaceae > Pseudoalteromonas > Pseudoalteromonas shioyasakiensis_B. Next base: position 371 of record NZ_JANIGL010000008.1, read on the forward strand.
TGTGATACCACGCTCGCGCTCTTCTGGAGCGTTATCGATTGATGCGAAATCTTTAGCAACACCGCCGTATACTTTTGCAAGTACGTTAGTGATTGCTGCAGTTAGGGTTGTTTTACCGTGGTCAACGTGGCCGATTGTACCAACGTTTACGTGCGGTTTTACGCGTTCAAACTTTTCTTTTGCCATCTTAAAAAATTCCTATAAAGAAATTAAAGGTTTAGCTCGTTATTGAGCCAAACCAAGCTAAAAATTACTTAACAGCGAGCTGCAATTATTTTATCTGCAACACTCTTTGTGGCTTCAGCGTACTTCAAAAACTCCATAGAGTATGAAGCACGGCCCTGCGTTGCAGAACGCAGATCAGTAGCATAACCAAACATTTCAGAGAGCGGAACTAAAGCGTTAACTTGTTTAAGTCCACCTAGTGCTTCTTCCATGCCTTCGATCATGCCGCGACGACGGTTTAGGTCGCCAACTACATCACCCATGTTTGCTTCAGGAGTGAGTACTTCAACCTTCATCATTGGCTCTAAAAGAACAGGGTTTGCATCAAGTGCGCCCTGCTTCATTGCCAAAGAACCTGCTATTTTAAATGCCATTTCATTCGAGTCTACATCATGGAATGAACCATCATATAAAGTCGCTTTCACGCCAAGTAATGGGTAGCCTGCCAGCACACCTTGAGCCATTTGCTCTTGAATGCCTTTGTCTACCGCAGGGATGTATTCTTTAGGAACTGAGCCACCTACGGTTTCGTTAACGAATTCGTAAATTGGGGCGTCATCATCCGAAATATCCATCGGTTCAAGTTTAAGCCAGACGTGACCATATTGACCACGACCACCTGATTGACGAACGAACTTTCCTTCCACCTTAACGGTATCACGAATAGCTTCACGGTAAGAAACCTGCGGCTTACCAACGTTACATTCAACACTGAATTCACGTTTCATACGGTCGACAATGATATCAAGGTGAAGTTCACCCATACCAGAAATAATAGTCTGGCCTGATTCATCATCAGTTTGTACTCGGAAAGAGGGATCTTCCGCCGCTAGTTTACCTAGTGCGATAGCCATCTTGTCCTGGTCAGCGATTGTGCGAGGCTCAACCGCAACAGAGATTACTGGTTCTGGGAATTCCATACGCTCAAGCGTAATTTTAGAATTCGGATCACACAGTGTTTCACCTGTTGTTACGTCTTTAAGACCAATAGCCGCCGCGATGTCGCCTGCGTGGACTTCTTTGATCTCTTCACGTGAGTTTGAATGCATCTGAACGATACGACCAAGGCGCTCACGCTTACTTTTTACTGGGTTGTAAACCGCATCACCCTGTTTAACAGTACCAGAGTAAACACGGAAAAAGGTTAAAGTACCAACGAACGGGTCTGTTGCAATCTTAAAAGCAAGTGCAGCAAACGGTGCGTTGTCATCAGCTGGACGCTCTTCCTCAGTACCATCTTCAAGAATACCTTGAATTTGTTTCACTTGTGTTGGTGCAGGCATATATTCAATAACGCCATCAAGCACAGCTTGAACGCCTTTATTTTTAAATGCGCTACCACAAGTCATCGGGACGATTTCGTTAGCTAATGTACGCTGACGCAAAGCTGATTTAATTTCAGCTTCGCTCAGGTCTTCACCTTCCAAATACTTATCCATTAGTTCATCAGAAGCTTCTGCAGCACTTTCAACTAAGTGAGAGTGCCATTCATCAGCAAGCTCTTGAAGTTCTGCCGGGATTGCCTCATAGCTGAAAGTCATACCCTGGTCTTCAGAATTCCAGTTAATCACTTTCATTTTTATGAGGTCAATTACACCTTTAAAGTCGTCTTCAGCGCCAACAGGTAGCTGAATTGGAACAGGCGTTGCTCCAAGACGAGATTTCACCTGGCTAACAACCGTTAAGAAGTCAGCGCCCGTGCGATCCATTTTATTTACGAAGATCATTCTCGGAACTTCGTATTTGTTCGCTTGACGCCAAACTGTCTCAGTTTGCGGCTGTACACCTGATGAAGCACAAAGAACAACTACCGCACCATCAAGTACACGCAAAGAACGTTCTACTTCGATAGTGAAATCTACGTGCCCTGGAGTATCAATAATATTGATACGATGGTCGTCAAATTGCGCGTCCATCCCTTTCCAGAAACACGTTGTTGCAGCAGAAGTGATTGTGATACCACGCTCTTGTTCCTGCTCCATCCAATCCATAGTTGCGGCGCCATCATGTACTTCACCGATCTTATGAGAAAGACCTGTGTAGAACAGAACACGTTCTGTTGTAGTGGTTTTGCCTGCATCTACGTGAGCAACAATACCGATATTGCGGTAGCGCTCAAGTGGAGTTGTACGTGCCATATGATCCTCTTAAAGGTTAAGGACAGATTACCAACGGTAATGAGCGAATGCTTTATTCGCTTCAGCCATACGGTGAACGTCTTCACGTTTCTTAACCGCAGTGCCTTTGTTGTCAGCAGCGTCAACGATTTCTTGAGCTAAACGTAAGCCCATAGATTTTTCGCCACGCTTACGTGCAGCGTCTACTAACCAACGCATACCTAATGCGTTGCGACGTACTGGACGTACTTCAACTGGTACTTGATAAGTTGAACCACCAACACGGCGAGATTTAACCTCTACCTGTGGACGGATGTTATCAAGTGCAGACTCAAAGATTTCAAGGTGCGATTTGCCTGATTTCTCAGCAGCCACATCTAGCGCACCGTAAACGATTTTTTCAGCAGTAGATTTCTTGCCGTCTAACATTACGATGTTAACGAATTTAGCAAGAAGTTCCGATCCGAACTTAGGATCTGGAAGAATTTTACGTTGACCTATTACGCGTCTTCTAGGCATTTTGTATCTCCGGTTTATTCAGGTTTGCTCTTTCGAGACAATAACCCAAAACAATAATTAATAATATTTAGTGCTTGGCCTTACTAACGGAATACAATTAGCCCTTAGGGCGTTTTGCACCGTATTTAGAACGAGCTTGACGACGGTCGCTTACGCCTGCACAGTCAAGTGCACCACGTACAGTGTGGAAACGCACACCTGGTAAATCTTTAACACGACCACCACGGATTAGGATTACACTGTGCTCTTGAAGGTTATGACCTTCACCACCGATGTATGATGTTACTTCGAAACCGTTAGTTAAACGTACACGAGCTACTTTACGTAACGCCGAGTTTGGTTTCTTAGGTGTAGTTGTATATACGCGAGTACATACACCACGCTTTTGCGGACACGCTTTAAGCGCAGCTGAGTTACTTTTAGTAACCTTGCTACGACGTGGCTTACGCACTAGCTGGTTAATAGTTGCCATTTAAATAGCTCCTGAAATTAAAATTACTACTGAAAAAATAAAAAATCCGCCCTTTTTACAAGCTTGTTACAAACGCGCAGGTAAATGGGTGGCGGAATTTTAATGAGCAAAGATTAACCTGTCAACATAAACCGTTAGCAAGGCAGTATATATCTGCCTTGCTAAAATCTAATCTATTGATTAGATTCAGTTTATTGATTTCCAGATAAATCAGCGTTTAAAGCATCTGTTAGTGCCTGAGTCGCCTCTTCTGCACTTACGGTTTGCTCTTCAACAACTAAACTTTGCTTACGACGTGCCATACGATCTTGATGATACGCAAAACCGGTACCGGCTGGGATCAAACGACCCACGATTACGTTTTCTTTCAGACCGCGAAGTTCATCGCTCTTACCATTCACAGCGGCTTCTGTTAGGACACGAGTTGTCTCCTGGAACGAGGCTGCCGAGATGAAAGATTCTGTGGCTAGTGAAGCTTTAGTGATACCCATTAACTGGATTTCATATTTAGCTGGTAACTTGCCTTGAGCTTCTAAGTCGCGGTTTGCGATATTAACGCGTGCCACTTCAATTTGCTCACCAGCTAAGAATTCACTATGACCGCCGTCAAGGATGGTACATTTACGTAGCATCTGACGAATAATTGTTTCAATGTGCTTATCATTGATCTTAACGCCCTGCAAACGGTAAACCTCTTGCACTTCATTAACGATGTAGTTAGCAACATGAGTCACACCACGTAGGCGTAAGATGTCATGTGGTGATTCAGGACCATCGGCGATAACTTCACCTTTAGACACTTGCTCACCTTCAAACACGTTAAGTTGACGCCACTTAGGAATCATTTCTTCGTAATGATCACCTTCTGGTGGAGTGATAACTAGACGTTTCTTACCTTTAGTCTCTTTACCGAAGCTAATAGTACCTGTGATCTCAGCTAAGATAGCTGGCTCTTTCGGTTTACGTGCTTCGAATAAGTCGGCTACGCGTGGTAGACCACCCGTGATATCACGAGTTTTCGAACCTTCTTGCGGGATACGTGCTAACACGTCACCAGGGTTTGCAGTCGCGCCGTCTGTAACTTCAATCGTAGTGAATGAAGGAAGACGAGTTTCTTGCAAGCCACGCTCTTCACTTTCGATGATAAGCTTAGGCTCTTTCGCATTCGCTTTAGCAAGATCTTTAACAACAATACGAGTTAAACCGGTTAATTCATCAGTCTGTGTCTCTGTATTCGAGTCATCGATATCGCTGAACGATACTTTTGATTTATGCTCAAGAACGATTGGGTGACTATGCGGGTCCCAAGTAGCAACAATGTCGTTACCTTGAACTTCAGCATTATCTTGAACTGTTAAAACCGCACCGTAAGGTACTTTATAACGTTCTTTTTCACGACCATAGCTATCAATGATAGTGATCTCTGTAGAACGTGAGGTAATAACAATCTTACCGTCTGTATTTAATACATATTTAGCGTTATGAAGCTTTAATGTACCGTTAGTTTTAACTTGTACATTGTTTTCAGCAGATGCTCTTGATGCCGCACCACCGATGTGGAATGTACGCATCGTAAGCTGTGTACCTGGCTCACCGATTGATTGAGCTGCGATAACACCGACTGATTCACCCGCGTTGATGATATGACCACGTGCAAGGTCACGACCATAACACTTAGCACATACACCAAAGTCGTTATCACAAGTGATAACTGAGCGTACACGAACTTCATCCACTGAGTGCTCTTCTAAAAGGTCACACAGTTTTTCATCAAGCATGATATTACGCTCAACCAGAACAGTATTAGTTCCTGGGATCACAACATCTTCAGCAACAACACGACCAAGAACACGTTCGCGAAGTGCTTCTACAACATCACCACCTTCGATAAGCGGTTTCATTGTTAAGCCATCTTCTGTGCCACAATCGTCTTCGTTGATTACCAAATCTTGTGCAACGTCTACTAAGCGACGCGTTAGGTAACCCGAGTTCGCTGTTTTCAGTGCTGTATCGGCAAGACCTTTACGCGCACCGTGCGTTGAGATGAAGTACTGAAGTACGTTTAGACCTTCACGGAAGTTAGCCGTGATTGGCGTCTCGATGATTGAACCATCTGGACGTGCCATTAGACCACGCATACCTGCTAGCTGACGGATCTGAGCGGCACTACCACGAGCACCTGAGTCGGCCATCATAAACACTGAGTTAAATGACGGTTGCTCTTCTTCTTCACCTTGGGCATTGATAACCGTGTCTTTAGACAAGTTGGCCATCATCTCACGTGATAAGTTTTCATTTACACGTGACCAGATATCGATAACTTTGTTGTACTTTTCACCAGCCGTCACAAGACCTGATTGGAATTGTTGGTTGATTTCAGTTACTTCAGCTTCTGCTGCTTCAATGATAGACGCTTTAACTGGTGGGATAACTAAGTCATCAATACCAATTGAAACACCTGATTTCATTGCGTAGTGGAAACCGGTGTACATAACTTGGTCAGCAAACACAACAGTGTCTTTTAGACCTAAACGACGGTAACACTCGTTTAATAAGCTAGAAATCTGTTTTTTACCTAATGCTTGGTTGATTGACTCAAACGGCATACCTTTAGGTAAAATTAGAGACAGAATTGCACGACCTACAGTGGTATCGATAATAGTGATTGTATCTTCTACTTCACCATGCTCGTTAGCAACTGATTGGCTAATACGAACTTTTACGCGAGCGTGAAGTTCTGCATTGCCACTACGGTATGCTTTTTCTGCTTCTTTTGGATCTTTAAATACTGTGCCTTCGCCTTTCGCATTGATGCGATCACGAGTCATGTAGTAAAGACCTAATACAACGTCCTGTGAAGGAACGATGATCGGCTCACCATTCGCAGGCGATAAGATGTTGTTAGTCGACATCATTAACGCACGTGCTTCAAGCTGTGCTTCAAGTGTTAACGGTACGTGTACCGCCATTTGGTCACCATCGAAGTCGGCGTTATAAGCCGCACAAACTAATGGGTGTAAATGGATTGCTTTACCTTCAATAAGCACAGGTTCAAACGCTTGGATACCCAAACGGTGAAGTGTTGGTGCACGGTTAAGTAATACTGGATGTTCACGAATTACTTCGTCTAATACATCCCATACTTCCGGAACTTCACGCTCTACCATTTTCTTAGCAGCTTTGATTGTCGTAGCCATGCCGCGACGCTCTAATTTGCCATAGATAAATGGTTTGAATAGCTCAAGTGCCATCTTCTTAGGAAGACCACATTGGTGAAGCTTAAGAGTAGGGCCCACTGTGATTACAGAACGGCCTGAGTAATCTACACGCTTACCAAGTAAGTTCTGACGGAAACGACCTTGCTTACCCTTGATCATATCAGCAAGAGATTTAAGCGGACGCTTGTTAGAACCTGTAATTGCACGACCACGACGACCGTTATCAAGTAGCGCATCTACCGCTTCTTGTAACATACGTTTTTCGTTGCGTACGATAATGTCTGGTGCTGCTAAATCTAGTAGACGCTTAAGACGGTTATTACGGTTAATAACACGACGGTAGAGGTCATTTAGATCAGATGTCGCAAAACGACCACCGTCTAGTGGTACTAATGGACGTAGATCAGGTGGCAATACTGGAAGTACTGTCATGATCATCCACTCAGGATTGTTACCTGATTGGTGGAACGATTCCATTAATTTAAGACGTTTAGTGATCTTCTTACGCTTAGTTTCAGAGTTAATTGTTGGTAACTCTTCACGCATCTCAGCAATTAATTGGCCAAGATCAAGTTCACGAAGCAAGTCTAAAACTGCTTCTGCACCCATCTTAGCTTCAAATTCATCACCGTGCTCTTCAAGTGCATCTAAGTATTCTTCTTCACCTAATAGTTGACCACGCTCAAGCGTTGTCATACCAGGCTCAGTTACTACGAATGATTCGAAGTAAAGAACACGTTCAATATCACGAAGCGTCATATCAAGCATTAAGCCGATACGTGACGGTAATGATTTTAAGAACCAAATATGCGCAACTGGACTTGCCAAGTCGATGTGACCCATTCTGTCACGACGCACTTTAGTCAATGTTACTTCAACGCCACACTTTTCACAGATCACACCACGGTGTTTAAGGCGTTTATATTTACCACATAAACACTCATAATCTTTCACTGGACCGAAAATACGGGCACAGAATAAGCCATCGCGCTCAGGCTTGAAAGTACGGTAGTTAATAGTCTCAGGTTTCTTTACTTCACCGTATGACCATGAACGAACCATGTCTGGCGAAGCAAGACCAATGCGAATTGCATCGAATTCTTCGGTCTTATTTTGTTGCTTCAGAAACTTAAGTAAGTCTTTCACCTTAGCTCTCCTGTCGGAGTTAATCTTGAGGGCGGATAATCTCGCCCCTACATTCTATTCGGCCGTAACAGGTGCTGTAGCTAGCTACAGCACCTAATTGGCTTAATTTTCTTCCAACTCGATGTTGATACCCAGTGAGCGGATTTCTTTCAACAATACGTTGAACGATTCTGGCATACCTGGTTCCATTTTATGGTTACCATCAACGATGTTTTTATACATCTTAGTACGACCGTTCACGTCATCCGACTTCACTGTTAGCATTTCTTGTAGAGTGTAAGCAGCACCGTATGCTTCAAGTGCCCATACTTCCATCTCACCGAAACGCTGGCCACCGAACTGTGCTTTACCACCCAGCGGCTGCTGAGTAACAAGGCTATAAGAACCAGTTGAACGCGCATGCATCTTGTCATCAACTAAGTGATTTAGTTTCAGCATGTACATGTAACCTACGGTTACTTGACGTTCAAACTGATCGCCAGTACGGCCATCATAAAGTGTAACCTGACCACTTCTTGGGTAGCCACCTAACTCAAGCATGTCTTTGATTTCGTCTTCTTTCGCGCCATCAAATGCAGGAGTAGCGATTGGTAAACCACCTTTTAAGTTTACAGCTAAGCGACGAACTTCATCATCAGAGAAGCTAGCAATATCTACTTTTTGACGGCAATCACCGATCTCGTAGGCTTGCTTGATGAATTCACGTAACTCATGCAGCTCACGTTGTTCTTTCATCATTTCTTCTAGACGTTCACCGATACCACGTGCAGCTAGACCCATATGTGTTTCAAGGATCTGACCGATGTTCATACGTGATGGTACACCTAGTGGATTCAATACGATGTCTACCGTACGACCTTTGTCATCATATGGCATATCTTCTACTGGTACGATAGTCGAGATAACACCTTTGTTACCGTGACGACCCGCCATCTTATCACCCGGTTGGATACGACGTTTAACAGCAAGGTATACTTTAACAATCTTAAGTACGCCTGGTGCTAAGTCATCACCTTGAGTGATCTTACGACGTTTGTTTTCAAACTTCTTATCGTATTCAGCTTTAAGCTCATCGTACTGTGCAGCTAGTTGCTCAAGTTCAGCTTGCTTATCTTCTTCTGCAAGACTTTGAGTTAGTAGCTTCTCAGCATTCAGTGTCGCTAATTGTTCTTCGCTTTGACCAGCAGCTACAAGTAACTTGCGAGCACGGTCTAAAACGCCTGCTTCAAGAATACGGAATTCTTCGTTAAAGTCTTTTTTCGCATCACGAAGTTGCATTTCTTCAACTTCTAGCGCGCGCTTGTCTTTTTCAACACCATCACGGGTGAAAACTTGCACGTCGATTACAGTACCAGTTACAGAGTTTGGTACACGTAATGAGCTGTCTTTAACGTCAGACGCTTTTTCACCGAAGATAGCACGTAGTAGCTTCTCTTCTGGTGTTAATTGCGTTTCGCCTTTCGGAGTCACTTTACCTACTAGGATATCGCCGCCTTTAACTTCAGCACCAATATAAACAACACCTGATTCATCAAGTTTGCCTAGTGCAGATTCACCCACGTTCGGAATATCTGCTGTGATCTCTTCTGGACCTAACTTAGTATCACGGGCGATACACTGTAGTTCTTGAATATGGATAGTCGTTAGACGATCTTCTTCAACTACGCGCTCTGATAGTAGGATTGAATCCTCGAAGTTATAACCGTTCCATGGCATGAATGCCACGCGAAGGTTTTGACCAAGGGCTAAGTCACCTAAGTCAGTCGAAGGACCATCTGCTAACACATCGCCACGAGTAACCGGTTCGCCAACCATACAAGTTGGTTTTTGGTTAATACATGTGTTTTGGTTAGAACGGGTGTATTTAGTTAAGTTGTAGATGTCGATACCCGCTTCACCAGGAATGCGTTCTTCTTCATGTACATTAACAACGATGCGACTTGCGTCAGCATACATTACTTCACCACCACGTTTTGCAACAATCGTCACACCAGAGTCTTTCGCTAGTGTTAACTCAATACCCGTACCTACTAACGGCTTATCCGCTTTCAATGTTGGTACTGCTTGACGTTGCATGTTTGAACCCATCAATGCACGGTTAGCATCATCGTGTTCTAGGAACGGGATAAGTGCTGCCGCTACAGAGATCACCTGTTGTGGTGATACGTCCATATATTGTTGGTCCATTTTGCCCATAAAGGTTGATTCACCTTTGTGACGACATGGAATTAGTTCATCAACAAATTCATTGCTTTCGTTCAAGTTTGAGTTCGCCTGTGCGATAACAAACTGACCTTCTTCAATGGCTGATAAATAATCAACTTCATCAGTTACAACACCGTCTACCACTTTACGGTAAGGTGTTTCTAAGAAACCATAATCATTAGTACGTGCGTACGTAGACAATGAGTTAATTAGACCGATGTTTGGACCCTCAGGAGTCTCGATTGGACATACGCGACCATAGTGAGTTACGTGAACGTCACGTACTTCGAAGCCAGCGCGCTCACGAGTTAGACCGCCCGGACCTAATGCAGAAATACGACGCTTATGCGTTACTTCTGATAGCGGGTTATTTTGGTCCATAAACTGTGATAACTGAGATGAGCCAAAGAACTCTTTAACCGCTGCCGAAATAGGCTTAGCGTTAATTAGATCTTGTGGCATTACCGCATCAAGGTCACCTAAGCTTAAACGCTCACGTACAGCACGTTCAACACGTACTAAACCTACACGGAATTGGTTCTCAGCCATTTCGCCAACACTACGGATACGACGGTTGCCTAAGTGGTCAATATCATCAACATCGCCTTGACCGTTACGAATAGCAATTAATACTTTCATAACAGACACGATGTCTTCTTTGCTTAATGTGCCTGGGCCTGTGTCAGTGTCATAACCAACACGGCTATTGAACTTCATACGACCTACAGTAGATAAGTCATAGCGTTCTTCTGAGAAGAATAAGTTCTCAAATAAGGCTTCAGCCGCGTCTTTCGTCGGTGGCTCGCCTGGGCGCATCATGCGATAAATTTCTACAAGTGCTTCTAAACGGTTAGTGCTTGAATCGATACGTAAGGTATCTGAAATGTATGCACCGCTGTCAACTTCGTTGATATATAAAGTATCAATCTTAGTGTGACCCGCTTTAACAAGCTCGGCCATTAGCTCAAGTGTTAGTTCGTCATTAGCAGTTGCGATGATCTCACCCGTTGACTCGTCAACGTAGTTCTTCGCAATAACACGGCCAATGATGTACTCATGTGGTACTTCTAACTGAGTAATGCCTTTTTTCTCAATGCTCTTGATATGACGCGCAGTAATACGACGGCCACTTTCAACCAGCACATCACCGTCTTCACCTTTAATATCAAAGGCAGCGGTTTCACCACGTAAACGTGAAGGCACAAGTTCCATAAGAACTTTACCGTCGGTTACTTCAAACGCAGTTGTGTCGAAGAACATCTCAAGGATTTCTTCAGTCGTGTACTCAAGTGCACGTAACATGATAGACGCCGGTAATTTACGACGACGGTCAATACGTACATATAAGTTATCTTTTGCATCAAACTCAAAGTCTAACCACGAACCACGGTAAGGAATTACACGTGCGTTATATAGTACCTTACCCGATGAGTGAGTTTTACCGCGGTCGTTATCAAAGAATACACCAGGGCTACGGTGTAGCTGAGAAACGATAACACGCTCTGTACCATTGATTACAAAGGTACCGGTATCGGTCATGAGCGGAATTTCGCCCATGTAAACTTCTTGCTCTTTAATGTCTTTAACTGTGCCTGGAGCTTCTTTGTCCATTACTACAAGACGCAATTTTACGCGAAGTGGAGCAGAAAAAGTCACACCGCGAATTTGACATTCTTTTACATCGAATACTGGCTCACCAATACGATAACTTACGTATTGAAGCTCAGAATTTCCCGAGTAGCTTTTGATTGGAAACACAGATTGGAAGGCTGCTTCCAAACCATGATCGCCATCAGCGTCCGGGACTAAGAATTTTTTAAACGATTCTAACTGCGTCGACAGTAAGAAAGGTATATCCAATACTTGTGGACGTTTACCAAAATCCTTACGGATACGTTTCTTTTCAGAATAAGAGTAAGCCATGGGGTTCCTCAGCTTGCTGATCTTTGACCCGACCTGTTCTTGTAAGAACAGACTTAACTGGCATCTATGCCAAGATGTACAACATTTAATTGTTGTTCCGATAAGCTCCCACTTTAACACTAGCAAACTATAAAGCGTTGAAAGTAAAGAGAAAACCAGATTTTATTTGAGCTATAGGAATACATAACTCTATAGCGCAAAAAGGCCGGTGATTAAATAATCACCAGCCCTTGCCTGATTTCTCAGGCAGCGAACCTAGCGTGAGCTAGATTACTTAACCTCAACTTCAGCACCAGCTTCAGTAAGGTCTTTAGCAAGAGCTTCAGCTTCTTCTTTAGAGATACCTTCTTTAACTGGAGTTGGAGCAGCTTCAACAAGAGCTTTCGCTTCTTTAAGGCCTAGGCCAGTTGCGCCACGTACAGCTTTGATTGCCGCAACCTTGTTAGCGCCAGCGCCAGTAAGGATTACGTCAAATTCAGTTTTCTCTTCAGCAGCTTCAGCAGCAGGACCTGCTACCATAGCAGCTGCAGCAGTTACGCCGAATTTTTCTTCCATTGCTTCAACAAGAGCAACAACGTCCATTACTGACATTTCAGCAATTGCGTCAAGGATTTGGTCTTTAGTTACAGACATTACAAATTTCCTAATAATTAACGGACTCAAAGGTCCAAAAAAATTTTACACCGAAAGAGAGTTTAAACAGCTTAAAATTAAGCAGCTTGCTCTTCTTTCTGTACACGTACTGCTTCAATTGTTTTACACAATTTGCCAGCAGACGCTTCTTTCATAGCGCTCATTAAGCGTGCAACAGCTTCGTCGTATGTAGGTAGAGTTGCAAGCATAGCTGCGTCTACTACATTACCTTCAAAAGCGGCCGTTTTAATTTCGAATTTCTCATTCTTTTTCGCGAAATCTGAGAAGATACGCGCAGCAGCACCTGGGTGCTCTGATGAGAAAGCGATTAAGCTTGGACCAACTAATGAATCGTTAAGGCACTCAAAATCTGTTCCTTCGATAGCACGTTTTGCTAGAGTGTTACGGACAACTTTCATCCAAACACCGTTCTCACGAGCTTCTTTACGAAGGGCAGTGATTGCACCAACTGTTACACCACGAGAATCTGCGATTACTGCAGATAGAGCACCAGTGGCTGCTTCGTTGACTTCAGCAACAATTGCTTTTTTGCCTTGAAGATTTAAAGCCATGGGTGTTACTCCTGGTTTAATGGGTTACCGTTATCGGCTTCCCTGTTTTACTCTTCCCCATCACACGTGATGGAGATGCTTTTTACGGCGAGAGCCAGAAGGATTAGGAAAAATCTATCTGGGGATTCACACCGTCTACGTAGGTAAAATTAAGGCCTAAACCACCTACGGTCTTGGACGGAAGCCCAATTTATCGCTTTACCCGAAGGCGCACCGAAATTATGGACTTCAACCCGAATTCTTTACTTTGCTGACTAATCAAATTAATCAACAAAATGGCGCAAAATTATAGTACAAATTTCACGCCATGTAAACACCTATTAAGCTACAGTTGTGCTTAAAGTGCCTTGGTCAACAGAAACACCTGCGCCCATTGTTGTAGAGATAGTTACTTTCTTCACGTAAGTACCTTTAGCCTGAGAAGGTTTAGCCTTCTTAAGCGCAACAATAAGAGATTCAAGGTTTTGTTGAAGTTGCTCAGCTGTGAAATCAACCTTACCAATAGTAGTGTGGATGATACCATTTTTGTCATTGCGGTAACGCACTTGACCAGCTTTAGCATTTTTAACTGCTTCTGCAACGTTAGGTGTTACAGTACCAGTTTTAGGGTTTGGCATTAGACCACGTGGGCCTAAGATTTGACCTAGTTGACCAACAACACGCATAGCGTCTGGTGATGCAACAACAACGTCAAAGTTCATCTCGCCTTTCTTAACTAGATCAGCAAGATCTTCCATACCTACTAGTTCAGCACCGGCTTCTTTCGCAGCTTCTGCGTTAGCGCCTTGTGTGAATACTGCAACGCGAACGTCACGACCAGTACCGTTAGGTAGTACAGTTGCACCACGAACGTTTTGGTCAGATTTACGAGCATCGATACCAAGGTTAACAGCAACGTCAACACTTTCTACGAATTTAGCTGTCGCTAACTCTTTTAAAAGAGCAACTGCTTCGTTGATTTCGTAATCTTTAGTTACTTCCACTTTCTCGCGGATAGTACGCATACGTTTAGTTAATTTAGCCATTCTCTTAGTCCTCTACGTTCAAGCCCATCGCACGCGCAGAACCTGCGATAGTGCGAACCGCAGCGTCCATATCAGCCGCTGTAAGATCAGGTCGTTTAGTCTCAACGATTTCTTCAAGTTGAGCACGAGTTACCGTACCTACTTTTTCAGTGTTAGGACGGCCTGAGCCTGATTTGATGCCTGCAGCTTTCTTAAGTAAGTAAGCAGCCGGTGGCGTTTTCATGTCGAACGTAAATGAACGGTCGCCGTAAACAGAGATCACTACAGGAACTGGAGCGCCTTTTTCGATAGATTCTGTACGTGCGTTGAACGCTTTACAGAATTCCATGATGTTTACACCGTGTTGACCTAGTGCTGGACCTACTGGAGGACTAGGATTAGCCATACCAGCAGCAACTTGTAGCTTGATTAGAGCTTCAACTTTCTTAGCCATTATAAATACCTCATTAGGTGGGTCTTAGCCTTGTGCGCGCGAGGACGCGTACTCTAGCGGCTTCCCAGTTTAAAAATTGGTTTCGTACTTTTTGTAATCAATTCAAGAAACTCTATCCCTGAATACAAAAAGGCCGCTGATTATAAGTTAATCAGCGGCCTTTTTCAAGCCCTATGCAAAGTAATAAATCACTTCGCATAAACTATCTAATTTTATTACTTATCTTGTTCAACTTGACCAAATTCAAGATCAACTGGCGTAGAACGACCAAAGATAAGTACAGATACTTTTACGCGACTCTTTTCGTAGTCAACAGCTTCAACCACACCGCTAAAGTCAGCGAATGGACCATCAACAACACGAACAACTTCACCTGGTTCAAATAATGTAGCAGGCTTAGGTGCTTCAGCGTTTTCTTGTAAGCGGTTAAGAATACGATCAGCTTCTTTAGAGCTAATTGGTGCTGGGCGGTCAGATGTACCACCGATAAAGCCCATTACACGTGCTGTGCTGTTCACTAAGTGCCAGCTCGCATCGTTCATATCCATCTGTACGAGTACATAACCTGGGAAGAACTTACGCTCAGATTTACGCTTTTGACCAGCGCGCATCTCAACCACTTCTTCTGTAGGTACTAATACTTCACCAAAGCTATCTTCTAAACCTTCAATCTTGATATGCTCAAGAAGAGTTTGTGCAACACGCTTCTCATAACCTGAGAAAGCCTGTACTACGTACCAACGTAGTTTCTTTTCGTTGTTCTCATCCGACATGGGATCAGATCTCCAATCCAGTTAAAAAGCCTACTGCGCGGAATAAAATGCCATCTAATCCCCAAAGGATAAGTGCCATAATCACAGTTGCTACCATTACAATAAATGTCGTATGGGTAGTTTCTTGGCGCGTCGGCCAAACTACTTTACGTACTTCAATACGCGCTTCTTTTGCAAAAGCAAGGAAGGTACGTCCTTTTTCTGTTACTGCTGCAATGCCTAAGCCAGCTGCAACCGCAATAACAACACCAATAGCACGTAATAACACAGACTGATCTGCGTACATATAATTACCAACTACTGCGCCTGCAAGTAGCGCAATTGCCACAAGCCACTTTACTGCATCCATCCCACTTGATGGCGTTTCTACATTCGTGCTCATAATATTATTACCTTAACTACAGACACAACAACCCTACACAATGGCAGGGTTAATCCATTAAAATCTAAACTTAAAAACAGACTTATTTAAACCGATTTTTAACCTAAGACTTTACCCACTCACAAGAAAAATTGGCAGGGGCGGAGAGATTCGAACTCCCAACCGTCGGTTTTGGAGACCGCTGTTCTACCAATTGGAACTACGCCCCTGCAAAGTGGATGCCTATTATACTTACGCAAATCATTAACACAAGAGTAAAAGATACCCATATTATAAAATCTTAGCGGTTAATTAATTGTGCAGCCTTAAATCTCCCCTAGTAAACTCGATACTCACAAAAGATAACCGCTTATGATGTTTTTTTAAGCTCCGTATATACATCTGCTAGTAAACTAGATGCACCAAACCTAAATGTCTGTGGGCGCAAATAGTCTCCCCCCATAATATTTTCCGCAATAGTCAGGTATTCATCAGCCTGTTCAACTGTTTTAACACCGCCGGCAGCTTTGAAACCAACTAACTTTCCAGAGCCTTTAATAGCGCTCAGCATTATTTTTGTCGCTTGCAAAGTAGCATTTACGGCTACTTTACCTGTGCTTGTTTTTACAAAGTCAGCGCCGCCATTAATTGCAATTTGGGTCGCTTGGGCAATTAGCTCTGGTGTTTTTAGTTCTCCTGATTCGATAATGACTTTTAATTTAACGTGCTCTGGGCAACACTCTTTACTGGCTTCAACATATTTTAAGGCTAACTCATGATCGCCAGCCATTAAGGCTTGATATGGTAAAACCAAATCAATTTCATCAGCTCCACGCTCAATCGCAATAAGGGTTTCATTTATCACATCACTGAGCGAGTTACTCCCTCTAGGGAAGTTAGTCACCGTAGCGACCTTAACGTGATTTAGCTGTCTTTCGCCAAGGAACACCTTTGCATCATCAACAAACTCACTGTACACACAGATGGCAGCAGGAATGCCCAATTTAGGCTCAATACTATTAATTAACGTTTCTATAGTCGCAGTGGTATCGTCGTCGTTTAAACTCGTTAAATCCATTAATTGTACAGCTAATTGAGTAGTCATAGGTTCACCTTGTCAGTGTTTATACTACCTATAGTACCAAATTTTCATAATCTAGCTATATCACATAACTAATCACCATAAGCAGATGAACTCTACTTGCAACTCGGCGCAATCCCCTGTTAACTAAGCCTTAAGCCAAATTAACCCACCCGATATAACATTTGGTTATATAAACTGGGTTTTAATTATTTTTTACTTCGCATAGAGCGCTATATTCTGCCTTTCTGAAAAGCTTTTATGTTATGACTGTTGTTAGGGGTGTTACTACAATGCAATATTTACCAATCTTTACCAAGCTAGACAATAAGCCTGTATTGGTTGTTGGCGGTGGAGATGTGGCGCTAAGAAAGTGCCGTGCATTTTTAAAAGCCCGCGCTGCAGTTACTTTGGTAGCTCCTGAGTTTTGTAATGAACTTGTTGAGCTTGGTAACAATAATGAAGTAACACTAATTACAGCCTATTTTAACGAGCAACACCTAAATGGCATGATGCTGGTTATTGCAGCAACAGATCTTGAAGACGTCAACGCCCAAGTATTTGAACTTGCCAACGCGCGCAATATTTTTGTTAATGTGGTTGATGACCAGCCTAAATGCAGTTTTATTTTTCCATCGATTGTTGACCGCGACCCAATCACCATTGCAATTTCAAGCGCCGGTACGGCTCCAGTGTTAGCACGTCGTTTACGCGAAAAGCTTGAAACACTTATTCCACAACATATTGGCCCACTTGCAACTTTAGTGGGTAGTTTTCGCGATAAAGTAAAACAACGTTTTAAGCACTTTGCTGATCGCCGCCAGTTTTGGGAAACCGTATTTGATTCATCGGTAGTGAGTAAAGTACAAAGTGGCGACACTCAATCAGCGAGCGAGCAATTAGAACAATTGCTTGACGCAAAACCTGAGCCTGAAGGTGAAGTATATGTAATTGGCGCAGGCCCTGGCGATCCTGAATTATTAACCTTAAAAGCACTGCAATTAATGCAACAAGCAGATGTAGTGGTTTATGACTACTTAGTGTCTGACGAAATTATGGACCTAGTCCGTCGTGATGCTGATTTAGTGTGTGTTGGTAAGCGTTTAGGCGATCACAGTGTACCACAAGAAGATACTAACCAAATGCTGGTCGATTTTGCCAAGCAAGGTAAAAAAGTATGCCGTATCAAAGGCGGCGACCCGTTTATTTATGGCCGTGGTGGTGAAGAAGTACAAGTACTCGCAGCGAATAACGTAAGTTACCAGATAGTGCCCGGCATTACCGCTGCTGCAGGCTGTAGTGCCTATGCAGGTATTCCGCTAACGCATCGTGACCATGCACAAGCGATTCAATTTGTTACCGGCCACTGTAAAAAAGACGGCCAAGAATTAGATTGGCAATCACTGGCTAAGCCAAACCAAACCTTGGCTATTTATATGGGTGTGATTAAGTCGCCGCATATTCAAGCGCAGCTACTTAAACATGGCCGTGGTGCAGACACACCAGTGGCTATTATCGAAAATGGCACCCGTAAAAATCAACGTGTTGTTACTGGCACACTCGGTGAGCTGGCTGATTTAATTGAACGCCACAGTATTATCTCACCGGCATTATTAATTATTGGTGAAGTTGCCTCGTTACATCAGCAGCTTCATTGGTTTGGCGAAAAAGCGCAAACCAGTAGCTTTGCCCAGCCACTTACTGGCGTCGCATAAGCTTAACTTATTTAGATTTTAACTTTTAATCATTTTAGTAGGACGACTAACAATGGCTTTAACTCACCTTCAGCAATTAGAAGCTGAAAGTATCAAAATCATGCGCGAAGTCGCCGCTGAGTTTGAGAATCCAGTTATGCTTTACTCTATCGGTAAAGATTCATCGGTGCTTTTACACTTAGCGCGTAAAGCGTTTTACCCAGGTAAAATTCCATTTCCACTGCTTCACGTTGACACTAACTGGAAGTTTAAAGAAATGATTGAATTTCGTGATCGCTTAGCCAAAGAATACGGCTTTGATTTAATCGTCCATAAAAACCCGGAAGGCTTGGCCATTGATATCAGCCCATTCACCCATGGCTCTGGTAAGCATACCGATATAATGAAAACTCAAGGCTTAAAGCAAGCACTTGATAAGTACGGTTTTGATGCAGCCTTTGGTGGCGCGCGCCGCGATGAAGAAAAATCTCGTGCAAAAGAACGTGTTTACTCATTCCGTGATAAACACCATCGCTGGGATCCAAAAAATCAGCGTCCTGAACTTTGGAATACTTACAACAGCCAAGTTAATCCAGGTGAAAGTATTCGAGTATTCCCACTGTCTAACTGGACTGAGCTGGATATTTGGCAATACATTTACCAAGAAAACATCGACATGGTTCCACTTTACTTAGCAAAAGAGCGCCCAGTTGTAGAACGTGATGGCACCTTGATCATGGTTGATGATGAGCGTATGCCGCTAAATGAAGGCGAAGTACCACAAATGAAGTCAGTTCGTTTTCGTACTCTTGGCTGTTACCCACTTACTGGTGCAGTAGAGTCAACGGCAAGCACATTAACTGAAATTATCGAAGAAATGCTGCTATCGACTTCATCAGAGCGTGAAGGCCGAGTAATTGACCACGATTCAGCAGGTTCAATGGAGAAGAAAAAACGTGAGGGCTATTTCTAATGTCTACTAACACTAACGACACCATTAACGAAGTAAGAGAAATTGGCATCGACGCCTACCTTGCTCGCCAACAAGATAAAAGCCTATTACGTATGTTGACCTGTGGCAGTGTGGATGATGGTAAATCAACTCTGATTGGCCGCCTATTACATGACAGTCACCAAATTTATGAAGATCAGCTAGCGGCGCTTCATAAAGATAACGAAAAAGTAGGCAATGCAGGCGAAGAGCTTGATTTAGCACTACTGGTTGATGGCTTACAAGCCGAGCGTGAGCAAGGCATTACCATTGACGTAGCGTATCGTTACTTCTCAACCGCTAAACGTAAGTTTATTATTGCCGACACCCCAGGGCACGAGCAATACACCCGCAACATGGTAACCGGTGCATCAACCAGTGATGTCGCGATTATTCTTGTTGATGCCCGTTACGGTGTACAAGTACAAACTAAGCGCCATAGCTTTATTTGTGACTCACTGGGCATTAAACAGTTTGTTGTGGCAATTAACAAAATGGATATCGTTGATTTTGACGAAACCGTTTATGAGCGCATCAAAGCTGATTACCTAAAATTTGCTGAGCAACTGAATGTAACTAACATTAAGTTTGTGCCTATGTCAGCGCTTAAAGGCGATAACGTAGTTACTCGCTCTGAGCACACACCGTATTACACAGATAAGCCGCTACTTGAGTTACTAGAAGACTCGCCAGCGGCCGAAACCGACACTGGCTTTGAAGCGCGTTTCCCGGTGCAATATGTAGTGCGTCCTAACTTAAACTTCCGTGGCTTCCAAGGTACATTAACTTCAGGTAAGTTAAGCGTTGGTGATGCTGTAAAAGTATTACCGTCGGGTAAAACATCAAGCATCAAAGAGCTGGTAACGTTTGATGGTAACTTAGATACCGCACAAGCAGGCCAAGCCATAACTATTACGCTAAATACTGAAATAGATATTAGCCGTGGCGATGTGATTGTTCCAGCTGATTCTACAATTGCCGTTACTAACCAAGTACAAGCAAAGCTAGTATGGATGCACGAAGCACCATTGGTTTTAGGTAAAAGCTATAACTTTAAGTTAGGCAGTAAAAATACATCTGCTATCGTTAAGAAGATTGATCACACCATTGATGTGAACACGCTTGAGCATGGCAGCGCAGACAGCCTACAACTTAATGAAATTGCCATTGTAACGCTTGAGCTGACAGAAACGATTTTAGCTGATGAGTATCACAATAATCATGAAACCGGCTCGTTTATTTTAATCGACCGTTTATCTAACTTAACCGTTGCAGCAGGCATGGTAGAGCAAGCACTTGCCAGCCAAGAGCAAAGCGGTGACTTTAGTGATTTTGAAGTTGAATTTAATGCTT
Organism: Pseudoalteromonas shioyasakiensis; assembly: GCF_024518675.1. Lineage (GTDB taxonomy): Bacteria > Pseudomonadota > Gammaproteobacteria > Enterobacterales > Alteromonadaceae > Pseudoalteromonas > Pseudoalteromonas shioyasakiensis_B. The sequence continues at coordinate 21,112 of NZ_JANIGL010000008.1, forward strand.
TAGTACGCAAGCACTTCCCACATTGGCAAGCGCTTGATATCTCAAAGCTTAAATAGTCAACACTGCCTGTTAAGGACGCATAAAGCATGTATCAACAGCTAGTATTAACAGGCATTATGCTAACTTTAGTCGGCTGCCTTTTTGGCACTCGACTAAAGCCGGCATGGCTTTTTGTCGGTGCCATTGGCACCGCCTATTTAGCTGGCCTGATTGAGCTTGAAGACATGTTGGTAAATTACGCCAACCCCTCCCTTATTACTTTAGTTTTATTAGTTTTGGTTTCTATCGCGGTTGAAAAAACCACGCTAGTACAAAAGCTTGCCCAGTCATTGTCTAAAGGTAGCTTAACCAGCTCAGTGACAAAGCTTGGTCTCTCAACCGCCTTTTTATCATCATTTACTAATAATACCGCGGTGGTTGCGTCATTAATTACAGCGATTAAAGACAGCCCAACCCATTCACCTTCGAAGCTGTTATTACCTTTATCGTACACCGCTATTTTAGGTGGCACGATTACCTTAATTGGTACTTCTACAAATTTAATTGTCAATGGTTTTGCCGTTGATGCCGGCATGGCACCACTGGGCTTTTTCGACTTTACTTTAGTCGGTTTAGGCGCACTAAGTGTTGGCCTTATCACTATTTTAGTGATGCTAAAATACTTACCCGACAACGGTAAGAACGACCAAGAAGTCGTGCCCTTCTACCTTGAAGGAAAAGTAGAACCTGGCTCAAAATTAATTGGTAAAAGCGTAGAAGAAAACGGCCTACGCGACCTTAAAGACTTATTCCTCGCCGAAATTTTACGTGGCGACAGACGCATATGCGCGGTAACCCCGCAGCAAGTAATTAAATCTGGCGATGTATTACTGTTTGTTGGCGATATTAAATCAGTGCCGCTACTGACCCGCTTTGATGGTTTAAAAGTCGTGCATGATAAGCACGAAAAAGACGTAGAACACCTGGTTGAAGTGGTGGTAAGTCAATCATCTAAATTTATTGGCAAAACGGTCAAAGAAATTCGTTTTCGCGAGCAATTTCATGCCGCAGTTATCGCTATTCGCCGTGGTCACGACCGCCTGCAAGGTGGTCTTGGTAAAGTGCAGCTACAAGCGGGTGATTCACTGATTCTTGCACCCGGTAAAGACTTTTATACCCTACCTAATTTAAAACGCGAGTTTGTTTATATCTCAGGGCTTGATTTACAAACTCACTTAGCGCCTAAGCAGTCTAATTTAGTGCTGGCTAGTTTTGCAGCCGTACTAGGATTAAGCATTTTTGCTATCGTGCCACTTGTTAAAGGCTTATTGGTATTGCTAATCGGCTTAATGCTTAGTGGGACAATAAAGCTAAGTGAAGTTAAGCGCCGTTTTCCTATTGAGTTACTTGCCGTAGTCGGTAGTGCCATTGGCCTTGCCAAACTCATGATAGGCACAGGTTTAGCAGGGCAAATATCAGATGCGATGTTTTATGTGCTCGGTGACTTTGGCCCCTACGGCGCATTTATCGCCATATTTATTATGACGGTGTTATTCACTGAGCTTATTACAAACAATGCAGCAGCGGCATTATCGTTTCCGGTTGCATACGCACTGGCGGTTGGCTTTAATGTTGACCCGCTGCCCTTTATTATGGCGGTAGCATTTGGCGCCTCGGCCAGTTTTATATCGCCGTTTGGTTATCAAACTAACTTAATGGTTTATAGCGCGGGTAATTACCGGCTAAAAGATTACGTATTAATGGGATTACCGCTTTCTATTATATATTCAATAACGGTTTTAACCCTTATTCCGCTGGTATTTCCATTTTAAGCCAGCACGCAAGAAGAGACTATTACAATGGATGAGAACATTGTTTGGCATAACTATGCCATTACTAAAACACAGCGTAGTGAGCATAAAAGCCATAAACCCGCTATTTTATGGTTTACTGGCTTTTCAGGGTCAGGTAAAAGTACCGTTGCAAACGCCCTTGAAAGCGCACTAAATCAACAAGGTATTCATACCTACTTACTTGATGGCGACAACGTACGCCACGGTTTATGTAAAGACTTAGGCTTTAGTGACGAAGACCGCATCGAGAACATCCGCCGCGTGGGCGAAACAGCCAAACTCATGGTTGATGCAGGGCTTTTGGTGCTCACCGCATTTATTTCACCATTTCGCAGTGAGCGCGATATGGTAAGAGACTTAGTCGATGACGGTGAATTCATTGAAGTGTTTATAGATACACCGCTGGATGTATGCGAAAGCCGCGACCCTAAAGGCCTTTATAAAAAAGCCCGCGCGGGTGAAATTAAACACTTCACAGGAATAGATTCTGATTATCAAATTCCCAACTCACCAGAAATAATCTTAGATACCAGTAAAAATAGCCTAGACCAATCGGTGCAAGTGCTGATAGCGTATCTAAAACAACAGCAAATTATTAAAGGTTAAGTCATGAACCAAACGGAACTGCTAGAAGAAGTATTAATCCTCGCTCGCCAAGCTGGTAGCGCTATTATGGGGATTTACGAAAAAGATTTTAACGTTGAATACAAAGCCGACGAAAGCCCAGTAACCGACGCCGATCTAGCAGCTCACAAAGTCATCGCTAATGGTTTAAAGCACTTAACCCCTGACATTCCAATTCTTAGTGAGGAAAGCGCCGATATCAGCTGGGATGTGCGTCAAACATGGGACCGTTATTGGCTGGTTGACCCAATTGATGGCACTAAAGAGTTTATTAAAAAGAACGGCGAATTTACTGTAAACATCGCACTAATTGAAAATGGCAAACCCACGTTAGCCGTGGTTGATGCCCCAGCACTTGGGGTTTCTTACCTAGCTGCTGAAGCTATAGGTGCATTTAAAGATAAAGGCGATGAACGCATTGAGCTTAAAGTAACGACTAAAGCAAATAAAGGCTTAATTCGCGTAGTCGGTAGCCGTTCGCATCCTTCTCCTGATTTAGCCGAGTTTGTAAAACGCTTTGATGAGGTGGAAATGGTGTCAAAAGGCAGTTCATTAAAGCTGTGCTTAGTCGCCGAAGGCAGCGCTGATATATACCCGCGCCTCGGCCCAACCTGCGAATGGGACACAGGCGCAGGCCATGCTATTGCCGAAATCGCTGGTGCAAAAGTCACTAAACTCGACGGCAGCCCACTACTGTACAACAGCAAAGATGAATATTTGAATCCGTATTTTGTTGTTTCAGCAATAGAAGAAGAAACAAAGCTATAAGCCGTAAGTTTTAAGTGGTAAGTTTAAGAACAGATCGGTGTTAAATTTATCATCGTAGGCTAGGTTGAATGCCGTGACGTAGGCTGGGTAGAGCGAAGCGAAACCCAGCATGTTTAAGGGATAAGCGGTAGAGCTTTCTGCGTTAAAATTTTTTCGTGCATGATTTATTGCTGTACCTTAAAATGAAATCACAACTAATTATAAGGAACAATAATGACGACTGTTGAAAAAGCGATTGAATCGGCATACCAAACACAAATTACTAATTTATATAACGCCCTGAGTCAGGCAATTTTAGGGGCTAATGGTGATGCTGAGGATATTGCTGTTGCTGAGGCTAGCTTTAAAAAAGGCTTGGCCTTTGCTGCCGATATTAAAGCTCGCGCGCTTAACGCAGCTGCGCAATAACTGTTTATTCGAGTGAGCACACAACTGTGCTCACTCACTATATTTTTACGGCACACTGTGCCCTGTTGAACCTTGCCAAATACGATACCACTGTTCGCGGGTAAGCTTTAATTGCTTGGCGGCGACGGCTGATTCAACACGTTTGATATTGCCCGTACCAAGTACTACCGATGGTGCACTTGGGTGCATTAACAACCAAGCATATACCACTTGGTCAATTGAACTTGCGCCAATCTCGCTAGCAACCTGTTCCAGCACATGGCGTAAACGAATCGCTTTATCATCATTTTCTGCAAAAATGCGCCCACCGGCAAGTGGCGACCAAAGCATTGGTTTAATATCCAATAACTGGCATTGATCTAAGCTACCGTCATCGAGTGCTTTCATCTCATAAGGAGAAAACTCGATCTGATTGGTCACTAATTCAAAGTCCAGACGTGACTGTAATAAACTTAGTTGCGATGGCGTAAAGTTCGATACACCAAACTCAAGTACATCACCGTTTTGCTTTAAGGTATTAAAAGCTTGTGCCATTTCATCAGCATGCATTAAGTAATCAGGGCGGTGAATCAACAACACATCTAAGCGATCAGTATTAAAGTGCTTGAGTGACTGTTGGGCTGAAGTAATAATATGTTGCGCACTCGAATCATAGTGGTTAGCCTGCCCTGCCAATCCTAGACTTGGAAATGCAGGCTTTATCCCGCATTTGGTAATTATCTTAATCTCGTCACGAATGCTTGGCTTAAGCGCCAAAGCCTTACCAAACTCAGCCTCACAGCCATATTCACCATAAATATCGGCGTGATCAGTATGCTTTACGCCTACTTCAATTGCTTGCTCAAGAAAGTTTAAACACTGTTGCGGCGTGACTTGCCAATCTAATAACCGCCAAAACCCCAGTACTAATTCATCTATTTTACGGTCTAAATCACTCATTTTTTTTCCTACTTTAACCCTTTTAACAAATCAGTTAAGCCTACGTTAATAAGCCGTTACAATTAAATCGAGTCGAGAATTAATTTATTCTTTATTCTACCTACTTATTAAGGTATTAATAGTAATAAGGTTTGTACCTTTAAAATTAAAAAAAGGAATTAAAACAATGAAATCTGCAAATGCTTTATCTGCATCTATTGATATTTTTATCAGTCCGAGTAAAACCTTTAATGGTCTAAAAGAAGCGAAAGGCTGGTCTTGGCTAGCGTTCGCGCTTATCACTATTATGTTAGTCGCCAGCACCTATATTTTTTACAGTAATGCTGACTCACAATTTATTTTAGAAGAGCAAGTTGCGGCTGCAACTGTTGATGCCACTATTGGTGAGAAAAAAATGATTCGCCAAAGCATGGAGCAAGGCATAGATAACCAAATATGGTTTGCTATGGGAGGCGGTGTTTTTGGCATTATATTAATTAACGCATTAATTGCGGGCTATTATTTGCTTGTATCAAAACAAGATCCTGATGCAAATTATAGCTATGGCGCCTGGTATGGTTTTGGTTTTTGGGCCATGATGCCTATGGTTATTTCTAGCTTAGGTGTCATTGCATTGGTATTAACCGCAAGCACTAATGAGCTTTCCATGAGCTTATTTAATTACGCTTCTATCAACCAGTTAATATTGGGCTTAGAGCTCGGTCACCCATTTTATACCATGATGGAAAGTTTAAATATTTTCAGTATTTGGGGCATCGCACTGGCAGCTATTGGGCTTAAATGTTGGACCAACTTTAGCTTAAATAAAGCGATCTTATTTGCAGCCCTTCCTAGCATTATCATTTACGGTATTTGGACTGTGATTGCTGTTGTTTAAAAAAATGAGAGGGTGAGTATTTTTTACCCTCTCAATTCTATATGGAAGTAAAAATGAAAAAAGCGATTATCGTCACCTTAGCCATTGCCGCATTTATTGCTTTGATTGTGTCAAAGCAAATCACTGGTAGCGACAAGGCACCAGAAGTAAATATTGCTAAAGTCGAGCAAGGCAGTATTGCTGATTCTATTTTGGCATCTGGAAACTTAGTATTTAATACGCAAGTACAACTTCGTTCTGAAGTAACAGGTCGTGTTGATAAGGTCTTTGTTGAAGAAGGTCAAAGTGTTAAACAAGGTGATATTTTAATGCGCCTTGATACTACGGCGTTTGAGTCAGAAGTAAATCGTAATAAGGCTGTGCTCCGTGCTAGCGAAATCGAAATTAAACACAGTAAAACACGCTTAATTAATATTGAACGCCAATTAAAGCGACAAAAAGAATTGTATGATGTTGGCCTTGCAGGACAAGAGGTTTACGAAAACCTACAAAATGCGCGTGATCTGGCAAAAATAGATATTGAAGCCCGTGTTGAAGCTTTTAATCAAGCTAAAGCCTCTTTATCCATCGCTGAAGATAGGCTCAGTAAGAGTGTATTTCGCGCCCCTATGAGCGGATTATTAGCGTCTGTAAATATTAAAGAAGGTGAAACTGTTATAGCCGGTACCACCAATATCATTGGCTCAGATTTAATGCTGGTTGCAGACCCAAGCGCTATTTTAGCTGAGTTAAGAGTCGATGAGACTGATATTGCGGGTATTAAACTTGATCAGCACGCTGACATTTATGCCGCAGCTTACCCAAACCAACCTTTCACCGGTAAAGTCATCAATATTGGCACATCAGCTAAAAATCAAGCCGGCTCTCAAGGATTGTCTTTTCGCGTAAAGGTACTACTTGATAACACCGACAGGCAACTCTACGCAGGTATGAGCTGTCGCGCTGAAATTGCCACCAGCATGGCTGTAGATGGTTTGAAACTACCCATTGAAGCTATTCAAAAAGAAGATGATAAATACTTTGTTTGGCGCTTAAACGATGACAACACAGTCACTAAAACCTATGTTGAAGTGGGTATTTCATCAGATATTGAACAAGCGATTACTAAAGGCTTAAATAAAGGTGAGCGAATAGTAATAGGCCCCGCACGGCCAATTAGTAAATTAAAAGAAAATGATACCGTAAAAGTGAAACAGCCTCTAGCCAAGGATACGCAATAATGTCGGCAGTTATAAAGCTGGAACACATCAATAAACAATACAAAATGGGTGAGCAAATATTTAAAGCTCTTGATGATGTGAATGTTGTCATTAACGAAAACGAATACGTTGCTATTATTGGCCCTTCGGGTTCAGGTAAATCAACTCTAATGAATTTATTAGGTTGCTTAGATACACCTACAAGCGGTGATTACTTTTTAAAAGATAAGCTCGTAAAAAGTATGACTGAAACTGAACTTGCTCATCAGCGTAATGAAAGTGTTGGCTTTATTTTCCAGAGTTTTAATTTATTGCCACGTGCCTCAGCTCTTGAAAATGTAATGCAACCCTTAGTATATCGCTTCATTCCTGCTAAGCAGCGTAAACAGCATGCGCTTGAAGCACTAAAGCGAGTGGGCCTTGGCGATAAGGTAGATCATTTATCAAGCCAGTTATCAGGGGGTCAGCGTCAACGAGTCGCGATTGCTCGTGCCTTGGTGACTAAGCCACATATTTTATTAGGCGATGAACCCACAGGTAATTTAGATAGTAAAACCACCACCGAGATCATGGCATTGTTTGATGAGCTGCATAATGAAGGCCATACCATTATTTTAGTGACCCATGAACAAGACATTGCCGATCATTGTCAACGGGTGATCCGTTTAGTTGATGGTAAAGTAGTGAGCGATGTACGCAAAGGTGAAGGAGAAAAACAACATGTTTAAATCTGCCATTGCGATTATGGAAGGTACCAAAGCAGCGTTAATGGCAATTAAAGCTAACGCCATGCGTAGTGCACTTACCTGTTTAGGAATTATTATTGGGGTTGCTGCCGTAATAACTGTGGTTGCGGTAATGCAGGGGTTTACCAAACAAATTAATGATCAGCTTGCTGATATGGCTCCTGATGTAACCTCAATCAAACCCTTTACTAGTATTGAAAAAGAAATGGTCGGTAAAAATGCCAAACTTACCTATACCGACTTTTTGACCCTAAAAGCACGAGTAAAAGAAGCCGAAACCTTCACTGCACTTATGTTTACATGGCGTTTTTCTGGTGGTGCAGAATATGGCAATAAAAGCCACTCATCCCGCGTAATGGGCACAGAGCAAGACTATCAAAAAGCATATCGCACCTTTCCTGAGCTTGGCCGCTTCATTCGTGCTGAAGATGATGAAAAGCGTCGCCGCGTTGCTTTCATTGGCCCATCAATCATTGAAAAACTTAACTTACCTGAGAATCCCGTTGGTGAATATATAAAGCTTGGCGGTGAATGGTTTAGAATCATTGGTGTGGCAGAAAAACAAGGTAGCTTGCTAGGCTTTGATCAAGATGATTATATTAATATTCCTATCAGTACCATGAGCGCCTTGGAAGGTGCGAGTAGTACCAGTAATGTACAAATTATGTTTAGGCTAAAAGAAGACAGCGACGAAGAGCTCGTACTCGCTAAAATCACGCGTATTTTACGCCAACTTCATAAACTCAAAGACGATGAAGAAAACGACTTTGAATTTGAAACGGCTGAAAAAGCCCGTGCCAATGTAGACAAATTTACCGGCAGTGCAACAGCCATTACCGCAGGCATCGTCGGTATTAGTTTGGTGGTCGGCGGTATTGGGGTAATGAATATCATGCTGGTATCGGTCACCGAGCGTACACGGGTGATTGGCACCTTAAAGGCTCTGGGCGCTACACCAGGGTTCATTATGTTGCAGTTTTTGGTAGAAGCGGTGGTGTTATCATTATTTGGCGGTTTAATTGGTCTCGCTATCGGTTATGGCGCAGCAGCTCTGATCTCGCTGTCAGTGCCAAGTATGCCTGATGCCTACATACCAGGCTGGGCAATTATGTTGTCATTTGGGTTTACTTCTCTAATCGGCATAGTCTTTGGTTTAGCCCCCGCGATTAAAGCAGCAAGACTAAACCCAATAGATGCACTTCGTTACGAATGATCATTGCACTTTATAAGGTACCTTAGCACAGCTTACTGCCACTGTTTTAGGGTACCAAATAGGACCTAAGTCATTTACTACCAGCTCTGCTAAGCCATTAGTAAATGATTTATAGGTGTGCACACTTTGCCACTGCGAGTCAGGACATATTTCAGATAAATCAACTGCATCTGACCCCTCATAAAGCGCAGCTGCAAAGTTATGATGCCATTGCTCACTTTTATGATTTTTCGCCAAGTCATCATACTCACCATTATCAAAATGAATATTTGTACAACCAGTTACAGCCATTAGCAGCAAACAAAGAGTCAAAAGTGTTAGATTTTTCATATTCCCGCTCCTGCAATCTGCTGTTCATCGCACCAAACTCTAATAGTGTGCGGTGCATATATTCCTAGTGTTACCAAGCCTAACGCGCCATCGGTAAATGTTTGTTGTGACTGCATTTGTACTACGGCTTGCTGGCCACACACTTGTTTTACATCAACACGCTGTTCGCCTACTAATCCCCACATAAAAAATGGTCGACTATCTTGGTAACTAGGTTTTGAGCTAAGCTTAGTGACTTGCTGCGGCTGAATCGTTACCGAAGAGCAAGCACTGAGCATAAGTAACACTGAGCAAGTTAAGAGTGCTCTCATTATTGTATCCTTTAATTAATTTGGTTAAGAGCTGTAATTGTATCGAGAGAAACTCTAAATAAAGGTAAAAAACTGTAGTTAATTTGTAGACAGACAAGGGGGATTTGAACATTTTCTTACACGGAACTTATTTAGCTCTTTAGCGCCTAATTACTATTATTAGACAAGTATGAAATCGCTAGCTAAAGGTATTTAATGCATATAAAACCACTATTTAAACTTGCTCTAGGTTTGCTGCTAATAACCAGCTTATTTGTCGACAGCGCTCCCTCTGATGAACAACTAGGTATTACAGATACAGCCTACACGCCTGACCTGTGCAAACAGCATTTACAAGCAAGCCGTATGCAAACTTATAGCAAGCAATTTAATATCCCTCAGCAACTTAAATTACTTACGTGGAATATTTATAAAGCACAAGATGCTGATTTAATAAAAGATTTAACAACCCTGAATAGTCAAGCAGATATCATTTTGCTACAAGAAGCCATTGAAGACCCCCGTTTAACTCAGCTGAAACCCTATTGGCGTTTTGCACTGGGTTATAAAAGTGGTGAGATGCAAACTGGCGTAATGACATTAAGCCATTGGCCTGCTGCGGTACACTGTACTTTCATTCATCGAGAGCCTTGGTTACGTAGCCCAAAAGCGACTAACATTGTTGAGTATGTTATAGCAGGCAATCAACGCTTACTTAGTATAAATATGCATGGTATTAACTTTACTTTAGGTACCGCAGATTATAAAAAACAACTGCAAGACTCACTCAATATAATGGCGCAACATACAGGGCCAATAATTTTTGCCGGTGACCTCAATGCCTGGAGCGACGCCCGCCAACATTTAGTTGTCAGCTCACTGACAAACTTAGGACTGACAGAAACAAATTACTTTGATGACAAGCGTACAAAAGTATTTGGTTTAGCACTTGATCAAGTATGGACTCGAGGTGTCACGATTGCCGATAGTACAGTGTTGCAATACGACAGTTCAGATCACAATCCTATTTTAGTAACCTTAGCTCTCAACGAGGAAAAGCCATGAGAAAAGCCACACTCAGCTGGTTATTTATTACTTTTTTCGCGCTATTTAGTCAGTATAATTTTGCCACTACAAGTGATAATGAAATAAACCAGCTGATCGAATTTATCAGCCAAAGTAATGCAACGTTTATTCGCAATGGCGATGAGCACAGCGGCACCGAAGCGGCCGATCATTTAGCAATGAAATATCGCAGAGCAAAACGCTATGCTAAAACGGCTGAAGATTTTATAGAAAACCTTGCGAGCAAAAGCTCATGGAGTGGTAAGCCGTACACAGTGATTTTAACTGATGGCACTACAATTACCGCCAATGAGTGGTTAACCGATGAATTAACACGCTTACGAAATACAGAAAAGCCGCAGTAAATGCGGCTTGGTTTCACTCTTTAGGAGAGGTGACTTAATTTCTGAAGTAATACTACAATCTTAATATTGCAGTAAATTATTCTCGTCTTGCTCATCATTTTGCTCGATAGAATCAATCATAATGTCAGCAATTTCGTTCGTTTGTTCAATCTTATCTTTTTCTAAGTAAGCATTTCTAACTGTTTCATTATTTTTAGCAACATATGCTTCGCCTACCGAGAAGTTATCGTCAGAGAAGTTTTCTATTGCATCAGCTTTTGCCAATGACTTTTGGATATCTAAATACTGCTGCACCTTATTATTTACTGGCTGGGTGATTTCACCAATTGCCGGTACTTCAGGTGTCAGAGGCTGGGCACTAAGCGCTCTTGCTTGTGCTGATATTTGAATACTATCAGTCTTCGCTAAGCCTTCTTGTGATGGAGCCTGAACAGGGGTTAGCTGTCTGCTGCTATCGTTTAACTTAGTGTTCAGTTGGTATTGGTTAATTTGATTACTGGCTTGAATGTTCATGATCTCTCTCCATCTAGATCGATACTATAAGAAAACATAGCTGAATATTTAGTGAACACAACGTTTAATAAATAAACAATCACACCAAAAAAAGCAAAACTGTAAAGCAGATATTACTTGCACCTAATCTTGCGACTAGGTATAAAAATAATCACTAACTTTAATTAGAAGCGAAAAGCCATGCAACAACATGATAATCAACCACTCACCGACTTTACCGAATATCCCGCAGACGTCATGCTAGAGCGTGCCCAAGAGTTTTTAACTACCAGCCAGCGTCGCCATAGTATTCGTAGTTTTAGTGATCGCCCAGTGCCAAAAGAGATCATTGAAACTTGTATTAAAGCCGCTGGAACAGCACCAAGTGGTGCAAATCACCAACCATGGCATTTTGTAGCGATCAACTCTAGTGACGTAAAAAAACAAATTCGTGAGGCAGCTGAAAAACTAGAACGTTCATTTTATGAGGGCCGTGCTGGCGAAGAATGGCTTGATGCGTTAAAACCCCTTGGCACAGATGCCAGTAAACCTTATTTAGAACACGCACCTTGGTTAATCGCCGTGTTTAGTCAAAAGAAAGGCGGGTTAACGACTGATGATAAAAACACTAACTATTACGTGCATGAGTCAGTAGGACTGGCAACAGGTTTTTTAATACAGGCACTGCATAGAGCGGGGTTAGCAACACTCACCCACACTCCAAAACCAATGAGCTTTTTAACTGATATCTGCGGCCGAGATAAAGACAACGAACGCCCTTATATGCTACTCATTGCCGGTTACCCCAGTGATGAAGCAACCGTACCAAATCATGCCCTAGTGAAAAAATCGCTGGATGAAATTGCTACATTTATTTAGTGTTTTCCTCTTTGCAAAACCATTGGTAGAGCATGGCTATGATCGACTCTACTTTTGAGTCGATCAAATAATAATAAATTGTTTGTCCATCACGGCGAGTAGCCACCATATCGGCTTTGCGCAAACTCGCCAAATGTTGCGACAAAGCAGATTGAGCAAGCGGAACACGCTCATTTAGCTGCCCTACACTTAACTCATTGTTTAATAAGCTGCATAAAATCATTAAGCGATTTTTATTCGCCATCAGTTTTAAAAATTGTTCCGCCTGCTGTGCATTATTCGCTAATTGCTCAATATTCATAACGATCCCACTAAAACGTTCTAAGTAAAGTATAGACTTTTACATTAGTTAAATCTAATATAAATAACATTAGAAAAAACTAATGTAAGGTATTTATATGAAAGTGAACGATGGTATTCTTTTACTTGCAGGTAGTATGGTGACAATTTCAGTCATTTTAAGCTACTTTGTAGATAGCCGTTTTATGTGGTTAACATTATTTATAGGAGTAAACCTGATCCAAACAGCGTTTACTAAATGGTGCCCACTTATAAATTTTTTGCGCAAACGAGGATTTACAGACTAATGCTTACTTCAATCCCTGATCTAATGAAAATAGTTACGCCGAACCAACGTCGTATTGATGCAGAACAAGCAAAACAAGAGCTAGAGCAAAACCAAGGCTTATTAATTGATGTTCGCGAGCCAGCTGAGCATGCAACCAAAGCCGCTACAGGCGCTATTAATATTCCGCGCGGTTTGCTTGAAATGAAGTTAATGGAAATAGAGAAAGACCCTGCACGACCGATTTACCTTCACTGCGCCAGTGGCGCACGGGCAACATTAAGTGCAGAAGCCCTGACTCGAGTAGGTTATGAAAATGTCACTGTAATTACTTGTAATGCAGGGGAAGTTTGTCAGGTATTTTAATACAATTAGCATAACAGCTTCACATAAAAGTCACACTGGTCGGATAAGCTCGTAGTTTTATTTTTAACGGTACAGAGCAATGACGTTTACACGGAGAAGTTTTTTAAAAGCATCGGCAGCGGGTTTTGGCGCTGCCGTTTTATCATTAGGTATCACAGGTTGTACATTTGACAACGATGATGATGAAACCATTGAAGTAAGCTTTGAGCACGGAGTAGCCAGTGGCGATCCATTGAGTGACAGCCTGATCTTATGGACCCGTGTAACTCCCCTTGATGCAGCAGCTAGCAGCATAAAAGTGCAATGGCAAGCGGCAACCGATGCTGACTTTAGTAATATAGTCCATGACGGCGAGACCCATGTCAGCGATGCTACCGACTTTACCTTAAAAGTCGATTTGCAAGGCCTTGATGCTAACACTACTTACTATTACCGCTTTAAATCGAATGGCAAAACCTCACCTATTGGTGCAGGTAAAACACTACCAACAGGCAGTATTGATAAAGTAAAATTTGCAGTTATCTCGTGTGCTAACTACCCTGCTGGCTTTTTTCATGTTTATGGCGAAATAGCTAAACAAACAGACCTTGACGCTGTACTTCACCTTGGTGACTACATTTATGAATACGGCAATGGTGGCTACGCCAGTGAAGACGCAGCTTTACTTGGTCGCCTTTTACCTGAAGACAATAGTGACGAAATAATCAGCCTAACTGATTACCGTAAACGTTATGCCCATTATCGCACCGATAGTAACTTACAAGCTGCTCATAGCAATTGCGCGTTTATAACCGTGTGGGACGACCATGAGGTTACTAATGATACTTGGCGTGAAGGCGCAGAAAATCATAACGATGGTGAAGGTGAATTTAACGCGCGTAAAATGCACGCTTTACAAGCCTACTTTGAGTGGATGCCTATACGTAATGTAGCCGATAAAGAACGTATTTACCGTCGTTTTGAATTTGGTGATTTAGTCTCGCTGTATATGCTTGATACTCGAGTACTCGCTCGCGATGAGCAACTAAGTTACGGTGACTTTGATTTAACCAGTGCGCAGGGGCAAAGTGACTTTGTTGCTGCGATTAGCTCGCCAACGCGTGCATTGCTGGGAAATGAGCAGCTAACTTGGCTTACCGATGGCATGACAAACTCTAGTTCAAAATGGCAAGTACTTGGCCAACAAGTGTTAATGACCAAGATGCACCTACCGTTTGAAGTACTGCAACTTTTAGTGAGCCTGCAAGTAAGCCAAGCTAATGGCGCCGATACAAATGCCTTATTAGCTCAAGCATCAGCATTATTTGCTGAGTTGGCACAAATTAAGGGCCGCATTCTAGCCGGTGACCCAACAGTCACTGATGCAGAGCGCGCGCGTGTTGATACCACTGCGCCTTACAATTTAGATGCATGGGACGGTTATGCTTATGAACGTGAAGTATTACTAGGCACTGCGATCGCGACACAAAAGAACCTAGTTGTATTAGCTGGCGATACTCATAATGCGTGGGCGGGCCAATTAACCACCGACGCCAGCAACCCAATTGCTGCATCACAAAATGCCGGTGTTGAATTTGCTACCTCATCAGTGTCTTCGCCTGGTCTTGAAGAGTACTTAGCGCTGAACACCCAAGGGCCAGAAGCAACCGCGCAAATGGAGCAAGTTATCCCGCTATTGGTTAATGATTTGGTTTATAACAACCTCGTCGATCGTGGTTATTTAACCGTTACCTTTACACCAGAGCAAGCCGAAGCCAAATGGAATTACGTCAGCAGCATTAAAACCGCCTCTTACGAAATGCAAACTGAGCGAAGTAAAGCGTTACATATGCTAGCAGGTCAGCCCGTAATTCAAGGGTAAAGGCTCAAGAAAGTATCTAGGGGCTAGGGAAAAGGTTCTAGTTGAAAGATCAAAACAGCCCTGCGATCACACGATCGCTGGGTTGAGTTGATAAAAATGTTTAATACATGAGAGATGTGCTTGTTATTTCTTCTCGTCTAGTAGCGTGACCATCATTTGCTCGATATTTTTCACACTGTAGGTAAGTGCGCGGAGTAATTCGACTTGGCTTTGTGGTTCATCAGCTTTAGCCTTGCTTGGCTTTGTTTCGGCTAGATTGTCTTTTTGCGTTAATATCGCCTCACGAAATTCGCTGGCATTCTCAACCCCGAGCAACGACACTAACGCACCGTGCCCCGACTGACCTGCGGTTTCAAAGCTTAATCGATATAAACCAAATAAACGCATCAATGGCCCTTGGCTTAATCCTACATCGGTTATTTTTTCAAGTGGAATCGACTTTTCTTCTTTAAAAAACAAACCACGCTTTACCACCAGCTTACGTTCTAAGAGCACTGCTGACATTGCTTTAAGCATACGCCCTGCCACGATCCAAATTATTAAGGCTACGATTGGAATTAATGGAATACCAACCAAACACACCAAGCAGGTAATAACTCCTAGTGTGATCCAGTAAGATTTTACTTTAGGGTTAAAACTTGCGGTTTTTAAAATAGACTCTGACACAATTATTCCTTATAAACTAATCACAACTCGAATAGCTAAAATAATAAATATAATACCTAGTAACTTATCCAGCCATGGCGAAGGCTTTGTAAAAGCAAAACGCTTTTTTGAAAACTCAGTGAGTGCAGCCACCAATAAATACCAACCAGTATCGATAACAAACACGGTCACGCACATGATCATGCCGACTTTAAATGTGAGATTGGCAGGGTCAATAAACTGCGAGAATAACGCTAAAAAGAATACCGCAAGTTTGGGGTTTAAAAACGCAATCGCAAAACCATCTTGCAGCGCCTGTTTGCCATTACCACTTTGCTGAGCAATCTGTAGCTCATCAGCACTTGGCTTTGCTAATAAGATTTTAATTCCTAAATACGCTAAATAAGCTGCGCCTAGGTAGACTAGCACTTGATATACAGTGGGAAATTGCAACATCAATGCACCGAGGCCAAGTAACGATGCTGCGGCATAAAAACCCACCCCCACACCATGGCTTAGCGCTGCTAACATGCCGTTTTTCATACTGCCATGAATGCTATGCTTTAACACTACAGCCAAACTAGGCCCGGGTGACATAGCCCCCATCATACAGACAGCGACTAAACTGAGCCAAAGTGATAATGTCATCTACAACTCGTTATTTTCAATGAGCAACGCATAGCCATTCGCTTCACCGAAAAACCCTGTGATTGAGCTTACATTTATGACTTTCCAACCATCTTGGTTTAACTGATAAATCTTTTCATTAAGTGCTTTAATATCTGCGCCACCAAAAAAACGCGTCTTTTTAAATTCTATTATTTTTTGCACTGCTATCACCTTTTAAAGTTGATACTCAAAATCATAAAAATGTATTCCAGCCTCGATACGAATAGCCATTTTCCCGCTAAGGCCTGCAAGTTCATTACTACCTGAATCTGGTACTACATTTAAAATCAATGAATCTTGGCCTTTATCCATAGTGCCAAAATGCTGCAGTACAAAACTGCCTTGTTTGCCTGCAAGTGTGCCAACCACTTGCTCAATAGCAACATAGCCTGCACTGCCCTGGGTGGCTGTCATAGCGCTGAGCATTTCGCCAGTGCTGGTCGCATCAAGCTCCCCAGTAAAGGTTTTATCTATCGACATACGGCCTAAATTTACGCCATCAATGCCTTTTGCATAGCCTTCAATGGGGTTGAGTTTAACGGTAAATTCACCGGTTACTTTATGAGTTGCCATGTTAGTCCCTTAGTTGTTATTAAGTTAGTTATTGAAATTACAATTTAAGTAACCATATCTATACCCTATTGCACAAAAAGAATCCAGCATGAGCACCAGTAAAGCCGAGCCAAAAGACAAAGCTGCTTTTAGTAGTTTAATTCCGATTTTTCAGTTTATTAAGCCCTATAAATGGGTGGTAATTTCGGCGCTTGTAGCGCTACTTGTTACCGCTGGAGTTAATTTATCACTAGGCCAAGGGGTTAAATTTGTCATCGATCATGGCTTTATTGCCGGCTCCCAAGCACAATTAAAACAAGCAGTGCTAGTACTAATAGGACTGATCAGTTTATTAGCTGTAGGAACATTCAGCCGTTTTTATTTAATGTCGTGGATTGGCGAGCGCGTGAGTAACGACATCCGTAAAGCGGTGTTTAATCGCATTGTCACTCTGCACCCAAGTTACTTTGAAGAAAACCGCAGCGGTGAGCTCATGTCACGCTTAACCACTGATACCACCTTACTGCAATCAATTATTGGTTCGTCATTTTCAATGGCACTGCGCAGCGCACTGATGCTGGTTGGTGGTTTAGCCATGTTGTTATTCACTAACTTAAAACTCACGTTAGTAGTGGTGGCCTGTGTGCCTTTGGTGCTCGTGCCTATGATGGTGTTTGGCCGTAAAGTACGCAAACTTGCCAGCTCTAGCCAAGACGCGATTGCCGATATCAGCACCTATGCGGGTGAAATAATTCAAAATATTAAAGTAGTGCAAAGCTATAGTCACGAGCAGCGTGAGCAACACGCCTTTGCTCTGGAAACCGATAAAGCATTTAATGTGGCTAAAAGCCGTATTAAGCAGCGCTCATTTTTAATTGCCGCGGTTATATTTTTAACCTTTAGTGCCATTAGCGTGATGTTATGGGTCGGTGGTAGTGATGTACTGGCCGGCACAATGACAGGTGGTGAGCTAGGAGCTTTTGTATTTTATGCCATTATGGTGGCAATGTCAGTGGCAACTGTAGCAGAGGTATACGGTGAGCTGCAACGCGCCGCGGGCGCTGCAGCACGACTACTTGAGTTGTTAGCGGTAAAAAGTGAGATTGTAAACCCTGAAACACCCCTTGATGATCAACTGCAGTTAAACAATGAGTCGGCGGCTATAGAACTTAATAACATTACCTTTAATTATCCGTCACGCCCTGATGTAAGCGCACTTAAAAACGTTACGCTTAATATTAAACAAGGCCAAACCGTGGCAATTGTAGGCCCTTCTGGTGCAGGTAAAACCACCCTGTTTGAACTGCTACAACGCTTTTACGACCCCGCTCGCGGCGATATTAAGTTTCATGGTGTTAACATCAAAGAGCTATCACTCAATAAATTACGTAATAGCATGGGTATGGTGGCACAAAACCCAATTTTATTTAGCTCAGATGTAATGCACAATATTCGCTACGGTAATCCCGATGCGTGCGATAAACAAGTTTATGCTGCGGCTAAGCATGCCCATGCTGATGAGTTTATAACCCAGCTACCAAACGGCTATGAAAGCTTTTTAGGAGAGCAAGGCGTGCGTCTATCTGGCGGGCAAAAGCAGCGTATTGTTTTAGCAAGAGCGATATTAAAAGACCCTGAAATACTGCTACTTGATGAAGCAACCAGTGCACTTGATGCACAAAGTGAACATCACGTACAAGCTGCGCTGGAGCATTTAATGCAGCATCGTACAACACTTATTATTGCTCACCGCTTAGCAACGGTAAAACATGCTGATGTCATAGTCGTAATGGAACAAGGCGAAATTATTGCAACAGGCAGCCACCAGCAATTAATAGAGTCAAACCCGCTTTATAAACAGCTCTGTGAGTTACAGTTTAATAGAGATTAGCGGTCAGCGGTCAGCGGTCAGCGGTCAGCGGTCAGCGGTCAGCGGTCAGCGGTCAGCGGTCAGCGGTCAGCGGTCAGCGGTCAGCGGTAAATAATCTCAATCACCAGCTAATAAACAAGTGATTGAGATAAATAAATGCAAATAACTAGCCTTCGGTATTTGGTACAATTTGAATTTCTACACGGCGGTTTTGCGCGCGGCCGTTAGCATTGTCGTTACTGGCGATTGGTTGAGTTTCTCCATAACCGCGAGTGCTAATACGCCCTGCTAGGATTTGCTGGTTCACTAAGTAACTTTTCACACTTTGTGCACGCTGCTCAGATAACGTCATATTGTAGCTATCTTTGCCTACACTATCAGTGTGTCCTTCAATACTAAGGAAGGTTTTTTCATATTTGTTCATTACTTTAGCAATCGCATCTAAGGTGTTATGAAAGCCTGATGAAATGTACGATTGATCAGTAGCAAAGGTAATATTTGACGGCATAACTAAGCGCAAATTGTCACCTTCACGAACAATTTCAACTCCAGAGCCGGCAAGTTCATCGCGAAAAGCTTGCTCTTGCTTATCCATATAGTCGCCAACGGCAGCACCCGCTAAAGCACCTATTGCAGCACCTATGAAAATACGTTTATCATCATGGTCACCGGTTGCTTTACCCAGTACCGCACCTGTTGCAGCACCAATACCTGCGCCCATGCCAGTATTGTTGGTTTCACAACCTGTCAGTAATACGCCTACGATTGTCGCTGTTAGTAGTGGTTTAGTTAACGTCATGGTAACTCCTTGCCTATAAATACTCATTTACCAACAAGTATGCAAAGCTATCCATGAACAAACCATGAAGAATCAGTTAAAAGCCCAGCGACTCTCGATCTACGGCGGGTAATTTATAAGGTGCCACGAGCTTCGTTAATTCGCCACTATCAGCCAACTTTTTTAGTTGCTCATCAATACGTTTAGCCAAATCAGTATTATGAAACGATTGGCTTAGAGCAAGGTAACCATAGATTGTGTCGCTGTGACGGTAGTCCATTTTCACTAGTTTATTGATAGGTTGGTTTAATACACTCATGGCATGATCTGTGGTGCTTTCAATTCCTATAACAAGGTCCACTCGACCTTTTACTAATAAATCAATGGCTGTATTTTCTGTCAGCACTGGAACTTTAATTAACTTATCGTCCTCATTAAAGCGCTTAAAATATGCAGCTCCACGCATAATGGCTATTTTCTTTCCATACAAGTCATCGTAGCGCTTAATTTCTAACTGACTTTCATGGCGCGCATAAAACACAAATGATGAGGTAATTACCATATAAGGAGGGGTTACAAAGTGCATCAATTGCTGGCGTTTAGGGGTAAGGATTAACCCTCCCATTGCGTTGACTTCACCTTGCTCAAGCATTCTGATACAACGAGAAAATGGACAACCAACTAACTCTAATTTAAACCCAAGCTGTTGCTGTATTTCCTGAAAAATATCAACAATTGCACCGCTGATTTCACCATCCTCAGATATTTGGCTATAAGGAGGGCCATGATCAACCGCTAACGACACCTTAGTAGTCGGTGCGCTGGTCTGAGCCTCAATGCTAAACGAACACATAAGGGCTAATAAAATGTGCACAATAGATCGCATAACAACTTAATTTTAGCTTCGCTTCTTCTTATTGTAGACAGGTACATAAATTAAAAACCATAAAATTGTCACTAAAATTTGTCATAATGAAATATAAAAGCAATAACAGGGAAAACCGACGCTATGTTGCTCGCTATTTTTAAACAATTTTTTTTACTCGGTTGCATGAGTTTTGGCGGCCCGGCTGCTCATTTAGGTTATTTTAAACGCCACTTTGTTGACAACCTAAAGTGGTTAAACACCCAGCGCTATGCGCAACTTATTAGTTTAAGCCAAGCATTACCAGGTCCTGGTTCAAGCCAAGTCGGATTTGCCATTGGTGTTGAGCGTGGCGGCTTACTAGGTGGTATTGCTGCATTTATCGGTTTTACGCTGCCGTCATTATTAATTATGATATTACTTGCCATTAGCGCCCATCAGTTTGACGCCATTTACTTTGCTATAATCGCCGGATTAAAATTATTTGCAGTGGTGATTGTCGCTGATGCAACACTCAGTATGGCAAAAAGCTTTTGCACAAGTTGGCTGTTAAAAGCCTTGGCGGCTTCAAGTACCTTGCTGCTCATCGTCATACCGAACCTTGCCAGCCAAATAGCGGTTCTGGTGGTAGCAGCCAGTATTGGCGCTATTTGGCCTATGCTTAATTTAACAACCAACAACGAAACCGCAGCAACAACAAAAGCTGGCGTTAACTGGTTTGCTTTAGCGTTATTTGCTTTATTACTGCTAAT
Source organism: Pseudoalteromonas shioyasakiensis (assembly GCF_024518675.1). Taxonomy (GTDB): domain Bacteria; phylum Pseudomonadota; class Gammaproteobacteria; order Enterobacterales; family Alteromonadaceae; genus Pseudoalteromonas; species Pseudoalteromonas shioyasakiensis_B. The sequence continues at coordinate 42,062 of NZ_JANIGL010000008.1, forward strand.
CAGTTTTATGCCTTTAGGTGAAAGCGCCGCATTATTCGCACCTTTTTATCAAGCGGGTGCGATGGTGTTTGGTGGTGGCCACGTTGTGTTGCCAATACTTCAGGCAGGCTTACCCACACTCAGCACTGAGCAGTTTTTAACAGCTTATGCTAGTGCTCAAGCAGTACCAGGCCCTATGTTTACTATAGCGAGTTATTTAGGAACACAGTTTGAGCACATACAGCCAGTAGTAGGCGCACTGCTTGCCACTGCTTTAATCTTTTTACCTGGGCTGTTACTCATGTTTGCACTGCAGAGTAGTTGGTTACAATTAGCTCAACGCCCTCGCTTCGCCAGTAGTATTGCTGCACTCAATGCTGCTGTAGTTGGTTTTTTAGCGGCGGCTCTATACTCGCCAATTTGGACCTCAGCGGTGCACAATATTTGGCAGATAGCGCTGGTAATCGCTGCATTTGCTTGGCTGAGGTTGGCAAAGCCACCGATATGGTGGCTATTAGTTGGTTTTATTATGATTGGTCTTGGGCAGCATTATTTGCCACTTTAACGGTGGGCTTTATTCCCGTTGTTCCATTTATCGCAGGGCTGAACTGCCCTGTGACACTTTGGTAAGGACGTAAATCAAACAGCGGCAATACCGCAAGTAGATGGTCCATTATTTCAGCTTGCAAGTGTTCAAACGATATCCAGCGCTTATCTTCACTAAAACAATAAAACTCAATAGGTAAACCATGATTTAGTGGCTGAAGCTCACGCACCATAAGCGTTAAAGAGGTGTTTATTTTCTCATGTTGCTTTAAATAGCCTTCGGCGTAACGACGAAACAAGCCTAAGTTTGATACCGGATCTGGCAAACTATTCATTTTAATAAAGTCTTTTAGGGCAATTGTTTGACCAATCGTTTTAGTAAGCTCTTCATCAGCTAAGCGAATACTATTCATATCAATATTAAGGGAGCGTTTAATACGGCGGCCGCCAGACTCCTGCATACCACGCCAGTTTTTAAACGAACCCGCTACCAACATGTAAGTAGGAATAGTCGTAATAGTATTATCCCAGTTACGCACCTTAACTGTGTTTAGCCCTAAGTCGATAACTTCACCATCGGCACCGTAATTATCAACTTGAATCCAATCTCCGTATGTCACTAAGCGATTGGCAGCGATTTGAATACTCGCAACAAAGCCGAGAATCGTGTCTTTAAATACGAGTAGGGTAACCGCAGCAATGGCACCAAAGCCAGATAAGATATAGGTGGGAGACTTTTCCAGCACAATACTGACGATTAAAATCGCACAGATCATAAAAGTAATTAGTTTAACAACCTGAATCAACCCTTGTATTGGTACTTCACGGGCAAATTCTAATTGGTTATAAATAGCGCCAGCAATACTCACAATACTACTTATGATAAAACCAACATGAATGATCAACAGTGTTTGACCTATGGTTTTAAATACTTCGGCGGCAAATTCACCAACCGGGTAAACACTGTCAAACGTCGCTAAAAACAACACACAGCAAAGCATGCCTGCAAAACGACGATTAAGCTTTGTTAGCAGTGGCGAAAGTATGCCAATGCGTTCAGGAGAGAGTTTAGTGACCACCGCCTGAATTCCCGGCAACATTAAACGACGAGTAAATAAATACACAACCAGTAATGTAGCTATACCAATTGCAGTCGCCGTTAATGAACCGAACAATTCAGCGTCAGGCATTCCTTCAAACCAAGGTGTTACTAATTGTTGTAGGCGTGTTGGTGTCGTCACGGTAATTCAATCTCCTTATTATTGATAATTACAGCCTCTGATTTCTGTTTGCCATAAGCTAGCGCAAGCTCAGCATCTTTGTTTAACCATAACTGATTAATTGATTCTTGAAAGTGGCTTCTAAACTGACTATCTTGCTGATAATTACCTAATAGCTCTGCACGTACAGGCTCTAAGCAAATATTAATGGTTACTTTATTTAAGCGACCACGTAAAAAGCTACCACAAATATGATTGCTTTGCGCTTCGTACATCAGCGTTGTATTAAGGATGGCATCAAATTGCTCACCAAGCACTTCTAGTGCAAATGCCACTCCACCGGCTTTAGGTTTTAATAAATGCTGAAATGGACTTTGCTGTGCCTGATGCTTTGCCTTGGTAAAGCGCGTGCCTTCGACAAAATTAATGATAGTGGTTGGGTGACTGCGAAAGTTTCGACAACTGTGCTTAGTTCGCGCAACATCAAGACCTTTTAGTTTAGGGTTTTTCGCTAACTGCGCTTTACTGACTCGCTTCATAAATGGCATGCCCATAGCCCACGCTCCGGAGCCAATGAGCGGCACATATTTCAGTTCGTCTTTTAAAAAGAATTTAGGAGCAGGTAATACGTCGATCGCGCTCAAGACAACAATATCTAACCAACTAAAGTGGTTCGAAATCAATAAATACCAACCGCGTTGATTTACATCACCATTAATAACTGTGGTGATTTGCGCGTTACTCAATTTTAAACCGAGCCGATTACCTCTACACCAGCCTTGATAGGCTATATGTAACAGGTTACTTATCCAAGCTAGAGGCAATACTAGTTTTATTAAACCCAATATTAATACGATGCAGCCCCACAGCAAGGTGTTGCTAAAAAGTACTAGGCCTACAATCAGGCCATTTAGCCAGTTAGGTAAAATATTTTTTAGCATGCATGCCCGCTTTTTAAACTCATTTCGCTTGTTGCTCAAGCTTGACTAATTGTTGCTCTTTTTCTTGCCACAGACGATTTAGCTCTGTTTGAAAACCAACTCTGAATTCAGAGTCACCGGTGTAATCACCGATTAACTCAGGGCTAACAGGCAATACTTCAACGTGCACGTTGATATTTTTCACTCGACCACTGGCAAAGTCGATAAAACTTGGTATGCCATCTGGGTAATGAATCGTGACATTAACCACTTTAGAAATCTGCTCACCCATTGCTTGCATCACAAACGCGATACCGCCCGCTTTTGGCTTTAATAAATGCGGGAATGGGCTATTTTGGCGCGCATGCTTTGCTGGGGTAAACCGCGTGCCTTCAACAAAGTTAACTATGCTCACTGGCATCTCTTTAAACTTTTCACAGGCTTTACGGGTTGTTTCTAAGTCTTTACCACGTAGTTTTGGATTCTTTTTTAACTGGCTTTTACTGGTACGGGTCATAAATGGGAAATCTAAAGCCCACCACGCTAAGCCTAAAATTGGCACGTAGATAAGTTCTTTCTTCAAAAAGAAATTCAAAAACGGAATTTTACGGTTCAATAAGCGCTGCAATACTAAAATATCGACCCAGCTTTGGTGGTTAGCAATAATCAAATACCAGTCTTTAAGTTGAACTTGCTCAAGACCCGTTACATTTAACTGATACGGTGTAAATATATTTTGATTTAATGAATTACAGCTCACCCACATAGTGGCGCACTTTTTAGCCGCCCAACTCATCGCTTTTTGCAGTGGTTTAATTGGCAGCAATTTAATTAAGCCACAAACAAAAATAGGTATAAACCAAACCACAGTATTGAGGGTGTAAAAGAAAATACTAAAAATACAACGGATCAAAGACATTACTACTTAATTCCTTTTCATTAAAACTGTTCGGTGACGTATAACATATTATGCAGTATCGCAATTAATCTTCAAAATAGGTATAGCCTGCAAGGCCCGCATTTAGTTCTAGTAAATACTGTGCTTTGTTACTATCGCTGACATTTAATTTTTCAATGGTTGCAGCAAAGTTCTCAGCTAAAATCTCGCTATCATAGTCGACAAACTTTAATACATCCTTAACGCTATCACCTTTTATGGCATTAGTTAGCTGGTAGCCATTTTCGTTCAACTCAACATGCACTGAGTCTGTGTCGCCAAATAAGTTATGCAAATCGCCTAAAATCTCTTGGTATGCGCCCACCATAAACATGGCAACATGGTATTGCTGACCAGGAACATATTGCGGGATAGGTAAACTTGTTTCAATCCCAGCACCTTCTACGTATTCACGAATTTGCCCGTCTGAGTCACAGGTTATATCTTGGATAATAGCCCGTTGCGTTAATGGTTTGTCTAGGTTTTCAATTGGCATTACCGGAAATAACTGCTGAATACCCCATACATCTGGTAACGACTGGAACAAAGAAAAGTTAACGAATAGCTTATCGGCCAGTTTTTCATTTAAATCATCAAGTACTTCACGATGGGCGCGAGCGTTACTTAAAGATGCCCGCACACGATGCAATATCGTAAAGTACAGTTGCTCTATTTTAGCCCACTCTAACATGCTTACTAAACCATGCACGTACTGATCATGCGCTTCACTAAATAAGTGCATCGCATCGTGATAAATTTCCAGTGCCATACGTGGCGTTAAGCGCTGTAAACATTGCCACATTTCATCAAGCACTAACACACTATTTGGCTCTGGTGCACTCGGGTTTAAATGATTTGGCGCTTGTTCGATATCAATCACATCAGTAATTAAAACCGCATGATGTGCCGTCAGCGCTCGCCCAGATTCAGTGATGATTGCTGGGTGAGGTAAGTCGTGCTGCTCACATACTTCAGCAAATGCGTTAACGACATTACGAGCATATTCATCCACCGTGTAATTCATAGAACAGGCACTACGCGAACCAGAACCTTCGTAATCCACGCCAAGTCCACCGCCTACATCAACGGTATTTAGTGGTACTCCTAATTGCGTTAATTCAGCAAAATGGCGTGAACATTCGCGTAATGCACGATGAATATCGCGAATATTGGCAATTTGTGAGCCAATATGAAAATGCACCATTTGCATTAAGTGCAATTTATTGTGCTGTTTAAGCACCTCAACCGCACTGAGCACTTGCCCTGCAGTTAAACCAAACTTGCCTTTTTCGCCGCCAGTATTTTGCCATTTACCTTTACCCACAGAGTTTAAGCGAATACGAATACCAATGGCAGGTTCAATACCTAAATCATCAATTTCAGCTAGCAAGGTGGTCAATTCTGAGAGCTTTTCAACAACCACTTTTACTTTGTGCCCCATCGCTTGACCGATACAGGCCAAACGTAGAAATTCGCTATCTTTATAGCCATTACAAACAATGGTGATAGGTGATGTTGCCACCCCTAAAATCGCCATAAGCTCAGGTTTTGAGCCGGCTTCAAGACCTACTAAGCCACTTGGGTGAGCTAATAACTTACTCACAACTGAGCGCTGCTGGTTTACTTTTATTGGATAAACACAGGTGTACTGGCCATGATAGTCACGAGCATCGCGAGCTTTGCCAAAAGCACTGGTGAGAGTATCAACACGATTTTGCAAAATATCGGTAAAGCGCACTAATACCGGCAAGGTTAAACCTTGCTTCTTAAACTGCTCGGTAAGCTCAGTTAATGAGATAGCCGCTTTGGACTGGTCCCCATCAGGGTAAGCCACCAACTCGCCTTGGCTATTTATGTCAAAGTAACCATCGCTCCAGTGAGCAACATTATAGGTCGCGCGTGCTGTGTCTAAACCCCAAGTCATGGCAATTTCTTCTTAAGTTAACTGTTTCGCGGAATCGGTTATTTTAATACGTCATAACGCCCTACGCTAACAAAAATTAACCTTTAAGCCAAAGCTAGGATAAAATATTCGCTATACTGATAAAATTTCATTGAGCAAAACGCCAACCACTGGCAGAATTGCCCCTTTTTCATACTCAACTAAAAAGTGTAGCTAGCGACATGGCAAATTTAGATCAAAGCAAATGGTTTACCGAAATAAGCGACCGTGACGGCAGTGCGTTTTCTCTACGCATTAATAAAAAACTAGACGAAAAACAGTCGCCTTTTCAAAAAGTCGAAATGTTCGAGACCACTGACTTTGGTAATTTGATGATTATAGATGGCTGCACTATGGTTAGTAGCCGCGAAAACTTCTTTTACCATGAAATGATCAGTCACCCGGCACTATTGGCTCACCCGAATCCGAAAAATGTTGTGATCATCGGCGGTGGTGACTGCGGTACATTGCGCGAAGTACTAAAACACCCAAGTGTTGAGTCTGTAACCCAAATAGATATCGACGAAGTCGTCACCCAAATGTCGCTAAAATACTTCCCTGAGTTATGTGAAGCAAACCAAGACCCTCGTGCAACGGTAATGTTTGATGATGGCATTAAATACATGCGCGAAGCCGCCGCAGACTCTATTGATGTGGTGATTGTTGATGGCACTGACCCAGTTGGCCCTGGTGAAGGCTTGTTCAACCATGCATTTTACACAAGTTGCTTAAATGCTCTTCGCCCAGGTGGCATCATGGTACAGCAAAGTGAGTCACCATTAATGCACATGCCATTATTAGTTGAGATGCGTGATGCCATGACTGAAGTAGGCTTTAACGATTTGCAAACCCTGCCTTTCCCGCAACCAATTTACCCAAGCGGCCTATGGTCAGTGACACTTGCTCGTAAAGATGAAGCATTTGCAGGATTTAGAGAAGATGCCGCTAGTGAGCTTGCTCAAGGCACTGAATACTACAACAGCGGTATTCACCATGGTGCATTAGCAACACCTAATTTTATGAAGCGTGCTTTTGAGAAAAAGTAAGTACCGAGTATAAAATAACAAAAAGGGTTCGTATGAACCCTTTTTGCTTTTCAGCACTCAAACTTAAAAGCGCCACTGTGCATTTAAGCTAATTTGTTGCTGGGAAATTTTTTCTGTGATGCCCATCGTAGCGCGATTATCAGCATGACTATGCAATGCTGAGCCCTCAATACCTAACTGCCATTGTGGTGTGAGCTGATAGCGCCATGTGGCCGTAATACCTTCACCATGACTGGCATTTGGATCAAACGCCCAGTCGTCTTTATCGGTGACTTCAAAGTAGTCATAACGCACAGATAGCCGATGTGCTGCCATTTTGTGGCTTAATAAAATAAAGTGGCTGTAAAAGTCATTATCGACCCCGCGGGCTTCGCCCATCGCCGTATTACCCGACATCACTTGAGTGATTAGCCGTGTTTTAGCATTAAACTTATACAGCCAAGCTGCACTTGCGAAGCGGGTGTCCCAGGCATACTGCCCAGTGCTATGATTTAATGCAGCCGGATCACCATTATTGTCGTAATAATAAAACCTAAATTGCGATTTTTTTAAATAATCCCAATGTACACCAGCATAATAACCAAATCGGCCATCCACTTCTTCAAACGGTAAAACCTGGTTCGCCTGCCACTGTAATTGCGGTGTATTTAAGGACGCAACTGGCGCAAATGCAATAGCTTCATTAAATGTTGTTTGTCGGTCGTGCAGAGCAAAACCCCGCCACGCTAGCAGTGTTCCTGCGGGATCATTACCTTTAAATGTCGCGCCAACAAAAGTAAAACTATGTTTACTATTAAAACTACGACCTGGGCGTTTAATGGTTGCCTCTACGCCCAAAGTACGGACCTCTTCGCCAATCCATGAATTAATAGCTGAGTTGGTGTAATTATAAGGAGAGATCCAGCCCATATCAGGGTTTTCTAGTGACAATAACGGATAAAAACCACCAGCGCGAACATGCCATTTGTAGTTACTTCTGGTCAGAGGTTTATATTGTAAATACGCTTGGCTAACGCCTAAACTCGGTTCTGGATCTTGATGCGCATTAATTACGCCATGGGCAGACCATGCACTGCTGAGATCCGCTCTAAAATCAATTAACCCTTGTGACAGTACAATACCATCAGTATCACTATCATAACGATATAGCCCCACCCCACCTTCTTGCCAACTAGGTTGTGAATCCCCCTTTATAGCACTTAGCTGTAATAACCCTTTAACTTGCGCACTGGCATGTGTAGTTAGTGTTAGCAGGGTTAAAATTAATAGTATTCTAATATTCATCAAACTCATCGACCCCCAGCATAATACGGGGAATTAATTGTTGTTTTAGTTGATATTGTAAAGCTGTATCAGCAATTTTAACGCGCTGCGATTCCGTTAAACTTATATCGTTGAAACCTTCATGCCATACATTAAGTGTGTAATCCCCCGATGGCGCATCAAACGACAATTTGCCCTGCTCATTTGTTATGCCATAAAAAGGGCTATCAACAACCACGATATAACCAAGCATCCAATCGTGAATATTACAGCCAAGCTCAACAACCCCTGTTTGCTCAAAGGTTATCGGTGCTTTGGGCTGTTCGCGATAAAGCTTTAACTCAAACGACTTACTTTTAGAAAACGAATAAACGTGATGCATAATCGAATCTAAATTAGGAAATTCAACCTCAGCATTTTGCTCTACTACTAATACATGAGGAGTAAACTGGCGGTCTTTTTGCGACATAGTAAATGACTGATTAGGGCGCACCTTACTTTCTAAAGGTTGTAACGGGGTTAACCACACCACCGCATTGGCCACAGCTTGCTGATCTAAATCAGCTATTGTCACAGTAACGGCATAGCTTTTAACCGTAATAAAAGCTAAAAGTAGCAAAGAGAAGAGTTTCATGTTGGCTATTCTAATTATTTTATATACCAGTATAGACCTGTTTTCTTGATACTTTATTACTTATTTAAAAAAAGTTATTGCAATGAATACGTATGTAGCTACCTCGTAAATCTCCCCTGTGCGTTTTATGCTAACTAACTGAACTCTGGATAACTTACCCAGTTAGACATAAAGGACACACAATGCGATTACCTTTACTACTGCTCGTGATATTGTCAGGCAGTTGTTTCGCTAAAGAAGCAACGCTCGAGTCACCGAATAAAAAAATTAAAATAACCATTTCAGATCAAAATGCTACACCGCATTATTCTATTAGCTTCAACAACAAAAACGTAATTGGAAACTCATCTCTAGGGTTTGAATTTAAGCAACAAGCTGCGTTTGATGAAGGCTTCACGATCACTAATATTACTAACAACCAAGTAAACACCCAGTGGCAACAACCTTGGGGTGAACGTCAAACGGTTATTGATCGTCACAATGAAGTAGCAGTCACCTTCAGTAAGCCAGCCCCTCACGGTGGAACCTACACTGTACGCTTTAGAGCATTTGATAGTGGTGTAGGTTTTCGTTACGAAATTCCTAAACAAGCTGGCTTTGAAAACATTGAAATAACCAAAGAACTTACCGAATTTGCAGTTACCGCTGCGGATAAAGCCACAGCCTGGTGGATCCCCGCGCGAGGCTGGAATCGCTACGAATATGTTTACAACACCACACCATTACAAGATGCAGCCCTTGTACACACCCCTTTTACTTTTAAAAATGCTGACGGTGTGCACATTAGTATTCACGAAGCCGCGCTTGTTGATTACGCCGGTATGGTACTCAACCAGCGCCGCCCTGGTACATTACAAGCTGATTTAACACCTTGGTCTGACGGCATCGCAGTTAAAAAGCGAGGCGCATTTAATACCCCATGGCGGACAGTACAAATTGGCGAACAAGCCATTGATTTGATCAATTCAGATATTATCTTAAACCTGAACGAACCTAACAAACTCGGTGATGTATCCTGGGTTAAGCCGGGTAAATATGTGGGTATTTGGTGGGGTATGCATATCAATGAGACCACTTGGGGCAGTGGTGAAAAGCACGGAGCCACCACGGCAAACACTAAATACTACATGGATTTTGCCGCGAAATATGGCTTTGATGGTGTGCTCGTTGAGGGATGGAACATTGGCTGGGATGGTGATTGGTTCTTTAACGGCGATGTATTTAGCTTTACTAAACCTTATGATGATTTCGATATTGCCGAGCTGACTCGTTACGGTAAACAAAAAGGTGTGCAGCTTATTGGCCACCATGAAACCTCTGGTAACGTTACAAACTATCGCAATCAAATGGAAGATGCTTACGCCCTGTATGAAAAATCTAACGTTAGCCAAGTAAAAACAGGTTACGTCGCTGATGGCGGTAATATCAAACGCATTGATGAAAATGGCATTATTCGAAAAGAATGGCATGACGGCCAGTTTATGGTTAACGAGTATCTACACAGCATTAAACTCGCAGCCAAACATAAGCTTAGCATTAATACCCATGAACCAATCAAAGACACTGGCTTGCGCCGCACTTACCCAAATTGGATTGCTCGTGAAGGCGCCCGAGGTCAAGAGTTTAATGCGTGGGGCACACCACCTAACCCACCTGAGCACATCCCCATGCTAGCCTTTACTCGCATGTTAGCAGGCCCAATCGACTTCACCCCGGGCATATTTGATATGGGCTTTAATGGTTTAGGCGCTGATACTAACCGCCCACAAACAACCCTAGCTAAACAACTGGCTTTATATGTTGTTATGTATAGCCCAATTCAAATGGCTGCTGACTTACCGCGTAATTACTTAGCTAAACCGGATGCATTTCAATTTATTCAAGACGTACCCACCGACTGGCAACAAAGTATCGCACTAGCCGGTGAAGTTGGCGACTACGTGGTGTTTGCACGTAAAGAGCGCAAGCGTGACAATTACGCTGGTAATGATTGGTACTTAGGCGCAGTCACCGATGAGCAAGCTCGAACAATAGATATTAAGCTTGATTTTTTAGAGCCTGGCAAAGTATTCGAAGCACATATATACCGAGATGGCGATAAGGCAGAGTGGAAAAACAACCCTTACGATATCAAGATTGAACAACGTATTGTGACAGCAAAAGATACATTATCGCTAAAGCTAGCGACAAGTGGAGGCACAGCAATTAGGTTTAAAGCGCTGTAAAAGTAGTCATATTTATATTATATGATAGGTTAAAGCGCGATCTAAATCGCGCTTTTTATTTTATTGCTACCGAAGATATAAGCAGTGTAATCTATCGCTACAGGCAACTTAAGATGATGCTGCGCTTCGCTCATTAACAGCCTTGGCATATTGGTTACCTAAGTAAGACCACATATAAAGTCCCCAAAATAAACCTCCTATTGGAAACAAAATAAGCGAGAGCGGTAATACATCAAAAAAATCAACGTAACCGAAAAAACCTTGCAGTAGCGAAAACAAAATAGCTGTCGAAACTCCCCAACCGAGCACACCATGTACAAAGGTATAATGCCATTTACCTTTATCCATTAGCCGCTTTAACTTGCTGAATTTATCATCTTCCATTAACTTAAAACTCCTATACAAACAGACTAAACCTTGCATCTGGTTACTCAACCTGATTTAAAGTTACTTACTTCAAAGGGAGAAAAACTTGTGCGCTGAGGCCCCCTTCCTGGCGGTTTACTAACTTTACTTTACCGTTATGCATATCAATTATTCGTTTGATAATTGCTAAACCAAGTCCACTGCCTTCACTGCCTCTGGCCGCATCACCTTGCTTAAATGGTTCAAATACGGTTTCCAGTTCACTTTCGGGAATACCTGGGCCACGATCGTTTACCATTACAATGGCATATTTTTTATCTGGGCTTAGCGCGGTTTCAACTTCAATATCATCTTGCGAGTAACGAATTGCATTCTCAATCATATTGGTTACTACACGCTTTATAGCAACCATACTCAAAGGCACATTATCGAGGTTTGGATTTTCGATAAAGCGGATATTACGTTGGTGCTTTTGCTCAGAATGTACCACTTCTGAGACAATCGCATTTAAATCTTCAAGCGCAAGTTCTTCACGTTTATGATGGCGTAAATATTCAATAAATTGATCGATAATGGCATTCATGTCTTCGATATCGTAAATAATACCTTCACGCAGATAATCTTCTTCAGCCGACATCATTTCTGTCGCAAGGCGAATACGTGTAAGTGGTGTACGTAAATCATGTGACACACCCGCCATCAATAACCTTCGGTCATTCTCAAGCGCTGCAATACCCCGTGACATTTGGTTAAATGCTCGTGTTACCTCAATCACTTCGGTTGAGCCGTGCTCTTCTAGTTTGGTAGAAAAATCTCCTACGCCTACTTTTACCGCGGCCTGCTGCAATGCTTTTAACGGCCGATTCAAATGACGGGCAAACAACCAACCACCTAACACGCTCAAAAAGCCAATACTCGACAAATAAAAGGTCAAAAATTCTAAGTTGTTATCTTTAAACCCCGTGAGTGGTACTTTTACCCAAAACCCAGGTGCTTGGGGTGCTTCGACCCAGTAAATCAACGGTCCAATTTGACTAATACGCACGCGAGCAGAGCCATTTAATTGCTCCGACATACTGCGCGACAGCATTGGGTACTCGCGTGTTTGGCCAAGCCCTTCGGACATAGCTTGGCGTTGAGTCATCACTTCAATACCCGTGATTTCAAAAAATTTAGCAGATACTTCATCGCTAATTTCAACGCCATCTTCCCAATCAATAAACACAGTTTTAACTTGTTTAGCGAGAATAAGATTTACTTGTTCGATGGTCGGCTTAACCACGTAAAGGCTAACAGTAATGTATGAAACAACTTGGTTGATCAGCAATAATGCTGCCACTAGAAACACAGTTTGGCCAAATGCACTTTTGGGAAACATACTCATAAACGGTTATTTTTCACCGTCAGGAACAAATACATACCCAAGGCCCCACACGGTTTGTATATAACGCGGGTTGGCTGCATCATCTTCAATCATGCGGCGCAGGCGTGAGACTTGCACATCAATACTACGTTCAAGTGCACTGTAATCACGACCACGAGCTAGGTTCATTAACTTATCGCGACTTAGCGGTTCACGAGGATGAGTCACTAACGACTTTAACACAGCAAATTCCCCACTGGTCAAAGACATCGTTTTATCACCTTGGGTCATTTCACGGGTGGCCAGATTAAGCGAAAACTCACCGAAGGTAATTTCGTTTTCTTCTGCCGCAGGTGCGCCAGGCACTTCTTTAGAGCGGCGACGTAAGATTGCTTTAATACGTGCGAGTAGTTCGCGCGGGTTAAAAGGTTTAGGGATATAATCGTCAGCGCCAAGCTCCAAGCCTATAATGCGATCAACTTCATCACCTTTAGCTGTCAGCATAACAATAGGAATTTCGTTCTCTTTTTGCCGTAAACGCTGGCAGATAGATAAGCCATCTTCGCCTGGTAGCATCAGGTCAAGTACCATTAAGTGGAAGTTTTCACGCTCTAATAACCGATCCATTTGTTCAGCATTTGCAGCACTACGTACAATAAATCCTTGCTCTACCAAATAACGCTCTAATAAACTGCGTAATCGCATGTCATCATCGACGACTAATACTTTTGTGGTTTCGTGTCCCATAACATTCATTCTTGTTGTTTTTGACTTGTTAATAGTTAATATAAATGAAAATCAGGCTAATAAAAACGAATTGATTGATTAGATTGTTACACAACATTTCAAAGCATAGCCGTAATACCTAGAAATAGTTTTCAACAAAGCGAAAAGTAGTTAATGGCAAAAACAAATCTTATAACCCGAGAGGGTTACTCACAATTACAACAAGAGCATGACCACCTTTGGAATGTGAAGCGCCCAGAAGTCACCAAGATTGTGAGCTGGGCAGCCAGTTTAGGGGATCGCTCTGAAAACGCAGATTATCAGTACAACAAACGTTTACTTAGACAAATAGACCGCCGTGTACGCTATTTACGCAAACGCATGCCGGACTTACAAATCATTGATTATTCACCGCAACAAGCAGGTAAAGTGTTTTTTGGTGCCTGGGTCGAAGTCGAAAACGAACAAGGCGAAGTGCTCAAGTTTAGAATTGTCGGCCCCGATGAAATTTATGATCGTAAAGATTACATCTCGATTGACTCTCCGATGGCCCGTGCATTATTAAAAAAACAGGTTGATGATGAGTTTTATGTTACTACACCGCAAGGGAAAAAAGAGTGGTATGTAAATAGTATTGAATACCCTGGAGCAAAATAAAAACAATCATAACAACACAAAGATAGTTCAGATTAAGTTCATAATTGATTGTCTAATGTGTATATGTAGACTATAAATAGAGTTACTCAAGTAAAGCATTTTGCACTTGAGGTGGTAATTAAAAGGTCGTGTTATGTCAAACTTAATGCATCGCATATTTAATAATGCTGTATTATTTACACTCTTAATGAGTGTGAGTTTGACCGTATTTGCCCATGACTTTGACAACTCAACTGAACTTTCTACTCCAACCGCCCACTACGTTGCTTGTGATATTCCCGACCAAGCAAACCTTGACGTTGACATAGATACCCATGCCAACGCACTTTACTTTGGGGCGCTTCAACCACTCCCTGAAGCCACACTTTCACATTATGTGAGACCACAATTAGCATCACTTTTTAATCGTGCTTCGGTACGAGGGCCACCTACTTATTTTATTTAATTCATTACTTTAAAAAATATTAAATTTAATAAAAATGGTGACTACTATGGCTAATTTCAAAGAATTACGTACTCAAGATGTATCAAAAGGCGTATTATCTCATGTATACAGCGACACTCAGCCGCTAATTGATCTAACTTCTCCCGCTTTAAAAATGGTAAATAACTTTACCCAAAAAGATCCGCTACGCGCTCATTACGACATCAGCATTATCGAAGCACTACAAAAAACCAGCAGCCAACATACTGACTTTATTTTAGTAATTGATGATAACGAAAAACTAATAGGTATTGTCTCTAGTGCTGATTTACAAAGTGCAAAAATTACAGTGCTTTCACAACGTTTAAATGTACACCGCACTGATCTTACCTTACGTCATGTTATGACCCCACTAAGTCAATTAACAGGCGTTAGCATGCAAAGCTTAAGTTACGCGTGCATTGGTGATGCACTACAAACAATGGAGCATCACGGTACTATGTTTTTACTCGTGACCACCGCACATAACGAAATATGTGGTTTATTGTCAGCACGTGAAATTACTAAAACATTGCAAATTCCACTGCATATCAGCCCTATTGCCCATACTTTTAGCGAAGTATTGGAAAATATTGAACACCCTCATTAATACCCCTTTTACCGCGTTGTGATATCGATTTGAAAAAGGCCTTAAAAGCTCTGCTTTTAAGGCCTTTTCATTGCTTAGTACTGTGATATTATTCAGTTAGTCTTACTGTGCCAGTAAAGCAATACTGGCTTTATTTTTCGTTTGAAAAGGTTTATGCATGAGCACACTCTCTGCACGTTTAGCCACTGAGCTAAATGCTCAACAGCAGCAAATTGTTGCTGCTACAAAATTACTTGATGAAGGGGCAACTGTTCCCTTTATTGCTCGCTACCGTAAAGAAGTAACCGGTGGTTTAGATGATACTCAGCTACGTTTATTAGAGCAGCGTTTATCATACCTACGTGAACTAGAAGAACGTAGAACATTTATTTTAGCGACCATTAAAGCGCAAGATAAACTGACCACATCGCTTGAAGCAGATATAAATAATGCCGCTAGTAAAACCGAGCTTGAAGACTTATACCTTCCTTATAAAGCAAAACGTCGTACTAAAGGTCAAATAGCGATAGAAGCAGGTATCGAGCCACTAGCTGATGCACTTTTTAAAGACCCGACTCTAGATCCTGAGCAGCAAGCAAGCCAGTTTATAAATAACGATGCAGGCTTTGCAGATAATAAAGCGGTTCTTGATGGCGCTAAGTTTATTCTAATGGAACGCTTTGCTGAAGATGCTAAATTATTAGCAAAGTTCCGTAGCCACATCAGTCAACATGGTCAGATAGAAGCAAGTATCATTAAAGGCCAAGAGCAAGCGGGAGCAAAATACCGAGATTACTTTGAGCACCAAGAGCCGCTTAAAAAAATCCCTTCTCACCGTGCGCTAGCCATGTTGCGCGCTCGCAATGAAGGTATTTTACAACTAAGTATTAACCCTGAACCAAGTGCCGAAGACCCAAGTATTGTTTGTGCCATCATGATTGCCGATCACTATCGCCTTGATATAAAAAGCCAAGCCGCCAGCGCATGGTTGATGACAGTGGTGCAATGGGCATGGAGAATAAAACTTGGCCTACATTTAGAAAACGAATTTTTAGCCGCCATGCGCGAAAAAGCCGAAACGGGTGCGATTGATGTATTTGCTAAAAATTTAAAAGACTTATTAATGGCGGCACCTGCTGGCGCACGCACAACACTTGGCCTTGATCCTGGCCTACGTACCGGCTGTAAAATCGCAGTGGTTGATAGCACAGGTAAGTTATTAGCAACACAAACTATCTTCCCACATGCACCACAAAACCACTGGGATAAATCATTACGTACCCTTGAGCAATTATGTCGTCAACATAAAGTTGAGCTAATCGCCATTGGTAATGGTACTGCATCGCGTGAATCTGACAAACTAGTTGCTGAACTTATCAAAGCGAATAGCGAGCTTAAACTCAATAAAATCATGGTTAGCGAAGCCGGTGCATCGGTTTATTCTGCTTCTGAATTTGCCGCCAATGAATTCCCTGATCTTGATGTATCATTACGTGGTGCAGTGTCTATTGCCCGTCGCCTGCAAGACCCTCTTGCCGAGCTGGTGAAGATAGAACCTAAATCAATTGGTGTGGGGCAATATCAGCACGATGTGTCACAAAGTCAGTTAGGTCAAACTCTAACAGCAGTGGTTGAAGATTGTGTAAATACCGTGGGTGTTGATTTAAATATGGCCTCTGTGCCGCTGTTAACTCGTGTATCAGGGCTAAATAAAACCTTAGCGCAAAACATTGTTAACTATCGCGATGCTAATGGCTCTTTTGCCAAACGTTCAGAGCTTAAAAAAGTAGAGCGTTTAGGACCAAAAGCGTTTGAACAAGCGGCTGGTTTCTTAAAAATCAGTAACGGTAATGATCCGCTAGATAACTCATCTGTTCACCCTGAAGCTTACCCTGTTGTTAAGCGTATTTGTGAGCAAAACAGTTTAGACGTTAACAGCCTTATTGGTAACTCTGAACTACTCAATAAACTCGTTGCTAACGACTACATTGATGATAAATTTGGCCTACCAACGGTGACCGATATTATTAGCGAGCTTGATAAACCGGGTCGCGATCCTCGCCCAGAATTTAAAACCGCTGAGTTTAAAGCCGGTGTTGAAAAAATCACTGACTTAAAACCCGGTATGATATTAGAAGGCGTCGTGTCTAACGTCGCAAACTTTGGTGCTTTTGTTGATGTGGGCGTACATCAAGATGGTTTAGTGCACATATCAGCAATCACGAATAAGTTTATTTCTGATCCCCGAGAAGTGGTTAAAGCTGGCGATATTGTGAAAGTAAAAGTAGTTGAAGTCGACGCTGCACGTAAACGCATTAGTTTCACCATGCGTTTAGATGATGACATTGATACTAGCAATAAACCAGCCCCACCGACTAACCAAAAGCCGCAAACTAATGCTCGTGGTAACAATCACCAGTCTCGTGCAGCTAAACCCAAACGCGATACAGGTAATGCGATGATGGGCAATGCCTTTGCCGATGCCTTCGCCAATGCCAAAGTGAAAAAATAACGCGTAAACAAAAACGCCACAAACTGGGTTTGTGGCGTTGCTGTTCTGCTATTTAAATTTTCTTTAAAAATAATAACGAAATACTGCAGCTGCGATGTCAGCGTATTCATCTGTGTAACTGTAGGAAGCAGCAAACGCTATTTTATCAGTGACTGCGTAATTTATACCCGCTTTTAACAGAAGGTTATTTTCACTTTCAACATCATGCAAACGTACATAACCAGCTCCTACACCATGTAAACGCTCATAACCAACGCCTGCATTTATTTCAAATTGTTCGGTCAATAAATGTCGAATTTGTGCAGTTACTTCAAAAGAGTCAGCTGCTTCTGATCTTTCATAGTTTGTTTTTGAAACATCAATAACATTACCATCAGATTCAAGTCTATGTGCAAGTGTTTCCTCAGTTTTAATCTTACTTTTCCCATATTTCAGGGCATAGTCAACAGAAGTTTCTCTTGAAAGATGTTGAATGTATCCACAGCCAACATTATAGCGAGTTAAATATCCGTTGTTTCATGATAAGAATCTGTCATATTAGACGGGGAGGTGCCATCTGGTAGAGGAGCAAATGATGTAAATGCAGTAGTGCTAGAATAATCAACACGACTTTGAGAATATGAGCCTGTAACGTACCAATTTTCAGAAAGTTGTTTGCTAAGATTAATAACATACCCATCGTAACCAGAATACCTTGAGCTGTCAGGGTCTGTTTTATCATTGCTTTTAATGTCAGTTTTTGCATAGCCAACTTCAACATAATCATAGCTTAGGCTTGATGCTTGATTTGCCGCTGCGGTGATTGAGAAAAGAGTTAAAGCGCCTGCGATTACTGCATATTTCATTTAATTGTCTTCCTTAATAAAATTCGCAGGAAAAGTAACAATTAGAAATGTTCTTAACAACATAAAATGCAATATAGTGTAAACAAACGTGAAACTTTTAATTGGGAGTCTTATATAATAGGCAAAAATTGACTACTTAAATAGTCGCGGAAAAGCCTGCTTGTCCATAAGGTGAGGTTGCTGCTTGATAGAATTGCGCAATACGCCCTGCTCGCGCGTCAACATCAGCATCGCGTTTAGCTGTCGCAGTTTCAGAGTTTGTAATTGATGCACTTTGCTCGCCGGCATTATCTATTTTAAAACTTGCGCCATTGCCTTCATCGCTGTCATCGTTATTTTCAGGGGTTGTTAGCTCCGCTTGGGCTGCCGCAAGCTTTTGGGTCGCATCTGCAGCAATGGCTCTATCTGCACTTGAAGGTTCAGCTGGCGCAAGCGCTGCAGCGCGAACTGTTTGCATTTTCTCTATTGTGGCTTGTGGGTCGCCTTCGACTTCAGCAACATCTATTTGCACTTCACCGCCAACCGCATAATTTTGCCCATCAGGGCCGCGTTGGTATTCGTAACTCGGTGAGCCTGCATACTGACCACCGATAGATGCATGGGCTTGTTCGTGAACGCGCACTTCAGTGTCTCGCGCTTTCAGCTCTTCAATTTGTGCTGCGTCTAACTCTTCTTGCTCTGCTACTTGCTGCTCTTTTTTAGCTTCTTTTTGTTGTTCTTCGCTTTGTTGATCAGGGTTTTGTTCGCCCTGCTCTCGTTCTTGAACAACCGTTTCGTCAGCAACCTTACCTTTAGAATCGTAAGTAACGCTTTCAGAGGTACCAGGTTGTTTAGCTTTATCATTATCACCAAGCGCTTTATTTTCAGCGTTACTCGGTTTAGTGGCCGCAGGAGGGGGAATTACTTCACGTAGTTGATTGTCACGCCGAGCGGTTTCCGTATAAACATTAGCCGTGTTTATATTTACATTAGGAAATGGCGTGACGATATTCATATTTAATTAAACTCGCACATCAATTAAAGTGCCCAGTACTTCATCAGCGGTTTGAATAGTTTGCGCATTCGCTTTCGCGTTAAACTCTTCAACTTTTAAGTTGACCAAAGCTTCATCGATTCGCGCGGGCTGCGAAACTGGCGCAGTCACGGCCTCTTCAGGGCGTGCTGCTTGTAATTGGCGCTGCTGCGCGAGCTGTGCATCGTCTTGCTGATCAATGCTGGCACGGTTAATCTCCGCGCTTGCCTTTTCAATACCTTGGCTGGCACGGTTAAACCCTTCTACCCCATTATTAAACACAGATCCGATTGGCATATTACACCTCCACCAATGTTAGATTTAATTAATTATCGCTCATAAAACAGACAAAATAAAGTATAAACCCTTTATATTTGCAGGCTTGCCATTACACGTTTTTAAAGCATTGATTTAATAGCGGATAAGAATTCTGCTTTATGCGAGATAAACGGTGCATGCGATGCTTTATCGATAACTTCGTATTCAAAGTCACTGTGCAACGCTTTAATCTGAGTAATTGCTCGATACGGGACTAATGCATCGAGACGGCCAAACACCCCACGTACTGGCACCTTAGATGTTGCAAGCAAATCACGTAAATCTTGTTGTTGTAAAATCTCAAGGCCTGCTGTCAGTGCTTCATTTTTAGGTGCAGGAAACTCATTTAATAATTGTTTTAGCTGCTTAATATCATCCCGTGCACTTGTACTGCCCATGGCTTGGATTGCTAAAAATCGCTCTATGGTTTTTTCCCGGTGTGTAACTAATTGCTCTTTAAAGGCATTAAGCACGTCGGATTTTATGCCAGGCCACTCAAGTTGCTCGGCAAAAAATGGCGTTGATGCGACCAAAATAACTTTAGCGACTTTTTCGGGCCAATGCTTAGCAATATACAGAGCAAACAAACCGCCCAAGGACCAGCCCATTAGTGTTGATTTAGGTTGTAATTGCTCACTTAGTTGCTTTGCCGCATCGTGGAGATTGTAAGGCTGCGGGCATTGCTGGCTGTTTCCGTAACCTGGTAAATCTAAGCACTTTACAGTGCCTGTGTGGAGAAATTCTAACTCAGGTAAAATTACCTGCCACACCCCTTGGTTCATACCCCAGCCGTGTAGTAGTACTAACTCGTTTTGCATTTTTGCCAACCCTCATCCAAACTTAGCGCTCATAATAGCGTTTAAAGGAATGAATGCAATGTCTAGCTTAAGTGAGCGTACCAGCGCCCTGTTTGATTGGTTTTTTCCATCATTCTGCACCCAGTGCCAAACCCCTATCAAAGCGAGCCAAGGTATTTGTGACTGTTGCCTCAACGATTTACCTCTATTGGATTTAAGTACGCAAGCAAACTTGTTACACCGGCCTGACATTATTGAGTTTTTCCCTGATTGCCAATTTGATCATTTAATTGCATGTGCCTGGTATAGACCCCCTTTTGATAATTGGCTCAGCCAACTAAAATTTAGCAATCAAATTTATTATAAAAAAGCATTGCAACAAGTAATTAAGCAACAGCTAGCAGCCAGTAAGCTATGCTGTGAGCACTGGCCTGAGCTATTTATTATTTTACCTTTACACAACAAGCGGTTTCTACAGCGCGGGTATAATCAAGTAGCACAAACATGGGCGGCGTGTTTACCGGCAGATACAATCAACCTTAATTATCTACAAAGACCTAAAAAAACCAAAGCACAATCGAGCTTAACTAAAGCAAAAAGGATAAAAAATTTACAAGGTGCGTTCGTATGTAAGGATGATTTAACCGGAAAAACGGTGGCTATTGTAGATGATGTAATGACCACTGGTGCAACACTCAATGCAGCAACAGTGGTTTTGAAAGAAGCTGGCGCTGAGCAAGTGTGGGCTTTTGTTACTTGCCTAACGCCACTAGGACGATAATCTTATTCGCTGTTTGCTCTAAATGTATGACCAAAAAACAACGCATTGCTTAGTAAGCGACTAGTGCCGTACCAGTAACCTCTAAACACAGGGTTATCTGTCATGCCAATAACATTACCACGACTATAAGAATGAGCCACAAGGCCAGCTGCACCAGCAACTTGCTCTACGTTCACATCATCAGTAAATCCTGCTAATAACGGCTTTTGTGTGTATTGCAATACATTGACAAATGGAGCTGATGAAGTCTCTAATAACCAGGTACTATTTTTAAACACAGGTAACGTTTTACGCTCAAGGGAATAGGTAAGTGGGTGTGTTAAATCAACATGCGTGTTGAATATTGCACCTGCAATGCGCTGTCTACCCGCTAAGTGATCTTTATCGCCATAGTTTAAGCCGCCTGTGTTAAATGCACTAGCAACATCTTGGCGCGATAAATAACCTGTTTTTAATAGTTGTTGGTCAACTAAAAACTTAGCGCCACCTTTGTGTCCCCAAATAACCCCGCCTTTGCGGACCCATGTTTTAATAGCAACTTTATCTGCATCACTCAAGCTGTTGTAATTACCATGCGCCAGTACGATATGACTATAGTCACTAAGCTCTAATCGCCCTAAGCGCTGCATTTCAACAATAGTAGGCGCAACACCTACAAAGCGGTCAAGGTAATACCACACTTCACCGACTTCATATTGACTAGTACCTTGTCCACCCACTAGTAACACTTTAGGTGCTTTAACAACCGCGAGTGAGCGTGAGCCTAAATCGGCGCCTTTTGCTGTTAAACCAGAAGTAATTGGAGTTACTTCAATGCCAAATTCGCTTTGTGCTGCGCTTAATAATTCAACCCAATTCTCTTGCTCTTGGATACCCGCAGGAACAATAATACTACCTGCGGCAAAGTCGACACTCTTTGCTACTGATTTGGCCGAGAGCGGACTCAGCGCAACTCGAGCTTTAACGCCTTGGCTAAGCAGTTTATTCAGCATTTTTGGCGCTAAATAATTATCCCACTTAAAACCAAAGGCATACTGATTTGATAACGCTGTAAAGTTCGGCTTTGCAATTTTTTGCCATGCATTATCACTCACATCGAGTCCCCAGCCACTTTTAACTGAAGCAAACTCAATGTTAAATGCGTGAGCCAATGTCCAGCCTGATACATCGTAGAAAGTGTTATCAACAAAGCGTTTTTGCTCACTAAACACCGCTTTTACCAAACGAAATTGTGGTTGCGCCAATGGCACAAAGTAGCTGCCCTCAGAAAAACGCTTGCCATCAGCTTTTAGTTCTTTATTTAATGGATAAGCCTCTATTTGATGCTGTTTTAATAAATCTAAAAATAACCCTAAGCGAGCTGGGTCGTTACCTGCTTGCACCACATAACCTTTAAAGTCTTCTTCGTTTGCAAGCTCCACTGCTTGATTATAAAATTTTGCCTGATAATCAAGTAAGGCTTGGCGATTGTCTATCGCAGCTTGAAACGTAGACATGCTGGTTAAGAGCTGGTTTTTAATTGTGAAAGGGAAAGTTAAAGTGCCGTTTTGAGTTTCTTGTACATGACCACGCGAGCTCGCTTGCTCAAATAAAATACCCACACCGCCATTCACATCTGGATAGGTTGAACCTTTACCATAATAAAAGTCATCGAAGCTTTCTTCAGTGAAATACAATGCATTGTTTTCATCTAACGTTTTTGCATGATAATTAGCAATTGCTTTAGTTAGACTGACGTTTTCATCTGGAGTAATTGGGTGCTTACGGGTTGGAATACCTGGCTGGAAAAAATAAGTACTGTTTGGCCCCATCTCATGAAAGTCAGTTAAAACATTTGGTTTCCAATGATGGAATTTAGCAATACGTGCACGCGATTCAGGGTGTTGTAACAACAACCAGTCACGGTTTAAATCAAACCAATAATGGTTTGTGCGGCTACTTGGCCAACTTTCAACATGCTCACGGGTTTGTGGGTCAGATGATAAATTCATACCTCGGTTACTGTTAGCCCAATTAGCAAAACGCGCTAAGCCATCAGGGTTCAATGACGGATCAAGTAAGATGACTGTATTGTTTAATAACGTTTCTACTTCTTTGCCTTGCGCTGCAGCTAAATAATAAGCTACCAATAACGCTGTATTACTGCCTGATGATTCATTACCATGAACGCTGTAACCCATCCATACTACTGCTGGTTGGTCTGCTTTTTTAGCGTTTTTATCTGCCAGGCGCGCTAAGTGAGCTTGGCGTGTTTGCTCAATATTCGCTAACTTATCAGCTGCGGTAATTGTTAGCATTACTAAAGGACGCTGCTCATGAGTGCGGCCAATCACTTCAAAACTCATACGGTCACTTTTATCAGCCAGTATTTCCATGTATCGAACTAGCTGGTCGTGACGCACGTGCCACTCGCCCACTTCATAGCCTAAGACTTCTTTTGGAGTAGGGATTGCTGGGTCAAATTTTACGTCGTCTTCAAAATAATACGACAGCGGCTGAGCCAAACTCGAAAAGCTCAAAAATAGTGTAAAGATTGTTATTATCAAACGCATATAAAACACTCATAAAATGATCAATGTTTGCACGCTAACATTGCTTAAATTAGATGCCAACTTTTTACGCTCAACACTGGCGACAACGCGATGAGCGGAGTATGATACTCAGTATCCGAGTAATGAAGAGCGTATTGACCTTTCAGGATTGGATTTGTTCAACCTAGGAATTCCTTAATCGCGGCGCGAGGGCTGTAGCATAGTTTTTCTATGTAAAGTCCGAGCAACAAAGAGTAAGGTATTCCTAGGCAGAACCCTTAGGGCAGTGCGTGTTTGGCTTTTATACTGCGTTATCACACGATTTAAGTAGAGCAACTACACTTCACGTGTTCCGCCTTGCCTAAAAACCAAACACACTACTGCAAAAGCAATCTCGAAAGGTCAGTACGCTCTAAACAAGTATAGTTGTTTTATGATTTCTATTTCCGAAACCGCACAATCACATTTTGCAAAATTATTAGCTGACCAAGCTGAACAAACCAATATTCGCGTATTTGTTGTTAACCCTGGTACATCACAAGCTGAGTGTGGTGTTTCTTACTGCCCTGAAGATGCTGTTGAAGCAAGCGATATTCGCCTTCCGTTTAATGGCTTTGATGCTGTGGTTGACGCTGAAAGTGCACCATTTTTAGAAGAAGCAGAAATTGATTTTGTTACTGACAAAATGGGCACCCAGTTAACGCTTAAAGCGCCTAATGCTAAAGCCCGTAAGATTGGTGATGATGCTACCCTTAACGAGCGTATTCAGCACATGCTAGAAACCGAAGTAAACCCGCAGCTGGCTAACCATGGTGGCCAAGTAAGCCTAGTTGAAGTAACAGCTGAAGGCATTGCTGTACTGCAATTCGGTGGCGGTTGTAATGGCTGTTCTATGATCGATGTCACATTAAAAGAAGGCATTGAAAAAGAGATGATTGCTAAGTTTGATGAAATTTCAGGGGTTGCTGATATTACCGATCACCAAGCTGGCGATCACTCTTACTACTAAGCAACATGATAAAGCCGCTGATATACCGTTTAGGCTCAAACCCTAAGCTCAGCTTAAAGCGCTTTTTACGCGGCCTAGCACTGTTTGTGCTGGCCGTTATATTTATAGCGCTGGGCTACTTTAGCCACTACACTCTTCAAGTCATTGGTTTGGTTATTCTTCTTGTCGCCCTGTTTTTTGCAGCTTGGGGGTACGTTGGAATATTTGCCAATCGTTTTTCACAAGTTTTAAATAAAACCACACCTGAACAAGATGATCCCGATCTGTGGAAATAGCCTTGCTTTTCAACCTCTTCTAGTATTAGTTCTAAGATTGTCAACACAGCTTCTTGAGTAGCAGTGTAACCAGTGCATATTCATTTGTAATCATGCAGTTGCGATTGTTTCGTTCTACCCAAGCTAATGCCGCTTGCGCAAACTCACAGTTGTCTGCCATTGACTGTTGCACTGCTTGAACGAGCTTCACGACTTGTAGAAATGACGATTTATATTCTGTTAGCCTAAGGCTTAAAAGGTAATTTTGAACTGGGCACATAATGTTATTAATCAGTGAGAAAAATACATCATAAAATCTCAAGTTAGGTTTAGGTAAAGGGGTTTTTAAGCTATGCCCAATTTATTTAAAAACAATCACTTTTATAATTTAGTTCTGCAAACTCGCTAATCCAAGCTCTTCAGATGCGAACCGTTTTCCCGTTAATTTTATTAACCAAGTACTACCTGAAAAATTGCGGCTAAAGTACACCGTCTGCCCACTTGGTATATGTGGCATAAACGACGTTATCGATTGCCACTTCCCATCTGTTTTGTCCTTTAACTTCATCGCCGCATTGAAAAAGGTACCATCTTTATTTGTCTTTACTTCAAGTGCGGTTAAACGGTTTTCATCCCCAATCTCAATTAATGCGCTTTCACCCAATAAAGCTAATAAAGCGGGCTGATGAATAGGGGTTAATAGCTTTAAAGTTTCAGCTACTTTGCTATCAATTGTTATTTCGTTTTTTAACTTATAAATATCAGCTTTAACGGCAAAAACAGGTTCGGCATTAATTTGATAACTTACCAATAATAAAGCCATGGAGCTAAGTAATAAATAGACGTGTTCTTTCATAATACAATATATCCTTTCGTTAGTTTGATAATGCTAGCATAATTTAAAATAACCCATAAAAAACGCTAATCCATTAATATTCATAGTATTCTTTTATTCATAGATATGAATATTGGTGATCCCTCTATCTCTAGATTAGCTAATTGGTGATAATAAAGCGTCAACAATAAATAAAAGAATATTAGATATGCAATCTTTAGGGGTAGAGTTAAAACGTCTTCGAGCAAACAGAAAGTGGACCCAAGCGTTTGCTGCTCGTGAGATAGGTATTCAACAATCATATTTATCAAAGCTAGAAAATGGACAATTTATCCCCTCTCCTGAAGTAATTGAAAAACTGAAAGTATGTTATAGCGAGGCGTGTTTTGATCACTGTTTACCATCGACACCATCAACAAAAGTACCTCTAAAAATACTGCCTATTTTAAGTTTTACATTGTTTTTAATCAGCCTCACTGTTTGGCTATGTGCAACTTATGAAATTTTCTATCCGGAAACCTACTTTACTTATCAGGCAAAACAAGGTGACTTTTTAGCGTTTAATATTAGTCAGCAATATCAAGGTGAGCGATTTATTGAAGGAGACGCTACTTATCAAATTGTAGGCGAAAGAAAGGTAAGTAGGATCGAAAACCGCTTTCTAATTGTAGGTTCTGTAGTGTGTATTTTACTATCTATAATTGTAGGTGTATTTTCACAAAGGCATAAGCTTTGTAAATTATAAACCCGTTATTTAGTTGTTACTTAATTCTAAGAATATTATTTCAGCACGTTTATGGCGTTCTTTTCTCCTTTGTTGTCCTAGACTCAACCCAAGCTACGGGGCTCAAATTCACTGCGATCAGCTGATGGCTGAAAGCTTACCGCTTATAGCTGCGAAAACAAAAAGCCCCGGCTAATGCCAGGGCTTTTTAGTAAAGTAAACTTAATTAAAATTAAGCTTTCTTTGGACGCTCAACAACGTCTACTAAAGTCCAAGATTTGTTCTTAGAAATAGGAGCACACTCACGGATAGTAACTACGTCACCAGCCTGAGCTGTATTGCTTTCGTCATGTACGTGTAACTTAGTCGTACGTTTGATGAATTTCCCATAGATTGGGTGCTTCACGTAACGTGCGATTGCGATAGTGAAAGATTTTTCCATCTTGTCGCTGATTACACGGCCTTGAAGAGTACGGATTTTATCGCTCATTATTGACCTGCCTTCTGGTTAATAATTGTTTTTACACGCGCGATATCGCGACGTACTGTTCTTAGCGTGTGAGTTTGAGCTAACTGACCAGTGCTTGCTTGCATGCGCAGGTTAAACTGCTCACGAAGAAGTCCTAGAAGTTCAGCATTAAGCTCTTCTACGCTTTTGTCTTTTAGTTCGCTAGCTTTCATTACATCACCGTCCGAGTTACGAAAGTTGTTTTGAATGGTAATTTACGTGCAGCAAGGTTGAACGCTTCACGAGCAAGCTCTTCAGAAACACCTTCCATTTCGTAAAGTACTTTACCAGGCTGAATTTCAGCAACCCAATATTCAACAGAACCTTTACCTTTACCCATACGAACTTCAAGCGGTTTGTTTGTAATTGGCTTGTCTGGGAATACACGAATCCAGATTTTACCTTGACGCTTGACGTGACGTGTCATAGCTCGACGAGCTGCTTCGATTTGACGAGCAGTCATGCGGCCACGACCAGTAGCTTTCAAACCGAAAGTACCGAAGCTTACTTTGTTACCGTTTTGCGCAAGACCACGGTTGCGGCCTTTGTGCGTTTTACGGAATTTTGTACGTTTTGGCTGTAACATTACTCGCTACCTCTACTTAGCACTTTTTTTGGCTTTCTTTGGTGCGCGTTTAGCTGGCTTCTCTTGCTCTTGTACTAGTGGTAAACCACCAATAACTTCGCCTTTGAAGATCCAAACTTTAACACCAATGATACCATAAGTGGTTAAGGCTTCAGAAGTTGCGTAGTCGATATCAGCACGAAGAGTATGTAGAGGTACACGACCTTCACGATACCATTCTGAACGTGCGATTTCTGCGCCGCCAAGACGACCGCTAACTTCAACTTTGATCCCTTTAGAACCGATGCGCATTGCATTTTGTACCGAACGCTTCATAGCGCGACGGAACATAACACGACGCTCTAGTTGAGAGGCAATGCCGTCTGCTACTAGTTGTGCATCTAATTCTGGTTTACGTACTTCAGAAATATTAATCTGAGCAGGTACACCTGCGATCTTAGTTACCGCTTGACGTAGCTTTTCAACGTCTTCGCCTTTTTTACCGATAACAACACCCGGACGAGCCGTGTGGATTGTTACGCGGATCGATTTTGCTGGACGCTCAATAACGATTTTAGACACAGAAGCCGCTTTTAATTCCTTTGTAAGGAAAGTACGTACTTTGTGATCGCCAAAAAGCTGATCAGAGAAATCTTTAGAACTCGCGTACCAGGTAGAAACCCAAGGTTTAGATATACCTAGGCGAATACCAGTAGGATGAACTTTTTGTCCCATTACTTATACTCCTAGCTATCTGAAACCACAACAGTGATGTGGCTTGTACGCTTAAGGATGCGGTCTGCGCGTCCTTTAGCACGTGGCATAATACGCTTCATTGTAGGACCATCGTCCACAAAAATCGTGCTTACGCGAAGCTCATCAATGTCAGCACCTTCGTTATGCTCTGCGTTAGCAATAGCAGACTCAAGTACTTTTTTAACTAATACAGCCGCTTTTTTCGGGCTGTACGCCAGGATTTCTAGAGCGCGATCGACAGGTAGTCCGCGGATCTGATCTGCAACTAGACGAGCTTTTTGCGCCGAACCAGAGGCGAATTTATGTTTAGCTAATGCTTGCATTTATCATTCCCCTCTTAGCGTTTCTTCGCTTTCTTATCCGCAGCATGGCCACGGTAAGTGCGAGTTGGTGCAAATTCACCTAGTTTGTGACCGATCATTTCGTCAGAAACGAAAACTGGTACATGCTGGCGACCATTATGGACAGCAATGGTCAATCCGATCATGTTAGGTATGATCATTGAACGACGGCTCCAAGTTTTAATTGGCTTCTTTTCACCGCTTTCCAAAGCTTTCTCTACCTTCTTCAGCAAGTGTAGGTCTATAAAAGGACCCTTCTTGAGAGAGCGTGGCATGGCTATTCCTCAATATTACTTAGTACGACGACGTACTATAAATTTATCCGTACGCTTGTTCTTACGCGTCTTAGCACCTTTAGTAGGCTTACCCCATGGAGACACAGGATGACGACCACCAGATGTACGACCTTCACCACCACCGTGTGGGTGATCAACCGGGTTCATGGCAACACCACGAACTGTCGGACGAATACCACGCCAGCGATTTGCACCTGCTTTACCAAGTGAACGAAGCATATGCTCAGCATTGCCTACTTCACCTAGCGTTGCACGACAATCAGATTGTACTTTACGAACTTCGCCAGAACGAAGACGTAATGTTACGTATTGACCATCACGCGCAAGGATTTGAACGTATGCACCAGCAGAACGTGCGATTTGAGCACCTTTACCTGGTTTTAATTCTACGTTGTGAACAGTCGAACCTACAGGCATGTTACGCATAGGTAATGCATTACCAGGCTTGATTGGTGCATCAACACCAGACTGGATTGCATCGCCAGCTTTTAAGCCTTTAGGTGCGATAATGTAACGACGCTCACCGTCTGCATATAATACAAGAGCGATGTTTGCGCTACGGTTTGGATCATATTCCAAACGCTCAACAGTGGCTGGAATGCCATCTTTAGTACGTTTAAAATCGATTAAACGGTAATGATGCTTATGACCACCACCGATATGACGAACCGTAATACGACCATTGTTATTACGACCACCTGATTTAGAGTTTTTCTCTAATAGTGGTGCGTAAGGTTTACCCTTATGTAAATCTGGGTTAACCACTTTAACTAGGTGACGACGACCCGCAGAAGTTGGTTTACACTTTTGAAGTGCCATAATTCTAACTCCCCTTATTACTCGGCGCCGCCGACAAAGTCTAGCTCGCTACCTTCTTTAAGAGTAACGTAAGCTTTCTTCCAGTCGCTACGACGACCGAAACGCATGCCAGTACGTTTTGTTTTACCCTTAACGTTTAGTGTGCGAACACCAGTTACTTCCACTTCAAAAAGCTTCTCAACAGCTGATTTAATCTCAGCTTTAGTTGCGTCATTTGTTACTTTGAAAACAATCGTGTTGTTTTCTTCAGCAGCAATTGTGCTCTTTTCAGAGATATGTGGAGCAAGGATCACTTTTAAAAGACGTTCTTCACGGATCATGCTAGCGTCTCCTCAAGTTGCTTAACAGCAGCAGCTGTAATAAGTACCTTGTCGAAAGCGATTAAGCTTACAGGATCGATACCAGCTACATCGCGCGTGTCAACCTTGTACAGGTTACGTGCCGATAAGAATAGATTTTCATCTACTTCTTCAGTCACGATAAGAACATCTTTAAGCTCAAGTTCTTTAAGCTTAGAAACTAGTTCTTTAGTTTTTGGTGCTTCAAGACCAAAACTTTCAACAACGATTAAACGCTCTTGACGAACTAATTCAGATAAGATGCTTTTGATCGCACCGCGGTACATTTTACGGTTTACTTTTTGGCTGTGGTCTTGTGGTTTAGCTGCGAAGCTAACGCCACCTGAACGCCAAATTGGACTACGGATTGTACCAGCACGTGCACGGCCAGTACCTTTTTGAGCCCATGGTTTTTTACCACCACCGCTTACTTCAGAACGTGTCTTCTGAGCACGAGTACCTTGACGAGCACCTGCTGCATATGCAACAACTACTTGGTGTACTAATGCTTCGTTAAACTCACGTCCAAAAGTAGCTTCAGAAACTTCAAGAGCGCCAGAAGCGTCTTTAATTGCTAATTCCATCACTAAATCTCCAGGACTTATGCTTTAACAGCTGGTTTAACGATAACGTCACCGCCGATAGCGCCAGGTACTGCACCTTTAACTAAAAGCAAATTACGCTCAGCGTCAACGCGAACTAGTTCTAGGTTCTGAGTTGTTACTTGCTCATTACCCATTTGACCGGCCATTTTCTTACCTTTAAACACCTTACCAGGTGATTGGTTTTGACCGATTGAACCAGGAGCACGGTGAGATAGAGAGTTACCATGTGTAGCGTCTTGCATGCTGAAATTCCAGCGCTTAACACCACCTTGGAAACCTTTACCTTTAGAAGTACCGGTTACGTCAACTTTGTTGATTTCGTTGAATAATTCAACAGTAAGCTCAGCGCCTACTTCAAAATCGCCTTCACCACCATTTAGGCGGAATTCCCACAGACCGCGACCCGCTTCAACACCAGCTTTAGCGAAATGACCCGCTGCTGCTTTGTTTACACGGCTTGCTTTTTTAGTGCCTGCGGTTACTTGAAGTGAGTTATAACCGTCTGTTGCTTCAGATTTGATCTGAGCAATGCGGTTAGGTGTCGCTTCAATAACTGTCACAGGGATAGATACACCATCTTCAGTGAAGATACGTGTCATACCCACTTTACGACCGACTAGACCTAATGCCATTTTCCTAAAACCTCTCTAATCTTCCGATTAACCCAGGCTGATTTGAACATCAACACCAGCAGCAAGATCTAAACGCATAAGAGCGTCAACAGTCTTGTCAGTTGGTTCTACGATGTCGATCAGACGTTTATGGGTGCGGATCTCGTACTGATCACGCGCGTCTTTATTAACGTGCGGTGAAGTAAGTACAGTAAAACGTTCAAAGCGTGTAGGTAGTGGAATTGGACCACGTACTTGTGCGCCAGTGCGTTTCGCAGTTTCCACGATTTCCGCCGTTGATTGGTCAATCAAACGGTGGTCAAAAGCTTTTAGGCGAATACGAATGCGTTGATTTGACATTCTTAAACCTCAATATAAAGAGCATTTAAAAGAGCATAAAAAAACGACCGAAACAATCTTAATAATTAAGATGCCGGTTGTTGATTTATATCTACGTTGAGTTCCAAATCGGAACTCCTGTTTTATTAGCTTGAAATCCAAGCTTAATGTTCCTTCCAAGTTCCCGGGGGAATTTTGAAAGCCTGCGTATTATAGTGATATTGGTGATAAATGCAACAACTATTTCAATAATCCTTACTAGATTTTGAATTGTTCATTAAAAACACAACAAACTCAAAGTAGTATTAGCTATAATAAAAGGGCTTTAATACTGCTATAAATGGTCAGTCCAGTTATTACTTGGTATTATCTGCGCTTATTTTGCTTTTTACCCTCTAACTTTGGTGAGTTGATGCGTATTTTTAATTATTGTTTAAACTTCTTCTCTATGCTGATGAACCGCTTGCTTGTAAAAAGTAAAGTACTCCCTGAGAACCCTATTGAACAATACGGCCTTAATCCGGCATATCCTACTTTTTATATCGTTAAGCTCAATGCACGATCTGATTTAGCCGCGCTTGCTCAAGTATGCAAAAAGTACGGGTTACCAAACCCTACTGAACAACAATTATTAGGTAGTGCAGAGCTTGACCGTTTTATTGGCCTGCAAAATCCTCCCCCTTTATTTGGTGATAAAGCAAAACCAACCGATGCATTACAAAAAGGTAAGCTGATTATTGATCAACTTATCGCCAGCGATGAGAAAAATGTCCAGGTCATTCCTGTGACTATTTTATGGGGGCGTAATCCGGGTAAAGAAAAGCCTGGGCTAGGTACACTTGTTTCGCACTCTTTAACACCAAGTTGGTTTCGCAAGTTTTTTGTTTTACTGTTTTCAGGGCGCGATAATTTTGTCCGCTTTAGCCAACCATTAGATTTATCGTTATTGGTTAATGAAAAAGCCGACGTTAATGAACTACCTCATAAACTACTGCGTGTAGCCCGTGTTCATTTTCGTCGACAAAAACTCGCGGCTACAGGGCCAAAAATGCCCTCTCGTGAACAATTATTTAATTCATTATTAGCTTCACCTACGATTAAAAAAGCGATTCAAACAGAAGCTAAAGAAAAAAACATCAGCCATGACCAAGCAAGGCAAAACGCTTTAAAATTACTTGATGAAATTGCCGCTAATTATAGTGACGCTACAATTCGGGTTGCAGAGCGTGTACTTACTTGGTTATGGAACAAGCTTTATAACGGTATTGATATTAAATACACCGAGCAACTACACGATTTAACTAATAAAGGTCATGAAATAATTTATATGCCATGCCATCGCAGTCATATGGATTATTTATTGCTTACCTACTCTATTTACCACCTAGGCTTAGTACCACCGCACATAGCAGCAGGTATTAACCTTAACTTTTTCCCTGCCGGTGGCATATTCCGCCGCAGTGGCGCGTTTTTCATTCGCCGCTCTTTTGCCGGCAATAAGCTTTACTCTGCGGTATTTAAAGAATATTTAAGCCAACTGTTTATTAAAGGCTATTCAGTGAAGTTTTATACTGAAGGTGGCCGCAGTCGAACCGGGCGTTTACTACCACCAAAAACCGGTATGCTGGCTATGACACTACAGGCTATGATGCGCGGAATTGACCGGCCTATCTCTATAGTGCCGGTGTACATTGGTTATGAGCATGTCATGGAGATCAATACCTATCTGAAAGAACTAGCTGGTAACGATAAAAAAGGCGAGTCAGTATTTGGTATTTTTAAAGCCATTAAGAATTTGAAAAACTATGGTCGTGGTAATTTAAACTTCGGCGACCCAATCTCCATTAACCAGTATTTAAATGAGCATCAACCAGATTGGCGCGAATCAATTCACCCAACTGATGTACAAAAACCACAATGGTTAGGACCACAAGTTGCCAATCTTGCTGACAAAGTCATGGTAAATATCAATAGTGCCGCAGCACTCAATGCCGTTAATTTACTAGCGATGATTTTACTAGTTAATGATAAACAAGCACTGAGTAAGCCTAAATTGTTAGCGCAGCTTGATTTTTATTTACATCTGCAGCGTAACGCACGCTATAGCGACAAAGTAAGCGCACCAGATGAGAGTGCCCAAGAGTTATTAAATCATGCCCTAAAACTCAATAAATTTGATGTAATAAGTGATGAGTTTGGCGAGATAATCGCTATCAACGACAAAGAAAAAACGTTGTTTAATTATTATCGTAATAATATTTTGCATGTATTTGCCGTGCCAAGCTTACTCGCCTTACATATATTCAAAAGCCACAACACCACCTTGAGTGAATGTA
This sequence comes from Pseudoalteromonas shioyasakiensis, assembly GCF_024518675.1. GTDB lineage: Bacteria > Pseudomonadota > Gammaproteobacteria > Enterobacterales > Alteromonadaceae > Pseudoalteromonas > Pseudoalteromonas shioyasakiensis_B. The sequence goes on from NZ_JANIGL010000008.1 coordinate 76,070, forward strand.
AAAACCTGATTAGTCAGTTTTATCCTTTGTTCGCTAAAGAGTGGTTTTTACATGAATTAGACGAAAATTATATCACCCGTATATTGGCAAGCTTTGTTGATCACGAGCTGATTGAAATAGAGGGAGATAATATAAAAATCACCAACAGCAATGACTGCCTAGCAAAACTAGAAATGCTAGGCCGCGCACTTAGCTTAACTTTACAGCGTTATGCAATTGCTATTGGCTTTATACAAACTAGCTCGGGCATTGATCGCGAAGAGCTAGAACGTGAAAGCCAAGTATTAGCGCAGCGCCTTGGTACTTTACATGGCATAAAGAGTCCTGAGTTTTTCGACAAAAAAGTGCTGGTAGGTTTTATTAGCAACTTAAGAGAACAAGGTTTGATCAGCGAATCAGAAAACGGTTTACAAGGCAGTAATGAACTATGTGAGCTCTATATGCACCTCAAAGCATTATTACCTGCTCGTATTTGGCAATCAATAACCGATATAGTGCAAAGTCAAAGTAACGACTAAGCGAGGTTAGGTAGTTGTTATATCTAACCTCGCACTTAGCATATTAACGCTGGCGCATGACACCTTCTTGAATTGTTGAGGCAACTAAGTTGCCTTGACGATCAAAGAACTGGCCACGTACTAAACCACGCCCCGAGCTCGCGCTTGGGCTATCAATAGTATATAAAATCCAGTCATCCAACCTAAATGGGCGGTGAAACCACATTGCATGGTCAATCGTTGCAACCTGCATATTTGGCTGCATAAACGACACTCCATGTGGCTGCAATGCGGTTGGTAAAAACTCAAAGTCTGACGCATAGGCCAATAAATAATTATGAATACGCTGATCATCTGGCATATCACCATTGGCCTTAAACCAAATATGCTTAACAGGTTCCATTGCCTCTGGCTTAAACGGGTTGTGGAAAGTTACTGGGCGCATATCAATTGGCACTTCACGGATAAACTTATTACGGATCGCCTCTGGGATATGGCTGGCGTTCGCTTGGTAAAATTCCAGCGAAGATTTAAGTTCCTCAGGCTGTGGTACATCAGGCATAGTTGCTTGGTGCGATAACCCTTCTTCAAGCCCTTGGAACGAGGCTGTCATATAAAAAATAGGTTTGCCATATTGGATTGCTTTAACCCGACGTGTGCTAAAACTTTTGCCATCGCGAATCGTTTCAACATCATAAACAATCGGTTTTGCGGCATCGCCCGGACGTAAAAAGTAAGAATGCAGAGAGTGAACAATACGCCCTTGCGGTAAGGTTTCTTTAGCGGCAGAAAGTGCCTGCCCCATCACTTGGCCACCAAATACAGCACCGAACCCTAAATCTTGGCTTTGTCCGCGATACAAGCCTTGCTCTATTTCTTCTAATGCTAATAACGAAAGTAAATCATCTAAAACCTGACTCATTTTTATATCCTCAATCCCGACAAGGCTCACATAATACTATAGACTATAATTATGTAAATCTTAGGGAGATAACAATGGCTTATTGGCTATTTAAAACCGAACCTGATGCTTTCTCAATTGCTGACTTAAAAAATGCACCACAACAAACAACGCAATGGGAAGGTGTGCGTAACTACCAAGCACGCAATTTTATGCGTGATAATGTAAAACTCGGCGATTTAGTGATGATTTACCATTCAAGCTGTAAACAAGTTGGCGTAGTAGGCATTTCCTCCGTGACTCGTGAGGCCTACCCTGATCCAAGCCAATTAGATTTAAGCAGCGATTATTACGATGCCAAAGCCACATCAGACAATCCGCGTTGGGTAGTTGTTGATGTGACCTATCAGCAGCATCTAAATAAATTAGTTAGCCTTAAAGCGATTAAAAACAATGATGCTATAACTGACATTGCACTAAAAAAAGGCGGCCGTTTGTCAGTAATGCCAGTGACTCAAAATGATTGGGATGAAATCATCAGTATGGCAAATTAACGACAACGTTTGACCCATTTTGCATGCGTTTGCTATGATCTGCCGCGATTTTTTATGGGGGGTAAATGAAACTACTATATTGGCTTGATGAATGGTTAACTCACCCCCGCGATGTTCAACAAAGTAAGCTGCCGCTATCTGGCAGTGACCTACTTGGTGATGTTTACGTAAAATATCACTTTACTGATCTTAACAAACCTCTACTCTTTACTTTTCCCCCTGCCGGTACAGATTATCAAGAGCAGGATCTTAATGAAGCGTTTGCTCCTTGGGGCTTTAACTTAGCGAAAAAACAAAATGTAAACATTATCGCGTTTCAGCATCTTGGCAAAAGTAACTGGTTTAGAAACCGCAGTATCATCTTTTTTCTTGAGCAACTTGCAGAGCTATTAGCGCCATTTAACCAACGTTTAGGCTATGGCTTAAGTCGAGGGGGCTACGCAGTGGGAGCATTTGCAAAATTACTCAAGCTGGATCAAGTATTACTCTATCACCCAGTCAGTACCAAGAATAAACATATCGTACCTTGGGATACCCGCTCAAGTACCGATATAGCCCAACAATTCGATTGGCAGAGTGATTACCATGACCTCGACCTTGGGCATGCCAAAGGTTACATTATTTACGATCCAACTAACCACATCGATCGCCTTCATGCAAAGCGCTACCCACAACTCACTCATTTACGCGTATTTGGTATGGGTCATGGCACACATGCCAGCTACCTCAATAAGTTTGGCTTTTACAAACAAGTGGCCGTTGATTTTATTCGCCATCAACAACTTGATATTGCGCAGTTTAGATTACAAACAAAAACATTACGTTTAAAAGAAGATTATTACCAATGCCTTAATAAAGCGAATGCTCACTCTGAGCACCGCCTTGAGCTGCTCAGCACCGCACATAATATCCTAATTGATGAAAAACAGGCTCATATGCAAGAGCAAAAAGATAAAATTGATGTGCAACCACTCATTGATGTTGCAATAACACACCAAAATGAGCACCCGAATGATGCCATAAAGCTGCTCGAAGTGGCGCAACAGCTTGCCCCAGAAGATCCACTAATTGATCATAAGCTCAAGCAGTTAAAATAACGCGATAATGAGGCAGCATATTAAGTTAGGCTTTTTTCTTTAGGCCTTTCTTTTTATGGCCATGCTTTGGCACAATCGCAAAGTACATAACAAGTCCGAGCCACGAAAAGAAAATGATGCCAATTAACCAAGCGTTTTTTTCATGCCCTTGCGTACGCTTACTATTAAGCACTAACACCACAGGTAAAATGTAAGCGCTTAAGATCAGCAGTAAAAACGCGATTTCATCCATTATTTTGCCAGCTCTTGCCAGTTGACTTCGTCACTTAGCACACGGTCAATCGCGATATAATGTAAGATATCACCACTATTAACAGGATAATTAAGCGGTGGATTCAAATCCATATTTTTAGCACTCAGGTTATGTGCAACACCAAGTAAAATGGCATCGTGATCATGTTTAAAATGATGAAACAACTTACCAAACTCCATTTGTGCTAACCCAGCAGGAATAGCTAAACTAAATTGCGTATCGCCATGAAGTGTTGATAATAACTCTTCTTGCACGCGACTTGAGCCTGGGTCTTGCATTGAGCGTACTAAAATCTCAGCTGACTTTGCACTTGAGCACTCTACATTGTGACAATGCTCTAATAGCATTTCGACTTTACTTTCATCGTTAAAATGCGCGCTAATATGGCAGCCTTCTTTCACCAACTTGCTAATTCGTAAAGCGGTCGTAAAGGTTTGATCGTCGTCTTGGCCATCTATAATAATTTTATCAGCGTATTTAATTGCAACCCGCTCTAATTGCTCACAATCAGTAAAACTACTTAAACGGGCAAAATCTACATGCTCGTTAGTTAAAAATGGATGCTCCATTTGCTCAGTAACAGCAAGGAGAATACGCCTATCAGCTCGCTTTTGATCAGCCAAAATATAATCAATCATTTTTTTGGTACGTGTTTGATGCCAACCAAAAATAATAATGTGATTGTTAAAATGCGAAAAACTTTTATCACCTGTCATAGCACGCCTAATTAAGTATGTAACTGTTTGCCCTGTTTTACCCAACAGAACACCAAATAAAGCTAACCCAAAAGGGATTTGTAATAATGCGACAATCCAACGTCCCAAATCAGTGCTAGCACTAAAATCACCGTAACCAACCGTCGATGTAGTCACTATATAGTAATAAACAAACGTACTGGCTGGAGTAAGTGATGATTCACCAGCAAATACTAGCAACAACCAAATTAGTGCCATATGCAGTAGTGTTGCTAATGCTACGGCTTGCCAACTCACTTGATCTATGTGACTTCTAACCAATAAAAAAAATCGTCTAAATATAAAAGGCATGCGAGCACTTAATTATTCTAATTCATCTACCCACTAAGTTACTGTAATGCGTTATTGATGACAATGTTTAGAGATTATTTTCTAGGGGGCAAAAAACAGTGTAAGCTATCATTGCATTATAACTTTAAAGACGGGTGTATTATGTCGGGTGTATTAGCTTCTGTAGATCAACGAACCCAACTGGTCGGTGAGAATCGTCTTGAGTTACTGTTATTTTATTTACATAGCCGTCATTTATTTGCACTGAATGTATTTAAAATTAAAGAAGTAGTAAAGCTACCTCACTTAAACATCATTCCTCACGCCCATCCTAAAATATCCGGTGTCGCAAACATTCGTGGCGAATCAATTCCAGTCATCGATTTACGCCAAGCTATTTGCATGCCTGCGGCCAAAAATATCGAAGATAGTAATTTAGTCATTACTGAATATAACCGTACTGTACAAGGCTTTTTAATAGGTAAAGTTGACCAAATCGTTAATATGACATGGTCAGATATTATGCCTCCGCCAACGTCTGTAGGCAAAAACCACTACCTTACAGCACTGACCAAAATTCAACGAGATGGCCAAGAGCAATTGGTCGAAATTATCGACGTAGAAAAAGTGCTTGCTGAAATAGTCGAGTATGAAGTGCAAATATCAGATGAAATTCTCGATAAAAGCATAGTAAATGAGTTTGTCGGGCGCAAAGTACTCCATGCCGATGATTCACCCACAGCACGCAAGCAAGTGAGTGACACCCTGTCTCAGTTAGGTATTGAAATTATCCCAGCGAGTAATGGCCTTGAAGCCTTGAACATGCTGAAAAGCTGGGCCGATCGCGGTGATAACGTAGAGCAAGACCTATTAATGGTGATCACCGATGCCGAAATGCCAGCGATGGATGGCTATCGTTTAACCCATGAAATTCGTAACGATAATCGCTTAAAGAATCTGCATGTGGTGCTTAATACTTCACTCAGCGGTAGCTTTAACCAAGCCCTTGTTGAAAAAGTCGGCTGTAATGCGTTTTTATCCAAGTTCCAACCTGACTTATTAGTTGAAGAAGTACAAAACCGCTTAAAAGTTGTGTTAAACACTAACAATTAATACCTTGGTCGATTTGCCAATTAAGCTATTTCATGATTAATTGGCAATATGTAACCATAATAAAAACACTCTCAGTTGGTGCAGATATGCCCCACATAGCAATGGCGTTACCCGTATTGCTTATTGTAGGCTTAAAAGCCAAAGACATTATGGGCTTTGTATAATTATTACTGGTGTATTTATTGCGTTTTAAAAACAACCTTATTCATTACTGCCTACAGTACAATATAAGTCAACATAACAGCGGTATTGAGCAGCATATGAGGTAAAAGAGCTGCATAATATGCTTGCCGTTTAGAGCAATCGAGCCATGTTAAATAACAATGACTAAAAATAAAAAAGCTCCAAACTGTACCAAAAAATTCACGGTCTCAACTAAAGCGTGCAAAGCGCCCCACCCAATAGCACTCACGATACATATCCACAAATGAGTGAGTTTAGTGCGCAAAAGCAATCTGATAAAAAAACCTAAAATAAAGGTTTCGATTACCGGAGCAAGAATTATATAACCAAAAAAGTCTGCGAATGTAACCACCGCTTCAGCTTCATTACTTGGCCCCCAGCCAAAATTAAACAGGCTATCTATAAGATAAATGAACGCTAATATTATAAATGAGCCAAGCAAGGCAATCCCTCCCGCAAAGACGCAATATAACGCGAAAGGAGAACCTTTTTTAAGTAGTACAGATCTTAGTTTGGCTTGCATTACACTCAAGGCTGTTAACTCGATAAGATTTTCATAGGTAGACTTAATATCGGGTTTTCTGAGTCGGCAAAGTGCATCATCACCGCAACGTGCCCGGCCACAACCAAAGCATACATTACCGCAGAGAACCCTTGACCGTATTTATCCAAAGGCACAAGGTGTGAAAAGTGGCGGCCGCGCCATTCAAACACAATTTCCAGCGCACCAATAAATAAGAAAAATACTAATAGCATTAAACCAAAGGTGTAGCTTATCCATAAACCAAATAACACACCAAGTAAGCACACACTCAAGCCAACCCATGAGCGCATTGAAAAGCTTATGCTTTTTAATACATGACCACCATCAAGCGGTAAAATGGGCAATAAGTTAAATAAGTTAAGTAAGGCACTGAGCACCGCGACACCTGCGAAAACCTCCATCTCAGTGGCGTAATAAAGTACCACGCCAAGTACCGAGGTGATCAAACCAAACGCGGGCCCCATAAGTGAGATAACCACATCCTGCCAACGGGTAGTAATTTTATCGTCGCTGACGGCAAGGCCGCCAACAAACGGAATTAAGTAAATACCTTTAGTTTTTATGCCAAAATACTGCATAGCTCTAACATGACCATATTCATGCACCACTAAGCAAGCAATCAGCATTAAGGCAAATTCAAAGGTAAACAACCAAGCATAGCCAGCAACGGATGCTCCAGCCAATGCAACCTTGACAACTTTAGCACTTTTAAACAACTTAAAGCCTAACGCAAATAAACCTAATAGTCCTTGTTTGGGTTTACTTTTTTCAATAGGAGGAATTGCTAACTTTTGTACCAGCTGTTCGTTTACATACAAAATTAAGCTATGTTCATTAACCTGCGCAGTATCAAAGCCAACCACTTTATCGTCTAGATTAAACTCAAAATAATTTTCTCTTGGATTTTCAAAAGCAATGGCTTGTTGATGATGAAATATTTGTACTATTTTTTGCCCAGATAACACCAAGCTATAAGGTTGCTCTGCAAGTGTGAGTTGTATTTTGATCATATTTTTTTACCTTAAAAGCAATGCGTGCATTATACCTATTTTTTAAACCTAAATAGTGAATTTATTTTAGCCGTAATACTGACTTTTTTATTTTATTCTACTACTTTTAAGTGGTTGGGTAGTTTTCAATCAAGGAGTGACGATGTCTAAATTAGCCCGTAATATACTGGTAGTCGATGATTCGAAAGCTATTTTAGTCGTGATGGAGGCTATTTTAAGTGAACTAGAAGTGCCCCATGTTACTACCTGCCTAAGTGCTCAAGAAGCCCTGGATAAAGTTAAACAATCACCGCAACGATTTGATGCCGTATTCACTGATTTGAACATGCCTGAAATGGATGGCATGGAGCTTATTCGTCATTTAGGTGATATAAATTACACTGGTGCAATTGTTATTATTTCTGAAATGGACCTTAAAGTCATCGACTTAGCTGCTGATTTAGCTAAAAAAAGTAATGCGCACCTGATTGGTAATATCGCAAAACCCGTTCAACTAAGCCAAGTTCATACCTTACTAAAGAAACTAGAGCACTTAGCTTGCCATATTGAAAAACCGATTGAACCAATCACTGAAGCACGATTACTACATGCAATCAGTCATAACGAAGTGACGCCTTATTACCAACCAAAAGTAAACCGCCATACAAATAAAGTGGAAAGCGTAGAGGTGCTAGCGCGTATTACTACCGCTCAAGATGAAGTCATTTTACCTGAACGCTTCATATGTGTTGCGGAACAGTTAGACTTAATAAACCTGATCACTTTTCAACTATTTGAAAAAGCCACCAATGAATTTAGTGCCCTAAAAAATAGTTTAGGGTATAAATTTAAATTAGCGTTTAACCTATCTCCCTGCCAATTAGAAGATTTAAGCTGCCCTGATAAGCTCGCACTTATATTGCAACTTAATAACTTAACCCCTAGTGAAATTATATTAGAGATCACCGAGCAATATGCGTTATGTAGTAATGCACAACTAGAAACCTTAAATCGACTAAGAATACGCGGCTTTGATATTTCCTTAGATGATTTTGGCATTGGCTTTACCAATGTTAATCAGCTAAAAACACTTCCTTTTACTGAGGTTAAAATTGACCGCACTCTGATAAGCCACATCGATACAGATCAATTCGCCCAAGTCGTTACCAGCAGTTTAGTGAACATTGCCATTCAAAGGGACATAGCAATCGTCGCAGAAGGTATTGAACGCATCGAAGAGCTTGAATATTTGGATCGTTTTAAAGAGTTTATTTTAATGCAGGGGTTTTTAATTTGTCGCCCTAAAGTTAAAAGCGAATTTGTCCACTGGGCTAAGTCATGGCTACAAATGGTGGGGAATTCAAGCAGCAGCTGATGCTACTTTTTGTAATTTTGCTCGTCACCACTGAGTAGCTTATCGCTTGCCGCTAATCGTTGCCGCCAACGCTGCTTTGCCACAACTTGCATATTTGCAGATTGATCATGCTCATCGATAATTTCAAGCCCCATCAAGGCTTCTATCATATCTTCGAGTGTAATAATTCCTTGCACTTCACCATACTCATCAATCACTAAACAAATATGTGTACGCTCTGCCAGTAAAGTGTGCAATAAGGTTGGCACATAGAGTGTTTCTGGAACGGTATAGATAGGCTTAACTAATTTGCTTATTTTGTAATCTTCACCCAAACGGTGATAGGCCAACATGATGTCATTTTTATGTACAAAGCCGATAATATCATCACCGTTTTTATCATAAACCAGTACCCGCGAAAATGATGACGAGCCATGCTCGGCTAAATATTGATGAACTGTTAAATCTTTATGTACTTTAAATAGCACTGTACGCGGGGTCATTATTGAGTCTAATTTGGCGTGGCGAAAATGTAACAGGCTGCGAATTATTTCAGATTCTTCTTGATGTAAAGCCCCAGATTCAGAGCCGATATCAGCCATTGCTTCAATTTCTTGGCGAATATAGAATGCTTCATCGTAATTACGACCCAATAAGCTAGTTAACTTGTCAGCAAACCACACAAAAGGTTTTAACACCCATACTAGGTAGACCAAACCTTGTGCTACGACTGGAGTTAAAGCGCGCCAATGATTCGCCCCTAAAGTCTTTGGAATAATTTCAGACAATACTAATACCAATAGCGTCATTATCGCAGAGGCAATACCCACGGCTGCGTCAGAAAAAACCACCGCGGCTTGCGCCCCAACCCCTGCCGCACCGGCTGTATGGGCAATCGTATTTAATGTTAAAATGGCCGCTAACGGTTGATCTACATTCTGCTTTAGCTTTTCTACCCGCTTTGCAAGTTTTGGTTTTTGCTTGCGTAGTAAAGCAACATAACTAGGGGTAATACTTAGCAATACGGCTTCCATGATCGAACATAGGAAGGATATGACTATGGCAGCTAGCATGTAAACAATTAATAACGTCATTCAATTTCCCTCATAACTAGACTAATGAGCATCCTAACAATACATGCTATATTTAGCCAAATTTCGTTCACAGGCTTAATTATGACATCTATTTTAGCTGTAAAACCTTATCGCAACTATGTTGCAAAAATACTCAGCGTTTTGGCACTATGCAGTGCAACGGGCTCTGCTTTAGCGGCCCCTGTTGATAAAAATAATATTGCATTTATTGGTCCACTTGGCGAGCAAATGCAGCTTAAGCCTTATCAAACACAGCATCATGATGCGATTATCAATAATCTATTGCCTCGCTTACAAGCAGACACCAAAACAGTCTCAGTATTTGGCAAACAGCATAAATGGCAAACATTAAGTAATATCAATGCACTGACTTTAGCCGGTGTACAGGGGTTAAAGTTTACTGTTAAAAGCGAGCGCTTTAGTCAAGGTACCCTTAAGCTAAATGGTATTGAGCAAGCGCAAGTATTTATTAATGGCCAGAAACAAAACGGTAAAAAGCACAGCTATGAACTAGCTTTTGCAACTGGCGAGCATCAAGTTGTGATCATTGCTGAGCAAGTTGCGAATTGGCATGACCTTGAAATAGAGTTTAACCCCGAATCAGAGCTTGATAACATTACGATTAGCCAACAACCAAAACGCACCTTATCGGCTAAACAACTATTTGATGCACCGACAATTAGCATGCTTTCCCTCGCACCTGATGCTAAGCACTATATTAGTAGTAAGCGCCATTACAGTGATAAAACAGGCAACCAAGCGCAAATAGTCACTGAGCTTAAAAATCAAGATGATGAAGTTGTGTATCGGTTTGAATCCGGCCAACCTAGCAATGTTATTTGGAGCCCAGATAATAACTCTGTGATTTATTTACTAGATGGCCAACTGAAACAGCTGGATCGTGAAACCCTATCGCTTAACGTCATAGCCAGCGACCTTGAAGGAGCCAGTGGCTTTGCATTTTATGATAACCACAGTTTAATTTATGCTTGGTCAAAGTCGCCCACTCCAGATAACGGATTAACTAAACATTACCGAGGTTTACAAGATCGCTGGTCTTACGCACGCACTACAACACAAGCTTATTTACTTGATATTAACTCAGGTTTGAGTAAAGCCTTAAGTGAAGGGCCACTGAGCCACCAGATTGAAGATTTTAATAGTGAGCAAAGCACTGTATTACTCAGCCGTAGCGCTCAGGCTATGGAGGCATCTACCCATCCAGTAACAACGTTAGTAGAAGCAGATATTGAATCAGCAAAGCAAACAGTTATTGGTCAATTTAAAACTTTCAATCAAGCAAAATACACAACTAAGGGTGTCTACATAATTGCAGGGCCTGACTTTAAAGATGGTTTAGGGCGCAATATCCCACGTGATATGCTCGCCAACAACTATGATGGCCAACTATATTTACTTAACTCAGATGGTACACAAGCCAAAGCATTGAGCAAAAATTTTGACCCTGCCATTAGCCAATTAAATGTGCTCAAAAACGGTGATGCGATTTTAAAAGTAACTGAGCAAGACACGCAACAGCTGTATTTATTTGATTTAAGTAAAAGCCGATTTAACAAGCTGAACACAAAGCTAGATGTGGTAGAACAATTTAGTGTTGCAAAAAACCGCTCGCCAGCCATCTTATATAGTGGAACAACAGCATCTGCACCGCAACAACTCAAACGCTTAAATATAAATAAAAATAGAGCAACAACAATATGGGACTCAAAGCCATTAGCTTATACTGATACTAACATCCCAAAGCTTGAAGAGTTTAACTTTACTAATCAACAAGGTGTAGAAATTAAAGGCCGCGTATACCTACCCACCAATTTAGATAAATCAAAGAAATACCCTGCCTTGATTTATTACTATGGCGGCACATCTCCTGTATCACGAGGTTTTACAGGCCGCTACCCGTTTAACTTATGGGCAGAGAATGGTTACATCGTTTACGTTGTACAACCTACTGGTGCTACCGGTTTTGGCCAAGAGTTCTCAGCTAAGCATGTTAATGCCTGGGGCGAACACACCGCTGACGATATTATCCAAGGTACACAAGCTTTACTTGCACACTACTCATTTATTGATAACAACCGTTTAGGTAATTTAGGCGCATCATATGGCGGCTTTATGACCATGCTTCTTGCAACTAAAACCGATATGTTTAGTGCATCAATTGCCCACGCTGGGATTTCCAATATTACCTCCTATTGGGGGCAAGGTTGGTGGGGCTATTTATACTCAGGCGAAGCATCTAAAAATAGTTTTCCTTGGAACAATAGTGATTTATATAGCCAACGTAGCCCGGTTTTTCATGCCGATAAAGTAACGACGCCTTTACTATTATTACACGGTGACTCAGACACAAACGTACCAGTCGGCGAAAGTCATAATATGTATACAGCACTGAAACTACTAGGCAAAGACGTAGACCTTATTGAGTACAGGGGTGCAGATCATCAAATTTTTGCCCGTGATAAACGCTTTAACTGGTGGGATACTATGCTCGCTTATTTTGATAAGCACTTAAAAGATGAGCCACAATGGTGGCAATATTTATACCCTGCCAAATAACGTTTTAGCCGAAAGAAAGAAAATAGGTTATTTTCTTTCTTTCGTTTTGTGCAAAAAAACCATAAAAAATCCCCTTTCTGCACTCTCCCCTTTTATTAATGAGTGCTAACATAGAGTTATCATTAAAGGTAATTAAGATACTATGACTATTCATGTTTTACTGGTTGAAGATGACGAATTATTAGTCAAGCGCATCATCAATCACTTTGCTCAAACTGAGTTTCACATTGAAATTGACGCAACAGGTGCGTCAGCTTTGGAGCTAGTTCGCTGCCGTGAAAACAACCACAATGCAATTTCACTCGCCATTGTTGACATAGTCTTACCTGAGCGAGATGGCCTTCACCTTGCAAAAGAGCTAAACACACTAACTAATATTGGTGTCATCATGCTATCAAGCCGTGACTCACAAGCAGATAGAATTGCAGGCCTTGCACAAGGTGCTGATGATTATATTTGTAAGCCTGTCGATTTGTTAGAGCTTGAACTTCGTATGCGAGCGCTATATAAACGCCTAAAAAGTAATAATGATAACGATGAAAGCGAAGAGTTTATTGAATACGCAGACTTTAAACTGCATCCAGATAACCGCACTCTAATTACAACCAACGGCATTGAATCACGCCTGACAGAAGCAGAACACAAAGTACTTATTTGCTTAATTTCCAATGCCGGAAAAGCCACCCCAAGAGAAAAGATCTCCGAAGAAATAGGCCAACCAGATTGGAGCCCTAATGACCGCACTGTTGATGTTTTGATTGGCCGACTACGTAAAAAGCTCAGTGACGAAAAAGACCAAAAACGCATTGTTACCGTGCGTGGTAAAGGTTATATGTTGTCTATTTAGTTTTATTGCTTTTAGTTCAAGCAGCCCTAAATAGTAACCGTGTATTTACGTTTAACTTTTTAATCAATCGTTGCAAACACCTTTAGCCACCACCTGAACGTATTTAACCTGAACTTCGATAAGATATAATGAAATACATGAGGCTTTTATTCACTGATTCGTTTTATTTAGTGCAATTCAAACAAAAGGTGAACAAAAAACATCACCAAAAAGCCAATGTGGTTTATAAATAATTTAGGGGTCACCCATGAGTAGAGAAGATTTAGCAGTACTATTTATTTTCTTTCTTATCGTAGCTAGTGGTGTAGCTAAGTTAATAAAAAAGTTAACATTATTGCATGAAGAAACAGCAGCTAAGTTAAACTTTTTAATTGCCAATAACCGTGAAAATTATCCATCTACATCAATGCTGGATAGCGAGCACATAGACTCAATTTTGCGAGAAAAACACGAAGTCAGCGTAAAAAAATTAAAGAAGCGCTTTTATTGCACTTCTACCCAAGCTGAGACGCTCATTACTCAAGTGAAGGCACAATTCAAGCATCACTGATGACTATTCGCCTTGCTAGTATTGTGTTAACTGGTGAATCAAGCGTTCAAAAGCCCTGTAATTCAGGGCTTCTTTTAGCTCAATTAAACTGATATTTGTTTGCCCTTTTAAATCACCGATCGTCCGCGCAACTTTAATAACCCGATGATATGAACGCGGCGATAGCGACAGCTTCTCACTGGCTTTGGCTAAAAACTCTAATTCGGCTGGAGCCAACGCACAATGCTCGCTCATTTCTTTATTGTTAAGTCGGGCGTTCACTTTTCCCTGACGTGTTAATTGAATATTATAAGCAGCCTCTACCCGAGCGCGTACTGTCGCACTACTTTCTTCCTCTTCGGTGCTTTGTAACTGCATACTATTTAACCGTGGTAGTTCTATTTGTAAGTCAATACGGTCGATAAAAGGCCCTGATACTCGAGAGAGATAACGCATTACTTGATCAGGCGTTGCCCGCTTATCATTATGACACCCTGTAGGGCTTGGGTTTAATGCCGCGATAAGTTGAAATTGCGCGGGAAACTCCATTTGTCGTGCAGCCCTTGAAATAGTTACCGTGCCGGTTTCCATAGGCTCACGCAAAGAGTCGAGCACTTTTCTTTCAAATTCAGGGAGCTCATCAAGGAATAAAACACCATTGTGTGCTAATGATATTTCCCCCGGTTTGGGGTTAGATGAGCCGCCAACTAAAGCCACTGCTGAACAGGTATGATGGGGACTACGAAAGGGTCGTTTACGCCAGTTCGTTAAATCGATAGATTGGCCAATGATAGAATAGAGCGCGGCACTTGAGAGGGCTTCTTCATCAGACATACTCGGCATTATTGTAGGCATACGCTGCGCGAGCATCGATTTACCGGTACCTGGCGGCCCTAAAAATAGCAAATTATGGCCACCAGCAGCTGCGATTTCTAATACTCTTTTAGCCCCCGGCTGACCCTTAACATCACTTAAATCATGAATAAAATGCGTATTATTAACGCGCTGCGCATATTCGATATTTAAAGGCAGTGGTTGTTGATTCAGCAAGTCATTCCACACATCTTGAATGGAGTAAACAGCTTTACGAGCCACGCCATTAACCAAACTGGCTAAACTGTCATTTACCGCGGGTAAAAAACAACACCGCCCTTGCTCCTTAGCCGCTAATACAGAGGGCAGAATGGCATTCACACCTCGTACTTCGCCATTGAGTGCAAGCTCACCGTAAAACTCATAACGCTCGAGCTCATTACAGATCACTTGCCCTGAGGCAACGAGAATCCCCACAGCAATTGCTAAATCAAAACGACCACCATCTTTTGGCAGATCTGCTGGGGCTAGGTTTACCGTAATCCTTTGATCTGGAAAACCAAATTGAGAGTTTTCTAATGCACTACGTACGCGGTCTTTCGCTTCTTTAACTGACGCTTCAGGCAGCCCAACTATATGAAAGGCTGGTAAACCATTACCTAAGTGAACTTCCACCATCACTTCTGGTGCTTGTATTCCAATTTGTGCGCGAGAATAAATACGTGCTAACGACATCCTTTGTCCCTGTAATTTAACCTTTATTACAGTCTAGTCAGGATATTTAAAAATATGTAGTGTTAGATGCCATTTCATTGCTGCAAGGCGTAAAAATAAAGTGGTCAGCATAGCTAATACCATCGCAACTTCGGTCATCACATTAAATGCAATGCTTTGCGTATACACAAATCCACCCGCAATACAGGTAATTGCGTATAACTCCCCCTTTAAAAGCATGGGAATGTTGCCTGCTAATACATCGCGGATCATCCCCCCAAAACACCCGGTGATGATTCCCATAATAATCGCCGTCATTGCTGGCATGCCTGCTAGTAATGCTTTTTGTGCTCCCATCACAGCAAAAAATGCCAAACCAAAAGCATCAGCAACATGTAAGTGATATAACGGAATAGACTTTTGCTTATTAATCAATCGTGCCGTAACAAACACCGACGCTAAGATAGCAACAAAATAACTTTGATCATGTAACCAAAATACCGGCACATCTAAAATCAAATCACGTAGCGTCCCTCCACCAATAGCAGTAACTGTTGCCAGTACCACCACACCAAAGCCATCCATTTTTTTATCAAACGCAATTAAAGTACCCGACACCGCAAACACGGCTACGCCGATTAAATCAAACCAGTGATAAAGTTCCGTCATAGTTGTCGCTAAAAAGTGATCTATGTAATTGTTTTAACACAATCATCACACAGTTTTAAGCTATCTTGAGAAATAATTCACGTGCAAAAATCTTACTCACTACTTTGCACGGTTAAACATTCTTTTTTATACAATTGCGCATACCTTATAATCAAGGTCACGCCACGTAATAACATAAAGCAGGTCATTGCCAGCCATAAACCATGGTTTTGCCAGCCACTAAAAAGTAAAAACACACCGAAAAAGCCAACTCCAGCCGAGATAATCATGGTATTTCTCATATCTTTCGCGCGTGTTAAACCAACAAAAACGCCATCAAATAAAAAACATCCCATCGCCGCAATTGGCAATACAATTAACCAAGGAAGGTACGTATTTGCAGCACTGATAACTTCGGGTACATCGGTTAATAAAGAAATAATTTGCGAACCGAACAAGGCAAAAAATACACTGTATGCAAAGGCAAATATAACCCCCCAAAACAGACTTACCTTAACCCATAGATGAATTTTGCGTGCGCTATTTTGTCCTTTAGCGTGACCCACTTTAGCCTCACTGGCGTAGGCTATGCCATCTAGTGCAAAACTGACTAACATTAAAAAGTTCAGCAAAACGGCATTTGCCGCCAAGGTTACCTCGCCAATACGCGCACCGTAAAAAGTCATAAAACTAAAGCAAAGCTGTAAGATCAGTGAGCGAATAAAAATATCGCGATTCAAACTGAGTAAATCCTGCATTTTGGTAACACTGAACCAATTGCCTATAAAAAGAGGCACTGCCATTTTGTTTGCTAACTTAAGTACCATACAAAGCGCAAATATAAGCGCGGTATAATCCGCAATCACCGAGGCCCAAGCAGCTCCCGCTACTTGCCAATCTAAAAAGACCACAAAATAGACATCTAATACAATATTTGTAATATTGGTCACTAACAATAAGTAAAAAGGTCCGCGGCCATAATGTACGCCGAGCATCCAAGCCAATAATACTAAATTACATAGCGCTGCAGGTGCGCTAAATATACGAATATCAAAATAACTATAGGCTTGCTGTAAGACCTCGCTATTTGATCCGGATAAAAAAGCGATAGCCTGTTTTATTAATGGCGAGCAAGCTAACAATGAGAAAGCAACAATTAATGCCAACACTAAACTACGTTTTAATAGACCGGCCAATAGCTCCACATCTTGTTTACCATAAGCCTGTGCGACAAGCCCTGTGGTACTCATTCTTAAAAAGCCTGCAAGCCAAAATAGTAATGAAATTACCGAGGCACCCAGGGCAATACCAGCAAGATAATGGGCACTGCCAAGATGACCAATTACCGCAGTATCAACAATTCCTAACAATGGCACGGTTATATTTGATAGTATCATTGGACCCGCTAACAACAGCAAGCTTTGATGGTGTGCCTTATGACGTTTAAGAAATTGTTTCACTGTGTTTTTTCAATCCTATTTTGGTTATCTTTACCTGCCAAGAGCGCAGTTATTTTACAGTACCACCATGTGAGCGAAACGCTACCAGCAGTCACCAGCATTAGCGCCAACACATTCACAGAGCACCTTAGCTATTTGCAGCAACATGACTTTAAAGTAATACCGCTCAATGAATTATTAACAACCTTGCAAGCAGGGCAAAGTTTACCAGATAAAACGGTCGCAATTACATTTGATGATGCTTATAACAATAACTATGAACAAGCAGCGCCTATTCTGGAAAAATTTAACTTTCCTTATACCATCTTTGTTAACCCAAAGCTTATAGATGAAGGAAAACGCTATGTTATGGGGTGGGATAAGTTAAGAGAGCTCGCCAAAAAAGGGGCGTTAATCAGTAATCATAGCGCCCAACATGATTACTTACATAAAAAGTATGAAGGTGAAAGCGATACGCAATGGCAATCACGTATTAAGCAAGATATTTTATCTTCACAACAGCGCATTAAAGAAGAAATTGGCCATGACTATAAGTACCTAGCATATCCTTATGGAGAATTTAACAATCAACTACAAGCTCTGGTGAAAGAACTTGGCTTCATTGGCATAGGTCAACACTCAGGCGCACTAAATGCAGAGTCAGATTTCAGCCGCCTGCCCCGTTTTCCTGCATCTGGGTTCTATAGCAAATTAGATACTTTAATAACTAAGTTGAATTCTCGTGCCTTTTCTATCAAAGAGCTTGTTTACACCGATAGTGTTACCCAGCAAAATCCACCTCAAATTAGTATTACTTTTAATATGGGGGGTTTTCACAAAAGCCAACTAGCTTGTTATGTGTCGGGGGTAGGCCAAGCAAAACTTGATTGGACCAGCGATGATACTGTAACTGTTAGCTCCCCGAAAAAGCTTAGCCAAGGGCGCTCTCGTTTTAATTGTACAGCACCATCTAAGCAGTATAAGGGGAGTTATTACTGGTTTTCACAACCTTGGGTTATTGTAAAGTAACCTGCTTACGCGCGTTGTTTTTGCGCGTGTAGTAGTAACTTATGTGCCACTTTATCCAGTGGCACAACATCAGTCGCAGCATTTAATTCTATGGCGGCTTTTGGCATTCCCCACACAACCGACGTTAACTCATCTTGCGCTAAGGTATAGGCGCCATGCTGTCTTAGTGCTAATAAACCTTGAGCCCCATCACTTCCCATACCTGTCAACAATGCAGCAACGGTATTTTTCGGGCAAACATTCACTAATGAATTAAATAAAGTATCTACTGCAGGTCGATGACGATTAACCGGCGTAGATTCATCTAACTGACAATACAGGTTCATACCTTGCTTAATAACGGTGAGGTGTTTATCACCTGGGGCAATATAAGCTAAACCAGCTACGAGCTTATCGCCGTGTTCAGCCTCTTTTACATTAATCGCACAGGTTCTATCCATTCGCTGCGCAAAAGAACTGCTAAAAACGGGAGGAATATGTTGCGTAACAACTATCGGCGGGCAGTTTTTTGGCATTCTAAGTAGTACTTCTTTAATCGCTTCTGTGCCGCCTGTTGATGCGCCAATTGCTAAAACAGCTTTTATATCAAATTCGGTGATAGCCGATGCATCTAACGGTTTTTCTTGCATTACTTTAAATGACCGAACCCGAGCTGAGGCTGCGGTGCGTACTTTTTGTTGCACTAATTGGGTGTACTGGGCAAATTGTTGCGAAACATTAACACTTGGCTTTGCAATAAAATCAACGGCCCCAAGCTCCAAAGCCTCTAACGTTATTGGTGAGCCTTTTTTGGTTAGGGTAGAAATCATCACCACTGGCATAGGCCGCAGTCGCATTAAATTTTTTAAAAAGCTGATCCCGTCCATTTTCGGCATTTCAATATCAAGTGTAATTACGTCAGGGTTTAGCTGTTTAATCATCTCACGCGCTTGATATGGATCTTCCGCACAACCAACCACGGTTAAATCTTTCGCTTGATTCAGCACTTCTGTTAGTAGCTGCCTGATCAAGGGCGAATCATCGATAACCAATACTTTGATCATACTCCCCCCTAAAATAGTTCGATATCTGTTTGCGAGTCTTGTTTTTCGATATCATGTAAATAACGTATTTCACGTTTTTCCAGCGCATCACTGTGCATATCTCGTAACTTTTTCACTTGTGCTTTGCCTGTTTGCGGATTAAATAATACCTTTCTTGGCCAAGGCCCTCCCACATCATGAGATACCAGTTCAAGCCCTTCTTCTTTAACATACGCAGAGGCAAAACGAATATTGCCAAGCCCTATGTCTGTCATCGAGCGAATTATTTTCCCGCCTCCAAACAACTTTATCTTTAAATTTTGCCGAGAAGCGCCATTTTTAAGCACTTCGTTAATCAAAAACTCCATGGCCCAATTGCCGTAGCGGCAATTTAAACTATGCGCATTACTGTAGTCAGCCCCTTTTTCCATGGGGAGCATAAAGTGATTCATGCCTCCAATGCCCAAACGGTCATCATAAACACATGCTGCAATACACGAACCCAGTACGGTCGATATTAATTCATTATGCTTAGAAACATAAAACTCGCCAGGCAAAACTTTGGCAACAACATGTTGATGACCCGCGTCCCAAAACCGCTTTACATGCTCAAAGCCGGGTAATACAGGTTTAAGACTCTGCTTCATGCAACACCTTTTGATACATAGTTCGACCTAAATTCTTAAATTCACTATGCTCCTTACCCATAGTTTCAGAGTGACCTAAAAATAAATGCCCATGGGGCGCTAAAATATTACAATAACGTTGGAACAACTGATCTTTGGTTGCCTTATCAAAATAAATGACAACATTGCGACAAAATATTACATCAAAGGGCCCTTTCATCGGCCAATCTTGAAGCAAATTTAACCGCTTAAAATATATATTTTTTTGTAACTCCGGCTTTACTTTAAAGAGTTCACCATTTTTACTTTTTAAAAACCAACGCTGTAAATGATGCTGCTCAAGACCATTCACATTCGCTGCGGTGTAACTTCCCGACTGCGCTTTTGCAAGTACATTAGAATCTAAATCGGTGGCGAGTATTTTTATATCCCAATTAGTTGGAAATAACTCATTTAATGTCATGGCCAAGGTGTAAGGTTCTTCACCACTCGAGCACCCAGCAGACCACACTCTTACTCGTTTTGTCTGTTTATTGGCTTGTAACAACGCAGGAACAATGTGTGACTTTAAATATTCAAAGTGGTGAGCTTCACGAAAAAAAGACGTTAGGTTTGTAGTAATCGCATTAATAAAATCACTAAACTCTTGCTCTTTATGAGCATCTAAATAATCTAAATACTGTTTGAAACTATCTAATTGCAAGCGGCGAATTCGTCGAGCTAAACGAGAGTAAACCATTTCTCGCTTATGCTCGCCAAGTACAATTCCGCAGGCGCTATAAACCAATGATGCGATTTTTTTAAAGTCACTATCTGTTAATAAAAACTCTTTCATAGCTTGCGCCCGATATACAATAGTAAAAATAGCCTGGCACTGGCAGCTCTAATTAAACAAGAAACTGCCTGTACTTTACGCTAAAACTCTTCCCACTCGTCCGCGGGATCGGCGAAGTTGTTACCTCGAGGCGCACTACGAATATTTTGGCTATGCCCTGTTACTGGCGATTTTATAGCAGGGGTTGATTCGATCGTTTGAGTCATTTCCTGCTGGCTTAGAGAAAAGAAATTAAGCAACCGGCGCATATCATTTGCTTGCTCCGACATGGATTCACCTGCGGCTGATGCTTGCTCAACTAATGCAGCATTTTGTTGCGTCATTTCGTCCATTTGCGATATAGCTTTATTAACTTGCTCAATACCGGCACTTTGCTCTTCAGATGCCTCCGATATATCCGAAATCATCTCCGTCACTTTTTGCACTGAACTTACAATATCTTGCAATGTTGCACCGGACTCATTGACTAATAACGTTCCATCTTCCACTTTACCAACACTGTCTCTTATTAACTCTTTAATTTCTTTTGCGGCACCAGCAGAGCGTTGTGCGAGGTTACGTACTTCACCCGCTACAACAGCAAAACCACGTCCTTGCTCTCCTGCTCGGGCGGCTTCAACAGCAGCATTGAGCGCAAGCAGATTGGTTTGAAATGCGATTTCATCAATAACACTGATAATGTCAGCAATTTTCTTACTTGATTCATTTATTGCTGACATACTAACAACCGCGCGGTTAACTACTTCACCGCCTTGTAACGCCTTATCACGCGTTTCTGCCGCTAAGCCATTAGCGACTTTGGCATTGTCAGCATTTTGCCTAACCGTACTGGTCATTTCTTCCATACTTGAAGCTGTCTCTTCAAGGGATGATGCTTGCTCTTCTGTACGCTGACTTAAATCAGCATTACCTTGAGATATTTCTTCAGCACCACTGGCAACCATAGTCGCGGAGGAATTAATGCGATTAATCACCTCTGTTAGCTTGTCAGCGGTTGTATTCGCATCGGTTTTTAATTTATCAAATGAGCCTTGATACTCTTTTTCTATCCGTATAGATAAATCACCGTTAGCCATCGCAGCAAGCATTTCCCCTGTATCTGCAACAGCTGCATCTACGATGGAGATTAGACTATTGAGCCCTTTTGCTAAGCGTAAAAAGAACCCTTTTTTGTCTTCTACTGATACCCGTGTTTGTAAATCGCCCTCTCCAGCTGCAGTGATTAGATCAGCCATTTCTTTTTCAATTGCAACTTCATCAGTACGATCGCCCCATTCCACCACAGTACCAATTCTTTCTTGTTCAGGGGTGAAAATTGGGTTCGCTACCAAGCTAAAAGTACGTCCGCCTACTAATATTTCTGTTTTATAGGTGGTTTCTAACTTAGCTAGCATATTGCGCTGATGCGCAGGGTTTTTATGAAATACATCAATGTTTTGCCCCATCAACTTACTACTATCAAAATTAGGTAAGTCTTTACGCAAGTCCGATTCAGCTGCTTGCATCATTCTTACTACAGCTTCATTCATATAAATAATATCGTTACTCGCATCAGCAATCATGGTATTGGTTGCGACGCGGTCGAGCGCGCGTCGCACCCGTAAGTTTTCTTCCGCTTCAAGCTTTTCTTGTTCTGCTCGATTCACCGCATCCGTAATATCCTGCCACTCAACAATTGTACCTAAGCGTTCGCCATCGGTTCCAATCCAAGGGGTCGCAATTAAACTAAATATAAGCCCTGCGAGCCTAAGCTCTGCTTTATAAGGCTCAGTTAACTCAGCCAATAACTTTCTTTGGTGGTGTGGATTTTTATGAAAATCATCTACGCATGTGCCAATTAATTTAGCGACAGAAAAGTTAGGTAATACGCTTTGCAGTGCCGTTTCTCTTGCTTGCAACATACGCTGAACTTGATCATTCACATAAACAATTTTAAGGTCATTATCTGCAATCATTACATTCGCTTGGCAAACCATAAGCGCACTGGATAACTGCGAATTTTTGTGAGCTTCAACTTCAGCATGTTTTTGCTCGGTAATATCTGTCGCGTATTTAATGACTTTATAAGGCTTACCATTGGCATCAAAAATGGGGTTATAAGAAGCTTGGATCCACACTTCACTGCCATCTTTAGCAATACGCAAGTATTCACCTGAATCAAAATTTCCTTGACCAAGCTGGCGCCAAAATTCTTTGTATTCACTACTTGCAGCCAACGCTTTAGTAACAAATAAGCGATGGTGCTGACCAACGATTTCATCAAGCTGATAGCCCAAAGTCTGTAAAAAGTTATCATTAGCCGTAATGATGGTGCCATCAAGCTCAAACTCTATTACCGCTTGAGATTTGCTAATTGCTTCAATTTGCCCCTCAGTTTCAGCGACATCATTTTTTTGTTTGGTGATATCTGAAGCAAATTTAACAACTTTGATTACATCACCCTGCTCGTTAATAACAGGGTTATAACTTGCTTGGATCCAGACTTCTTTAGCGTTTTTACCAATGCGTTTAAATTCATCGCTAATGAACTCGCCACTTTTTAAGCGTCGCCAAAACTCTTGGTATTGTGATGATGCTGCTTCATCAGAGTCTATAAACATACTGTGATGCTGACCTTGAATCTCTTCGAGACGATAATCCATCACAGCTAAAAAGTTGTTATTAGCAGTAATAACAGTGCCATTTGGCTCAAACTCAATAACAGCTAACGATTTATTCAATGCAGTTAGAACCAAATCACTTTCTGATTTTGCCCGTTGAGAATTACTAAACCACCCCATGTCCATCACCTTTTATATAACTTTTATTAGCTCGATTAATAGATATTCATATATCCATTGCTTTTTTTAGATCAAGTAATGCAACCATCTTTTCGCCCACATTCACCAATCCTGCAACAAACTCTGAGTTGTCTGACTCTGTAAATGAAGGCACCACCTTCGCATCTTGCTCCATAATGCTATAAACATCAGACACAGCATCTACCGCCATGCCCATAATTTTACTTTGTTGTGCAAACTCAACTTTGACGACAATCACTACTGTTAATGCGTTGTACGCTATACTCGCCAAGCCAAACCTAAGCCTTAAATCAATTATAGGAACTATTGTGCCGCGTAAATTTATTACACCTTTAACGTAATCTGGGGCATTTGGAATTTGCGTAATATCTTCCCAGCTACGGATCTCTTGCACAGTCAAGATATCTACACCGTACTCTTCATCTGCCATAATAAAGGTAAGAAACTGCTTTACCCCCTGTACATTTTCAAGCACCAATTTATTATCTAGTTCACTACTTAGTGCGCTCATGACGCCTCCAAGCTGGCTTGTGATTCAACAATCAACTCTTGACTACCCGGCTTTCTTAAGCCCGATAGTTTGATCAAACCGCTAATATCTACAATCAGCGATACCCGGCCATCACCTAAAATAGTTGCTCCTGAAACACCATCTACTTTTTGATAATTTGCTTCTAAGCTTTTAATCACAACCTGCTGCTGCGATAGTAAGTCATCCACTAATAAGCCTACCTTTTGGTTATCACTTTCAACCACCACTAATAAGGTTTTATCGAGTGTTTCTATGGCATTTTGATGATTAAATATTTTGTATAAACGTAAGATAGGAATGTAATCGTCGCGTAGCCGCAACACGTCTAGGTCTTTACCTACTCGGCTAACTTTAGTGATATCAATTTGCAGCGATTCCACGATAGAAATTAACGGAATGATATACGTATGTTGTGCAACTTTGACTAATTGACCATCCAATATTGCCAATGTCAGCGGCAGCCTAATGGTAAAGGTAGAACCAATGCCTGGCGCAGATGACACTTCAACAGAGCCATTTAACGATTGAATATTACGCCGAACAACATCCATTCCGACCCCACGTCCAGAAAGGTCACTTACTTCATCCGCGGTAGAGAAACCGGGCATAAAAATGAGCTCGTTAACTTCATTATCTGATAATTCATCACTCTCATTAATAAGCCCATTTGAAATGGCTTTTTGTTTTATTTTTTGTGTATTTAAGCCTTGGCCATCATCCATAATTTCAATGACAATATTGCCTCCTTGGTGAAAGGCATTTAGGGTCACAGTCCCGATAGGGTCTTTGCCTGAGGCAATGCGTTGATCAACGGTTTCTAAACCATGATCTAAAGAGTTTCTGACCAAATGCACCATAGGATCAGAAATTTTCTCCATGACCGTTTTATCAAGCTCCGTTTGCTCACCAATTAATTTCAGCTCGACTTGTTTGTTTAATTTTTGTGATATATCTCTGACTAAACGGGGAAACCGGCTAAACACAAAGCTAATTGGTAACATCCGTATGCGCATGACATTTTCTTGTAAATCTCGTGTATTATGAGCGAGCTGAGCTAATCCTTCTTGTAGTGATGTTAAAGTCGCTTCAGTCACTTCTTGCTCTCCTAGCTGACTGAGCATTGCTTGGGTTATAACCAGCTCACCAACCATATTGATTAATGAATCAACCTTATCGATACCCACTCTAATTGACGTTGACTCTGCAGCAGGTGCTGGCGTCTTGTTCACAGCATTCGTTTTACTTTTTGCATGCTCAGCCACCACTACTGTTGATGTCTCCGCTGGCGCTATAGCGGGCTCTGCTGCAGTCTCGTCTGCGGCATCATCGCTTTCATCTGAAAATAACCCGCCGCACATTGTGATGGTTATATCTGCATCGTCTTCTACCCATTCAAATACTTCAGAAATGGCTTTTTCAGATTTGTCGGTATTTAAGAAAAAACGCCACGACAAAAAGCAATCATCCACACTGATATCAGTTATGTCGGGAATTTCATTATGAAATGCAATAATCTCTAAATCACCTAACTCGGCTAATTCACTGATCATATACAGCGGTTCGTTACCGGTTTTAAATAAGTGGTGATGCGGTTTAAAGTCTATTTGATAGGTATTTACTTCGGCTGCGCTCGAAGTAACGGGGTCAGCTTGAGTTGAGGGGGTATCATCAAGTTCTAAAATTTTCTCAAACTGTTTTTTAAGCTCAGTTGACTCACTTAAGTCAGGGGTTTGTTCAGCCTGCAATGAACTTAACATTGCTCTTAAGCAATCCACTGATTTTAGCAATAAATTTACCAATTCAGTGGTTAAAACGCGCTTGCCCTCACGAACCTCGTCTAGCAGCGTTTCTAATACATGAGTAAACTCAGCTACAGAGTCAAAGCCAAAAGTGCCACTCCCTCCTTTAATTGAATGTGCAGCACGAAATATGGTGTTGATTGTTTCTGAATCTTCTTCGCCCGGCACCAAGTTAAGCAGCTCCGCTTCCATGGCATCCAAGCCTTCAAAGCTTTCTTCAAAGAAAACTTCAAAAAACTGACTTAAATCTATACTCATGCCCCGCTCCCTAAATTAGCGAATCACTTTTTTTAAAACCGCTAATAACTGCTCAGGATTAAAAGGTTTTACAATCCAGCCCGTTGCCCCCGCGGCTTTACCTTCTACTTTTTTGTCCATGCCCGACTCTGTAGTCAGCATTAATAAGGGAGTAAACTTATAATTAGGTAACGTGCGCAGCTCTCTAATTAAGGTAATACCATCCATAACAGGCATATTTACATCCGAGATCACAGCGTCAAACCCTTGTTGCTTAGCTATATTCAGCGCCTCACTGCCATCCTTTGCTTCAGTTACATCAAAGCCCGCTTTTTTTAACGTAAAGCCCACCATTTGACGCATCGACGCAGAATCATCCACAGCTAAAATTCTTTTCATATAAACCTCTTAACTTGCATTATCGAGTATTAAATATTCATTTAAACCTAATTGATTGATGGCATTGTTTAGTGGCTCACTTTGCCCAATCCAAATTATTTTGTGGTGAACTGAAAGTAAATGCTTCTGTAATGCACACAATAATTGAATAGAAGCGGTATCAGCACGCGATACCTCACTAATGTCTATACAAACATCATCATTCGTACTGAGTTCATTTAATAAATCTTGATGTAAGGATTCAATTTTAGTGATCGCCAACTCTTCAGGAAGCTTTAACATAAACTAATCACTTTCGTAATTACCTAATTCATAACAAAAGCTTAGACCGAGTTGTAGAAAATGCCATATATGCATTAAAAAAAGAGGAAATTTGTTTGCGGAAAACAAAAAAGGAGCACAATGCTCCTTTTATTGTGGATTATTTATAAAAGTCTGCTACCTGTTTAAACTCTTTGATTAATTGTTTTGCATTAATTAAGGGAACACTGCCTTGTTTAAACTCAGGTTTAAATATTGCCCTCACAGCCCCACGTGAATCAACCATAGCAACAGACGCACTGTGATCAACAGCGTACTCTTGTTCATCACTGTCACTAATGGCATAAATTAATCCAAGCTCACGCACCAATGGAAATAAGTCTTTATGCTCACCTGACACTGCTAAAAAATCTGGGTTAAAATAATCAATATAGGCTTTACGTTTATCGGCTGTATCACGTTTAGGATCCACTGATAAAAACCAAATTTGTAATGGGTATTGCTCATTTAACGCTTTATGTACGGCGTTTAATTTTGCTAGCGTTAATGGGCAAATATCAGGGCAGCTGGTATAGCCTAAAAACACCAAATTCCATTGTTCAAGAAATGTAGCTTTAGTCACTTTTTTATTATCTTGATCCTCTAACGTAAAATCACTCAGAGGCTTAGCTTGCTCATACACTAACGCTTCTACATCAGGTTTCGTCGCATCACTGCATGATGCCAATAGCATCACGCTTATTAGCATAAAAAAACGCTTGCTAAGTGCCACAGTTAAAAACTTCATATAACCAGCCATTTATCTATAAATAAGGCGACGAAGAGTATCATCAAATGAATAATTGAAAAACGAAATAAATCCATGGCAGTATCATCTTTCGGCGCTACTTTTAGCTTAATCGCTTTGTAAATAAACATTGTATTTAATAGTGTAGCAGCGAGTAAATAAATTAGCCCTGACATACCAATTAAATAAGGTAATACACACACCAAAGCAAGTAACACAGAGTATGCAATGACACATGTTTTGCAAAAGTCGATACCATGTGTCACTGGTAACATCGGAATTTTAGCTCGCTCATAATCACTTTTTCGGGCAATAGCTAATGCCCAAAAATGCGGTGGTGTCCAAGTAAATATGATCATTACTAATAGCCAAGGTGCAGCGGCCATTTGCCCGGTTTCAGATACCCAGCCCAGTAAGGGTGGCATCGCTCCAGCAAGCCCGCCAATGACAATATTTTGCGGTGTAGCACGCTTTAAAAATGAAGTATAAATAAATGCATAACCCACTAAAGCAAATAAAGTGAGAATTGCTGTAAGCGTGTTAGCCCAAATGACCAACATAGTAAAACCACTTACGCCAATAACACTGGCAAAACTTAATGCATGAAATTTAGATAAACGCCCTTTTGCTACCGGTCTGTGCCTTGTACGAGCCATTTTACTGTCAATTTCACTATCAACCACATGATTGATTACCGCCGCGGCTGCCGACAACAAGCCAATACCTAAGAGGCTTATAAACTGCACTCCAATACCACGGCCAACATCAGGGGCTAATGCTAATCCGACCCAAGCGGTTAACACCAACATAGCGACTACTTTAAATTTACTAATAGCTAAATAATCTTTAAATAGCTCAGTTAGTTGGCGAGGTGCATCTTTAGTTATTGTTAATAAATGTGCCATAACAGCCTCCTAGGTACGGGCTTTTAGATAAAAACATAAACGAACAAGGGTAATTAACAGTATGGCTGCCATTAAATTATGTGCCAGTGCAATACCCAGAGGAAAGTGCCAATGTACAACTGCCAAACCAAGCGCGATTTGACAAAATAAAGCGACCAGTACGGATGCGCAGCAATGTTTAATTTTAGCCGAAACTGCCCGACTATAAATACGCCACATAATCAGCGCCAACACAACGCAGGTCACAAGCGCCCACATCCGATGCAGTAAGTGAATTGACATTCTAGCTTGTTGCGATAACACGCCATATTCATAGGTACTGTGTTCCAAGGGTAACTGGAATACACTGCTGAAAGAAAATGGCTGACCATAACTGCAAAGCGGTAAACCATTGCAATGTGGCGCAGCATAATTAGCGGCAAGCCAACCCCCTAATGCGATTTGTAATATCAAAACCACTAGAGCAACTAAACTTAGTTTAAACTGATCCCTCGCAGGTGCATCACCACCCGGAATGGGTTTTGCTGTTAAGCGCAAATAAAGTAGCGCCACCAGTGATAAAATACTAAAACCGCCGAGCAAGTGCCCCATAACAATTAACGGTTGTAAGTTCATCGTCACCGTCCACATTCCCAAAGCAGCCTGAAACACCACCAGCACTAATAACAATAACGGCAATTTTATAGGCATCGTTGGCTGTTTGCGCTTCACAAATGCCACTATGAACAGCGCTAAAATTAGTAATCCTAAGGTGCCAGCAAAGTAGCGATGAATCATTTCCTTCCACGCTTTTGCCGTTTCAAACATCATGTCAGGGTAAGTTTGCTCCACCAAAGCCAGATCAGCCTCATGCTTTGGTACAGTTAGAAAACCATAACAGCCAGGCCAATCTGGGCAACCTAACCCGGCATCACTTAAACGGGTATACGCGCCCAACCCCACTACTAAAATTGATAAAAAGAAGGTTGCTATCACTAAATATTTATAATTTTTATACATAATCAGCCCCTAAGATCACGTTAACTTGAGCGAGAGTAGTTCAGTAGCTTTTTTAAATCTTTTAATAACCCTTTTTGTACCAGTCGGTTTTGTTGCGGCTCTTGCTGATAGGGATACTGCAAAACCACTAACCCCATATGATCAATTAAATATAAACTAGCTGGCTCTAGCTCATCTGAGCCAGCTATTTGCCGCCATGTTGACGTTGGTTTTTGCGCCGAGCCTAAAATAACCATATCGACTTTGCCTTGGTTTTTACCAAGGGCTACATACAAGTTATCAAGTGCTTGTAACTGTTGTGCACACGCATCCTGACATTGTTGCGGATGATTTAAAGCGATGGTCCACTGTTTGTGCTCTGAGTTTTGCCAGTTCTTTAATTTTATTTCTGTTGTTAAAAACTCACCATTATTGGTCGAGGCTGAAGGTATCCAATCTAGCTTTAACGCAAGATAAGCCAAAATTAAAGGCACTAAACAACAGCCAATAAAAACAATCATAGGTTTATTTTTCATCTTGATTCCTTCTTTTGTTGGCAAACATTGCAACCACCACACAAGACAGGCCTATTAATACCCACTGTACGGCATAGCCATAATGCTTTTGCGGACTCATTACCACCGCTTGATAATGCGGTACCCCGAGCTCATCTCCAGTACCTTGGCGGTAACCGATAAAATCAACTATAGGCTGTCGGCTTTGCTGGCTGAATAACTCTAAGTCGATAGTTTGTACCCGCTTAGGCCAGGTGTTATTTTGTTTAGAATCTGCCGGATTATCTAATGTAAAGCCACTAAGCTGGCCTTGTTTTAGCTGCACCTTAAATTCAATAGGTTCTAAAGGTAAGGTAATTAGTGGTAGCTGATTACGAGAGGCAGGGGCTTTAACCCAGCCCAAATTAACAAGCACGGCTTGATTGCTAGCTAAAGGCTGCACCAGTACCAATACGTCATAGCCCACTTGCCCTTGATAAACTTGGTTATCGAGCAGCCAATACACATCATTATTAACAATGCCAGTTATCGTTGCTTGTATGCCTGTTTTATTCCAATCACGAGGAAGTGCTAATACTTGTGACCACGGCATTACGCCCTGTGATTGCACCTGAGCGATATGCAAAAGTTGCTGTGCCTTAGCCTCTCCCCGCTGCAGCTGCCAATAGCCTAAGCGTAAACACACCAACAACACAATTAGCACCACGCAAATGATGAAAATTGAGCTAAGCTTTTGTTTACGCCATAAAATTAGCTGCATAAAGGTGAATCCAGTGATTATTAAAATTATTATCGTACTGTTGTTATTGTTTATACTTTTTAACTTATTCAGAGCCTTATTTATTATGGTATCGGGGCGCGATAATAGGCGGCCAATGTCACATTATTTAGGCCGCCGCGTGTTATTTTCAGTGGTTGTACTCATTGTTGTTATTGCCGCACTAAAACTCGGTTACATCTACCCAAATGCCAACCCTACAACACATATACAAACACAAATAAACACAGCCAAACCACATCAACAAAGTGCCAATACCAAGCCGCAGCTTGAAAAGCAAAATGTTTATCTGGACTAAAGTGACCTTTTAAGATTCTAAAGAATACAACTAATAAAATAATTGTACCCAAAGTCACATGCATACCGTGAAACCCAGTCAGCAAGAAAAACGTATTACCGTATACACCGGCGTCTAAGGTAAGACCTAAGTCATTGTAGGCATGAATGTACTCTTCAACTTGCAGCCCTAAAAAAACAATGCCAAGTAAAATGGTTAACCCTAAAAAGGCTTTAAGTGGGCCGCGCTTATTATTCTCCATCGCGACATGGGCAAAGTGTAGAGTCACTGATGAAATCAGCAGAATCACGGTATTTATTAATGGTAAACCTTGCCAGCCCATTGCTTGTGTTGTGCCACCACCTGGAGTTGTAACTAATGGCCACATAGCTTCGAATGTTGGCCATAACACTTCGTTGGTCATGGCGTTATTGCCAGCGCCTCCTAGCCAAGGTACTGAGATCATTCGCGCGTAAAATAAAGCACCAAAGAAGGCCATAAAAAACATCACTTCAGAGAAAATAAACCAGCTCATACCTTGGCGAAAGGAGCGATCCATTTGCGCTGAATACAAACCTTGGTGCGACTCATCTATTACATTTTTAAACCAACTAAATAACATATAGAGCAAAATAGCGATGCCACCATAAAGTATATATTGGCCAGAGCCGCCTTCTGAGTTTACTTGCATCACAGTCAGTGCTGCGCCTACAGCGATTAAAAATAACGCCACAGCGCCTACAATAGGCCACGGGCTTTGCGCGGGTACATAGTATTTATCGTAATTTTGATTCATTTCACTTGCTCCTAATTACTAGCCACTAACTGGCTACTAATATCAAACACCGTATATGACAAAGTAAGCTCTTCCACATCATCAGGCAGCTCGGTATCAACATAAAAAAGTAATTTAAACTCCACTTCTTCACCGGCTTTCAATGGCTGTTGATCAAAACAAAAGCAGGCCATTTTATGTAAGTACTTTGCCGCTTTGCCTGGCGACACCGAAGGCACTGCTTGCATAACTTTGTCTTCATTACTGAGGTTTTTTGCCTTAAACAATACTTCACGCATCGCACCTGGCTTTACGAGCACACTATATTCATCAGATAAAACTTCAAATGGCGCACCACTTTGCGCGTGAGTGGTAAAACTCACATCAACTTCTCGTGATTCAACAACTTGTGTGCTTTGCTTTGCTTGCTCAAGAGAAGGCTTGCCATTTAGCCCAGTGATATCGCAAAAAACATCGTATAAAGGCACCAAAGCAAACGCGAAGGCAAACATGCCAAGGCATATTAAAACTAAGCGCTTGAGCAAAGGTGCATGGTTCATTACTTGATCTCCGGTGGTGTGTCAAAGGTATGGTATGGCGCAGGAGAATCAACTTCCCACTCTAGCCCTTGCGCCCCATCCCACACCTTAGCCGGTACTTTTTCGCCACCTCTAGCACATTTAAATACCACCACAACAAACAGCAATTGTGACAAGCCAAAAGCAAACCCACCAATACTGATAATGGCGTTAAAGTCAGCAAATTGCAGCGCGTAATCAGGGATCCGTCGTGGCATACCCGCAAGGCCAACAAAGTGCATCGGGAAAAACAACACATTCACACTGACCAAAGACAGCCAAAAATGCCATTTAGCCAAGGTGATATTAAACATATTGCCAGTCCATTTAGGCAGCCAATAATAAGCTCCAGCCATTATCGAAAAGACCGCACCAGTAACAAGAACATAATGAAAGTGCGCCACCACAAAATAAGTATCATGATACTGAAAATCAGCCGGTGTAATTGCTAGCATCAGACCGGAGAAGCCACCTAAAGTGAACAACACAATAAACGCAATACTAAATAACATGGGCACTTCAAAGCTTATTGAACCTCGCCACATGGTAGCTACCCAGTTAAATACTTTTACCCCTGTAGGTACTGATATCAACATGGTCGAATACATAAAAAACAGCTCAGCAGCCACTGGCATACCCGTAGTAAACATATGATGTGCCCACACGATAAAACTCAGTAATGCTATCGATGATGTGGCATAAACCATCGAGGCATAGCCAAATAATTTCTTGCGTGAAAAGGTAGGTACTATGGTCGAAATGATACCAAATGCCGGTAAGATCATTATGTACACTTCAGGATGACCAAAGAACCAGAATATATGCTGAAACATCACCGGATCACCACCACCGGCAGCATCAAAAAAGCTAGTGGCAAAGTATTTATCTGTTAGTACCATGGTCACAGCACCAGCTAAAACAGGCATAACCGCAATCAGTAAAAACGCAGTAATAAGCCACGTCCATACAAACAACGGTAGCTTCATCCAAGACATGCCAGGCGCGCGCATATTCACTATGGTAACAATCACATTGATAGCCCCCATAATGGAGCTAATGCCCATAATATGGACGGCAAAAACAAATAAAGCTGTGTTGTCGTTACTATAGGTTGTTGATAGAGGGGCGTAGAAAGTCCAACCAAAAGCAGGGCCGCCACCGGGCATAAATAACGACGCTAATAGAATCAAAAACGCAAATGGTAAAATCCAAAAGCTCCAGTTATTCATTCGCGGTAATGCCATGTCTGGCGCACCAATCATCAGCGGTATCATCCAGTTTGCGAGCCCTGTAAAAGCAGGCATAACAGCACCAAACACCATTATCAAACCATGTACAGTGGTCATCTGATTAAAAAAGTGTGGGTCAACTAATTGTAATCCAGGCTGAAATAATTCAGCACGGATCACCATTGCCATGGCACCACCTATCAAAAACATGGTCAGTGAAAATATTAAATATAAGCTACCGATATCTTTATGATTCGTCGTAAATAGCCAACGCTTAAACCCTGTTGCGCCGTGATGATGTCCAGCATCGTGATGCGCAGCGCCGTTATTATTTTCGTCTGTTGTGCTACTCATTACTTAGCCTCCGCAGTTGCATCAATCAAAGCCTGAACTTGGCTTGGTTGCACTACATCACCGGTGTCATTACCCCATGCATTTCGTTTATAGGTAATAACTGCCGCAAGTTGCTTTATTGATAGTTGTTTCACAAATGCTTGCATTGCTGTCCCCGGACGTCCATGCACAACCACATCAATGTGATCGTTAACATCTCCTAACACAACAGGATTATCTTTAAGTGCAGGAAAAACGCCTGGCAGCCCCATACCGGTAGGTTGATGACATGCTGCACAACTAGCCATATAGACTTGTTCACCTAAGGTCATTAACTCCTCTTTAGGTAACGTTTGATCCATCAGCGCGGCATCAGCGGCAGCCGCTTTTACTTTAGCTTGCTTAGCATCAGCAAGCCAATTAGCAAACGCTTGCTCTGACTTTGCTTCGACCACCACAGGCATAAAACCGTGATCTTTGCCACATAACTCAGCACATTGACCGCGGTAAATTCCTTCTTCGTTAATTTTGGTCCATGTTTCATTAATAAATCCCGGGTTAGCATCTTTTTTAACGGCAAAGTCAGGTACCCACCATGAGTGGATAACGTCATCTGAGGTCATTAGAAAACGAATTTTTTTATTGATTGGCAACACTAAAGGTTTATCAACCTCAAGTAGGTAGGTATCCGTTTTGTCGGCTTGATTTGTAATTTGGTCACTCGGTGTTGATAGAATCGAGTAAAAACCGACGTCTTCTCCCATGTATTCATAGTGCCACTTCCACTGCGAACCGGTAATTTTGATAGTTAAATCTGCTTTACTGGCATCCTCCATCGCAATTAAAGTTTTTGTTGCAGGCACTGCCATTGCAATTAGAATGACAAACGGAATCGCAGTCCACAGTATTTCTACTTTGGTACTTTCGTGAAACTGGGCAGGTATTGCCCCTTTTGATTTGCGATGATGTATTAATGCCCAAAACATAACGGCAAATACAATCACCCCAATCACACAACATATAATAAATATTGTCATGTGCAGTTGATAAACATTATTGCTTATATCGGTTACACCCTCGCGCATATTAAACTGGCTATTTGCCAATAATTGCTGCGGTAGCATAAGTAATATAAGCCACAAGGTAGAGCTCAGTTTACCCATGTGACGGCTCCTTTTGATGCTATTGCTAAACGCAAAGCGAAAAGGCGGCACTGCTTTTATTCGCGCCAATTCGTTATTTTTATTGTAACTGGTTAAGTTAATCTCTTTGCATGCAACAATATCGTGTAGCAAGAGCGCAAAAGATCAGTTATTAACTCAGTGTATTAACCAATTAGTTAAAAAATGAACAATTAGCAAGTTTTAGTGCAAATAAAATTCTATTTTGGTGCAAAAATAACAATACAAAATCAGCGCGTTATTTTAAATTTGTAAAGGTAAGGGAATGGCTAAAAGTAGAGGATATCTAGCTTATATAAGGACTAAGTGGCCCCGAGTAAGTGCTTAAACGAGCGGTTAAATCAATAAAGAAGTGAAAGCACCAAATATCACCAATTTGGTGCAACATAGGTTTGCTGCAAAGTAGCTTTACATCCAATCTGCGTTGCGGATCACACCAACGGCAAGCCCTTCAATATTAAAAGACTCATGCTCTAAATCGACCTCAATGGCTGAGAACTCTTCGTTTTCGGCATGCAATAAAACCTTACGTCCAGCTTTTTCAAGGCGCTTCACGGTTACATCATCATCAACACGAGCAACAACAACTTGGCCATTTTCAGCCACTTGCGTTTTATGCACAGCTAATAAATCACCATCCATTATGCCAATATCTTTCATACTCATACCTTGTACGCGCAATAAAAAATCGGCAGCTGGTTTAAACATTAAAGGGTCAATCTGGCAATGGCTTTCAACATGCTGTTGCGCAAGTATTGGTTCACCAGCAGCAACACGTCCTATCAAGGGTAAACCAAGCTGCTCTGGCTCTTCTTCTTCAACCAGCTGAATACCACGGCTAGCGCCTGGCTTCATTTTTATAACCCCTTTCTTTGCCAGTGCTTTTAAATGCTCTTCTGCAGCGTTAGCACTTTTAAAGCCTAGGGTTTGTGCAATTTCTGCACGTGTAGGCGGCATACCAGTGTCTTTGATAAACACTTTGATTAGTTCGAGTATTTGAGCTTGACGATTCGTTAATGGGCGCATACAACTGGTTTTCCATACAGTACATTTAACTGTGAGTATATACAGTTATTTGAGAATCGCAAATATTAAATTTATTAGCCCAAACTCTAGTGAGTTACCATCGAGCGCTCAATAATAAGCTAGCACTATTTAACCCCCCATTTGAGTCAAGCGCTGAACCCAAGCCAAACTTTAGCGCTACATACTCATTAAACCAAAATTGTGTTTGCAGTTCATAATTATCATCTCGATTGCCCCGACTATGTACGTTAGCAATTAAGCCGAAAGACCAGTCTTGATTTATATAATAAGCAGCTCGGCCTTGGATGTAGCGATAGCGCCCTGCTAATTGTTTTGCCTCTATATCCCAGCCTTGATTATTATTGATATTAGTCCAGCGAATATAAGGCGCATAACTCCATTCAACCGAAGTGAACTCCTCGCTTGGATAAAAATGACGAGCTTCTTCCACCCGACTATAAAAAGCAGTTAAGCCAATTTGCAATTGCTCATTTACTTGATTACCTATTGATGCACTAAGCAAAGAACTATCTGATTGCCTGATGCCGCTATCATCTTCCACGTGCTGGATGCCCGCGTTTAAAATAACGCCATGTTGCCAATAATAAGTCGCATCACTGGTAAGATAATACAGGTTATCGTTAGCAAACCCGCCGATAGCGACATTACTCACTCGATGCAAATGACTTTTCAACTCTTGAGGACCCGATAAGACATTTAAGTCATCACTAAAATAACGGTATCTTGCACCTAAAAATGCTTTATCCAAACCGCTTAAATCCGTAAACCCGAGATCAACCTGATGGTTAATATCTGCATAGCTCACAAACGATAAGCAGCTAGTTAATAGCAATATTCCTTTTTTCATTATGTGTTCCTAAAATGTAACATTCGGTACATTTTAGCTATTTTGATGATCTTAACTGTAGGAAAGTGTACAAAAGTGTAGACTGAACACACTACTCAAACTTAAATGGAGGCCTGATGAGCATTTGGTATCAAGCAATCACTCTTGAACAATGTAAACAACTTGATGAAGGCATTAATGACAAAGGCACATTAATGAAAACCATGGGCATTGAGATTAGCGAAATTGGTGAGGATTATTTAGTCGCAACTATGCCGGCAATACCAGCGCATCACAACCCAATAGGAATGGTTCATGGTGGCGCTAATGTCGTTTTAGCTGAAACAGTAGCAAGCTATGCTGCTAACTTTGTTGTTGATTTTACCAAGTATTACTGTGTTGGACAGGAGATCAACGCCAATCACTTAAAAGCGTCCAGAAACGGGGTTTTAACAGCCATCGCCAAGCCAATACATTTGGGCAGGCGTACTTCAGTTTGGGATATCCAAATAACGAATAGCCGAGGTGAACTATGCTGCGTATCAAGAATGACCGCAGCAGTGGTTGAGCGAAAGGTTAGCTCTCAATAGGGTAGATAGTTATTTCAACACCCGCACCAATTGCCGATATTCTAAGTAGCGTATCTGCTTGCAGTGCTTGGTTAAAACATTTTGGTGATGTGCCTGACTCAAAGCCAATATCAAAAGTTCGGCGTGAACATGACAGCCATTGTTTGAGTGCATTACGTGAGCACGATTCAATTAATTCACACAAATGATTAATCGCTTTATCAGGTGTAGTAGTGGCCTCTGCTCTGGCTTCTATGCGCGCTAGCTGGCGATATTCGTCTTGGTCATAATGTAAAACTGTGGCAATTTTTTTTAAGTCAGCCACTAGTGCACTTATATCTTGTTTAGACTCAAGCTCTAGATCCACGTTTAAAAATTGAATTTCCGACATTTGTAGTTTTACCCTTACCCCATGTTAAATACATCGCAAACTTTAACCTAAATTTGTATTTATACCAAATCATCTGTTGCCTGCGACAATTTGCCACATTGGCAAACTCCCCCTACTCTATAAAATATCGCACTGAAAAATAACAATAAATGAGCAAGTAATGAACAAACGCATTTTCAAGCATGCACGAAAACTTCATAAATGGCTTGGTTACATACTGGCCTTGCAAATTTTTGCATGGTTACTAGGCGGATTGGTTATGAGTGCTATTCCGCTTGATAAAGTACATGGAAAACATTTAGCACTACGCTCCCTTGATAACCCATTTACACAAGCAGACTACCCCGCATCGCTCGATAATATTGTTGCTCAAGTGGCACAGCCAAAACACATAAACTATACACACTTTTTAACGACCCCCATTATTAGTGTAATAGGTGAAAATGAAGAACACTATTTTAATGGCTTAACAGGTCGCCCTTTCTATGCGCCAACGAAAACACAAATAGTAGCCAATGCTCAGGCCCATTTATTAGTGGATGCGCAAGTAAGGCAAGTAATAAAGCTAAACAAAGGGCCAAGAGAAGTCGGTTATAAAGAAAACATCTGGCAAGTTAGTTTTGACGATACTGTTAATACAACGCTATATCTATCAGCTGATAGCGGCAACGTTATTACCGTTCGCAGTACTATCTGGCGCATTTTCGACTTTTTCTGGATGTTGCATATCATGGACTACGATGAACGCGATGACTTTAACAACCCCTTATTAATCAGCTTTGCAGCATGTAGTGTATTGTTTTGCTTCACTGGTATCATTTTACTGCTACAAACTATACGTCTACGTCACCTTAAACTCTAATACAACGGCTTGCGAGGCCGACGGAGTGCCTCGCAAGTTATTACATGTAATGCAACTTCGCCCATTCAACCGATTTACCGAATAGACTAATCACTCTAAACTAGCGTCTCCTGTAGTTCACATAAGTGATTGGATATGCCGTACTTTATATTCGCGATACTCATCAGCCTTGTCAGTTTTAATCTAAATGCAGAGCAATTCACCCGCTTCTCAACCGCAAAACGACATTTAATAAAAACACTTCCAGCTGACGCTAAGAGTATTTACTGCGGCTGCGATATTAAACGCCAAGGTAAAAAGCTCATACCTGATGCTTCGTCTTGTGGTTATAAACCGCGAAATGTTACTACTCGATCGGGCAAGCCAAACTCGCGCGCTGTGCGTATTGAGTGGGAGCACATCGTCCCGGCGTGGGAGTTTGGTCATCAACTACAGTGCTGGCAAAAGGGTGGCCGTAAAAACTGCGTTAAAACCAGTGAGCAATTTAGAAAAATGGAAGCTGATATTAATAACTTAGCACCAGCCATCGGTGAAATAAATGCAGACCGTTCTAATTATCGCTTTGGTATGATTGCAGGTAGCGCAAGTCAATATGGTCAATGCCAAGTAAAAGTTGACTTTAAACAGCGGGTTGTTGAACCACCCAGTTACTCGCGAAAACGCATTGCTGATGCCTATTTTTATATGCAAAAAACCTACGGCTTAAAAATTTCAGCTAAACAGCAAAAGCTATTTAAAGCGTGGCAAAGCCAAGTATTCACAGCACAAAAAACGAGCAGCAACTTCTAAGCTATTTACACAGTCATTTACATTTTTCAGCGAGTTGATTATTGCGAGAGATCAATTTTGCTGATACTTTTTAAACATATATTTACAGGAAAGTAACTAATATGTTTAAAAGTAATGCACTCTCATTAGCCGTTTTAGTCGCCCTTAGTGGCCTTAGTTTAGCTGGTTGTGGCGGCGGTAGCTCCACTGAGAACACTTCGCCAACCACATCGCCACCAACAAGCAATGGCCCAACATGGACAGCGGGGGTTTTTGCGCCATCAAGCGAGTTTTATAATCAATGTGCTGTACCTCGTACAGGCAATGACCCTTTTAACGATAACCAACCTTATCCTGATGAGGCGGGTACAGAGTTCACTGAAAAAATGTGGCTACGCTCATGGAGTGATGAAACCTACCTTTGGTATGACGAAATTGAAGATAACAACCCTGATAATTTTGAGTCGGTGGCAGCCTATTTTGCCCAATTAAAAACTGAACAAACCACTGATTCAGGCGCTAAAAAAGATAATTTTCATTTTAGCGAACCGACTGAAGACTTTTATAAAGAGTCGCAATCTGGGGTTGTGTCTGGCTATGGTATTAACTGGTCATTTATCAGTAATACCCCACCGAGAATATTAAGAGTTGCTTATCTTGAAGATAACTCACCTGCACAAAACGCCGGTTTTCAACGGGGTGATACCGTACTGTCTGTAGATAATGTCAGTATCGATACCAATACCGAGGCAGGCGTTAACACACTTAACGAAGTGTTGTTTGGGCCCACAGCAGGGAATTCCCATAACTTTAAAATCCGCAGTAACGACGGCACCGAAAAATCGATAAATGTAACCGCAGGCAATATCAGCAAAACCCCAGTGCAGAATGTTAATACCTTAACCACCGCAAACGGTACTAAAGTGGGTTACATGCAGTTTAATAGCCACATAAGTGTGGCGCAACAAGGGTTAATTGATGCTGTTAATAAATTCAAAGCTGATAATATTGACGATCTCGTCATTGATTTTAGATATAACGGCGGCGGCTTGCTAGCGATGTCTGCGCAGTTAGCTTATATGGTTGCTGGCGATGCGAACATACAAAATCGTTATTTTTATCAAACAATTCAAAACGACAAGCAACCTGAGGAAGCCCCTTTCCCGTTTATAGATCAAGAAATTGATTACTCAACATTTCGCACCACTGGTAACTCATTACCGGACTTAAACTTATCTAAAGTCTATGTACTTAGTACCTCGGGCACGTGTTCTGCCTCTGAAGCCTTCGTAAATGGCTTAAAAGGGATTGATGCCGAGGTTATTTTAATTGGCGATACAACCTGTGGAAAACCGTATGGTTTTACTCCAACCCATAATTGCGCAACCACTTATTACACCATTCAATTTAGCGGCGCGAATTTTAAAGGTTTTGGCGAATACGCTAATGGCTTTATGCCCACCCCTAGCCCACAATTTGATGCCGATGTAAAAGGGTGTATTGTCGCAGATGACTTTGACCACCAACTAGGAGATAGCAATGAAGCCTTGTTATCCAATGCACTTTATCATGTTGATAACAATAGTTGTTTGAACGTTTCTAGCAATGCCAAAGTACAGCCTCAGCTATTTAGTCAAACAAGCAATAAAGGGATTGCTTTAACGCCACCTAAGTCACTTTACAACACCAATATGGACTTAACACGACCTACAAAAGGAAACGCCAATGAATAAGCTTTTATTATCAGGAAGCTTTTTGGCCATGCTACTGAGCGGTTGCAACAGCACTCAAGCTGAAGCACCGCAAGATGCGAAATTAACTCGAGTTAATCCTGGGGTGATCACCCAATTGCAACAAGCTATTCAAACAGCTAAAGGTGGAGCGCTGGTCACACTTGCCGATGATGTATTTACTAAAAGTGCAGAGTTATTAATCGATCACGCAACCAGTAAAGGACCTGACGGGATACCGATTATGAGCGCTCATAGTATTCCTTCAGAAAAATTTGTATTACAAAAATCGGCTGATAAGTGTATGCTTTTTTATCCTAAAAAAGAGTTACTCGTACCACTGCCCAACGTTGAATGCGAAGTACTTTAAAAACCCATAAAGCGGGTGATGTACACCTGCTTTTGTTTACTTAACACGACAAGTATCAAGCATTCACCCACGGCGACCATCAACACGACGGCAAACCAAGATAGGTAAACAATGAATTAAGAATATTAAAAATGCCATAATCCACAGCCCTGCACCTAGCTGCCACACTATGTGTGGCCCAATAACAACTGGCAATAATGAACGCACAATGGCAGCCACCAAAAGCCAGCACCATATAATGAGGAGTTGTTAAAGTCCGCCCCGTGTTACCAAGAGCAACCCTAGTCATCATCGCTAAAGCAATTGTACCTATGGTGAGCATATGCAGTGCATCTTTAAACAAAACAATTGTAAAGATAACACCGCATATATATTAAAGTTTTCAATGCCTGTGGTAGTTATAAAAAACGCACCACGGGCTGCGAGCCAAAACAATGTAAGTAATATCAACTTGCTACCGCTAATACTCGCCACCCCGCCCAAGTTTGAGCAGCGGTTAATAAGAACCCCACAGCACCGGCAAAACCAAATATCATTTCATGAGCATGCCAAAGTGTTGCTGGCATACTTAGGCTCCAATTTGCATGACCCGTTAAAATTAGCAACCAATAACCAATAGAAAACAGCTCTGAACCTAAAAAATAGGATCGAAATTCTAACATCCATATGAGCCAGTGACTCACTTAATAAAACCGCACCTTCTCAGGCATTGTTTCAGTTAAGTTTATAGGCCGCATTGACGCCTTCTTTACCCAAGCCATTGAGTGAAACACAGCGTAAACACTGCTAATTTTTAGCACGGTAGCAGCAATAATAGTTGAAATATGCACCACTATTACATCAGCAAACATTGCATCCCCCAAATTCTTGCAATACCACATCAGCCTAATTTATGCTCTTTGAAATAGGCTTTGAGCAACTGACTAAATGCTTGAACTTTTGCGGTACGGTGCACTAAGTGATGGGTAACCAACCATAAATCGGTGGGCCAACTTAGTTCACTGGCTAATACCGGCACAAGATCATCATATTGTGCAGCCACATCATGTTGTAAACCACCAATGCCTAAACCTTTAACGATCGCTCGTGTTGCTTCTGAGGTTTCAGATACTCGCAACTTGACCTGTGAAGCAGGAATGTTTTCATCAACCCAGACAAAGTAAGGCACTTTGCCATTGTAACCTGCAACCCCCGAGACAAAGTTATGTAATTCAAGCTGCTTTAATGATTTCGGCAGTCCGTACTTAGCAATATAACGTTTAGAAGCATAAAACCCCGATGACAAATGCGCTAAGTGCTGAGCAATATAATCACCTTCATCTGGACGCGGGCCAGCACGTACTGCAATATGCGCTTGTCCATGGTCCAGCCGCAAACGTTTTTGGTCAAGTATCACTTCTAATTGCACTTGCGGATGCAAGCTTTGAAACTGCTCACATACATCACTTAATACATCAATAAAGCCGCTAACGGTCGTGAGCAATAAACTCCCCCTCAATGTGCTATCGGCAGCAATGATGTCATTATGTAATCGCTCAAGTTCGCTATTAATCGCTTGTGCAGTACTGAATAATTTAGCGCCAATTTCTGTCACTTTGTAGCCACGAGCATGACGATGAAATAAACGTGCATTTAAGCTTTGTTCTAAATTATTAATCCGCCTAAGCACGGTACTGTGATGTACGTTAAGCTTTTGTGCTGCGGCAGTTAACGTACCTAACCGCGCAACTTCATAAGCAACTTTTACGTCTTGCCAGTCATCAAATTGAATCGCCATATTTGCCTCACCAACAATATGTGCATTTATGCACATAAGTTTTGCGTTTATTTGGCTTTTCTGCAAGCGAATTTTTGCTAAAGTGATAACAACGCAACGACAAATGCATACAAGGAATACTCATGACCGCACCAAAAATCATTGCCCTCGCTGGCAGCTTACGCAAAGATAGCTTTAACCAAAAATTGATCAATGAAGCCGCACGTTTTGCATTAGAAAGCGGCGCAGAAGTAGAGGTAATCAAACTTGCTGATTTAGATTTACCATTGTTCGATGAAGATATTGAAGCGCAAGGTACACCACAAGGCGCCCAGCTTTTAAAAGACAAACTTCGCGCTGCTGATGGTATTTTATTAGCCAGCCCAGAATACAATGGCTCAATCACTGCGGTACTTAAAAATGCCATAGACTGGGCTTCACGCACCGAGCAAGGCGCGGTTCCTGCATTTCGTAATAAGGTAACCGCATTATACGCCTCATCACCAGGTGGATTAGGCGGCCTACGTGGCTTAAACCATGTACGTGATATTTTATCGGGTATCGGTAGTTTAGTACTGGCTGATCAACTTGCAGTACCCGCTATTCATACGTTACTCGATGACTCTGGCCGCATTAGCGACCCTGTTACCGCTGACAAAGTAGCAGGCTTGGCGCAACAACTTGTAAGCGTTGCCAGTAAACTAAATAAGTGAACCCTTTAAGAAAGCTTTGTCGCGGCTAGTTTAGCGGCGATAAAGTCTTCATGGGTGACATACAACAAATTAGCCACACGGCGAATGACGTACTCTTCTTGCGGGTCAAGCTCACCATCGGCATAAGCCAAGCGCCAAAGTAGTTCAATTATGTCAATACGTTGCTCTGCGCTACACTGATTGTTTATTTGTTTAGAAAATTGAAAGTAATCAATCGCATCATCTAAGCTTTTGCCCGCACTTTGCATCAGTTCGTCAACTTC
Organism: Pseudoalteromonas shioyasakiensis; assembly: GCF_024518675.1. Lineage (GTDB taxonomy): Bacteria > Pseudomonadota > Gammaproteobacteria > Enterobacterales > Alteromonadaceae > Pseudoalteromonas > Pseudoalteromonas shioyasakiensis_B. The sequence goes on from NZ_JANIGL010000008.1 coordinate 120,413, forward strand.
TTCGTCCGTTAACTGAAAATATTTTTTAAGTGTGAAGGTTAACGTTTTAAATTCATCATCTTGCTGCTCAGTATCAGCACGCATTACCTCAATCAATAATGCTGCGACCGCCGTTTTCAGATCATGCTCTTGCATCTGATTTGGCTGCTCATTAAAAGTCGAAAATAGCTGTTTTATTTGTTTGAACATCACATTTTCCCTTTTTGGGTGTTAGACTTATGTAATAACTGAGGCACCACTGTAGTGAAATCAATGGTGCAATACAATAATGGAGTGCAAGGTTTATGACAGGAAAAATAGCGCGTCGCTTGAAAACAAGCAGCATTTTAACGTTATTTGCAAGCTGCACTATCGCGCAAGCAGCACAAAGCGAAACCGAAAAACTCTACGATTTTGACGAAAAAGTGCACTATTATCAAACTCAAATAGACGATAATAATTACCACCTTGAGATTCAATCTGACGATTACAAACACTTTAAAAATCAAAGTGTGTTTTTACTGCGCCACGCACAACGTTTATGTAGAGGGAAAGACTTTATGTTAAAAGTAACTGATGGCGTACAGGAATATGACCGCTTCCCGACCAAACCTCGTAAATATCAGCCACCTTTAACGGTATTATTACAATGCGAGACTGTACCTGCAAAAAACTAAGCGTGGTCTTTCTTTAATCTTTGTAACCCCAAGGCGCAGCAGGTGGTGTAATTGGTTTTGTTAAATCAAAGTCGACACGGAACTCGCGGCCTTGGCGAATTAAACGATAAGTAAACTTTTCAGGGTAAATATACATTTGCCATGTATTACCAATAGATTGTGGAATACCTTGGTTAACAAACAATTCTTTTGAGTATTGATCAGCAGGAAAAGACTGGACGCTCTCAAAACCTGCATCAACCGTATGTCCACCATACATAGTAGATACATCATCAGTGCCGTCTTTATGGCGATGATCGTGCTTTAAGCTCAAGCCACTGCCTGTTTTTGTAATGATCCACGTACGTGACGCATCTTCGCCAACATGAAAGGGAACCTGTAGCTCACGCTCGTTACAGCGGCGAACATGCATAACTAATTTTTTACCCGCAAACGAGCTCGGTCCTGCAGCATTATCAACTGTTACTGTGCCTTCATACGCTTTACCGCAGTGAGCAGCAATATTGTCAAAAAAACCATCATGGCTTGGAATAGACACCAAAGGTGCTGGGCGTGCAAATGCAGCAGTGGATGCCAATAATAAAGTCGCAGCAGTTAATAATTTCATAGCATGTTCCTAAAAATATAAAGACCTAGCTTAGCGTGATTGGACATACAAAGAAAATATTCTCGTTAAGTGGACATCGCTAAACTTTATAGGGCCTTCTCAGCTCTTTTTTTAAGTAATGTGAGCAAAGAGTAATGAAAGTCCTGAAAAATCACTTCCCCCCAAAACCGCGAATAAATGCCAAAGTTTGTATTGTCTTGAACAGTGGTTTTTAAGGTTAAGCGTGTGTGACCATCAGACGTGAGTGCTAGGTAGTAGCCACCATAAAGAGGAGAAAAATACTCACCACCTAGCTTTACATGTTTATCAAGCGCCTTGTCGGGGATTAAATCAGGGTCGATATCAAACTGATAAAGCATATGCTGATTAGGCTGCCAATCTGTAATCACTTCTTTAAATACAACCCCTTTTTGCCATTTGCTCGTCCTTATAGCGCCGACCCCATTTGCATCCATGTCCGCTTGCAAGGGTCGGGGAATACCAATGAACTGAGAAAATGACAGTGGAAACTCCCCTTCTTCTATGTAACTTACATCAGCCAATTGGCGCCAAACAACCTCAATCGGGGCGTGTATTACTATATCGTTTTTCACTTCATAGGTTTGCGAAAGCGCTAAAAAATTAACTTCAAGCGGCGATAATACCAAGGGTAAAAAGGCTACAGACATTAATACTTTTTTATCTTTTTGTACCCACGTACGGTGGACAAAACCAGCTAACATCCCGCCAATACTTGCAAACAGCATAAAAACGGGCAATGCCATAGCCACACAAATACTACCTTCGAGCAACGTCGCTACACTCACCAGTAAAAACACAAAAATAGGCTGCCAAGCCTTAACAGCCATTTGTTTGTAAGACATTGATTGGTTGGCTTTGCACTCATAAAAAATACGAATATAACCAATGGCCACAGGAACTAAAAACATAAAAGAAATAGTAACAAGGCTACTAAAGTTCATCGTATTACCAAACTCTATGAATACCCGCATTGCAATGCCATAAAGTGCACCTAAGATAATACCTATGTTTTTTGGGGAAAGGGTTTGCATAAATGTTTCTTTCAATTTTTATTAATGGCGAGCATGCCTCGAAGTTAGCAACTATTTTTACCCGCAGCAATAAAAAACGCGGCCAAGGCCGCGTTTCATTGTTTAATAACTTTTAAATCACTACTGCCATGGACGCTCAGCGTTAAGCTTTGCTTCAAACGCATCAATTTGTGGATTCAGAGTCTCGGTTACACCGATAAAATCTAAGCCACTTAATAAACGCTCTTTTACGTCTTTGCGAATATCAAAGCTAATTGGCGCAAACTTGTTACTGGTAAGCACCTGATTTTCAAGGTCGATGTCGATATGAATATCGTCGTGCTGTTCACTCAGTACAAACAAATCTTCCAATGTTTGTGCAGGTAATGCAATCGCTAGCATTTGGTTATTACCGCAGTTATTAAAGAAAATATCAGCAAAGCTTTCTGCCAAAATCACTTCAAAACCGTATTGTTTAAGTGCCCACGGTGCGTGCTCACGTGATGAGCCACAGCCAAAATTATCACGGGTTAATAATATTTGCGCGCCTTGGTAACAAGGGCGGTTTAAAATAAACTCCGGGTTTGGCTCGCCGTTATCTAAATAACGCCAATCGTAAAACAATGCTGCATCAAAGCCGTCACGGCTGGTTGAAGTTAAAAACTGCTTAGGAATAATTTGGTCTGTATCAACGTTGTTTTTATCAAGTGGGGCTATTAAGCCGCTAAAATAAGTGCTCATTAGGCTTCTCCTCTAATATCAACAAAGCGACCATGTATTGCTGCCGCAGCAGCCATTGCAGGGCTCACTAAGTGTGTGCGACCACCACGACCTTGGCGACCTTCAAAATTACGGTTTGAGGTAGATGCACAACGCTTGCCTGCACCTAAACGGTCATCATTCATGGCTAAGCACATTGAACAACCTGGTTCGCGCCATTCAAAGCCTGCGGCTTTAAAAATATCAGCTAAGCCTTCGTCTTCGGCTTGTTTTTTCACCAAGCCTGAGCCTGGTACAATTAACGCTTCAACACCGGCCGCTACTTGCTTGCCTTGTACAATATGAGCAGCAGCACGTAAATCTTCAATACGGCTGTTAGTACATGAGCCAATAAATACGGTATCAACACTTGCTGATGACAGTTTTTCTCCCGCTTTTAAGTCCATGTATTTAAGTGCGCTACGAATTGCATCGGCTTTAATTAAATCAGGCTCTTTGTCTGGATCGGGTATAAATTCATCCACACCAATTACTTGTTCAGGACTCGTACCCCACGTAATTTGCGGCTGAATGCTACTCGCTTCAAGCTCAACAACTAAATCAAACTGCGCGCCTTCGTCAGTTTTTAACGTTTCCCAATAAGCAACGGCGGCATCAAAGTCAGCGCCTTTAGGTGCAAACGGGCGCCCTTTTAAATAATCATAAGTAGTTTGATCAGAGGCTATTAAACCGGCTTTCGCGCCCATTTCAATACTCATGTTACACAGCGTCATACGCGCTTCCATTGACAGTGCTTCAATGCCTTTACCACAAAACTCAGCTACGTAACCTGTACCACCGGCTGTGCCTAGCTTGCCAATCACCGCCATTATTAAATCTTTAGCTGTCACTGTTGGGCGTAAAACACCATTAATTTGAATTTTTAATGACTTGGCTTTTTTCTGCTGTAGCGTTTGCGTCGCTAATACGTGTTCAACTTCAGAGGTGCCAATACCGTGAGCAAGTGCACCAAATGCACCGTGCGTTGAGGTATGACTATCGCCACATACTATGGTAGTGCCCGGTAAGGTAATACCTTGCTCAGGCCCCATTACATGCACAATGCCTTGATTAATTGAGTTTAAATCGTAAAGCGTAATGCCAAATTCTTTACAGTTTGTATCAAGCGCCATTAATTGATTTTTTGACACTTCACTGGCGGCATCAAGTGATCGGCTTTTAGTCGATACATTATGATCCATGGTCGCGATGGTTTTCTCTGGGCAACGTACTTTACGATTTTTTTCACGAAGGCCTGCAAACGCTTGCGGCGAGGTTACTTCGTGTACTAAGTGCCGGTCAATATAAAGTAAGTCGGTTTGCTCATTAATACTGGCAACTACATGTGCTTGCCAGATTTTGTCGTATAAAGTTTGGGCCACTTGCTAATTCCCTAATGCTGTTTTGAGCCGAAGCATAACGGTGCTTCGGCTATAAAAATATTTAGATGCGTGAAACGATTGCTGCTGCAACATCACTAGTAGTGTATCCGCCATTTGGATAAATATCTGGCGTGCCTACGCCCGCTTCAACGGCTTCGGCGACTGCTTTTTCGATACTACGCGCCGCTTCGTCTTGGCCTAGCGAATAACGCAACATCAGTGCCGCACTTAAGATTTGTGCGATTGGGTTAGCAATGCCTTTGCCTGCGATATCTGGAGCAGAGCCACCAGCAGGTTCATACATACCAAAACCCGATTGATTCAAACTGGCTGAAGGTAATAACCCCATAGAGCCGGTGATCATCGCGCACTCATCTGACAAAATATCGCCAAACAAGTTATCGCAAAGCAATACGTCAAACTGACTTGGTTGCTTAACCAATTGCATTGCTGCGTTATCAACATAGATATAATCTAGGCTGACTTCTGGGTAGTCTTTGCTTACTTCTGTAACCACTTCACGCCATAATACACTTGATGCGAGTACGTTCGCTTTATCTACTGAGGTTACATGGTTGTTGCGCAACTTTGCCGCTTCAAAGGCAAAACGCGCAATGCGTTCTATTTCTTTACGCGAGTAGGTTTGTGTATCAAATGCGGCCTCATCAGCACCTTCACCAGTACGCCCTTTATCACCAAAATAAATACCACCGGTTAATTCACGTACACATAAAATATCAAAGCCACGCTCACTAATATCTGCACGTAGTGGTGATGCCGCACTTAATGCTGGTAATAGTTGAGCTGGGCGCAAATTACAAAATAAGCCAAAGTGCTTACGTAGCGGTAATAAAGACGCACGTTCTGGTTGTTCATTTGCCGGTAAATGCTCCCATTTGGGGCCACCGACTGAGCCAAATAAAATCGCATCGGCTTTCTCACAGGCTGCAAGCGTTGTATCTGGTAATGCTTTACCAAATTCATCAATCGCGGCGCCGCCAATAGCATGTGAGTGACGAGTCATGGTAAAGCCAAATTTGCTGCTTACCGCATCCAGCACACTTTCTGCTGCTGCCATTACTTCTGGGCCGATACCGTCGCCTGCTAATACCGCAACGCTATAATTTGTTTGACTCATCCTGCTTTCCTTTGTTGTTTTAAATCAGACACTTTTTGTGCACGATAAATTAAGTTATAAACACGGATCATGGCGCGTACTGACGCTTCAACCACATCCGCTGCAATGCCCGCACCGTGATAAGGACGACCATCGTATTTAGCTATAATATTGACTTGCCCCAGTGAACTTGCGCCTTCACCGGTGGCTTCTAAATTAAACTCTATCATTTCAACAGCCATACCCGTTAAGCGCTCAATCGCTAAAAATGACGCTTCAACTGGGCCATTACCGGTTGCGGCTTCTTGTTTCGATTCGCCACCGATAGTCATGCCAATAGTTGAACTTGCCACCGACTGTGAATTAGACGTTGAGTTAACAAACACTAATTGATACTTTTCGTCTTTATCGTTGATTTGATTAAAATAAATCATCGCTTCAAGATCATAGTCGTAAACCGTGCCCTTCTGATCAGCTAAGGCTAAGAAGCTTGCATACAAGCTATCCATATCGTAATCAGACTTTTGGTAGCCAAGCTCTTCTAAACGATGCTCAATAACATGACGACCCGAACGTGAGGTCATATTTAATTGGTTATTTGGCACACCGACGCTTTCTGGCGACATAATCTCATAGGTATTTTGCGCTTTTAATACACCGTCTTGGTGAATACCTGAACTGTGAGCAAATGCGTTTTCGCCAACAATGGCTTTATTTGGTTGCACTGGCATATTGCAAATTTTTGCCACTTGACGAGAGGCACGGTAAATTTCTTCACTACGAATATCAGTGTGTACTTTTAAGTGGTCTTGGCGCATTTTCATGATCATCGCCACTTCTTCAAGCGAGCAGTTACCCGCACGTTCGCCAATACCATTGATAGTACACTCAATTTGGCGTGCGCCAGCTTGAACAGCGGCAACTGAGTTTGCAACTGCCAACCCTAAGTCGTTATGGCAATGCACACTCAAACGGGCTTTATCTATATTTGGCACATTATTCATTAAATGATGGATCATTGCCGCGTATTCGTCTGGTGTTACAAAACCAACCGTGTCGGGTAAGTTAATCGTAGACGCACCCGCATTGATGGCCTGCTCAACAATTTTGCATAAATCCCAATGCGGTGTACGACCGGCATCTTCACACGAAAACTCAACGTCATCAGTATAGTTACGAGCAAGCTTGATTGATTTAACTGCCATCGCGGTAGCGTCATCTAAGCTCATACGTAACTTGTGCTCTAAGTGCAGCGGGCTAGTAGCAATAAACGTATGAATACGACTTTGTTGTGCGCTGCGAAGTGCCTCGCCGCAAGCTTCAATGTCTTTAGCAACAGAGCGTGCTAAGCCACAAATAATTGGGCCCTGTACTTCTGTAGCAATACGTTGCACTGAACGAAAATCAGCAGGGCTCGAAACCGGAAAGCCAACTTCCATCACATCCACATTTAGACGACTAATAGTATGCGCCAGTTGGATTTTATCATCTTCAGTTAGGCTTGCTTTAAGCGCCTGCTCACCGTCACGTAATGTGGTGTCGAAAATCCATACCTTGTCTTTATCTTGCATAATCTACCCTTAATTCTCAGCTGCCCTAGTTGCGAGATAAAAAAAACCCCGCATATTGCGGGGTTTTTTAATGTTTTCCGATGAAAATACACTAATCCCCGCTCACGTGCGCTAGCAGTAAGAGGTTTAGTTTTAATGTAATTAAACGTGTATTTTGCATCATCTTTACTAAATGTGTGTGTTCAGTGAGCGTTATTTTTAACACTTCAAACCAACACAAGCAAGCATAATTATTTCTTTAAACCAGAAAAAAAGCGACAACAAAAGAAAATAAAATTTAAAATTCAAATGTAAGTAAATAAATAAACCCAAAAACCAGATATACCGATCTTTTTAAACCAATGCTGCCTAAGCCATTGCTTAGATTAACTCATTAAACTTTTTCTTGGTTTTTATTCTCTCGCACATAATTATTGGCGCCGCGTGTAATATAACGCAGTTGCCAGATTACTCGTTCGACCAACTCATCGCGCTGATGACCTTCAATATCAAGGGCTTCTGCGCCGGCATTAAACACCAGTGTGACCATGGCTTCGGCTTGAATATAGGCATGCGTTGCATCGCACGGGGTTTCACTTTCAAGGTAATGGGCCAGCTCTAAAATGAAATGCTTAATTTCTCGGGCAACTGCGGCTCTAAATGCTTTTGAAGTACCGGAGCGTTCACGCAGTAGTAACCTAAATTGATTGCTCGAGTTATCAATAAATTCCATAAAGGTCACCACAGAAGTAGTAATAATACTGCCGCCACTGGCAATACGGCGTCGTGCTTGGCGCATTAATTGGCGCAGTGTTAGGCCCGCTTCGTCGACCATAGTAAGCCCAAGCTCATTCATATCTTTGAAATGGCGGTAAAACGAAGTGGGGGCAATGCCTGCTTCACGAGCAACTTCACGTAAACTGAGGTTAGAAAAACTATGATCAGCACTTAGCTGATTAAATGCCGCCTCAATTAATGCTTGTCGTGTTTTTTGTTTCTGTTGCGCGCGAACACCCGACATGAACTACTCCTGATTTAATTTAAATCAATTTATGATGACTTTTATGTGAATTCATCAGTCTAATACTTGACGGCGAGAGAATGAAATATTATTTTAGCTTACAAGTGTACGCTCAGATTTTTTAAGATGAAAAAACCACCTGTTATTTGGACCAATGTCCTGTTCTTTAGCCTGACTTTTTTAGCTGCTGCTACTTTAGTCCCTTGGTATGGCATTACCTACGGATTTACCAGCGCGCACTGGATTGCATTTGTCGGCTGTATGTTTTATGCCGGTATGTCTATAACCGCTGGCTATCACCGTTTGTGGGCTCATAAAACCTACGACACTCACCCAGCTATAGAAGCATTTTTTGCTTTAGGCGGGGCATTTGCATTACAAAACAGTGCATTGCATTGGAGTAGCGATCACCGTATTCACCATGGTCAAGTCGATGACCCAGTTAAAGACCCATACGCCGCAACCAATGGTTTTTGGTATAGCCACATAGGTTGGATGCTTCGTGATTATCAGGGGGACAGTTATGGTGATTACAGCAACTGCCGTGACTTACAGCGCAATAAAGTGGTGATGTGGCAACACCGACACTACATGAAGCTAGTACTTGCTACTAATATTGGTATTCCATTAGCACTTGGTTTAATGGTCGGCGATGTATTTGGTATGCTATTATTAGCAGGATTATTGCGTTTAGTGTTAAGTCAGCATTTTACTTTTTTTATCAATTCGGTGGCACACATTTGGGGCTCTCGCCCTTACACTGAAAAAAATACAGCACGAGACAATGGCTTTTTAGCCCTGTTTACTTACGGTGAGGGCTATCATAACTTCCATCATATTTTTGCCAGCGATTACCGTAATGGCATTAGATGGTTTCATTATGATCCAACAAAATGGTTAATTCGCTCGTTATCAGCACTCGGTTTAGCCAGTAAGTTAAAGCGAACACCTGTTGAACGTATTGAAAAAGCGAAAGCTGAAACACTCATGAACAAAACGCAAGTTCGCTTAGCTAAATTGCCATTAGCGCAAGATAAGCTTACATTATTGCAGCAAGAATATGATTTACTGCTGAAAAAGCTACAACATTTTTGTGCCCTAAAAAAACAGGTACTTGAAGTTAAAAAGAATAACATGCTGCAACAATGCGAAAAATCAGCTTTAATTACACAATACCATGAGCTAGAAGCCGCTTGGGAAACACAAAAGCAAGCATGGCTAGCACTGAATGCGAGGTTATTAAAAGCCTCTTTTAGTTAATGTAGGAGTGGCTGTGGCCAAACAACAAGTAAAGAAAGAACAACAATCGTTTCAATATGATGCGATTATTATAGGCACGGGTCCTGGCGGTGAAGGTACCGCCATGAACCTATCTAAAAGCAACAAAAAAGTAGCAGTGATAGAACGCCAAGAAGGCGTCGGTGGCGGTTGCGTACATTGGGGTACGATTCCCTCAAAAGCTTTACGTCACTCTGTTAGCCGTTATATTGAGTACAAGGCTAACCCATTGTTTAATGTGGGCGAGCGCCCTAGCCGTTTAACCTTTCCTGATATTTTGCGCCATGCAAGTTCAGTAATTTCAAAGCAGTCTAATTTACGTAGTAGCTTTTACGATAGAAACCGTATTCACCTCTTTCAAGGTGATGCCAGCTTTGTTGATAAAAACACCGTAGAAATTAGGCGTCTTGATGGCTCAACTGAGCGCTTAACGGCAAAAACCATTGTAATAGCAACAGGTTCACGCCCGTACCGCCCACCAGAAGTCGACTTTGACCATTCACGCATTTACGACAGTGACACAATTTTAGGCCTAGAACATGACCCACATCGTGTACTAATTTATGGTGCCGGTGTAATTGGCTGTGAGTATGCGTCTATTTTTAAAGGGTTAGGCGCTAAAGTTGATTTAGTTAATACTCGCGACCGTTTACTCGCCTTTATGGATGCAGAAATATCAGATGCACTCAGCTACCATTTTTGGAATAGCGGCATTGTTATTCGTCATAACGAAGAGTTTGACCGTATCGAAACACGCGATGATTGTGTAGTAATGCATTTAAAATCTGGCAAACGTGTTAAAGCTGATTGTATTTTATTTGCCAATGGCCGCACTGGTAACACTGATGGTTTAAACCTTGAAGCTGTCGGTTTAAAAGCAGATGGCCGAGGCCAGCTAAAAGTAAATGAAACCTACCAAACAGAGGTAGATAACATTTATGCCGTTGGCGACGTAATTGGTTACCCAAGCCTTGCTAGTGCCGCGTTTGATCAAGGCCGAATTGCAGCTGATGCTATTGCCTGTGGCAACTGTGATGAAAAGCTAATTATTGATATTCCTGCGGGTATTTATACCATTCCAGAAATGAGCTCAGTGGGTAAGACCGAGCAAGAGCTAACAGCCGCAAAAATTCCGTACGAAGTAGGTCGTGCGCAGTTTAAGCATTTAGCACGCGCGCAAATTGCAGGAACTGAAGTAGGCAGCTTAAAAATATTGTTTCACACAGAAACTAAAGAAGTGCTTGGCGTACATTGCTTTGGTGAGCGTGCCTCTGAAATTGTTCACATTGGCCAAGCAATCATGGAACAAAAGCACGGCGGCAATAATATTGACTACTTTGTAAACACCACGTTTAACTACCCAACAATGGCTGAAGCATACCGAGTTGCTGCGTTAAATGGATTAAATCGCTTATTTAAATAACCCACATTTAAATAACGTTTTAAGAAAACAAAAAGCCCGCTTAACTTAAGCGGGCTTTTTTGATTATAAACGCTAACAGCTTTTATTTATGATATTGCGCACTTAACTCATGTACCGCGTTAATGAATACACCTGCGTTTTCAGGGTCTACATCTGGCGTAATACCATGGCCTAAGTTAAATACATGGCCATTACCGGTGCCAAAGTCTTCTAAAATCGTGCCGACTTCTTGGCGAATACGATCATGGGTACCATGCAGCATTGACGGGTCCATATTCCCTTGCAAAGCCACTTTATCACCAACACGACGTTTAGCATCAGCAATGTTGATAGTCCAATCAAGGCCTACGGCATCACAGCCTGTTGCCGCGATTGCTTCTATCCATTGGCCACCGTTTTTAGTAAATAGCGTTACAGGCACTTTACGGCCGTCGTATTCGCGAATCAAACCATCAACAATCTTATGCATATATTGCAATGAAAACTCGTTGTAATCACGCGGGCTTAATACCCCACCCCATGAATCGAAAACCATAAGTGATTGAGCACCGGCTTTTACTTGCGCATTTAAATAATCGATCACTGAGTCGGCTAGCTTATCAAGTAATAAGTGTAGAGTTTGCGGCTCTGCAAACGCCATCTTTTTGATTTTACCAAATACCTTGCTGCTTCCACCTTCAACCATATAAGTGGCTAAAGTCCATGGTGAGCCAGAAAAACCAATAAGTGGCACTTCACCTTTTAACTCACGACGAATAGTGCTTACGGCATTCATTACATAACCAAGTTCATCCGTTGGGTCGAGCTTAGGGATTTTTTTAACATCGGCTAACGAAGAAATTGGGCGTTCAAATTTAGGGCCTTCACCAGTTTCGAAGTATAAACCTAAACCCATTGCATCAGGAATCGTTAAGATATCGCTAAATAAAATAGCGGCATCTAATGGATAACGTCGTAATGGCTGTAAAGTCACTTCACAGGCTAGCTCAGCATTTCTACACAGGCTCATAAAATCGCCCGCTTGTGCACGTGTAGCACGGTATTCAGGTAAATAACGGCCAGCTTGGCGCATCATCCATACCGGAGTCACATCAACAGGTTGTTTTTGTAGTGCACGTAAATAACGGTCGTTTTTTAATTCGCTCATAGCGTAAAGGATCCTAAAGCTGATATATATTGCGCAGATTGTATCACCATATCGCACCGTGCTCTATTGCAATATCTTTGTGGTTAGATGTAGATCAAGGGTTTTATTTTACGTTTAAAAATTAAGCAACAAAAAATAACATTTAAAATTTTTTATTAATAAGTTTGCAACATAACAAAAAGCTTGGTATAACTTGTCCTGCGTTAACAATAAGAACAATAAAAATTATATAACAACAATAATAAAAATCTTCCCATAACAAAAAGAAAGCTTGTTTTAGCAAGTCATGGAAAAAGAAATTAAACCACCATTTATGGTGGTTTTTTCTTGCCCAAAATAATTATTAGGGTGTATAAAAAACTGCTTATATATCATCCAGTTCAAACTTTGTTACTAAATTTAGAAAAAAATGTGTTGATCTTTGCTGCATATTTCATTGTTATATAAAGAAAACCAACCCAGCTTAGGAGAATAATCATGCTGACGCGTTTGGAAAAAGCTCAACAAAAATGGGGCGGTAGCCACACAATTATCGACAAATGGCTAACAGAGCGCCAAGAGCTATTAGTGCTTTATTGCAAAATTGCAGGTTTTTCACCGTATGACAAAAAAGATCATGCTCTGCCTGATCAATTGCAAATTCAAACCTTCTGCCAAATTCTCATGGATTATTTATCTGCTGGGCATTTTGAGGTTTATGATGATATTGCTAAAGCTTGCGAGAAAAAAGGGCAAAAAAGCCAACAGCTGGCGAATGACTTATACCCACGCATTTCTGAAACAACAGATATCGCGTTAGACTTTAATGACAAATATGCCGAAGTTGCAAAAGATGATTTATTAAATGACTTTGATAACGACTTATCAAAGTTAGGGGAAACACTAGAGCTACGCTTTGAACTTGAAGATGAGTTAATCGACAATTTATATTCAAACCACACAGATTAAGCTTTTTAAATTGCATTAAAAAAGGGGCCATTTGGCCCCTTTTTGCTAACTTGAGTATATTACTCAGCAGCGGCAGCTTGCTCTTCGTCTTGGATTTCAAGTAGTTCTACTTCAAAAACAAGTGTTGAGTTAGCTGGAATTTTACCTAAGTCACGGTCGCCGTAAGCAAGATCAGCAGGGATTGTAAACTTGTATTTAGAGCCAACAGGCATAAGCTGTAAACCTTCAGTCCAACCTGCGATAACGCGGTTAAGCGGGAAAGTAGTCGGTTCGTTACGAGAATAAGAGCTATCAAACTCTGTGCCGTCTAATAACGTTCCTTTGTAGTGTACTTTAACTACGTCAGTTGCAACTGGCTTTTCACCATCACCTTGAGTGATCACTTCGTATTGCAGACCAGATTCAGTTACTGTAACGCCTTCTTTTGCAGCATTATCAGCTAGGTATTTCTCACCTGCAACCTTGCTTTTTTCAGCTTCAACTTTCGCCTGAGCTTCTTGCTTAGTACGTACAGATGTATCAAGTGCCGTTAACACTTCACGGATTTTTTCTTCATCTAGTTTAGACTCACCAGCTAGTGCATCCTCAAAACCACGCATAAGTAATGCTTGATCAAGCTCAACACCTAGCTCTTTTTTATCAGCTAAGTCTTTATTTAAGAAGTTACCAACTGATGCACCGATACCGTATGCTTGCTGTTGTGCTTCAGTTTCTAGCTTAACTGGAGCTGCTTGTTCTTGTTTTGCTTCTTGATTACAAGCAGTAAGCGTTAAAACTGACGCTGCAATCAATGACAATTTAATCGTCTTTTTCATTTTAAATCTCCGACACACTTTGCAGATGTCATTTATTGTATTATTACTAGTTAAAGATTAACGGCCTACATGGTAGGCTGCTTATCTAATCACTGAGTACGGCGGATGCCAATTTCAATCATTAGATAAACGACCTCGACCTTTATCGCGTCCTAGTCTAACCTCTCAGTCAACAAGAGTTAAGGGGAAATACCTGTAATATGTCGATATTTCGTACTTTTTTGTATCTTCTGTGCTGCACTTTATTAATTGCTTGCTCAGAACAAAAAGAACAAGCGACTGCCAGCTACGAGCACGCAGCCAGAGGTGCATTTGCTTCGGCTTTGTCTCACGATGGCCGGTATAGCCTGATCTCATCTATACACCATGGGGTCGCCCTATGGGATAATCAACAGCAAGTTTTAAAATACCAATGGTTTCAGCAACAAGACCAAGATAGCCTAGTACATACAGTGGCCATATCATTTGATAGTAGCCATGCGGTGACCGCTGAAAAAACCACCTTTGCCGTATGGGATGTCAACACCGGTGACAATGTAGGCTATTACAAAATAAAAACCGCCAGTATTCGCGATATCGCCATTAGCAACCAAGGCCGCAGTGTTTTATATGGCCGTAGCGACAATGTTGTCGTTTACCTCAACTTAGAGACCGGCCGACGCATTGAGTTCCTTGGTCACCAAGAAAAAATTAACGTGGTAGACCTCTCCCCCAATGGCCGCTTCGCTCTAAGTGGTTCAAATGACTATGTTGCTTACTTTTGGGATACCCAAACCGGTCAAGTAATTCACCGCTTTAACCACCCTAATCGTGTTACTCAAGTAGCCCTTGATCCACAAGGTCGCTATGCCTTTACCGCAGACAGTATGGCACAAGCACATGTATGGCAGCTGACAACAGGTGATCTTGTTAGCAAACTAAAGTATATTGCCCGTCAGAAAATTTTTACCGCTGTTCGCTTTAATGAGCAAGCCACTTTACTACTGACTGGTTCGCCTAATCGCTTAGTTGATTTATGGCAAATAGCCGACGGTGAAAATATTCAAAGCTGGCGTGTCACCCCGCGCGAAGGCAGTAAGCCTAAGTCGGCGGTGGTGCTCGATGTCGCGTTTACTGATAACGATACTGCGTTGTTAACCGAAAGCTCCAGCGGAATCGCTGAGCGCTTTACTATACGAGAAGCTAATGAACACAATTGAACATCGCTTAATGGAGCTTGAGGCAAAAGTTGCCTTTCAAGATGAAACGATTGATATTTTAAATGACGAGATTAAAGCTCACCAGCAGCTGTTAGCGAAAATGAAACGCCAAACAGAGCTACTGGCTGAAAAAATTAAAGAGTCGCAACAGCCTTCTTTAATGTCGCAAATGCAAGAGCCACCGCCACCACATTATTAAAAGGTGGTTAGTCACCCGGCTTAAACACGCCAATCACTTGTTCAAATTGGCGTGTTGATGCTTGCACTGCTTGCTCTGGTTGAGTCATTTTATGGCCGCATTGCACACATTCAACTTTTTCCACATCATGCTCTTTATACAGCATCATCATGTCCATGGTTTTGCATTCAGGGCACGTTGCACCTGCAATAAATCGTTTTCTCTGTTTCACACTACTTCCCCACAGTTTTAACTGCTGCCATTTTATCCTAATATCTACTGCGGTGATACGATTGATAACCATAAGTCGATCCGTGCTATGATGTAGGCAATTCAATCAGGGCACAATAAAGTAACGTATTCATGATCCAAATTTCAGAAATAGAACTACTGCGTGGCGGTAAAGCACTGTTAAAAGATGCTTCAGCAACCTTATTCCCGGAACATAAAGTCGGATTAGTTGGAGCCAATGGCTGCGGTAAATCAACCTTATTTAGCTTACTAAAATCAGAGCTTTCGTTAGATGCAGGTAACTATACTATTCCGAAGGACTGGTCTATTTCATCGGTGAAACAAGAAACCCCAGCACTTGAAATAAGCGCTATTGATTACGTACTACAAGGCCACCCTGAATACTACGCACTACGGATTGCCCTGCGTGAAGCCGAGCAAAATAACGATGGTGACACCCAAGCTAAAGTACACATTCAGCTTGAGAATATTAAAGGTTACAGTATTGAAGCCAAAGCCGGTGAGTTACTACACGGCTTAGGTTTTGCCAATAACCAAATTGAAAACCCGGTCAGTGCATTTTCCGGTGGTTGGCGTATGCGTTTAAACCTAGCCCAAGCACTTATTCGCGATGCCGATTTACTACTGCTGGATGAACCAACCAACCACTTAGACTTAGATGCAGTTTATTGGCTAGAGCGCTTTTTGCGTGCTTATACAGGTACGCTGGTATTAATTTCTCATGACCGTGAATTTTTAGATGCGGTGGTTGATCAAATTTGGCATATCGACCAGCAAAAGATTAACGTATACAAAGGTCATTACTCGCAATTTGAGCGCCAAAAAGCAGAGCGCTTATTGCAACAACAAGCCATGTTTGAAAAACAACAAGAGCAAATTGCCCACCTTGAACAATTTATAACCCGCTTTAAAGCTAAAGCCAGTAAAGCTAAACAAGCACAAAGCCGCGTTAAAGCCCTTGAACGCATGGAAAAACTCGCCCCCGCACATGCCGACTCACCGTTTGATTTTGAATTTGCCGAACCGCTTGCGTTACCGAACCCACTTATGACACTTGATAAAGCCAAAGCTGGTTATGGTGATGTGACTATTTTAGATAGCATAAAACTTAACTTAGTACCCGGTAGTCGCATTGCTTTACTCGGGCGTAACGGCGCGGGTAAATCAACACTAATCAAACTACTCGCCGGTGAGCTACAACCACAAGCCGGCGAAGTATTTCAACATCAGGGTTTAAACATAGGCTATTTTGCGCAGCATCAATTGGAGTCATTAGATTTAAAAGCCAGCGCAGTTACCCATATACAGCGTTTAAACCCAAAGGCCAGCGAGCAATCACTGCGTGACTTTTTAGGCGGTTTTGCCTTTATTGGTGACAAAGCCCTTGAGCCAGTTGCACCATTCTCTGGGGGGGAAAAAGCCCGCCTTGTTCTAGCTATGTTGGTTTATCAAAAACCTAACTTATTACTGCTGGATGAGCCAACCAACCACCTTGATTTAGAAATGCGTCATGCTTTGGTTATGGCGTTGCAAGGTTTTGAAGGCGCCATGGTGACCGTATCCCACGATCGCCACATGCTAAAAAATACCGCTGATGAATATTACCTAGTTGATAACGGCGAAGTCACTCAGTTTGGCTATGATTTAGACGAGTACTACCAATGGTTACTCAATGCCAATAAAGAAGCTGCCAAGGTGGGGCAAACTGATGACGAACCAAAAGCAAACTCGCAAATTAACCGTAAAGAGCAAAAACGCTTAGAGGCAGAGTTTAGAAAATCAATCCAACCACTTAAAAAGCAGATTGAAAAGCTTGAAAAGCAACTTGATAAACACTCAACAGAGCTAAGCGAAGTCGAAGTTGCACTTGGTGATAACGAGCTTTATAACGATGACAACAAAGCTAAACTCAAAGAATTAATTAGCAAACAAGCAACGTTAACTCCTAAAGTAAACGATATCGAAGAAGAGCTACTTATGGCCCTTGAAGAAATGGAAGAAAAAGAACAAGCGTTTGCCGATGAACTTGCTTAACAGCGATGACTATTGGCAATTTGCATGTGACCTTTACAGCAAAGGTGACATGCAAACGCGCCTGTTGGCTTATCAAAACCAGCAAGGTAAAAACGTAAACCTGTGCTTACTGCTTTATTACCTAGATTCTCTCAATCTAGCCGTTAGCCAAGCCCAGCTAAACAAGCTTGAACAATCCATTAGTGAATTTGAGCAGCAGGTATTAAAACCCCTACGTGCCACACGCGCCTATTTAAAAGCCAATCAAACCGAGATTGCAGATTACCCCGCAATTCGTAAAGAACTGCTCAGCGCCGAGCTTAAGCTTGAAAAACAACAACAACAGTTGTTGATAACCACAATTAATAGCTTTGCCCTAACACCTTGCAGCACGCCAAATAACACAAGGCTCTATTTGTAAAGCTCTCACCTAGGTCGTGCTTTAGTGCGTTAATTTTTATAACGAGATAATTCATGGCTAAAGCCATTTCCCACGACTAGTCATACCTTATAGGAAAAGCCAGCTTTAGCTTGTCACTTTCTTCTCACAAACTCGCTAACTAACTTGATCCAAATCAACTTCTTTACGGCTCATTTAACAATCAGGAAAATACCTTGATCTGGATCATATCAAGCCATGCCAAGCCAGCCTATGATTAACCCATAGACATTAGGAGGCACATCATGGATATATTCTTCAGAGACTTTTTTAGCGACCCAGTACTATTTATGTCATTTGGTATTCTAGGTGTAGTTATCGCACTGTGCCTATTCTATGTTTACTATTTCATCAAAAAAATAAATGACGCAGAAGTTCCCCATTAAGAATTAAGCACGACGCGCAAAGCCCCTATCAACAAGTTTGATTAGGGGCTTTTTATTACAAAAAATTTGTTACACTAATAATTCAATTAGCTGAACAGTATTAAACAATGCTTCCACATTTTAAGCCTGCATGGTGGATGAGCAACCGCCATGTGCAAACTATTATGCCGCGTTTTTTTCGCCCTTTTCATAATACTCGCTATCAACTAGAGCAGCTTGATACGCCCGACGGCGACTTTTTAGAGCTTGCTTGGTCGTTACCAAAAAACGACTCTGCGCCGCTTGCTATTGTATTGCACGGTCTTGAGGGCAATATAAACAGCTTTTATGCCAAAGGCATGATGAAAGCATTAAAGCAGCAAGGCTATAGCGTTGTCTTAATGCATTTTCGTAACTGTTCGACTGAGGCAAATAGACTCCCCCGGGCTTATCACAGTGGTGAAACTGGCGACCTTGATTTTTTTATCAAACAACTAAAGCAACAATTTCCAAATCGCCCTATGGTTGCGGTTGGTTTTTCATTAGGGGGCAATGTACTGGCTAAGTACGTTGGTGAGCAAGGTAAGCATTGTGTGCTTGATGGCGCTGCGGTTGTCTCTGCACCTTATGATTTATCGCCATCGTGCCAAGTAATACGTAAGAGCTTGGGGAAAATTTACCAAAAGTATTTGCTCGATCGGATGAAAAAATCAATGCGCCGTAAATTACCGCACATTAAGCAACAAATCGATTTAACGCTAGAGCAGTTAATGAAAATTGATGATTTATGGCAATTTGACGATAAGCTTACAGCCCCTCTCCATGGCTTTGACGGGGCAGAAGATTACTATCAACAAGCCAGCGCTAAACCTTATTTAAAGCATATAAGCACACCCACTCTAATTGTGCACGCCGAAGATGACCCTATGTTATCTATTAAGGCAGTTCCGAGTAGGCAAGATGTTAGCGAGCATGTTACGCTGCGCATCTCAGAAAAGGGCGGCCACGTTGGCTTTATATCGGGCAGTAATCCATTTAAGCCAGTTTATTGGTTAGAACGAGTCGTGCCAGAGTATTTTAATCAGCTAGTAAATAAAGAGCAGTTATGATCATTCCACACCAGCAACTCGATAAAGATACACTCTATAACTTAATTGAAAGTTACGTTTTACGTGAAGGCACCGATTACGGTGAGCAAGAGTTCAGTATTGAAAGTAAAGTGGCGCAGGTTAACCAGCAATTAAAAAATGGCGATGCGATGGTATTTTTCTCTGAGCTGCACGAATCGGTCACCATTATTTCGAAAAACGAATTCAAAGCCATGCAAAGTGAAGAGCAATTTAACGAGTAAACTTGTCAGCTTCATGATAAAACTTCACAATGGTTCTTTTACCTCAAGAGCCATTAAAAATGATAAAACTAAGCTCAGTTGTTATTGCTGTATCACTCGCCCTTGCCAGCCAAGCACAGGCAGAAACAGTAACGCCTTCAAATAAAGCAATTAAACTCACCCAAGATACCATTTTAATCGACACACACATTGATGTGCCATACCGTATTCACGCTAAGTGGGCTGATGTAACAAAAGCGACGAAAGGCGGTGATTTTGACTACCCTCGCGCAGTTAAAGGCGGCTTAAACGCGCCATTTATGTCAATTTATATTCCTGCCCATTTAGAATTTGAAGGCAAAGGTAAAAGCTTTCAGCTAGCGAACCAATTAATCGATAGCATGGAAGCAATTGTTCAGCGCGCTCCAGATAAATTTGCTATTGCTGACTCAACACAAGATATCGAGCAACAATTTAAAGACAATAAAATGTCGATTGCGATGGGTATGGAAAACGGCTCACCTATTGAAGGTGACATGAATAACCTTAAACACTTTTTTGACCGTGGCGTGCGTTATATCACCCTTGCCCACTCACAAAGCAATCATATTTCTGACTCATCTTATGATATACGCCGTAAGTGGAAAGGCTTAAGCCCATTTGGTAAAAAGCTAGTTACTGAAATGAATAACATTGGCATGCTAGTCGATGTATCACATATTTCTGATGATGCGTTTTATCAGGTTATGGAGATCTCAAATGTGCCCGTCATCGCCTCACATTCATCACTACGTAAATACACCCCAGGCTTTGAGCGTAATATGGATGACGACATGCTGTTAGCGCTGAAAAAGAACGGTGGTGTCATTCAAATTAACTTTGGCTCTAGCTTTGTCACAGCAAGCTCGCGTAATTGGTACGATCAATTGAACGACAAAAAAGACTCGGCGAAAAAGCAAGGGACTAAATTAAGCAAAGATTTTGATGCCATGTACCGCGCTAAAAACCCATTCCCATTTGCTAGCCTTGCGCAGGTGCTTGATCATATTGATCACGTTGTTGAGTTAATTGGTATTGATTATGTCGGTATCGGCTCTGATTATGACGGTGTAGGTGACTCTTTGCCAATAGGTTTAAAAGATGTTTCAAGCTACCCTAACCTGGTGCAAGGTTTAATGGATCGAGGCTACAGCGACAAAGATATTAAAAAGATTTTAAGTGGCAATATGCTCAGAGTTTGGAAGCAAGCTGAGCAATACGCAAAATCGCATTAAGCTATATACTAGCTAGGCTCGAAAATGAGCCTAGCTTTTGTCAAAAATTCTGTAATGGCGTCTTTTCTTGACTTACCTTGCAACTCCCGCCCCACCTTTTTAATTAACTCATATATTTCGTTTAGCACACTTTTTAACAGACTTTTATAACTAAAAAAGATAAATTACCTATTTTAGAGGCGAATTATCTTATGGCTATAAACAAAGGAACTATCGCGATTACCATAGCAACGCTTGCATTGGTAATTTCATGCTACGGAGTATTTTTTCAAGACAAGCCCGGTTCACTTAACGAGCCCGAGCAGCAACCGCTAAGAGCCACAGTTTCTGATAGTACTGCTGCACAATACCCACAATCAAATGCAGCCTTAATTGACGAACTAAACAAAAAAGTGAATTCACTACAGCGCCAAATAGCTCACATAAAGCTACAGGCACCAGGCTCTTACCAAGAACAAAATACCGACGAATTTAAAGAGCTAGTATTGAATGTACTAGCTGAAAAACAGCAACAAGAAGCTGAAGAACTACGTGAACAAAACCCTCTTTATGGCTTTTACGCGGATTTACCTAAAGACTATGATTTAAGGATCAAGTCAGACCCTGACTACGCAAAACAAATAAACGCTCAATTAAGAGAGCAGATTTTAGACCCAAACATGACTGATTTAGATAGATTAGCGGCGCTGAGCCAACTGCAAATGAATATGTTTATCTTGAATAAATCGAGCATGCCTGAATATGACTATGAAGTCGTAGGCAACATTTTAAATTTAGCGAATAGCAGTAGCGACGAAAAATTTAAAATCCAAGCTATCGAGTTAACAACTCAAGCACCGATACTGGATCAGCGCCTAGCAGAGCAGTTTACAAACTTGTTAGAGCGAGACTCGAATGATTATGTTCGTCGCTTAGCCGCTCAAGGTTTGGTGGCGCAATACTATCAATCCCAAAATCAGAAAGATGACTACACGCAACAAATGGCGCAGCACCTACTTGCAGTATATAACGACACCTCCGATAGTGCGGTCAGAGCAGCGCTTGATGAAATGATTGGCAACCAAGATATACTAGATGAGTTACGCAAAAGTGCTGGTTATTAACTTATAAAGTTCATATTTCTAGCCATGACCCAGTACCGTATTATGGCTATACTCTAGTAAAACTACGCAAAACCTTGTAACCAGTTAAGTATGCTGACAGTTCAAACCAAAAGCGGGATTATCATTAATTATGAAGACACAGGCGATAAAACCGCGCCTGTTATCATTTTAATTATGGGTTTAGGTGCACAGCTGACTGTATGGCCGGATGAGTTATATTTAGGCTTAGTAGAAAAAGGCTTCAGGGTAATACGTTTTGACAACCGCGACACTGGGCTTTCAAGTCAACTTGAACAACTAGGCAATCCTAATTTATTTAAAGTATGGTTAAGTAAGCGCCTCCCTGTCGCTTCTCACATCCCTTACACTTTGGATGATATGGCGAATGACGTGCTGGAGTTAATGGCTGCGTTAAAAATCAAAAAAGCACATCTAGTAGGCGCCTCAATGGGCGGGATGATTGCACAGTTGATTGCTGCACAGCATAAAAAGAAGGTATTAAGTTTAACTTCAATTATGTCGAGCTCAAGCAAGCCTAAGCTGTCGGCATCTAGTCTTAAGTTATTCTTACAGCTGGCAAAACACCGCCCGCGTCAAGCTAGTCGTGATGGTGCTATACATTATAATATAAAGCTAAATCAATTAATTGGCAGTCCTGCTTATCCCCAAGATGAGCAAACTTTACGTAAAAAAGCCACATTAGGGATTGATAGAGCACATAACCCGCAAGGTTTTAACCGCCAACTCGCAGCCATTGCCGCCAGTGATTGTCGGCAACATTTAATGCCAAAAATAAAAGCCCCAACCCTAGTAATACACGGCAATTTAGACCCTGTCATGCCAGTAGCCGCTGGGAAACAAACCGCAGCCCAAATCAGAAAGGCAAAATTAAAGATAGTAAACGGTATGGGCCACGACTTCCCGCCAGCATTAATGGCAAAAATGACCAAGTGGATCAGCAAACACGTTAAAAAAGCAGAACAAAAGCGCGAGCAGAAAAAGAACAAGCGGTAAGCGGTAAGCGGTAAGCGGTAAGCGGTAAGCGGTAAGCGGTAAGCGGTAAGCGGTAAGCGGTAAGCGGTAAGCGGTAAGCGGTAAGCGGTAAGCGGTAAGCGGTAAGCGGTAAGCGGTA
>NZ_JANIGL010000009.1 GCF_024518675.1 Pseudoalteromonas shioyasakiensis
TTTGCTTGGTGACAATAGCGTTTTGGACCCACCTGATCCCATGCCGAACTCAGTAGTGAAACGAAACAGCGCCGATGATAGTGTAGCATTTGTTATGTGAAAGTAGGTCATCGCCAGGCTCCAAATAGAGAAAGCCCGATTCGAAAGAGTCGGGCTTTTTTACGTTTACAGGAAAGTGAAATAGTAAGCGAGCATAAAGCTAGCGAGCCGCACTGCGTCAACCTGAGCACCGTAGTGTGGGTTGAATATCATGAAACCCACGGGTAAAAATAGCTCGCGAGCTGCACAGCGTTAACCTGAGCACCGTAGCATGGGTTGAGTACCACGAAACTCACGAATAACTGAACGCTAGTAATGTATGAGTGAAATATATTCCATGTCCTACATAGTTGCCATACTTGCTCAGTGGGGGGAGGTCGGTCGGGGAGGTTGCTGGATCATTTTTGCATTGTTTATCATATCACTTACTTCTCATTACACAAAAAGGAAGTCAATGAGAGCGCGAGCTGTTGATAGGAAATGCTATAAATAAACGATACTATTTTAAGTTTGCCCTTGCAGCGTCGCTATAATACGTCTACTGCCCCCATGATCTCTGTGCTCACCTAAGTAGATACCCTGCCAAGTGCCGAGTAGTAAGCGACCGTTATGAATGGGAATGGATAGTTCACAACCTAAGGTGCTAGCCTTGATATGAGCTGGCATATCATCGTCGCCTTCATAATCATGACGGTAGTAGGGCTGTCTTTCAGGCACGAATTGATTGAAATGGCTTTCCATGTCCATACGAACTGTTGGATCAGCATTTTCGTTTATTGTTAAACTAGCTGAAGTGTGTTGTATAAAAAGGTGAAGCAGGCCTATTTTATAGTTGGATAGCTCGGGAAGCTGTGAAAGGATTTCGTCATCAATGATATGAAAACCTCGCGTACGAGGCTTCAAACTAATGCTTTTTTGTAACCAACTCATAATTTGTCAAAGCTGACTTCTATGTTTGCATTACCAGAGTCAGATGTGAAAGGAATTAATATTTTAGCGCCTTCACTTTTATGGGTGATGGTATGCTCTGCACCAGAAACAACTATCGGTGTTGCCATATCGAAGTCATAGCCTTTTTCACCGAGTAAATTTTTTGCGCCACCGGTGACCATATTGGTAATTTCACCGACCATGTCAGTTACTTCTTCATTGACTGAGTCAGGGCGTTCACCGAGCATACGTTCCATAATAGTCAAAGCGAGGCTTTCATCAAAGGTTATAGAGAATGAGCCGCGGGTTTGTGGGCCAACCATTCCAATTAAACCTGATACATCACCGCAGGCAATTTCATCTTTTTTAATTCTAGGCTTGCCTGGCTTTAACTCTGTTTGTGCCATGGTGCTCAATACATTTAATAATGACGCTAGAAAAGGATTGATGAACTCTACATTCATATTTTACTTATCCCTTAAGTTTACAGTTTTACTGCTGTTATACATTTAAGTGTAGCGACTATTTTTAGTGCTGCACAAAACTATTCTTTACAAGTTGCACATTTTCCGTGTGCTTCAATTGTTTGTCCTGAAACGATAAAGCCACTTTCTGCCGCTAAGCTATTAAGCTCATGAGATATTACCGTTGAGTGTAGCTCTTTCACAAAACCACAACTATCACATATTAAAAGTTGTACGGGATGGATATGATCAAAATGGTGGCACAACATAAATGCATTAGTACTTTCTATTTTGTGAATGAAGCCTAATTCAGCTAAAAAGTCTAAAGCTCGGTAAATAGTTGCTGGCTTTGCGCCTGATTCAGTAAGTTTTAATTGCTCTAATAAATCATAAGCACCAACCCCACCTTGCGCACTTGCAAGAAGGCGAAATACTTTTTCACGGATTGGAGTGAATCGTGCACCACGATTGTCACACACTTGTTTGGCTTTACTAACGAGTGATTCTATATTCATCTTCTCTTATCCTTACGCTACCGCGACATACTAACATATTGTATTGTAGTTGCAGCGTTTTTATTAGACAGTTTTATTCTAGAAAGTCTATCAATGCCCCATTAGAGTGGAGAAAGCGCTAAACTTCAATACTAATGATGGCAGCTTCTACTTTTACTATTTATTTGTAACTCACATTGATGAAATAACAGTGAATTATATTTAATAAAGTCAGGAGATAAACTTTATGTGTGCTCGTGTGCAATATTATTTTAAATACCATGCCATACTATTTACATTAAATATTGCTGTAAATGAAAATAAATTACATTTCAATGATTTATTCTTTGAAATATGCTCAAATTTTATCTAAATTGTAGTAAGAAAGTTTTTAAATTTAAGGAATGGAAATGAAGCTTAAAAGTATCTTGTTATCAGCCATGCTTCTTGTAGGGGTTGTAGGTTGTGTAGAACCAGAGTCAGATAATACATTAAAAGTGATTGAAGTGACGGATCATGCATTTAAGTTAAATGGTGAAGACGCTGTAACCGTTTTTATTGGTCATCGCGACTCTCCGGAGTTTGGCTTTACTATTTTAAAAAGCGACCTGAAAAAAGGCACGTTAATTCAATCAATTTCAGGAAGCGCTGACAACCTCAAGGTAAGTGCAAGTGTTGGGGCTAAGTATTATAAGCAATCTATGGAACAAGGCACTTCAGCTTCATTGCAAGTATTGGAGCTAGATAAGCAAGCTAAGACTGCAAAGCTCGCTGTTGGGGCTAAGTTATATGATCCAAACCTTAAAGATTTTAAAGAATTGGAGATTACAGTTGTTGAGTTAACTGGGGTTAATTTCGAAAATTTAGTTAAAGAACATCCTTAAGTTATATAAACAGCCCCTTATACAACAGAAGAGCTTATTATTGAAGGGATAGGGCTATTTGTGTAAAATGCAGCGCTTTTAAGATGCTGCTTTAGCAGCGAACTCCTGAGGATTTTACTTTGAATAGACGCTTTTCTGTTGCCCCCATGCTTGATTGGACAGATCGTCACTGCCGTACTTTTCATCGTAAAATGACAAAGCACGCGGTTCTCTATACAGAAATGGTTACCACGGGAGCGATTTTGTTTGGCCGTGGTGATTATTTGCATTTCAATCAGCATGAAGGCCCCGTTGCTCTCCAGCTAGGAGGCTCTGATCCGCAAGCGTTAGCGAAATGCGCAAAGCTTGCTGCTGAGCGTGGCTATGACGAAATTAACTTGAATGTAGGTTGTCCATCGGATCGTGTTCAAAACGGGCGATTTGGTGCATGCTTAATGGGAGAGCCGCAACTTGTAGCTGAATGTGTTGCAGCTATGAAGGCTGAAGTGAATATACCCATTACAGTAAAAACACGTATTGGTATCGACGAGCAGGACTCATACGAATTTTTATGTGCATTGATTGAGGCAAGTCATAATGTTGGCTGTGATGATTTTATTATTCATGCTCGCAAAGCATGGTTAAATGGTTTAAGCCCTAAAGAAAATCGTGAAGTTCCACCCCTTGACTATCCACGTGTTTATCAGCTGAAGAAAGATTACCCTCAACTTCATTTAAGTTTAAATGGGGGAGTTAAAACCATTGCTGATAGTCAAGCTCACCTGGAATATGTAGATGGCATAATGATTGGCCGCGAGGCGTATAGTAACCCATTTATTTTAAGTGAAGTTGATGAGGCTATCTACAACACCGAGGCGTTTACCTTATCTCGCCATGATGTTGTACGCTCCATGTATGATTATATTGAAACTGAGATGCAGCAGGGTGCTAATTTTTGGCATATCGCGCGTCATATGCTGGGTATTTTTCAAGGCCAACCAGGCGCACGAGGCTTTCGCCGTCACTTATCGGAAAATGGTCATGGTAAACAAGCTGATTTATCCGTTATGGATAAAGCATTAAGTTTCGTTCCTGAGTAATCATCATACTATTGACTATAAAGAGCTGCTTTTAAAGTAGCTTTTTTTGATCCTAAAACTTAGTCAAATACATACTTTTTTAGTCAAATAAGCACTTTTATATTCAGCTTAAAGTCAGTTTTATAATCGGTTTTTGTTTTTAATTGACTGATTTAATGGGAATAAAAATTTATTTAGTGTACTTGGCATAAGTCTTGGACTCCTCTTGTTGTAATTCCCCATAATCAACAGGAGACAATCATGGGTATAGTTAATCGCGTAACCGATCTTATTCAAGCGAATTTAGTATCTGCATTAGATAAAGCAGAAAATCCGCAAAAATTATTAAACTTACTAATCCAGCAGATGCAACAAGCACTTGATGAGTGCCGCGCAACGGCCGCTGTTATTTTATGTGAAGAAAAAGCTTTAAAACGTGAGCAAACACAAAAACAAGCCTGTATCGATAATTGGCAAACTAAAGCTGAAATTGCGGTTAGTAAAGGCAGAGACGACCTTGCTGCTGCGGCATTAAAAGAAAAGCAGCGAGTAGCCATTGAGTTGACTGCTATCACCCCTGAGCTCAGTAAGTTATCGGATTCGCTTACTAAACTGCAAGATGATGCACAGCGTTTACAAACAAAGCTTACGGAAGCAAAAGCCAAACAGGCTAGCTTAGAGCAAGTCCATAACGTGCTTGACGCACGAGTTCGTGTAAATCATCAATTAAATAGTGACAAAGTTGCCCATGCGTTATCTCGCTTTGATGTGATAGAGCGTCGCGTTGAGTCGATAGAATCGCAAGTTGATGCGTACGATATAACTAAAGCAACAAACACGACTGCTGAGCAAATTGACATGCTGGTTAAAGACGAAGCACTAGAGCAAGAGCTTGCTGCATTAAAAACAAAAGTTAAACAAACTGCTTAGGGGAAATATTATGAATACTTATAACAATGAAAAAAATTGGTATAAAGATACTTTAAACAAAAAAATCTCAGGTGTATGTAGTGGTTTTGCGCGCCGATTTGATTTTCCAATATGGGCAACACGGTTAGTTACAATTTTACTGTTTATACAATTTCCATTGTTTATTGGTGGTGGTTATTTAGCTGCACATTTTTGCTTAGATAATAAGGCATAGTAGGAGAAGGTCATGAAATTTATTGCTATTTGCTTACTTGTTATCGCTTTTATAATGTATAGCCCTTTTCAAATGGTGCAATTTGATTCATGGCAACTTCCTTTGATTATTGCGGATTTAAGCTGGGTGGGGATGGAGTTATTTGGTGCACTACTTGCTGTCGTCGCTGTTATAGCTGTCGTTGCATTGCTAAGTGTTGGCTTATTGGGCGCAGGCGTAATTATAGGGGTTGGCGTTGTGTTAGCTCTGTTGTTTGGTTCGGTAATGATCATCTGGCCTCTAGTACTGATAGCCTGTTTATGTTGGCTTATTACAGATAACAAAAAAGCAGCTTAATTTTTACTAAGCGTATTTGTCTGGCTAATTTTAATGACTATTTTTTCGCAAATATGCTAAATTTAGGCAATAAAATGATTTAGCAACAAGGATCGAAATGACATTCAAACCACTAATTACATTGCTTTCATCTGCTCTTTTAGTAATGGGCTTTTATTCATCAGCGGTATTTGCACACGCTGAACATCATCATGATGGTGATAGTGAGGTTATTGTAAGTAATGCACAGGTAAGAGTTTTTCTACCAGCGAGCAAGTCGACAGTGGGTTATTTAAGCATTGTTAATCATGGTGAAGCTGATGTAACACTAACAAAAGCGGAAATTGACAGTTTAGGTCGTGTCGAGATCCACGAGCATGCTCATGTAAACGGTATGATGAAGATGCAAAAGGTTGATTCATTGTTGATAAAAGCTCACCAGCAGCTTGACTTCAAACCCGGGGGTTACCATTTGATGGCTTTTGAGCCAAGCGAACTAATAAAAGTCGGGCAAGAATTAAAACTCACGCTATATTTTAGTGATGGAAACCGAGTTTTTACTCAAGCTCAAGTGGTGTCATTGGAAAGTCAGGTAGAGCAAACAGCGCAACCTGAGCAGCATCACACACATCATTAGGAGGTTGAATGTCACAACATAAAGGGAAAATAATCGGTGCTATTGTACTGATGTTTATTTTGTTTTACGCAATTGCTGTTTATTGGAGTGCTGAGCCTGAGCGAGTCAATGTATTAGCTCATGCTAAACAAGAAGCGCAACAACGAGGTGAAAAGCTCGTAACAGGTTACACTACAACTTCTGCACTCATTAATGTTACTAGCACTTTATTAAATAAGCCGGGCGGCTATTTATCTAACGATATGATGCCACCAAGTGTATTTATGGATAACATGCCTGCTTGGGAATATGGGGCGTTAGAAATGTCTCGTGATTTGGCCTTGTCGATGAGAAAAGACTTTAGCCGCTCTCAATCTCAGTCAACCGAGCATGTCGCTCTAAAAAAAGCGCAGCCGCAATTTAATATTAGCTCTGAAGCTTGGGCTTGGCCTAGCGCTGAGAGTGAATACCAAAAAGGGATTGATTTTTTAATTGTTTACCGCTCGCAAATTGCAGATCAAAATGATCGCGAGAGTCAATTTTATGCACGTGCTGACAACCTACGAAGCTGGCTAAAAGAAGCTGAAAAGCGTCTGGGTAGTTTGAGCCAACGTTTAAGCGCAAGTGTAGGCCAAGATAGATTAAATACTGATTTAGCAGGTGATAAAGAAGCGCATCAGGCAACATATACACCATTACAAAATCAAGTTAAAACCTCATGGTGGGAGATTGATGATGTCTTTTATGAATCACGAGGAGCAACTTGGGCTTTATTACATTTTTTGCAAGCTGTAGAATATGATTTTGCTGATGTATTAGAAAAAAAGAATGCCCGTGTTAGCTTACAACAGATTATTCGTGAGTTAGAGGCAACCCAAGAAACAGTTTGGAGTCCGATGATTTTAAACGGGAGTGGTTTTGGGCTTGTTGCAAATCACTCATTAGTAATGGCAAATTATATTTCACGAGCCAATGCGGCTCTTATTGAACTTAGCGAACTTTTAGCGCAAGGATAAAACATGAAAAAGTACTGTTTAGCTGCTGCCCTTTCAATGGCATCTTTAGCTCCAGTAGCTCACGCAGACACACTATTAGGTCTATATGTCGGTGTTGATGCTTGGCAATCTGAAAACTCAGGTAGCTTTGCAGATCGAGGTAATATGCAAAGCTTCGATTTTGAAGATGAAACATTTACAAGTTACTATGCCGCTCTTGAGCACCCGATCCCATTGGTGCCAAATATAAAGCTTAAATATACTGATTTGGAGCTTAATGGTTATGCTAAATTAGATGAATCATTTGAATTTGGTGGTAGCGACTTTGCTGTTGGCTCAGAAGTGAACACTTTAAGTGATTTATCACACGTTGATTATATTCTCTATTATGAAATTTTTGACAACGATCTAGTATCAATTGATTTAGGTGTGAATGCTAAGCAGTTTGATGGTGAAATTGTTGTAACTGATGAAAATGATTCAAGTAATACTGAAACTGTCGATTTTTCTGGCTTGGTGCCATTAGTGTATGGGCGTGGTGAAATCGGCCTTCCACTTAGTGGCTTTAGCGTCTTCTTTGAAGGCAGCTTATTGGCAATCGATGATAGCAAAGTACAAGACTATCAGTTAGGAATTGCGTGGGCGTTACTTGATAATTTAGCTATTGATTTAGATATTAAAGCGGGTTATCGCCAAATGACCTTAGAGCTGGATGATATTGATGATTTGTATACTAACATTGATGCATCAGGCCCATTTGCAGGCGTGCAAATTCATTTCTAAATCACTTTAGATGTTTATCGTGGCATTACTTGTTAGTGTGCCACGTGACTTCAAATTCTTCTTCTAACGCTGTACTTAACAGTTGTTTATACCCCTTGTTAATTGGGGTGTTTATCAGTTTTCGTAGCTCATCGCCCGTTTGCGTAAATTTATAGTAACTTAATACTAAATCGTTGTTCTTAGATTTAAGTGTTACGCGTTGATTTAAAAAGGCGAGATTGAGCTCTTGTTCGCTTTTAAGTACACCAGACTCTATTTCTTTACGGTAAATCAAACCTATATCCATTAAGGTGAGTACATCTGGAAAGCTGATACCCGCTTTACCTAAATTAAGTGATACTTTATTGCCTTTACGTAGCAAGTCAAAAATTGAGGGTTTTTTATAAAACCCTAGCAATATAAGATGGCTGTGATCTTTCTCATTAAAACCACAAATTGCAGTGCACTTTTGTAATGCATCCGCTTCTCGTTGAGTCATTTGTTTTAGAGTTTGTAAGCTCTTAATAGAAAAAGTACCGGGTGATACTGTTTCGCCAGCTAAAATTTTAGCCCACAACTTTTGCATAGACTCGTTAGATGTGTCTTCGCACAGTGCTATAAAGCGCTCCACCCAATCGCTGTCAGGTTGACCATTACTGGTAACGTCAGGGCAAAAGCTCATCGCCATGGCCATGATAGCTTCTATATTTTGCTGCTGATTAACTAAGCGCAACTGTTGACGGTTTTGTGCCCGAGTCAGTACGGTATTATCACTACTTATTTCATAAGGCGATTGATGCTGTCCCTGTGCGTCATAACTATCATCACTATCAGGGGTTATACGAACTGAGCTACTCTTTAGCATCGCATAGCCCAGTTTTGATTCTATTATATGGGCAAGGTTAATTTTGGCCTGGGCTGCTTTCACTGTCATGTTGGCTCTCGTTAGCTTCACGTTGCAATTGTACGGTGGTTTTTAAATTATTAAGACCAAGCTCAACTGTGTTTGTTAAAATATATTGGTTCAAAAGGGCGAGATAACCACCAACAAGCGGGGTAGTTATTTCTCCGATCAGCTCACAAGATACAAGAGTTTGTGTTTCTTGCTGTGAAAAGTGCATGATCCCACTGACAATATGTTCATTATTAAATAAGATATTAAAGCTGATGGCTGACTTATTGATATTGGTGATTGTCATTTCACCGGAACCCCATTGGCCTTGCCAAAATTGGTGAGCGCCTACTCCGGAGCTTGGTTTGGCGATATCAAACTTAATACTAGGATCGAGCTTTTCCCACGGCGACCATAGCTGCCATTTCGCAAAATCACTGACATAAGGTGTTATTTCGGCTCTATTAGCGTGTATTTTGACACTTTTACTAACTTGATATTGCTGTGGTAATAGCAGTCCGGCAACGACAATTACGAGGCCAATAACGAAAATAAATCGTATAAGTTTATGTAAAATCTTAATATTCATTCCTTAAAATATAATTGATTTCAAGTATAACAAGGCATTAATCATTGACTATAATACTTAATGAGTCATTCACCTATATTAAACATTAATACTGTACCATTTGCCAAATAATGATAAGTTGTAAATGTCACTGGACATGGTTTAGGTGTAGTGCGCAGTATTTATAATTGAAGGGTTTATAATGTCGTCAGAGCACAATGATTTTTTATTTGCTGATCATGAAGAAGAATCTTTAATTGAACCTGTCCCTAATGGGTATTGGGATATTTTGATTGTGGATGACGACCCAGAAATCCATTCGGTGACTAAGCTTGCGTTATCTGGAGTCGAATTTTGGGGGAAGGCATTACGTTTTCATCATGCTTACTCTGGAAGCGAAGCTGTTGAGTTACTTCGTGATACAAAAGATATCTCTGTTCTATTACTTGATGTGGTAATGGAGTCTGATGATGCCGGTTTGAAAGTGGTAAAGGAAGTTAGAGATACGCTACAAAATCATAATGTAAGAATAATTTTGCGTACGGGCCAGCCTGGTTATGCACCTCAAGAGCAGGTTATTCGAGACTATGACATCAATGATTATAAAACTAAAACTGAGCTAACAAGAAGCAAACTTGTTACTGCTTTAGTAACGGCTATTCGCTCGTATGAGCAAGTGTGTAAATTAGACTATCAAAGCAAAGCACTGAATAATATTTTATGTGCCTCAAAAGCGATTTTAGGTTTTACAGATATCAAAGCGTTTACAATGGCAGTAATAAAACAGCTGTCGGTGATTTTTGATTGTGAACCTAGAGGCTTGGTTTGCGGTACTTTAGAAGAAAGCAGTCGAGTCTTGGTGTTGGGTGGTTGTAGTGAGTTTAGTGAGTTTTTTGGTCAAGGGGTTGAGCAGCTTGATGATGGACGCATTATTTTACAGGTGCAAAAATGTTTAGAGCATGGCGAGCACCAATACACAGAGCATGACACAACATTTTTATTAAAAAGTAAAAATCGTCAGGCCGCCTTATTTTTAGATTATGGCAAACAGCCCAGTTTAGATCAGCTGCAGTTTGCAGAAATATTTTTAACGAACGTAAGTGTAGGCTTAGATAACGTAAGGTTATTTAACCGGCTCAGAGAAGCTGCGTTTAAAGATGCGTTGACCGGCCTTTCTAACCGTACTGACTTTATTGAACAAATTGAAAAATACCACAGAGTTAATAATAACGAACATGTATTTGTTATTATCGATATTGCTCATTTTTCGGATATTAATAATGGCTTAGGTCAAGAGGTTGGTAATTACTTACTTCTTGCGATTGTTGAACGACTTAAGCAGGACTACCCAACAGCTAAATTGTTATCTCGTATTGGTGCTGATGTATTTGGCTTTTTAATTGAGCGCACTCGTTTTGATGTTGAAGAACTGCTTGAAAACTTAAACTTACCTTTTGTTGCGGCAGAGCATTTACTACCGATTAAATTTAAAGTTGCGGTTTGTGAACAAAAAGATTTTCAACCTAGTGGTATGCAAACACTCAAACTTGCCTATATCGCACTGAATCAAGCGAAACAACAAAAAACCAATTCGGCAGTGTATTACACGCCAGACATGGAAGAGCAGATGACATGGCGGTTAGGTATTATCCGCCAATTGCGGCAAGATTTTGAAAGCAATAAATTAGAAGTATGGTACCAACCTCAATTTTCTTTGGATGATTTATCTTTAATCGGTTGTGAAGCTTTATTACGTTGGCCTTCAGGTCAGGGAAATTATATTTCGCCCGCCATTTTTGTTCCTCTTGCAGAAAATGCAGGTCTCATTGTTGATATAGGTCAGTGGGTGTTAGAGCAAGCGTGTCAGCAACAAAAACGGCTGGAAGCGATGGGAGTCTTTATACGGGTTGCAGTAAATGTATCAGTACCGCAATTTAAAGTGAGCGGCTATGCCCAGCAAGTAAAAGAGACGCTATTAAAATATCAAGTATCGCCAAAGTATATTGAGCTGGAAGTCACTGAAAGCGTTGTGATGGATGAACTGGCAATGGTGATTGATACTTTACAAGAATTAAAAGATTTTGGTGTTGAAGTTGCCATTGATGATTTTGGTACAGGGTTTTCTTCACTAAGTTACCTGCAAAAATTACCGGTAAATAGATTGAAAATTGATCGTGATTTTATTAAAGATATTCCAGATAACGACTCCGGTGCCATTGCTGCATTGGTTATCGCATTAGGTGCACAATTAGGCTTACAAACAATTGCTGAAGGCATTGAGACTCAAGCGCAAGCTGATCATCTGAAAAAGCTGGGTTGTAATGAAGTACAGGGTTTTATGTATGCTAAACCCATGCCTGAGCGTGAGTTAATCCAATTTATTGAACAGCGTAAGTAGCCACATAAATCACTATTGAGGTATTTAGGGTAATCGTTAATATCGTTTAGGGATTTATTCGGGTATACTTTGCGACCTTTTTTACAGCAATTGGTCATTAATTATGAGCGCACTGAAAGCCAAACGAGCCTTATTCTCATACCCAAAATATTGGGCTGAGTGTTATGGCACTGCACCATTTTTACCTACAACTCGTCAAGAGATGGATGCGCTTGGTTGGGATAGCTGCGATATCATTATAATTAGTGGCGATGCCTATGTTGATCATCCCAGTTTTGGCATGGCGGTTATTGGGCGCGTATTAGAAGCGCAAGGTTTTAGGGTGGGGATTATTGCCCAACCAGATTGGCAATCGAAAGATGCCTTTATGGAACTTGGCCGACCAAACCTGTTTTTTGGTGTGACGGCCGGCAATATGGATTCGATGATCAACCGCTATACCGCGGAAAAGCGTATGCGTCATGATGACGCTTATACGCCAGGTAACGTAGGTGGTAAACGCCCAGATCGCGCAGTGATGATTTACTCACAAAAATGTCGCGAAGCATACAAAGGGGTACCTATTGTTATTGGTGGTATTGAAGCGAGCCTGCGCCGAATTGCACATTATGATTACTGGCAAGAAAAAGTTCGCCGCAGTATATTGTTTGACTCTAAAGCCGATATTCTTATCTATGGTAACGCTGAGCGTCCGCTGGTGGAAGTGGCTCATCGTATCGCTGCTGGTGAAACCATGAGTAGCATTCAAGATATACGTGGTACTGCGGTTATTCGTAAAGAACCGCTACCAGGCTGGCGGGGCAGTGACTCTACCGCTATCGATAAAATTGGCAAAATTGATCCTATCCCCAATCCGTATGGCGCCGATGACGTAGGCTGTAGTAAAAGTGAGTTTAAAAAAGCGGGTATTGATTTACAAGCTGAAGCTGCAAAGCCAATTACCATTCAACCTGCTCGTCCTAAGCCATGGGAAAAAACCTACGTAAAGTTACCAGCGTTTGAGCAAGTAAGCGTGAATAAACCGCTGTATGCCCATGCCTCGCGTATTTTACACCAAGAGACAAACCCAGGTTGTGCACGTGCATTGTTTCAACGCCATGGCGATCGCTCTATTTGGGTAAACCCGCCGGCCTATCCACTTGAGACGCATGAGATGGATGCGGTATTTGGTTTGCCGTATCAGCGTATTCCGCATCCAAGTTATGGGGATGCAAAAATTCCAGCTTACGATATGATCAAAACCTCGGTGAATATTATGCGAGGGTGTTTTGGTGGTTGCTCGTTCTGTTCAATCACAGAGCATGAAGGGCGAATTATTCAAAGTCGTTCGCAAGAGTCGATTATTGATGAGATTGAACAAATCCGCGATAAAGTACCCGGTTTTACTGGGGTGATCTCAGACTTAGGTGGCCCGACAGCGAACATGTATAAGCTGCGTTGTAAGAGTAAAAAAGCTGAGAGTACGTGTCGTCGTTTATCGTGTGTTTACCCTGATATTTGTAAGCACATGGACACCGATCATACTCCAACCATTGATCTATATAAAAAAGCCCGTGAAGTAAAAGGGGTGAAAAAAATCCTGATTGCTTCTGGTGTACGTTACGACTTAGCAGTACAAGACCCTCGCTATGTAAAAGAGTTGGTAACACACCATGTAGGTGGCTACTTAAAAATAGCACCTGAGCATACCGAAGACGGGCCACTGTCTAAAATGATGAAGCCGGGTATGGGAGCTTATGATCAGTTTAAAGAGCTGTTCGATAAGTACTCTAAAGAAGCCGGTAAAAAGCAGTATTTGATCCCGTATTTTATCTCTGCACACCCAGGGACAAAAGATGAAGACATGGTCAACATGGCGCTTTGGCTGAAATCAAATGACTTTAAGCTCGACCAAGTGCAAAACTTTTATCCGTCGCCAATGGCCAATGCGACTACGATTTATCATACCGAGATGAATTCGTTACGTAATATTAAAAATAACACTGAGCAAGTAGCGGTACCAAAAGGTGCACGCCAACGTCGCTTACATAAAGCTATTTTACGCTATCATGATCCAGCAGGTTGGCCAATGATCCGTGAAGCACTACGTAAAATGGGTAAAGCAAAGCTCATTGGTAAAGGCCCTAACTGCCTAGTACCAGAAGAAAGCCGCGATGAAAAGTCTGCAAAAGCAAGTAAAGGTGGGCGTCCTGCACTTAGCCGCCATACGGGCTTTAGCCAATTTAAAAAGGCCAATACCAAGCCAAGAGTAGGCGGTAACCGTCAACGCGCAAGGTAACTTAATGCGCTCATAAAAACGCCCAGCAATTGCTGGGCGTTTTTGTTTATTTTTTGAGTACATTACTCTTCAATAAATGCTTCACCTTCAGTCATCCACTTAGCGGCTGGTTTGCCTTTTAAGTAATGATCAAAGTACTGCATCATACGAATTGAGAAATCCACTTGGTTAGGGAATTTCTTTAAGTGATGCGGTTCACCTTCGTACTGCAAGAATGTAGCGTCTTTACCTGCACGGCGCAGCGCTAAGTAGTACTGTACACCTTCGTGCCATGGCACAGCGTCATCTTTATCTCCAAACATAATCAAGATAGGGGTATTTACTTTGTCAGCAAAAAACACCGGTGAATTTTCAATATACAGCTCTGGCGCTTCAAATAAGGTTTTACCGATGCGACTTTGCCCTGTCTCATATTGGAACTGACGGGCAAGCCCTGATTTTAAGCGAATACCACTGTAGGCACTGGTCATATTAGACACAGGTGCACCCGATACTACGGCTTTAAACATATCAGTTTGGGTGATCATAAAAGCACTTTGATAGCCTGCCCATGAGTGGCCTTGCAGACCAATTTTATCTGGGTCGGCAATACCTAAATCAATCAGTTTTTGCGTCGCGTTGACCATAGTTTGGGTTGATGATTTACCCGGGTGGCCTATTTCAAAGCGAATATCTGGCAAAAAGATTGCGTAGCCGTTTGAAGTGAACATCGGGAAGTTAGGGCGATGGTTTAATTCCATTTTAGGAAAGTCATACATGCGCTGACTCATGTAGCGATAAAAATACACCACAACTGGCACTTTATCGCCTTTTTTATAGCCCGCAGGTTTAATGAGTACACCTTGTAAGTCTTCGCCATCAAATCCTTTATAGCTGATAAGTTCTGGCTCTTGACCCCATGCAAAGTTAGCAACTTGTGGGTTTAAATTAGTGACCTTTACTGGTTTATTAAAACTAAAGTCAGTTTGGTAAATATCAGGGAACTGCTGATACGTTTGCTCCGTAAACAAGTATTTATTGGCGTGTTTTGCTTTTTTAATAACATCAAAGCGCTTGTTACCTGTTAATACTTTAGTTATTGCGTTATCAGCTAAGTTTAATTTGGCAACTTCGGTTTGCTTATCTTTTAAATTTGTTGCACTGACGAGTAATGTTTGGCCTTTATTAAAACCAACTTGGTCTTTATCAAGTTTGATTGCGCGATATTGGGTGTTGCTAGGCTTACCATTTGTTAAACGTGTGCCTTGCTGAGTGGTTACATCAAACGCCCAAATATCGTATTTGCTATACACCAATACTTGGCTGCTATCGTTAAGCCAGCCTGCAAAGCCATAACCTGGTTGTGCTGATGGGTAGTCGTGCTTGTCATCGGCAAAAGTGGCTTGAATGGCTTTAGTTAAAGTGCTGACTTTGTTATTAGCTAAGTCTTTAAGCTGGACATGGCTGTCATTAAAATAAGCGGCAAATGCACCGTTTGGCGAAAGGCTTGGTCTAAATGGGTAATCTTTAATAATGGCTTTATGTGCACCAGTTTTTACATCAACAGCATAGTAGTCAGCAAAGAAGCCGCCATACATAATACGTTCTAAATAAGCTTGGTTTGAATAGCCTAATAAAGCGTCACGTTTTGTATTGAGTGCAACCTCTGGCACTTCTGGTGTCGTTAATTGCACCGATTTGTTCGTACTGAGGAAGTACACACTTTTGTAGTGACGGTTTTTATTGGCTTTATTCCACTGTTGTTCTTCACGAGGCTTAATTTCGGCATCATTATTATGCCAAACATTCAGCCCTTTTTGGTCGCGAATAGTGTCATAGTCATAAAGCGATGCTTCATCGCTATACTCTTTGGCTTTAACTTTCGCTGCAAGCTTTGGTCTATTATCAAAGTAAAGGCGTTCACCATCTTCTGACCATTCAAGCTTAGCTGTTTTACCTATCTGCCAGTTCTTATTGGCTGAAGGGATATCAGTTAATTGCTCGTTTTTATACAATTTAAGCTGATAGTCACGACGGCGCACGTCATCATTTACATAGTTACCTAGAGTAAAGGCTGCAATGTTTTGCGTTGGGTGCCACGCTATTTTATTAACCACAACACCTGGCTCATCGATGAGCGCACTGCTGGTGAAGTCATTGTTAAGCTCTAATAATGTAACTTGATTATCTGTGCCATCGTTGTCTATTTGGCTTGCCAGCAGTTGAGTTGCATCACTGCTTATTGCGTAGCTTAATACTTGTGAAATAGTATGGCTGGTTTTATTGTTTAAGTTAACAACGACTAAATCAAACGCTTTATCTTTTTTATCTGGTTTGATCTCGCTTTTTTTGTCGCTATCAGCGCTACTTAAGTCATCTTCTTTATCTGCTTTTTTGTTTAATCGATAAGCAAGCCAATTACCATCATCTGAAAGCTTATAGTCTTTTACATCATCAAATTGCTGTTGCTCACCACTGAGTGTATTGACTAGTATGAGGTTATTTTTAAGCGTGTCTTTCTTTTTTGTGGTTTCTTTTTCAAGCAGGGTCGGGACTTGGGTAAATACTACCCAGTTAGCTGCTTTATTAATGGTTGGTTTTGTGCCACGGGGGACTTCTGCAATAAGCTTATTACTAGTGAGGTTATATACTTGGCCTGTAGCATCACCACGATATGGCGCAGCACTAAAGCTAAGGATATGACCATCTTCAGACAGTTGTGTACCTTTAGCCGATTTAAAATCAAATACATCTTTGAATTGTAATGCGTCTTTGGCGCTAGCCGTAGCACTACCTAAGCTTGCCACTAAAGCAAGACTGAGTATAGAGAGTTGAGCGTTCATTATTAGTTCTCGTTTTGTTTTATCACCCTTATCATAACGGGTTTGTTAAACAATTCGAGTAGATACGATAAGCGGACGAAAAACGAGGTTAAATGTAAACTTAAACCTTGTGAGAAAACCCACAAGGTTAATACTCTTAGGAGCTAGGAGCTAGGAGCTAGGAGCTAGGAGCTAGGAGCTATAGCCAAATTTTTTGCAGCTCTAGCCACTGCTTTTCAAATTGAGCGCTGGGTTTGGCTTTAAAGTCACTACGGACAAATTGATTCATTTTACCTTCGATATACGCCAGTAAAAAGTTAGCGATTGTTAATTCATCACTTTGAAAGGTTTTGCCTTCACGCAATTTGCGCTCACGTAGCACTTGCTTTAATTGGGTTTCTAATTTTTCAAACAATCCTTGTACACGATCACGTAAACGCTCTTGTTCGCCTTGCAGTGCATCACCCGTTAAAATTCGCGTAATACCTGGATTCTTCTCCGCAAAGGCCAATAGTAGTAATAAAATATTGTAGATGCGACTTTGGGTTTCTTTTTCGTTTTCTAAAATAAGGTTAATACGCGAAAGTAGTGTGTCTTCAATAAACTCAATTAAGCCTTCAAACATCCGTGCTTTACTCGGAAAATGACGATAAAGCGCAGCTTCAGATACACCAACTTCAGCTGCTAACTTTGCAGTTGTAATACGTTGTCCTGGGCTGGTTTCTAGCATCTGTGCGAGTGCTTGTAGTATTTGCTCTTTGCGATTACTTCTTTTTGTCGCAGGCATGAACATTCCTTTCTTTTAATTATTTATTGAGCATTGCCAGTGTTGGCCACTCACTTTTTGAGCTAATGAGTGGGGCTATGTTAATGTTTTATTCAGCTTCTTTCCAGCCTTTTTACAATCGTTTAGCAAGCTCGGTCATTACACTCAATGCCAGCGCATTTTTTGTGTCGATAGCTAATTCTTTTTGCTCAGTATGCCAGTACAGTGTTAAAGCATTATGATCTGAGTTAAAGCCTAAGCCTGACTGCGAGACATCGTTTGCACAGATCATATCGAGGTTTTTGTTTTTAAGCTTACCTTTAGCGTAATTAGCCACATCTTGAGTTTCTGCAGCAAAGCCTACGGTATAAGGGCGGTTTTTATTGAGGTTAGCGACAGCAGCAATCACATCAGGGTTCTTTACTAAGTTGATGGTAAGTTCATCACCTTGTTTTTTCATTTTTTGCTCGGCAACATTTGCTGCGCGATAATCAGCTACGGCTGCGCAGCCAATAAAGGCATCTGATTGAACAGCAAGCGTGAGCGACTCTTGTAGTAACTGTTCAGCGCTTTCTATATTTATCAGTGCTGCATCTTTAGGTGCTGTAATCGTAACAGGACCTGAAATAAGATTAACCTTCGCACCTAGATCCAGTGCAGCTTGGGCAAGTGCATACCCCATTTTTCCTGAACTATGATTTGATATAAAGCGTACAGGGTCGAGTGCTTCACGTGTGGGTCCTGCAGTAATAGTAATCGTTTTTCCTGTGAGTAACTGCGGCGGCGAGGGTTGGGTGCATAAAGTAACTAATTCACTAGGCTCAAGCATTCTACCGGCACCTACGTCGCCACATGCTTGCTCTCCTTTACCTGGGCCCCAAATTTCAATACCACGTTGCTTAAGAGTGCTTAAGTTGGCTTGGGTAGCTGGGTGAGCATACATTTGTTGATTCATTGCAGGCGCTACAGCTACTTTGGCTGGAGTTGCTAATAACAAGGTGGTGAGTAAGTCATCTGCAATACCTGCGGCCATTTTGGCAATGATATTGCTGGTGGCGGGAGCAACTAAAATTAAATCAGCCCATTTAGCGAATTCAATATGGCCCATGGCCGCTTCTGCCGATGGATCTAGTAATGAATCCGACACTATTTCACCACTGACGGCTTGCATGGTTAATGGCGTTATAAAATGTTTGGCAGATTCGGTCATCACCACTTTTATATCGCAGCCGTGCTCTTTTAAACGTCGAACTAATTCTGCGCATTTATAAGCTGCGATACCACCAGTGATCCCAAGTACAATTTTTTTATTTTCTAACTTTGTCATTAACTCTGCCATGTGCTGATAAAACCCTTTGTAGATATGCGGTAACGATAGCAAATCTTTGCCTTTGGCACGAAGTTTTTAATTCGAATTTTATTTGCAAATTAGCAGGCATAATTTGGTTTTTAGATTACAGTTATATTAATAATGTTTTTTAGGGACAAAAAATGCAATTAAGTTCTTTGCCAGCTGAGCAGCGACCACGGGAGAAATTATTAAGTAAAGGGGCTAAAGCGTTAACGGATGCTGAGTTGTTAGCTATTTTTTTACGAACGGGCTTACCGGGTATGAATGTGGTTGAGCTTGCGCAGCATTTAATGACGCAGAACGAAACCTTACATAATTTGTTTAATGCATCGATTGACGAATTTTGTGCCCAAAAGGGGCTAGGTACTGCTAAGTTTGTGCAGTTACAAGCTGTGCTTGAGTTAAGTCGACGTTATATGATGGAGCAATGCCAGCGTAAAGCGATATTTAATTCCCCGCAATCTGTATACGATTACTTGACTCTGGAACTAAGAGGCTTACAGCAAGAAGTGTTTATGGTGCTGTACCTTGATAGTCAAAATCGTTTAATAAAAGAAGAAACGCTTTTTTATGGCACTATCAACAGTGCATCCGTCTACCCACGTGAAGTCGTAAAAGCTGCACTTAAAAATAATGCAGGAGCACTTATTTTGGCGCACAATCATCCATCGGGTATCGCAGAACCGAGCCAAGCAGACAAAATTATCACAAATAAATTGCAACAAGCACTGCAATTAGTCGATATAAGTATCTTAGATCACATCATAGTAGGGGCTGATAATTGTATTTCGTTTGCTGAGCGGGGCCTTATTTAGCTTTGTTTGCTAGATAAGTGTGCTAAAAATAAGCTGTTTAAGCTTTTTTGACAAATTAGTTTAATTTAAATGCAGTTTTTACTTTCCCTAAGGGCATTCGATCTTTATAATTAGCCGCTATCAAATTTACATATGAGCTGATTGGATAGATCATTGTTTGATCTTTGCCTGTAAAAGCTGTATAAAGAGCGCCCTTCGATTTATTCTCTAGGGCAGAAATACATGGCCTTAGGTTAAATTAAGCTCGAGCGAAGTTATTGGAGATATATAGACATGTCTAAAGTATGTCAAGTTACAGGTAAGCGTCCTGCGGTTGGTAATCACCGTTCACACGCGAGAAACGCGACTAGACGTCGTTTCCTACCTAACCTACAAACACACCGTTTTTGGGTTGAAAGTGAAAAACGTTTTGTAACATTACGCACTACTACTAAAGGTATGCGTATTATCGATAAAAAAGGCATCGACGCGGTTCTTACAGAAATCCGTGCTCGCGGCGAAAAAGTTTAAGGAACTGAATCATGCGCGATAAAATCCGTTTAGTTTCAACTGCTGGTACTGGTTTTTTCTACACTACCGACAAAAACAAGCGTAACATGCCTGAAAAAATGGAAATCAAAAAGTTCGATCCTAAGGCTCGTAAACACGTGATTTTCAAAGAAGCTAAAATCAAGTAATTTTAGTTCTCTTCAGAATATTAAAAACCCAGCTTATGCTGGGTTTTTTGTTTTTATCTAGCCGTCAGCCGTCAGCCGTCAGCCGTCAGTTTCAAGTTTCAGTTATAAAAAAACCTTGCAAGCAAAGCTCACAAGGTTAATATTTTTAGCACCTAGCACCTAGCACCTAGCACCTAGCACCTAGCACCTAGCACCTTACAGCTTTGCAAACGCATCTTGTAGCGGTGGAACGACTTGCTTTTTACGACTTAGTACGCCATCTAACCATACTTTACCGTCTTTCGGTGTTTCACCGTAAGCCGTTTCAACAAGTGTTGCATCGTCAGATGCAATTAGCATTTGTGAACCTTCTTTCATGATGTCGGTTAGCAATAAAAATACTGAGTGACGACCACCTTCTTCTTTGAGTGCTGCGATGTCTGCTTCAAGTTCAGCTTTAATATCATCAAATACTGCAAGATCAATAACTTCTAGCTGGCCAATGCCGACTAATTTGCCATTCATGTTAAAGTCTTTAAAGTCGCGCATTACTAAGTCACGTGCAGGCGTGTCTTCAACCGCAGATTTCACACGGAACATGTCCATGCCTAACTCTTTATAGTCTTCAATACCTGCAATTTCAGCGAGTGCCTCTACACATTTTATATCTGCAGTCGTGCAAGTAGGTGATTTAAAAATAACCGTATCACTTAAAATTGCACATAGCATGATCCCTGCAATATCTTTTGGGATTTCAACATTGTAGAAATCATACATCATTTTAATGATGGTATTTGAACAACCTACAGGGCGAATCCAGCATTCGAGCGGCGTTGATGAAGTTAAGTCGCCTAGTTTATGGTGATCAACTACACCAACAACACGTGCTTCATCGATATCGTCTGGGGCTTGTGTTTTTTCTGTGTGATCAACGATGTAAACATCTTCACCAGCGTAGCTTAGTTTAAGCTCAGGTGCCTCAAAGCCAAAACGCTCAAGAATAAATTGCGTTTCAGGTGAAAC
Source organism: Pseudoalteromonas shioyasakiensis (assembly GCF_024518675.1). Lineage (GTDB taxonomy): Bacteria > Pseudomonadota > Gammaproteobacteria > Enterobacterales > Alteromonadaceae > Pseudoalteromonas > Pseudoalteromonas shioyasakiensis_B. Next base: position 21,250 of record NZ_JANIGL010000009.1, read on the forward strand.
GTCACCAAGACGAGTTGGAATTGCTGGCTCATCGATTTGGTTTTTTAAATAAGCAAGTGCAATTGCACCACAAATAGAATCAGAATCTGGGATTTTGTGACCCACTACATACATTGACATTGACGGAGCTCCTTAAATTTTGCAGATATTCTAGCAAAGTAATTGTGCTTTGGCACATTTCACATTCGTGAATTTTTATAATATTTCATCACCGAGTCGAACTTCCCTGAAAAGTCCACAATGGGTTAATTTTGTTGTGTTATTTTTTATTTTTTTAGTTACACTTTAATTACTTGAATCTTTTTAAAAGTGTACAAGATGCAGCTTAGTCGTAAAGCATGGAATAACGTGTTAATTTTTTCTATGTTGTTGATGATTTTCTTCTTTAACGGCCTTCATAAAAAACTCAATAGTGTACCGGAGCAACCCAGCATACAAACGGTGTTGCCTGCGCAAAGTTTTATTCTTGCCCTTCGCTTTCCTGAACAAAAAATTGAAAGAATCGGCACATCATGGCGTAATCAATTATTAGTTGATGAATTGCCAAATAGTCACTGGACTGCAAATCAAGAGAATATTGTTACACTAATAAACCATTGGCAAAGTGCTGAACTAGCGATAACTGATGTATTGCCATCAAGCTTAACTCAGCCCATCAGTGTGGCGACAGTGTGGCTAGCTGGTGAACAATTACCTTGGCTTTATCAGTTATATAAAGCTAAGCAGGGTTATTATTTATTAGATAAAAGTACTCAGCGAGTGTTTTTAATAGATCGACCCACTGCCCAACAATTATTTGTAAGTTTTAAATTTTTACCGAGTGAGCCATAAATGCCTGAATTACCAGAGGTTGAAGTAAGCCGTATGGGGATAACCCCGCATATTTTGCACAAAACAGTGGTTAAGGTGAATATTCATAACCCTAATATGCGCTGGCCTGTGCCAGATGACGTTTATCAAATAACTAACCTGCCCGTAATTGCTGTTGAGCGCAGAGCTAAATATTTGCTACTAAGCTGTGAGCTTGGCAGTGTTATTTTACATTTGGGTATGTCTGGCAGTTTACGTGTTGTGGATAAAGCAGAACCACTGAAAAAGCATGATCATATCGAGTTTATTTTTGATAATAATAAAGCGCTTAGATTAAATGATCCAAGGCGTTTTGGTTGTTGTTTATGGCAAGCGCCTAATGAGTGCCATACTTTATTGAGTAAATTAGGGCCTGAGCCACTGACAGAAGCGTTTACTGCTAAACGCGTGTATCAACAATCGCGCAATAAAAAGACGCCAGTGAAGCAATTTATAATGGATAACGCAGTCGTTGTTGGGGTGGGGAATATCTACGCTAATGAATCATTGTTTAAAGCAGGTATTCATCCTAAGCGCGAAGCGGGGAAAGTGTCTTTAGCGCGTTATGAAAAATTAGTGCCTATTATTAAAGATACGTTAGCGAGGGCGATCACTCAAGGCGGTACAACATTGAAAGATTTTGCACAAAGTGATGGTAAGCCCGGCTACTTTGCACAACAGCTACTGGTATACGGTCGCAAAGGTGAGCCTTGCTTTACTTGCAAAAAACAATTAACAGAAATTCGTTTAGGGCAACGTAGTACCGTATTTTGTTCGCAATGCCAACGTTAATATTACGAATATAAAATTTAAATAAAAGGGAATCTAATGTATTTAATTCTGGGTCGTTTATTCACTGCGTTAATTTTACTGTTTGTGTTATCTGCATGCAGCGAAGAAGTAGCAGAACAACGTGCTGAGGAAGTAGTAACGGCTCAAGTTAAAAAAATGGATGTGCCAATTTATGGTAATTATGTAGCCAGAACCGATGCGTCACTCGATGTTGAAGTGCGGGCAAGGATCACCGGTTTTGTTGAGAGTGTTGAGTTTGTCGAGGGAAGCTGGGTCAATGAAGGTGATTTACTTTATAAAATAGATGATAGGCCTTATAAAGCTAAATTAAATCGGGTTCAGGCTGCACTGGAAAAAGATAGCGCTGCTTTGGCAAAGGCAAAACGAGATGTTGTACGTTTAAAACCGTTATATGAACAAGATGCGGCAAGCCAGCTTGATTACGACAATGCAATTTCCACTCAAGAGCAAGCACAAGCGAGTTTAGCCGCAACTCAAGCTGAGTTAGACGAAGCTAAACTAGAGCTCGCTTATACCCGTATAGTCGCACCAATTAGTGGTATGGTTGGTAGCTCCGAAGCCGATTTAGGAGCGCTGGTGGGGAGTAGCGGCATATCGTTATTAACGACGATTCAGCAAATCGATCCTATTTATGTCAATTTTAATATGTCTGCACTTGATTATCTCAATGCAAAGCGGCGCATGACAACCATTATAGATAAATTAGAAGCGGAGCAAAAAGGGAAAGCTTTACAAGGGTTTGTTCGTATTTCTCTACCCGATGGCAGCGAGTATCGTTATTGGGGGGATGTTAGTTTTACTGATCCAAAAATAAGCCCCAAAACGGGCACGTTTAAAGTACGTGCTGTGCTGCCTAATCCAGAAAGTGAGTTATTACCAGGTCAATATACCAAAGCACGTATCAAATTAGATGAAGTGACCGGTGCTGTAGTGGTGCCCGAGGAAGCCACACAAGTTGAACAAGGCGGCATTTATGTGATGGTTGTGCTTGATGATAATACAATAGAGCGCCGCTTTGTGGTGGTGGATCATTATGGTGAAGAAGGTATCGTTGTAAGTGGTGGGTTACGTGCAAATGAAAAGGTGGTAGTAAAAGGGTTGCATCGTATTCGCCATGGCCAAACAGTTACTGCTTTTAGCGAAAGTGAATTTGAACAGCGGCAAAAGCAACAAGACACCGAGTTATTAGCACCGTCTAAAAAGCTGGGAGAATAACGTGTTTTCTCATTTTTTTATTCAACGACCTGTTTTTGCATCGGTGATTTCGTTAGTTATTTTATTAACTGGGGTTGTCTCGCTATTTACTTTACCAATCGATCAATACCCGGATATTGCGCCACCGTCAGTTAAAATCTCTGCATCATTTCCGGGGGCTACGGCAGAAACAGCCTCTGAATCTGTCGCTATTCCGCTAGAGCAAGAACTGAATGGCACACCAAATATGCTTTATATGGAATCTAAAGCAACCAACTCTGGAAGTGCTAATATCACTTTAACATTTGATGTTGGAACGGATCCTGATTTAGCCCTTGTGGATGTTCAAAACACAGCAAGCCAAGCGGGCAGTAACTTACCTGTTGATGTGCAAACCGAAGGGGTCAATGTATCAAATGAAAGCTCAGTAGAATTATTGAAACTAGCACTGACATCAGATGATGAACGTTATGATGAAGTCTATTTAAGTAACTACGCCAGTATTAATATTGAAGCTGCGCTAAAGCGTGTTCCTGGAGTTGGTAGAGTACGTAATACTGGCTCTCGCTCATATTCAATGCGGGTATGGATAAAACCAGATGTATTAGCTGGTTATGAATTAACAGTAAATGATGTTACAAATGCGATAAAAGCACAAAATAAAGAAGCTGCAGCAGGTGAAATTGGTGCACAACCTAGCCGCGAGCATATCAAATTGAACTTTCCTGTACGTGCTCAAGGTCGTTTAAATAAGGTCGCTGAGTTTAATAATATTATGCTACGGGTAAATAGTGATGGCTCTATGATCCGGCTACGAGATGTTGCACGTATTGAGCTGGCATCTTCTGCGTATACGCTAAACTCAAAGTTAAATGAGCAATCTGCCACTATATTGCAAGTGTACATGTTACCCGGTTCCAATGCCCTTGAGGTCACAGAGCGAGTGAAAGATGAAATGGCTCGCTTGAGTGCGGCGTTCCCCCAGGGGATTAAATGGCAGCTATTTTATGATGCCTCGGAGTTTATAAAGCTGTCTATTGATGAGGTTATCAATACCCTTATCCAAGCGCTGATTTTAGTTATTTTAGTGGTGTATCTATTTCTACAAAATTGGCGGACGACACTGATCCCCGCGTTGGCTGTGCCGGTGTCTATCATTGGTACTTTTATTGCCCTTGCTGCATTTGGCTTTACTATCAATAATGTTAGTTTGCTCGCGATGGTATTGGCAATTGGGATTGTTGTTGATGATGCTATCGTGGTGGTTGAGAATGTCGAACGCTTAATAAATGAAGAGAAGATGGATGTTGTCAGCGCCACCAAGCAAGCAATGACTGAACTATCTGGTGCGATTGTTGCGACTTCTTTGGTGCTGGCTGCGGTGTTTGTGCCAGTGTCTTTTTTGGCTGGCATCACGGGGATTATGTACCGTGAATTTGCCATCGCCATCACCGTTGCGGTGCTCATTTCAACCTTGGTTGCATTAACTCTAAGCCCTGCCATGTGTGCGTTATTTTTACGCCCAAGTACGCCTTCTCAGAATAAATTTTTTGTTTGGTTTAATCAGCTATTGGCTAACTTTGGCGACAAATACACTTGGATAGTAAAAGCAAGTTGTCATAAAGCCAAGCGTAGTTATTTGCTTTTTATCATTGTTGTTGGCGGCTGTTATGTTGTGTTTACTCAACTGCCAAGTAGTTTTATGCCGCAAGAAGATCAAGGGCGCTTTTTTATTGATATAACCTTGCCCGATGCCGCTACGGTATCTCGTACTAATAAAGTTATTACTAAGGCGAATAAGTATATTATGGCGCATGATGGCATTGCTTATTCGTTTTCTTTAGCGGGGGAGAACCGCAGAGCGGGTGGCGCACAATCAAACGGCCAGTTCGAAATTATTTTAAAGCCATGGGCATACCGGGCAGATAAAAACTACACGGTTGAAAGTGTGATGAATGATATTCGACAGCAGCTTTATAACATTCCTGATGCTTCATTTAGTGTGTATCAACCTTCCGCTGTTGCAGGCTTAGGTTCTGGATCTGGTGTGGAGTTCGCGTTACAAGAAAAAACGGGGGGAAATTTAGCAAGTTTAGTAGAATCTCTCGATGTGTTATTGGCAAACTTAAATAGCCGCCCGGAAATAAGTAAGGCCACAAGTTCTCTTAAGGGCTCAGTCCCCCAGTTATTTTTAGAACTGGATCGTGAAAAAGCCATGGCACTTGAGGTGCCAATAGAAGATATTTATAGCACGATGAAAGTACTGACCGGCTCATCAACAATAAATGATTTTAATTTATTTGGTCGTGTTTACCGCGTCAAAGTACAAGCTGAAGGGGAGTTTCGTGAGCGCCCTGAAGATTTAGATGAATTTTATGTTCGCAGTAATAATGGTGCCATGGTACCGGCCAATGTGTTGTCTGAATTAAAGCTTACAACAGGCCCTTCTGCGATTAATCGTTATAATATGTTTACTAGTGCTGCGGTCAATGCATCGGCGGCACCAGGGTTTGCATCAGGAGATGTTATTCGCGCTATTGAAGAAGAGGTCGCCAAGCTGCCGCCTAATATAGGCCATGAATGGACCGGGTTAACGTTTCAAGAAATACGCTCGTCAGGGCAGCTAGGTATTGCCATTAGTTTGGCTGTGGTGTTTGTATTTTTATTTTTAGCTGCACTTTACGAAAGTTGGTCTTTGCCATTTGCGGTATTGCTAATAAGCCCAATAGCAATGCTTGGTGCGTCTTTATTGACCTTAGTCGGAGGGCTTGAAAACAACTTGTTTTTCCAAGTCGCGTTTATTGCGCTTATTGGTTTAGCTGCAAAAAACTCTATTTTAATTGTTGAAGTTGCAACTCAATTATATCGTGATGGCATGGATGCGAAAGCGGCTGCAATTGAAGCGGCGCGCTCTCGATTTAGACCGATTTTAATGACGGCTTCTTCGTTTGTATTAGGTGTGTTACCACTAGTATTAGCAACGGGACCAGGGGCTGTTGGTCGTCAATCTGTATCAATGCCTATATTAGGTGGTATGTTACTGGCAAGCTCTCTAGGAATCATTTTAGTGCCGTTGTTTTTTATAACCGCAGCACGGTTTGTAAAACAACATGTGGTTAAAAAACCTGAAGTTGCGTTAACTCAGGAGCAAAATCATGTATAAGCATACCTTACTAGTTTCTGCGATATGGCTTAGTGGTTGTGCTGTTGGGCCTGATTTCGAAGCACCAGAACATGATGATATAACTACATTTATGAGCAGTGAGGCGACAGTGAGCAATGAAGCTTTACTAGGTTGGCAGCAAGTTTATCAAGATCCGCATTTACAAAAGTTGATCCAATTAGCGCTGGAAAATAATCACGACATGTTAGTTGCACGCTCTCGGATTATAGAGGCTCGTTTAAATAGTAATATTTCGGATGCAAATCTATGGCCTAATGCCAATATTGGCTTAACCTCAGAGCGGGAAAAAGAAAACGGCAGTAGTCCTGCAAATACCCATGACTTAAAAGGCTATCTAAGCTGGGAAGTTGATTTGTTTGGCGCTAATCGCCGTGTTAGCGAAGCTGCTTTAGCAAGCTATTACGCGACTGAGCAAGGAAAAAATGCCATTCAGCTGGCTCTTATTGCTGATATCGCGGAGCAGTTTTTTGCCCTTAAAGAAATTCAAGAAGAGTTATTAATTAGCCAAAATACGATAGAGCTGAGAGAGAAAGAGCTTAAAATTGCCCGTATTCGCAAAGCGGGTGGAATTATTTCAGGATTAGAGCAGCGCCAAGCTGAAGTCGAGCTAGAGTCTGCAAAAGTGAATGTGCCTAAATTGCGTCACCAAGAACATGTAATGATTAACCAATTACGGTTTTTAATTGCAGATAGTACAGCGGATGTCTCGGGCGGAGGAGAGTTATCATCACAAGTCATGCCCAAAGCATTACCAACCGGATTACCTAGTGAGTTATTAAAACGTCGCCCAGACGTGCAACAAGCGATGTTAAATTGGCACAGTGCGATGGCAGAAATTGGCGTAGCGAAAGCTGATTTATTCCCTAAGTTTAACTTATACGCTGAGTTTGGTCGCGAAAATGACAGCCTCGATAATATTTTATCGGCAAACTCATTAGTGTGGTTATTAGGTGGTGAGTTACTTATGCCTATTTTTAACATGGGAAAAAACCTAGATAACTTATCCGCTGCACAAGAGCGAGCTTATCAAGCCAGTGTGCATTACGAAAAAGCTGTATTGGTTGCGCTGCAAGAAGTTAGCGATCAGATTTCTAGTTTTCAAAGTTCTGAACAAATTTATGACGCCCAACATAGCTTAGTGTTAAGTAGTAAAGACTACTACCGTTTAGCAAGTTTACGTTATAACAATGGTGTGGCTAGCTCGTTGGACTTACTTGATGCGCAACGGCAATTGTTTTCTGCAGAAATAGCTTTAGCGCAAGCTAAAAATAACCGATTGCAAAGCATGGCACGCCTATACAAAGCACTGGGCGGTGGTTGGTACGAAACTAATCAAAATGAAATCAATACAGAAAAAGTCACCGAATAACGCTAAAGCTAAACCTACCTTCAGATGACTAAGATTTCCCCGTACTGTTTTGAGTGTGGCGCATAGCTAATGAACCTGCGTTCTGGATAATAGATCTATCTCCAGCGACTACTTTTCACCTCAACAGCGTTGAATTTACTTGCAATAGGCCAGCTATTGACGCGTAAACTCGCTTTGTTATCAATGCCTGTTAAAAGATCACACAGTTACTGCCTTACTCGCATTTTATTTTGGTAATACATATTACTCAGCATTTATAAACACTTCTTTTTACCAATTAATTTATTCACTGTTTATTTCTAAGTCTCGTAAAGTAAAGATTTTTTTCATTATCCAGCCAGCCTTAAAGGTAAAATTAGGGACGTAATCAAGAAAACACTTGTTTTACAAATGTAGCTTATTGGTTGACAAATTGGATATATAGTAATAATGTTTTTACATACCGATTGGTAAGCTCTTGCTTTTGGTTGCTAGAGCGTTATCAGTATATAACCAAAATTACTCAGGGCTCGAACATTGCCATCATTAAAACTGCTCAGTACTGGTAAGTGCAAAGTTTATGTAGCGTGAGTCTCAGGGGATTTTTCAAATTTCAAACAGCGACACTGCGTTTGTTTATACCGTAAGCATTATTTGTGCTTACCAATAGACTTACGCCAACAGATTAGGAGTTATTCATGTCTAAACCAGTCATCGGTTTCATCGGCCTAGGTTTAATGGGCGGCAATATGGTCGAAAATTTACAAAATAAAGGCTACGAGCTAATTGTAATGGACCTTAATAAAGATGCTGTGGCGGCGTGTGTTGCCAGAGGTGCTAAAACAACAGAGAGTGCAAAAGAGCTTGCAGCAGTCTCTGATATCGTAATGCTATGTCTTACAACGTCTGAAATTGTAGAAAAAGTTGTATATGGCGATGAAGGTATTTTAGCCGGTATTAAAGAAGGCTCAGTACTTGTGGACTTTGGTACTTCAATTCCTTCTTCTACTAAGAAAATTGGTGCAGATTTAGCAAATAAAGGTGTCGGCATGATCGATGCTCCTTTAGGTAGAACTCCAGCGCACGCTAAAGATGGCTTATTAAACATTATGGCTTCAGGTTCACTTGAAACCTTTAATAAAGTAAAGCCAGTGCTTGAAGAACAAGGCGAGAATGTTTTCCATTTAGGTGAGCTTGGTGCAGGCCATACCACTAAATTAATCAATAACTTTATGGGTATGACAACGGTATGTGCTATGTCACAAGCATTTGCAGTAGCTGAACGTGCAGGTGTAGATAGACAGCAGTTATTCGATATCATGTCGACGGGTCCATCAAACTCTCCGTTTATGCAATTTTGCAAAAACTACGCTGTAGACAATGTGAGTGATCTTGGTTTCTCAATTGCTAATGCGAATAAAGATTTAGGCTACTTCCTACAAATGGTTGCTGACCTAGGCACTGAGTCAAAGATTGCCGAAGGTTCTTCAGCTAACCTACAAGCTGCATTTGATGCTGGTATGGGCCAAGGTAACGTACCTGAAATCTTCGATTACTTTAAAAAGCTAGAAAAGTAAGTAGATAAGACAGCTCGGCGCTTAACGCTCCTTTTTATGATTCATAAGGTCGTTAAGCGCTATACACACATTTGATATTAGTTAGCTAAATTTAACCTACTGCATTTTATGACCGTATTAAAATTGTCTAAAACAACTTTTGTCATAATATGAGCTGGTTAACCAAACATTTAATTAATGTTAACTTAATGGGGCTTTGTTCGTAGAGTGATGGCTAAAAAGCAAAATTAACTCATTTTACGTGAAGACTTTTCTTAAGGATTAACTATGAAACTTAAAGGTTTACGCTGGTGGGTTATCGCACTTATTGCGCTTGCTACCATAATTAACTACATCGACCGTCAGGCGCTAAGTGTACTTTGGCCTGATATTGTTGAAGACTTATTTCCTGATAAATCTGCGTTAGAGCGAAAGCAAATATACGCCAATATTTCTATCGTGTTCGTATTTGCTTACGCATTTGGTCAAGCCATCTTTGGTAAGATCTTTGACTGGGTAGGAACGCGTTTTGGTTTTGTGCTTTCAATCGGTGTATGGTCGCTGGCAACAATTGCTCATGCATTTGCACAAGGTGTTTTAAGCTTTAGTATTTTCCGCGCTATCTTAGGTGTGGCTGAAGCAGGTAACTGGCCAGGTGCTGCGAAAGGTAATGCTGAATGGTTTCCGACGAAAGAACGTGCATTAGCGCAAGGTATATTTAACTCGGGTGCTGCAATTGGTGGCATTATAGCGATTCCACTTATCGCTTATTTAACAATTTATTTTAGCTGGCAGATGGTGTTTGTGATTGTGGGTGCTATGGGCTTTTTATGGCTTGTACCTTGGTTAATCTTAGTAAAAGCGCCACCTGGCTCTCATCCTTGGATCACTGAAGAAGAGCGTGAATATATATTAACAGGCCAACGCCGCACTGTTGACCCTGATGATGCCTCTTCTGCTGAAGAAGAAGAGTACAATCCTTCTACAGGTGAGTTACTTTCTCGTAAAGAAAGCTGGGGTGTCATTATTGCCTCTGCTGCGATTGACCCTATCTGGTGGTTGTTCGTTTTCTGGATCCCTATTTACTTAAATGAAGTATATGGAATGGACGTTAAAGCTATTGGCATATATGGCTGGGTGCCTTATGTAGGTGCTATGTTTGGTGCTTGGTTCGGTGGTTTACTCGCACAAAATAGACTTAAAGCAGGTTGGAGCACTAATAAAACGCGTAAGCTAACCATTACTTTAGGTTGTTTAATCATGTTACCGGCGTTACTTGCGATGGCAAATCCTGGCGCACCAGCGATAGCTGTCATGATAATGGCTGTGATTTTATTTGGCTTCCAAACTGCAATCGGTAATGTGCAAACGCTACCAAGTGACTTATTAGGTAAAAAAGCGGTAGGTACGTTATCTGGTTTCTCTGGTATGGCCGCTAAACTGGGTGCTGTTGGCTTAACCTCATTGGTGCCAATTCTAACTGCTGGTGGTAATTATACCCCTGCCTTTATTATCGGTGCATCGTTAGCAATTATTGCTATGGCTGCAGTTTGGATTTTAATTCCAAAAATAGAACCTTTAAAAAAGCAGCAATAATTAACTCGTAACAATTAAGCCGCTTTATTCAGTGGCTTAATTGTTAGTGACATATGGTAAGTGTGATAAATGAAAAATATTTACTTTCTAGGCGAATGTATGGTCGAGCTCAGAGCAATGAATGAATCTGCTCTTCACCAATCATTTGCGGGTGATGTATATAACTCTGCAGTGTATTTAAAACGTTGTTTCCCTGAAATAAACGCAGCCGTTGTAACAGCAATTGGGCAAGATAAACTGAGTACGCAAATGCTAGAGCGCTTTAATAGTGAAAGCTTAGATACTGACTTTGTTTTTGCCCATGACACTAAAGTACCTGGCATGTATTACATTGAAACAGATGAAGCGGGTGAGCGAAGCTTTTCTTATTGGCGTAATGACTCAGCGGCAAAAAAAGTGGTTGAGTTTTTAACTGCCGATGTTGTTGAGCAGTTATCCGCTGGTGATATGTTTTTCTTTTCAGGTATCTCACTTGCTGTGATTGATCCGAATACACGAGCGCAATTTTGGCAAAAAGTTGAACAGCTTAAGCAGGCTGGAGTATCAATTGTTTTTGATCCTAACTACAGAGCCCGCTTATGGCAAAGCCCGGATGAAACAAAAGAACAGTACCATCATGCATTTAACGTATCTGATGTCGTATTACCCGGTGTTGAAGATTTTGAAATGCTGTATGGACTCAATACAGTGCAAGCTGTTATCGATTTTTGCAAACCTTATGATATCCATGAGGTTGTTGTTAAAAATGGTCCTAAATCAGTGGTCACGATGATCGGCGAAGAACAACTTAGTCATAATATTACTCCGGTAACACATGTTGTTGATACGACATCAGCTGGAGATGCTTTTAATGGTGTTTATTTAGGTGCTCGATTATCAGGACGTGCAATTGATGATGCCGTTAATTTAGCTGCTAAAGCGGCAGGCACTGTGATTCAACAACCTGGTGCTATAGCACCAAAAGATATTTTCCAACAAGCAATGCGTGTTGCTGGGCTTTAATTTTATCAATATGAAGTGGTGAGAGCTCCCCATTCTTGCCACTTTATATTTACCTCATTAGATTGATAGCCCCCCTAATAATTACCTTTTTCCTCCTTTTTACTCAGTCCGGCCAGCCAAAGGCAGGTGATATTTCGTTGCTATTTTTACTCAATAGCTACATGACAGCATTCGCATTAGCCAAAAGTTAAAGGTGTTACCAATTGGTAATGTTGGTCAAGTTAAAAGTAAATTATTCTTAAGTAAAAAGTATTGAATTTAGTGACATGCCTTCAGGCCGCTTGGTTACTGATATCACCCAATAGTGTGAATGAAATGTTATGTTTTTTGAGCGATTATACTGGTAATAATAATTTTATTGTGCTTATATTACCGCTCTGGTTAACAATTTGTCTTTTTAAGCAAATATTTTGGTAATAACAAATTAACGAGTTTTGGTAATAATCACACACATTATAATGAAAGATACCAAAACCATGACTGTGGAGAGTAGAGCCGTTATGAAATTAAAACATTTTGCATTATGCGCTATAGCAGCTGCGATAGTGGGTTGTAATAGTGACTCAAAGAACGAAGACAACACACTGGGCTCTATTGCTCTGTCAGGAACGGCAGTAATGGGTGAAACACTAAATGTAAGTGTTAGTGATCCTGATGGTATCTCGGGTGATGTTAAATATTATTGGTATGCTGACAACGAAGTCATCGTGGGGGCGAATAGTGCTTCGTTCACGTTAACTGATACTCAAGTTGGTATGAGCATTACTGCACAAGCTAGCTATACCGATGATGGCGGGATTAATGAATCTCATGTTACTGACCCTACAGATGATGTAGCAGCCGTGCCTTTTGATGCTACAGTGTTAATTTCAGGTGAGGCTTTAGTTGGCTCTACGTTGACAGCGAATGTAAGCGATGAAAATGGCTTTGATAGTGAAACAGTTGTATATGAATGGTATGCAGATAACACATTAATTGAAGGTGAAGTACAATCGGAACTCGTGCTTACAGAAGCACAGTTTGGTACTATGATCACAGTAAAAGCACTTTTTGAAGATGCAAGAGGCTTCACTGAGTCACCGACTTCAGCAGCAACTTCAGTAGTCGATCGTGCCAACTCAGAAGGAATGGTGAGTATTAGTGGTGCACCTGCCGTTGGCAAAACACTAACGGCGGTGATCGAAGATGTCGATGGCGCAACAGGCACAATTAACTATCAATGGTTTGCTGATGCAGCCGCTTTGGCCGGTGAAACTGCGAGTGAGTTTGTTGTTAAGCAAGCACAGCTTGGTCAAGTAATCACAGTACAAGTTACTTACACTGATGATAATGGCTTTGCAGAAGATAACCTATCAGAGCCGACTCAAGCAGTAGCAGATGAGGTAGTTAATATTGAAGGCAGTATTAGCATTACTGGGGTTACCCCCCACCTAAATACAGGTGAGCTAACCGCAGAGCTTGATGAGCAAAATGGTGTTGATGAAACCAGCATTACTTACACTTGGTTAGCTGATGGTGTTGAAATTGCAGGTACGAATAGTAAAACTTTTACGCCTACAGATTATGCGGGTGCTGCTATTTCTGTTAAAGCTATTTATACCGATAACGATGGCTTTAGTGAAACAGTTATTGGTGAACTTGATAGTGTGGTTTACTCACAAATCATCAGCGACACTACAGAGCTTTCTAATGCGCTTTCAAGTGGTTTGGTTGAAGGTTCAGTATTAGGATTGAACTCAGCTGTATACAGTGACCTACCAGAAATCTTAATCACCAGCGCCCTAACAATACGCGCGGTAGAAGGTGAGTCGCCGATATTCTCGGGCGAATCATGTATTCATGTGGCAAGTGGTGTTGATGGTGCCGCTATTTCAGGCATTACATTTAAAAACTTAAATACTAAAGCCGACTCTTTTTGTGAAAATGAAGAAGAAGCGATAGTGTACTCAGAAGGCGATAACTTTGTTTTTTCTCACAATACAATGGACGGGGACGTTGATGTAAGTGAGCTACACGAAGAAACCCATCACTGGATAGTGCTTAAAGGTAAAGGCGCTTTAGTTGAGCGGAATACTTTTTCTAACCGAAATAATGCTGTCGAAGGCTCAGTGATTAAAATGGCTTCTTCAAGTACCGACCACACTGTGCAGTATAATTTATTTAGCAACAGCGATAACCCGAATTTTGGCGAATCGAGCTTACTATTATTAAATGTTGGTAGCACGACAGGTACTGATGCTGCAGATAATTCGAATTTTAAAATTCAATATAACCGTATAGATAATTTTGTTACAGGCCGTCGTTTGATGCGTGTACAAACTTCAAGTGCAACGATTCAAGGCAATACGATTATTAATGCCAATGGTGGTATTTCATTGGAAGATGGTGGCTTTAATACCGTGAGCGATAACATCATTATTCGTACCACGGATATTAATAATACGAGCGATCGACCAAGTGGTGTCATCATGACTCCACTGGGCCATACAGTAACCAATAACTACATCGCAGGGACTCGCGCAAGTAATAAAGAGGCTGGTGGTATTGTTTTCTCTGCTAACCCTTTCTCACAGGCTGATGGTGGTTTACCAAATGGTGGTAACCAAGCGGTGTTAGACGCGGCGGGTGACTTTACTTTAAATGTTAGTAACAACACTGTTTTAAACTCTATTCAACCTATCGTATTCAGTACTGAAATAGGCTCAAGAGCACGTGTTGGCGACTGTGACGAACTAACAGCGACAGATGATCCGGTATTGTATGGGTTAACTAAAAACTTTTTCAAAATTAGCTTTGATGCAAACCTAATTGCTAATGGTGTAGGTGAGCAAGATAACGAAGAGCTCGCGCTTACCCAAGGTTATTTCTTAAATCACGATTATACAAGCTCACCCAGTGCTCACGCGTTTGAGTATGACTGTGATTTGATTAATCACGAGGTTTCAGTGTTCTCAAATAACTATGGCTTTACTGATAGCTATGCATCAGGGGATGTTGAAGATGATTATTGGGTTGATTTTAGAAAAATGAATGGCAACGGTGAATTTGATTCTGACGGTGCTATTGACCAAAATCCAGCTGCAAATGATAAAGAAGTTCCATTTCTAATTACGGCAGCTAACGGCTTAACTGAAACAGATCCAGAAGGTGCTCAAGCTGTTGCAGGGGCAAAAGGGTTGCACTATATCCAAGCTTCAGAAGTGGGCGCTGGCTCTACTTGGACTGCTGAGCAAGAGTAACCTCATAAATAATTTTGTATTACTAAATAGGTAGCGAACGCTACCTTTATAATAACAACGGAGATTTCGACATGTCGTTGACAACACAGCACACAATAGCAAATGGAGCGCAAGCAGAAGCGCGAAATCAATTTGCTCTTCGTCCAGTTGCTAAGTTAGTTAAAGCAACTATTTTTGCAGGTATGGCTGGTTCACTGGCTTTAACTGCGCACGCACAAGAAGCGCCAGAAAATGCGCAAGCTGCTGAAGATGATAATATTGAAATCATCAGCGTGACAGGCTCGCGTAGAACTATTCAAGATCAGATTGCTATTAAGCGTGAAGCAACAACCGTTGTGGATGGTTTATCTGCGGAAGATATTGGTGATTTACCAGCGCTATCAATTGGTGAAGCGCTTGAGTCTATTACGGGTGCTGCTTCGCACCGTGAAAATGGTGGTGCCACAGAAATTACCATTCGTGGCTTAGGCCCATTTTTAAGTGCCACTCATATTAATGGTCGTGAAGCGACTAACGGTAGTGGTGACCGCTCAGTTAACTTCTCTCAGTTTCCATCTGAGTTAGTTAAAAAGATTGCGATTTATAAAACCCAAGATGCATCAATGATTGAGGGTGGTGTTGCGGGTGTTATAGCACTTGAAACGGTACAGCCGCTTGATTATGGCAAGCAACGTATTCAAGGTGAAGTTAAAGTAAACTACAACCCTGACGAAAGTAATGTTAATAACTCACTACAAAGTGATGTTGGTTTTCGAGGCACATTTAGTTATTTAGACCAATTTGAGTTTGATAATGGTCAAGCTTTAGGTGTGTCGTTTGGTGTGCAACGTCAAGATATTAGCCAACCAGAAGGCGAATATCGTAGCTCTAGCCCTACTGGTTCTTCACTGTGGGCTTGTTTGAATGATCCGACTAACACTAATGAAGGCTTTTACCGTAGTAGTGCGGGTGACTGTGAAGACCAAGTAAATGGCAGCAGTAACCAAGGTTACAATACCGAAATCGATCCCGATACAGGTAAAGCAATTAGTGATGGCACACCTTACGCTTGGACCGGGAGTAGCCGAAGCTTCCGTCAAAATGAAACCTCTGATGAGCGTGATGCATTATTTATGGCGTTCCAATATCAGCCATCTGACGCCTGGGATATTAACTTAGATATCCAATTATCAGACCGTATTCAACAAGAAGCACGCCATGATTTAATCTTTTTACAAAAACGTGCTACTCCAGGTGTAACGGGCCCGACGCTGGTTACTAACCAAGCAGGCGGAATTTTACACTGGGAAGGTGAAGAGCGCATAGAGTCTGCTGGCGAGCAATTCTCTCGAGAAGAAAACTACAAAGGTTACGGTTTAAACGTTGAGTACCATGCAACAGACAGACTAACATTAGATTTTGATGTTTCTTACTCACAAACTAAGCGTGAAGAAATTCAAATTTCTAACCGTGGTAGAACCGCCGATCGTCCTTTCTTTAGCTGGGATATGGGGGAAAGCATTCCTCATTTCACACTAACTGATTTTGATGTGACTGATATTTCGAATTACACCGATAGTTTACGCACGCGTATAGACCGTGAAAACACGCGTGATAACGAAGTTATTGGCGCACGTGTAGACTTTGACTATAAATTAGAAGGCGATGTATTCACCAGCATTCAAGGTGGTGTGAGAATGTCTGAGCTTTCATTTATTCAGTACGGTGGTTCACAAGGTAATGGCTCTCGTACTGAGTACACACTTGATGAAACGACAACCGCGGCACTAGACGTGTTACAAGGGTGTCAAATTGAGTTCCCTGAATCAGGGTTTTTATCGAGCGTATCAGATGGCGACATTATTACCCAAGTAGATAGCAATGGTAATGTTGTTGACAGCGGTACGGGTTCATCTTGGGCAACTTACGACAATGTTTGTTTCTCACAAGCGCTTGCTGCTTCTAACGGTGGTGAGTTTGCATACCCAGAGCTTGAGTATGCTAATGCGGGTACTAAAGATGTCACTGAAGAAACAACCTCAGTTTATTTAATGGCGAATTACGATACCGAGATGTTTGGTAAGTTTATTCGCGGTAACTTTGGTGTACGTGTTGTTGATACCGATGTTACATCTATCGGCTTTAGAAATACCTTTGAAGTTGTTGCTGATGAGTTAGGTGTGCTGAGCGTTGTGCCTGGTGACTCATTAGAGCAAATTGAAGGCGGTGGTGGTTACACGGAAGTGCTGCCAAGCTTCAACCTAGTGGTAGATTATAGTGAAGATATTCTACTGCGCGGTGGTATTTTCCGCGGTATGTCACGCGCCGATCCAAGTGATATGAGCTATAGCCGCACATTCCAAACCGATGATAATGCAGCGCCTACTACGATAGAAGATTTATTTGTTGGTGTTAACGGCTCTGGTAACCCAGATACAAAACCACTAATGTCATGGAACTATGATATTGCGGCTGAATGGTACCCGAATGAAGATTCAATCGTGTCACTCGGCTTTTACTACAAGCAATTCCAAGGTGGTTTCCAGCAGCAAACCGTGCTTGAAGAGTTTATTATTGATGGTGATAGCTACTTGTTACCAATCACTAACTCGGTAACAACGGATAAAAAAAGCGATATTTTTGGTCTTGAAACCTCGGTTGCTTACCGTTGGGATACAGGTATTGGTGTAAAATTTGGTTATAACTATGCTGATACTGATTACGAGTTTGAAGATAGTAACTATGGTGATACCTTCATTACTGATGTTGATGGTAACACAACTCAGTTAACTGAAGGGATTGTTGAGCCAGGCTCTGTACCAGGGTTCTCTGAGCATGTATTTAGTGGTCAGCTTTATTATCAAATTGGTGATTTTGATACCGCGGTTATTTATAAGTACCGTAGTGAATATTTCCAACCATACACAAGCAATGGTACCCGTTTACGTTATGTTGATGCGGTAGGTGTATGGGAAATGAGAGCGTCTTATAAAGTGAATAGCCACGTTAAAGTTAAATTGGAAGCAATTAACTTATTTAGCGAGCCTAAATCACAAGATTACTACACCGATGGTAACTTAGGTGAAGTGAACAGCTACGGCCCGCGTTTATTCGCTGGTGTATCGTTTAAGTTCTAAGCTTAGCTGGAACACAAAAGGCGGGATTCATTCCCGCCTTTTTAGTTTTAAAGCTCAGCGCTCTAATAAATAACCTTATAAATACTCGAATACTTTTATAACCCGCTCAACACCAGACACATTACGAGCAACCTCAACCGCTTTGTTAGCCTCGGCATCTGTTACTAAGCCCATTAAAAATACTTCGCCATTTTCGGTAATGACTTTAATATTATTACTGCTTATATTATTAGTGGTCAGTAATTGGGTTTTTACTTTAGAGGTTAGCCAAGAGTCATGAGTTTTAGTGCTCATACTGATATTAGAGCCAATACGAATTTGGTTATGAATTTTGCGAATGCCGTCAATATCCGCTATGGCATTTTGCGCTTCGTCTTTCATTTCTTGATTGGCAACTTGACCAATTAACAACACAATACCATTCACACTAATCGCATTTAGGTTAGCATGCTCTTTTAAGCGCTCTACCTCATTGATAGCGATACCGCTTTTAATTTCAATGTTATTATCGTCTATTTGCGAGCCTAAAGTACGGCGATCGTTTGCAGCTGTAACAGCACCTGCGGTACCTGCTACAACAGCAGCGGCACAGCCTTGTAATAATAAAACTGTACCCATAACTATAAGAGACTGCTTGAACATTAACTTTCTTCCTGTGGAAATAGGGTTAAATCGATAAGTTCACTTAAGCAGTGAAGATTGACTAAGTGAGACTCAATAATACGACTAGGGCGTTTAGAAGGAACGCGTATCTCTACGTCATTGGCGCCTAACAGGCCAACGAGTTCGCCACCATCATCACCCACCATTACTATGACTTTCATGTCTTTGGTCAGTGCAGCTTCCACTGCTGAAATGATGTTTTTTTCGTTGCCGTTGCTGGCTAATACCAGTAGTAAATCACCCTGCTGCGCAAAGGCACGAATTTGTCGTGCAAATGTTTCGTGATCATCACTTTGGTTGCTTTGCCCTAAATTTATGTTCTCTTGCGATAAAGCAATTGCAGGCAGGCAAGGGCGCTCAGTTTCGTAAAAGTTGATCAGTACGCCAGCCATGTGTTGTGCAAGCATATGACAGCTTGCCGTACCGCAGCAAATTAGCTTATTACCGTTAATAAGGCTCTGTGCAATGGTAAAAGCCGCAGCTTCTAAAGCGCTTGGTAATACTTCGCCAGCGGCAATTTGCACTTGAATGCTTTCTGTAAAAATCTCTTTTATAGTATCTTGCATATTAGAATACGTTTTTTATCCAATTAAGTTGTTGTGCGCTGTCGCCTGTTATAGCAACAAAGTCGATTCTTAGCGCTTGATTTGTTAGCTTCTTTGCTGCCAAATAATGATATATTGTACGCTTTAAGCGCTGTTGCTTTTGTTTGCCTAGGGCATGCATTGCACCACCTTTGGCATTGCTCGCGCGAAATTTAACTTCAACAAATACCAGCGTATCGCCGTCACGCATTATCACATCAAGCTCACCATAGGGGCAGTTATAGTTGCGCTCTAGCGGGATTAACCCTTGTTGCTGCAAATACTTCTGCGCTTGCAGCTCATAGTACTGCCCTTTTTCTCGGCTATTTTGCCACAGTTGTTTGAACCACGACATGACACATCCTTGTCTTATTGTTAATTATTCAGCCGCAGCGGTTTGCATAAATAATGGTACCGGAGCCTGAGTTTTTAGCTGTACGGGTTTAATTTGTTTATTTTTATACTGCGCCCAATTCAGCTGACGGTTTATCTGGCCATCACTGGTAATACTTAATTGACCCGTTAAACCCGTATATTGCCTACCTGGGATCATACTGAGCTGAGTAATATCATTGAGCATAGCAACAGAGTCATACGCCATAGCAAATAACCGTTGGCTAATATCTACTTGCTCTGGCCAAAGCGAATTATATTGCTGGCGTAAGGTTTGGTTTGCCACTTGTGCACTTAGCATCCAAGGTAACTCAGTGAAATATAAACCATCTAAGTCACCTTTATCGGTTCTATCGATTTGCTTACTATGGCTTTTAGAGCTGGCATACAGTGGAATACGCTCTGCAAAAGTACTCACATTGACGTCTAAATAAGGTTTGATTAAACGAGTCTCTATGGCATCACCCAAAATGTAAATAACATCTACATCACGGCGTGAGCGAGTCTCACTTTCCACTTCTTGCTTAAATAGTGATTTAACGGTTGCAATACGCTCTTTTGACTTATCAACTTCAAGCAAACCTGCAATAGTTGTAGGCATGTCTTTTTTACTGGTATATAAGCCTATTTGAGGCTTGGTTTCACTGTAACGTTGCCACTGCATATTAAAATAATCAACTAAACGTTGGCCAGCACTACTGTTTGGCGCAAGTAGCATGGGCTTTTGGTAGCCTTGAGCTAAAAAATGCTCAAGAGCTTGTTGCACTTCATGTTCTGGCTTTAGAGCAAAAAAGAAATGTTGCCCAGAAGTGCGCTGTCCTTCAAATGAATTTAAATGTAGCGCAGGGTAATCGATTAAAGTTTGCTCTGTGGCTAGCTTATCAATATTTGCTTTGAGCAAAGGGCCAATAACAAAGTTAGGTTTTAGCTCTGCAAGCTTGGCTTCTAACTCAGTGGTTGTTAGCATTTCATCTAGGAAAACTGTCTCGGCGATGTTGCTTCTGTCTAGAGCAGCCATAACCCCTGCTTTTATGGCATCGCCTAAGCGTTCATTCGCACCTGATTGTGGTAACAGTACAACTAAGCGTTCAATATTTATTGGTTCAATAGCGATAAGCTCAGCGGCTCTTTTTGGCAGGACTGCCATCGCCGGATGAGTTGGGTAACGACGTTGCCAATTATTTATGGCTTGGTCTAATTCAACTGGTGCACCTAAATAAACTTGGTGGTATAAAGCTAGATTGACCCAGCCTTGCTGTACCACCGAGCCACGATTAAAGCGCTCTAATGCATAAGATGAAAGTTGTTGTAAGTTTTGCCAAAGGGCTTTATTGAGATCAGGGATGGTTAAGCCATTTTTACTAGCGGTCTCTGATGCTCTAAAAAAGTAAGGAGCGGCTTGTTTGGGTAAATTTTGTGAAGCATAGATACTTGCGGTTAAATACTGATGCCAAGCAAAATGCTCAGGTTGTGTTAATTGGTTATTTAAACTGGCAAGCATTTCCAGCGCTAAGGTATTTTTACTCTGCTGCTTTTGTGCAAACGCGGTATAGAGTTTATTTTGCACTTGATCAACCGATGGCGTTTGTTCAAGCTCAGTACATATTTGTTCCAGTAGTGGCCAACGTTGCTCTTCTATAGCTGCATCACGCGCACTGTAAAGTAACTGAATTTTATCTGCACCTTGGCGATTTAACGCAAGTTGGTACATTGATTGTGCATCAGTCGCTTGAATTTGTGCCGTACTATTAGCTGAACTGAGATTTTCAGTGGTTTTAGTCGGTTTTTCGGTTGTACTACAGGCCGATAACCCTGACAATATAATTAATAGACTAACAAGTTTAAGTCGCACAATGATTTCCCAATACGTTAACGCGATTTGCTTATATTACTGACTGACGCAGGAGACCTCAATGTTAAATGAGGAGAATTCAGATAAAATCGGCACTCTTTACATCGTTGCCACCCCAATTGGCAATTTTGACGACTTAAGTCAGCGTGCAATCGCGACCTTATCGCAGGTTGACTTAATCGCTGCTGAAGACACTCGCCATACAGGTAAGTTGCTCAGTCACTTTGGTATTAAAGCAAAAACGTTTGCTTTACATGACCATAATGAAAAGCAAAAAGCGCAGCAAATAATAGATCAGTTAAACCAAGGGTTAAATATCGCACTGGTTTCAGACGCTGGTACACCTTTAATTAGTGACCCAGGTTATGCGGTAGTTAATTTATGTCGTGAGCAAGGTGCCCATGTAACACCAGTGCCAGGGGCCTGCGCAGCAATTACCGCGGTATGTTGCTCTGGATTACCGACAGATCGTTTTCAATTTATTGGTTTTACTCCGGCAAAAAGTAAAGCCCGCCAAGACTTCTTCATCGAAGCCGTAAATTCAGGCATTACCAGTATAATGTACGAAAGCACGCACCGTATTATGGCCAGTCTTGATGATTTAGAGAGCGCCCTTGGTAGTGAACAGCAGGTAGTGTTTGCTAAAGAGCTAACTAAAACCTTTGAAACCTTTTTTACTGGCACGGTTACTGAGCTAAAGCAGTTTCTAACTGATGACCCCACTAAACAGCGTGGTGAAATTGTTTTGATGCTACCGGGCAAGCCTAAGCTCGCCACAGATATTCCACCTGAAGCACGTAAAATGCTAGCCTTACTTGAAAGTGAAATGCCGATGAAAAAAGCCTGCGGTATTGTGGCCGATTACTTTGGTATGAAGAAAAACGCCCTGTATAAGACGATAATTGACGAAAAAGGCTAATTCTTTACTGCACACAGCATCAAGCTCAGGTATACTGCGCGCCGAGTCAGCCAAGATAATCGCTGCCTGCAACGAAAATGCGCAGGGGGAGGAAAGTCCGGGCTCCACAGGGCAGAGTGCCAGCTAACGGCTGGGGGGCGTGAGCCCACGACAAGTGCAGCAGAGAGGAGACCGCCAACTTCGGTTGGTAAGGGTGAAAGGGTGCGGTAAGAGCGCACCGGGCCGCTAGTAATAGTCGGTTGCAAGGTAAACTCCACTCGGAGCAAGACCAAATAGGGTTCTATCATTTTAAATAATGAACGCGTGGCCCACGTGAGAACCGGGTAGGTTGCTTGAGCCATAGAGCGATTTATGGCCTAGACGAATGATTATCGCTTTCTTCGGAAAGAACAGAACCCGGCTTATAGGCTGACTCACTCATTCTAAAAAAAGCCCGCAGTTAACACTGCGGGCTTTTTTGTGTTTGTAGCTTTTTTAAAGTTCAAACGGAGCGACGCCAACGGCTTTTATTTTATAGCCAACTTGGGCGATGTCGCCGCTCCATGTTTCGGTGCTGATAATGCCGGTGACAACAATAGCATCATATAAACTTTCGATTGGTACGCCGCCTTTAATAGTGACGTGAACAATCTGATTAGGTGGCGGTGGTGGTACGTGAATACAGGCACCAAAATATGGCACCAGTAAAAACTCGGTGATGACTTCGCTGTCACCTTCAAGTGGTACCACAAAACCCGGTAAACTCACTGATTGTCCGTCGAGCTCTTTTACGACCGGCGCATCAAGATCGGGTTGCACCCAGTTTTGCTCACTGCCTTCATGGTTTGCTTGGTCTTGGGTATCAATTTGCACATGGCCTTGAGGGATTAGGTCTTCCCAAAATATTTCTTTTGGTGCATTAGCGCGAGCGAAAAAGCTCACTGCTAAGCTAATAATAACCAAGCTCACAAAGCTAAGTTTTTGAATATACTGCATGGTGTTCCTCTTAAATTTTGATGCTCATGCCATCGGCAAGGGAGTAGAAATAAGCACGGGTCGCAGGAATAAGGCCGACGATAAAACCGGCTGCCATAATAGCGCCGATCAACATCAGTTCATAGTGTGAAAGCATGTTGATTGTGACTGAGATACCGCCATGACTTTGTAACAAGCCTGCAGTTACGCTCATTAGCGTATAAAATAAGCCACAGCCTAATAAGCAACCGAGTAAGGTGATTAGCAGAGATTCTATACTAATAAGTGAGAACAAGTGCCAAGGTCTGGCACCTACAGAGCGTAATATTGCCAGTTCACGGCGGCGTTGGTTTAAGCTAGCTAAAAGTGTTGTTAACATTCCAAGCAGACTTACCAGCACCACAATTGATGAAAATAACAGTAAGATTTTTTCGACTATTGAGAGCATTTCCCACAGCTCACGTAATGTTACGCCAGGCATAATTGCCAACAGTGCTTCAGGTTTATATTGGTTAATATTACGACGCACTTGTAACGTGTATAAAGGCGAGTCAAAGCCCATTAAAAACGCTGTAATTTGTTTCGGCTCTCCGGTTAGGTCTTCATGCTGGTCATGGTCATGGTCATGGTCATGGTCATGGTCATGGTCATGGTCATGGTCATGGTCATGCTCTGACTCAGCAGAGTGACCCCCGCCGTGAATTAGCTCGATGGCAGCAAGCGGAATGTGCAAGGTTTTATCAACTGGCGTGCCTGTGGCTTTTAAAATACCGACTACGGTAAATGGGTTATCGTCGTGGTGGTGAAAGCTGGTATTGCCCATGCCATGGGAAATAACCACTTTATCGCCAAGTTGGTAGTTTAGTTTATTGGCGATTTCACTGCCTATCACCACTTCATTTAAATGGCTAAATGCAGCGCCTTGGCTAAAGTTTAGCGGTTGTTTTTTACCGTATTTGTAATGTGTAAAATAATCTAGAGTGGTACCTAGTACGGCTTGACCTTTATGACTGTCACCAAGAGACAGTGGAATGGTCCATGCTACGCCCCGTTGCTGCTTAATATATTGGTAACTCTGCCAGCTGACTCCGTTATTGGCGTGGCCAATGCGAAATACTGACGACAGTAATAACTGAATATCACCAGTGCGCGCGCCAACAATGAGATCCGTGCCCGAGATTGTATTACTAAAACTGCTTTTAGCATCAACCCGCACTCGCTCTATGCTTAGCAATAGCATCACGCTAATGGCAATGGTAAACAGGGTTAAAAAAGCACTGCCACGGCGGTTTAGTAGGCTCTTATATGCAAGCTTAATTAATATCATGCTGCTTGCTCCGTGAGCGCAGTTAAACTAATTGTGCGGTTAAACAGAGATTGTAAGCTTGTGTCATGACTGACAAACACTAAAGTGCTACCTGCAATGTTGGCTTGCGCAAATAGCAATTCGATAAATGCAGTTCGGTTATTTGCATCGAGTGCAGATGTCGGTTCATCGGCTATGATTAATTCGGGGCTACCTATGAAAGCGCGAGCAGCAGCAACACGTTGTTGTTGGCCAATACTTAAATCAGCCACGCTTTGCTGGTGGTGTTCGTTGGTAAGGCCAAGCGCATTTAACAGTCGTGTAGCTTCTTGTTCTAAAGAAGCACTTTGTTGTAGTGCTTTGCGTTGACGGTTTTTTGAAAACTGGCAACCCAACATCACATTTTCAAGCGGGGATAGATAAGGAAGTAAATTAAAATTTTGAAAAATATAACCTATATGATCAGAGCGAAAAACATCACGTTTACGGTTACTCAAAGCCGTTAAATTTGTATTTAATAGTTTAATTGAGCCTGAGTCGGCAATATTGATTCCAGCAAGCAATGACAATAAAGTTGATTTACCAGAGCCGCTCGGCCCATGTAAAAATACATGTTCACCATCGGCAATCTTTAATGTTTGGATACTAAGCGTGGGCTTTGCTTGTTGCTTGTGCCATTTAAACAGCACATTATTAAGTGTGATCATAAAAATCTACCCAGTATTTATTACCAACGCCAATATTTTAATTTTTTACGCATTTTCAGGTTTCGAATTAAGTTTAGTGGTTTTGGCTTTAGTGGTGGAGGAGTTAATAGTAATTCATTGCTTGCTGCAAGTACACGCTCACTAGATAAGCCATCTTGGTATGGATGAAGCTGTTGACAGAAAGACTCTATGTTATCCATCAGTTGAGGCGGGTGGGTTAGGGCAAACTCAATTGCTGCTTCTACCTTATTAGGATCAGTAACATTAATTAGATGGTTACCAGGTGCTTGGTTGCAAAATGTAACAACGGGCTTACGCTGTAGAATAAACATTAATAAAATAGATGAAGTATCACACAACATGACATCTGCAGCTTTCAAAAGTGGCAACACGTTATCTGTTTCAATAAAAGTTAGGTTAGTATTCTCAAGTGCTTGATATTTAGTGACTAGCTCTGAAGGCATTTTTGGATGAAATTGCACTAAGATTCGCCATTTACCTTGCTCACTAAACATTTTTATTGCTTGATAAAGTTTCGGAGCGAGCGACAAATTGCGGGAAAAAGTTGAGCAAATTAATAGTGTTTTTCTTTTATCATTTGGCTGCGAATAGCTACTTTTACTGTTTGGACTAAAAAGTGGATCTAATGTTGGCCAACCTGTTTCTTTTACCGCAAAGTGTTTATGCTGTTTTGAGAGTTGTTCAAATTTAGTGGTGGTGTTAGGGCCTTGGGTGCAGTAAAGGTCAAAACATCCTCTGATATTAAAGTGATCTTCAAAGCCTCTTCGGTTGCGTTTACCTGAATTGAACCCATGAAATAGACCTACCTTTATGCCGGGTATGAAAGAGGGTATAACATTGCCTGGGATGAATGAGACATCTGGGGACCACCTAATGACTTCATCAATGGTTACTAGTCGTTGCTCGTTAGCCTTTAAGAAATTGGGTGTAACTTCATTTCCTTCCAAAAACCAACATACTTCTCCCCCTTGGGCCAGTATTTTTTGTTGTAAAGGTCGCAAGATAGCATAAGAATAATTTTGTGAAATATACATTAAATATTTCTTATTTTTAGTAGCAGCTAAATAGTCCAAGTACTGTCCTCCAATGATAAGATTTACATTATAACGTTATATTGTTTGTGACAGCAAAATTACAGTTAAGTTACGCTTTATATCTTAATTCTGTGTAATGTATAAAAGAGCAGAGATTGAGCTTTTAGCTCGTCTCGATTATTATTAGCACCTTATAACCCCAATACCATACTTGTGCTCATTATGGGCATGCCATTATCCGGAGATAGCATGACTAGCTATAAAGTTTTAGACGTAAACGATGACTTACCCATTCGTACAAAAGGCCCTGTTCACAGTGGTAAAGTACGTTCAGTTTATTGGTTAACTGACGAAGACAGTGCTCGTTTAATTAGTGAAAAAGGCTACAAAGTACCTGAAGGAACAGAACTTGCCATTATGGTAATTTCTGATCGTATCTCTGCGTTTGATTGCATTTGGCAAGGTGAAAATGGATTAAATGGTGTGCCAGGAAAAGGTATTGCATTAAACACAGTGGCATCACATTGGTTTAAATTATTTGATCAAGCTGGTCTGGCGGGTAATCACATTGTTGATATTCCTCACCCATATGTGTGGATTGTGCGCAAAGCAAGTACTGTCAAAGTTGAAGCGATAGCGCGTCAATACATTACAGGCAGCATGTGGCGTGATTACAGTAAGGGTGTACGTAATTTTTGTGGCTTAGAGCTACCAGAAGGGTTAACGGCTAACCAAAAGTTAGATAACGTGTTAATCACTCCTTCTACAAAAGGGATTATTACCGGTGTTGCTGAAATCCCAGAAGTGGATGATGTAAATATCACACGTGAAAACATCACGAATAATTTGGCCGTGTTTAACTTCAAGTCTGAAGATGATGTTGCTCAGTACGAAAAACTATTAACAGAAGGCTTTGGCTTAATAAGCGCAGAGCTTGCGAAGCTTGACCAAATTTTTGTCGATACCAAATTTGAGTTTGGTTATGTAGAAGATGTAGATGGAACAAACAAACTGATTTATATCGATGAAGTGGGTACACCTGATTCATCACGTATTTGGGATGGAACAGCTTATCGCGATGGCAAAATCGTTGAAAACTCAAAAGAGGGCTTCCGTCAGTTATTAATTAATAATGTGCCAGATAGCGATATATTGTTAAATAAAGATCGCATGGATGAACGTGAGCAGTTAGCACAAGAATACGTACTACCTGAGTCTGTAATGCTTGCAGTGTCTGACACTTATGTGGGCATAGCGAGTAAAATAGTTGGCCAAGATATCATGATACCCGTTGACCCTCGTGGTGAAGTTATTGCGATTCTTGATGAGCAATACGGCCTTATCACTCAGTCTTAATTATTAGCTACTTATCAAGCGACTTCCAAAAGCCCAATGTTTTACTATTATTTAGTGTAACAGGGCTTTTATTCTTGCAATCAAAGCCACTCTTCAATTAACGTAAACATATTCTAATAATAATGTTTATGTGATTACTCACTGACAAAGGTAGTAAAAATGATCTGGCAAGGAGTGGTAACTCAAGGCATAGCGATGTTGAGTATCTTATTATTCTCAGCCGTTACGCTTGCTGCTGAATTAACGCTAAAGATAACGGATCAGTTTGGTGCGCCGCTTGCCAATTCTGTGGTTGAAGTAACCGGATCTGTAAAGCCGCCTATAGTGGCTGATTTACCCGTTTTAACTATGGATCAGGTGGATAAACATTTTTCGCCCACTTTACTGATAGCCCAGCAGGGGCAACAGGTTAACTTTCCAAATAGTGATAATATACGTCATCATGTATATTCATTCTCTAAAGCAAAACCATTTCAATTAAAGCTTTACTCAGGGCAGCCTGAGCAACCTGTATTGTTTGATAATGAAGGCGTTGTGGTCCTTGGTTGTAACATTCATGATTCTATGGTGGGTTATATCTATGTCACAAATAGCGCGCAAACATATCAAAGTGATGACACTGGCCTAGTGCGCTTAAATAATGTTTCGTTACCTGTTGAACTGAGCTTTTGGCATCCACTCCAGTCAATGTCTCTAGAAGAGAAGGCATCATTAGCGATAACAGAAAATACAGTTGGTAGTTTAGCTATTATCATTAATATAGACCCTCCAGCGCCACGAAATACATTTGGTAATAAGTTTAAGGCCAATAATGACCAATAGTTTAAAAAACCGCATTATTATTCTCTGTGTGGGGTTGGTTTTATTAACTACCATAGTGAGTTTGGCTAGTTTTTGGTGGTCTACAAGTCAGTTCAATGAGAAAAAGGTTACCCGAGATATTGATGTGGCCGAAGGGGTCTACAAGCAGTACTTAACAGCAAAAGAGAGTTTGTTATTAACGGCTGCAAAAGTTTTGACATCGGATTTTGGTTTCAAAGGCGCTGTGGCTACTCGAGACGCAGATACGATCAGTAGTGTTTTATATAATCATAGTCAGCGTATAAATGCAGATATAATGCTGTTACTAGATTTGTCAGGTAAATTAATTTCATCAAATAAGCCAGATCAAAACTTTGGCAATGACCTTAAGCAATTAATGAATGAGTTATTAACTAACTCAGAGCAATCAAGCTTTGTGGTACTCGATGGCCAATTATATCAAGTTATATTATTGCCTGTGCGAGCGCCGAGAACGGTGGCTTATAGTTTAGTCGGGTTTAAAATCAGTGATGAAGTTGCTGGTGAACTGAAAAACCTAACAGGAATGGACGTTAGCTTTATCGCGCAAAATGATGGTGTTGTTCGCAGTTCGCTGGTATCACGGCCAACGCCTTTTGTGCCAAATAGTTATTTTCACCAAGCAACGACCTCACGTATTTTTGGTGAACAACCGATTTATCGCAATCGTGATTTGCATTTAGCCTCATTAAAAGAACACCCCGTCAGCGTTTTACTCAGTGCTGACCTATCACAAAGTTATACCGAGTTTGAAAAGCTATTTTTTACGCTGATCTCGTTAGCTGCATTAACGATAGTGATAGGCATCATCACCAGTAGTTTGTTAGCAAAAAACTTAACAATGCCATTGTCGCAATTAGCCAGTTTAGCACGCCAGTTTGCGCGCGGTAATTACAGTGTTGAGGCAATGAGTATCAAACAAAGTAGCGAAATAAAAACCTTGATTGATGCGTTTAAAAACATGGGTAACGACATCAACGAACGTGAGCAGCAAATTAGTTTTGCGGCAAAACATGATTCATTAACTGGCTTTTATAACCGTTCGGCGATGCTCGAAGTGCTCAGTGACTCTCTCTATGAGGCGCAAGCATACACCTTAGTGGCTATTGATATTCGGGGGCTACGCCATATTAATGATAAACTTGGGCCACGAGTAGGGGATGATTGTTTAAAAGCGGTGGCCTGTCGCATTGCTGAGTTCTCGGATGAGTTAGGCGGTTTTCATGCACGAATTGGTGGGGATGAGTTTTTAACCGTATTTCCGACCTTGACCAGCCAAAATATAAAGTCGGGGATACCTGGCTTAATGGAGCAGTTACAAGCTTGCTATACCATTCAAAAATTAAATATCAATTTACGCTTTAGTGCCGGGGTGGTTAATTACCCAGAGCAGGGGCTGCAAGCAGATGATTTGATACGTCGGGTTCTTATCGCGGTTGATAGTGCCTCGAATGATCACGAAAGTATTCATTACTATCAAGATGGTGAAGATGAAGAGCATCTTGAAAGTTTACGCATGATAGATGAACTGAAACAGGCTATCAGTGATGATGACGGTCAATTATTTATGACCTATCAACCTAAGTTAAATATTACCACTCAACAAATTGATAAAGTGGAATCCTTGATCCGTTGGCAGCGAAAAGACGGCAGTTGGGTTTCACCTGAGCTATTTATCGATCTTGCTGAGCAATCTGGACTGATCGTTGAGCTGACTGAGTGGGTTATAAGTACTGTTGTAAAGCAAGTGGGTTTGTGGAAACAAAAGGGTATTTTAATGCAAGCTGCTATTAATGTTTCGGCTCAAGATATTGCTTATCCAGGTTTTCATGCAAATTTAGTTAAAACATTAAAGAGTTACTCAGTGGCACCAGCATTGATCACAATCGAACTGACCGAGCGCGATATGATTGAAAACGAAGAAAAAGGCATTCAAGCATTAGAGAGCCTAAAAGCTATTGGAGTAAAAATCTCGTTAGATGATTACGGGGTTGGGCAAACATCTTTAGGGCGATTAAAAATGTTGCCAATTGATGAGCTAAAACTCGATAAGTGTTTTATCTTAAAACTAGATGAATCAGAAAAAGATCAGTTCATTGTAAAATCAACGATCACTCTGGGCCATCAATTAGGCTTTTCCGTTGTGGCGGAAGGGGTTGAAACTCAAGGCTCATTAGCGTTATTAACGGACATGCAATGTGACCATGTTCAGGGCTATTACTTGAGCCGTCCACTTAAGGCTGAGTTATTCGAGCACTGGTTGGAGCAATACAATGAATTGGCTTAAAACGGTAGTGGGTTTACTCTTTTGCGTATACTCATTTAACCTTGTTGCTGCACAGGGAAAGTTACTTGCCACGCCGGGAGTCTCTCAGATTGAAGGAAGCGCCGGGGGAGGTATAGTGCCTTGGGCACAATTGGCAGGTTATGCCAGTGATGAAGAATTTGCAATAAACGGTTTTTGTAGTCGTGCCGATGTGACCGATTACCAGTTAGACGTGTGCGGCGCGCAAGTAAATTTATTTAACCGTGTTGAACTCAGTTATGCACAGCAAAACTTTGATGTGCCCGCTCTTGATACGCAAATAGAGCAATCAATAACTGCAGCCAAAGTTCGGCTATATGGTGACATTGTTTACAGCCAATGGCCGCAGCTAAGTTTGGGTGTACAATATAAATCACTTGATGACGGCACTGTTGCAACCCTTGTGGGCGCTCAAGAGACTTCAGGAACAGATATTTACCTTGCTGCAAGTAAGCTACACTTAGGCGCTATTGCCGGTTACAACTGGTTTTGGAATATAACTACGCGTTACAGTGATGCCAATCAGCTGGGTCTGTTAGGTTTTGGTGGTAAAGATGCAAATAAAGAGCTTTTATTTGAAGGCAGCACCGCCGTTTTTTTAAGTCGTGATATTGCAGTGGGTATTGAATACCGGCAAAAGTCTAATAACCTTGGTTTAGGAGAACAAGATTGGCAAGACTTATTTGTTGCGTGGATGCCTAACAAGCATGTTAGTGTTACTGCGGCTTGGCTGGGGTTAGGTAGTATTGCAGGTGCAAAAGATCAAGCCGGTTGGTATTTATCTGTCACAGGTTATTGGTAATGAAAGCCGTTCTAGTTTTACTATTTATATGCACATTAGCGGCATGCACTTCTGCATCAAAATTAACCTTATACCAACAGTTAGATGGTAAAGCGGGAATTACACGTCTAGTTGATAGTTTCATTAATCAAATAGGTAACGATGAAATTATCTTACCTTACTTTAGTCATGCTAATGTTGCGCACTTTCGAGCGGGATTTATCTCTCATCTGTGTGCTTTGACCAATGGCTCATGTGAATATAAAGGCGATAGCATGGTGGATATTCATACTGGGATGCATATCACAGAAGCTGATTTTAACCGCGTGGTCGATTTACTTATTAATGCTATGAATGAACAGCAGATAAGTCATTCGGTACAAAATCAAATTTTAGCGAAGATGGCACCATTAAGAGCTCAGATTATTAAGATCTAATTAACGTAAAAGCTTTTGCACGGAGTTTGCTATGTCTATCGGTTTTATCGCCTTAATTATTTCATCTTCAATTAGCTGAGAACCATTTGCTACTAATGCTAATTGATTCAAGGTCTTGGGTGCCACTATACTCCATGGTGACGTACCTAGACCAACGATTGGTATTATAGGTATATTGAGTGCTGCAGCAATATGCATGGGACCTGAATCAATACTTATCATTAAATCTAAAGCGCCAATAGCATCTACCATTGTTGCAATTGATGTTTTTCCAGCCAGCATTATAGAATCTATATTTTGCTTCATAAGCTGTTCATGTAGTTGTTTTACATCTTCAACTTCCGTAGGATCACCAAACAGATAAAAACAGCAGTTAGTATTTTTAATGATTATCTTAAGGCTTTCAAGGGCAAAATCATGAGGGTAATGGCGTAGCTTTTTATTTTTACCGCCAAAATATACTCCGATAGCCTTGTTATTTTTTTGCTTGATTAAATCACTATGTTTTTTGACTAGATGGGTTTTCGGTATAGTTGAAAAAGGGTCGCCATGAGGTTCATTTATTAGTCTACAATAGCGGTATATATAGTGATGATTAGGGTTAAGTTTTAAGCTGTGTGTTAACAGTGGTGTTCGGCCATTTTTAGCATAACCTATACGGTACTTTATACGTGCTAAAAAGCATAAAACAGCCTCAGATAAAGAGCTACGCATAATAATGGCTAACTCAATATGTTCAGATTTTAGCTTTTTTGCTTGGCTTAACATTGAAATGGGCTGTGACTCATGAAAGCGCTCATCAATTATGATTGAGTAGCGTGTTTCTCTTCCAAATAGCTCTGCTAAATATGGGCGAACAAGTAATAATATTTTATAATTTGGGTACTGTTTTTGAATTAACTGAAGGGCGGGAGTACAGTTAACTGCATCTCCAATAAATTTGGGAAGTACTACAAGGATATTGCCAGTAATTGGTTTTCTAATTTTTGGTTGGTTAGTTTTCATTACTTAGGCAAGATGTTTTCGTAAAACAAAGTTTGATTGTAGCAATGCCTGTTTGTTAAGTCTATTTAGAGATATTGCTTCATTTAAATTAATAATCAGTTTTAAATATGAAAGCGCTCTATGAATAAAGGTACTGTAAACTAAACTAGGCGTTTTTATCATTGTTAGTAAAAGCGGCTGTACTTAACCTGTTGCGAAATGAGTAATTGCAATTTATCCTTTATAGTACTTTAAGTTTTACTGCTTGTTCAATGTTATATTTATTCATTTCCCGCAAAAATGTGCATCTTCGTTACTACAAGACCCTTACTTCACTTATGGGAATCGAGAGTAAAATACATATAATGGGAGCGCCTAGGTTTAGGGCTCTTAGGTACGTGTTTAGATCTTTTAAGCTAGACCTTAAAGATCTAATTGAGTGTCAATTAAGACGAAAGCAGGCGAGAAGTAGATTATGGTATAACCCATTTGTTGTTTTTTTGTACACTTGTTTGCTTCATATAGTAGAGCGTTGTCGATACGCGAAATATGTTGATTTATTTACAGTAAAAACTCCTGATGCAGTGGTGATTTGGAATGGAAATAAGTTGCCAAACAAAACCGTCGTTATTGCTGCTAAAAGCTTAAAAATAAAGGTCTTTTATTTTGAAAATGGCTTGCTTCCTGGTACGACAAGTTTAGACCCTCAGGGGATTAATTATGCAGCTTCTTTCACTAGAGAGCCTAATTTTTATCTAAATTTTGACCCACTGGACAAACACTCCTTTGTTACACCAGAATTAATACCAAGAGAGCAGCATAAAAAGCGCGCTGAATTTGGCGCAGTAAAATTACCTGAACATTATATCTTTGTACCATTTCAAGTCCCTCATGATACCCAGATGGCTAGTTTTTCACCTTGGATAAAGTCAATGGAAATGCTTTATGACAGTGTCATACAAGCCGTTGAGGCATTGGGAGATCCAGATTTAAAAGTAGTTTTTAAAGAACATCCATCATGGCATGTGCACTATACATCTCTGTATAATAAGAATAACTTGGGGGTTTTTGCAAATTGTAATGAAACGCAAGAGTTGATTCAGAATGCTAAAGCTGTGGTAACGGTCAACTCAACCGTTGGCTTGGAGTCTTTATTGTTATCAAAAAAAGTCATCACTGTAGGACAGTCTTGCTATAACCTAGATAAGTTAGTGCTTCATGCCTCAGAACAAGCAGAACTTTTACAGTGCTTAGTTGATATTCAACAGGGATGGGAGTTAGATTTACATCTCAGAGATAAATTTTTTAGTTACTTAAAGCATGTTTACAGTATTGAAGGAAGGTGGCAAGATTGTTCAAAAGTGCATGCAAAATCTGTTGAAGATCGTCTGCTAGAAGTGGATGCTTTTTCTCAAAGTCAGAAGGAAAATAATGGACAATATAGTAACTTGCCAATGGCTGCACGAGCGCATAAATGATTCAAAGCTCGTAATCTTTGATGCGGGAATGGTACGCCCTGGTGCGTCTGGAAAGTACCAACCACAAGCTAAGTTACCCAATGCCCTGCGCTTTGATTTTAAAAAGCAGTTAGCCGATTTATCAAGTGGCTTATCTCATACTATGTGCAGCCCTACCCAATTTACTGAGCAAATGCAGTTGCTAGGAGTTGATAGTGACTCTTTAATCGTGATTTATGAAGATAAAGGGTTATTTAGCTCTGCACGAGCATGGTGGATGTTCAAATCAATGGGCTTTGATAATGTTAAAGTACTCAGTGGCGGATTAGCTAAATGGCAATCTTTAGGCTATCTCACTCAAATTGAATACAGTCATAATCAGCATAAAGGCAACTTTACAGCAAGAGCTCGTGCTGACTACTTTATAGATGCTGCCGCTGTATTTAATGGTATCGATAACGATGATGTATTATTACTGGATGCACGCAGCTATCAACGCTTTACCGGGGAAATGCCTGAACCGCGAGAAGGTATGCGTAGCGGGCATATCCCTAATAGCTGTGCCATGCCATATAGTGAACTGCTTAATGATGGTGAAGCTAAACCTCTAGAGCAAATCAAAGCCGCTTTTGAGCAAGTTATAGATAGAGAAACCACCTTACAATTTAGCTGTGGATCAGGTGTTACAGCGTGTATTTTAGCGTTATTTGCCTTTGAATGCGGTTATCAAAATCTACATGTTTACGATGGCTCTTGGAGTGAGTGGGGAGCGCGTGATGAACTCCCTATAGAAACTGGCCATTGTCCTAAGCGCGTATAACTATAGTGCGCTTAGTGCAAACTCATAGTGACGCCAATAATTAATTGTTTTACAGTTAAGCGGTTGGCGCACTTGCACTTTACTAGCGGTAGCTGAAGGAGTTTGCTGTTTATAAAAGTCGAGACAATCAACTTGCCAATCTAAGTGGCAAAAGTCATATACTTTTTGTGTGCTGTTAATAGGTTCTGATACTAATTCTTCATACTGCATGATCATGACATTGTTTTTATATTTTCTAGCAAAGTGATTGATCAGTAAGCAGTAATCTTGATAAAAGCGATTAATATTAGCTAAGTCGTAACTGTAGTGGTGAAAAGCGCTGGCAGGGTTATACAGCTGACGGAAATTTGCAATACATGACGCATGCTGTTCTCGCTGCATGCAGACTATTTTGGCATTTGGATATGTCGCTAAAATGAAATCAATATAGTAAAAATTAAAGGGTTGCTTATCGCAGCTTCGTAGTTTTTTTGGAACAAGTTGCTCAACTCTTTGTTGGTAATGATTTAATTGCTCGATGCTTTGTTTTGTCTGATAGGCGATGTTTAGTACATCATTGTTTAAAACCTGTTTGTTATTCCCTTGGCACAGTTGCGCTATATCGTTAAGTTCACCGATCCCTTGTACCGTTGCCGACTGGTTGATGATTTTTTCCATCAAGGTAGTACCTGAACGTGGCATGCCGACAATAAAAATTGGAGCAAAGTTATTATTATTTGCTGGACGAATGAATTGCTGACTGAGGTTTATAAGATGCTGGCAAAATTGACTATGTTGTTGAGGACTGTATTTGACAACTTGGTTTATCGTTTTTTTGCTGGCATAAAAAGCCTTATATGCCTTTTTAAACTCGTTTAAGTGTTCATAGTTAAGTGCGATAGCGTGTTGCGCGTAGTGATTATCTTGCGTTGATAAGTTGCTTTTTACTAATTCAAGAAGTTGCGTCAAGTGTACTTTCGCTGAGGTTACATTGTTTAGCTCTGCTAAAGAGTAATGGGCTTGAAAGTACGTAGGTTGCTTAATAATTAAATGCTCTAATAAGTCACGGGCTTTTTCAAACTCTCCCATTACTTTATAACCCACAGCTAAATTATATGTTATTTGCGGATTATACGGCTCAAGTGCAAAGGCTTTTTGTTGCCAGTTTAGCGCTGTTTGGAAGTGGCCTAGTCGGGTAAGTACATTGGCTATAAGGTCGAAGAAAGCAGCATCTTTAAATTCGTTATTTAAAATTTGGTTAATATAGGTTTGCGCGCTAATTAGCTGACCGGTTAATGTCGCAAGCTTTGCTAAGTGAGCAATATATAAAGGGTGTTTTGAAATACTGAGTGATTTTTCTAGTAGCTTTTGTGCTTTGACTTTATCACCCGCAGCTAGGTTTACTTGCGCTAATAGAAAGTAGCTAAAGTGATCATTAGGTACGTTTTTAATATTTCTGACAAGCAAATGGTGGGCATCATTTAATTTGCCATGACTAATCGCTTGATTGATTTGTTGTTGTAGCTGGATTTGCGCTGAAGTTAGTTGCATAACGATAATCATAAAAGCCTTGGTGTAAAACACCAAGGCTTTTAATCTATTTAAGTATTATAATTCAAAGTTGTAAGTAAACTTCATCCCAATAACACGTGGTGTGGTAGTGTAGTGACCATAGACACGTTGTAGTTCAGGAAGCTCCTTATTCAGCTCTGAGTATTTTGCCATGCCTGCCCATGATTTATCACGGCGTACCGAAGTAAACGCATACTTATCGAATAAGTTATCAACATAGAGAGTAGCTGACCATATATCACCGGTTAACTTGGCTGATAAGTTACTTAGTGCATAACCTGAAAGTGTCTCGCCATCGGCTTTTAAGCCAACTTTAGTGATCACATCACTTTGTGCGGTCATACCGTAGTTAATGCTCAGCAATTTATCATCGAGTACATCTTGCTCGTAACGAAGGCCGAATGAAAATTGATGCTCAGGAGCACCCGGTAAGCGATCGCCATCAGCGCCATCGTAGTATGCTTGATACTCGGCATAATCATCTCCTAAAATACCCAGTAAGCCCGGTGCATCTTCAGTCAGCTGTGCTTTTGCATAGGCATAAGTGGCGTAGGCAGTCCAGTTATCAGCAATCATTGCACGAGATGAGATCTCAACGCCTTTAGAGTTTGCGGCACCTGCATTTGAGGTGATAAGTTCTTGGCCATTCACAGTGGCTGTACCGACTTGTGCATCTTTCCAGTCAACATTAAATAATGCCGCGTTAAAATGAAGACGGTTTCTAAACCAACTGGATTTAAAGCCAAGTTCATAGTTTACTGTAGTATCTGGTTTATAGTCTTCTTCACTTGGTAAAGCGCATACAATCTGCTGCTCAGGTAGTACATCTGGGCAAGGTGCAATTCCGTTACCACCACCGATTCTAAAGCCTTCACTGACTGTAAAATAAGCGAGTACACCAGAATCAAAGGTGTAATTTGCATTAAATTTAAATAAATTACCGTTGTCGCTAGCGCTGACATTCTCCATAGCTAAATCATCAAGAGATGAAAAGTCGCCGGAGTATAACGGGGTAGCAGAGCCTGATGTAGTTGATACATCGTACTCATAAAAACGCGCCCCTAGCGTTACGTTGAATTGATCGGTAAAGGCATAGCCGACTTCACCAAAGAGGGCTTTTTCAGTGGTTTCAGAGTCACTAATTAAAATATACTCTAGGTCGTCTTGCACATTTGGAATACCACCACCCCAAAACTCAGTTAAACCAGGTGTGTACTCTCTATCGTCTGAGTGGCTTTCAAGCTTGTTGTAGTAACCACCGACAATCCAGTTAAATGCGCTGTCTGAATTTGACACTAAACGAAGTTCTTGAGTAAAGCTATCACGTTCAGATGTATCTAGAGTTTGTCCTACAAATGCAGGAAAATCCGCATAACCACTCCAAATATCGTAAAGTAAATCGGTTTGGTCACGTTGCCCAGATTGCTCGTAGCTTGACCAACCAGAAGCAGAAACAAGCTCAGCAAAGCCTAGGTCAGCCTTAATTTCTAAGCTTAATAAATCGTTTTCTTCTTCACCCGGCTCAAGTACTCGGGCGGCATTCTCATATTGCCCAACCATGCCTTGTAAAGCGCTGCTATCGCTTAGTGAATTATACTGCGATGTTGAATTACCGCCATTTTCTTGTTTTTGGTAAAAGTAGTTAAGTGTTGCATCTACTGCGTCATTGGCTTGCCAGCGTACAGACAAGCGGCCCGTAGTAATTTGCTCATCATTTACATCATTCACGCTGCGTAAATTTGCATCTACATCGCTTGGATTCGTAAAGTCAGGATTTGGATTTGATACACCGGGCTCTTGCACGACATAACTGTAATCTATATATCCTGGTTTATTGTAATAATTAAGGCTGGCGCGAACCGCTAATACGTCTTCAATTAACGGGGTATTAAATACCACGCCAAATTCACCGCCGGTGTCATCACTTTCATTCATTGCGAATATATCGCCAGAAACACTGCCCTCGGTAATATCAAGCTGAGGTTGCTTTAGCAAATAACGAATAGCGCCGCCAAGTGTTCCTGCTCCATATAGTGTACCTTGTGGACCAATTAAAACTTCCATACGATCGATATCTGTCAAACGTAAATTAATATTTAGTGGGATCTCCCCGACATAAGTCGCAACAGTACCACCATCAGAAATACGATCAGAAGTATTGGTATTCAAACCACGAACAATAATAGGAGAGCCTTCACGACCACCTTGATCAGAAATAGTTAGGCCTGGCACCCAGCGCGCTACATCTTCGAGATCACCGATGTTTTGATCGCTAATAACATCGTTATCAAGTGCTGTAATGTTAAGCGGTGCTTCCTGCACAGAACCGGCGCGACGAGTAGCGGTAATTTGAATAGTTTCAATTGCTTTGTCAGCTTGGGTTGTTGATTCTGCTGCTGCAAGGTGTTGGCTATTAAATAAAATAGCAGAAACCGCTGATGCAATAAGTGCAGGCTTTAAGGTATTCATGTTTATATTCCGAGTAAGTTACAGTGATTTTATGCTTATAAATCAATATAAAGTGATTCTTTAAGCTGAATGCACGAGTTATTTAGTGAATTTATATCTAATTATAGTGTATTTTTATTCTTTCAGTCATGCACTATTTGCAACATTATGTAATTTTTTTGAATAAATACTCTAGCGGTTTCAATAAGGGCAGTTTTTACAATTGTTTTTACAGCAGCTTCCGCGCTTTAAGAAAAACCAGCGGGTGAATACCATGTAACCATTTTGCATTTCGTAATCGAGCTTTTCGACTAAATTGGCGTTAGTGTAGAAGGGTTTTGCAAAAGCAAGTTGCTCTTTGAGGGGGCGTAGATAGAGGGTATTTAGAAATTGATTAATTTTTGCCAAGGTGCAACTTCGACATAAACAGCTGGTGGTTGTGTTATCTACGGGTAAAATAGCTGGCAGCTCATTGCACCAACAGGCGTTGATATTATCAACATTACAGATAAGCGTTGTTTGGCATTGTGAGCAGGCTAAAATAGTCATTTGAGATACGTTTAATTTTCAATAATCCATAGAATAACAGATAAGCAGCGATGAACAGAGCAGAAGCGTTAGCAGAATTTACCAGTTTTGGTAAACAAAAAGACGAAGCCATCAGTATTATTGTTTCAGCAACGAGTGATGAGCAAAGTCCTGCTTACACATTAACGCTCGCAACGGCACTTGATGTGTTCACTCGCTGCTTGGCAGGCGAAATAGATTTAGACGACCTAGAGCTGTGGGCCAATGTTATAGAATCAAGAACCGACATCGATCATAGCGCGGTGGAAGGTGCAATTTATGCCTTAAGTAACAGCGAACAAATGGGCGAGCTAGATATTAGTAAAGTTGAGAGATTAGTTGAGTTATTGAAGTTTTAGCTGTCAGCTTTAAGTGCTAAGTCATAAGCGGCTCTGTACTTAAATACAGCTTTATTCATTACTAGGTTTTTTATCTAAGTAGAATAACGCCATTTTAGAGTATTCCACTTAAAGCTACTTTGTTAGCTAGAAAAGAGCTATCTACCTACAAAAAACGCGCTTGATTTAACAAGCGCGAATTAAACTTTACAGCTTAAAACTTACCGCTTACAGCTTTTACTTGTGGTAGTTTAAACAGGTTTCAACTTCGTTTTTCGAACCTAAAATCACTGCTACACGCTGGTGAATGGCGTCTGGTTGAATATCCATAATACGCTCAGTGCCAGTTGATGCGATACCGCCGGCTTGTTCGATTAGCATTGCCATTGGGTTTGCTTCGTAAAGTAAGCGCAGTTTGTTTGGTTTGTTTGGATCTTTTGTGTCGGTAGGGTAGGTAAATATACCACCACGACATAAGACGCGATGTACATCACCCACCATGGCAGCAATCCAGCGCATGTTGAAATTACGCGCTCGAGGGCCTGTTTCACCTGCAATTAAATCGTTAATATAATTTTGCATAGCAGGTTGCCAATGGCGTTGGTTTGATGCATTTATAGCGTATTCATTGGTATCTTCAGGCACTTTGGCAAAATCTTCAGTTAATAAAAAGGTGCCGTGAGTTTTATCTAAAGTGAAAAAGCGAGTGCCTTTACCTGTGGTTAAAGCGAGAACCGTTGACGGACCGTAAAGTACATAGCCCGCTGCAACTTGGTTTTTACCTGGTTGCATAAAGATGCTTTGATCTGCTGGGTCTGAACCTTCAGGCGCTTTCATTATCGAAAAAATAGTGCCCACTAACGAATTGATATCGGTATTGGATGAACCATCGAGTGGATCAAAGGCAACGATGTAGTTTGCATCCGGGTTACCAGCCACCGTGTAGTCTTCTTCTTCTGAGGCTATGGCTTTAACGTAACCTGATTCCAGTAATATGTCTTTTAGTAGCTGGTTGGTTAATACATCAAGTTTCTTTTGTGTTTCACCTTGAATGTTTTCGTCAAGAGTTGAACCAAGTGCACCTGAGAGTGCACCTTGACCGACACGGAATGAAATTTCTTTACATGCCGCTAAAACTGTTCTGATCAACGAAATTAAATCTCTTGGGCAACCGTCTTCAAGTAATACAGGGGGTAGTCTACGCATTCTATTTTCCTGATAACGTTAAGGGCCATGATAATCATAGGGTGAGAGGGATCATCAAAGCTAGCGCTGAATTTCGTCTTAAATAGCTGTATTTTAAAGTGGATACATTATACTGGAATCACCTTTAAACTTATTTAAAACGCGAATAACAAAGATAAGATTATGCAAAAAAAACCACTGATACGTTACATACTCTTTACTGTGTTGCTAACTATGATAACCCAAGCGCACGCAGCAATTAAGTCTATAAATGATTTTACTGCACAAATGAATCATTTTCCTGGCTATTTTTCATTCTTTTACGATACACAAAGCGGCAAAGTGTATTTAGAAGTAGATAAATTAGAGCAGCAATTTTTACTGCAACAAAGCTTACCTTATGGTGTCGGCTCTAATGATATAGGCCTTGATCGTGGTCAATTAGGTAACACGCATTTAGTTCAGTTTGAACGCTTTGGTGACAAAGTGATGTTGCGAGCTATTAATACCTATTATCGTGCAAATACCACCAACAAAGCGGAACAAAAAAGTATTAAAGAAGCTTTTGCTTCTAGTATTTTGGCTGGCTTTAAGGTGGTAGCGCAAAGTTCATCGGCAGTATTAATTGATTACACGCCATATTTATTAAGTGATGTGCATGGTGTTAGCCGTAAGCTAGCCGCTCGTAAGCAAGGCAGTTTTAGTTTGGATGAAAACCGCAGTGCTGTATTTATGCCACGCTCAAAAGCATTTATGAAAAATACTGAGCTTGAAGCGGTGCTTACCTTCAAAGGTAGCAAGCCGGGGCAATATATTCGCCAAGTCAGTGCCGACCCATATGCGCTAACGGTACATATGCACCACTCGTTAATTGAATTACCCGATGATAATTACACACCACGTGTGTTTCATCCACAATCAGGCTATTGGAGCATCGAGCACAAAGATTATGCTGCGCCGTTAAATGAATCTATGTTAGTGCGTTATATTCCACGCCATCGTCTTGCGAAAAAAGATCCTTCTTTACCTATTAGTGAGCCGGTTGAGCCAATTATTTATTACTTAGATCCCGGTGTACCAGAGCCCGTTAAAACGGCTTTATTAGAAGGTGGTAAGTGGTGGAATGATGCTTTTGCAGCGGCTGGCTATAAAAATGCCTTTATCGTGAAAGTATTACCAGATAACGCAGATCCTATGGATATCCGTTATAACGTCATTCAGTGGGTGCATCGTGCTACGCGTGGTTGGTCGTATGGCAGCTCAGTAATCGATCCTCGTACAGGTGAAATTTTGAAAGGCCATGTTACCTTGGGATCACTACGTGTACGCCAAGATATTTTAATCGCTGAGGCACTTGCAGCTCCTTATTTAAAGGGCAATGAAGTTGCTAAAACGCTGCAAGCAATGGCGCTTGATCGCATTCGTCAGTTAAGTGCACATGAGATAGGTCATACTTTAGGTATTGCGCATAACTTCTCTGCATCGGTGGCTGATAGAGC
Source organism: Pseudoalteromonas shioyasakiensis (assembly GCF_024518675.1). Lineage (GTDB taxonomy): Bacteria > Pseudomonadota > Gammaproteobacteria > Enterobacterales > Alteromonadaceae > Pseudoalteromonas > Pseudoalteromonas shioyasakiensis_B. Next base: position 64,148 of record NZ_JANIGL010000009.1, read on the forward strand.
TTCGGTGATGGATTATCCGCATCCACTGCTCAGCTTTAACGATAAGGGGGAGCTTGATGTGAGTCGTGGTTATGCTCATGGCATGGGGCAGTGGGATACGCAAGTTATCAAGTATGGTTATAGTGACTTTACAGGTTTTGATGAAAGTGAAGAGCTTGCAACTATTTTAGCTGAGAACAAAGCAACAGGGCTGGAGTTTATTTCAGACAGCGACGCTCGAGCAAAAGGCGGAGCACATCCCACTGCGCATTTATGGGATAACGGCACTTCTCCAAGCGATGAATTGGTGCGGGTGCTTGAAGTGCGTAAACATGCATTGGCAAACTTTGGTATTAATAATATTAAAACCGGCACTGCATTATCTCAACTAGAAGAAATGCTGGTACCTTTGTATCTATTTCACCGCTACCAAGTTGAATCAGCCGTTAAGTTAATTGCAGGCGTGGATTATGACTATGAAGTACGCAGTGATAAAGCAGTAAAAGGCGCGCAAGTTGTTAGTAAAGAAGTGCAGCAAGCAGCGCTTACGGCAATGTTAGCTACTTTAAAAGCCAGCAACCTGAAGCTACCCGAAAGTATTTTAGCCTTGATCCCTCCTAAGGCGTATGGCGAGTCGAAAAGCCGTGAAAGCATCGTTGGGCGCACTGGGTTAACACTCGATGCTATGGCATTACCTGAAGTCGCAGCTCAGCATAGTTTATCTCTTCTGCTGAACAGTCAAAGGTTAAACCGATTAGCGCAACAGCAAGCACGCAGTAATGCGTTTTTCAGTCTTGATGAAATGCTCGCACAAGTTTATCAGCAAGTATTTACAACGAGTAGTGAAACGCCAATGGCTGATAAAATTAACCAGCGCGTACAACTATTAACGGCTAAACAGTTTGCTGACTTAGTAGCCAGCGATAGTGTTGCTCCAGAAGTGCAAGCACAGCTGCGTTATTATCTAGTTAAGCTTAGTAAAGACTTCCAGCAAGGCTCGTTGCTTAGTAGCGTCAGCATTGGTGAAAGTGCCTTTAAGCAATACTTAGCGGAGCAGGTTAAGCTATTTTTAGCAACCGGCCAGTGGCCAGATAACTTTAAAGCGTTGCCAATACCACCAGGTTCGCCGATTTAAAGTGGGGTATTAAACTCATATAAAGGGAGCGAATAAATGCTCCCTTATTTTTATATTAAATAATGTTGCTTCCCTGTTCTGGATCGCGAGATTCCTCTGCCTGCTCTCTAATTTCATCCGTATCACTGCTGATATCATCAATACTAGTGTCGTCATCTTGATGAGTTGCAGCGTCGACTCTTTTCTCTGGTTGCATTTTGAGAGCTGACTTTTCATCTATCATAGGGTAAATATCGTCGCCTTGGCTATTTACGAGCACGCGCTCTCGCGCATCATCTGGCATACTAATACCTTGTTTAGTAAAGTTATTGACTAGCTCTCGCATAAGCTGTGATGCAACTTTTAAGACACTGTGCTGTTCGCTGTTAACCCAAAAATATATAGTGAAATTGACAGTCGCTGAGCCTAAATCGTTTATCAATACTTGCGGAGCAGGCTCGCTTAATACTGGTGCTTGTTTGTTCAATAGTGTTAAAGCGAGGCGCTGCGCTGATTTAATATCGTTATCGTAACCAATACCTAATGTAAAATGGCCTCGCATTTTTGGGTTGGCAGTTAAGTTTTTAATAACATTTTTATATACATTTGCATTAGGTATTTGAATGTGATTACCATCAAAGTCAACCAAGGTAGTTGCACGTGCTGTGACTTTTTTCACGACACCTAAATGCCCATTAACTTCTATGACATCATCTATTTTGAATGGTCTTTGTACACTTAAAAGCATGCTCGAAATAAAATTCTCGGCGATGTCTCTAAATGCAAAGCCAAGTATTAAACCCAATAAACCGGTGCCGCTCATCACTGCAACAGCAAACTGAGTTAGTCCAGCTAAACGAAGAAATAAATAAATGCCAAACAAGATAATTAAAATGCTGATAAAGCGCCTAGTTACGACATGTAATAAACGACTTTCGCTGACATAGCCCAGTGGCTTTAAAAGTAAATAAGAAAGTGGGCGTGCAAGAAAGTAGCAACCAATTATCGCCAGTACACCTAATATTAATGCGGGTAGCATTTGCCCAGCGGCATGTAAAAACTGCATTACCTGAGTGTTGATGTTTGCAATGGTAAATTGCCATGTTTGCTCTTGTGTTGGTAGGCTTTCGCTATTTGTTAAAGCATTAATCGTATGATTTATATTATTAAATATTGTGTACATGGCTTCTTCCTGATGCGTTCTACGCTCTATTTAGCAATAATATAATGCAAGTAGAAGGCCATACTGACATGGCAAGCGTATTGCTTTATTTAAAGCATTAGAACGATAAATTCGAGAACTCAAATGCAGCAGAATAAATATGGATTTCAATCTGATAAGCCAAGTGAAATACCTTTATCGGGCTGGTGGAGTATTTGTAAGCGTGTTTATACCAGCCTTGCACAAGACAATTTATCCTTCGTTGCCGCGGGAGTTGCATTTTATGCGCTACTTGCTATTTTTCCTGCAATTGCAGCGTTAGTTTCTGTTTATGCATATTTTGCATCACCGGCCGATATTTCTGACTTATTGAGTAAATTCATTACGCTATTACCACCGAGTACCAGTGAAATTGTGTTAGAGCAAGTGACGCAGGTGAGTCAAAGGTCACAAGCATCTTTAAGTTTTAGTGCATTAAGTACCTTATTATTAGCAATTTGGAGTAGTAGTAAAGGCAGCCAAGCACTCATTACAGCATGTAATATTACCTACCATGAAGATAATAAACGGCAGTTTTTTATTGCGTTACTTTTTCGTTTTGTCTTCTCAGTTGGTGCCATTACTGTTGCTGTTGCAGCGTTACTTATTATTGGTATTTTACCGATTGTTTTAAATTTAGTGGGTTTTACCGACAGCATTGATTTGATTATTCAATTATTATCTTGGCCAATGCTTGCGTTTATTTTTAACTTTGCTTTGGCTTGCCTATACCGTTACGCCCCTCATCGAAGAGCAGCTAAATGGCGCTGGGTAACACCGGGTTCATTGTTGGCTACTGTATTGTGGATTGTTGCTTCATTAGGCTTCTCATTCTATGTTGCGCAGTTTGCCTCTTACAATGAAACTTATGGTTCATTAGGTGGGGTGGTTATTATGTTGATGTGGTTATACCTGAGTGCATACATCATTATTTTTGGTGCTGCTTTAAACGCAGGCATTGAGCAACAAACAATGCAAGATAGCACTAAGGGTAAAGCAAAAAAACGCGGACAGCGGGGCGCATTCGTTGCCGATGAACTAACAAGTAAGCAACGGCAACAATACGCAGAGCATAAGCAAGAGTAATCAGTTACTTATGTAAAAAGGAAATAAACTCCGATTTTGGTAACGGTTTAGAAAATAAATAGCCTTGACCATAATCGCAGCCAAGCTCAAGCAATAACTGATATTGCTCCTGAGTTTCTATGCCTTCGGCAATAACTTTTAAATTAAATTGGTGAGCCATTGTAATAATGGCCCTACATAGTGCGAGCTCTTGATTGCCAGTTTTTATATTATCGACAAAACATTTATCTATTTTTAAGTAGTCTGCATCCATCTGTTGTAAGTAAGCAAGAGAAGAATAGCCCGTGCCAAAGTCATCAAGGGCTAACTCCATACCTGAATGCTCTAATGTTTTAAGCCGCTTTTGAGTTAATGGCTCAGGGGTGATCATTAATCCCTCTGTAATTTCTGCAACGATTGCGCTAAGCGGTAAATTTGCAGCTTTTAATAGTTCAGGCCATTGATCAATACCACTATCTAAGCAACTAAATTGTACGGGGGATACGTTGATACTTAATTGAAAATTCTCATCCACGTGTGATCTTAATGTTTTTAGTGTATCTATTGCGGTAGTAAAAACAAATTGACCTAATGGGTTTATATATCGGGATTCTTCTGCAAGAGGAATGAATTGCACCGGGCTTATTAGGCCTTTAACCGGATGTTGCCAGCGTATAAGGGCTTCCGCTTTATGTGTTTTACCGGTATTAAGGTTAACAATCGGTTGGTAGTACAGTGCGAACTCTTGCTGCTCAATACCGTTACGGATATCTTTTAACAGCTCCATTCTTGCTTGCGCTTGTTTGCGAAGATTTACATTGAAAAACTTATAGCAGTTACGGCCACTTTGTTTTGCTTGAAACATAGCTTGATCCGCAGCTTTAAGTAATTGCTCACAATTATCGCCATCATTTGGCGCAATGGCAATGCCGATACTGGCAGCAATATAGACTTCTTCACCTTCTAATTCAAAAGAGGCTGCCATGGTATCGAGTATATCTTGGGCGACTTTTTTAATGTGCTCTTCGCTGATTAATTTTGAATGGACAATTACAAATTCATCACCACCAATACGGGCAATAAACTCAATGTCGGTAATGTTTTCCAGTAATCTTTGAGAGATGAGTTTTAATAGCTTGTCACCATAGAAGTGACCTAACGTGTCATTAATATCTTTAAAATGATCAAGATCGAGTAGCATTATAACTAATGGTTCATGGATATTTACTTTGTTATCTAAACGTTGATTCAGACGTTCTTTCAGCTCGACCCTATTAGGGAGGTTTGTTAAATGGTCAAAGTGAGTTTGATGCCAAATTAATTCATCAGCGGCTTTTTTCTCGGTAATATCCGTAAATATGGCGACTCGACGATAGGGTTGATAGTGCTCATCATAGACAGTATCTATGGTTAGCCACTCAGTAAATAGCTCACCGTCTTTACGTCGGTTAAGCACTTCTCCCTGCCAGCGGCCTGTTTCTTCAATTGCTTGCCACATTGTGCGGTAAAAGGCTTTTTTATGATTTCCTGAGCTCAATATTGAGATAGGCTGTCCTAATACTTCATCTTTACGATACAAGGTGAGATCACAAAATGCAGGATTTACATCGAGTATAACTGCGTTAGGATCAGTAATAACCATGCCTTCGCTGCTATTAGCATAAACAAGCGATGCCAAATTTGAAGCATGTTCCGCTTTTTTTCTCTGGCTTATATCTTGCAGTACAACCGTATATTCGCTACTTGTTTGCTTAGCGCTAATCCTCGCTTCATATATATGTTCAGTACTTGGACTACCTTCGACTAGCTCAAACTGAGTTGTTTCATTTTTTGTTGGCAAGTTCGTTAAGAGTTGCTTGCTTTTTTCCTCCCCGAGTAGATCACGTAAATGTAACGTTGATTTTCCATCTAAAGGTAGAGTTAGTGCTGAGGTTTGCCCCCCTAAATTAAGCACGTCACCGTGGATATTGATACGGATATAAATATCAGGTAAAGCACTTAACAAGCCATTTAATTCATCGTGCTGACGTTTTACATGAGCCTCAGCAGCTAGGCGCGTTTGAGCCATTTGGGCAAAATGTTTATACAGGTGGTTTAGCTCATCACTATTGAGGCTGAACTGTTTTGGTAAATCACCTTTAGTAAGCTCTTGTATTGCTGTCGTCAGGCGTGCCAGAGGAGTTAGTACCACATGCTTTAATTGGATTCGAGCAAATATGCATAGAATCACAATCATCAGAATAAACGCAATTAAGGTATTGATGAACAGTTGGTTTGCTTTACTTATGGGGACATTAAAAGGGATAGCGACATATACATTAAGCGTATTGTTGATGTTATCTTGAACTATTTGCTGTGTGTGAATTACATAACTTTTATTATCAAAATCAATAATATTACTCACTGTAGCTGCAGTATCACTAAAACCAAATTGAGTAATATTTTTGCCAAACATGTCAATATCATGAGTTGAGTTGGCAACAATACGATTATGGTTATCTGTGATAATTGCTATTGCCCCTGCAGGTAAGGGAAAGTTGGCAAGCTTTTGACTCCACCAGTCTAATGTGATGACGGTTACGACAGCGCCATAAGGTACTTGTTGCGCATCGAGTAATGGGTAGGCAAAATTAACAGTGTGTGTGCCTAAACTTCGGTCTTTTTGAAAAAAACCGATTGCAAAGCTGTGGGTTTTAAGAGCATTTATATAGTATTGACGGTCTGAAATATTGATATCTTTGTTCATTCCACTTAATAAACATTGAGGTTCGCCCTGTAAATTGATTATGCCAATATTTGCAATTTCTGGGTTCAGCGAGCTAATTTCAGATAAATAGTCTGGACAGCCAAGTTGTAGTGGTGAAGAAAATGCATCTAACTTAGCAAGCTCAATAGTAAAATGTTCAATTTCATCGAGTAAATTAGTTTGTTGCGCAGCCAGTTGCTCAGCAAGTGCCAGTGCTTGCATGCGGCTTTCTTTGAGCACATTTTCTTTTGCATACCAAAGGCTAAATAGTATGACGACAATACCCGGTAGGCTTAATAAGATAAATAAACGATAAAGACGTTTTTGTAATGACGATGATAAAATAACGAAACTCTTTAATCTCTATATTTGGACCAAAATTGTAGTCAAAAAAGCACTAAAAAACCATGTTTATAATAAGGTTATAGCGCTTTTGATGTAACCGAATGTTATAAACTTTGTTATGCACTAGGCTTTTCTAGCGGTGAGCTTAAATTATAGAACATTTTTATTTAAGTATAAGAGAATATTAGTAAAAATTTTACTCGTTGGGATTTTTAAATTATGGTGAGGAAAATTGAACTCGTGCTAGGAGTGATAGCTCAGAGCGCCTTAATTTCATAAGCTGTAATTAGTTTTGTGCTAGCTAATCTTAAACAGTCATAATAAGCGCAACAGCCATGTGAATTTACCGACAGTATTAATCACACCCGTTGATTCATTATTCGATTTTAAGGCTTGGTAACCTGCGCCTGCCGTGAAAGCACTGGCTAAACCTGCTTTAGAAATGGCAAAGCGTTTTAACCTGTATTTAAACGCTTGGTGATGTTGGCGTTTTAATTCATCTAAGGTATCCATTTCATGACTGAGATGATCAACCTTGCTTTGAGGCTTATGTATAAAATAATCAATTAACATGACTTATCCTAAATACAGAGATTTACTCGTCGTTAATATTGAGTAGTTGCTTGATGCTACGCGAAGTTTTATCAAAACCGATTTTACTACTTATATGACCAATATTTTTCCATAACCAAGCTAAACATAGCAGTTGCATCACTATCAGTGACACTGCGGCTAGCCAAATAGAATGGCTTACAGAAAAAATAGCAAGGCCAATTGTTGCTAATAGACCGGCCCATAGTAAAACGAGTCCGCCGGCAAAACTAACCAGTAATATGATCGTAAGAGCAAGTGAACGGGTAGATAAGCGCCATTCGGCAGCGGCAACCTGCTTACATATACCTGCTTGTTGGCGATAATCTTGATAGATTTGTTCGCCATATTGAGCAAGTTTTGCTAGGTGATCTTGCCACTGTTCTGCACCTTGCGATGCAGTCTCAGTGGCTGAATGATCATTATTGCCCGAGTTGGTAGGCTGTTTCATCATTGCTATTACTTATTGCGAACAAGTGCTGAAACTAACATACCAGCAGCAAACGCAATCCCCGCTGTTGCCAATGGATTTTCTGCGGCAAATTTTCGAGTTTTACCACTGTATTGATTTAACTTCTCACGGGCAACTTGCTGTTTTTCTGACAGCGTTTCTGCAGAGCTGCTAGCACCTTCACGAATGCTTTGTTCTGCTGTTGCAGCGCGTGTAGATAAAGCATCAACAGCATTGTGTGCAGCTGAAGTCGCTTTATCTGTTAATGGCGCCTCGCTATTTGGCGCTTTTGGATCAACTTTACTGTTAGTTGATGGGTTGGTATTCGTTGTTGCAGTAGCCATAGTATTCCTTCCTTAATAATTACTAGATGTGTTGTTACTGTTGCATCCTCTATACCAACATTAAAAGTTGCAATAAAACATATAGTTAATGTTTTTACTGACCGGTTTGGCTATGCAGTAAGGTAATTTGAAGTAACTATTTCAGGTTTATCAGGTAAATTTTACACCTTTAGAATTGATAACGTATTGGTCGCTTATATTTTGTTACTATTCATTGTTTATTCATTAAGCAATTTTTCTTCCGTCGATCGTTAAAATCCTTTTTAAAAAATATTTTTCTAGGTTTTCCACTTTTTCCCACGTAATTCAGTAGCTTTGCGCGAGCCCTTATTTTTTCTGGCTTGAACAGCGAATTATAGGATTTTACCGACTTGACAAAACCGCTTGTCAAGCCCTAAACTGGAGCACTGTGGTAAAAAGTGGTGTTTAGTGGATCAAATTGGATCAAAAATAATCTGAAAGGATTATTTAACTAACTTAACAATAGGTTTTTATGTTTCGCGGTGCGAGTTCGCTCAGTATGGATGACAAAGGACGCTTTGCGGTACCAACCAAGTACCGGGAGACTCTATTGTCTGAAGATATGGGCACAGTGATTTGCACTATTGCTTTGAATGAGCCTTGCCTGTGGCTATATCCATTAGCGCAATGGCAAGACATTGAAGAGCGTTTAGCGAAAGTTTCAAATATGAATCCACGTGCCAGACGCATGCAGCGTATGTTGTTAGGTAACGCGACAGAATATCAACTCGACAAAAATGGCCGGATCTTACTTGCACCCTCACTACGTGCACACGCAGATTTAGGCAAAAAAATAATGTTGGTCGGATTAATGAATAAATTTGAGATCTGGGATGAAGAGCGCTGGCACGAACAAATGCGTCAAGATACCGAGATAGAACGACTCGGTGAATTTGAATCCAGTCCAGATTTAGATAACTTTTCACTCTAATCAGCAAAATAAAAGGCAAATATTAACTAATGACTGCGCAATTTGAACATATCTCCGTGTTAATGGACGAAACCATCGATGCCTTAGCTATTAAGCCTGACGGTATTTATATTGATGGAACATTTGGCCGCGGCGGACACTCAGGACAAATTCTAGCGCGCTTAGGTGATCAAGGTCGATTGCAAGCAATTGATCAAGATCCTCAGGCTATTAAGGCCGCAGAAAAATTTGCCGATGATAACCGTTTTGCTATTGCTCATACTCGCTTTTCAAATATATACGAGGTAGCGCAGCAAAACGATCTACTTGGTAAAGTCGATGGTATTTTATTAGATATAGGTGTGTCTTCTCCGCAACTTGATGATGCTGAACGGGGTTTTAGCTTTATGAAAGATGGCCCGTTAGATATGCGTATGGATCCTACAAGTGGGCGAAGTGCGGCGCAGTGGCTCGCAGAAGCTGAGCTGGAAGATATCACCCATGTTATTAAAACCTACGGCGAAGAAAAGTTTGGTCGTCGTATTGCCCATAAAGTTTTAGAAGTACGTGAGCATACGCCAATTACTACAACGAAGCAGCTAGCTGATTTAGTTGATGAGGCAGTGCCTGTTAAGGATAAATTTAAGCATCCAGCCACGCGCACATTTCAAGCTATTCGAATTTATATCAATAGTGAGCTAGAAGAGATTCAAACCGCGTTGCAAGCGGCGATTAATGTGTTAAAGCCCGGTGGGCGTTTGGTTGTCATTTCATTTCACTCGCTTGAAGACCGTATTGTTAAACAGTTTATTAAAAAACAGAGTAAGGGAGCGGCATTACCCAGAGGTCTGCCTTTAACTGATGCACAAATAAATAAAGATCTGACGTTAAAAGCAGTGGGTAAAGCTATCAAGCCAAGTAAAGATGAAATTGAACGCAACCCGCGCTCGCGCAGTTCAGTACTTAGGGTTGCACAGAGGTTGGAATGAAAGCAAAAGCGAATCATCGACAACCCAACTTATTTTTAGAGATTATCAAAGGCCTAGGAGCAAATAAGCTAACCTCGGCCTTGTTGGTTGTGATATTCGCCTCAAGTTTGAGCGTAGTACAAGTAACTCATTTGGCACGCCAAGAGCTAATTGAGCAAGATCAACTATTACAAGAGCGAGATGAGCTAGACCTTGAATGGCGCTACTTACTCGTAGAAGAAGAGTTTTATTCGCAGCATGCGCGCATTGAAGAAATAGCCACCATGCAACTAGAGATGAAACGGCCGACAAGCCAAGACGAACAGGTAATATTACTGCGATGAGAAGTAAAGGGAAGAAACCAGTCAATAGTTTGATCACATGGCGCTTTATGCTGGTGTGCTCTGTTGTGCTGCTTGTCTTTGTGACTCTGGTAGCACGGGCGGCATACTTACAAGTTATTGAGCCAGATAAAGCGCGCTCCGAAAGTAATAAACGTACCGTCAGGGTAGAGAAGCTTCATGTACAGCGAGGAATGATTTTTGACCGCCATGGCAAAGAGCTAGCGGTGAGTGTTCCTGTTGTAAGTGTGTACGCTGATCCAAAAGCATTGCATAAATCTCTGGTTGCTAAAGTTATTAGGCAAGCTCGCAAGAATGGTGAAGATTATAAATCTTTAGCAGAGAACACACCCTTACTTGAGCAGCGTGTGGCACAATATTATCAAAATGATCTGCGTTGGCGTGAACTTGCCGATGTTTTACGTATTGATCCTAAAAAAATAGACGGCCGCTTACGTGATGATGCTAGCCGACGTTTTGTGTATTTAAAACGTCAAGTGACACCTGCGGTCGCTAATTATATTGGTGATTTACGCCTGCCAGGTATTCATTTACTCGATGAATCAAAACGTTATTACCCGGCAGGTGAGGTAACAGCTCATGTGTTAGGATTTACTAATATTGATGGTAAAGGCATTGAAGGGATTGAAAAGCTTTATGAAAATGCGCTAACTGGTGAAGAAGGGCGCAGAACAATTCGTAAAGATGCGCAAGGGCGTGAAGTTGAAGTACTTGATGAGCGTGACCGAATAGAGCCTGAAAATATTCAATTAAGTATCGATCAGCGTATTCAAGCGATTGCTTATAAAGCCGTTAAATCAGCAGTATTAACGTATAAGGCTACGTCGGGCTCAGCGATGGTCGTTGATGTTAAAACTGGCGAAGTATTAGCTATGGTTAATAGCCCCTCATTTAATCCAAATAACTTAAACGATGCCGCGCCACATAAACGTCGTAATCGGGCGATTACCGATTTGTTTGAACCGGGCTCAACCGTTAAGCCTCTAGCCATTTTAGCTGGTTTAGACTACGGCACAATCCAACCGGATGACAATGTTGATACCTACCCCGGCTGGATGCGCTTAGGAGGCAGCTTAGTACAAGATACACGTAACCATGGCGAAATGACCTTGCGTGATATTTTAAAATACTCAAGCAATATGGGGGTTACAAAAATCAGCCAAACCGTACCAAAAGATTACTTTGTTGGTTTGTACCAAAAAGTTGGCTTCGGTAGTGACAGTGGTACCGGCATGGTCGGTGAAAGTAGCGGCTTGTTTTACCCAAACCGTCGCTGGTCTGATCATGAAATAGCCGCCTTATCGTTTGGCTATAACCTTGCCGTCAGTACTGCTCAAATGGCCCGCTTTTATGCCATGCTGGGGGCCGGTGGTGTGAATCGTCCATTGACTATCTTAAAACAAGATGGCATTCCTGAAGGTGAACGAATATTTCAACAGCAAGACGTTGAAGCCGTTGTACATATGATGGAAAGTGTATTTGAAGAAGGCGGAACTGCAAGACGTGTAAAAGTTGATGGCTATCGTGCAGCAGGAAAAACAGGTACTTCTAAAAAGGCCGCTGTAGGTGGTTATGGTGATGAGTATGTTGGCTACTTTGCAGGCTTAGCACCAGCGAGTAATCCGCGTTTAGCTGTTGTGGTATTAATCAATGAGCCCGGTGGAGATGTTTATTATGGCGGTGCGACGGCAGGACCTGCATTCGCTGAGATAATCTCTAATTCACTAAGAATTTTAAACGTAGCGCCAGATAAAGACGCAATGGCATACGTGAAGGGCGAAGATGATGGTGCGTGATTTACAAACAATACTAAAACATATTGAGATTGATGCGACTAGCCTAGTGGTTAATGAGTTGCGTTTAGATAGTCGAGACGTCAAGCCTGGTGATGTGTTTGTGGCTATTAAAGGTCATCAACTTGATGGTGGTCACTTTATTGAACAAGCCATTAGCAATGGCGCAGTGGCGGTTGTGGCAGATCGTTTATGTGAATTCGATACTGATTTTGAACAGTTATACTTAGCTTCTAATTTAGATAAGAAGCTGCCTGCTTTAGCGAATCACTTTTACCAAAAACCAAGTAAACAGCTTGATTTAATCGGTGTTACTGGGACTAACGGAAAGTCGACAACTACGGCGATGATTGCTCATTTTGCAAGTTACTGTGCAAAGCCTGCTGCAATTATTGGCACACTTGGTTATGGGGCGCCAGAGAGCTTAACCCCGCTGATAAATACCACGCCTTCATGTGTTGATTTACAGCGCATTTTATCTGAATTAGTCGCACAGCAAAAGCAACTAGTGGCAATGGAAGTATCATCCCACGGCTTAGTGCAGCACAGAGTCACAGGCAGTCATTTTAAAGCGGCGGTTTTTACAAATTTATCTCGTGATCACCTTGATTACCATGGCGATATGGCAAGTTATGCTGATGCTAAGCTGATGCTTATGCGCGACTTTGACCCCGAGTTAGTTGTCTTGAACCAAGATGATAACCAAGCGCAAAAGTGGTTAGAACAATACGACTTCAATAACCTGATATGTTATGGTCGCAAAGATTTAGTACCAAAAGGTGCTAGGTTTGTTTATTTTACCGATGTAAACTATCACAAGTCAGGTATTTCGGCGAAATTAACCACAAGTTGGGGTGATATCGTAATAGAAAGCCCATTGTTCGGTGAATTTAACTTATATAATTTAACCGCTGCAATGGCAACTTTGCTAGGTTTAGGTTATCCACTAGAAAGCTTAGCGGCGGGATGTACTAGTTTACAACCCGTAGCTGGTCGAATGCAGGCTTTTAGCGCTGCAAACAAAGCAACTTGTATCGTAGATTATGCTCATACACCTGATGCATTAGCATTAGCGTTGCAAGCCCTGCAGCAGCATGTGCCTGGCGGGGTTAGTTGTGTTTTCGGATGTGGTGGGGACCGTGATAAAGGCAAACGCCCAATGATGGCCAAAGCCGCGGAAAAATATGCAGATAAAGTCATAGTAACCAGCGATAACCCACGCAGTGAAGATCCGCACCAGATTATTGCTGATGTAGCGGCAGGGCTAGATAACCCTCAGGCTGCGTATTTGCAGGCTGATCGTGCTGAAGCAATTGCATATGCGATTGATAATGCAAAAGAAAATGAAGTCGTTTTAATTGCCGGAAAAGGCCATGAAGACTATCAAATTATCGGCACTGAAAAAGTAGACTTTTGTGACCGTAAATTTGTACAGCAATACTTAAAAGAACAAATAAGAGGATCGCAGTTATGATCCCTATGGATTTTGATTGGTTAGCAGCTGTGTTAGCAACCGATTGCCCTGATGGCAATCAAGCAATAAAAAATATCAACACGGATACCCGCACTTTATGCGATGGTGAAGTGTTTTTAGCGCTACAAGGGCCTAACTTTGATGGCCATAAATTTGTAGAACAAGCAAAAAGTAAAGGTGCGATTGCGGCGATTGTACATCGTAAAGTTGATGTAGATATTCCTCAGTTTTTAGTGTCAGATACTCGTTTAGCGCTAGGTGAAATTGGCGCCGCAGTGAAAGCTAGTGTTGCACCAAAAACTATTGCTATTACCGGCAGTGTAGGCAAAACCACAGTTAAAGAAATGTGCGCAGCTATACTTTCCTCACATGGTGAGGTACTGGCTACCAAAGGCAATTTTAACAATGATATTGGTGTGCCACTTACATTGCTTAGATTAGAGCCACAACATCAATATGCGGTGATTGAGCTGGGTGCTAACCACATTGGTGAAATCGCTTATACTGCAGCGATGACGAAACCAGATGTTGCAGTGGTATGTAACGTTGCAGCTGCACATATTGAAGGCTTTGGTTCACTCGAAGGCGTAGCTACTGCCAAAGGCGAAATATACGACGGTTTAAAACCAGACGGTGTCGCTATTGTTAACTGCGACAGTGAATTTAGCTCAGGTTGGTTAAAGCAGCTTCCTACCAGTAAGGTCAAGTGTTTATCAAGTTCTCAACAGCTAGACCTATGGGCTGAGGAAATTACCTTAGACGAACAAGCTCATGCTTCATTTTATATGTGTACTAATAGCGAGCGCGTGCAAGTAACACTTGCTTTGCCAGGGCGGCATAATGTTATGAATGCACTCATTGCAACGGCATTAACGACAGAGTTTGGTGTAAGCATTGAAAGTGCTGCACAAGCACTTGCAACAATGGCGGAAGTGCAAGGGCGTGTAAATATGATTAAGGTAAACGACAAGCTTACCGTCATAGATGATACGTATAATGCCAACGTGGAATCTGTTAAAGCAGCTATAGACTTACTCAGTGATATTGAAGGTCAGCGTATTTTAGCGTTTGGTGATATGGGAGAGCTTGGTGAAGAAGCTCGCATGTACCACCAACAAGTGGGGGAATATGCCAAGCAAAAGGGTATCGATGAACTTTATACCTTGGGTGTACTTAGCAAGTATGCCAGTGATGAATTTGAAAAACCAAATCGACACTTCTCTAGTCGAGATCAATTGCTACAGCAATTAGCTGCTGGGTTAACTGCACACTCACAAAAAACCACCATAGTCGTGAAAGGATCGCGCAGTTCTCGAATGGAATTACTCGTACAAGATTTAGTTAACAGCCAGCAAGTTGGCAGTAATGGAGTACCTATATGTTAGTTTGGTTGGCAGAATATTTAACCCAATATTATAGTGCATTTAATATATTTTCGTATCTGACAGTTCGCGCCGTGTTTGGTATTTTAACGGCGCTATTAATCTCTTTGTATTTCGGCCCTAAGCTAATACGTGGCCTGCAAAGAATGCAAATTGGTCAAGTGGTACGTAATGACGGACCAGAATCTCACCTCTCGAAAAAAGGCACCCCGACTATGGGTGGCTTACTTATTTTGGCTTCTATTTTTACTAGCACATTATTATGGGCTGATTTAGCAAATAAATATGTATGGGCAACTTTGTTTGTTATTGGTTCATTAGGCCTTGTTGGCTTTGTGGATGATTACCGCAAAGTGATTCGTAAAGATCCCAAAGGTTTAATAGCTAAATGGAAGTACTTTTGGCAATCAGTAATAGCGCTAATTGTAGCTTGTGCATTGTTTTTTACTGCAAATCATGCCGATGAAACCTCACTTGTGGTGCCATTTTTTAAAGATGTATTACCACAGTTAGGTCTGTTCTACATTGTAATGACTTACTTTGTGATTGTGGGTACTTCGAACGCGGTGAACTTAACAGATGGCCTCGATGGTTTGGCAATCGTGCCGACTATTTTAGTGGCAGCAGCCTTAGCAATTATTGCTTATTTAACCGGTAACATTAACTTCTCAGCATACTTACATATTCCACATTTACCACTGGCCAGTGAGTTGGTTGTTGTTTGTACCGCTATTGTTGGTGCTGGACTTGGTTTTTTATGGTTTAACACCTATCCAGCGCAAGTATTTATGGGGGATGTGGGCTCGCTCGCGCTAGGTGGTGCATTGGGCATAATCGCTGTATTGGTGCGCCAAGAATTAGTGCTTGTGATTATGGGGGGCGTGTTTGTTATGGAAGCTCTGTCAGTTATTTTACAAGTTGGTTCATACAAATTACGTGGCCAGCGAATTTTTCGAATGGCGCCTATTCACCATCATTACGAATTAAAAGGTTGGCCAGAGCCCAGAGTCATTGTACGTTTTTGGATTATTTCAATCGTCCTTGTACTTGCGGGCTTAGTAACATTAAAGATCAGGTAAATGAGCTATTTAAACGAGATACAAAATAAACGTATAACAGTGCTCGGACTCGGTGTAACCGGTCTGGGCATTGTGCGTTTTCTATTGTCTCATAATATTGCGCCAACAATTGCTGATAGCCGCGTTACCCCACCGGGTATTGATTGGTTGAATGAGCATGCGCCAAAGCTAAGCACGCATTTTGGTGATTTGGATAGCGCAGCATTAAGCGCTGAGGACATTATCATTATTAGTCCTGGGCTTAGCTTATCTACACCTGCGGTAGTCGAAGCAATTGCAGCAGGTGTTGAAGTAATAGGTGATATTGAATTATTTGCCCGCCTTAATGATAAACCAGTGATTGCTGTTACAGGCTCAAATGGTAAATCAACCGTGGTGACGCTTGCCTTTGAGGTGCTCAAAACGGCTGGATTTAAAGTAGGTTTAGGCGGCAATATTGGCACCGCAGTGCTAGATTTACTTGCCGGTGATTTTGATGTGTTTGTACTGGAGCTTTCGAGCTTTCAATTAGATACCACAAAAAGCTTAAAACCTGTAAGCGCCACGGTATTGAACGTATCAGAAGATCACCTTGACCGTTATGTTAATTACCAAGCTTATATCGACTCAAAACAAACTATTTATACCCATGCGGCGCTAGCCGTAGTTAACAAAAATGATCTAGCGACTCATTGTGATATTAACCCGCAAGTGAATTTTGCTTTATCTAACGCGGACTATTGTTTATCTACATACAATGGTGAGCCTTACTTTACTGCTCACGGTAAAGCAGTCTTACCGGTTAGTAGTCTAGGCGTTGTGGGGAGTCATAATCAACTAAATGCATTATCGGTTATGGCGTTATTACAGCCATTTGATATAGCTGTTGAGCAATTATCTCAGGCGTTTTCAGCGTTTAAAGGCCTTGCTCATCGTTGTCAGTTTGTGGCTGAGCAAGCTGGCGTTAAATATTTTAATGACTCAAAAGCGACGAATGTAGGTGCAACAATCGCAGCTATCGACAGCTTAGCAGATCAAGCCAAACAGCTAATTGTCATTGCAGGCGGTGATGCCAAAGGTGCTGATTTAGATGCGCTCAAACCCTATTTGCAAGATAAAGTGAAAGCACTTATCTGCTTTGGTAAAGATGCTCAAGCCCTTGTAGCATTAACTGACAAAGGCCGTTTAACTGAAAATATGCCACAGGCTGTTAGTCTTGCAAAGCAATTGGCTGAAGACGGTGATTATGTGTTGTTAGCGCCCGCATGTGCCAGTATTGATATGTATAACAATTACATGCAACGTGGCGATCATTTTAGCGAATGCGTTAAGGCAGGTGTGTAATGATGGCACTGAGCGACATTCGAGAAGCGTTAACACCTAAGCAGTCGGCTCAGCTTTATGATGTGCCTTTGCTTTATTGCGTGATCATGCTTATTGGTGTTGGTTTTGTCATGGTAACCAGCGCCTCGATGCCTACCGCTGAGCGACTGTTTGATAACCCGTACCATATCACTATTCGTCATAGTATGTTTTTAGCCATGAGCTTTGCACTATTTTGGATAGCCTGCAGTATGCCGATGGACTGGTGGAAGCGCTCAAACCCCTATTTATTATTATTAGGTATGGTGCTGTTAGTTATCGTATTAATCGTTGGCCGCGAAGTAAACGGTGCAAAGCGTTGGATACCCATAGGCCCTATTGGCTTTCAAGTAGCTGAAGCTGCAAAACTGTTCTTTTTTAGTTATATAGCCGGTTACCTTGTACGTAAGCGTGCTGAAGTACAAGAGAATATTAAAGGCTTTGCTAAGCCTATTGCGGTATTTGCTGTGTACGCGCTATTAATTTTGCTACAGCCTGATTTAGGGACTGTGGTGGTTATGTTTGTCACGACCGTTGGTTTGTTATTTTTAGCGGGCGCTAAACTGTGGCAGTTCTTTGCATTGATTCTAACGGGTATTGGTTTAGTGGTATTGCTCATTATTGTTGAGCCATATCGTATGGCGCGAGTGGTTGGCTTTTTAGAGCCATGGGATGACCCATTTGGTAAGGGCTACCAATTAGTGCAGTCGCTTATGGCCTATGGCCAAGGTGGCTGGTTTGGCCAAGGACTTGGTAATAGCGTACAAAAATTACAATATTTACCAGAGGCTCATAATGACTTTATTTTTGCCGTTGTAGGCGAAGAGCTCGGCTTTGTGGGGGTTTTGAGCATTTTAACCGTGTTCTGCGTTTTAGTTTTTCGTGCTCTTTTAATAGGGCAACAGGCACTTAAATGTGGCAAAGAATATGAAGGTTATTTTTCACTAGCGATAGGTATTTGGTTTGCTTTTCAAACCATGGTAAATGTTGGCGCCAGTGCCGGTATTTTACCCACTAAAGGGTTAACTTTACCGTTTGTATCTTATGGCGGCTCCAGCTTATTGATCATGACCATTGCTGCTGGAATATTATTTCGCGTTGATTTTGAAACCAAAATGGCAACCAAACAAGCAACATCCCGAGGAGGTAAGCGATGAGCAAAAAATTAGTCGTCGTTGCCGGTGGTACGGGTGGACATATTTTTCCAGGCATTGCTGTAGCACAGTATTTATTACAGCAAGGCTGGCAGGTCAGCTGGATTGGTACCGCTGATAGAATGGAAGCGCAGGTTGTACCTAAGCACAATATTGAAATTGACTTTATCAATGTTAAAGGCGTGCGTGGTAATGGCTTAAAGCGCTTAATTAAAGCGCCTTTAATGGTTATTAATGCCATTTTACAAGCGCGTAAAGTACTTAAACAACAGCGCCCCGATGTCGTACTTGCTATGGGCGGCTATGTCACTGGGCCAACAGGTATTGCAGCAAAAAGTTTAGGCATTCCTTTGGTTATCCATGAGCAGAATGCGGTCGCTGGAATGAGTAATAAATGGCTGGCAAAGTTTGCAAATAAAGTACTGGCAGCATTTCCTAGTGCATTTTCGGCTGGCAATAGTGAAGTCGTCGGCAATCCTGTACGTCAAAGTGTAACGCAGGTGGTAGCACGCAGTGCAAAAAGTCCAATTAACATATTAGTGGTCGGTGGCTCTTTGGGCGCTCAAGTGCTAAATAACACACTACCTACAACCTTTAAGCAATTATCGCAAATATGTGAATTAAATATTTGGCATCAAACAGGTAAAGGGCATTTAGGGGCGGTTACTCAGGCTTATCAAGAGCAAAACTTTAATTCTGAGCAAGCAAAAGCAGCTGAATTTATTGATGATATGGATGCCGCTTATAGCTGGGCTGATATTGTAATTTGTCGTGCTGGAGCATTAACCGTCAGTGAAATTGCAGCTGCAGGAAAAATGGCATTATTTGTGCCGTTTCCTCATGCTGTTGACGACCATCAAACAGCCAATGCCCAATTCTTAGTAAGCGCTGAAGCCGCTTTATTAATGTCACAAGGGCAATTTAAACAACACGCGATTGTAGATATGTTGCGCCCATTTTTAGCAAAACCTGAATTAATTGATCAGATGGCGAAGCGTGCAAAAACACTCGCCATACTGGATGCCACAGCGCATGTTGCACAGCACTGTGAGCAAGTAATAGATAAAAAGAGAGCCGTGTGAACGAATTAAATAAACAAGTAAATGCTGGTCAGCAAAGATCAACACGCCCAGCAATGAGACGAATCGACACCATTCACTTTATAGGTATTGGTGGTGCAGGCATGGGCGGTATTGCAGAAGTACTTGCCTTTGAGGGTTATCGAATCACCGGTTCTGATATTGCTCATAGCGCGATGACAGAACGTTTAATTCAAGCGGGTGCAGAAGTATTTATTGGTCATCATCAAAGCAATGTAAAAGATGCCAATGTGGTGGTGGTGTCAAGTGCGATTGATGAAACAAATCCAGAGATTATTGCAGCAAAGGCGGCGCGTATACCTGTTGTACGCCGTGCTGAAATGCTGGCTGAGCTAATGCGTTTTCGCCACGGTATTGCGATAGCGGGCACTCATGGCAAAACCACAACAACCAGCTTAATTGCCAGTATTTATGCTCAAGCTGGCCTTGATCCGACCTTTATTATTGGTGGTTTACTTAATAGTGCCGGCAGCAATGCAAAAGTAGGCAAAAGCGATTTTTTAATTGCTGAAGCCGATGAAAGCGATGCATCATTTTTGCATTTACAGCCTATGGTGTCAGTGATCACTAATATCGAAGAAGATCACATGGAAACCTATGGTGGCAGCTTAGAGAAAATGAAAGACACCTATGTGGACTTCATTCACAACTTACCATTTTATGGTTTAGCCGTAGTATGTATCGACTCAGAGGTAGCCGCTGAACTGATACCACGTTTTGGCCGTCCAGTGATAACCTATGGCCAGTCTGTTGAAGCCGACTACCGTATGTTGAACTTTACTCAGCAAGGCAATACCTGTGACTTTACAGTATGTACTAAGCAAGGCAGTGAGTTAAATATTCAACTGAATATGCCAGGGATACATAATGCACTTAACGCAACGGCCGCGATCGCTGTTGCAAAAGACCAGAATATTTCCGATCAGGCAATTTTACAGGCATTACAAAAGTTTGAAGGCGTAGGTCGTCGTTTTCAACATTATGGTAATTTTGCAAATGAGTGCGGTGACGTGATGTTAGTTGATGATTATGGCCATCACCCGTCAGAAGTCGCGGCCACTATCGCAGCTGTGCGAGAAGGTTGGCCTGATAAGCGTTTGGTGATGATTTATCAGCCACACAGGTTTACTCGTACCCGGGACTTATACGAAGATTTTGTTAAAGTACTTGCTGATGTAGACCAGCTATTATTGCTGGATGTTTACAGCGCAGGTGAAGACCCTATTATTGGTGCTGACAGCAAAAGTTTATGCCGTAGTTTACGTCAACGCGGTAAAGAGCCATTGCATATTGCAAGTAATTCAGAGCTCGCAGGGGTATTGGCAAATATATTACAAGACAATGACTTAGTTTTAACGCAAGGGGCTGGTAATATAGGCCAATTAGTTAAAAAATTAGCAGCAACTGAGTTGTCAATTGAACAACTTAAGCAGGTAGAAGTATGACTCAATTAACTCCACAATTTGGTAAAGTCGCCGTGTTATTGGGTGGTCACTCAGCTGAGCGTGAGGTGTCGCTAAAATCAGGTCGGGCAGTGCTAAATGCATTACAAAATGCGGGTGTTGATGCCATTGCTTTTGACCCAAAAGAACAGCCTTTATGGCAGCTGAAAGAGCTTGCTGTAGAGCGTGTGTTTATTGCCCTACATGGCCGTGGTGGTGAAGATGGAACAATTCAAGGCGCATTGGAATATATGGGCTTGCCTTATACTGGGAGTAACGTATTAGGCTCAGCATTGGCGATGGATAAAATTCGCTGTAAGCATTTATTTAAATCAGCAGATTTGAGTACTGCACCCTACGCGGTTGTTGATAGTAAACGTGGTTTTGATGCAACTGCAATTATGAGTGAGTTGAAAAAAGTGATGGTTAAACCATCACATGAAGGTTCAAGTATTGGTATGGCGCAGGCAAATAATGCAGATGAATTAAGTGAAGCACTTAATGCTGCATTTAAATTTGATAGCCAAGTGTTAGTTGAGCAGTGGATTTCAGGTCGTGAGTTTACCATTACAGTGCTTGGAGAAGATGTTCAGCCTGTGATTGAAATGACTACACCAAATGGTTTTTATGATTATCAAGCTAAATATCAATCAACCACGACCCAATATCATTGCCCTGCAGATTTAACGCAGGACGACACTAAAAAATTACAAGATATGGCCCTGCAAGCATTTGACTTAGTTGGTGCCAGTGGTTGGGGAAGAGTAGATGCAATGCAAGATGAGCATGGTAATTTTTACTTATTAGAAGTGAACACTGTACCCGGTATGACTGAAAAATCGTTAGTGCCAATGGCAGCAAAAGCCAATGGTGCAAGCTTTGAGCAATTAGTTGTTCGCATTTTGGAGCAAACACTTTAATATGCACCCCCTTTTGGAAAAAGCGCAGCAGTTAAAGCAGCAACTTAATTGGTCGCTAATTTTTGGTGTGAGCTTTTTTCTTTTAGTGGTGTTTAGTTTAGTGCAAATAACTAGCGGTGTTAGACAATGGCTGGTAGAAAATAAAGATGCACAAATAAAACACCTATCAGTGTTGGGCGAACCCAAATATACTGATGAAAAGGCAATAATTAATGCAATCAAAAAAGCAGATTTATCGAGCTTCTTTGATTTAGATGTCACACATGTACAAAATGTGGTGCAAGATTTACCTTGGGTAGCCACAGCATCAGTGCGTAAACAATGGCCTGATACATTACAAGTGTATGTTGTTGAACATCAAGCTGTTGCTATTTGGAATAGCGATTTGTTGTTGAATCAAAATGGTGAAGTGTTTCAAGCCAGTAGTCAGCAGTTAATTGATATGCTACCTCAGTTATATGGTCCTGAAGGCAGCGAATTGGAAGCTTGGAGCGCATTTAAACAGTTTGATGAAATGCTTGGTTTGAACGATTTAAAGTTAACTAGCTTAGCTTTATCTGAGCGATTTTCTTGGCAGTTGTGGCTTGATAATGGCATCCGTCTAAATTTAGGCCGAAAAGAAAAAGCTAAACGGGTACAGCGATTTATAGATGTTTACCCGCGAATGGAAAAACGTGCAGATGCACAAGTAGATGTAGTGGATTTACGGTATGATACCGGCCTTGCGGTGAGCTGGAAGCTCCTGGAAGAAGCGCAATTACAAAATAAGAGTAAGGCATGACTAAGTCAGCAGAAAGAAACCTAGTGATTGGATTGGACGTTGGTACCTCAAAAGTGGTGGCCACGGTTGGTGAAATCACCGCAGATAATAAACTCAGCATTGTTGGGGTTGGTAGCCAAGTATCCTATGGTATGGATAAAGGTGGTGTAAACGACCTTAATTTAGTATCAGAGTCAATACGTCGTGCGATTGATGAAGCCGAGTTAATGGCGGATTGTCGCATTAGCTCTGTTTATCTGGGAATTTCGGGTAAGCACATCCAATGTCAAAACGAAAATGGTGTGGTGGCGATTAATAATACCGAAGTCACTGACGAAGATATTGAAAATGTTATTCATATAGCTCGCTCGGTGCCAATTTCTGCTGAACGCAAAATGTTGCATGCTTTACCACAAGAGTACAGCATAGACATGCAAGAGGGGATTAAAAACCCATTAGGTATGAGTGGTGTGCGAATGGAAGCGCGTGCACATATCATTACTTGCTCAAATGACATGGCAAAAAATATTGAAAAATGCGTTGAACGTTGCGGCTTAGAAGTTGACCAACTTATATTCACCGCACTTGCTTCGTGCTATTCAGTATTAACCGATGACGAAAAAGAGCTCGGTGTTGCCGTACTTGATATCGGTGGTGGTACTATGGATATCACTATTTATATCAATGGTGCGTTACGTCATTCAGCGGTGATCCCTGTAGCTGGTAACCAAGTAACTGGCGATATAGCAAAAATATTTCGTACACCGATATCACATGCTGAATCTCTCAAGGTACAATACGCATGTGCAAGTAGTCAGATGGCTAGTAGTGAAGATACCATTGAGGTGCCAAGTGTAGGTGGACGCCCAGCGAGACTGATGTCGCGCCATACATTATCAGAAGTGGTTGAACCACGTTTTAGAGAACTATTTGAATTAGCGATGGAAGAGATTCGTCGCTCAGGATTAGAAGACCAAATTGCAGCAGGGCTCGTCATAACAGGCGGCAGTGCTAAAATGGCTGGTGCTATGGAAGTAGCAGAAGATATCTTCCAAATGCCAGTAAGAGTAGGCAAACCAATCGGGATGGTTGGTTTGACGGATTATGTAGATGATCCTTCATATGCAACGGCGGTGGGCTTATTACAGTACGGTCGTACAATGCAATCGATGAATGCACAAAAGTCGAAACCTGAAGGTGATAACAATTGGTGGAACCGTATTACGAAGTGGTTCCAAGGCGAGTTTTAATACTCAAGTCGGAGAGTAAAAATGTTTGATATGATGGAACAACACAGCGAAGAAGCTGTCATAAAAGTAATCGGCGTGGGCGGTGGCGGCGGTAACGCTGTTGAGCACATGGTGAAGCAACAAATTGAAGGCGTACGTTTTATCGCTGCGAATACCGATGCACAAGCATTGCGTAATTCATCTGCGGATATCACCGTACAGCTTGGTACTCAGATCACCTCTGGTCTAGGTGCAGGTGCAAACCCTGAAGTGGGCCGTAATTCTGCTGAAGAAGATGCTGAGACTATACGCAATAGCCTAGAAGGCGCAGATATGGTCTTTATCGCTGCTGGCATGGGGGGTGGTACAGGAACAGGTGCAGCCCCTGTAGTTGCTAAGATTGCTAAAGATTTAGGTATCTTAACAGTTGCTGTAGTAACACGCCCGTTTGACTTTGAAGGCAAAAAGCGTGCAGCTGCAGCTGAGCAAGGTATTAATGAATTGTCAGAAATTGTAGATTCACTTATTACAATTCCTAACAATAAATTGCTTAAAGTTTTAGGGAAAGGGACTACACTGTTAGATGCCTTCGCTAAAGCGAACGATGTTTTATTCGGCGCTGTACAAGGCATAGCTGAATTGATTACCCGCTCAGGTCTAATCAACGTGGATTTCGCCGACGTTCGAACGGTTATGTCAGCAATGGGCACGGCAATGATGGGCACAGCCTCTGCATCAGGCCCAGATCGTGCGCAAGAAGCAGCCGAAGCGGCTATCTCAAGCCCGTTATTAGAAGATGTTGATTTGACTGGCGCGAAAGGTATTTTAGTTAATATCACTGCGGGTATGGACATCGCGATTGAAGAATTTGAAATTGTTGGTAACCACGTTAAAGCGCTGGCATCTGAAAACGCAACTGTTGTTGTTGGTGCCGTAATTGACCCAGAAATGAGTGATGAGTTACGTGTTACTGTTGTTGCTACAGGTCTTGGTGGTGATCGTCGTCCACAATTTGGGATTGTTGATAACGGCTTTAAAAAAGCATCTGGCTCTGATGTGACAAGCACGTCGAACCAAACAAGTAGCATGTACGTACCTAGCTTTGCCAGCCAAGGTAGTAGCCAAGAAGTGGATACAGCTCCGGCAACTGAAAAGCAAGAGCCAACTGTGAATTCACAAAGTAATAGTGCGAAAACAGAGCAAAATAGTAATACACCTGATAAATCGGAAGGTGGCGATTATTTCGACATTCCTGCATTTTTAAGAAAGCAGGCTGATTAATCACCGAAATAATTATATTTTTGTGTGAAAATTAAACAAATTTGGCAGCTGATAGTATTTATGATATACTCCGCCGTCTGATTGTAACTATAAGTGAGCGAACCTATGATTAAACAGCGTACGATTGCAGAAGTAGTCAAAGCCATAGGAATTGGACTTCATAAAGGTGAGAAGGTCACAATAACTCTCCGACCTGCGAGCGCAAATACTGGGATTGTATTTCGTCGTGTCGACCTTGATCCGGTTGTTGATTTTGAAACAACACCTGAAGCCGTTGGTGATACGCAATTGTGTACCTGTTTAACAAATAAAGATGGCGTTCGCTTATCTACAACTGAGCACCTTATTGCTGCTGTTGCAGCAATGGGTATCGATAATCTAATCGTTGAATTAGATAGCTCAGAAGTGCCTATTATGGATGGTAGTGCATTACCATTCATTTACCTGTTGCAAAAAGGCGGAATTGAAGAGCAAAAAGTTGCTAAACGCTTTATTCGTATTAAAGAAAAAGTACGTATTGAAGAAGGCGATAAATGGGCTGAGATTGAACCATATGATGGTTTTCATATCGACTTTGAAATTGCTTTCGATCATCCGGCAATCAATGAAAGCCGCCAACGTATCGGTTTAGATATTACGGCGCAAAGCTTCACTGAAGAGATCAGCCGTGCACGTACGTTTGGTTTTATGAAAGACATTGAATACATGCATGCGAATAACCTAGCACTCGGTGGCAGCATGGATAACGCAGTTGTATTGGATGAGTTTAAAGTACTTAATCCAAACGGTTTACGTTACAGCGATGAATTTGTAAAGCATAAAATACTAGATTGTGTTGGTGATATGTTTATGACTGGCCACAATATTTTAGGTAAAATTACTGCCTACAAATCAGGCCATGACTTAAACAATAAGTTACTTCGTAAAATTATGGCGACTGAGTCAGCATGGGAATGGGCTACATTTGATACCCCTGTTACGATGCCAGCACCAGGGCTTGAAGTGGCAACTGCTTAATAGCAACACCAAACAGTTATAAAAAATGACGCTTTTAGCGTCATTTTTTTTGCTTAAATATTACGGTTTTGTTTTTAATTGTGAACCTTGAACCTTGAACCTTGAACCTTGAACCTTGAACCTTGAACCTTGAACCTTGAACCTTGAACCTTGAACCTTGAACCTTTCTATACTATAACCCCAATAAATGTTGTAATTGCACTAACTCATTAATTTTATACGTTGGCGTAATACCTTGCGGTAGCTCAAACCCTGGGTGTTGTAACCAACAGGTGTCTATTCCTGCATTCATGCCACCTAGAATATCACTATTAGCAGTGTCGCCTACCATCAAAACGTGTTCTTTCTCGGGGTAACCCATTAACTTAAAAGTATGCTCAAAGATTTCTACTGCAGGTTTTGCAATCCCCACTTGCTCTGAAATAACCAACCAGTCAAACATCTCTTGTAAACCAGTACGCTCTAAACGTCGGGCTTGCAGCTGAGTAAAGCCATTAGTGATAATACCTAGTTTAGCGTGAGCTTTTAGCTTTGTGAGTAGCTCAATCGCACCAGGTAAGGGCACACAAATCTCTGTCATGGCAGTTAAAAAGTCGTCGTTGAGCTGCTGCGCGGGTACATTAAGCTTATTTGCCCACTCACTGAAGCGGGTTATTTGAAGGTAACTTGGGGTAATTTTGTTATCTTGGTAGGCAAGCCATAATGATTTATTCGTTAGCTGATAATGATCGTAATCAGCCTGCGTAAAATCAATATTATAAGTGGCAAACATACGTTGTAAGCCTGCGTAAGCATTAAAGCTAAATAACGTTT
Source organism: Pseudoalteromonas shioyasakiensis (assembly GCF_024518675.1). Lineage (GTDB taxonomy): Bacteria > Pseudomonadota > Gammaproteobacteria > Enterobacterales > Alteromonadaceae > Pseudoalteromonas > Pseudoalteromonas shioyasakiensis_B. Next base: position 91,030 of record NZ_JANIGL010000009.1, read on the forward strand.
CATCAGCATCAAATAAGATGTGGGTATACTTCATTCAAACTTCCTTTGCATAAAGTTCTGGGTGTAAGAAAGGTGCCATAGCGAGGGTGAGGGCTTGAGTGTATGTACTTTGACGTGTGGCATGGTCATTGGTTAATAAGCCAATAGCGCCACCTTGCTGCTTAATATTGTGAGTATTAAATGCATTGTCCATTACATCGCCAAGTTCTTCACCGTTTAAAAGTGCATTATATAGAACCTGTGGTAACGGTAAATTACTACTGCGGCCAACGCTTTGTTGGTTCCTATTGGCAATAACAACGTAAGCAAAAGTCGCTGGACCATAACTAAATTGAGCTGCCCCACCTTCCATCGCTACATAAAAATCAGCCTGTTGCAGTTGTTTTGCATACGTAACCCGGTTTTGCGCACCAATACGGGTTTGCTCTTCACCAATCGGTTGGTCAGGCACTTGAGACGGAGCATCAATACCAACACATTTTATTTCGTGTTGGAGGAAAAACTCAGTGAAGACTTGTTGTGCTGCGTTTACTTTTACGGGGTTCTTTGAGCCAACAACAATGTTTAGTATTTGAGTATGAGGTTTCATACACTACTCCTTAATGACTGCAAATCGGTAGTGTACTGTAATTAGATTAAAAGTATATTCTAAATTGGAATGTCAACTGGAGACAGGTTTGCAAGGGCGCGTTTCTTTAAAATAATATCTTTGATCAGTGGTGTTAAAACCAACTCCATCGCTAAGCCCATCTTGCCTCCAGGTACAACTAGGGTATTGATCCGCGACATAAAGCTGCCCTCAATCATTTGCAAATAATATGGGAAATCTACATCGTCAATTCCACGAAAGCGAATAACCACAAAGCTTTCATCAAGTGATGGAATGTCTTTAGCGCTGAACGGGTTTGAAGTATCAACGGTTGGTACGCGCTGAAAGTTAATATGGGTACGGGAAAATTGCGGAGTAATGTGATTTATATAGTCATCCATACTGCGTACAATAGAGCCCATAACCGCTTCACGAGAGTGTCCACGCTCAGAGGTATCACGAATGAGCTTTTGGATCCATTCCAGGTTAATGATAGGTACCATGCCAATCAGTAAATCAACATGTTTAGCTACATCGTGATCTTGATCAACCGCGCCGCCATGAAGGCCTTCATAGAAGAGAATGTCGGTACTGCTTTGTAGCTCTTGCCAAGGCGTAAAGGTACCAGGTAATTGGTTATAAGGTACAGCCTCATCGAAGGTATGTAAGTAACGGCGTAACTTGCCTGTGCCGGTCTCGCCATAAGTACTAAATAACTCTTCTAGTGCACCAAAGTCATTTGCTTCACGACCAAAGTAGCTAATGTGCTTACCTTCTTGCTGGGCTTCGCGGACTTTTTTATCCATTTCTGGACGCGTATAGCGGTGAAAGCTATCGCCTTCGATAAAAGCAGCTTCAATATTTAAACTGCGAAAAATATGTTTTACCGCGTTTGTAGTCGTGGTTGTGCCGGCACCAGATGAACCTGTTATTGCAATAATTGGATGTTTAGCTGACATAGTTACTCTCGTTTTAAGTAGCACACTATTTATAAGGGGAAGTGTGGGGGTAGGTCAAGAGAAGTTACTTCAATATGGTGAAATCAATGTTTCATACAGACATAAGGTTAACATGTTTGTGAATCCTCTTAAAATAGCGCTATTATGTAGAGATAATAATAACCAAAGAGATAGTTACAGTGACTTTATTACGACAAGGACTCGCCTGTACAGTTTTATTAATGCCACTTATAGCACATGCTGCTATGCCTAAGAGTGAAATATTATTAGCGAAAACAAATACGGAATACGGTTTACAAGTGAGCCGAATTACAGAAGGGAATAGTTATAATAACCAACCTTTATTGACTGATAATGGTATTTATTTTACTCAAGAAGTGAATGAGTTAGGGCAAAGCCAAACAGATTTAGCCTTTTATAGCTTTGATGAACAGCAAACTTATAATCTTACAAACAGCCCTGTTAGCGAGTACTCAGCAACATTAAAACCAGCAGGTGATGCACTATCTGCGATTGTGGTAGAGGCCGATGGTAAACAAAAATTGTGGCAGTACCCGTTAAACGCAGAGTTATCACCGAGTCGTATATTTGAGTGGATTGAACCTGTTGGCTATCATGCTTGGGGTCGTGATAATGACCTAGTCATGTTTATTTTAGGTGAGCCGCATACTTTGCAATACACTACTGTTGTCGCAGCAAAAGGGCAGGTCGTGGCAAAACACATCGGTCGTACCTTAACGTTTAATCCTACACTCGCTGCATTTACATTTACCTATACGAAAAACGAACAAAATTGGTTGGCTAGTTTCGCCCCTAATTCACAAATGGTAACGGATTTGTTTCGTTTACCTGATACTGTTCAAGATTATGCCTTTAAGAATGACAACACAGTGATTTATGCATTGGATAATCGGATTTACCAACGTAGTTTATCTGAGCCACAGCGAGTGTCACAATGGCTTGATTTGACTCCTTACTGTAGCACGGCTATCACAAGATTAAGTTATAACAATGAACAACTCGCATTTGTTTGTCGCAAATAGACCATTTATTTAGCTGTAATTAGACTACAGCTAACAACCTACTAAGAGCAAAAGTAATCTTATGACAGCTACCTCAGAGCAAATTAACGAACAACTTGTCGCATTTGCATGCCGCAGTAATTTTAAAATAAAGAATATTTCAGAGTATATGCTGCCTAAATCAAAGGAGGCGATCTATTTACATATTGAAGGTGGGCAAGCAAAACTTGTATTGCGCCCAGCATTAGAGGTATTTAGTGATGACTTTAATGCTATTGATGGTGTGAGTAGGATTTCAGGCTTTTTTCATAGCAGTGAAATGACACGTTTTCCAACGCGTATCTTTAAAAGTGCTAACCCAATCCATTACGGCATTGGTTTTAAAATAACGACAGAAAAAGCAGCAAAAGAGTTTATTAGTCAGCTCATAAAAATTATAAACGGCTGAATTTCATTCACTTTATTTTAAGCTTTAGGGAGTATTATAGGGGCAACTAAGACAATGGAATTGAATAATGCAAGGCGCTATATTCACACTTATTGCTACTTTGAGCTTAGCCGGCTGTGGCTTGCAAGCGAAAGCTGATAAATACGCACCTAATTATGCAATAGAAAATGATAAGTTTATTTATCAACAGAGCCTAATCCCTGCGCAGTGCTTTACTAAATTGATGATGAGCGATGCGAGCCCCAATAGTACTGCGGCTGTTTTTATTGACGATAACTACCTTGCCAGTTGTATGAATCAGTCAGCAATCACAGATAATACAAGTTACAGTATTGCGAAGATTTTGCCTGATCATAATTACAATTTACACGTCTGCAAGGCGCAGAAATGTGAGCAAATCGTCGTCGCGTTTACTAGTTTTGACTATCAATTAAATGGTCAAACAAAGCGATTATTAACAGTGGTGAAACGTGGACAAGGGTAGAAAGTTTAATTTTGATAAAAAACGGCAAGCTAAGAGCTTGCCGTTTTAGTTAACCTAAACTTAGTAAATTAACGCTTTAAAAAGCTATTAACTGATTCAAGTTCACGTTGTTTAAGTGAAATACAGTTATTCACACTTTCTTCTAACTTACTCAATGTTCGTGCATAACCAGGTACCTCTGCAATCTTATCGTTAAAGAAAGCTTGGGTCTTAGCTAAACTACTTGCACTACAGCCTGAGGTTGTAAAGTAAGGTAGGTTTGGTACAAAAAATGGCGGCAAATTAGCTGCTACTTGGTCGTAATTTGCATAAACCCAGTTGATGAATAATGCCTCCCGCGCCTTCGTGTACATTTGACCCGACATAATAGTGCGCATGTCTGAAGCTGTTACATCATCAGTTAAACTGTAATTAAGCACCTTAGTTTGCAATGCGGGTTTGCCAAAGTAGCTCATACCAGCGAGCATTTTAGTGCGTACTTGTGGATCTTTGGTTGTTTTAAAGGTATTAATATACGCATCTAAAAGGTGTTTATCGCCATGAAATGCAGCTAAATTTAAATAGGTCGAAGCTAAATAAGGGTCTACTTTTTCAGGATTATTTAAATATAACTGGGCTTGTGCTTTTGCCGTGTTGATCACACTTTGATCTTCGCCATCAAAACCTAAGCGCGAAACAACTTGAGAGCGCAGTTGAGCAATTGCAGCATCTTCATTCATTTGTGCTGTTAGCCCATATTGCTTAGCAGCGGGCGTTATACTCTTACGAATAAACGCAGGCCATAAACCTTCGTTGCTTTCATCTTCGAAAGTACGTTTTTGAGCAGCTAAATAGCCCAGAGCGGTACTTGCAACGCGTGGGTGTTTATCGCTGACAAATGTTTCTAAGGTTTGCATTAAGTGGCCTGCTGAAATAACACCGGCATCTAGTAATGCATCAGCCGCAGATAAGAGAGCTAAGCGCTCACGCACGGTCAGTTTTTCAGCTGCATTATCAATTAGGGCTGCAAATTGTTTGTCATCCATCACCCAGCGATAATAGCCCAGCGCACCTTGATCTGGGTAAATCCATTCAGGCGTAAAGTCTAACTGGATTTTTTGTGTTTCTTTATTCAATAACACATTGGCTGTTCTTACTTTATCACCGGCGCCGTATTTGATTGCAACGGGTACATTCCATAACTGTGCTGGTGCGTCAACGCCGGCATTGCTGAATCGGCTTTGGTGGATGGTAATTGTTTTACCCTGCTGATTTACTTTAATAAGTGGAAAGGATGATTGCTCAATAAATGATTTCAATACACCGGCAACATCTTTGTTAGATGCATCACCTAAGGCTTGCCATAAATCGGCTGCTTCAGCATTTTTATAAGAGAATTTTTTTAAGTAAGCCTGAATACCTTGTTGAAAAGCTTTCTCGCCAATCCAGTTTTCAACCATAGCAAGTACAGAGCTGCCTTTACTGTAAGCGAGGCCTAAGCCATCCATTATGTCGGCTTCGGTTTTGATTGGTTTACGAATTGGTTTAGTGCTTAAACGAGCATCTAGGGCCATTACTCGGTTTTGTGGTAAATCTAAGTGGGATTCAAATTCAGGGTTTAACTGTGCGGTGATCTTTGCCGCCATCCAACTTGCAAATGCTTCATTTAGCCATAAATCATTCCACCACTTCATGGTCACTAGGTTACCATACCATTGGTGCGCAAGTTCGTGGGCAATAATAGATATATTACGCTGTTTTTTACTGCGTGTTGCGGTTGCAGGGTCGAGTAATAAAATATCTTCACGGTAAGTAACGAGACCTGCATTTTCCATCGCACCAAACGGGAACTCAGGAACGGCAACCGAATCCAGTTTTTTATAAACGTAGGGGCTACCAAAGTAGTCTTCTAGCGCTGCAAGCACGCGTGGCATATTTTGTTCAGCATACTCGCCTAGGTGAATTTTACCTTGTGGGGTAATGATACGGCCAGGGATTGGCATGCCTTTGACTTCACGCTCTTCAAATGGGCCAACAGCCATAGCCACTAAGTACGATGGAATTGGTGGTGTTTTATCAAAAAAGTGAGTCGTCATATAGCCATTGATAGTGGTTTTTAGTTCAGGTGTATTGGCATACACTTTTTGTGAACTTGGTGCCGTAATGGTCAACTGAAACGGAATTTTATAACTTGGCTCATCAAATACTGGAAACGCACGGCGGGCATCACTCATTTCAAATTGAGTAAATAAATAGGGAGTGCCTTGATCTATGGTTTTGTACAAGCCTACGCTGTTGCGGTTATATGGTGCGGTAAAATCAATTTTTAGCGTATATTTACCCGGTTGAATTTGCTCTGCACAGGCGAACTTCACCTTGCCTGTTTTTAGCATTTCAGTACTTAAGTCACAATTTTCTGCGCCTAAAAGTTGTGCCATTTGCGTTGCATAATCAACGCCATTGAGTTCAATGTACTTAGTTGGTTTAAGTACTTCTAGTGCGATTTCTGTTTCACCACTGAAGGTATCCTGAGCAGGATCTAGGGTGAGAGAAACCTGTTGAGAGCTTGGTTTGGCTAGTTTTTCAATGACATATTCATTGGCATGAGCTGAATTCACAGCAATAGCCACACTAAGTGTGAGTAAGCTTTTTATAAACATAAGAGTCCCTGAACTGTTCTTGTTAGAATTTATACAACTATATCCTAGCAGTTTTTAAGAGCAGAGTAATGAACCTGTTGGTAACAAAGTTTGTCAGGGGCTATGGCGAGCTGTAAATCTGTGCCAATGAATGTGAGAGTTTATATTGCGTATCTGTTGAATAACCTGATTAAGTAGTGCAATGTCTGCAAAGGCTTGCTCAGGGTAGTCAATAAAGCCCATTAAGTAATTAAAGGCATCTTTGCTATTTGCTTGGATGGCAAAAATACGCACTTGCTGCTCAAAATTGAGCCTCAGGCTGCTGATGGCTGTTTTCATACCAAGCTGATCAACATTGGGTATATCACATTTTTGTAAATACCCCGCACGTTCACCTTCACCGGAAAACCAAATTCGTACTTTTTCACTGTAACGACCTGACTTTGAAGGTAAATCAAACAGTAGGCGGGAGTGGTTCTGCTGCTTTACTAAATCAAGGTATTCACGCAGTCCAGCAGCAAATAAAGCTTGGTGAATGGGGATAATACGCGGTTTTATTTTACCGTGGGTGTGAAAATTAAAGCATGCTATGCCATCACGGTTAATTATGTCAGTTAATTGTAAGTGACCAATTTCATCACTGTATGCGCCAGTGTAATACGCTATTAATGGCAACCAAAAATGCCAATGTTTAGCTTGTTCACGGGGGAGACGTTGATCGCTATAAATATAACCGTGGAAGAGTGTATGCAATTCCATCGCTGAAAATGAGCGTCGACCTAGGTGAGATTTCAACCTGCTACCTTGAAACTAAAGATTTACGCTAGTTTATACCCAAGCCTGTGGGAAATAAACTAGCGTGTTTACTATGTGCTTAAATTTATTCACTTAAAGCACGAGCAAGTCCCACTGGTTCGATTTCAACACATACTTGATCGTCGTTCCAATTTAGCCCAATCAGTGCATCGTCTTCTTTAAGGTCTTCAATCCACTCATCTAAAAATTCATCGAGGTTTATTTCTGTAGGGCTATACTCTGCCCATTCTTCTTTACATTGGGCTTTAGCTGCAGCTTCACTTTCCCATAATAACAACACATCAGTGTTTTCGAATTGGTTTGATTCACAAACAACAAAACCACCGTCTTGCGCGCCTAGCGCCCACACTTGTTCACTTTGACGTGCTTTTTCAACAAAGCTAACAAGTTCTGATTCAATTTCTATTTCGCTCATGGTTTTACCCTTTATGTTAAGTTCGAGGATCGGAGTGCTTTAGCATTCTTGTTGAGCAAAATTTTGATAAAAATCAAGTAAAGCCGTAAAAGGCGTAAGCTCTGTTAGTTCGCGAAAGCGTGTCCAATCAAGTAAACAGTATAAACTGATGTGCATAGCCAAACCACCTCAAGATGCGATCGTTGGTATTAAACGCGATTTAGGCAAGACATTGATTGCAAGAAATAGTAGTTCTATTGTTAAAATCAATCACGCAGTATAAATCGCTCATCAGTTAAATGACTATTTAAATAGCTTAATGTTTCAACAATGCGTTCGTTTTGTAGATTAAAAATAATTTTATGATTTTTATTCTAAGTATTATAGCGCTAAGTAGGTTTACTCAAGTTTGGTTATTTTTGTAAAAGAATTTACTACTTACAATATTTTGCTAAATTATAGAAATATAAATTAACATGATCGTTTTTCACACTTGATTACTTGCAAGCTCTGTGTAGTTAAGGCACTGTGGCTGTAGTTAAATTATAAATACTATAAACAGGAGTGAGGATGTCTCAGTTTGATAATATAAGTGTTGTTAAAACAGCAAACGTGTACTTTGACGGTAAAGTTTCAAGCCGTACGGTAATTTTTGCAGATGGCAGCACGAAAACATTAGGCTTTATGCAGCCAGGTGAATTTGAATTCGCAACCAGTAAAAAAGAATTAATGGAACTCAATGGTGGTCAGTGGCAAGTTTTATTACCAGGCGAGAGCGAGTGGAAAACGATGTCAGCGGGTGAGTCATTTAACGTTGATGCTAACGTCACTTTCCAAGTAAAAGTGACTGACTTTGCCGATTATTGTTGTTCGTACACTTAACATACAAAATTAAGAGTCATGTTGAAAGCCCCGCATCATGCGGGGTTTTGCATATTTAATGCCCTCAGATTGATCTGAGTCACCTTTAATAACAAATAAATGTCATATTTCTGAGTTTTCTGCTTGTGTAAATCTAAATAGCCCCCAATACTAGTTATGAGGTAACAAAAAAAAGGATACCCTATGAAAATTAATCTTTCTGGTCACCATGTTGACGTTACTGACTCTATTAGAGAACACATCAACGAAAAGTTTTCAAAAATTGCGAGCCATTTTCCATCTCTGATCGCACTCGATATTATTCTTTCAAAAGAGCACCATAAGCTCCAAGCAGAAATTAGCACCATTTATGAAGGCGCGCGTTTATCAGTAAAAGGTGAGAACGAAGTTCTTTACCCAGCAATTGCAAACGCAGCTAAAAAGCTCGATGCGGCACTAAAGCATCGAAAAGGACAAATAAAAGCGAATCTACACGAAAAACCAGTGAGCACCACACCTGAAATTGCTCACGAAAAAGTTCAAGAAATGGACTTGCGTTAAAAAATAAAGGCGCTAGGTTCTAGGTAACTAGGATCTAGCGAACCGTTTAATCTTCCACTAATTTTCTCACTTTCAATCCTCAGTAAAACGCTGTAACTTGCTTATTAATAAAAGCAATATAATAAGCACACACATGCAATCAGCAGTATCAACTTGGCAAACCCGTTTAAACGCACTTGGCCCTGGTATTTTAATGGCTACAGCGGCAATTGGCGGCTCTCATTTAGTGGCATCAACTCAAGCTGGGGCAATATTTGGCTGGCAGTTATTTTGGCTAATTGTGGTGGTAAATGTTCTTAAATATCCATTTTTTCGTTTTGGTATTGAGTACACGCTAGCTACTAAAAAAAGTTTAGTAGAGGGGTATCAAAGTAAAGGGCTGTGGTTCTTTTACAGTTTTATTGGTTTGAATATAATTGCTGCGGTGGTGAATACCGCGGGGGTTTTATTGTTAACGGCGAGCTTACTGCATTACGCGTTGCCAGTGAATATTTCCGTGACCTTATTATGTTGGTTAATATTAGCGGTGTGTTTAGTTATTTTATTGCTAGGTCACTTTAAAGCGCTCGATAACGTCGCAAAGGCTATTATGGGGCTACTTACACTAGCAACCGTAATTGCCCTCGCGATTGCATTTAGTAACGGCGCTATGAACCATGGAACAATGGCACCTGCTGATTATATTGGCCCGTCACCGTATGAACTTGCCATGCTAGGTTTTATGGTCGCACTTATGGGCTGGATGCCAGCGCCTATTGAAATTTCAGCATTAAGCTCCCTGTGGCTTAAAGAAAAACAAAGCCAGCAAACGGTAACACGAGCGCAGGGCTTGTTTGACTTTAATGTTGGCTACTGGCTAACCGCAGCATTAGCATTAGTATTCTTCTCCTTGGGTGTGCTAGTGCAATACGGCCAAAGCAATGAAATTGCGTTAGGTGGCGTGGCGTTTGCTAAGCAATTAATTGATATGTACGCCCTCACAATTGGCGAATGGGCACGGCCATTAGTATCAGTTATCGCCTTTTCATGTATGTTTGGTACTACTTTAACTGTGCTCGACGGCTACGCCCGAACGCTTAATGAATCGCACAAACTGCTTGGCTTTAAGCAAAGTAAACACAGCTTAAATATCTGGTTAATACTGCAATCACTCGCTGGCATGGCAGTGATCTTGTTTTTTAAATCAGCCCTCGGCCCCATGCTTACTTTTGCCATGACACTTGCCTTTATTACCACTCCGGTATTTGCGTGGCTAAACTTCAGCCTAGTGCGCTCAGAGCCCAGTATTCAGCATTCTAAATTGGTGCGAACATTGAGTTGGGTTGGCTTGGTTTATTTGGTTGGTTTTGCATTGGTGTTTTTGGGATGGAAGTTGGTTTAATTAAGTTAGCGAGCTTGAGAGAGTAAAGTTAGCGAGTAGTCTAGTGTCAATATTTGACACTGATGCTTGGATATTATTTTCTGAAAAACTCGCCAACTCGCCAACTCGCCAACTCGCCAATTCCTTTAACTCAATTCTTTTATCGCATTACTAATCCCATCCAAGCTCAATGGGTACATGCGGTTATTCATTAGCTGTTTGATAAAATCAATTGATTGGTAGTAACGCCAGTGTTCAACCGGCTGTGGGTTGAGCCACGCGACTTTATCAAAGTGATTGGTGATGCGGTTTAACCAGGCACTGCCGGGCTCTTCGTTGTAGTGCTCTACTGAGCCGCCGGGGTAGGCGATTTCATAGGGGCCCATGGTGGCGTCGCCAACAAAGATCACTTTGTAGTCACTGGTGAATTTGTTGATTAGTGTCATAGTGTCGATAACGTTTGAATGGCGGCGTAGGTTGTCTTGCCAAACATGTTCGTATAAGCAGTTATGAAAGTAGTAAAACTCTAAGTGCTTAAACTCGCTATGGGCGGCGCTAAACAGCTCTTCGCAGGTGTGAATGTAGTCATCCATTGAGCCGCCAATATCAAACAGCATTAACACTTTTACCGCGTTGTGACGCTCAGGAGCCATTTTTACATCCAGCATGCCGCCTTGTTTAGCGGTCGCGCGAATGGTCTCGTTTAAATCAAGGGTATCACTTGCGCCAGTGCGGGCAAATTTACGTAGCTTTTTAAGCGCAAGCTTTATGGTACGCGAGCCTATTTCACGATCTGAATCTAAATTACGGTATTCACGTTTATCCCATACTTTTACCGCACGGCGGTTGCGGTTACCGTCTTGACCGATGCGCACGCCCTCAGGGTTGTAGCCATAAGCACCAAAAGGAGATGTACCACCCGTGCCAACCCATTTATTGCCGCCAGCATGGCGTTTTTGTTGTTCTTCTAGGCGCTCTTTCAGGGTTTTCATTAGTTCATCAAGGCCGCCCATGGCTTTAAGCTGGGCTTTTTCTTCATCGCTTAGGTGTTTTTCAAACTCTTTGCGTAGCCACTCATTGGGTAAGTCATGTTGCTGTTTTAAGCTCTCAAGTAAGTCGAGATCGGCAATGCCGCTAAAGTAATCAGCAAAGGCTTTATCAAAACGGTCGAAGTGGGTTTCGTCTTTAACCATAATGGTACGGGCTAAATAATAAAAGCCGTCAACATCGGCAAATACCGCGCCTTTTTTTAGTGCGTTGATTAAATCAAGCAGCTCGCGCATGCTCACAGGTAAGCGGTATTCACGTAATTTGAAGAAAAACGCAATCAACATGTTAACGGCGGCTCATAAAGGCTAGTTTTTCAATTAGGCTGATGTCTTGCTCATTTTTTAAAAGCGCACCAAACATCGGCATTAGGCCGCCTCTTTGCGTTTTATCGTGCAGCGTTTTTGCGTCGATGTCTTCAGCCATTAATAGTTTAAGCCAATCGAGTAGTTCGCTGGTGGAAGGTTTTTTCTTAATGCCGTTAACTTCGCGTAGGCCAAAAAATACTTCCAGTGCTTGGCGCACTAAATCTTGCTTTACATCGGGGTGATGTACGTCGACAATTTGCTGCATTTCGTCACTTGATGGAAAGTCAATGTAATGGAAAAAGCAGCGGCGTAAAAATGCATCTGGCAGTTCTTTTTCGTTGTTTGAGGTGATGATCACAATAGGGCGCTGTTTTGCGATGACGCGCTCGCCAGTTTCATATACATGAAACTCCATTTTATCAAGTTCAAGTAATAAATCGTTCGGGAACTCGATGTCGGCTTTGTCGATTTCATCAATCAACAATACCGGGCGTTTATTATTATCTTCGCCGTAGGTAAAGGCTTGCCAAAGCTTACCTTTAACAATGTAATTGCCGATGTCGTGCACACGCTCATCACCGAGTTGGCTATCACGTAGGCGGGACACCGCATCGTACTCGTATAAGCCTTGCTGTGCTTTGGTGGTCGATTTGATATGCCACTGTATCAGTGTGGTATCTAAACTTTTCGCCAGCTCTTCGGCCAACATGGTTTTACCTGTGCCAGGTTCGCCTTTTATTAGCAATGGCTTTTCAAGCAAAATTGCCGCATTAACCGCTTGTTTTAACGAATTACTTGCGATGTAGTTATCTGTAGAATTAAATTGCACGGTAATACCTTATCTGGTCTGAGCAGTAATGATTTTAAACATGATGCCATAACTATTCGGCATCGCCAAGGTAAGCAAAGCGGGGGATAGTTTTACCGTCTTTTTCTACGGTTTCTAAAAACATACTCAATGGGCGTGCCCAGATGCCAAATTCGCCATAGAGGGCTTGGTAAATAACCAATTGCTCTTGTGTCTCGCTGTGGGTGGCAACATGGAGCACTTTATATTGCGGACCTTTGTAGTGTTGGTATAAGCCTGATTTTAGGGAAAGTGGTTTTATTGCTGTAGTCATGTTTTGATCTCTTGTATAATTTGCGCTGCACTTTTAATGCTAACTAATTTGCCACTATTATGAACTATATACCGTTAGATGATTACAAAAAAGCGTGGGTTTTTCGCCACCAAGATGCGCCTGTTTCAGAGCAAGATCTTGCTTTAATTAAGCCTATGAGCCATGAACGTGCCGCTGTACTTTGGAGCACTATGGTGAGCCGAGAGCACGACCACCCAGACTTTTTTGATAAAACAGATTGGTGTGGTAAAGACGAAAGCTTTACACAAACTGTGCACTGGGAAGCAGCCTGGGAAGAGGGGGCTGAGCTACCACCTGAAGAAATTTTAGCGCACTTAGATTGGCAAGCTAACACCACCGTGTACTTTTGTATGGCACGAGATAACATTATTGAAACCAGCTTTGCGGTATTTAAACGTAACTGGCAGAACTTTATGTTTTTAGCAGACGGCAGTTTATTACTTGGTAAAAAACGTGATGCTGTTGTGCAGTTTTTAGAAAACGGTGATGCAAAGCTGGGTAATAAGCCTGCTTAGACGCTTAAAAAGCAGTCAATACTATGCTATAAAATAGACACCTAGGAGTATTGAGTAGAAGCGTTGACTGCGAGTAACCCTGATCAACAAGTTGATATTTGGCAATCTGATGCACAACGTGTGTTGTATGCTCAACTATGCAATGCGTTTTATGCTCGTGAAATAACTCGATTAGTTAGCGAACCTAGTGAACAGCGCCTGCGCGCGATATTAAAAAGTTTACCTTACTATATTGAACGTGCAGCGACTCGTGTGGTGAATGGTCAGGTTCCTTTTGTTCTTGATCCTCAAAATGGTAGTTGGTTAGATAAGCAAAAAGCCAAACCACCTAGCCAAGATGATGTTGCCGATTTTTATTCCCGCTATAAAAAATCAGGTTTAATTGTGCCGTTATTACTTAATAATGCTAATCAAACTCGGGTTGCAATAGACAGCATAGACCAAGTAAGCGACAATAAACTCCATTGTAATGAACATGGTTGGTTTGATTACCAAGGTAAGTCGCTTGAAGGGCACACTGCGTTACTATTAAAACCAACAAAAGCAACGATGACCGCTGCTTGTTGTGGCCACCAGTGGCGTTTTAATAAGCGATGCGCTCCGCGTATTTTATCACTAAGAGAAATGCTGCTAGCCAGTAGTATTAACTGGCGTAACTTAAAGCGCCCTCATGTTCAGTAAAATTTAATGCCAGTTGCCTTCTACTATGTATTGTCATTTTAACTGGTAAAGCAACAATCAAGGAGTGTTTAATGCGACTGTTTCAATTTGCGCTACTGTGTTTAGCGCTGTTTGTACAATACCGATTGTGGTTTGGTCACAATGGTGTACAAGATTATAGTCGATTAAAATCAGCGGTTATTTCCCATCAAGAAACCAATGCCAATTTAATTAAGCGTAACAAAGTGCTCAAAGCCGATATAGAAGACTTAAAATTAGGTCAAGAAGGGGTTGAAGAACGTGCGCGCAACGAATTAGGAATGATCAAACCCGGTGAGACATTTATACGTGTGTTACCTGGACAACAACTCAATGAAAAATAAACATACAATTGCTGCTATTGTCCCTGCCGCTGGTGTAGGTAGTCGGATGAAACATAGCGCGCCAAAACAATACATAACTCTGGCCGGGAAAACTATTTTAGATCATACATTAGCTAAGTTGGCTAAGCTTTCACAGCTCGATAAAATAATTGTGGTGGTCAGTGATGATGACCCCTTTTACGAACAGCTACCCCAAGTAGACAAGCGAATCGTTCGAGCCAGTGGTGGTAAAGAGCGTGCTGATTCAGTACTAAATGGGTTATTAACCTTGCATGCTGATCCACCTGATTGGGTGTTAGTGCATGATGCTGCTAGACCGTTAGTTAATACAACTGATATCGAGCACTTAATACAGCAATGCCTAAGCGCTGATGAAGGTGGCATTTTAGCGACTAAGGTCAAAGACACAATAAAACGTGGTAATACCCACAGTGAACAAACGGTGCCAAGAGATGACTTATGGCAGGCGTTAACACCGCAGTTTTTTAAATACACGGACTTAACGAACGCACTACAAGGTGCATTGGCACAGCAAGTAGCAATCACCGATGAAGCGTCTGCCATTGAGTGGGCGAAAAAACCAGTAAAGTTGGTGCCGGGGCGCAGCGATAATATAAAAATAACCACACCAGAAGATTTAGATTTAGCCCACTTTTTACTCCAAAAACAACACAGCGAGAATGCATCATGATTAGAATTGGCCATGGCTTTGATGTTCATAAATTTGGTGGCGAAGGTCCACTTACTATTTGTGGTGAAAAAATAGCTTACCCACAAGGGTTTTTAGCGCATTCGGACGGTGATGTTGCAATTCATGCATTATGTGATGCGATTTTAGGTTCGCTTGCGATGGGTGATATTGGTAAACACTTTCCTGATACAGCCAGCGAATATGAAAATATAGACAGCCGTATTTTACTTCGCCATGTGGTTGATTTAGCCAAGCAGCAAGGGTACGTACTTGGTAACGCTGACGTGACCATAGTAGCTCAAGCGCCAAAAATGTTGCCTCATATCCAAGCTATGCGAGAAAATTTAGCCGCCGATTTAAATGCCGAACTCAGTCAGGTCAATGTTAAAGCCACTACGACTGAAAAGTTAGGATTTGAGGGGCGTAAAGAAGGCATTTCGAGCCATGCGGTTGTGATCATGAGTAAGCTCACAGCATGAGTGAATTAAATTATTTGTATGGAAAGCCACTATCTCAAGCTGATTTTAAAACCTTTGCCGAAGATTTTATGGTTGATGAAGACTTAGGTATTGAGTTTACCGGCAGTGGCGAACATGTTTGTTTGCAGGTGGTAAAAAAAGGCGAAAACACTCAGTACGTTGTTAAGTTACTAGCGCAAAAAGCGGGGATTTCACCTCGGGATGTCAGTTATGCTGGTATGAAAGATCGCCACGGCGTATGTAGCCAATGGTTTAGCGTGCCAGTGCCAATAAAAAAAGAGATTGATTTTACTGAGCTTAATAGCGAATCAGTGTTTATCATTGCTCAGCAACGCCATAACCGTAAATTACGAACGGGTTGCCACAAGGGCAATAAATTTACAATTACCCTGCGCAATGTCACACAGCCGTTAGATATTCTTTGTAGAATTAATGCTGTGCGGGCAGGCGTTCCTAACTATTTTGGTGAACAGCGCTTTGGTCATGGCGGGCATAATCTAGAAATGGCTAAACGAATGTTTGCTGGTGAGCGCATTCGTGATAAAAAATTACGAGGCTTGGTGATTTCCGCTGCGCGCTCTTATGTATTTAATCAAATCGTTAACTTACGAGTGGCAGAGCACGGCCTGGCTAAAACCATGCACCGTGAAGTGTTTATGCTCAGCGGCAGTAACGCATTTTTTGAAGATGCAATCAGCGACGAAAACATTGCTCGACTTGCCTCTGGCGACATTATGATGTCGGCACCTATGGTAGGTAAGAGCGAAAAAGGCTTAACAGAGCAAGAGAAAATATGGCTAGTGCCTTATCAACAATGGTGTGAAGGACTGGGTGAGCTTGGTCTTAAAAATGAACGCAGAATGCTACGCTTAATACCACAAGATTTAGCCGTAGAAACGATTGATGATAAAACCATAAAATTAAGCTTTGGTTTGCCCAAAGGAACTTTTGCAACCGCGCTGTTACGTGAGCTGGTGGATTACACCGATGCGAGCCCAAAAGTACACAAAGAAAAGGACGCATAAATGAAAATTTTATTGAGTAATGATGATGGTGTAAATGCGAAGGGAATAGCAGTGCTTTATCAAGCACTCACTCAGATTGCAGATGTGACCTTGGTTGCACCTGATCGCAACTGTAGTGGCGCAAGTAACTCTTTAACCTTAATGAACCCATTGCGCGCTACCAAGCTGGAAAATGGTTTCATTTCAGTTAATGGCACGCCTACAGATTGCGTGCATTTAGGTGTCAATGAACTATTAGATGAAAAGCCAGACCTCGTCGTTGCAGGTATTAACCACGGCGCTAATTTAGGCGATGATACGCTATATTCAGGCACAGTTGCCGCAGCCACCGAAGGACGTCATTTAGGCTTACCGGCAGTAGCTGTGTCATTATGTTCAAAGGAAGGCAATTATTTTGAAACTGCGGCTGCGGTGGCTGTTAGTATTATCAAAGAGCTTGCTTCGCACCCTTTACCAAAAGATCAGATCATCAATATCAATGTACCGGATATTCCTTTAACTGAGCTCAAAGGTGTTCAAGTGACGCGTTTAGGCGCGCGGCACAAGGCTGAAACCATGACCAAGCAACAAGATCCTTGGGGCAGAGATATATACTGGTATGGCACGCTGGGTGCTGAAAGCGATGCCGGAACAGGAACTGACTTTTATGCCATCAATAATGGTTACGCCTCAGTTACTCCATTAAGTGTTGATATGACGGCTAAAGAGAGCATCCAAGCAGTTGGAGATTGGTTAAAAACAATGGAGATCAATGGTGCTGTCTAATTATACTCGCAGTGCTCAGGCATTAGCTGATTTATTAGCACGCGAAGGGGTTGAGGATAAACAAGTACTGAGCGCTATCGGCACAATTCCTAGGCACGTTTTTATAGATGACGTACTTAAACATAAAGCTTATCAAAATACGGCATTACCGATAGGGCAAGGGCAAACAATTTCACAGCCCTATATTGTTGCTCGTATGACTGAGCTACTGCGTTTAGCTGGGGTTCGTGATAAAGTTCTTGAAATTGGTACAGGTTCAGGCTACCAAACTGCAATATTGGCTAAAACCTTTACCAAAGTATTTTCGGTAGAGCGTATAAAGGCACTGCAATGGCAAGCTAAGCGACGTTTGCAAAATCTAGATTTGTACAATGTCGCAATGAAGCATGGTGATGGCTGGCAAGGCTGGCAGTCACAAGCTCCATTTGAGGGAATTATTGTTACAGCTGCAGCATCACAAGTTCCACAAGCATTACTTGACCAACTCGCCGACGGTGGCGTAATGATTGCACCCATTGGCAACGAAGAACAACAACTGGTAATGGTTGTTAGAAAAGATAATAAATTTACCCAACATGTAATTGCACCAGTGAGATTTGTTCCACTTGTCCCTGGTGATATTGAATAGGAAGTCACTTTGAAATTGTTTACTAAGTTATACGATATGGCGTTAGTGTGGGCAAAACATCGCCATGCAGAACGTTATTTAGCTGCAATGAGTTTTGCTGAGTCTGTTATTTTCCCGGTTCCACCAGATGTAATGTTAGCACCAATGTCGTTAGCGCAGCCAAGTAAAGCATGGCGCTTTGCTAGCTTTACCACTATTGCATCTGTGATTGGCGGGGTTTTAGGTTATTTATTAGGTTTTTGGTTATTTGAGCCCGTTGTCGAACCGCTTATCAGTCAAATGGGTTGGCAAGACAAGTTTAATATCGCCCTTGAGTGGTTTAAAAACTACGGCGTATGGGTGGTATTTTTGGCAGGTTTCTCACCCATTCCCTATAAAGTATTCACTATCGGTGCTGGGTTATTACACATGGCATTTCTACCATTTTTATTAGCGTCTGCTGTTGGTCGCGGTGCACGGTTCTTTTTAGTTGCCTCACTTATGAAGTGGGGTGGTGTGAAAATGGAGCAAAAATTACGTCAATACGTTGAAGTACTTGGCTGGGGGTTAGTTATTTTAGTTGTGGTTGCTTATTTTTTATTACGATAACCGCTAAAAGTGACAGCTTTTGAAATTGAGGGTAAAGCGCCATGAATAAACAATATGTGTTCTATGTTACTTTATTTATGAGTGTTTTGCTCTGTGCTTGCTCTTCTCGCCAAGGCCCTGCGCCTGTTAGTAGTTTAAATACAACGGTAAAACCTTATACCAGCAGAATAAATATAAATGGAGATAAATACACTGTTAAAAAAGGCGATACGCTATATTCAATAGCCTTTAGTGCCCGCCAAGATTTTAGAACATTAGCAAAAAAGAATGGTATTCCAGCCCCTTACGTGATTCATCCAGGACAAGTGATTTCTTTTACAGATGTAACAGCAAAAAAGAAAAAGCAGAAAAAATATACGAATTCGAGTAAAGAGTCTACAGAATCGAAACAAAAAAATAACAAAAAATTAAAAAAAGAGCTTGATCAGCCAAAACAACGAGAGTATGTTCAAAAACAAGCCAGTAAAAAAGTTAGTAATTCTAGCCAATTGAGCCCAAAAAAGGTACGTTGGTCTTGGCCTGCTAAAGGTAAAGTGACACAACGCTTTTCGACTAGGGAGAATGGGTATAAAGGGATACAAATTACCAACAAAAAAGGCTCGTCTGTTTTAGCTGCGGCACAAGGGACTGTAGTTTATGCGGGAAATGCACTTCGGGGTTACGGCAATTTAATCATTTTGAAACATAATGATGATTATCTTAGTGCCTATGCACACAATTCGAAGCTGTTAGTTAAAGAAAAACAGAATGTGAAAGCAGGGCAAAAAATAGCAGAGATTGGTAGTACAGATTCTGATGTTACGGCATTGCGTTTTGAAATCCGTTATAGAGGAAAGGCTGTGAATCCGCAAAAATATTTGCCTTAGCTATCGGGTATTGATAATGGTGGTTGATTACCGCTTATTTGCTTGAGGGTACGCTAATGGGTAACACAGCAAAAGTAGAAAAAACGAAGTCCGCGATTGATGATAAATTTGATGATGTTGTTGATGAACCAACAGAAGCGTTATTGGAAGAAGTCGATAAAGAAGATGAAATATTCGCTAAAGAGGAAGTAACTAAAAATTTAGATGCCACTCAATTATATTTAGGTGAAATTGGCTTTTCTCCACTATTGAGTGCTGAAGAAGAAGTGTTTTTTGCTCGTAAAGCGTTGAAAGGCTGTGAAGCCTCCCGCAAGCGCATGATTGAAAGTAACCTACGTTTAGTTGTAAAAATTGCCCGTCGCTATAATAACCGTGGACTTGCCCTCCTTGACTTAATTGAAGAAGGTAACTTGGGTCTTATTCGTGCAGTTGAGAAGTTTGATCCAGAACGAGGCTTTAGGTTCTCAACCTATGCAACTTGGTGGATACGACAAACAATTGAGCGTGCGATTATGAATCAAACGCGAACCATTCGCCTACCAATTCATGTTGTGAAAGAGTTAAATGTATACCTACGTACCGCAAGAGAACTCACGCAAAAACTTGACCATGAACCAACCGCTGAAGAAATTGCCGAATGCTTAGATAGACCGGTTGAAGACGTCACAAAAATGCTTCGCCTAAATGAAAAGATAACGTCAGTCGATACACCGATTGGTGGTGAAAACGACAAAGCACTACTGGATATTATTGCTGATGAAAAAGGCTTTAGCCCTGAAGGTGAAGTACAAAACAATGATATCAATAAGCACATTGTAGATTGGTTAGGTGAGCTTAACCCTAAACAACGTGAAGTATTAGCTCGTCGCTTTGGCTTACTTGGCTATGAGCCATCAACGCTGGAAGATGTAGGTCGTGAAATTGGTTTAACTCGTGAGCGAGTGCGTCAAATTCAAGTGGAAGCACTACGCCGCTTAAAAGATATTTTACAACATGAAGGATTAAGTACTGATAGCTTATTTGATCAGTTTTCGTAAACCAAAAAACAGTGATATATAAAACTCTATGAGCTGAAGAGGTAATCTCTTCAGCTCTTTTGATTTTAGGATAAGTATTAAAGTAATGCTTTAAGTTTATACAGTAAGTCTTGTGCTTGGCGCGGGCTTAAATTGTCTAAATCAATCTCAGTTAATTGGGTTTCTACTTCACTTGGCTCAGCTTCAAATAATGAGGCTTGTTGCACAGTAAGATCAGCTGTAACGGGTTGGTGGTTTTCAAGCATTTTTAACTTTTGCTTCGCTTGTTTTATGACGGCTTTTGGTACACCTGCTAACGCGGCGACTTGCAAGCCGAAACTTTTACTTGCTGCGCCATCTAGTACGGTATGCATAAAGGCAATGGTGTCATTGTGTTCTATCGCATCTAAATGTACATTCACCAGCCCAGCTTGTTGCTCTGCTAGTTCTGTTAGTTCAAAGTAATGGGTAGCAAACAGTGTTTTAGCTGAGATTTTTGATGCTAGATGATCTGCCGTTGCATAGGCGAGTGATAGGCCATCATAGGTACTCGTACCACGGCCTATTTCATCCATTAATACCAGTGATTGCGTGGTTGCATTGTTTAGAATTGTTGCGGTTTCGGTCATCTCAACCATAAAAGTTGAGCGGCCAGAGGCTAAATCATCGCTGGCACCGATGCGAGTGAATATTCGGTCAATATTACCAATCTTTGCACTATCAGCTGGTACATAGCTGCCAATATGCGCCATTAATACAATCAAGGCCGTTTGACGCATATAGGTTGATTTACCGCCCATATTTGGCCCGGTAATAATCAACATTTTACGTTGCTTATTAAGCTCAACGGGGTTGGCAATGAATGGGTCTTTCATTACTTGTTCAACCACAGGATGGCGCCCTTGTTTGATACTAATATCGTCGTTATCACACAGCTGTGGTTTGGCGTAGTTAAGTGCGATTGCACGCTCTGCAAGGTTATTAAGTACGTCTAAATCAGCAAGGGCAGCAGCCATTGTTTGCAGCTGTTCTATGTGCGGCGCAATAAACTCAAAAAGCTGCTCATACAATTGTTTTTCAAGTGCTAGAGCTTTTGACTGACTACCCAGTACTTTATCTTCGTGTTCTTTTAACTCAGGAATGATATAGCGTTCGTTATTTTTAAGTGTTTGGCGGCGGATATAATCAGCGGGAACCAAGTGTGAGTTAGCACGGCTTACTTCGATAAAAAAGCCATGCACTTTATTGTAGCCAATTTTAAGTGTGCTAATACCAGTGCGTTCACGCTCGCGCTGCTCTAACTGCTCTAGCACATCTGTGGCACCTTGACTAAGTGCGCGCCATTCGTCTAATTCACTATTGTAGCCAGGAGCAATAACACCACCATCACGAATAAGTATGGGTGGATTATCAATGACGGCACGCTCTAGTAGCGCTTGTAGTTCAGGTAACACGGGTGAGTCGGCAATAATTTGTGTGATGCGAGCATCATTGGCATCATTTAATAGCGCATGTAATGGGCTCAACGCTTGTAATGCACAGCGCAAGCGGGTTAAATCACGGGGTCTTGCTGTGCAAAGTGCTAAGCGAGCTATAACACGTTCTATATCGCCAATTTGTTTTAATGATTCATGGAGTTCACCACATAATTGCGCATCGATTATGGCACTAATTGCATTAAGACGGGCATTAAGTTCGGGCTTTGAGCGAATAGGGGTGTGGATACGACGTTTTAGTAACCGCGACCCCATCGCTGTTGCTGTTTTATCTAGCACTTGTGCAAGGGTATTTTCGTATCCGCCAGCGAGATTAACCGTTAACTCTAAATTTTTACGAGTCGCAGCATCAAGAATAACGGCATGTTCGTTATGTTCAAGAGTGATCGCACGAATATGAGGTAGGGCAATACGCTGAGTGTCTTTAACGTATTGCATCAAACAACCTGCAGCAACTAATGCAGCTTTTGCTTTATCAACACCGAAGCCAATTAAATCTTTTGTGCCAAATTGATCGCATAATAGGTGTTGAGCTGTATCTAAATCAAATTCCCATTCAGGACGGCGACGAATACCTTTAATATGCTCGATCAAGTGTAAATTTGCAAAGTCTTCACTGTAAAGTAACTCAGCAGGTGCTAAACGTTGTAATGTAGAGCTAAATGCCTCGTCAGTATTGACTTCAACAACATTAAACCGACCTGAGTTGATATCTAGGTAGGCGATACCATACAGTCCTTTTTTACTTTGCCACACACTGGTAAGTAAATTATCTTGGCGCTCTTGTAGCAAGGCTTCATCAGAAATAGTACCTGGCGTAACAATACGAACAACTTTGCGCTCTACAGGCCCTTTACTAGTAGCGGGGTCGCCCACTTGCTCACAAATCGCAACAGACTCCCCCATTTGTACTAAACGCGCTAAATAGTTTTCAACAGCATGATAAGGTACGCCTGCCATGGGTATTGGGTCGCCGCCAGCTTTACCGCGATGAGTTTGTGAAATATCTAATAGCTGCGCAGCACGTTTTGCGTCATCAAAAAATAGCTCGTAAAAATCACCCATTCGATAGAACAATAAAATATCACGATGCTCAGATTTTATTTTTAGATACTGCTGCATCATCGGAGTTTGTTGACTTATTGTGTGTGGTGCATAAAGATCAAACGACATGTATTTACCCAAAGGCTGAATATGGAGTTACATCAAGAGATTAAAACACTTGCTGCGCAATTAGGCGCTATTTTAACGGATAAATGCTTATGGATCACTACCGCTGAGTCATGTACTGGTGGCGGTGTGAGTTATGCCCTCACCGATACCCCTGGAAGCTCTGCTTATATTGACCGTGCATTCGTCACTTATAGCAATCAAGCAAAGCAAGATTTGTTGGGTGTTAATGAGCAAACATTAATTGAACATGGCGCAGTGAGTGAACAAACCGTTTTAGAGATGACGAAAGGGGTGTGTACCGTGACCAATGCAGATGTTGCCATTGCGGTCTCAGGTATTGCCGGCCCTGGTGGCGGAAGTAGTGAAAAGCCGGTTGGTTTAGTATGGTTTTGTATAAAAATTGCAGATAAACACTATGCAAGCAAACAAGTATTTACCGGTAATAGAGCAGAAATACGTTCGCAAGCTATTGTTTATGCTTTAAAACAAGTAATCGATAAGATAAATTAAAAAAATTAACTTGATACTGTGATTTCATACAGTATACTTGTCTGCATTAGCCGGATTTGGAGAACAAAATGAACGATAACAAACAAAAAGCATTAGATGCCGCTTTATCACAAATTGAGCGTCAATTTGGTAAAGGCTCAATCATGAAATTGGGTGACAATAAAGCACTAGACATTGAAGCTGTATCTACAGGTTCACTAGGTATCGATATTGCTTTAGGCATAGGTGGCTTACCTATGGGGCGTATTGTTGAAGTGTATGGCCCTGAATCATCAGGTAAAACAACTTTAACACTACAAGTTATCGCTCAAGCACAAAAAGAAGGCAAAACCTGTGCATTCGTAGATGCTGAGCACGCACTTGACCCTGTTTACGCACAAAAGCTAGGCGTTAACATTGATGATTTACTTGTATCTCAACCAGATACCGGTGAGCAAGCGTTAGAAATTTGTGACATGTTAGTACGTTCAAGTGCTGTTGATGTTGTGATTGTCGATTCAGTTGCGGCCCTAACACCAAAAGCTGAAATTGAAGGCGACATGGGTGACTCACACATGGGCTTGCAAGCTCGCTTAATGTCGCAAGCATTACGTAAGCTAACGGGTAACATTAAGCGCTCAAACACATTATGTATTTTCATTAACCAAATACGTATGAAAATT
The DNA here is from genome assembly GCF_024518675.1 of Pseudoalteromonas shioyasakiensis. GTDB lineage: Bacteria > Pseudomonadota > Gammaproteobacteria > Enterobacterales > Alteromonadaceae > Pseudoalteromonas > Pseudoalteromonas shioyasakiensis_B. Next base: position 115,096 of record NZ_JANIGL010000009.1, read on the forward strand.
GGTGTTATGTTTGGTAACCCTGAAACAACAACGGGTGGTAATGCTCTTAAGTTTTACGCTTCTGTACGCTTAGATATTCGTCGTATCGGCTCTGTAAAAGAAGGCGATGAAGTTGTTGGTAATGAAACTCGCGTAAAAGTGGTTAAAAACAAAGTAGCGCCACCATTTAAGCAAGCTGAGTTTATCATCATGTATGGTGAAGGTATTTCTAAACATGGCGAGCTTATTGATTTAGGTGTTAAACACAAAATCGTTGAAAAAGCGGGTGCATGGTACAGCTACAATGGTAGCAAAGTTGGCCAAGGTAAATCTAACTCAATTAAATTCTTGAAAGAGAATCCTGAAATTGCAGATGAGATTGAAGGTAAACTACGCGAAATGCTCTTGTTAAAAGCTGAGATCAAACCGGAAGATGGCGAAGATGCAGGCTTGATTGCAGAAGACGAGTTATAAGAATTAAAGAGTAAGCGCGATTTGACCCGCACTTAATAATAAAAAAGCCGCTAAATATAATTAAATATTTAGCGGCTTTTTTGTATTTATACTTTGTTAGCAAGTTAGCAAGTTAGCAAGTTAGCAAGTTAGCAAGTTAGCAAGTTAGCAAGTTAGCAAGTTAGCAAGTTAGCAAGTTAGCAAGTTAGCAAGTTAGCAAGTTAGCAAGTTAGCAAGTTAGCAAGTTATAGTTGCCAATTCAGTGAAACTGAATAATTGCGTGGTGCTCCGTAGTAACCTTGCTCCCAATATAGACTGTGAATATATTTTTCATTGGTTACATTATTCAAATTAAATGACACACCTACGTTATCAGTAATATCGTATGTAGCCATAAGATTTAAAATACCAAACGCATCTTGTTTTGTTACTGGAATAACACCTTGTACAGTTTCAGGCTGAATGCGTTTAGTATCATCTTGCCAGCGGTAGTTTAAGCCAAGTGTTAAACCATCAACTTGAGGAACTTTATGGGTAACGGCAAGTTTATATTGGTTTTCTGGTGTATAATTTTTAACAAGCTCATCACCATCAATATTGGTGTTACTATAGCTAAAGCTCGTACTCAAGGTTTCAGTAATTTGACCACTTAACTCAACTTCAAAGCCATCACTGCTTATACCATCAGCGCCATAATAGCGTGTATCGTCAGGGGTAGATCCTGCAATGGCAACCGCTAGTCCTTCTTGTTTTGCATCAAAATAGGCAACAGTTACAAATAAGTTATTATCCAGAAGCTGGGCTTTCAAGCCTATTTCACTACTTTTACCAGTAATTGGATCTAGATAATCACCCGATATATCACGTTCAGTCTGCGGCACAAAGGTTTCAGTGTAACTAGCATAAGCCGAGAAGCTTTCATTGATATCATAAACAGTGCCAAAATATGGAATGGTTTGATCACTGTCTTTATCTTTAGCAGAACCATAAGAATCACCTGTAGACTGCCAGTTTACTTGACTAACACCTGCTAATAAGCTGAGTGATTCTGTTGCACGTATACGTGTTGAAATATAAGCTGAACGTTGTCTGCTTGTGACATCACCACCAGTTAAGCCATCATCAAAATTAGGAGTTGGGGCTGTCCCATCCCAGCTACTTAATTCAGGCATTGCTGGAAAGCCATTTTCGTAGTCATAAAGAGATTTATCAATATTGTCCATATCCGCTTGATTTACACCAAATGATAAGTCGTGCTCCATGCCAAATAAGTCAAACTTACCCGCTGCGTATAAGTCAAAAATAGCGTGCTTATCTTCATGGATGTATTCACTTGCATAGCCTGTTAAACCGAGACCTGTTTCGCGGTCGGGTGTGCCATAAACATAGAAGAGATCTGAATCTTGTTCATTAACTAGGTGCGCATAACTTGCTTTTAAGAACCATGAGTTAGCTATGCTTTGCTCTAAAGATACAAATAGTTGTTCTGTTGAGTTATTCCAAAATGACCAGTCAGAAGCTGTACTGGTTGAAGCATCAAAATTTGTAGCAGAGCCATCAGTGTAATAAAGAGGTAAAGCCCCCCACAATGGACTGTCTGCGTCTTTCTGCTGGTTAACATAATTAACAGATAAGAGTGTGCTATCAGTTAATTGACCTTCATATGCAAAATAATAAATAGTTTTATCTTGCTCATAACGATCAAGGTATGAATCTGTTTTTTGTTTAGTGAACGCAACTCTTACTGCATGATCGTCTGTAAGTGCTGTTGATGCATCTAGTTCTACTCGTTTGCTATCCCAAGAGCCGTACGATGCAGATGCGCTGACTTTAGTTTGGTAAGTAGGTTTTTTTAGTACCATATTTACAGTTGCTGATGGATTACCTGCGCCAGTCATTAAGCCGTTAGCACCACGAACAATCTCTACACTTTCAAAAATAGAGGTATCAAGAGTCCCCTGAATTGAGCCAGTGTCTTGTGGCAAGCCCATACCGTTTATTTGGAAGTTAGTAATATCAAAGCCACGGGCTTTAAAGTAAGTTCTGTCAGTTTCAATTTGCTCAACAGTTACACCTGGAGTTGACTCTAAAACAGCATTGATATCATCTAAAGAGAAGTCATCCATTAGTGCTCGTGAGATAACAGAAATTGATTGTGGCGTTTCTTTGATAGTTAAACCAAGCTTTGTCGCTGACTGCGCATCTTCTGTAATGTAGTTTTTATGGTGTTGTCCGTATACCGCTATTTTTTCGAGAGGTTCACCTTCTTCATTGCTTTGATCTGCACCGTGGGCGAGACCACAGACTGCAAGTGAGGTTAAAATAGCTAATTTTGATAAACGTAAAGATTGCGGGGCAGACATATAACATTCCATAAAGTTCAAATTAATGTGCAATTTAATCTAAATGCTAATGGTTTGCAATTGAGTTATGTTTGTTTTGTTGTTTTTTATCAAATAAAAAGCGGCCACGGCCGCTTTATAGGGAAATAACACTTGTTTATAGGTACTAAAATGCGTACTTAACAGAAAATTGTAGGCGATCCATATCACCGTCATTGCCACTTTCAACTTCTCGCTCAGCGTGTTTAAATTCTGCACCAAAAGTCAGCTTTTTAACTGGTGAATAAAGTATATTGGCACTAAAGCTTTGACTTGTTTTTGTTGGATCATTAGAAATAGCGAGTAAGTCAGTATTATTATCAGCTGAGAAGAAAGAATATAAGAAGGTAGAACGCCATTGCTCGTTCCAATTTTGTTGGTAAGCAATAAAGCCAGATGTTGAGTCAATTGCATCTAGCTCGTCACCATTTAGCACAGCTCCGTGCGCTACATTTAAACCAATGTAACGTCCTAACCCTTGGCCTTGGGTAAGCATAAATTTAAGGTTGTTTTTACCAAAGTTAACTTTACCTGATGCACTGATACCAAATGAAGTTTCATCAGCATCAATTCCATTTTGTTTATAGGTGAGTTGGCGGGCAAGACCTGTAACAACAAATTGTCCCCAGTCTGCGTTCATAGTATAACGAGCGGTAAAGTCGGGTAATGATGCATCATCAGTTGCAACACGAGCACCACCTTGTGTTGTTATAGTGCTTTCAGGATTTTCAATTGAGAATGAGAAATTACCAGTTGTATAACGTGCTTGTGCTTGGCGAACAAACACAGTACCTTCTGCTGGACCTACGAAATCAAGGGTTTCAGGGAGTGCACCAACATTTTGGAAGTTTGACCACGCTTGACCAAATAGCCAACCATCATACGTAATAAAAGCTTGGCGAATACGTGGAGCATAAGAGTTACTAACTCGCTCATTGCCACCTGGCGCTGACGCTATAAAATCAATCTCAATTTTAGTTTTTATTTCTTTGCCATCATCGAGCTTTGTTGCGGTACCTAAAAAGAACCGAGATTGACGGGCATGCATATCAAATACAGGATCGCTGTCTACATCAGTGCCAACCGGCGTTGTGCTTGGCACATAGAAATCACGGCCAACACTATCGCCCGCAGGAACACCGTCAGAGTAATCGCTCCACATTGCATCGAGTTTAATGTAGCCACCATAATTAACGTCTGTGCTCCCAATTGTCGCGGCTTGAGCTGTGCTACTAAGTGCGCAAAAGACAGCGGTTGCAGTGAGTGATTTAAGTAAAATAGCGTGTGTTGTCATGATTAATTTCCTATTCGGTGCAGTTGTTATACTTTTATTAATAGTACCACTTTTGATGATGTATGCTTTTTACTCAATTACCTATTGGTCTATTAGACTAAGGTTGCACTAAAGTGGACTTGATAAATATGGGTTGTTAATCTTATGTTGTAAAAAAATTAAACCGTAACCGCTGGTTGTTTATGAGGTTAGACATAATCAACACAGCATTACAACTAAGGTCTAATACTTTCATCAGCCTTGCTGAGTGATCCTTGAGATAGGCCTTTGGCAAGTAATTATAAATGGAGACGACTATGTCACAAAGTATCTATCCAGTTCCTGCAAATATCAAGAATGCAGCCTTAGTTGATAACGATAAATATAACACACTGTACAAGCAATCTATTGATGATCCTGAAGGGTTTTGGTCAGAGCACGGCAAACGTCTCGATTGGTCTACTCCTTACACTAAGGTAAAAAACACGTCTTTTGATAAAGGTCATATTAATATTAAATGGTATGAAGATGGTGAGTTAAATGCCTCTTATAACTGTATTGACCGCCACCTTGGCACTAAAGCAGATAAAACTGCATTAATTTGGGAAGGTGATAACCCAGAGCAAAGCGAACATATCAGTTATCAAAAGTTACATGATGAAGTGGCTAAATTTGCCAATGGTCTTAAAAAGCTGGGTGTGCAAAAGGGCGATCGTATCGCTATTTATATGCCAATGTCGCCACAAGCTGTTTACGCTATGCAAGCATGTGCACGTTTAGGTGCAATTCACTCTGTGGTGTTTGGTGGCTTTTCACCTTCAGCAATTGCTGACCGCATTAAAGATTCTGGCGCTAAAATTGTTATTACCTCAGATGAAGGCCGTCGCGCTGGTAACACAGTACCGTTAAAAGCTAATGTTGATGAAGCGGTTGCGCAAGAATCGGTAACGACGATTGAGCATGTCGTAGTACACCAACTAACCGGTGGTGAAGTTGATTGGAATGAACATGATGTTTGGTGGCACGATTTAGTTGCAGATGTACCAGCTCAATGTGAACCAGAGCCAATGAATGCAGAAGATCCACTCTTTATTCTTTATACATCAGGTTCTACAGGTCAACCTAAAGGGGTCGTTCATACTACGGGTGGTTATTTAGTATATTCATCAATGACTCATGAATATGTATTTGACCTGAAAGAAGATGATATTTTTTGGTGTAGCGCTGATGTAGGCTGGATAACAGGTCATAGTTATATTGCTTATGGGCCATTAGTCAATGGTTGTACGCAAGTATTATTTGAAGGTGTGCCAACGTATCCTACTGCAGGGCGTATGGGTGAAGTGGTTGATAAACACGGGGTAACAATTCTTTATACCGCACCTACGGCAATTCGTGCACTTATGGCAAAAGGTGACGAACCAACCGCAACTTCTAAGCGTGATACTTTACGTGTATTAGGCTCTGTAGGTGAACCAATAAATCCTGAGGCATGGTCATGGTATTACGAAAATATTGGTAAGAGTAACTGCCCAATTGTGGATACTTGGTGGCAAACTGAAACGGGTGGCATTATGATCACGCCATTGCCTGGTGCCACTGATATGAAGCCTGGCTCTGCAACCCGTCCGTTTTTTGGTATTGCACCAGCATTATTTGATGCTGAAGGTAATACATTAGAAGGTGCTGTAGATGGTAACTTGGTTATTTTAGATAGCTGGCCATCACAAGCTCGTACAGTTTATGGTGATCATGAGCGCTTTGAGCAAACTTACTTCTCTGCATACCCAGGTGTTTACTTTACGGGTGATGGCTGTCGTCGTGATGAAGACGGGTATTACTGGATCACAGGCCGTGTTGATGATGTTCTTAATGTATCAGGTCACCGTCTAGGCACCGCTGAAATTGAAAGTGCTCTTGTTGCTCATGAGGCTGTAGCAGAAGCGGCTGTTGTTGGCTTCCCTCATGATATTAAAGGTCAAGGTATTTACGTTTACATTACGCCAAATGAAGGGGTAACTGTAAGTGACGAGCTTACTAAAGAAGTGCGTAATTGGGTTCGTAAAGAGCTAAGCCCAATCGCTTCACCTGATATGATCCAATGGTCGCCTGGTTTACCTAAAACACGCTCAGGTAAGATTATGCGTCGTATTTTACGTAAAATCGCAGCAAATGAGCACCAACAATTAGGTGATACTTCAACGCTTGCCGATCCGAGTGTCGTTGATGAGTTAATCGAGAATCGATTAAATCGTTAAATATGCGTTAAAAACTTGATTAGAAGTTGATTCTAAACGTAGTATATCGGCTGTTGTTTATGATTAAACAGCAGCCGAATTTATTAGGAGTGAACCATGAGTCAGTTTTTAATAGCGGATGATCACCCGTTATTTCGTGAAGCATTAAAAGGAGCATTGAGTAGTCGATTTACTGATTTAGAAGTTTTTGAATCGGAAGACTTTGATACCACATTGCAAGTGCTCAGCGAACAAGAAGATTTAGACATCTTATTACTAGACCTACATATGCCAGGCAATGGCGATTTATACGGCCTCATTCGTATCCGTGAAGACTATCCAAGCCTACCGATAGCAGTGGTATCTGGTAGTGAAGATATAAATATTGTTTCTAAAGTGATGAGTTACGGGGCAATGGGGTTTATTCCTAAATCTTCTTCATCAGAAGATATTGCTAGTGCAATAAATCAAATACTTGATGGCGATGCCTGGCTTCCTGCGGAGCTTAAAGACAAAGTCGCGACCATCGAAGGTGAAGACAAAGAAATCGCTGCACAAGTGGCTTCCTTGACTCCACAGCAATATAAAGTATTACAATACTTACATGAAGGGTTGCTCAATAAGCAAATTGCTTACGAGCTACATATTTCAGAAGCAACAGTCAAAGCACACATTACCGCAATCTTTAGAAAACTAGGCGTTTATAATCGTACTCAAGCTGTACTTATAGCTGCAAAACTACAACTAGAACCTATTGAGTCGGCGTCTTAAGTTATAAAAATAAAGAGGCAAATAGCCTCTTCATTTATATTCTATTTTTAGCCTAAAATACTTAGCTAAATACCACTGTTTTATTACCATTGATAAATAACTTGTGTTCCGACGCTAATTGCAGCGCTTTACAAAACACTGTTTTTTCAACGTCTTTACCCATCTTCGCCATTATTTCTGCGGTATTCGCATGATTAACATGCGTCACATCTTGCATAATAATGGGCCCTTCATCGAGCTCGTTATTAACAAAGTGTGCTGTTGCACCAATAATTTTCACCCCACGCTCAAATGCTTGGTGGTATGGTTTAGCCCCAATAAATGCCGGTAAAAAAGAGTGATGAATATTTATAATTTTACCTTCAAAACGGGCGACAAATTCTGGACTTAAGATACGCATGTATTTTGCAAGGCCTATTATGTCAGGACTATAGCTGGCAATTAAATCACCCACTTGCTGATCGTGTTCTAAACGGCTCAACCCTTCATGGCTGACCACATGAAACGGTACGTTAAATCCTTTAGCTAAAGGCGCCAAATCAGAGTAGTTCGCAATTACAGCAAGTACTTCAATATTAAGGGCTTGCTCAAACTGTTTAAGTAACACACCGCCTAAACAGTGCGCTTCTTTAGTGGCAAGTAACACCACTTTTGTTTTTTCATTGTTGTGTAACGTTACCTTAGCCCCATTGGGCAAAAGTTCTTCAAGTTGTGTTATAAAGTCAGTATTTGGCTGGTCGCTCAGCTCAGTACGCATAAAAAAGCGTTTAGCGTCTTTATCTACAAATTCATTATTGCGGGTAATATTTAAATTATGCTCATGACAAAGTCCGGTGATTTTAGCTATTAAGCCTACATCATCTGCACATTGCGTAGTTAGTATCGTGTTCATTTTCCCTCATTCTAATCCCGTGAACAGTGAGCCCATTATTTGTTAATTCAGCGCTAATGCAAGAGTTTTATTTTCATCTAGACGCTCTCTAGTTTTGACTAGAGCTATAATAAAATAGAAATAGGTATATAAGGTGTAAAGATAAACACAAAAGCTCACAATGAAGATATTATTACAATACGCTCTAGACTTGGGAGTATGTATGTGAACATTCGATTTAAATATTTTTTATTGAGGACTTTTAGAAATAGAACAAGCCGGAATAAAGTAACATAAAATTTTGTTGCTTTGTTCAAGGGAAAAGTAGAGCAATAGCTTAATGATGCACATTTAGACAGCTTAATGCTTTTTCAGATGCTTCATAATTGACTCTAACATACGTGAGAGTCAATTTTTACGGCAAAAGGGATTGGCAAAAGTTCTTGGAGTGAGCACTGCCACTTTGTGCAACTGGCAGAGACGCCATTTGTTGCCTGGGCTCTGCTTAGTCAGTCCAAGGTCTCTGGGTTGGGAAGAGAAATGCTCGGTGACTGACCGGATAGTCAACTGACTAAATAAAAAGCCTGGTAAAGCTGTGTGAGATAGAACTCATCAACATTCATGCGTACACGGTGTAGCGCTAGACGATAAAGGAGATTATCATGAATACAAAAGTTACCGTTCAAGCAACAACGAAAAATATTTCTAAGCCGATTTGCAAAAATCGAATTAGAGTACCCAATTATATACCAAATCAACGGTTTAGCTTGGTTATCAAAATTCCCAACTAACTACCCATTAGCATTGCTTCTGAAGAGTGGAATTACTTCCAAGGCGAGGAGTGGATTCGCATATGGTGCCTCACAGGATCTGAATACGTTCTTCTATTCTAAAGCATTGTTATCATTTTAAAATATTTATTCCAAAGCTGATGGGTATAAGAAAGCTCGTTGAATCAGTTGTTTAGTATGGTATTCAACCTTTGTTTGGAAAATAAACGAATTTACCAGACTTTTAAAATGGTAAAAACCTAAGAAGCTTACTAAGATAAATGCACCCCTCTTATAGAAGATTATAATGATAAAAATAACCATTAAGAAAGCCATTTACTTTACTCTCCTTTCGATTAGTTTTTCGATGCTTGGCGGGTGTAACAGTGATTCAGAAAAAATCGCGGAGATCGAAAAAGTAAAAGAAATATCTATTACTGAAATTTCTCACGCAGATGGTGAATACAGTGCAAATGCAACGCTGGAAGTTAACTATGAACTCTCAGTGGAAGGGTTTGAAGCAGAAGATGTAACAGTCCACATATTTAGTATCAACAAAGAATATTTAGAAGAGCTACTTTTACAACACACCGAAGTTAGCGACTTGGATGTTGATAAGGACAAAATAGAGTTAGTTGGCCTTGATTATGCGGAAAATGTAACAAGAGGTCTTAATAATCGTACGTACAACATAAACCTACCAAAAAAAATAGACACTGGTAATTATGTAATATTTGCTCTTCCTGACGTACTTAACCGACATGAAGAAGACACTGATGATGACCTCCACTTTTCTTTTAGTGATATAGCGACAGTCGATAATCAACCTGTCACTGAAATTATAATTAAACGCGCTCAATATGATTCCCAAGATATGGAAATCACGCAGCATGAACACGATCTTGAGCTTATCTTTGATGTACCCCGTGGAGATGATACCCAACAAGTAGAATTTGATGGTAATGTACTCTCCCAAGCGACAGGTTTAAGTGTCGGTAATTACAAGCTTAACGTAAGTATTGATTTTGAAGGTGAGCGCCAAACAATACCAGTTTGGGATTCCAAAAATCAATTGCATATGCCTTTTATTGAAGGTGAGTTCTATAATGACCTAGAGCCACAAAGTATGCACTATTCACTGCTGTTTACGCATGAGATGATCACTAGACTCTATGAGTCTTATGACCCTGAACAAGAAAATACGTTAAAGCTTAGAGTTTTTATAGTAGGCTCTTCTGATGAGATAGACCTCTCTGATAACATTTCTGAAATTGAAGTTCCATTTTATTTTTTTGATGACTACGCAGAATTAAACACCGCCGAAAATTCTGCAGGACTCGCTGAAATGGCTGAAAATTCGACTGAAGGTAATGCCATTTGGGTTGAACCTGCTTGTGCCCAACTTTGGCAGTACTCTACTAGTAGCGCTGTATTTGGCTCCTATGAGGTTACTTATAGCGAGAGACTATCCGAATTATCGATCCAAAAGCAAGATATCATACAATCAGATTTGTACGGTAACATATCGGAAGAAGAAGTTGAAAAATGTTCAGAGGGCTATTGGAAATATCTAGAATTAAAAGAAAAAAGTGACTTTGGACAAAAAACGGGTTCAAAATCTACATTTCAAACAGCTATTGGCTTTAATGTGTCGCTGGAGCTAGCTCCTGAGGAAAACCCAGCTTTAAAATCTACAGCAAAAGGAATCCTTGTCGTTACAGTATTTGATAAAGAACTTACTGTTTTATTTAAAGAAGCCAGTATTTGGACCTATCCATATAATGATGAATTTATGGATGAGAGCAAATCCGCTAGATATACAAGTAGTTATGAACTGTTTGGAGTCACAATAGATTCCGGAATTACTTATATTGATGTTCCTAACTTCAACATACCAATAAAGAAAACACTGTGGGAAACGCGGAAAGTTGTGGCAAGTGAAACGGTCATAGTTGGAATAGTTCCAGTAACAGCCAAAGGTGGCTTTGAAGGTACATTGAAGCTAGATATGAATATGGGTATCAAAAATGCGAACGAAATTTACGTAAAAGGTAATTTGATGACAGTTAATCTCAACGGGTTCACTCAGGCGGGCTTAGGCGGGGTAATCCCTGGCGTTAATCTTGGAGGTAGTGCTGGAGCTTATGGTAAGTTAGATCTAATTGATAACAAGTTGATGCTAGATATATCTGCTGCAACTAAAGTTACCAATGTAGACGATGTTTTAAAGCCTTCTGTTGAGTATAAATTCAAACTTGACGATGAACTCAGTTCTATTCAAGGTGACTTTGGCATATATTCTGAAGTCAATTATATATTTGACTCTCATAGGTGGACTGAATCATTTTATAAAACAGGCTGGCTTTACAATAGAACATTTACCATCGTAGATTCAGAAGGAACGCTCGACCTATGATGAAGCTGTTTTCTTTGCTCTGCATTGCTATTAGTTTTGCAGGGCATACTTGTATAAACCAATACAAATATGAGTTAAATGCAAGTGTTCAGTATCATCAGCCTGACAATATTAGCTATGTTGATATGAATGCTTTTATAACAATCAAACACTTTTATCATGATAATGAAGTGAGTTGGTTTGGTCTCAAAGCTGACCAAACCAACCTAAAAGTTAATGGCGTACTTTCACCATCAAACGATTATGAAATTCCATTTCTATTTGGAATCAATACAAAGGGGAGTATCACCGAGTTTAAATTCATTTCTGATACCCCTGAAAATGTTAAAGAAAAACTAAAAGGGTTTGCGTATTACTTTCAAACACATAAAGTTAGCAAAGAAAATCCACTTGTTACAACACTTGAGCGCGATGCTATGGGTGAGTATCTTGTTACTTATAAAATGGATGAACCTTATATAGAAAAAAACAAGGTATCATATAAAGAATCTATTGATATTAAAAAGTCTATTACTCGATACCAGCTCGGGAAATGTTTCTATAATGAGCTAACTGCGAGTGAAAAAGTCGAAATTACCGACGGACCCATATATAAATCAATAGAAACGAATACTGATTATACATTTAGCACTAATAGACCCATTCTAGATAGCCCATTATTGACTTTATCAAATACCCCTGATGATTGGTTGATTATTAAAGCCAAACCTCTCTCTAAAGCAGATAAAAAAGAACTTCAGGAGCAGTTAAAATTACTTTTACCAAGCTTAAATATTACTCAGCTGGCGTCAACCGAATTAGCGGAATTACTTAAAAAATACTCTCCAATTCTAGGGGAAGTAGAAACTGTCACGCTACTACTTAATGAGATGGCTCTTGAGGATGAACAATACATGAGATTGTTTAACTCTATTGGTCAAATTGAAAACGCAGCCTCACAGATGTTTTTAGTTAATACTATCAATCACGAAGAAATTAATGACACACATAAATTCAGGGCGATAATGTCGCTCTTACAAGGGACTGAGGAACTCACACCATCAGCTTTGTATGCATTAGGTGATGCTGTATTAAACAATCAAATAAACAGAGGTGAACTCCAACCTATTCTTGTCACAGCTGTCGGCGGCATAGTAGATAATAGAAAAAATGCGGGTGATACATTAGTTATTCAAGATGCAATTATTCAAGGATTACATGCATCTGAAAGTAATAAAGATAAAGTGACCTACTTAACCGCAGTTGGGAATATGAAAAATAGTAATCATTTAGACTATCTAACACCCTATATATATGATGGAACTGCTAATGTCCGCGCTGCAACGATAATGGCGCTCGGAAAGATTAATAATCCTGAAGCCTACAATATAGTCGTTGAAAATTTTAACAATGAAAAAAATGAATATGTTCAAATCACAGCTTTAAAAGCGCTGTCGAATTACAAGGTTGATTCAAATTTTAAAACAAAGGCCATAGCAATTGCTGCTTCAAATTCTAATTCAGAGATAAGGCGTAGCGCTATTGAACTGCTAACATCAAAAGAAAATAAACTTCCTAACAAAGACCTTCGAAAAATGTTGAAATTTGAAAGTGATAAAAGTAATTACAGGTTAATAGTAAATGCTTTACGTGATGGGGATTGATACGGCCTAGTGAAATATAGTCGATAGACTATATAGTGAACAATTCGCTGAGCGTCTGCTATGCAGATAATTTTTAATTCCGCTGTCGACTTGCTCAGGTCAACTAACTGATGTTCAGTTGACCTCGTCAAGCACTAAAAATTTCAAACCCCTACTTCTTTTTTGCGCATTAAGTTGTCATAAAATCTAAGGTGCTAATTGAAGTTTGTTGAATGTTCGCTTTCAGTATTTTGTGAGCGTCCAGACAACAACACATTTTAATGGTTAATGTTTAACACTACAGTTTCTTCACTTTAACACTAGAAGGAGTTACTGATAATTTGCAGAATACTTGATGATTGGAAGGTGCTTTGGAGATCGCGTATTTTCCTACAGCCTTATCTTTAATAAGGCCATTAATCTTTTGAGCTGTGATTATTGCTGTCATTTTAACATCTTACCCATGAAGTGGTGACAGGTTCCTACTGTTTTAGGATAGCTTTCATATTTTTCAACAATCCGTCACTATTTCTGTCACCACATTTTACAGATTTTATTAGCTATTTTAACACTCTGAAACATCATTCGATATTCTGGATCTGTTCTCTCATCTGCTCAATGAGCACTTTTAGCTCTACCGCTGCATTGGTGATGTCGCTGTTGATTGATTTAGAGGCGAGGGTGTTTGCTTCGCGGTTGAATTCTTGCATCATAAAATCTAAACGACGACCACATGCGCCACCTTTTTTAAGGATTTTTTTAGTTTCTTTAACATGAGACTTTAAACGGTCTAGTTCTTCAGCTACATCTTGCTTTTGTGCTAAATAGATAAGCTCTTGTTCAAGGCGAGACTCATCAATAGTAGTCGTTAAATCTTCTAGCTTTTGAGCCAGTTTTTCTCGTTGCCACTTTGTTATTTCTGGCATGTGAGTTTCAACAACAGCAACTTGCTCTAAAATAGCATCAAGGCGTGTGGCTATCATTACTTCAAGGTTAGCGCCTTCGTCAGCTCTTGCTGATTTAAAATCCTCAATTACTTGATCAAAACCAGAAATAAGAGCGGTGTTAACGCTATCCATATCCAGCTCTTGCGCTTCCATTACACCAGGCCAGCGTAAGATATCAACAGAGTTAATGTCGCCACTACTTTGCTGTTGCACCCATTTAGCACTATTAATTAATTGTGCAGCAAGAGATTCATTTATTGAAAGTTCGCCTACGTGTGCAGGGTTAGCAACAAACTTTAAAAACACTTCAACTTTACCGCGTTGTAAGTGCTTGCGTAAGCGTTCGCGAATAACAGGCTCCATGCCACGAAATTGCTCAGGTGCGCGAATAAAAGTTTCAAGGTAACGTTGGTTAACTGAACGTACTTCCCAAGTGCCAGTGCCCCAATCGCCTTTTATTTCGCGACGTGCGTAAGCAGTCATACTGTGGATCATGGATGGTTTCCTAGTTTTATTAATACAATAATGATGTGATTATACCGTATCACTGCATAAGCTCTAGCGGAAATTTTTGTTACTGTAGGCTTTTATGTAAATCGGCATGGCATCTACTGCTATATATACTTATAATATGGCAAATTCTGAATTAAGGGGATCGTTAATGCGTCCAAGCGAAAGAACACCTAACCAAATTAGACCGGTTACATTTACACGTAATTATACATTGCATGCTGAAGGCTCTGTGCTGGTTGAGTTTGGTAATACTAAAGTACTTTGTACAGCAACAGTTGAATCAGGTGTGCCGCGCTTCATGAAAGGCCAAGGCAAAGGGTGGATCACTGCAGAGTACGGCATGCTACCGCGCTCTACCCATACCCGAAATGGCCGTGAAGCCGCGCGTGGTAAGCAAAGCGGTCGCACTATGGAAATTCAACGTTTAATTGCTCGCTCTCTTCGTGCAGCTGTTGATTTAAAAGCGTTAGGTGAAAATACCATTACAATTGACTGTGATGTAATTCAAGCAGATGGCGGTACGCGTACTGCCTCTATCAGCGGCGCTTGTGTTGCATTAGTTGATGCGCTCACGCATATGCGTAGCAAAGGCATGATTAATTCAAACCCACTGAAGTTTATGATTGCTGCCATTTCAGTGGGTGTTTATAAAGGCCAAGCTATCAGCGATTTAGAATACCTAGAAGATTCTGATGCTGAAACTGATATGAACGTTATTCTAACAGAAACTGGAAAAATCATCGAAGTGCAAGGCACAGCCGAAGGCGAACCATTCTCGTTTGATGAGCTTGATGAGTTACTTACTTTAGCTAAACATTCAATTCGCGAAATTATTGATGTGCAAAAGCAAGCACTCGCTTAATAAAGTAATAGGTTTAAATAAATATGAAAGATTACCAAATAGAGTTTATTGAATTTGCACTTGAAAAGCAGGTGCTTAAATTTGGCGAGTTTACTTTAAAATCAGGTCGTACTAGCCCTTACTTTTTTAATGCTGGTTTATTTAACACTGGGCGAGACCTTGCTCGTCTTGGCCGTTTCTATGCAGCAGCCCTTGAAGATGCAGCAATTGATTACGATGTTTTATTTGGTCCTGCTTATAAAGGTATTCCAATTGCGACAACGACAGCTGTTGCGCTGGCTGATCATCACGATAAAGATGTGCCTTATTGTTTTAATCGTAAAGAGAAAAAAGCACATGGCGAAGGTGGTACATTAGTAGGTTCAGAACTCAAAGGTAAGATCATGTTAGTTGATGATGTGATCACCGCGGGTACTGCAATTCGTGAGTCAATGGAAATCATTGCGCAAAATGGTGCTGACTTAAGTGGCGTGCTAATCGCACTTGACCGTCAAGAGAAAGGCAAAGCTGAGTTATCTGCAATACAAGAGGTCGAGCGTGACTTTGGTACTAAAGTAATTTCTATTGTGAAATTAGCTGATCTTATTAGCTACCTTGAGAGCAAAGGAACAATGGATGAACATTTAGAAGCCGTTAAAGCATACCGCGAGCAATACGGCATCGCTTAATTACGCTTTGTTTAGGTGTTATCTAATAGTTATATAGTAAAAGCCCAGTGATTTTCACTGGGCTTTTTAGATTAAATTACTTAATAAGGTTATTAAAACGTAAATTAAGTATGGATTTTGTAGTCTTTGGCATGAATAGTGAGCGAACAGTGCTTTATTTCAAGTTTTCTTTAAAAAACGCTTGCGTAAAAATCTGTTCTCCCTATAATGCGACCCCACTGAGACGGCAGAGCGCAACGCATAGCGGGGCATGAGCTACTCAGAGTGTTAAGTAAAACTTGAGTTTAGATTTTTTATAAAGTTTAAAATTAAGTGTTGACAAAAAAATAGGAAAGCGTAATATGCGCAGCCCTAGCGAGATAAAGCAAATGCTTTAATCGCAACGTTCTTTAACAATATAAAGCAATCATCTGTGTGGGCACTCGTACAGATTGAGTTCTAACAGCCAAGCTACTTCGTTCTTTATTGAGCAAGTAACGAGGCAAAAAATTTAGAGTCTCAATTGAAACTGAGTGACCAACAGAATAGTTACTTCGGTAATTATTCAGCACAGTCAATTCAATATCGAAAGATATTAAATAAATTCAGAATTCATTGAGCTGTTCTTCGGAACATAAAAACTTTTAATTGAAGAGTTTGATCATGGCTCAGATTGAACGCTGG